>NZ_MRCB01000001.1 GCF_001904635.1 Hydrococcus rivularis NIES-593
ACGTCCGGATCTAACTGAGAGGTGCGGGGAATAATATCCCTCATCGACTCAACCCAAGTCTCATCTCAACCAGAACGCTGCGCTCGATTTATTGCTGGTGCGATCGCCCAACTGACAGATAATAATACTTATCGCCATCAGCTACTTCATGTAGAGAAAGTTACTCCTATGCGTCAGTGGTCTGCGCGTCAAGCTTCCAGACTAAAGAAAAGTGATTACCGTCAAGGCTATCTTGGTCAGAGAAGAAACTAAGGAGGTGAAAAAATTGCAACCTCCCCGTGGTCGATTACGCTCTCGATGTGTGACAAGGGTTTTGGCATAACCCTGGCTAAATGAACGTTTTTAAGTAAAAATTCGCATTTTTGCACGAAATATTTCATAATCTAAGTGTATATGAATATCAATCTTCATTTACATATAAAATTATGCCTGACGACATTTCCCACGAACAAAATCTCAGCAGTAAGTCGTTTAAGAGTAAAAACCTGAGTGGTAAATCGTTTGAGGGTAAAGACCTGACACGTAGTGACTTTAGGGGGGCGAATATACGAGGTGCTAATTTTACTAATGCAAAACTTGTAGAGGCTAATTTTAGTAGTGCGGATATACGAGGTGCTAATTTTACTAATGCAATTTTTATAGATATAAAGGTCAATTTTAGTAGTGAAGATGTACAAGGGGCTAATTTTAGTAGCGCAAAAGCTGGGTTGCAGAAACGATGGATTGCTTTTCTACTTGTTGCTTCATTTCTACTATCTGCGATCTCAGCATATTTTCCCGCTGCGATTGGATTACTTGCAACTACTATGAGATTAGACTTGCCTAATCTACTTTTAGGCGTAGTGATTTTATTTTTTCTAATTATTTTCCGTAGAACTATAATCCACAAAGGATTAAATTTAGCCGAAAACTTCGCCCAAGTCTTTGCCATAAGCTTCGGCTTCGGTTTCTTAGTACTTATCGCTAGTGGAGACTTTGCGAATGCCATCCCCACTGCATTCGCACTCGGTGTCACCTTTGTCGTAGTCTTCGCCGCAGCCGTAGCCGTTACCTTTGCTGGAGCATTCGCCATAGCAATAGCTACAGCAACAGCCAGAGTCTTCGTCGAAGTTGTTACTTTCGCCGGAGCCGGAGCCGGAGCCGGAGCAGCAATCTATACTGTCTATGTCAATGCAAATTATCTCTTTGATGGACTCAGCGACTTTGATAGCGGCGCACTCGCCTATACCAATGCAGTTGGAAGTTTTTTAGGATCTGGATTTTTTGCTTTATTAAGCTCTTACATCGCAAGTCAATCATTTAAGGGGGACGAAAAATATACTGTAATTCGGAAAGCTGCAATGAAAATTGCAGCTATTGGCGGTACAAAGTTTTATAACGCCAATTTAACTAAAGCTAATTTTCAAAACGCTACCTTAAAAAGTACAGATTTCCGAGAAGCCAATTTAACCCGCACTTGCTTTTACAAAGCTAAAGAACTAGACAGTATTCTTCCTGGCGCAACCTATCTTAAAAATCCAGAATTACTTCAACTATTAATAACGCCTAAAGATTCAGTGCCTAAAGATTCAGTAAAAAAAAATTTTAATAATCAAGTTTTACAAGGAGTTAATTTAGATGGATATGATTTAACTGGTTATCAATTTATAGGTACAAACTTCTATCAATCATCTCTTAAAGAAGCAAATTTAAAACAAGCTATTCTTGTACGTACACAATTTGAGAGTGCTGATTTAACTGGAGCTAAACTAACCGAAGCTTGTATTGAAGGCTGGCTGGTGACTAAGACAACTAAACTTGAGGATATTGAATGTGATTCGATATTCATGAAGTTATCTGAAAACGGTAGCAAAATTGACCAAATGCCACCAAGAGGAAAATTTAAACCTGGAGAATTCAAAAACTTTATTAAAACTATCTTAGACACTATCGAGCTTTACAATGACTTTGATATGAACCCAAAAGTTGCTCTTCAGGTTATTGAAAGTCTATCCAAAAATTACAGTACTCAGCTTGAAATAGTAGGAATAAGAAGAACAGAATATGGAATAAATTTAATAGTTAAATCTTCGCGCTCTATTGATGAACAACAACTAAAAGATGAATATCATTACGAGTACAATCAAACACTCAGCTTAGATTTAGCAGATCCTCAAAAAATATTACCTGATAATACAGAAATTTTAGAAATAGTTACAAATATGGTAGAAGAAGCAAAAAATCGTCCAACTACGTATGTTAAATATAATAGTGGCATTGTTGCAGGAATTTATAATAACCAAGGAGATACTATGTCAGACAAAAGTAATCCAATCCATTTTGGTAATGTTGGAGGTGATGTCACTGGTGTTGCAGGTGGTGATATTAGTGGTGTAGCAGGTAAAGATATAACTGGTACAGCTGGTGGTGACATCAGTGGCACTGTTACTACTACTATTGCTCAGCTTGAGAAGTCTGATACGCCAGAAGCACCAAAACTAGCAGAACTGCTAAAGCAATTGCAAGAAGCAATCGAGTCGGATACTAATTTGAGCGATGATGATAAAGTTACTGCGCTAGAGCAGGTAAAAGCCATAGCAGAATCAGGTCAAAAGCCAAAAGAAGGAGCAATGCAAAAGGTGGCGAAAAATGCTCTTACGATGTTGAGAGGAACGATAGCCATATTACCTAGTACAGCCAGTTTATTTGAAGCTTGTAATAAACTATTGCCATTAATTTCAAAATTACTAGGTTTAGGCTAGCTATCTGTCAAGGTAGTTTTAGTATTTGTATGGCAATGAAGAAAGTTTTGCTTGTTAGGAGATAGCTAGTTTCCAAAACTTTCGCCAGATATGTAGCTTATGCTAAGACAACAGCGGGGATTTCTATGGAATATTTCTCCTTCAGCCCTAAGACGATCTCGGCTGCTGCGGTATCAACTCCCAATGCCATACCTGAATAGAACTGAATGCGTTTGTAACCCCACTCAAGGGCGCGATCGCAAGTACGAACAATCATAGCTTCAAGTCGGTTACGATCGCCCAGGATTGTCCTTGTCGTCCTTGGGGATTACCGTATTCTGCATTGCAGTACTGTCGCGCAAATAAAGCACTTCCAGCACCATGTCTTCCTTGTGTGTTGCTGCCAAATACAAAAATCTGGTTTTCTGCTAGTTTGATAACTCTATCAGGAATAATTTTGTAGGGATGATTATTTGACATTTGGTTCTTTTACCCAAAAGAAAAGATTGGGATATCTGTGATTAAATTTTTTTACTTCTGCTTGAGCAGCAGTTAGGTTATCCCATAATTCCATCTCTCCATAATCACCTCTTATCATTGCTTCTTGTCTAGAATTTGGATGATTAAAAATTAGGGGTGATGCGTCTTTACTAGAATTTTTTATTCGCCAACAAATACAATACTTGTCCATTTTATATAAACTGATAATAAAAGTAATTACTATCAGTTTCTATTTTTATTATGCTGACTGTTTCATCTTGTTTAGAGCTATTAACATTTCTTCTCGATTGAGATGTCGTTTCTTGCCAGTTTTAGATACTTGAATAGCATAACTCCATTTTATTCCAGCTTCTGAGCATCTTTTCCTTAACTGTTCAACAGTGATATGTTTGTTTGTAGATCCTTGATTTTTGTTAGATATCCGCAGTTTGGATTTATCAGTTAAATTTTCGATTTTACTTACAGTGGGTTTTATGGATGTAGTGCAATTGCAGTGCTTTTCAAAAGCGACAGATATCTCTAGCAAGAATTGGAAAATGAAGAGAGTAGAAAATCCGTAAATAAGAATGTAGAGAAGCCCTGTTAGCATATACTGTGCTAATTCCATTGTTTTAACTCCTGTTGATATAACTAGTAACTGGCTATTTAATGAAGCGGTATGCCAGCTTTCTATTTATATCAAAGCGTGAGCTTGTGTAAATTTACTCTGAATAAAAGAATCGATAATAAATTAATGGTGTAACAGTGATGAAATATTTTGGACTTGGTTTACTTCGATAAAGATGTCACCCTACATATATTTAACAACTGTTCTAATATTATCAACTAACTGTAGTATCATATTCCAAATAGCTTTCCAGCCAAGTATTATTCCCCAACATCCGCTAATAAATAGACCAAGCACTGATTTAAGGAAAATAACCGCCCTGTAATTTATTTCGACATTTGATTCGGCTCTGGCATAGATAAAACCATCCCCAATTTGATTTTTCAAATTCCTCATTTTTTGTTCTTCTTCTCTAATCCTTCTTTCTTCTTGCACTTTCCAGCCCCAAGGGATAAATCCCAAAATAATCGAAATGGGAAGGTAGAATGGCCAGTTATATATGTAGCCAAGGGAAGCATAGATGATGAAAAAGGTTAGCCCCAAACCAGTACGCCAAACTAAACACCAAATAATAAACAAACTGTTGATAATAGCGTTACGGATAACTATACTTCGATTTTGATGATATGACATTTGAAGATATCTCCCGATAGCTAATATTTAATTTTTATTTATGATGATTGCATACCTGAAGATTAAACTTAAAGCTAGTTTCAATTATCATCTTGATAATTGAAAATTAGAAAATACATAATCAATTGCAATTACTTATTGAACTACACCAAAGAACGTTAAATTTACCAGCCTATCGTAACAATGTTTGTACCTAGTCTGGTATAGTTACTGCTGCTAAAGTTGATATTTACTGTTTTACCGATTATATCTTCACTGATTTTAAATATAAGCAAAGTTTTGATGATCTTTTTAATAAATTTAAAATTGAGGTATATTTTTTAAAAAAATAAAAATGATTAAGATTTGACTCTTAACCATTTGATGATATATTTGTAAAATGATGGGATATACCTGTGTTTGATTTATATGGTTGAGGCGTATGCCATTAGTTGTGGTTTTTCTTGTTGCGCCCCTTAGTAGCTGATTGCACCTTAAACCGTACCTGTTTCCCAATAGTTATCTCAGCAACATCGCTAATATCTTTACCAGATTTATAGGCTTCAAGAATTGCCTTATTATTAGCTTGGTACTTAATAACCCTAAATTCATCTGGAAAATCTTGATCGTCTACCTCTACTAGTAAGTTAGCGACTTTGGGTGGGTTATCCCTGATTTCAATTACCCTTTCCTTACCAATATTTTTGTCACTGATTAATCCAATCTCGTGCAGATGGATCAGGGTACGCTTGATTTGTTCAAGTTGAGTTTTACGACGTGAAATTACCCGGTCGTGGAGTTCGGCTACTCGCACTTTTCTTTCTTCCCAGGTTTCAAGATCAAGATTTAACTGGTCAACTACCCAGGCGATCGCATCAATTTTGGTTTCGATACCATCTTGAACACCCATAAGTTCTTGTACGAGTTGTTCTACTTTACCTTCTTCGCCTAACTCGCTTGCTTCTTCTATCTGTGACCAGAGTTTAGCAGCATCTAAGCTTAACTCTTTTAGCGTGAGTTGATTGATTTCGCGTTCAATTGCTTGAGCCATAATTTACTTTTTGATATGAAAAGCCAGTAGCAGTTACCTATTTACCTGCTACTGCTTGTTGACTAGGAAGAGTTGATGCTTGAAGGGAGATTGAATCTAGTACCCGTACCGCAAGTGATAGTAATCTGACTTTTCTTGTGCTAATTCTGCTTCGTAGTCGTAGTAATCTGCCTCGCTTATTAAGGTGCTTATTTGTTGAATTTGCTGGGCAGAGGTTACTAATTTTTTGTTAGCTTTTAGATTAGAATTAGTAGTAGTTTTCATGTCGATACAACTTCAATTTTTCAATGAAGTTATTGCGTCAGCAAATGTTGCGATCTTGACTTAGAAAGATAATATTTATTTTTTACCTTTCTCATAACTATCTACTACTGATTTGTCTTTAACCACTGGCTTTTCTACCACAAAGATAGTTGTCCTGGTGATATGTTTCCCCGTCGTCGCGTATGGAACAGCAGATGACAAGCCGTGCATAAAGCCGCGAGATTCTCGACTCGATTATCTTCGGGCAGATAATTCCAGTGGTGAACTACTAAAGTTTTAATACTGCGTTCTCTACGATTTAACCCATCTCTTTTATCAGTTGGGCGTAAGCATTGTATACCACAGCGCGTGCATTTCCAGTCGGATTTTGATTTGACCTCAAGTGCGATAGTATCCCAGTTTGAAGAATAGCGACTGCGGGTTTTGCTAGTCATTAATCAGTCCTTTTGGGTTACACAAAAATAATTTTGATTATATCGTTAATGTTTATCATAATATACTTAATTTTTATATATTCAGTTTGCTTTATAAATTTATTTGCGTAGTTAAAGAACTCTTAACTTCTAAAAAAGGATATATATGCACTGATTATTGTAATTGAATAACGCAGGTTACGCCAAACATAAAATATAAATCTTTGATATTGGTATGGATTTCTAGCGGAGTAAGCTAATGATTGACGCAGAGGATCTACTACTCTTGCGGTTGCTCCTTTGATGAATTTGATGCAATATTGTTGTTTTTACATTGAGTATTTAAGCAGAAAGTTTTTCGGAAAAATTCACCTGCGACATAACTTGTGCGCGTATTGAATTAGCAGCCGTCTCTGCAATTTCTGCCCTATCAGAATCAGTAATAAGTACTGCAAGTAGTGATTTGAGAGCTTCGCGGTTAGATATAAACTCTTCACCGTATAAATCATCTTGTAGCAATGTTGCTTCTAAGTAAAGTAATAGCTCAGGCGCAGGAGATAACAACCGTTCTTTAATGCGTCTCCTTGCAGTCTCTGTTGCCGCTTTTGTACCTACACCTAAATCCCATGTTTCAATTATTAGCCTGATTTCACGGTTAAGTGATACACGCAGCGTTGATAGGCGACCAAATAAAGGAAGGTTAAGCATTAAAGGTGGTAGTGCATTACCCCAATCCAAACCAGCACCAACAGTGCAATTGGCTTCATCTTCGATACGAACAGCTTCATCGAGCCATCCTTCACCAAAAAGTAAATCTATAGCTTCTTGGGTTGTTACTGGCTCATTCACCTGAGAATTATTATTTTGCTGTTGATGATTCATAAATTTTCACCTGCTCTCCGTCTCAATACACCATACTCAAAGTAAACCAAATTATCGTATTCTTCTTCAGACCCGCAGTTAAACATATTTTGTTTTTCATAAAATCCTACAGACCTTGGTAAAGAATGCAACCCAACTCTACCTTCATACCCAAGCTCAACACTTCTAATTCTGGCGAAATTTAAAAGTGCTTGACCAACACCTTTGAATTGAGGCGGATGCTGAATTTCAATTCGGTTAGTGGGGGCAGTTGCAATACCATCAACATAAACTAGTCTCTTACCAATATTCAACCGGGAACCGTGCATTTGTGTTTCTACTATCATTAATCCTTGAGTTGTGTTTTCGCACTCAACTGCATAACCTTCAAGATTTGCTTGATTAGCAATATATCTTAATTTAAATATCCAGTCCCAGTATTTATCTTCTTGAGTAAATAACCTTAATTTTTCGACCCAATCATTGACATAATTATCAACGTGTCTTTGTCCTAAATCTACCAAATATGCTTCAACAGATGTGTTATCAACGCCTCTTTTTAATTCGATTTTTCGCTGCACCTCAAGCTCCTAGTTATTAACTTATTCTTAAAGCTATCGTGTCACTACAAGAGAAATGTGAATGCCTGTTTCACCTGAGCGGATGATACAGTTCGTCAAGAGCATTCCATTCCCAACCCACGCTCATTGGGTCGCGGTTACGTGACCAACTCAAAAATTCTTTGGCGCTCTTGTTTTCTCTTTCTGCAATCAGGCTTTGGGGACTAACACCGAGTCTTGGAGCAAGACTTTCGTTTGTCCTGGGCTGTAGTTCAACTTGTGTTTGTTGGTACGACGGGTACGCTTGTCTTCGCCCTTTGCTGTTGCTCAATCTCCCAGAGGCGATTGCTCGTTCGATTAGCTCCAGCTTTTTGGTGATGGCTTCAAGTTTTGTTTCCACCGAGGAGCCTTGACTGGCAAGATGGGATTCCAGTTTCAACAGCTGCTTCTCTAGCTGTTTAACTGATTTACTGCCTGCTGTCAGATCGATATCATTTTTGCTATCAAATTCTCCTAGTAATTCCTCTAAAGCTTGCAGCAAGGCAATTGTATGTCCTTGTCGATGTAGTTTGGATAGTCGCCGAACCACCCCAATTAGTGGAACGGGTACGCGGATCATCTCGCTGGGTGGGGACTTTTGCTCAGGCATTTGATATCATTTTTGATATCGACGTATTGATTTTACAAGGTTTGGCAGAAGGGTGGAATTTACTGAGTAT
The DNA here is from genome assembly GCF_001904635.1 of Hydrococcus rivularis NIES-593. Lineage (GTDB taxonomy): Bacteria > Cyanobacteriota > Cyanobacteriia > Cyanobacteriales > Microcystaceae > Hydrococcus > Hydrococcus rivularis. Next base: position 8,309 of record NZ_MRCB01000001.1, read on the forward strand.
TAATTGTGTTCATTTTTGTCATAATTGTCATATATCAACACAATTTGTGACGGGAGCGATGGACTATGCTCCAGGCGATCGCCTACAGCAGGCACAAAAGAAAGGATACGAAAAGCCACTCTACACCTCCACACTATTGCTATGCTTGCTCAACAGAGAAAGTCGGGAGTATGATCTGAGGAGACAGCAATAATTCTAAGAGATAGTATCAAAGCGTGAGATTCTCCCCAAACTTGCTTTAGTACTATTATTGGCGATATCGTTTGAGGTTAAGAGAGCTAGCCTCATCTTCACCCGCGTGTAGATAATTGTCTATCGTAATTTTCCCAGATGAATGTCCCAGAGTTTTGGTGATGACGTGAATAGGCGTGTTTTTCGCAGCATGGGTGGCGTGGCTGTGTCGCAACCAGTGTGGGGAGGGGATGCGACTTAACCCTGCTACTTCGGCAATGGATTTGATGATGCGGCGGATGTGGCGATCGCCGATGGGTTCACCCGTTTTCTGGCTTGTGAAAAGCGGCTCGGTTTTGTCTTTAGTATGTTGTCGATTAGCCAAAAGGTATTGGTAAAGTTCTATTGGTATGGGAACATCGCGCTCCTTGTCTCCTTTGCCTACCACTTTGATGTAAGGTAGCCCAGACTGATTTGAATGCATGGTAGCCCAGGTTAAACCACTCTCACCTACCCGAATAGCACCGTAGTAAAAAAGCTCCAGAATTAGTTGGTTGCGTTGCGCTTGTATCTTTTTGTGAGGAGTGGGGGCTTGTTCTACAACTTGTGCAGCTGCGTCGAATAGCATTTCAATCTCAGTTTCAGTCAGGGTGCGCTCCTTAATCTTTTTGCGCTCCGGAGGTACTTTCAACAACATTGTAGGATTTGCCCGCAAGTAGCCTACATCGCAAGCGTAGCGCAGAAAGCTTTTAAGGGAAGCAAGGCGACGGCGAACGGAAGCACGCGCAATTTCCCCTGTTTTCTCTTTTTTAAGTAGGTGGGCTTTGTAATTGTCCACATCTTCTTTGGTGGTGGTGTGCAGGTTTAAATTATCTAAGTCTGGATAGTCAATGCCCAGTCGCCACTGAACAAAGTGCATCACGTCATTTCGGTATGCCCGTACAGTTTGCTCTGACTCCCTACTGGTGAGCCAACTAGAAAACAGTTCGCTGGTAGTTTCCGCCCCAGTGATTTTGGGTGTGCCAGTTGCCTGTACCACCGCTTCGACTGTTGCTTTAATCACCGCTAGTTGTTCCGGTGATAACTGAGCGATCGCAACCCCTAATTCTTCTGTATCTACACCTGCGTCTGTACGTGATAACGTCATCACACAGCCTCAAAATAATACGCTGTAGAGGAATAATAAAGTTCAACAATTTCAAGAGCTACAACCCTTAATTTTTGGTTATCCATCACAGATACCAGAAAAATAAAGTTGAACAATAACTGTCCTCAGTTGAGTTCAGTTTAGCAATGTAGAAGAGCGCGGGTCGATTTTTTGAATAAAAAAGTTCAACAATATAGGGTCTGATTAACCGGAGTCTTTTTCTACACTATCATTCAAAGACTTCCACAAAGCTTCTAGCTTACGCAACATAGTCGTTGGACTCTTGCTATAATTAAAACTAAGGTTGTACGCAGCTTGCTGAAAATTTCGTCTATCAACAACATTTAATTCCAAATACTTTTGTTCCCATAATTGACCAAACGTCACGATTCTTTCAAATCGAAACTTATCAACTTTAGTCAAATTCACGCCAATCTTACTATATTGAAAACCGCAATCACACTCAAAAGTGCCTATAGGATTTTTTATATAAGAATAGGTCGAATTTAGATCATTGCTTAAAAGCATGACTAACTTCGTAACTACAGAATGGAGATAGTGTTCGCAAGCAGGATTTAGACAAAGCCAAGGCCCCTTACCAAAAGGTTTATATTTAGATTTACGAGCAAAAAATGTTGAAGGCGAATTCCTCAAAAATCTAATCATTAGCAGATGCATTACCGGGTCAAAAACCTCCAAATGTAATCGAAAAATTTTAAATAAATTTATGTTATTATTACTGACATTTATACCAAGAGCCTCAAGAAATTCACTTCCATAAAAAGACAAAAATTTCTGTCGTAAACCTTGCTCATATACCTGACGGTCTAGAGTCGCTAAATTTCTCTTAATCAATAAAACTATATATTGGATATGAAACCAATCTAATTCCTTAGAAGGAAGCGATTTGAAGTCACAGGTCATTAACCACTCAATATCAGATGCAATTAGGCGTAACCACTCTTTAGTGGATTCACTGTAATTTTTAGTTACATTCGATATAGGACAGTTTTCCAAACTAGCAATACCAACTTGATACCACTTATTATTCCAGATAGGTACAATACTATCGTTTAAGACAACATCATGAATTGTGCAGACAAGAACACCAGGTGTTTGGTGAAGTCGATGCCAATATGCCTCGCCAAATGTATGCAAGTTTTCAAAAAGGCATTTTGGACAAAACCTAAAATATTTTGGCAGATAAACCGAGCTTGCTATTCCTCTATAAATATATGTCCCCAACTCTCCTTTCATGTAACCCAGAATAGCTGATTTGCTGTCAGGCATAAAGACTGCATACATGGGGTACAGTGTATGTTTTTGGATTAGACTTTCTACCGTATGTTGAGAAAGCAACGGAAGATTTTTAATTAAATAGGTTAAGTTATAGGGTAAGTCCGGCCTAACTATAGTATTCCGGGAATTGAACAATTCTTGCAACGTTTCATCAGGCTTTATATTACCACTTCTGGCATGATAACGTGCAAACACGCTATATAAAATCTCATCTGGGTAAGGCGTAGGGAAAAAACTGAGCATATACTACTCACCAATAAAAAAGTCTTTGAGTGGATCTTTAATAATCCCCAAAGCTTTCAAATCTTCACAAGCTGGAGTTTGATTTTTCTTCGCATTTTCAACAATAACTCGGATATCATTCTCCTGATACTTCGGTTGAAGTTTTATTTTTCGTTCTTGATGCTGAACTAGCTCTGCTGAAATATTACCGCATTGCAAAGCTAGTTTATAAGCCTCTTTAATTAGCACTTTTTTATCTGCATCTTCTCTATGAGAAGCAACAACTTTTTCGGCACAACTCTTGGCCGTAGCAGGTGGAACATCTAAATTAATCAGTTCAATAATTACATGACGTAGCGTTGCTGATATGTGACCCATCCTCTGTGATGAGCGTGCTAATCTTCTCACTTCTTCTAAATCTGTTTCTTCAAGAGAATCCAAGCACTTATTGCGGTATAGATTTGTGTCCAATGGAGCAATATCTTTGTATTTCATCATCCATTTTTCATCCCCAGACCTAATAGCATCTAACATTGGTTTAACTAGATGCAGACCGTCAGCAGCACAAGCGTGAATCAAGTCAACAGTGATTACTTCGCTCCCTAAAGCAATAGCTCTCCATTGCACCATTTTATAGAGTTTAATGACGATATCAATAATTCCTTGGCTTTCATAATATAGAGCCGAGGTAATATTTGCAGTTAACGGTATATATTGTTTTGTCCACTGAAACTCCCACATTCCTTCGATAAAAAAGTTCCATTCCCGATTGTTTTCCATCCTGTCCCAAATTACTCCCCCTTCTCCCACACCTCTTCTCGCATTTCTAAAATTACCTTGAAGAATTGGGAAAGCCTCATTTGTACCAACGCGAATTACTGGGACTCCAATAATATTGTCCATTTTCACCAAAAAATTCAACATTTCGGAGCTATTTCTTCTGGCTGCTACTAAATTTTGCATTTCATCGATAACTAAAACTCCTAAATGTTGAGTGTGGGCAATTTGGGCAACTTGAGCCAGCATATAATCCTCAGAGTTGCGTTTTACCCCAAATTTTTGGAAGTTATTAGTGCCGAGTAATTTGTCAACGGCTCTGAAGAAGTCGATACACAAACCCTTCAAAGAACCGGCATGGGGACAGTCTACTTTCAACCAAACAATTTGGTAAACACTATGAGCTGGATGGACAATCACCTGGGGATATAAAGAGAGGATATTTAGGAGATTGGTTGTCTTGCCTATTCCTGACGGCCCAATGATTGTCAACCCAGATGCCGAGGTGGGAACATCTACATACTCCTCTAAGTTAAAACCTCCTCCAGAAAGCACCGCCTGATAAATTTGACCGCTACGCAGTGCATATTCTGGTTGCAAAGGATTTCGCCTCAGATAACCTTGCATAATTAATACGCAAACTACCTGTTGTAAATCAACGGTTTTATTCAATGGGTCAAAATATCTCGATAGTCGCTCAATACAGTGAAATCTGTACTGAGGCTCTAGTTCTCTTTCTGAAGATTTGCACGTCGGAAGTCGTGTCACATACTCAACAAATTTCTCTCTAGAAAAGATAGGAGGAAGAGAGCGAATTATTGGATTTGTATTATATTCAGACAACTTGTGGTCTCTGTATTTAGCAACAGCAGCCCATTCCCCGTTGGGAATTTTAACCCATTCCCACTCATTCTCTATGTTCATTAAAATGCTCCTGGCGCTTCTTTCTCAGAAGCTCCAAATGGTCAGGCTGTAATGATTTATTTTCTTTAGAGTCCGAATTTTTGCTCGGCATAACTGTCTCAGGAATAGGAGTTTCTGTCTTAGCTAACTCGAACCCCTCATAGTCGCGCCGTTTAGCCTTCTCTGAAGCTCTATTTCCCCTAATCCCAGCAACTTTTTGGTTATCACTTACCCTATTATCAACAGTTACAGAGGCTAAATCATTAGCTCTGTTGACAACATTTTCAATGTCAGCTATTAAGTCAACACAAGCTTGAAGTTCATTGCCTTGACTTTTCTGATAAAGCCACTCTTCATAAGCGAGTAAATATTCAATATCATGTATATTTTTCTGAGAATAACGCTCTTCTGGATCTAAAAGAAAGCACTTCTCAAAATCTCTACCATCAGGAGAGCGGACATAGATAAAATTGGGTTTACGATAGTCGTAAGAAATATCTAATAATTTATCTGATTTGGAGAGCAAATTACTTCTAGCTTTTTCAAACCAGAATTCTTTCAATGCCTTTTCACAACTGTAATACATTCCCTTAAATTTGATGCCACGAGCAGTGATGGTCGCTTTATTACTTGGCATCAAATTTAGCTTGATGATATCTTCAGGAAAAGTCCTGAGTCTACCAGAACGATTTTCTATCCCCCACTTCCATAATTCTATGGGTATGGGATTTACATTATCAGTAATCATCATTTCTTCCCTATCATAACTGGCCAGGTAATGATGATTATTGTGATAGCGAATTAAGTGGATAATAATTTCAGTAAACTGCTCTATGTCAACTCTGCTATCAAGACGATAGTCTCGCCCCCCTCTTTGTCTAAAATCTGTGTCTATATAACCGGGTAAAAATGGTTTGACATGACCATGAATTGTACGGAAGTACCTCTCTACTAAACCCTTCCAATCAGCACGGTAAGGTGCAGCATTTTCAATTCGGACATTGAGATTTGGGATTAATGTCTCTACTGCCATCCCTGCAAGTTCGCCTCGGTCGCCCAAAATTGCATCTGGCAGATGGTGGCAAGGCCATTCCGTAGAGGAAATATTAATGCCATATTCCTGACAAAACTGTATTTTATCTGTGGCTGCATTAGCTAGAGCCATCATTGCTCCTGTCCAAGAAGGCCCCTCTAAACCAACATAAACCCCCACAATCATTCGGCTGAAAACATCAATGATTACATAAATTACTGGTCTGCCAATAATCCAGTTAGAGTTGTACTTGGAAACCAAATATACATCTGCAATTGTGGCATCAATTTGGTATCTAGAACCGGGACCAATGGTTTCCATCTTAGATGTTCCTAGAATTGCTCTATGCTCCAAAGCAAATCTTTTCGCTCCCTTTCGTTCTGTAATGCTTTTTTTGATATCTGATAGTTCGACTTCATACCAATATTTCAATTGAGTGAATGTCGGCCTAAGTTCGGGGGGAATTAATAGGGATTTTTTTACACCATTTTCGTCATAACGAATATCTGATGAATAATATTCCCTAATCATTAATTTATAAGTAGTCCTTAAAGAATTCTGTTTGTCATTGTTGTAAAATTTGGCTATGGAAATTCTAAAAATTTTCAGATCATCGTCTGTTACATTAATCCCTACACCAATTTCTGGTTCGTGGGCATATTTTCTTGGTCTTCCTCGTTTCTTTTCTCCACATTTTTTGGGCTTTCCGAGACCTCCACAATTTGAATAGTCAGGTAAAAGCGCATTTTGATTTTTCCCTCTCTGCCAGAATCTTCTCAAATATTCATAAACTGTTTTTTCGACTAATTTATTTTCACTTCTCCCCTGGTTATATTGTTCAACAACCTGCTTGATAAGCGAACCTCGTGACGAACGATAGTATATGTCCGGTTCTTTTTCAACCAGGGATGAAATTAGTGACCAAGCATTTTCTCTATAATCTTTTTGTATCTTAGTTAAATCTTCATTACTCAAATGCCTTGCCCAAGGGTCTTGTTTAAGCTTCAATGCTTGTTCTGTATGAATTGCAACTCTTATTTCTGAAACTTTTTTCGCTTCGGGAAACCCTTTCTTAGCATTTATGTCAAAAACAAAGGCAATGTTATAACCAGAATCAATCCACAGAACTCTCTCAATCAAGTTGGGAGGGTTTGAGTCTATCCATTCTATGAGGTCGTTGACAAATAAATTATTATTCATTCAATTTTTCCTAATGCCTTATTACTTAATCATAATTTTTTGAATTGTTTGAACTGAAGGGCAGCTAGATATTTTGGTTGATTCCATATCCATTAATATTTCTTTGGTGGCAATCAGATGCTTAAAAAGCATTAGTGATGTCCCAGATTCTATATTCATTTCTCTGTCTAAAGCTGTTGTCACTTTGTTGATAGTGGCACTACTTTTTTGGAGCCGAGACTTTAAAATACTTGAGAGTCCTCGTAGTTCCTCAACTGCCATTTCGGTAGTCGCTTCTAACGAGTAGGAAGAATGAATCCACTCGATATTCAGAGCTAAAAGCCTGGGAATTTCTTTTTCTGTTACAATTCCCCAGTCAATATTTTGGTCAGCATAATAGCGTCTTTCTAACTCAAATTTCTCAGCTACTGATTTTTTTTCCAAATCTGAAGATGGTTTGACTGTTCGAGCAATTTGAACTGACTTACCCGATTTATTGGCTGTTAGCATGAAGTCAGTAGTTAAAACGTAAGGTATACCGCTAACTGGGTCAGTGGGGTATTTCATTCCCATGTCATTAGCGATACTCGTGCATAATTCTAGGTTGAGCAGGGGGAATTGCTCCCTGATATCTACGACAATATCTGACCACTCGAACAGATAAAACAGTCGCCGCTCATGGTCTGATAAGAAATGATGCACTCGATTGGTCTTCCAACCAGGGCTTCTTGCCGATCTGCCCATTGAGGGGAAATCGGAGACAGTGATCCAAGGCTTATACTTCTCTCCACTACCTTGACCGCGACCTTCTTTGATGTAGCGCTCAAACTTGGCTTGAGTCCACTCCTGCCTACCTCTCGCCATAAAGCTTACCTTTCTGGATCTGCCCAGACCATGCACATCCAGAAATTGTAGAACTTTTTTATTTATTGTTGGACTTTATTATTTATTGTTGAACTTTTTTATTCTTCTACATACGCGGGATAAACCCGCTTTAGCCACCCGAAATAAATGTCCGATAACGTTTGTTCCCAGACATTTTTAGTCTCATTCTACTCCCACTTGCTAGTCTACTCACTACTAATGAAAAGGCTTTTGCTAAGTTAATTGAGATGTTAATTTATGTAAACGCACGAGTCGGTTTTCTGATACTCCTTTGTAAGTGCGTTCATCAGGCTAAGTATCAGAGACTACTATTATCATGTCGCATTCTTCCTCAGCAGCCCCACACATATAAACGGGAGCAACTGTTTAGGAGTGCGATCTGCGATCGCTCTTAGCGGGGCTTTGCCCATCGCCCCTTGGGCGGCTCCTTTGGGAGCATCACCTACGGTGGGCGGTTATGCCATTGCACCAATACGTGCAGATAATTCTAGTGAAAGCGCAATTATTAACCTACCTGTCTACACCGTAAAATCCATCTTGTCAAGTCTAATTTGCTATTGAAATCCAGAAATCCTTTTCTAGTAAAGGCTACAGGTTTTAGGGGTAGACGGTAATTGCCAACCCACAGAACCTGTTTTTTGAAAATCCCTAGCGCTGCGATGGCGAATTTTAGCTTGGTGTCAGCGTTAATTCTTCACGCTTAGTGGAGTTAACAATTTTCACCAAATGCTGGTTGAGATAACTTTGGGCCGAAATGTACAGACTTTCCCAAATTTCTTGATTGCGACAAATTTTAGTCCCCACTGTATTTCCTGCTGTTTTCTCCGATATCAAGTATTTACGGTAATAGTTAACCCACAGGTGTTGGAGAAAGTTTTCGGCGAATTCCTCAAAAGGGATAATCCAGTTATAGTCTTTGTCTAGGAATACCCGATAGGATGCAATTATGGGTAGTGCGAGGTCAGTTGGCGCACCAAACCCGAATGAGTATTTGCTGTCAGGGAGAAGGGTATTTTTGCGCGTATCGATTGATGCTAAATCGTTGACACCCTTTCTTCTGGGGTTGCTGATATGTTCTTGGATAATTTCGTACAGTCTTTGCTCTATCCATAGAGCTTTGGGAAGTAGAGGTAGTAGAAGAGTTAATCTTTCCCTCTCAGTGTCTGTGATTTGACTTGGGGTGTTCGTACCTGTAGGGTGCTTGCTGCGTTTATTACCGTCGGGATTGTATCTATTTCTGTCGAGGCAGTTGATCAGCTTGAACAAATGGTTAACATTACACTGAGCATTTCTCGGAGCGCCGCTTTGGTTTTGGTAATAGGCGATTCTAAATTTTCTATCTTCTGCTCTTTCTAACTGGGCTAAATACTGCTTGATAAATTTGTAATCTCCCCTGGCGTTGACTTTGGAGCGAGAATCTACAGGAGAAGTAGTATTTGAGGCGAGAGCTATATCTTTAGCCTCCTCTTCCTGGAGTCCGATGTGGATGGTAACTTTGACTCTGGCTTGGGTTAGGTCATATTTGTAATTTTTAGCTTGCTCAAACGCTAAAACTGTGTGACCTCCGTTGATAATGCCATCGCTACCCCCCTCGCTAGCTTCCAGCACCAGAAGTTCCAGTTCGGTTTTGTTTTTGCTGGGCTTAACTTTATTCGCTGACAGAACTATTCCACTGTGACGCTCGAAGAATTTTTCTGGTTGAGTCGTCACAGAGTCGAAGATTTGCCTGTATGTCGCACTTTTGCGGTTAGGTTCCCTGATGTTGGGTTCTAGGGGTAGGTTTGTGGGGAACGTGTCCACATGGGCGGTGGCGATGATGCAATTGGGGTTTGCATGTAAATAGTTGTCTACTTTAATAATCCAGTTTTTCGGCATGGGTGGTTTCTGCATCTTAGCGATACATTCTCCATTATTCTTCTTGTGGGAAGAAGCGAGCGCTTAAAGATTATATTTTGTAATTTATGTCTAAAATTGTTGCAGTTGACTGGCAACGTCTAAACAACTTGCGGCAGTCCCCATCCGAAGAGCTTAACCCCGCTGCATTTTTGAACGATAGCAGCACGAATCTAGGGGGTCTGATGGTTAAATTGGCACTACCTAACGGAACAACGCCACTTGCTACAACGGGGTTCCCCCCCCCCACAACGCAGCGGCTCATCAATCATCTGAGGGAACGAAAAGAAACGGGTCAAAAGTCTTAGAGAAAGTCGAACTCTAAGTAAGTAAGACGAGATATGTAACTCTTTTGATACGGGTAGGATGCGACGTAATTGTTGCAAGGTATTCAGAAAACACTCACGCATTGCAGAGTATGATTAGGCACAGTAGCTATACTAGTGAATCTTGGATAATGGAGACTTAACCTACTGGAGCCAACGCAACAGTAAGTTATATGATGGTGAAACCTCTAGAGCTTTAAAGAAGCAAAACCATACATGTGGGCATTGTGGGATGAAGTTTACAAGCGAAGAACGAGTACACTTACACCACATTGACGGTAATCATAGCAACTGGAAAACTAAAAATCTTCTAGCAATACACGAGTCCTGTCATGATTACACCCATATGGGCATCAGGGCAACCTAAGAATATCGAAAGCTGGATGCGTATAAATACGCACGTCCGGATTTAACAGAGAGGTGCGGGGCGTAATAGTCCCCATCGACTCTACCATCACAGGTTTTCTGGATTGAGGAGTGAATTTGACGAATAATACAAAGTTTTAAACAGCCCTCTAGGGAACTCCAAAAAATAAATTATCCAATTTCTGGACTTCACTACAACTTTCCCTCCCCCTGCTCCCTTGCCTTCAGAGCGATGGGATATTTTTTTCTTTGGAAATCCCCTATTGTGCAACGCCAATTCTTCGCCATCCTCAAATCTTAAATGGTTTTCTCAACTACTACATAAGTGGTAAATCTAACACGATATTTTCCTTGTTCTCTTGCTAAAAAGGTCATCCCGATGTCAAAAATCACTTGATAATGCAATCCGTCTTGTCGGTAGATTTCCAGAACGCGACCGTGAGGAATAAGGTGACTCCATTGTTTGAAATCAACTGAGCGTTTAACTCGAACCAACAAATTATTTTCATTCGGTTGGAGTTGAACAAATACTTTTTTAAGCTCTTTCTCTATGGTTAAAGCGTTCTTAGCATCCTTATCTTCAGTTGTGAGAATTTCGACATGAGATTGAGTATCAAATCCACCCCATTTTAATAATTCAACTAAAATGGAAGCCCCTTGTTCCCTCAGATAGCGATCGCGGTAGATAATCTTCGTCACCTTGCTTCCAGATAAAGCAGTCTCTAATCTCAGTTTATTTCTAAGTTCTGATATGCTGAAGTCGCCGCGCCATTCCTGCTCAGAGGGGTTTAAGAAGATTACGGTAGTGTTTAGGTCTTCTAACTCAGATGCTGGGACAAGTCTTGCTTGTTGGCGTAATGTTTCTAACCGACTAACAACTGTTTTAACACCTTCTGGGCTTCGGGTTTGAAACCATGTTGGTGGTTCATTGTTTGAGAATTGCTTTAATGACAGAACAATACGGTTACTTTGGTTGCTATTGAAACAGAGAATTGGGACATCTCTATGTAAATTTTCAGGAAAATGTTCAGCACAAGTCTGGTAAAGTTTTACTAAACCTTGGTCTATCAACTGTTGTAAGCGTTTTCGCCATACCTTAAGGTGATTTCGTTGGTCTAAAGAAACATCTGAAAGTCCATTGGGGTCTGGCAGATAGTTTACTATTAATTCAAGTGGTTTATTAATCGCTCTCATAGAGTAAACTGCATCTGTAAGCAGATTTAACCAAGACAAGTTTGAACCTTTGTTTAAACCAAACTCATCGGTGAGTTTGGGTAAATAAATTAAAGTATCTGGTGCTGCTGCTCGGCAAATTGCTGGTAAGTTATCTGCTATGAGAGACAAACTTATTCTGTTGGAGTTGGGAGCAAATTTTTGTAATTCTTCATCCGGACTGACCTGCTCAACTATCGGTCTCAGAAAATCTGCCACTAAATGACGGTTAAACTGGTTGTGAAATGGCTGGTTAGAGTAAGTTTGTAAACAGTCATAACAACTAGTTGCACAGTTGCATGATGAAACTATTTTTAATGCTGTCTTTAAAACTTCATCAAAGCGTTCGGCAATGCGACGGCTGTATCCTGCCCCTCCAGGCACATTGTCATAAATAATAATGTTAGCGCGTTTGTCCGAACGAGGCGTAAACAGCCCATCTAATTCTGTACGCGGTACGTCAATTACTTGGGCTGCTGCTGCTAACAATGCATAGGTGAGAGAACGCCAAAATTCTAAACCTCGGTTGCGATTTTTTGTATTGGTAAAAATTTCGCCATCATCTTCGCGTTCTCCATCTTCGCCGAACAGGGGTGTAGGTTCGGTTTTGGAATCAAAAACAATTTTTAGCAAATCGCTACAAAATTCATGTCCCAAATGCATCAATGTATAGCGGCCAGAACATGGTTTTCCAGTTCTGGGATGAGTATGAGGAATTTGCGATGATTGTTGACTAGTTGCAGAGTTTTTATTGGCTCCTTTTTTACCTCGGCTTTTTTTCGTTTCTCCTTTGGGTAATAAATCGCTCAAATCGCGTCCACAGGTACTACAAATTGCAAATCCTTTTCTATCAAACCCTTTGTCTTTACCATAGGAACCTTGATTAGCTAAAAAGAAATTTCCACCTTTGCTAACAGTAAGAGTATACAAACCCAATTGTGGAGGTAAGGTTTCTGATAAATCTCCATCATTTATTAAAAAAATCTGAGATACTGGTTGACGCTGCGGTTTAATGTATGGGGTGACTTCTGGAAGTTTTTCCCAATCAGTTGTAAATGCTTTGGGAACTTTGTAAAGTTTCATTTTTTTAGCCGCAGGTGAGGATGGCTCATCACCGCAAACGGGACAAGATTCTACTGGTTCATCTCCCGTATTAGCATCTAAAAAATGATTGCAATTTTGGCAAACCCAATAGAACTTTTGTTCTAATTCTGTTGGTTTGAGAATGCCAACACTTTTGTACATTCGGTCATCTACTATTATTTCTTGGTCTGGAGCATATTCACCAAGAGCAAGTCGGCGATCGCGTTCTAGTCGATGTTTACCTTGTGCTGAATTATACTCATTGCTTTCTCCAGTCAAAAGACGAACTACGTCAATAGGAAAACCATAAATTGGTAGGATACTGGCTTGGGCTAGTTCGTCATGTAAGCGACGAGAGCCAACTTTATCAAGTTCGCGCTTTGTCCCAGCAATAAGTCTAGCTATTTTCTCTAAATTTTTTGTTTCAGATGGGTTGATCATGCGGTTTCGTAGTTCAAGCATATCTTCCGCTAAACTATTCCAATCTTGAAGTTGCTGCTGTTGAAAATCTTCAATCCCATCTTTAAAGCCTCTCAGCACTATAGCTGCTTGACTTTCAGAGCTACCTAACCGAGTTAGCCACTGCGTGGCTAGGTCTGCTGCTTCATTGCTATTTAACCATTGTTGTAACTTACAAATCTTGGCTTCAGCAGGAGGAGTAAAATTTTCAAAGGAAACAGGATTTTCTAGTGGTAAATCCAAAAACTCTGCAATTTTTATTTCTTCTGCACTGAGATTCCAGTTTTTTCGTAAAAATGCAGCTAGTAACTCAGCATGAATGTGACGCTGCTGTATTTGGAAGTTACCAGAATCAAGCTTGGGGATTTGATTGCTACCAGCAATTAACTCTTTTGGTTGCTCAAAATAAAAGCGGTCGTGGGGACGACGTTGCCCATACATTAAAGTAATAGCTACACCATCTGTGCGTCGTCCAGCGCGTCCGGCTCGTTGTTGGTAGTTGCTAACATGAGGAGGGAAATTGCGAAGAACCACCGCTTGCAACTCACCAATATCTACACCCATTTCTAAGGTTGTCGAACAACTGAGCATATTAATGCGACCTTGGCGAAAACGATTTTCGCGTTTTTCTAGTTCTGCAACACCTAGCTGTGCTGTATGTTCTTGCGATCGCAGTGGTAAAGGTGATCGTTTTTTAATTAAATATTGCTGGTAATGTTCGGCAGCAGTTTGTTCAATTTTTTCTGGTGTGTAAGGTTCAAGAGTACCTTTACACTTATAAGCTGAACATTTTTGGACGTTAAGTGTCGCCTTCGTGATTTTTGATAAACCTGGAACATGAAAAACCTGCTGGCAGCAATTGCACTGATACCAATCTTCCTGTGTTTGAATAATATTTAACTGTCCCCAGTTAAGTTGATATTCCTTTTTAGCTGGAACAAGTAAGCCAAAATCTTGAAGCTGACGGGAGAGCCATAAAAAATCCTCTTTGCTGGGAATATTTTCTTCACCAAATATTTGTGATAAATACCAACCTAGTCGATTGAATGGCTTTCTTAATCTCCCATTTTTCCAGGGCATAAATGAAATCGAGTCTTTAAATTTCTTGATTTCATCGTCTAATTTATCCTTCAAAAATAAATAGTTTTTGGATTTCCCCTGAGCATCTACCATTTCGGGACGACGGCTATCCCCTCCAGTTTCTGGGAAATAATAAGATGAATTTTCAATGCTGACAATTCCTGCACGACGAATAATATCTGTAAGGACTGTTAAAAAAATCCTTGCTTCATCGTTTGTGATTTCAAAATGACCCGCAACCAATTCAATCAATCGTTCATCTAAATCAATATGGCAAGCTAGTAATGCAAACGCTTCTAAAGTTGAACGACGGTTCAAAACGAGAGCAAATTCTCTAAGTAATATTTCCTTAGCTCGTTTTTGAGCTAAATCTTCTGCATCTATTTTATTTTTTCTATCTTTAGGTTCTTCCTCTGGATCGTTAGGGCGGTAACTTTTATAATTTGCATCAGATTTTCGGTCAGGATGAGGAATATAAAATTCTAAAAATCTTGCTTTCAGTTGGTTAATTACTTGATTAACAGATGTAATACCTTCAGCGTTTTTTACCTGATGAAATGCTTGCCAAAGCATCTGGCGGTACAGCATTTCGGTATGGGTACGTTGATAGTCTGAAGCGAAAAATGCTGCATCTTGACGACCATCGGAAAAGGTAAGTAATTTCCGCTTTGAAGAGTTTTTATCAGTCTTTTCTGTTTCGGGTAATAGTTCAAAGAGACTATCCAGCATCGCCTCTAATGGGCCATCTGTATAAGTCACAAATCGATTGATTGCTAAAGTAGTGCGTCCAGTTCCAGCACCACAAGCAGCACATCTGTTTAAATAACAACCACCTTCATCTTTATCATTTTTTTGGCGATGCCATGCTAAAGTAAGTTCATTCTGTGCTGTTACTTTGTTTGTAAACGTTTCATCTGAAACTTTACCAATCCAGCCATGTTTTTGAAATTCAAATTTAAAACTTTTTATGATTGTTGATTCTTGTTCCTCTTCATCTTCACCCATTTCCTCTTCTTCTGTTACACTATCTAAATTACCAGAAGTCAAAGTGTAAATCTTGGTATTATCCTTTAATCCTTGAATTGATCTGGGTAGAGATTCTAGTTCTCCCGAATCTTGGCGTTGAGTAAATACATAACTCTGACCGCATTGAGAACAACTACCCAATTCTAATACAGGAGAGTTACAGCATTCACAAGTTTTTTTCTCATTCAAATAAAGTTGCCCGTACCGTGCTTCACGCTCTGAATAAAGTGGGTCGTGCGCTGCTCCCGAACATTTGGGATTAATACAGGCATAAAGTCCCTCTAAACTACGAAATAAAAGATGCAATCTCACAGGAAGTAAAGGTAAATCATCTGGATTTGCACGAGCGAGAGTGCCTATTTGCAGCAAATGAGCTAGAGCAACTTCTGCATCTGTATCATCAACGCTACCATCTAATTTAATTGGCAGATTGACACCCCATAATTCTGGAGAGCGAACTATTTCTTCCCAAGGTTTAGGTTCGCGGCAAAGTATATTAATCAGTCGATGTATTAAGGGGTGTCCCTTGAGAGCAAACCAGAGGAATTTGTGAATATCATTATCAGCTTGCGATTCAGCTATTTTTAGTTGTTGTTCGGGGACGATAGCACTCAGTGGGTCAAACCAAGAACTAATAGGAGAACCTGGTTGTGGTAATTCGATAATACTTAAATATTGTAGAATTTCTTCATTAGTAAGTGCAGCAGGTAGGGTATAAGGGTTGCCTAATCGGTCTTTGGCATTGAGACGCTGACCGCGAATTACTTGACTAAAAGTTTCACCAAAAAACTCTCTTGCAAATGCAAGAACTTTATCATCAACCAAAGCATTTCCTAAGCTAGCACTGGTAGCAATACAGCGAATTTTACCTTTTTCTTCCACACCTATAGAAGCTTTAAAACGCTCCAACAGCATAGAAACTTCGCTACCCTTAGCACCATCATAGGTGTGAGCTTCATCTACTACTAACATTTTGAAAGTATTTACTGAAGCCTCAAAAATTTTTTCTCGCTCCTTGGGTCGAATTAACATATGCTCCAGCATGGAGTAGTTGGTGATTAAAATATGGGGTGGTGCTTCCCACATTTCTTCTCTTGAGAGTAATTGTACTCTGCTAGTTTTCTCAATAGCTTTATCAATTAATTCCTCATGTTTTATAGATTCTATTTCAGCCGAGGTAAATAATTGCCGCAGTTCCTCTGGATCGTAAGCCGCGAATTCTTCTCTTAATGACTCTATTGCTTTACCTCTGTCTTTTTCGGTGCGACTGGTGTAGAATCCGAATTTAATTTTGGTTGTCGTCTTTTGGCGACATAATAATTGCCGCAGACGTTTAACTTGGTCATTTACCAGAGCGTTCATCGGGTATAAAATTAGTACCCGGACTCCAGCAAGCGATAAATTATTTCCTTCTTTTAGCAGCATATCGAGCATGGGTGTCAGAAAACACTCAGTTTTTCCCGAACCTGTACCAGTTGCAACGACTATATTTTGCTGTTGTTCCACAACTGCGCGGATCGCTTTTTCTTGATGTTCGTACAACCGACGACTACTAGGTATAAATAGTGTTGCCATATCAGGGTGTAAAACCCCTTGTTCGACCAACTCATTAATACTAAGACTTGATTTATATGGCTGGGAACCTTCGAGGTAAGGATGTTGCCAAAGGTTTCCAGGTTGCTCTAATAATTGCTTAAAACCGTAGCGGAGATGGGGGTCACGTAGGGGGTAAGCTGTAAGTAAATAGCGAATAAAGTCTGCACGGGGTTGTTCAACTGCTGCGATTGGATCTAGATATTTAGTCATACTAATTTAACTCCTAAACGTTTAAATGCTTCTTTGACAAGTGGCCAGTTTCTTGATTGAAAATTTCGAGTTCTGTATTCTTCTCCAGGCTCAGAAATATGCCATAACCACCGTGCATAGGTACTGGGAAGATAGACCCCTTGCAAATTTAACTTTCCTGGAGGTTCATCCCAAATAATTTTTAAAGGACATCCCATTTGTTTCTCCTGGTAAAACATAGCTAAAATAGCTAAATCTGGCTCTAATTCATAAAAATTTTGGTCTTCAAACCAGAGATATTCACCTGTGGGCAAGCGCAATATATCTTCGTTTTTGATGCTCTCGCGGCTCGGATTGCGCCAACGTTCTTTCTGCGCTTCATTACAGGGTACGTATCGCTGAATGTAGCCTTCATTTTGCCAATTTTTAATAGAAAAAGGGTCTTCCGTCCAAGTTGAGCGCAACTCCGATTTCAAGGGTCTTCTTGGTATTGGTAAATTTTCAATACTATCTGAAATAGTCAGCAACCGAATACCAACTTGACTTAGGCGGTCTTTAATTCTGTGAAATTGGTTACTTTTAGGGCGCAATAGTAAAGGATTTTGAGGATTTTTTTGACTTTCTAGGACTTGATGAGCCAGAGCCAAATAAGCGCGATCGCCCCGAAATAACAAATTTCTCAAATCTTCTTTATTTTGAGCCAAAACCATCGGAGGAGCCATACAGTAATGGTTGCGTCTTCCTGCTAGCACTTCCCCTTCTGCTTGCAATTCATTTAGGGTATCTTGAATTGTATCTGTTAGGTTTTCTTGAGATTCGTTAGGAGAAAGACTTGAAATTAACAGCGAAATAATCTGATACTTTGTTAAAGGCTGTGGGATTGTTCGATTATCGGAATGACGGTGATTACTGAGTAGTCGAGTAATTTTTTCATTTAACATAATTTTAATTGTTTAAGATTTTTTGAGCATCATTGTAGGTTACATATTCCATTTCTTTAATATATTCTTGAGGTAGATAAATCTTAATATCTTTTATATTTTTATATTCCAGTAACAAAATGTCGCTGAAAATAAATAGTTGAGGAATATGAATACTTAAATTTGCTTTTAGTTGATGATTCTTGGCAATCATTATTTCTACTTGTTTATAAACAAAATTACGTTTTTTAGGATTTCTTAACCTGATTAATAACCAATTTTCTTGAGTTGCTGCTACATTGCCAGTATTCGCTACTTTTGATATTGTTACTTCTTGCGTACTTGCCTGACTTTTTAACTCGATTTTTAGATTTTCAACAAGAGCTTGGAGTTTCTCTCTAAGAGAATTAATCTGTAACCATTCTGGAAGATAAAATGGTAAATTTTTTAGGCTATCGATAGCTGTTTGCAATAAATAGGGGTCATAATCATATTTGGCAGATTTCACAAAATCACTAACAGATTCATTATCCAGAATGGTGTAGCAGTAATCTGCCAAATCTTCATTTTCTAAAGTTTCATCAGGTAAATCATTTTGATTACTACCACACCACCAACCAAGGTTGTGTCGTAGTTTACGTGAACCTATTAGCTGAATGTGATAAATTCCAGGTGGCAATGCTAATAGAACAGTAATTTTATCTTCATTTAACGAAACTGGTGAAATTGTAATTTCTACTGGGTTTTTTTCAGGTAAAAGTAAATTCCAGCATGATAGGGAATAAACTTCGTCAGATAATAAACCAGATAGGTGAATTGCTTGATGCGCCCAAGTACAGCTAATTACAAGGGGAGAAATTTCCGTTTTTATTAAACGTTGCGCGTCCTCACCTAACCTCTGGAAATCTAAAGCATACCAATTAGAGCTAGGAGATAATAAATTATAGAAAGATGCTAGGTTTATGCATAAAAAACCTAGTGAATCTGCTTGACATTGAGAAAATATAGTTTCCTGTTTATCGTATAAATATAAACTGATAGTTTCTAGAGGTAAAAGCCCTTCTAGTTGAATTTCTTTTGCCCAGAACTTATCAGCAGAATCACATAAAATTGGTAATTGAGCTATTGGAGATTGATTTACCAAACTAATCTTTAAATTCTTAATCTCTGGTTTGCCAGTTATTTGATAGTTTGATTGAATTTCAAATTTATATGACCATCGATGAGATTGATTCCAAAAGCGGGCTTCATATTTACCTGGTACAGTAATCCATTTATCAAGAGGAATTGCCTGCCATCTATCGCTTGGCTGTACTATTTCAGTTGTAGTAATAAGTGTTTTTTGATGGGTGATATTTTCGATAGAAATATTTAAGGATATTTCTCCTTCAATGGGTGGATACCAAAAAGTGGGAATTTCCAGATAAACAGATTTTTTACCCTTCAGCTTCAGTCCTCTTAAGCTTGGCTGTTCGTCAGAAGAAGGTTTCCAGCTAATCGCTCGAAATGTAGTAATATCTTCATAAGAAATTACTATGAAGACAATTGATGATTCTTTCGTTGTAAGTGTAAGCTGTTGACCCTGCCAGCCTCTGATACTAGATGGTACACAACTATCTAGGATTTCAATACCATTACCAAAGTCTAGACTGACACCTTTAGGGGCAAATAAAATAATCTCTTTGGTTCCCCTAATGCTAGGATTAGCAGAGTCTAAATTTATGCGATCGCCTGTCCAAGCATCAAATATTAAACAGGGAAAATTGCTGGCTACTCCCTCAAGTCTCCATTCAGTTAGGCTTTTGCTACGGTGATCTAACAGTTGCCACTTCCATAGTTCAGCCACATTCCTGATGTCTACAACTTGTTCGGGAATAATTAGTCCTGGTTTTGAGGGTATAGTACCTTCCCAAGTCGCTTCTGGAATCTGGCAGAAAGTTCCACCCAAGTTATCCCACCCTTTCTTCCAAAGGTTTTGCTCTGGCAGCACTAGTTGTATATTTAAGGAGTCAGCAGTATCTAAAACTAAAGATAAAGGCTTTTGGCGACGGCTAATTATTTTACGGCTATTACCAAAACGACGTTGTTTAGGAGTTAAAACTTGAATCAGACTGTTCCAATCCCTCAAGAAAAAATTATTTGGTAAGTAATAGCTTCCCAAAAGTTTTTCGCGCTCATTGTGATCTTGCAGTGCTTCAGGTAATGTTCCTTGACGTTCAAGTTCAACAGCAACAATAGCAATACCTTGAAGTAGCTTCCCTGCAATTGGCTCAAATTCCTCGTCTTCCTTCTGTGGGCAACTAGCTTTGAGAAAATTAATCAGAGTACCCCATTGAGGATGCTTTTCCTGACAAAAATATAATAGTTCTTCGGAAATATCTTCACATGAACTATGAGCAATTTCCCACCATCCATACTCATGTGAGAATTCCTGAACTAACTGAGAAAAATGAGTGAGATTTTGCTGAGGGATACCACTCTGTAACCATAAGGTTGATACGTAACGATATCCTCCTTTAGCTTGGACAATACCCAGTAGGTCAAATCCTTCACCTACAAGCTGACGTAGTGTATTTTCTAGGCTTTGATTACATAAAATATTTAATTTTTGACAAAAACCATACCAAAATTTTTCTTCAACACTTGAATAATAGTAGGCATACTCTGATAGAGCAAAAGTTATAATTTTTAGCCAATTTTGTTCAGGTTCATTAAATCTTTTATGCAACTTATGATGAGTAACTGTATCTAGATTTCTCAAGTTGTAGCCTACAATATCTAAAACTTCCTCGGTGGCTTTTTGGCTAATCTGAACGCTACCTAAAAATCGCTGCCCTTTGGGACGATTGGAATGAGACCAATATGATGAAATTTTCTGCCAAAGCTGTAGAGTATGTCTTGGTTGAGAGAAATTAAAAGTAGTCATTGTTTGGTAGATAACTAACCTGGCAAAATTATTGAGTTAGATACTTAAATTTGACTAACTAGACAACTAACAAA
The DNA here is from genome assembly GCF_001904635.1 of Hydrococcus rivularis NIES-593. GTDB lineage: Bacteria > Cyanobacteriota > Cyanobacteriia > Cyanobacteriales > Microcystaceae > Hydrococcus > Hydrococcus rivularis. The sequence goes on from NZ_MRCB01000001.1 coordinate 29,075, forward strand.
GTTCGTTTGCTGCCTTGACAAAAAAATATCTCTATAGTTAATGTTCCCTAAAAATATTTTTGAGTAACTATTTTTACTAAATAATTCAAATTTGTACTTAAAAGCATTTTAGAGATTCGATCTAGTGCTGTTTTCATTTGGATAAGGTAACTTGAGTTGTTTGACTTATCGTATCTAAAGTGCATAGTAGCAAAAGACATTTCAGAGATTCCAATAAATGCGAGTATTGATTTAATTAGTTAAAATTACTCTAAACAACAATACCTGTAAGGCTTTGAGAGATTAATCTCAGTAGTGCTTGAATATTTTCTTTTACTTGACAAATTAAAATGCCCAAGAAGCCTGTTACTCATCCATACACTGACCTCCAGGCCTTTGAACGGTTGATGCTACTAATTGCAACTTTTGTGCGTTATCCCGGAGTAGGTAGTAGTGATTTAAATAATTCAATTGAACCAAAATCTGGAGATTCTCACGATGCACTTGCTGAGGTATTACTGCGCTTGCAAGAAGTTGCTCGTGATTGCGGTATTGATTTACCGACTTATTCGCTACACACGCTGCGAAAAGATTTGCGGACATTGCGTCGCTACAACATCCTAGACAGCCGCATATATCGTTGGGGTTATTACCTGGGAACTGGTGCAATGAGTTTGATGGAACTACAGGTTGCGTTCAATGCCTTGAGTTCGCAAGCAAAGTATCAACAAGATCCGCAAGTGAGTAAGATTTACCAGATATTGATGCGAAGATTGCGGGGGCTGAACTTAGCGGATGAAATTGTTTATCCAGTGCGAGCGCAAATCAATCGAGCTATTATTTACACCGACCCAGAAGAAATGATGGCTGATAGCAAGTATCGTGGCACCCTTTTTGAAAAAATAGAACAGCTAGAAAGTTCTATTATTCGGGGTCAGGCAATAGAAATTTATCGCAGTCGCAATGCTTATCAACAAGGTATTACTGAGTTTTTAAATATCTATCCTTTACAACTTATCTACTCAGATGTAGCTTGGTATCTATTGCATGAAGATTGTCAGAGTGGACATTTAGCTACCTCAAGGTTAGATAGGTTTACCGAACACTTTAAGTTGCTTGGCTCTAAAGAACGGGATTTAACAGAACAATGGCAAAGCCTCCAAGTCGCACATGAACTACTGGAGAATGGCTGGGGATTATATTTAGGTAAACAAGAAGAACAAAGTTTAGAGCGACAGGGCAAATTAGATTTTATTAACGTAACCGTGCGCTTCTTCCCTGATGTTATGGTGTTTATCCAAGAAGGCGAAAAACGCCATAAAAGCCAGAAAATTTCTTTTGGAGCCAAAACTCCAGATGGAAAACCAAGCTATCTTGATTACAGTCTCAAACTTCCACCGCGATCGCTGGCGGAATTTAGCCGTTGGGTTTATCGCTTTATGGGTAGCGCTCAATTCCTTACACCAAAGGAATTGGTAGAAAAACACAAGCAAGTTGCTCAGGAATTGCTCGCTCGTTATCTTTAAACTATTGGCATCTCCTTTCTTTTCTAGCCGTAATTGATTAAATGCTTGGTTATAGCGATCGCAAGGTTCTGCTTCCGCGCCCACTTAAACTAAGCGCTCACTTGGGTTGTCACCTCGTTTTTACCCTTAGCCCCACTGCGACTGCTATTGATTCAACAAACAATCCGGTGAAATTATCGCACCACTCCTTCTGCACTGCTTGACATGAGCAATGTCTGCGCCAAGCTACTACGTGTTTAGGCATTTTGAACATTTGCCTACTATCTCTTGATCGCCGCCAAACAAGTCTCTGGGTTAATCCGTAATCGTTTTTATTCAGCCTACTTTGATCGTTGCTCTAATTTTTGTCGCAGCAAACCTGCTAAGGGTACACCTGCATCTACTAGCCGATATACTAGGTCAGAGTACCGTTGCAAAGTAGCTGTGCGATCCCTAATTTGTTTTTCAAAATTATTCCATATCCGTTGCAACAATTCGGCTGTTCTCTCACTGTTATCTCGTTCTTGCCAAAGTGGATGAGTACTTGCGTTTACGCATTGAGTTAGCCATTGCAATGTAGGTTCTGGTGCAAATTGCCATCCCGAACTGCTCAACATTGTTATCAGGTAGCTGAAAGCCTGGGGGTTATGTCCAATAACTTTGACCCACTTTTCTATAATGTCGGAGAATAAAGCCGCATGAGACCATTCTTCTTTGAACCAACACTTGCCAAGTTGAACAAAGAGGATGCGTGAAACAGTATCGGACATATCGTTGCTTAGATAAGCATTATTAGCCCACCTCGCTATCTCTGAACTATCAAGTACCCAGTTACATATTTCTCTCCATCCTAATATTGCTTCAGTAGTTAGCGGTTCTAAATATGCAATATGGTATTCAATATAACCATCTAAAAGGTCGGTTGTTATACGTGGTGCTTTTGACCAACAATTTCGGACGGGGTTAAGGATATGTTGACGTGCTTCTTCATAACTAAGCGAGCGCATTAGGTATGATGCCCATCTGAAGAAGGAATAATTCCACTCAAAAGGAGGTCGGTCATGATATCTACGATTTTCGTCTTCAAGTGTGTTAGCCTCAACTGTCCACGCAATCAAATCATCAGTGAGTTGAAGAATTATTTGTTTAGTTCTAGGGTTTTTAAATAATTCATGAATAGGGAGAGCGTATAAAAAAATGGTAGCTAGTTTCTGAGAAAATATTATCTCTTTGACTGAAGGTACTTTTGGAATTACTGGAAATTGATTTTGGTTTAAATTGTCTAAATGGTTTGCTATGAGAGTTTTTTGCCATTTTTCTTTTTCATCAAAATTCGTATCAAAATTACCCACATGTCTTCCAAAGGCAATGTTTGCTGGTATCAAGCACAATGATAGAATGAGGCTCAAAGCATTCCAGCAAAGAATTTCATCAACTTCCCATACTTGATAAAGACTGCAAAAGATCGCTTTAACTACTTCTTCCTGTTCTTCTCCAAGCAACATAAGGACTTGTTGTCTCACTTCTAGATCCGCCGCATTATGAGCAATGAGCATTCCAAGTCCTCGCCCTGCTGATACTTTTGGATGAAAAGAGATGATATGTGCTTGATTGGCATCAGGCATACGAGCCGCAGCAATTAAAATGTCACGGCTCCAAGTAACTAAATTTTGTGTTTGTGCCCATTCAAAATCGGCAATTAAAATAGCTGCTGCAACACTAGCTATTGCTTCTAAACGTCTACTAATTTGCTCAGTATTTTCATATGGTAGGGAGAAATCTCCAGCTTGTTGAAGTTCTTTGACAGATGCTACTGCTTGCTCAATCGTTATGTCATCTGCGGCTGTTCCTTGCTCAATTGTTTTTTGCGCCCACATACATAAACCGAGCCAGCTTTGTAACTTGGAGATAGGGTTAAGCTCAACTTCATTACGCTTTCTGATATCTTCAGGAGGCTCAACCCATATCATCTGTTTATCTCCTATGTCTTTTATCCTGTAATTTGCCCGATTACCGTAAGCCTGATAATTCTCCATCCGCTCTCTAATAATGGCAATAGCTTCTGCATTTTCTGTTTCATCCTGGTAAAAGAAAGGAAGATTTTGTGTGAATTTGGCGATTGCTTCCTCAACTGGAAGTCTTAAGCTTTCATCGTTAGAAAGAATATAAAGTTGTGCAAGATGCCTAGCTTCTAAAGCTCGCTGCGGTCTTTTATTACGTTCCTCAATCAATTCGTAAATCCATTTAACTGAAGGACGCTCAAATTCTGGTAAAATCTTCCACGGATTACTATGGTCATTAACCCATCTGTTTATGTCCATTTCCCAGACAAAGGGGGAACTAATAATTGGTATTGCTGCTCTCAGACATTGATCTGGGTAAGCCAGAGTAATACCAAGACAAATACCCAAGACAGCTACGCAGTTACTACCAAGTAAAATCTTCTCGAAAAGTTCTTCTACATTTCTGCCGGCTTCAATTTGTCTTTCCATCCATACTTCCAAAGCCATTAGTGCCGAAATAACTGGATACGGCCCGACACTTGTGCCTCTATACCAGCAGTAAATATCTGCATTACCCCAAAACTCATGTGCCTCTGATGGTAAATCAATAATCACAGGTAAAGGAATTATACCGCTTTCATCGTATTGAAGTTTTTGTTCTCTTTCCCGCCATTTTGCAACTGCGAAATTTGTCAAAGTTTGGACTAATCGTAGCCCTTCATCCTCATTTTTTTGGAGCAGATACAGGAAAGGTCCTTGGACGTGAGCAGGTGGTAAAAACTCATTGAAGTCTTCAATTTCTAATTTACTGAAATCAAAAGGTTCATAATCATCATCAGGAATTATTTCCTGAAAAAGATAAGAATGTAAATTTGTATTCAACTTTGAATCTTCTGCTTCCTCAAAATTATCACTTGTAATTGGAGGTGGAAGTCTTCGCATTCTGGGCTTTTTAATAAAAATATCAAGTGCAAAATCAACAAATACTTTAGGAATATGAGCGACTAAGGGTTTATATTCTTTGAGGATTTCCTTTTTGGTATCTGTATAGCCGTATTTAGCAACTTCCTGAAGATATTCCGCTACTTTCTCCGGAATAATATCGGCTGAATGAAGCACAATTTTTCTTAATTGTTTTTCGTAATCATCTCTAGTCACGTCTATAATTCCTCTCAACTTCTTTCATCCAAGCAACTGCTAGTTCTCCAATTTCTCTCCGATAAACTGAGCCAACTGGTGTTTTAGTTTGCCATATTTCCATCAGTTTGGCTGCTTCTGGTCGAATAGAACTTGGTAAATTATTTAAACGTGGAACAAGCCACCTCATTAGTGGTAACCAAACCCGCCATACAGGAACAGGGTTGAGCATTAAAATTGGGAGCAACTCATTAAGAGGCTTATTCGGTTCTTTTAAAAAAGGCAACAGTGAAAAATCAGGATTTACTTCTACAGTCCGCAGCGCCACTAGCAATTGTGTCAAACGTTGAGCATCATCTGATACAAGCAGTGGCTCTGCTTGGTCAAGCAAATCGGGCGCACGAGGCGAAATTAGGGGAGCAGTCAGTAGAGCCTGTCGCCATCTAGGAGACAGGTCATTTGCTTGTTCAACATCTCTGACTAACTGCACCCAGGTGTCAGTTTCATTTTTTTCAAGCAGAGAAGCTCCCAATAGTTGAACAGCCCGAAATAATCCTATTGGCTGACCAATTTTTTGAAGATATGAAACCAATTCTTCCCGATTTTGGTCTAAAACCCGACAAATTACCCAATCTTCCAGCAAATCATGACGGAAGCGATACACATCCCGACGCGGGACTCGCGAAATTATTTGGTCAGATTCAAGAGAAATAAGGGCATCAGGAGATATTTCGTCAACCAAAAGGCGATTTCCTGGTAAGTTAACAACTTGTCTGCCCAGTTTCAAAAGTGCTTGTCGTTTCGCAATACCAAGAACACGATCTTTATCTACTTCGCCTACAACCCTTTCCCACCAAACCTCACTGACTTCTATCTCTGTAGCAATTGGCGGTAGTGGTTCTGAATCTGGGAGCATTCGTTGGTCTTCCAGTAAACTTAGCATAAATGGATTTTTAATCACTGCTTCCAGTTGAGTCAGTAATAAAAGTGGCTTTAAGCGAGGGCTATGCTCGATAATGCTTTGTAGTTCTTCGGTTGTTAGTTCTGGTATTGCTAGCGTTTTTGGTTTTCCCAAAACTCTCAAATCGATCCAAGTATGAACCTCTTGAAGGTTTTCCTCTCTCACTGAAACAACAACTGTCCAGTGTCGAGAGCCATCTTCACTCAGAGGAAAATTGGCTAGACTACGGAGCAAATCATTTACAACCTTGCGTCTGCCAGAATCAAAAATCTTATCAATACCGTCAATAAAAATTGCGGGTTGAGGACTGCTACTGGCTGCTAATAGTAATTTAGCTAAGGGTTGAGTCAGTTGTAGGTCGTTAGCATAACTACTCCAGCCTGTACCGCTCATGCGATCGCCTGCGAACAAAATTACGGGTCCCTCTCCCTGTTGAATTTCAACCAGTGCTTTCAACACCGCAGATTTACCAGCACCAGGCGAGCCAACCAATTCCAGCAGTCTTGTTTCTCGCATCATTTCTCTAGCAGCAGCGACTAGGTTAGTTCGGCTGAGGGTAAGACCGCCAATATCAGTACGTATGTCTTGCAACACAAATTCTGCTTCCTGCTGCAACTTTTGCAGGTCAGCACGGCAGTCTGGAGATGGAACTAGGGCAAAATGTAATTGTAATCTTTGTCTAAGTGTTTCTGTATTAAAACTGCCAGCAGTTCGATTGGTTTCTGCTGCATACTCAACAAGTTGAGCAAAAAGCTGGGGAGAATCAGCTTTTTTATCTGGACTTAATAACTGGCTAATTATCTCGACAGTATAAGTGTAATCACGCGACCCCTCGCGTTGAAAGTCAAAGTACAGAATGACCATCGAGCGCAGGAATTGCCATAGCTCGTCATCACTAACATTGCTTCCCTGGTAACTATCCAATTTTTTGCGGATTAATTCAACAAACTTACGCTGTTCTTTATTTGATAATCCTTGTTGGGCAATTCTTTTTAGAAAATCACCAGCATTAGCACTGTTACGCGCCCAGCTGAGAACACTTTGGTAGTTTTCATCTATATTTTTTGAATAAAGTGCAATAACAATACCAAAACGGTCAATTCCAATGTTAAATTTAGGGGACTTAAATGTTTCCCAGCAAGCAAGTATCACCTCATCAAATGTCTCGTCTTTCTCACCAAAGGTGAGGTCGCGCTTGACTTGGAGCGCAAGTTTTACCTCACCAACGGTCAGGTCTGCAATGATAACAAGGTCGTCTAACGGTTCTCCCTCAAAAAGGCGCTGAAAACGCACTTCCCGTGTAATACCCGCCTCTAAACCACGGGGAACGGAACCAAGTAATAGCGCTGCTAAATAGTAAGCACCAACACGCTTTTCGTAGTCACTTCCACCACCTCCAGTAGAAACGGGGCTTGCAACCTTGGTCATATCAATTTACAGCTAATTTTTACGGTAACAATTTTCGATAACTAAGAATAGGATTGTAACCTAATCCTGCATAAAGTCCCGTTTCTTTTCTATTTCGATATTTTCCCGTATCAACTGAATTTTTTGCTCTACGTATTGCTTATGTTGGAGAAAATCTACACTATTGAAAAGTGGAAGGAGTGACTCTAAGTACTCAACACGCTTTTGATATACGGGAACCCAACTGCCTGAGCAACCCCAAGAACTTGGTTCTAGACGAAGTTTTTCAAAGTCCTCGAAGTTGTTGTTGTGTTTGATAAAGCAGTCAATAAATGAACGCCTTCTCTCATACGAGAAGTTTATAACTATGTCAGATATAAATTGAATAAACTCAATTTCTTTGTACTTAGATATGACTAATGCTATCAAAAGTTTATCTTGGCGTTCCCACAAAATTTCATTGTCTTTTCCATTTGCATTAAGAATAAAAAAATTGCTAAGTCTAATAGATCGTAAGCTAAGCTGTTATCGATTTCGATTATAAATATATTCTATTATCTGGCTCATTAATTTATCATAGTTGTCATATCTCCAGAGGAATGAATAATCTTGTCTATCATTTCGATGATATGAGTACTCTTGCTGCTGGTAAATCCAATCGATATATTCAAAAATAAATTCTGGATTGCGGTTTAGAATATAAACAAAATATCGCCCATCATCATCCATGTGTTGATCGTGCTTCAATACTTGAAGATAAGCTTCCTTTAATATATTAAATTTGTTATCAAAACAATTAAATAAAAGTGTATTAGATTCGTATTCATATTTATTGAATAAGCATGATAGTGGATAATTCTTGTAGTTATCATTGCCAACTTCTAGCAGAATTTTTACTATCTTGACCAAGATACCCTTTTCTAAGGCACAATATTTTAAAATAAAGTTCAAATCGTCTGGCACTTCATTAGTCTGACTTTCTTTATAGAGGTTACAAAGTTGATCTAGATGCTCTTCTCTAATTAGTTCTTGAGGTAATAAACGATAAAAGTTAAATAACCACTTCCGTTTTGAAGGATAATCAGCTTGATTAATAATTTCATAAGTATTGTCAACATTTAAAATATGAATTAGATAATTAATCAGTCTAAGGTCATTAATCTTCAATTGCTCTCCCCAACTTAGGTAATATTTCATAACATCAATATATAATTGGGGATCTCGATCAGCCAGAGCAATAAACACTCTAGCTACTTGGCTTGGAAAATAGTACGCATTATGTTTTAGACGACCTGTTTCTTGCTGAATTTCAAGGCATTGATTAAAGAACTGCTTGTAGTCTTCCAAGTTGTAGTTTACAAAGAAGTCTTGAATTTTTTGTTGCTTAAGTCGCTCTTGCTCCTCAAAGCTATAGTTGACCAAGAAGTTTTCAATAAGTCGCTCATTTTCCTTATCTGTTATATTGCGGTGTAGTCTTTCTGAAGGATCATAAAAAAGAATTTCAGACAGAGCATAGGTTTTATTAGTAAAACGTTCACGCAAATTTTTATCAAATGGCACATTATGACGTTCTAAATGATCTAAATAGCTTTGAATAATCAGGCATTTAGAATAGCTGCTGGCATCTAAATATGAATCAATAAAAGGAAGTACTTCAGATGAATCTTGGGCAATTATTTCATGTACCGAAACCTTATAACCTGATGTACTGTAATTGTGAAGAAGGTTAAGCACATCTTCTTTGAGAAGAGCTACTTGATAAAGTTGGAATACCCTCTGCCAAATTTTTTGTCTAAGTTCAGATAGTTCCGGTATTTGTGGTAAGGTGAATTTAAAGATATTTATCGCTCTCCCTTTCATTCTAGTAGTATCAAATTCTGTAAAAAAGTAATGTTTAGCTACAGCGATAAATAGCTTTGAGAATAATACATCTTCACCATTTTTAACTCGTTCCCACAGTACATCAATTACTATCTGCTGAATGGCAAAACCATAACGATAAGATTCGTGATCAAAACCAAATTGTTCAGTCAGAAGGTAAAGCACTTGCGGTATTTCAGTAGGTCGTTTTTTGGCGTATTGTAAAAGAATATCTAACGCTATCTTGAGATTACTCTCATCTGAATGGCTGAATAAATTTAGTATATTGAGAATAGAAAGTGATGCAATGCTAGAGTTAGGCTTAATATCTAATTTAGATAAATCTACTGATTCCTGTTCCATTATAGAAATGCAGTTATGAACATATACAAGGATGTCTGTTTCCTTGAGGAACCAGAAAACTTGTATAAAGTGCATCAGATTTTTTTCGTCTCCTGCATTTTTATATATTTCCCATGCTTGATTAACGTGTGGACGCATTACTTCTATAACTCTTTCACTATCAAAGGTATTTAAAACAGGATTGAGAGCGTCAACAAGTCGATACTGAAGCTGAGGAAAAAAATGAGTTAGGAGAGTAGCAAACTTAAGTAATCTATCTTTAAAGAAGGTAAGGTAAAAAAGATATGTAGCGAGAACTTGGTCAGAAACTCGCACAATCTCGTTCTCATACATATCGAGCAATTCTGTTTCATGTAGCTGGCGAACAGCCTTCCAAAAAACTTCCTGGCTAATAGTGAATGCTGTCTCAATTGCCTTCATCATGTTTTCGTCTGAGCGATCTACTGTCCTGAAAAAAGCAACGATTCCAGCAGCTTTTAAGAGATTTTCATCACCTAGTTCGTGCAAATCTCTTCGGACTGAAGAGTAATATTCGTCATAAAGATTAGATATATTATTAATACTGTCAAGCCTATTTTCTTGCTTTGCTAATAGTGCAGCCATGATTGCAAGACGAGGATTTCCTTGTGTAATGTCAGCAATTCTGTGGAGATAGAGAGGATTAAGAATTTCATACTCATCCTTAAGTATTTGCTTTATCTGATTCTCATCCAAAGAGTTTAGCTCTACGCCAGCCCAATTATTATAAGAACACGATAATTTCTGAATTTTTTCAAAGGCATAATCTCGAACAGTAGCAATAACCTTGATTTTTTGATCCTCACGTTGGTTATGAAGCAGATCAATGAAATAGTCAAATGAATTGACCCGATTGGCATCATCTACCAAAATCAGGTGACAACCAGGTTCTGAGAAATAAACCCGTAGATCCTCAAAAATATCTGCTCCTCGAAGAAAAATACATCGAACTTGATATTCAGGGTGACTTGCTAAAAATCTATTGCAACATTCGAGTGCCAGTCGAGATTTACCTACCCCTGCTTTTCCAGATACAATAACAAGATTACTCTTCTCTAACCCTTGTAATACTTCTTCTAACTCTTCCTCTCGAAAGTGAAAAGTTGTATTAATAGGAGTAGCTGCTTTTTTATTATAAGCATTAACAAATTCATCAACATCAATAATTTGTCCTGTATCTACCTCAACCCCTAGCTGCTCTCGTGCAATGCCTGGATACTTTTGGTAAAGGTCATAGGAGATAGGCCCAATACCAAAGATATTGAGGTTTACTCCTCGCTTCTGGCATTCATCCCTCAGTAAATCTTCCTCATCAGGGGAAAGCATAGAGGTATGACATAAAACTATCTCTTGGATTTTTTCAACAGAGATTCCAGTTTTTGACTCATCAAAACATTTGTTGAGGTCTTTCTTAAACTTGTTAGTAACCCCTTCTTTTTGTGTTGTGTATTCTGCAAAGACATACTTTCCATTAGGTAGTACTACTAATGTATCAGGAGTTCCTTGTCTCACTTTGTCAGCACCAATTACAGATCCAAGTGGATTGATACGGTCGTATCCTCTCTTGTAGAGGTAAGCATCCGCAAGCTTTTGGAATGCTCCACCATCCAGTCTCAGCAGTTCGTTTTGGATCTGGTTAATTTTTGACATATGAGTTTACACAGACAAAGGAAAATAGTCATTGCAATACTTTTGTACTATATTAATCTATAAATCTAGTTAAGATGCGAGCGCTATTCATGGAATGCCTTCAAAAATGCACTTCACATCCCAAGCAAGGCTAAGACAGCTTTTACACTATCGAGTTGATGCCGACGAGTGTTTATCTGAAAAACTCACTGTTATTTCTTGCGCGTCAGCGCATCTTCATACAAAATTAGGATTAATAGCAAAAGCTTACTCTGTAATGCACATTTAAAATTGGATCTACCTTGTTTGTATCGAATTAGTTTTTGCATTTTGTACTCTTTTTAATAATTGTGCGTGGTTCTTATATCGCTTAAGTTGAATTTCAAGCTGACGGGCTTCTTGTTTACTTGAGGTCTTCCACACGTAGACAATTTTGAATTCGATGCCGCGTTCTATCGCAGCACGAGTAAATGCTGACCCAGACCCTTGTAGATGCTGCTGAAATCTCTTCTTGAGGTTCGCGCATGAACCTAAGTAATAACGAGCTTGATGTTTCTCATTTCCAAGCGGACGAGATAGCTTAATCATGTAGCAGCAAGGAATTGAGGGTATTTTTCCTGACAATTCCATTTATACTTTTTTAGATTAATTTGAAAGCTGAGGCGTTAGCTGATTGTGGTGATTTACGTAGTTACGCAGTTGAGTCTTTCTTGTTCCTGTATCCAACTAATTACATTTGATTTACTAATGCTTACAGGCTTATCTTCACCTGCAATAAATACTTGAAACCAGCCAGTTTCTAACTCATAGTAGTCAATAATTAAACCTGCTTCTCTAGCTGTTTGGAGAGCTAATACTTCCTGGGGTAACAATCTTTTAATTCTTAACTGTTCTTCTGGGGAAAGCTGCTGCCAAGCTTCATCTTTAACAGCCAGATGCCTGTAGATAGCACTTCTAATTTGATAATAACTGGTAGCTGATTTGAGTTTTTCTGCCAGCATTAATACTTCTTCCCCAACTGACTGCTGTTGTGTAGCGTTATCGGTGCTGGTTTGTTCGTTTTGTTTTAGCCTAGAGTTAACTTCTATAGCTTTTTCGCTCTCTGTTGGGGATGTTTCTAATTGTGGAAGCATACTCGACTCAACCACTTCAGATTCAGCAGTATCTTCCTGGGGCTGCTCTTTTTCTTGGGATTTGATTTTGGCGTGATAATCTGCGATCGCAGCGCGGAGAATTTGCTGAGGGAGTAGTCCATATCCGTCAATCAATTCCTGTGTGAGTACCCCTGTTTGGTGGTCTTCTTCCCACTGAGGAGGAAATTGACAGTAGCGATCGCCTTTTGGAGTTCTGCGCCAGATTGATATCTGCTTTTGTTGTTCCTGTTTTTGGGTTTTAAGGAGGGCTTTCCTTTCTTCGATTAACTCCAGTACCAGTTTGCAGGTCAATCCCCCAATTGGATAATTCTGTAGCTGACTGATAATTGGTTTGTATTGAAGAGAACACAATCTGAGAAGTATTGTTACTGGAATTGCGGCTAGGTGTTGAGGACAAGTTAAAAATTCTTGGAAGTTTTCGGCTATTTTGAGCGCTCGTTTTTCCTCAGAGCTTCCTTTATCCCAACCGTATGTATCGAGCAAGGTTCGGTATTCTTTCTTGCTGTAGGTGGTTTTATATTCGTAGAGTAAGAAAGCGGCGTGCAAATATTCCAGACTGCTGGTTTCGATATGTGCGGTTGGATTTGGATCTAATTGATGTTTTTGGAGATAAGAGATTGATGTGATAGTTGCTGGCATGATAAGATTCACTTTGCATTAATTTCGTTGGTCTTAAAAGACCACTTACCTATTTCAGTCAGCGCAAATAATTCAGGCTGCTTGTTTGTCCCAAGCTTTTGATGATTTGGAAATAGCAGCCAAAGCATAGCCCAAGGTGTGCTTGTGAATTTTGGGCATTTTGTGAAACGACATATCTTGACCCCAATCTTGGACTGATTTGGTGCCAATGTGTAATACTTGCGTGAGGGTTTTGACACAAGTTGCACGAAAATTGGCGTGGGAAACAGTTTGCAGTATTTGCTGTTCAGTTAACCCTTCAAGGAGTATTCTTTCAAGAAAGGTTTGAGCGTCTACTTCCGGTGCGTTGTATTCTCCTATCAAGATGCTTTTTAGCTGGTTTGGTATGATTTCGGCCGCGTGAATGTAAGCAAGTGAAATTTTGCAGTAGTTGGGTATTCCGTCAAAGTTGAGATCGCTTCCCCACTTACGAACTGTCGGTCTTTGTACCCCTAAGACTGCACATAGTACGGTGATACATTTTTTGCGGTATTGCGAATCTGTTTCTTCTTCGAGAAGTTCTGGGGGGCTGAGTTCGGCTATACCGAAGCAGTAGCGTAGAAATTGTCTAGGTTCTAAACCTTGAGTTGGGAGGATTTTGAGGGTGTTGTAGTGGTTCATGGCAGAGATTCCATATAGGTCAAAGATTCTTGATATTTAACTTTTTGGCTCAAACCTGAAATTGGATTTTTCCTTGTCTTTCAGGCTTCTTTTCGTTTGTACGTAAATTTTATTCAGATAAATATAACTCTAGAGAATCCCTAGAGAGTCTGTCAAGCAACTTTAACGCTAAAATAACAAAATAGATTCTTTAAAGCATCACCAGACCATCGCCAGAGATAATAAAGAGGATGTACATTAATGAAGACACAGCTAGAAGAAGTATTAGACATGGCAGAGGAAAACGTTCGTTTTTCAATTACCCTATCCCCATATGACTTTCGGAAGTTAAAGCTTTGGGCAAAGCTTCGGGGCCGTTCCCCTGCTGCGTTTGCTGCCCAAATCATCGCCGCAAGGATAGAAGCAAATTTTGAAACTATTAATCAGCAACTTGCAGAATATGCGCGATATAAAGATATTTCTATCGAAGAATTGGAAGCTAGCCTTGATTCTGATAGTTAGGTAATTCGTTGGCCTGTGAAGTGTACCGTTTGGGCGAAGGTAAAGACATTACACCAATCAGCCGTCCCAAGGTTGTTTCATAATTAGCGAGGTTTTATGGCAGTAAGATTCCTAGAAAACAAGGGCAGCGGCAATATCCTAGAGATTAGTAAAGCTAGGCTTTTAGAACTTACTCCTAATGTTTATCCCCTTACTTGGGAAGCCATTCTTTCAGGTAAAAATGATAGTGTAGCTATCTTGGGTGCAGGTTTTGCCGAGCGAGAAGTTTTTTTTGGTTTTGAAGGAGTTGACCTAACGCGCTACCAACTTCCGACAATTGACTGTTACGACATTGCTACTAATCCACCAGAAAAGTTTTTAGCTTTACGCAGCCAATACCCAAATCTACAGTTAAATTATTTTTGCGATCGCAATCTAGCAGAACTAGAACTGACAAAACTTTACGCTCCTAAAACATTACGGTTAGTTTCAGTACATGGAGTGTTAGATTATTTACAACCGGATGCCGTTATGCGGTTGTTACTCGATATAGTGAATGTGCAACCGGAGGCGATATCAGTGCGGCTATTTTTAATTGGAAACCCGTGGTCGCGGAATTTTGCAAGTACAAATCAGTTAGCTGAGGAAGTAAAATCAATTGAAATTATTACAAGTAGTTTGGTTGAACCAATTGATTTTAATATATTTTGTCGTACAGGTATTGTTAGATTAGATATTTCAGATGAAGATAAAATTGCACATAATTTATTACCAACATATGGTGCATCCCATGTAATCCCTGATAAGTTAGTTGGATATCTTAAAACTCAAGGATATCAACTTCTAACCAGCGATGTGTACTCACTTACTAGTCAAGATTTACAAGGATATGAATCACAACATTCTAATCTTAATGAAGACAAATGTACGAATTATCCGCACGGAATATTGTTATTTTTCAAACGATAAAATAGCTGGCTCCATAAAATTCATAGGCGTAATTAACTAAATTTGTCTAAAAGCGCAGTTAAAGAAATAATGTTAATAATTAAAGTAAAGTTATTTAATTTATAAGAGGTTATTTGATAAGTATAAAATTGTTTGGGAGAGCAAAATGTTAAAAGAACTTCACCTCCAGCAAGTTGGACCTGCTGCCCACTTTGATGTCGCATTTGCCGATAGGCTCAATATATTTACAGGTGATAATGGTTTAGGTAAAAGTTTTTTACTAGATATCGCTTGGTGGGTGATGACTACAAATTGGGTAGAACAACCAGCGTACCCACAGCGAGTCAGAGGTGAAAATCCGCAAATTACAGGAATAGTTAGCAATAAAAAAGATATAAGAGAATATCAGAGTTACTTTGATTTTTCTGAACAAAAATGGCGTAGTTTACAAATGCCTCCTTTATTAAAAGAGGTCGTTATTTATGTACGGGTTGATGGTAGTTTTTCTGTTTTTGACCCAGCTCGCCAACGCGATATTGCTTATAATTTTAATCCAAATACACTCTGGAATGGATTAAAATTAAAAAATAAAGTTCTTTGTAATGGTTTAATTCAAGATTGGGTAACATGGCAAAATCAACCAAATAAATATCCATTTCAACTATTTTCTAATGTTATTAAAAAACTTGCACCTCACCCTTCAGAATGGATAGAAGTGGGAGAATCAACGCGAGTTTCTATTGAAGATGTGCGCGATATTCCTACTGTTAACCTACCTTACGGGAATGTTCCTGTCACTCAAACATCAGCCGGAATGAAGCGTATTCTGGGACTAGCTTATTTACTAGTGTGGACTTGGTACGAACATAAAAAAGCTGCTGAATTACGGCAACAAAAGCCAGTAAATCAGATAGTTTTACTAATTGATGAAATTGAATCTCATTTACATCCTCGTTGGCAGAGAGTGATTTTACCAGCTATTTTAGCTGTAGTGAAAGAATTACAACCCAGAATGAAGATACAGGCTTTAGTAACTACTCATTCTCCTCTTGTTCTTGCTTCCTTAGAGCCAAATTTTAATGAGGAAGAAGATCAACTATTTTTATTTAAATTACAAGATAGAGAAGTTAGCCTTGATGAAGTACCTTGGTCAAAACAAGGGGATACAGTTGGATGGTTAACCTCTGAAATTTTTGGTCTCAAACAAGCCCGTTCCAAAGAAGCAGAAATCGCAATTGAAGCAGCAGAGGCTTGGATGCGTAATGATGATATGAATGCGTTTCCAGAACACTTGAGAAGACCAACACAAATCCATCAGGAACTTCAAAGAGTTTTACCAGGACATGACCCATTTTGGCCCCGTTGGATAGTTACAACGGAGAAAAGAAATTTTGGGTTATCAGAGGTATAACACAGATGATGCCATTTAATCCTCCTCCAGAACCGCCTGATTTTGATGAAAAAGTGCGACAACCGGGAAATACTTGGTTGGAAAAAAATCCTGATCCCAAAAAAGGAACCAGAGATTATTGGTCGCCTTTCAAAAGTTATTTAGCCGATGGATTTAATAATCTTTGTGGCTATAGCGTTATGTATGAACCAGTTGGGACAGTAGATCATTATCGCAGCCGTGAAAATTATCGCAATTTAGCTTATGAATGGAGCAATTTACGCTTTGCTTCTGCTTGGATTAATAGTAGTAAAGGTACGCTTGACGACCAGGTGCTTGATCCTTTTGATTTGGGAGAAGATTGGTTTGAAATTTTACTTCCTTCCCTACAATTAGTATTAACAGATAAAGTTCCTCCGCAACAACTTCAAAGGGCAGAATTTACTTTGGAACGGTTGCGGTTACGGGATGACGAAAGAGTCTTGCGCCAGCGTCAACAATGGTATCAACTTTATTTGGATGGTGATTTGACTCTACAAGGATTAGAGAAAAAAGCCCCTCTGATAGCTCGCGCGGTAAAGAAACAGCAGCAGGCTATTTCTCAACAAGGGTAAGCTTTGCAGTTATTAGATTGTGAAGGCAAGTATTTTTATAACATGAGACTGCAAGATAAATGGGTAAAAGTTCGATGAACTTCTCACAGGCTATTAAGTCCCATATTTCGTTATATATTTCTGTTAGAGTAATTTTTTATTAAAAGAGTATTTTTTTTATTGTTTTTACTCATATATACAAACGTGCTTGCATTATCAACAGGCAGTATGTAACTTGGCTAGTGTGCAGTTTATTTGGAGATAGGTTGAACTATAGATGTATTTGAGTTGAGCTATACCTGTACTAAACTGGCATATTTGGTAAATTATTTTCTAATTTATAAACAGTTTAGTAATTTGCTAGTTTAATTCGCTTCTCATTGATGTTGTCTTTCACTTGGAATTGAGTTTGATGATATGTGAAAACGTTATCTATACCCAAAAAACACTTGCCGAAAGATACGGGATTTCAATCTCTGCTTTACAAAAGTGGTATCCCTATGCCGGTATAGTCAAACCGCGAAAGCGGGGAGGATATTTTGATGCAGCAACAGTTGAGATTGCTGATGTTTTCTACGTTGCTACCAAAATTCGGCGGTTGACGTATAAGGAATATTTACAGCAAGTAATTCCTGCTGGTGGCTTAGATGCTTATTTACAAAAAGTTAATGGCTTAACTCTTTATAACTTTTTGACCAAGCATATATCTGATGAAGAAAAAAATAACCCGATTGTGCAATCAGTAATTAGGAGAATTGAGCGCAATGAAGCATATCAACAAAGTGGCAGAGACTTTGCAGGTGTCGCCTGATGTAGTACGTACCTGCTGTCGGTTGTTAGATTTAGCTTTGCAACCAAATGATACGCTTGACGAAACAATCGAACAGCAATTAGTTCAACTCAAAGAGATAGCTTCTCGTGAAGGTATGTCCCTTGAAGAAGCTGCCCAGCACTTGATTGCAATGCGCGATCGCAAATCAGAAGTAGGCGAACATAAGTTCGACAAGCGCGAGTATATTAAACAGCGATTTGGCGTAGATCCAGAACAAGCTTCCCCCGATAGTTTTGTAGGAATACTGTACCGGGATGCAGACAGGGGAATTCAGTTAGGAGAATTACGCCATAAAGTAGTGCTTGAATCTTCCACACTTGCTCTAGAAGAATTTGTTTTTCATGGCAGTAGTTCGCTGGCTGAAGGTAATACTTCCGTTGCGGCTGGTTACGACCAGGCGCAAGAGCGAATCAATTCGCGTATTGATAACGATTTTTTCGGCAAGGTGAACTGGGGGGAAGAGACTCATCCTCTGTTGGTCGGTACATCGACACCGCAGCCCAGACAGTTGAAGTCCTCGCAGCCGAAAACCGGGCAATCTCAGAAGAAATAGTAGCTCAGATGTTACCCATCTGCTATCGAATACGGGATGAGAGTTTACTTAATTTGAGAAAAACATCTACCCAAGCAGTTGGTATAAATTTACTTTCGGTAGTAGCTGGTACTGTGGTTGGGACATGGGTAGCGATTCCCCCAACGCGGGATAAACAGGAGATTTACAGCATCCAGCCAATTTTAGTGGGTGTAGGCATAGGTGAATTAGTTGGTTTAATTCTGGCACTAGTAGTTATTTGGTTTTCCAGGGAGCAGGTATGAGTGCAGCATTTGATTTTTTGGTCAACACTGCGGGTGGTTTGTTAATGAACTTGGGTGTTTCTGGGATGGTAGGACAGCTATTGGGAGTGGGGGCCACGCTTGCCCTGCATCCTCTGTTGCTACTTACCGGGATAGTTGTGGGTGGTGCGGGAATTGCGATCGCACGCGAGTTAAACAAGCGCCCTCAGTTGCAGTTGGTTGTTGATAATACGTGAGGGGTAAATTATGTTTACTCCTACACCTGTACGAAATAAACAACCAAGTCGAAGAAGACAAAAGGTAAATGTTACCTTGTGGACGGTGTGTTCGACTGTTAGTGCGCTGTCTGTTATTGGGGCGGTTGCATTAATGGTTGGATGGAAGCAACAAATTCCAGGTAATCAGATATCGGAGGTACAGCAAGTAAAGGCGCAAGTTGCCCAAATTCGAGAAGTGTACTTAGAAAAGCTTTCCCGTACTGACTACAATATAGACCATCTGTCTAGTTACTCCTCAGTAGAAGGTGCGCCTACTCTTACAGGCTGGCGACAGTTAGCGGCGGCATTGTGGGGACAGCAACTGCGGGGTGAAATATCCAGGATGCAGGCTAATGAGAAATCTGGGTTTTACCGCCTTCACTATATGCCGGCACTGGAGATAGTTAAGTTCAACTCGCTGGATGTGTTACTAGAAGCGGCTTCTGGAAATAATAGTTTTTACTGGGGATACCGCAAAACCGATGGTACGAAAGTTGAGGAGAAGATACCAACCGGGGCTGCTGCTGTTTTGATCTTGGGTAAATTAGAGGCGATTGATTACGCCCAGAATTTGGAATCTCAACCATCGGTCGATCTGAATCAAATGCTAATTCAGATTAGGAATGCTCAAGAACCATACTCGCTTGCACAGGCGCAGTTATTACGGGCGCGAGGGTATTTAGATCCAGTAGAGCAGATGGCACAGGTGGCAGATATCCGCGAGAAAATACGCCAGAAGGAGGAACAAAGGCGAATATATCTCCAACAAATGAAGAAGCAATTACCTCAGCCAATTCCTAATAGAAAGCCTGTTAATAAATCAGGGGAGTGATGTCATGTATGTTAAGTTTGCTGCTGCGATAATTTGCATAGCTTTGTGTTCGCTCAATGTTGTAGCGGCAGTCAAACGTACCCCTATTCGTACTACCCTGGAAGGTTCAACTCGCACAACGATTGAGATGATGCCATCTCCCAATTCAGGAGTGCATTGGATGAGTGCAGTTATATTTCTGGCTGGGTTTACTTGTTTCTTGAGTTGGGGAATTTCTGACTATAACAATGCAGTTGAAGAAACAGATGCAGTGTCTGAAAATTTGGGAAAATCTGGCAATCAACAACTTCATGCTGGTGTTTCTAATACTGATATTCAGCCTTCTTTAATCCCCCCAGTTTCGCCTCCTGGGATGAGATTTAATAACGAGTTTTCTGCTAAGAATGTCGTTCAATTTTCTCCTCGTTCTACTGTTTCTGGATTAGGGCGAGTAGATAGTAGTGAGTTTCTTGAAGATGGAGTACAAAATCAACCTGGAATGTTATCTCCAGAGGAGTTTTACGCCCAACTTCAAGATGAAGATTTTTGGGAAGATACTAACTCCCAAATAAATAATAAACCAGCCGGCTAGTTAGTTAATTTGAGGTCATATTATGAGTAGAAATCAACGCCGTAATTTTGATGTTGATTATTCTGAAGGTGGAGCAATTGTGCCTGCCAATCGGTTGCAAAATATGTTGCAGCAGGTACAGCAAGGAGGAATGGTAAATCACCAACCTAACATTTCTCCTATGACCACTTATGATACTCAACCCGTAGAAGTTAGGTATATTAATGCACCTACTGCTTATAAGCCGAGAGTTCCTCAGATAGAAATTCCCTACATTGAGACTTGGAAAGCACATCGGCTACACCCGCAGAATCCCTGGAGATTTGGCTGGTATCCAGTATATTTTTTATCAGATGTAATTAAATCTCCTGTGGGTGTCGCTGCTGTAGGAGTGTGGTTATTAATAATGCTGTTGAATTTTCTCCTTAATGGCAGTTATACCGGGCCAGGATATGCAGCTGGGAAAAAGATTGAAGTTGTACCCAAGGAAGTTCCTTCTTTTGCCCTGCCTGTGGTTAAGCAGTTGGATTAATGTGGGTAAAGGCAATTTTTTGGTTCGTACTGCTGGTGTGGATTGCAGATCTCTTGCAACCGGGGTATTTGCAGTTTTATAACTGGCGTAATGTTGTGGCGTTGGCACAAAAGCTTCAATTTTTATCGCCAGCTGTTGTCTCTACTACACCTAGTGTGAATATATCTTCTAATCCTGTCTCTACGCGCTATTCCCCTAAAGTTAAGGAATCTGCAACATCCGGAAATGGACTAAATTCTCCTGATTGCCGTGTAGCTCAGAATGATTTTGAAGAAATATTGAGTAGTGCAAAGATTGGTTGTTGGCAGGTTTCTCCTGCTAATGCAAAAAGGCGTTGAGACAATGCGAATAATCTTTGAAACTGACGGTAAAAAGGAGGTTAGTAATTCGACTGTAACTAGTTTGGATGAGACAGCCGATACTAATTCGAGTGAAAGTTGGAGATATGCGATCGCAACCTCAGTTGTCATTGCAGCTATGGTCATTCCCCAGATTTCTGGATGGATTGAATCTCAATTATTAGTTAAATCTCTCCAGAATCTAATACTACCTAGAACTGTTGTTAGTAATCAGGTTTTAAATAACGGTCGAATTGCCTTTCCTACTGCGGTTGGTACTCCTGTAACTAGTGAATTTGGTTGGCGGACACACCCCATTACAGGCGATCGCAAGTTTCACAGGGGAATTGATTTTGGCGCAGCCAAGGGTACGCCAATTTATGCGATTGATGCTGGCCGAGTAGCTTTTGCGGGTGACAAGGATGGTTACGGCAAAGCAGTTGTTATTCAGCATCAGGGAAGTTTATCTACTCTCTACGGTCATGCTAGTCAGCTGTATGTGCAGCAGGGACAACAAGTTGTCCGTGGGCAGATGATTGCAGCAGTAGGTAGTACGGGGTTTTCGACGGGGCCACATTTACATTTTGAGGTTCACGTTAATGGTGTAGCGCAGAACCCCCGTCCTTATTTACACGAGTATATAGCTAATCGTTGAAAGTTATTTAGCTATTGGCAAGAGCAATGCAAATTGTACCGATTTTTATATCAGGTGTGGTTGGTGCAGCCTGCTCCGTTGCATTTTCTTTCGGAGTAGCTTCACTGCCATGTGGATTGGTATCAAAGGGTGCGGATAGTGTTTGCCAAGTGCGTAGTTTCGGTAAGGCAGTTGATAGTTGGAAATTTGGGTTTATTGTTGGTGGTTTAGTAGGATTGGTTTTCAGTCCTCGTCATCAATTTATATTCCGTTTTCAACCCATTCATTTGTCAACTGCTTCTTTAATTACTTTAGGCATTTATTTCTCAATTTCTCAAGGTAATAGTGTTTCTTCATTGTCGTCAAATAGTTTAAGAAGCAGAGTTAATACAAGTTCTTATTCACCACATCTTTATTCACCACGTTTGAGTGCTTTTTTAGCAACAATTCGTTGGGCAGAAACAGGAACCAGTGAGCCAGAAAGTTATCGCAAGTTAGTATTTAACGGAACTTTTAATAATTTTTCTACACACCCGTTAAAGAAACAGTGCGCTCCTATTAATGGTAAAAATGTTTGTTCAACTGCGGCTGGTGCTTATCAAATGTTGGATATAAGTTGGTATGACCTTCAGCCAAAGTTAAACTTAAAAGATTTTAGTCCAGCTTCTCAGGACAAGATGGCAATTGAATATATTCGTCGTAATAATGCCTTAAGTGACATTGAAGCAGGAAGGTTTGATACTGCTGTATGCAAAGTAGGTAGAATTTGGGCCAGTCTTATTTGCAACTCGTACAATCAAAACCCAAAATCTTTAGAAGAGTTACGTAATTATTATCAAAAAATGTTGGTAGTTTATGGAAGTCAAAAATAGGGTAAAGGTTTGTGCCATTTACGTTTTAACTTAGGTACATTAACTTGAGATAGTATTTTCCATAATTCTATTCCTCGTTTTCCTGCTACATGATATCGATAAGCTTTTGAATTCATGCTTTGTTTGGGTTTAGCACATTTGTAGTGATTATTAGGAACCCAAATATCAAACCAGTTTTTTACCCAATTGAGTACTTCTATTGTTCCTGTGAGGTCTATTTCTATGCTATTAACTTTTTCTTTGACTTTGAATAAGTTTACGCCACCATCCCCATCTATTAATCCGATAATGAATGCTTTTATCAATTGCTCATTATCTAGAACAGGAGGTTCAAGAGTCAAAGATTTATTTGGTGTAATATTAAATCTGCTAATTAAATCATCACATATTTGTTTACTGTTTATTCTCAATCTAAAGGCTTTACCATTAGTGTAGGTTTTCCCAAATGGATATTGATGTTTTTGATTAGAATTATGCATTTCGGCTATTTGACGATCGCATTCAAGTGAATCCTTTAATGTTTTTAAATGCTCTAAATCTTGTTCCTGTAGTCCAACTTCTAAAATATAACCATGACTTGAATAATTTATGCATCCATC
Organism: Hydrococcus rivularis NIES-593; assembly: GCF_001904635.1. Lineage (GTDB taxonomy): Bacteria > Cyanobacteriota > Cyanobacteriia > Cyanobacteriales > Microcystaceae > Hydrococcus > Hydrococcus rivularis. The sequence goes on from NZ_MRCB01000001.1 coordinate 52,042, forward strand.
AGCTGCTAAAAATCCTGCCCAATAGCAATTTTCTAAATTTGGAGTGCTAAAATAATTATGATTAACTGTGTACGACTCAAGTTTTCTTAATTTCATTGCTTGAGCTTTAGCTCTTACCCCTGCTTCGTTTCTACCTAATTTTTTTCCTATGACCTCATAAGTTTCAGTTAAATAGTTATCTTTGAGGTATCGCATTTCATCTTTTGTCCATCTATGGCGTTGTTTTAGGTTAAGTCTTTGTGCTTTAGCGTGAATTGCGGGAAGAGTTCTATGAGGCATGAACTGAGATTGTATCATCTTTGGTGATAACTCAGAGTAAAGTTCATGTAATATTTCTTCTTCCTCGACAGTCCATTGTGGTTCAAGTGTTAATCCTAGTAACCTCAGTTTTCCTTTTACTGATTGTCTACTTCTATATGGAAAATATTCCTGATGTATTTCATCAATATTTGAGCATTTTGTAACTAATCTAGCAAGAAGTTTTTCTTCCTCTGCATTCCACTTATTCCAATTTTTCATAGTCAATTTTTTATTCTTTAACTCAATTTTATCATCCTAATAATTGAGAAAAATAATGTTAGAAATGTATACTGATAATAATAATACTGAAATTCAAAAACAACAGCTTTGGACTGCAATTGTACAGGCCAAACAAGATGGTTTGAGCAATGAAGAGATTGTAGAGAATGTACAAGAAGCTTTACCGGAAGCAATGATTTCTTATGCTGAAACTGTTTTAAAGCAGATTGATTTTAGAGCAAAATTATCACGTCCAGTTGTTGAATTTAATTTAGAATTTTTATTTCAGGTAATATATGAATCAGTAATTGCAGGTACAAACGATGATGAAATATTATCAATATGTGCAGAACATTGTACTTTAAATCAGTACGAGTTTGTACGTTATGCACTTGAATATATCCATCTCAATCGAATGCCCTCACAGTGGGAGCAACATAACGTGTATCAAAAAATGATTGAGATAGTTAGCATCTCGCCAATAGAATCTTTATTTGAATATATAGAATCCATCAAAAATATTTATCTCAAGCAGATTGGTTATAAAGTAGTTCAGGAGAATCTTTATAATTTATTTTTGAGCAATAAAGGAACTGGTTATTTTACTGATTTAGCAAATAAATCGAGAGATAACTTTATTAAAAACTATTGCTGTCGAACGGCAGTGCTTGTTGCGCGTGCCACAGGTAAACCATTAGATTTAAAAATGACAGGTAATGGCTCAATTCTTTTAAAAGAACCTAAATATTTGGATAGGGAAATTGCTAATAATGAGATTGTTAGCTCAAATATTTTAACTATGGGGCAAGCAGGAAAACTATTAGTTGATACTTTAGAAGATTTTAATATTAATGCTAAGTATGTTGATGCCAAAAATGGCCCCACTTTTAACCGTATTAGGGTAAAACTGGGACGGGGTGTTAGTTATAAAAAAGTAGAAGATATCGGTAATGACTTAGTACAGCAGCTTGGTGAAGAATTAGGCTTAAAAGTTGCGCCAATGGTGAGTGTAGTGCCTGGGGGAGTTGTATTTGACATACCCAGGTTAGACAGACAATTTGCTTATTTCCGTGATTACTTTACTTTTGACGGCGAACCTGACATTTATTCTGTGTCTATCCCCGGTGGTGTTGATGTTGATGGCACTTATGTCGAAATTCCCCTTTATAGCGATAACGTGACTCATATCCTGGGTGGTGGGCGGACGCGGGGTGGAAAATCCCAGTTTGAGAAAGCCGCAATCTTATACTTAGTGCGACGATATCCCCCTTCTGTTGTGCGATTGGCACTTTCAGATGTTAAACGTGTGACCTTTGGTAAATTTGATGGGCTTCCCCATCTTGTTGCCCCAGTTGCACGTGATGCAGAGTCTACTGCTAACTTACTCGATTACTTGGTCGAAGAAATGGAATTGCGCTACCAGGAATTTGAGCGCCACAGCAGCATTGAAACGATCTCACAGTACAACTCACGCTTTGCACCTGATTGTGTCATGCCACGAGTAATTTGTCTAATTGACGAGTGTTTTGACCTACTTTCCGATGATAACTACTGCGATCGCATTGAGACTGCGCTGATGAAGTTGCTTGCAAAAGCGGGTGGTGCGGGGATTCATGTATTGTTATATACTCAGCGACCTGACAAAAACGTGATAGACCCGTTGATTCGCTCAAACTTTCCAGCGAAGACAGCCTTTGTTACAACCCGTCCTGAAGATAGTTGTATTATCCTTGGGGACGATAAAGACAAGCGTGCAGTTTATTTGCTGGGATACGGTGATTTTTTGTACAAGACGACTGAAGTTTTACGACTCCAAGCTTTATATGTTGCTGACGATGAAGACCCTGAATACTTCCAGCAATTACTCTTGGAAGCAAAAAACCATAACGATCCTTATACAGCATGGAAATCTGGGTTAGATTTTGATGAATTTGTCGCTAGTCTGTATGGCGAGAGTCGTAGTAATGATAATGGTAAATTTAAAGCCACTACTGCTACTAAAACTAAGCAGTCTAAGACTGATTTTGAGGGCAGTTTTAGTTTTAAGGTGCAGCTTGACGAAGAAGCAAGAAACTCAATTATGAATTTGCATCAAAAGGGCTATCAACTTGATGAAATTGTCAAAGCAGTATTCAATTTATCCCGTCAAGATGGTAGGTCATACAAGAAATTTAGAAACGTTGTCGAAGAATTTTTAAATAACTTTAAAGGTGGCGGTGAAGATGATATTTGAACTAACCATGCCTTTACCCCCTTGTATGAACGAAATTATTAACCAGGCACGGTCAAGTTGGCAAGCTAGTGCTGAACTTAAGAAGTATTGGACAAACTTAATTGGTGAATTTGTTAGAGAATGTGAATTTTGTTTTGATAGTACAGTGTGGATTGAGTTCCATTGGTATCTCAAAAATTTTGCACGAGATAGTGATAATGTAGCTGCCGCCGCTAAATTTATTATGGATGGGCTAGTTACAGGGCGAGCAATTCGTAACGATAACCTGACAGTTATCCAATCACCCGTTGTTCATTACTATCATCGCAGTAGTGGTGATGATGGTGTGCTGTTAAGACTTTCACAATCACCTGATTTCTTATTAGATAATTTTATTGTATCTAACCAATTCTCCAGACACAGTTTAGAAAAATACAATCAAAAAATCACACATTTAATTTCAAAACAATTGTAGTTTATCTAAAGGATAATAGTAATGTTGCGTTATCAAGAATATACTTGGTTGATTGGTGAACTAAATGCAGGCAAGAATGTTAATTTATGGGGTAAACAGGATATTGGTAAGACTTTTACTGTGAAAAACTGTTTACTTAAAGATATTACTTTAAAGTCTGTTTATCTCAATCTTGAATATCCTTTTAGTGTGGCTCATCTATTTGATGTTATTCCTATGAGTTTTGATTTGTACTACCAGCAGGATTGGCAAAATATAGTAACCGAATTATCTAATGGATTAAATGGGTTACTTGTGATTGATAATTTTGATAGATTGCACTTTGTTAGCGATAGTTTTAGCGACGATTCATTGAGATTACAACAGTTGGCTAAACTAGAAAATTTTTCTTTACTATTAATATCTCGGATGCCGCTAAGATGTTTCCATTTTACGGGTTTTGCTAACTGTTTTGAAGAATTGGAATTAAACGAAACTAATACTTGGACTTTTGGAAAGTAGATATGTTATTTCTATATATTGTGATTTGGTGATATTTCAGTTCGGTTAGATTGTTGTTTTAAGCAACAAAGCAAGTTCGACTCTTGCTATCACCATTGGGAATGAAACTACTACTGAGACTGAAAATTAATGAGTACATATCTATTAAATAGTTGTGGAATTGTTAATAGAGTAAGGGGTAGGTTAGTAGTGTAGTTCTCAGCAAATCCCAATTTGTGCCGGGGCGAGAGTAATTAAAAACCTTGTGACCTGCATTTTGGAGGGATGAATTATGTTGAAGAAGTTTGCGTTTAATGGCTTGAGAAATCTTAATGCTGCTTTTGGAATGGTGTCTTTGACTGCTATTGCTTTAGGCACTGTAGCAACTTTTTCTGGTTTGGGCTTATTGTACTTAGCTAGGGGCGGATTCCCAATAGTTGAGAAAGAACGCTCTGAACAAATTGCCTATATTGGCACTGGTGCTATTGTATTGGGCTTTACCGGAATTATTCTTGCTTCCTTGGGCGGTGCTTTCTTAAGCGTTGTTGAAGAATCGGAGGAAACTAATTCGAGTAGAGAAACTGCAAAAATAGCTGACATAAAACCGCTTGTATTAACAAAAGCTGAGAACTCTGAAGATTTTGATTGTCTGCCTTCAATTTACACTTACACGGTGATGAATTTTGAGAGACATCCTGATTCAAAGTGCTTGGTTGTTTCTAGATTTGAGGAAGAACCATATCGGAAATTCGTACTCTACCAAGAATTACATTCTCACCAAATTGACGACTTGGCAGTAATCTATGATGAAACCGATCCAGACGGATTAATTGGACAAACCTTCTCCTCTTATAAACCTTTACCTTGTGAAGCTTTAGAGGAGCATTTAGATATACACCGACGCTATATTAATGCAGTTAATAGCGAAGAATTTAGTTCTTGCTATTTGCGAGTATGTGCTGGGTGTAAGTTACTGCACGGTGCCAATAATATTGTTTGTGGGATTCATCCATATGGATGTTTAGAAAATAGTTGCTGTCCAGATAAGCAATGGGATGAACGTAAGGCGTTGTTTCCATTTGAAGATGATGCTGTTGTCGAAAATTTAAATAGAGAAATATCGTCCAATCAAGCGAATATTTACAAATTTTACGGCAATCTTATCTTGTGGGATGAATACGCTAATCGTAGGTTTTCTTTTTCCTATTCCGGTATCTTGCTTAAACATTCTGACAGACTGCTTGAGCTTGGTATGGAAGCAACACTTCTTTCTTACATCCAGTATTTCCGTACTCGAAATGTAGTGGTCTTTGACTATGTAGCATCAGGACGAGTTTTAGAGTTTACAAAGGAACTCAAGGGCATAGCTCAAATCGAAGTTGATGGAGATGAAATATCTATCTTTTTTGATATATATGCGCCCTGTCATCGCTTTCGCCGTGATGGTGTATCACTGCATCCTTACTCAACTTTCGTTCCTCAAGAACTCAGATATAACTACAACTTGGTTAGCTACGTTAACTACCTTAAGAGTAAAAAATCTGGAGTGCTGAGATGAATAAGGAAGTTTCTAAAAGCTGCGAGTACAAGCCGGAAAAATCGCATTTTTGCAATTTCTGTATCTTGAACTGGTAATTTCTCCAATTTAACAACTGCAAATTTTGGAAAACTTAGTTCATCTAATTGCTTAAAAAGGCAATTTATCCTCCTTTCTCCTGCTATTGGCTGGGATACGTGTAAAAGCTTTCACTCAGTACGGGGGTTTCCCCCGCTACTGGGTGGTAAGCCGCTAAACGCCGCCCATCAGTAATTCATGGAGGAATCACATTATGTCTGCTTTTGCAATATCGCCTTTTGTGCAATCTGTTAACGATATTTTGTTTCCAATCGAGTTGTTTTTGATGGTCTTCCCAATCTTCTATGTGATATTTGTCCCTGCTCAATCAGTATCACTTCAAGTCAGTAATAGCGTTGGGGTGATTTCTGAAGAGTTGCCAGTTTTAGAAACTCATGGGAATTTGACTGGTGTTGGTGCTGTTTCTGTTCAGGAAGAATTTTCTAAACCGGAATCTTCCATTATTGAAACTGCGCCGCCAGTTGTTGAAACTGGGGTTGCGGATGAAGCTAGACAGCTTGTGCTGTTAGACGTTAAGGAAGAAAGGAAGAAGCTTTTGGATTTAGGTGCGCGGAAGCTGCGACAGTTCTGCAAAGAACGCCGAATTCAAGGCTATTCTACCGTCTACAACCGTAAAAAACTCAATGGACTCGTTGATTTTCTGATTGCGCAACAAGTGACCTCTGCTCAAGTGGTCGAGTGTGTGGAAATGCTTGCTTAGAATTAAAATTTGGTGAAAAGCCTCGGTAAAAACTGGGATTGCAAAACTACTCCCTTGGGATAGGATAATACTTGCTTGATGACTCTTTCTATTAAGGTTGAGCTTCTAAAATGCGTCCTATACTTCTTGGCGATAGTGTTGGTAAACCTCTCTTAGCAGCTTCTTCTGCTACCTGCATATGGTAGTGGTGCTTGGAACGACTAGGTTTTCGGTTCTTGCTCCATTCGCTGATTTCGACAATTTTGCTTGCCTCTGTACTTTTGCACTTCTTAGGTCTGCCTACGTTGACACCCAATACTTCATTAGCTTTTGCGATCGCTGAGTCCTGGGTTTCTGACAAGATGGTACTTGATGTCCATCTTTTTTTCCACTTTGCTATTGAGTTTTCGGTTACACCAATTTCTTGCGCTAAGGCTAAGTACTTCTTGCCTTCGTTTAGCCCTAGCAGAATTTTAGCTCTTTTGCTAACTTCATCGCTGCCAGTTGCCGCTATGTGTTCTAGTGCTTGTTTTTCAAGAGAATTTAATATCTGAAGATGAGGCATCTAAAAATTTACCCCTCTTTACTGTACAATTTTGCCAAATGGAATGAAGCCTGATATACTCTTTTTGTAGCGTTCATTTTTTCTAAAAACCCACCCAAAGCCCTGGTGCAAACAGGGCTTTGAGGAGAAAACAAGCCCACTTGTTAGTAAAACAAGGCGGAACATTGTTTTGTCAATTTAATTAACTAGAGACATCATATCATGAGTTTAACCAGTTTTACAAATCTTTCTTTCGGTAGATGTATTTTTCCCAAAAATAACACCAAAAAATATCTCTTCAATGAAATTGGTTTTAAATGGGTTAATAATAATAGTTTTCTACTGCGAAAATTCTCTTCGGGAGATTGTTTGATAATTAATTGTTCATTATTTACAAAAATTAATTATTTTCTAATAATAGCACTTTCATCCACTGGAGAAAGTGCCATCCGTCCTGCTGCTTGATTTTTCCTGCTTTCTGCTTAAGCTTTTCAAAATTTAACTTATCTTTTTTAGGCAATTTGTAACCCGGAGTATCAATATGTCTGAGGTGCATAATCCGGCAATTGTATATATTTCTCCTGCGGAGTTGGTAGTTCATCCAAAGCTGATAGAAATATACGGTGAAAATGAGGATCGTCCGGCTTTGGAAAAAAGTATTTCGGAAAAAGGGATTCTGGAATCTTTAAAGGTATCTGCACGCACTGGTGTAAATGTCGTTTTAGCTGGTAAGTGTCGTTTGCAGATAGCCCGCCAGTTGGGAATCTCTGCTGTGAAAGTAGAATTTGTCGAGTCTGGCTCGCCTGAAGAAGATTTGAAATTAGTGCTTGACTTTAATCTCCACCGCGAAGGCGGGAAGACTCATTACCAGAAATTTCATGAAGGGCAGTACTGGGAGAGCGTACTTCGTCCCCAAGCCAAAGAAAGACAACGGGAAAGTGCCCGTCGTTTGAATGAAACGAAGTATTCAAATTTGAACACTTCGATAGATGAGAATAAAACTCAATTAAATAAGGGTAAACCTGTGATTCAGGAGGTTTCAGAGAATTTAAGGATAAGTGTTGGCAGTTATCACAAGGGTAAAAAAGTATTTGAATATATTTCTCACTTAAGGGAACTGCAAAAATTTAAGGCAGTTGTGGCACTGGAGGCGGAATTTAACCGGAGTATTGATGCAGCTTACAAGTTTGTTTGCAATCAAGATATCTGTGACCAGGTTATAGACCTGATTGAAGCAGACGAGATAGGTAGTATAAGTGATGGTATCGCTTGGATGCGGAATGGCGATCGCAATCCGTTTCGGCGTTTCCAAGTTGGTCAAGTATATCAATTTAAGGAAAGACTGCGGCCAGAGTTGGAAATTGTGGGGCGTGTTATTGGTATAACTAATGAATTTGTTGTGTTTGGATTGAGGAATTTAGTAAATATGAACCTAGAAATTGTGAATCTACGTCCGCGACAGATTGATGCAGAGTTGCAAGATGAACCATCTGCTGAACAGAGAGAAAGAATACTTCACTTAATGGAAAAGTTTAGGGATGTTTTTCCAGTTCAGGTATCTTTAGCTGAATTATTAAAACTCCCAAATTTAACTGATAAAGAGGAGGTTCTATTGCGGATGTACGAGTCTGACGTATTTGAAAAAACTTGGGAGGATTATAAGAACCAAATGAAAGCAATGGAAGTGTCTACAAATAGAAAAGAGGGTAATGTTCGTGCTGCATAGGTAGCTGTGAGCAGTTAATCTAGCAGAGAATTTATCCTACAATTTAACGTTATCTAATAGATTAGCATCTCAATACTGATTGCAGTAGGGGTTCATTTTTTGGGTGCTGAACTCGTATGGATATATTTGACTGTTTTTTGTTTTTAAATTCGTTGGTGGAGTGTAATTTCATCTTCACCCATTGTACTAACCTCTGCCAGTTTTTGGTGACACTTTTAGGTGTTACTAGCTTTGCATTCTTATTCCAAAACTATTTTCTAGATTTAGTCACAACTTCGCTAGAACTGACGTATTTAAATAGCTCTCAAAAAAAAGTTGGGTAGCCGCATTGTTGTTGGTGAAGCGTGTTGGACTAAATCTTAGCCTAAGCCTACGTATGTCTAAGCCTAAACAAGTATAACCTCTGTTTGCTTTCAACCATGAGACGATTACCAGTCGCCTCCAACAAGCGGATAACCAACCGCTTATTAATAAAACAAAAATTTCAAATTTAGGCTAACACATTTTGACCAACAGCGAGGCTACCTGATGCACTAAAACCATCAGGACAGTCACTCATGTTCCAAGAAGATTTCGGGGCAGATGTTGATAACAGGCCCCAATTAAGCCTTTCACAGCCTGTAAAAAAGAAAATCAAACCCCACCTACCCGCAGAATCTTTGGGTAAACGCTACGTAGAGCGTTTTTGGCATCCATTTGGGGCGATAGTTGCCCCTTCTTTAGTAGAAGGTGCAAAACCAGCATGGCGTACTATCGACCATTACCTGCAACCCTCGCAACTGTGGAAGCTGCACCAAGATAAGTCAAAATTAGTAGGTCTGCGTTTTGACAACACAACCCGTTACGCCACAATCGATTTAGACTTTTTTGGTGATTACCATAACATCGAATCTATAAATCGCATCAAAGCTGCACTAGAGGACATTGGCATAGTCGATATCGTCATTCTCCAGTCCAGCTTTAGTGGTGGTTATCATTTGATTTTAAACTTTGCATCTCCCCTGCCTACCTTTGCTTTAGCCTGCGCCTTAGAAATTACCTTGAAAAATGCAGGCTTTATCCTGCGTCAAGGACACCTAGAAATCTTCCCCAACACTAAACCATATAGTGCCAAACAAATAACCAACTACAAAGCCATCCGTTGTCCCATGCAACCGGGTAGTGGGTCATTTTTACTTGATGATGACCTACAACCAATTAGCGACTCAGTTTCTATCTTCCTCGACTATTGCGATCGCGCAGCCAGTCGGCAAGATTTAACCAAATTAAAACGGGTAGCGAACAAAGCCAAAAAACAAATTTCACGGGAGAGATATCGTAAGCAAGAGTCTGCTGATGCTGCACAGTGGCGTGCCAACTGGGAAGAAACAATTGCGATCGGTTGGACGGGACAAGGACAAACAAACACCCTCCTACAAATCTTTGCAGGCTACGGAATCGTCTTTCTAGACTTAAGAGGCGATAAATTAGTCGAATTTTGCCTCTCCACCGCAATTAACGCCCCTGGCTATGAGCAATATTGCCGACACCAACATGAAATCGAAGCTAGAGTACGGCATTGGGTAGAATGCACAATTCGTAACAAATGGTACAGTGCCTACGTTAGTTATCCAGAACGACTGTTGGGTACATTCGCCAACACATTTGCAGAAGCCATAGCAGGGGTTAGCAGGATCGATCAACCCAAAGATAACGTAATTCCATTTGACCGCCGCCACCAGCAGAACTGGGAACGTAGCCAACAAGCCCAAAGACGCATCCAGATAGTAGTAACAGCAATAGAGTGGGATAGTGGGTTACCAGCAGGGGCTACTGAACGAGCAAAAGCTATACGTGCTGAGTATAAACGTCGCTTTAACAAAACTATTTCCCAAGAGACTCTACAAAAACACTTACATTTGTGGCATCCCACACGCTACATTTTAGACCCTTGGGCAGAAAATGGCTCAAACCCTTATCAATCAAATGAGAACGGGCAATTTTACGAATTTCAAAGCTCATTTGTAAAACACGATACTCAAAATCCTTGTGGAATAAGTAATTACGTTCATTCTTTCTATATGAAGGTTTTTTGTAGGTGTTTACCTCCTGCTGCTACAGCCCCCCAAGGGCTGGAGTCAGCAGAGGTAGTTGAACAACCTGATGTTTCTCAGTCAGACTTAGCTGTCATCCAGCCTGCGGAAAATCTTGAATTCATAAATTCTTCTAATACTGCTGAAATTAATTCCAGTAAAATCAGCAATCAATTAGAGAATTCAGTTCATACAAATATTTTACAATCAAATCAATTCAGTTCTGATCAGGATTTTATATACCTGTGTAGCTCCGGCACGTCGTCAAAAGTTGATAATCAAAACTTATCTAACACGGAGGATAACGGGCTGGGTGTAGTTTCGATACCTGCTGCGGTTCCACTAGAACAACCACTCCAAAACCCCAACAACGGCTTGCACAGTGTATCTGTTGGTGACGAGACTGCTGATGTTTCCTACCGCATTGAGGAACTCAAGCGAGTGACAAAATTGCGGTTAATGGCTCTAAACCAAGCTAGGGTTAAGGTGCGCCAATACTGCGTAATCACGGGACATATTCTCAGCACTCAAGAACGCGATCGCTTAGAGCAACGTGCCAAAATGCAATTCTACCTCGATTCCGGTAACGAAACTCTAATTGCAGAAGCTAAGGAGTGGGCGACTGCCAATCCTGGGTGTCTACCGTTTTCCTTGGAGTTGGAAAGCGAAAAATTTTGGGAAAGATGAGGGATATCAGGCGGTAAGATGTTTGGTATTTTAGATTTTAACTGCACAAAAAGAGGTGATTCAGCTTTACAGAAGTTATTAATTTGTGAGTAAAATTTGGTACAAAAATATAGAAGGAGCTATGAAAGATATCTTAATGGAAAAACTGTTTAATCAAGCAGTTGAACCAATCTTCCAAGCCAACAATTTAACTAAATATTCAGCACTCAAACAAAGAGAGGATGAATTTAAATCACTGTTTAATATTGAATTAGCAGAATACGTGGACTCGAAAAGAGGATTTGATTTTTCTCTATTTATTCGTGATTTTTTAAGTGAAGATTGCTTGCCGTACAGGGATACTATTCAACAAAAATATGGAGAGCGGGCAGCGGATTTGATTGGGGAATTAATTTGTATTTGAAAGCAAAAAAAGTTAGCTGGTAGTTAGAATTTATGACTATACGGTCAGCGTTCCGTACAAATTTAACACTATGTATCTGTATCTTCCTGACTTAATTGTTGCTCAAACTCAGATATTGAACCTGTAGTTACTGCTTTTTTTAACAATTGATTCAATAACTCAATATCATATAATTTATTTAATTTTTCTACTAATTCAGTAGAAACATCTTTAAATCGAATTGTTAGGATTTGAGCAATATATTTCTGGGTAGCTTCTGCTATACCTATGCGTTCTATGCTTGTCATGTATGTCATTTTTTGTTCAGCCTCAAAACGCTCCAATTCTGCTTTGAAATTTAAGTCTAACTCCGGTGGTAGAGTCATTAATCTATCTAGCAACTGGAAGATTTGCTGGATTTTATCTCTACTATAGCCTAACTCATACATTCGTTTAATTAAGCTCAACTTCCACTGCAATCGGCCTGCTAAATCTTGAGTTGTCGCTTGTGTCCGCAGATGCGCCATCACCAGAACGGCAAAAGGACTATCACTTTGTTCTAATTCTGACCAACGAGATTCATAGTCCAGTAGCTTGACAATGGGAAATTGAAGACTAAGGCGACATCAACGCTTCAAAATATTGTTCTACACCTTCCTTCCAAGCACCATCGTAATCAGCTCGTACTTCACTCATAGATTATTTCCAATCAAAATATCATAATGCCCTTTTTGAAAGTTAAATTACTTTAAACGACATAAAATTTATGACTAATTTACATAACAACAAATGTTGGTTTAATGTGGAATTTTGTTGCTTGGCTTTTTGAGCGAGAGGTTGCATACTCAAAGTAGTTTATTCAAAATAAATTAGGAAAATTTTCTTGAGCAATATAGTTGCTGATTTTTTTATTTCATTAATTTATTGATTTTTGTTTACAAATTAAAATTTTAGATTGACATTAATCTAACACAACAAAGTTTAGTTACTTTGTAAATAATATTATGACCAGAAAAAATAAAGAACAACCAGCCATGTCAAACAATACTTCCTCCAATACTAATGATAAGCCTCAAAAGCGACTGATAATTATAACAGGTGATAAAGGTGGCGTGGGTAAAAGTACCTTTGCACGAGCAATATTTCAACTTTACATTAATAAACATTTACCCTGTGTTGCTTATGAAGCTGACTTGAGAAATCCCCAAATAGAAAGATATTTTCAAAAAGATTACCGCCCTATAATACGTTATATTGATATTTTTCATAGAGGTGGTGCTGACGATTTATTAATTAATCTAGATGAGAGTGATTGTCCTATCACATTATTAGACTTACCTGCGCAATCTGGAGGTTTCTTTGAAAGTTATGTCAAAGAGCTTGCATTTTTTGAAGTTCTGAAAACTGAAATTAATTGTCGAGTGACAATGGTTTCAGTGATTAGTAGAGTTCTTGACTCTATCAATGTTTTAGAAAAACTTCGTGAACTTTGTAAAGACCAAGTAGATTATACTGTTGTCAAAAATCTGTTTCATGGTGAAGAAGAAAAGTTTGAGCGATATAATGACTCTTCCCTACGTCAGAATATGCTTGCAGAAGGTCTAATAGAACTTGTAATGCCAGATTTATTCTACAAGTCTTATGACTTTCTTGACCGCCATGCTTTAACCTTTAATGAAGGACAGACTCATAAAGAAACAAATATTGTAATTAAGTCAAGAATTAAATCTTGGCTTGCTGAGTTTGAAGCGCAAATTAAGCCAGCATTTAATTTATTGGGTTTTGATATACAACCAGATGACTGTTACTATCCAGCAGTTGTGGAAAAGTCTAAAGAGCTTAGAGAAAACGAAGAAAAAGAAAAAGCTAAAAACCAAGATGCAAATTTACCATCTCAAGATATAGCTGCTTAATTGAATAGTTTGCTTGGTTGATTATGTTTAAAAAGCGTTTTGTAATTACATCGGGTGATGCTCGTGTGGGTAAGTCCACAGTTTCTAGGCTCTTGCTGGAATTGTACTTGAAAAGTAATTGCAATGCGCGTGTTTTCTACCACGGTTATCGTAACAAGCTATCGATGTATAAAACAAAAGGTTTTGAAATAAACCATTTGGGATTGTCTAGGGGTGATTCGGATAGATTATTACTAGACTTAGAAATATTTCCAAATATTGATGTAATTTTGACAGATATGCCAGGTCAAAACCATCAGGAGTTCAAGTTTTTTGATAAAGATGTTTCACTGATAGGAAATCTTAACCATCTCGGATATCGCGTTACTTTCTTGCACCCGATATCACATCGTAAAGACTGTGTTGAAGATTATCTTGAGGATTTATACCAGCATTTTGGTAGTCAAGTTGACTATGTTGTTATCAAAAATTATTACTTTGGCAAGCAATTTCGATACTATGAAGGTAGTAAATTCCAAGCTGATATTAAAAAATTAAATGGCTTGGAGCTAGTTTTGGGCGGGTTGCATAACGACTTTTACCAGTTGCTTGAGGATACTGGTTTATCCTATGCTCAACTTATTGAAACTGACTCCCCTCTTAATACTATTCAGCGTTCTATAGTATTCAACTGGATAGAGAGTTTTAAGAATTCTATTGTTTCTAATGTTATTGCTTCTAATTATTTAGGGCTAAGTAAGAACTGTACAGAACTAGCTTCTGTAGGTGCAAATCAACAAAATTCTTCCAATTTTGATGTAAATGAAGATATTGAATCTGAAGAATGGTAAGTACTTTACCAAAATTGACAGTGAGGTTTTAAATTAACTGTTTAAACAACCTATGACCAATATTGCAAAAGTTGTTGAAAAAGTTATTGCAGAATATTCTGAAGAAAAGAAAGCAGAGGTCACTGATTGGATACTTAAATTAGGTGTTCGACCTGATGACCCCTTGTTTAACCTATATGCCGAACTAGGTACAACCCAATTTGCGTTGCAGCAGCTACCTGGTAGGCTTGACTCGCTTGTCGTGGGTTGGACTGACATGGTGGATGATAAGTTAAATAGTGCTTCTAAGGTGGCAATACAACAACAAAAAAGTGCGATCGCCCAAGCCGCTAAGGATTTAATTAAGATGACTAAGCAAGCTGGTGGGGCATTGCCTCTCTTGGGCGTAAGTAATTGGCGATTGGCACAAGTAGCGGGAGTGTTGGGTTTTGTACTGGCTTTGGGATCTGCAATTGGTGTTTTTACATACAAAACTATTGCTGAAAGTGTAACTTTTCAGCAGGCGGTTTCAGGAACTGCTATTTTACAACCTGAAGATAAAAAGCTTCTCGATTGGGCTAAATCCAATGAAGGTAAGGTAGCACGTAGTATTTATGTTAGAAACGCTGCCATCATTAAAACTTGCCGTCAGCAGAAGAAGTATTCAGGTGGCTGCATAATTGCAGTTGATTAATTTTCTAGGCAACCCAGCCTTTGTATCCCTTATTACTTGTTTTAGCTGTATCCTTTTGACTATTTTGGTTGGTTTTGACTTTGGTGTGGGTTGCTTGAGTAACTTCTTCTTCGATTTTCATATCTGCAAAGCTGAGGATTCCCAGGCGGATAGCTTCCCGGATAGCGTTTAATCTATCTTTGACTCCTAACTTGATAAATGAATTATGTAAATATGACCTGACTGTACCTTCGGAAACATACATGACATTAGCAATTTCATTATTTTTCATGCCACCAGCTGCTAATTTGAGAACTGTAATTTCTTTATTAGAGAAACCACTTAACAAATCTAGTGAATTTCTATCGGCTGTGTCATTTGACCTAAGATTATCAATCAAAATGCGATTAATAGTTGGGTCAATCCATGATTCGTTATTGTATGCAGCCATTACTGCTTCAATGAATCTTTCTCCTACTTCTTCTCTGGCGTTATTTTTACAGTAGTAGCAGTCTGCGCCATTACTAATTGCTGCGTTAATGGTATCTCGACTGCTATTTGCAGTCATAACAACTATTTTAATTGACGTGTGCTTACATTTAATTAAACTTATGAGATCAGTGCCATTGATATCAGGTAAATCAATATTTATCACCACGATATCTGGCTTTTGTTGGTCAACAATTTCTATTCCTTCTTTTCCGGATTTCGCAAGGCCACATACCTGGATTTTACCAGTTTCAGATAATATCGTCGCCGCACCAACCCTAGATATGTTCTCATTTTCAATGATGACAACATTAATAGGTTTCATATTACATACTGTTTGGTTTAGTATTATCCCTGATAATAATACTTATAGCACCTAGTTTTTACTGTTTCTTAATCTTTACAGTTACTATAAATTAATCAGCTTATTTAAAAACTTTATTTTTAATTTTAAAAAATTTACAAAGTGATTGGATGGTTTGTGTAGTTTTCATTAAGCAATCTATTTACTAGGCAATTTTATTGATCAGTTTTAGTTTTAATAGTATTTATCAAACTTAGGGAGTAATAAACGATTTTTTATGAATTTAAATCAACTTTTAGGATGGATAGAAAATATTATTGTTTGGTCTTTAATAGGAATGCTATGTTTGGTCGGGTTAGGCAGATTACCTGTTAACCCGACAAGTTTGTTTGACTTTACTGCGTCTTTTTACTATTTTTCTGTTGCGGTTGTTATTTGCCCCAAAACTCCCTTGAGTTTTAATAACAAGCTAGTTTTGGGGTTTATAGCTTTTTCGTATGGTGTGTGTTTTGGGTTGATTTAATTTAATCTGTCTCTTGAACAGCATCCTGGTTTTTGAATTGTTGTTGGTTCTGTTCGCAGCGTGCTTGTTGCTCATCGAACAGAGCCTTAAACCGTTCAAATTCATTATGGGTAAGGTTATTGATGATGATAGAGTAATTCTCTGAGCTATTATTACGAGATGCTAGAAGTGCTTCTTGACTTGCTTCTGAATCAGGCGAATTTCTATCAAGGCTAAGAATTTGTGAATCTTCTTCTAATTTTAGACTTGCAGTATATGTCTCACTTTTATAAATGATACTTTCTGTCTCTTTGTCTGGTTTTCCAAATATATTTAAGCGGTCTAAAATTACAGGAATAACAAATTGTTGAATTTGGAAATTAGCGATAATAGATTGTACTTGATCGTGTTGATCTTCTTCTACGAGGTTGCCGTTATTGTCGTCATTTTTATCTGTAAAGTTTTTTAGAATATCTGGTTCAATTGTATTGTCTTTAGACTGGCTTACTTCGGGTTGTAAAGATGACTCTGGACTAACTGGATTAACAAAATTGACAGTTTCAATTTCTGTGGAGCTTAACTTTACTTCTTCTTGTGCTATTTCACTGATTCTATTTATTTCTGAATTTAACTTTAACACAGCCTCTTGTCGTTCCTCAGCAGTTGGAGGATTTTTTGCATATTCTGCAAATTTTTCATCAGGTATATTAAGCTGTGCAATCAATTCTCTAAGGAGACAAGCTTGCATTGCTGGAGTTAAACCTTCTACTGGAAAATCGATTAGTTCTTTCATAGTAAAATTACCTTTCTACTAAATCTTTTTTGACATCTTTGAGTGCATTATTGATGCGATCGCTCATAACTTTAAAATCTTGTAATGTTTCATCACTGATGTTACTTACTTGAGTTTTTCCTTGTTTGACATATAACAAGATATTATCCTTTTTATCTTTAACTAGATAAGTTTGGTTTTGAGTGTGAGTAGCAATCTGATATTTTTCTGTTTGGACTGACATAATGCCATTAATATCTTCTTGTCCAATTGTCTTAACTACACGTTGAGCAAGACTGGTCATCTCATTAACTTTTTCTAATTCTTTAATATCTTGTTCCATTGCCTTAAAAGCATTCTCAAGACTAATATTTTCTTGAATATATAAATTAGTTATCTCTTGAATTCTATTGAGATATGTGTCTGATTGACCGAGTTTTTCAGCTGCTATATACCAGTCTTGGAGATTTTGCACTGTATTAGCTTTCATGCGCTCGATAATGCTATCCATCGCTCCAACCAGCTGCATATTGGATTGAGCAAGTGATGCGAGTGCTTGGTTAATATTTGGTTGTTGGCTTTGTTGTGATGAAAAAATGCTTTTGTTTTTAGCAATTAATGAGTTATCTGATACTTGTGTATTAGCAGAAATAGAATTACTACTAATTTTGGTGTTTTCTATATGATTAAATACAGCATATCCTTGGGAAGTTTGTTCTACTTTGTACCCTTTTTCTTGAAGATAATTTTGAACTAATTGGTCAGTTCCTTGTGCGTTTCCAACTATAAAAGAGCTTTTCGCTGCTATTGCTTTATCAAGTAAGGGTTTATAGTGATTTTCAAATGTTTGGGCAATTTGCTCACTTGTTACTCCACGCCACGGGCCAGATCCGGACACCATAATGATGTCTTCTTTTGAGTAATTTCCTGTGTTGGCGCGTTCCCCCCATACTTGTTCGTAATTTCGTGTGCTTGAAGGTGTACCAGGGGGTGCAGCTGATTTACCGATAAACTGGGTAGCTATTTGGGCCATCGCAATGTCTTTTTTCATGTGTTCAGCGACGGCGGCGTTTATAGGTTCGAGTTGGGACAGTGGATTTGTAGGCCGCAGAGCAGTCTGTTGGGACTTGTCCTGCTGGGTTTGTACTGTAGTTTGTTGTGTTTTTGCAACTACATATATATACGCTTTGCTAAGGGCTTGAATAAATGCCGATTCTTTACCCTTACCCTGCCACTGTTGATCCTGGGCATTAGTAATGCTTGTACAGTTCTCTAACCAATTGACTCCCCCGCGTTTGGCGATCGCCTCAGTTAGCCGGGGATGTTGTTCGAGTTTAGCCTGAAGCACTTCTACCATTAGCTGGTATTCATCAACTGATGGATACAACTGCTTTTGATGATTAAATGCGTGTTCGGCGGATGCGTATGCTACCCCTTGAGGTTTTTGGACATGGGTTTCTACTCCATACTGCCCGGCGGGGGCTTCTGGATTATTATTGACTGAAACTTGGTAATCGTTTTGCAGGTTGCCTTGTTCTTTGGCGAGTACAGTGGCAAGACTTAGTGCTACTCCCAGCCCGTCTTTAGAGTCGGGGCTGATATTTACTGGAGTTGCAGGCTGTTTTTGGATGCTTGGGAACGGAACAATTTTGCCATTGACATAATCTCCTAGTGGCTCCATGAATAAGCCATATACTTGACTCTTACTCGCTTGAGTTTGGGTAAGTTCTTTTGGTGAATGCTTCTCCCATCTCGCCCAGGCTTGCTGGTAACTTGGGTCTTGAATCATTTGGGTGGTAATTTTGTATTGTTTACCCACCCGAAACGCAACTTGCTCGCCGTTTTTACCTTGGGCGATCGCAATATCTCCCTCTTTGATCCCATAAGTTTTTTGGTAGTCTACACCTCTGGTAGTATGTATCCTACCGTGTCCGCGCATAGCATCGATGGTTGTATCAACTGGTACTGTGGCAGCTTCGCCGTGCAGATGCAGCGAATAAACCATCGGTACTGGTTTGCCAGATATAGTTGGGTTGTCTGGAATCTGAGGATTAGCAGCGCGTGCCGCAGTGGAATTGCCAATGGCGATAATTTCTTCGACAGTTGGTTGGTTTGAAGGGTGTGAGGGTATGTTTTGGGTGACTTCTCTGAGGCTGGTATAACTGCGCTCTACTTTTATTTCTCCCCCTGGTGTCCATTCGTTAGCTTTAATGGTCAGGTCGTTGTTGCTTTGGACTACCGCACGCGGAGGTTGGTTTGAAGCGAGGAAGTTCTCAAATTTCTGGCGAACGCTGTTTTCTCTGCCCAGATCATTTTTAATTGACCAGATGTTGATAGACCATCTGCCAGCCTCAGTATTCAGTGCAGCGTGTTCGTTCTTGCAGTTAAAGCGGGTTACTGTACCTGACTCAAGTTTAAACTCTTGGTATGGTGCGTCCTGATTCTCTTCCCTAGTCCATGCCATTCGTTCCTTAGCAGCGCGATAGCCCCAGTCAGAATTTCCGATATTGATGCTGCGGGCCTCCGTCGCGGCGTAGGAGTCATCGCGGTGGTAGTTAATGCCAGCGCCGGGGTTCTCGGAATAAGTTACCAGCACAATATCAGCGTCGGGATATACTTGTTTGACAAGTTCCATTAGCTTGTCGTCCTGTACCCCTGGCTTGAAATCTTTATCCTTCAAATCCCATTTTGCACCGACCCATGCGACTTGTCTCAGTGGTGCATAGTTAGATTTGTCATTTTCAAGTATGGGTTTGAGGTGGGTTTCAAGATGCGATCGCAATTGTTCTACTTTTTCCTCGCTTACCTTACCCAATATTTCGATAGCTTTAGTTGGATCGGCTTGACGCGAGTTGGGTAGTAATATTGGTTGATTCTTAGCTTCTGGTTGTGTATCCGTTAATACTTGTATCTCAACTGCGTTTTGATAGACTTGTGAAATTCCTGCAAATGTGGCGTTAGTATTTAATTGAATATTAGTTGTATTCTTTTCAGATAAAGCTTTAGCAGGAACAATTGGTACTGGATAATCTTCTTGATTGAGTTCTTTTGGACGGTTGGGAAGTGCTTTTAGAGCTTTTTGGTAATCACTATTTTCTGGAATATGGTTTAATTTTAAAAGACTACCTTCAGTTGTAACTTTTTCATTTAACTCTGTAATAAGCTGTTCGTAGCGGTCAAAACCATCAACTTCACCAATATTAATAGGTTCTCCAAGTAAACTATTAAATTCTTTCTTAATTTCCTCACTAATTTCATTTTTATTAAAAATAAATGTAGCTGTGTTACTCTCAATAAAATAATCGTTTTCAGTAGATTTTGATTCTAACCAAGTGGCTACAAAGATTGCGTCTTGTGCAGGAACTACTAATCCAAAAGCTTCTTTAGTTTCTGTCTGCGTTCCATCGGGGGAAGTATATTGTTGATTTGGATTATAAAAATATACAGTTTGTTGGGGAATGATTGGAGTCGGTTGTGACGGTGTGTCTGCACTTTTGATATGACCACCAGCACGGTTAATAAAGGTTTGTCTTAATTCGCTACTGATAGTAGTTTCATCAAGTACGAATACGGTCATTCCTTTTTTGGCTTCTAACCGAGCTTGTGATATAGGAAGCTGTTCGTATGATACTCCTATTTTTTCGAGATACTTTTTGGTTTTTTCGGTTATATTTTCATCAACTGCTAATCCTAAAAGCCCGACTAATTTTTGTTCTTTATCTTGAAACATGATTGTAGGGCGTTCGTTAATTTTACCGAGTATTTGGTTGCGTTTTTCCTGCTGCTCGGTTATGACAGTCTTTTCATTACTTATAAGCTGGCTGCGTTTAACCCATTTGTCAGGATACTGTACTGTTTCTGGATCAATAGTTATTTTACACGTACTTTCATTACTGGTAATCTGTACAGGGATAGTGGTTCGTTGTTGGTTTGGGCGAATAATACCCGTATCAATTAATTTTTGTACAGTGCTAGTTTCTTTCCTTTGCCACTGTTTTTGTACATTCCCTTTATTTAAATCAGCTTCGAGACGTTCATTATGCTGACCAATAATACCGAGTGATTGGTCACCAATTTTAGCAATATAAACGTGCTTTTTATCAAATGCCCTAACTAAAGTTTCTTGAAATACTTGGTTGTTAATTTCCTGTTTTTTGTACTTTGGATTCGTAATATTAATTCGTAACAGATTATTCTGAGATGTCTCTGCTATAGCATAGGCATTTTGTCCAGTGATGATAGTTTGAATTTTAAGATGTAACTGTTGCCCATTCCCAGGCTTTTCTGCTAGCCAGCCTTGAACAATACCTTCTTTGATTGATTCTTTATCAATATTGCCTAGTTTTTCAGGTTTATTCCCATTTTGAAGATAAATAGTATAGTCTTCCCGAATCAGGTCAACCTTTTCGATTGTTAACATTACAGGTTCATTATTAAACCTTTGGGAATTTCCAAACTTATTAACTTCGCCTACTTTGAAAGTGAGTTCTGGTAATCCGGGTACTTTGGTTGTAACAGAGGTGGTATATACTTCACCTCTTTCAACACTGCCAATAGCAATAGTACCAATTGGTAGCCGGGCATTACTTTGTTCAATATTTCCAAATGTTTTGTAACTACCCTCTTGATTCTGGATTTCAATTACACTTTTTCCATCTTCAGCTAGATTAAATCGAATACTCTGAGGTTGATTTTTATTAAAAAACTCACTATTCCGGTCAAATCCAGTGATACTAAACTCGGTAAACTTGAGTGTATCTAACTGACTGATAATCTCTTGAGGAAAGGCAGCAAAGGCGAAATTAGAAACTTTATTTTGGCGATCGCTACTTTTATCATTACTATTCTCACGAGTAGTTGATACCGCCCAGGTGGCAGCTGCCATTGCCAGCTTTTGGTCGTCTGGAATCGAATTATAAAAGCCCTCTGCTATCTGGTAAGCTCTTTGGTAAAGAAGTTTAATTTGACCTTCGCTTAGTTCAGGCTGGAATGATATTTTGTTAGATTTTATTTCTTGTCCAAGCGTAATTCCTATCTCTTCGAGTTTATTTTCTTGCTCCCTCGCCAGTGTTCCTAATTTTCTAAACTTGGGTTTACCATTCTCAGTTTCATCGTTAATTTGAGCATAAACTAAATATTTATGCGGACGGTTATTGTTGCGTTTATCTTCGGATATTTCTGATAGTTTTATCGTAATTGTATTAGCTTTCCAGATAAATTCATTATCATACTGTATAATATTAGTTATACTTAATTGATTACCATTAGCAAGAGTAATATTTGCGGACGACCCTTTTTCAGTTTCTTTTTGTTTAGATAGCTCACTCGCTCGGTTGAATGATTTGTCGAATTCTTTTTTGATGAGCGTAGCTCTTAATCGCTGTTCGTGAGAAAATTCAACCCCTTTAAATAAAGCTTGAAATTGAACGATCTCACGCGATTCGAGACGAGCTTTTTTAAAATACTGATTGGTTTGAGCAATTAGTAACTCAACAGGTGAATATCCCGTCGGTTGAATTATATTGTCAATATAAACATCTTTCTTCTTATCCTTAATATAGTTGACTTCACGGTGAAGAATCCGACTATTGCTGCGAATAATTTCAATTTCAGGTTTTTTGGCACTTTTGAAAAGGTCAACTGCAATTTGATTTTGAAATGCTGCCTCGGCAATCATTTCACGGTACATTTGGGTATTAATGTTCATCGCCACTAGTGTATTGGTGGGTTCTTGCCCAACAGTTTTGATGAACTCTTCCATGTAACTGCGATACTTGCTTGGAATTTCCTTCCCTTCAATACCCTTGGATTTTGCCCAGGCTTCTGTTTTGAATAAATCTTCGTAGTGTTTGGCTACCTGCTGTACGTATTCAATTTGGTCTTTCTCGCTACCAAAGCTTTTCAGAATCGTAATTTCTGACTCTAACGCCTCAATTGCGGTAAGGTGATTGTTGATAACACCCACACTAATGCCATCGCTCATGTGGATGGCGATTTCCTCAAATTCTGGCTGACTGCCATCTTTTTGGTAAAAAGATTGTTTTTTAAGTTTGACAGTTGGAGCGTAGGCGTTTTCAGGAAGGTTGCGCTCTTTTGCTTCGATGGTTAGGTTGGGATACTTGCTTGCCCGCTCGAAGCCGATACAATCACCATCGTAATCGCGTGCTTGACGCTCTTGTTCGGACTCTTGAGGAAGAATTTCTAATTCATAACCAGCTGATTTTAGTTCTAAAATATACTGATTAAATTTGTTAGTAAACTCGATTTTATCTTGAGTTTCCAGCTTACTAATATTTTGGTCTAAGTAATTTTCAATACCTTCTAATCGAAGATTTTTTCCTTGAGCTTCTGGCAGGATAGATTTAATTTGCTCATTAAGACGGTTGTAAATGCGATCGCTTGTTTCGTCCGAGACAGCGATCGCACCAACGAGAGGTTGACCATCAGGCCCAAGGATATCTTCTACAATTTTGTTAGTTGAGACGCACAGACCATTTGAGTTGAGGAAAGGGGAGCGGAAGTTGAGAACTTCTTCGTCATCTTGATAATGCGGTATGGAAATTTCCCCATTTTGCAAGTCTTTGGAGGGAATGACCATTGCTCGCTCAAATGTGAGCGTCTTGCCGATGGCGATTTCTTTCCACTCGTTTTGGACGAACCGGGCGAGTTCGCGCTGTACTTTCTCAGTTTCGAGAAGTTGCCCCTCTCCTTGCAGGTCAGCTTTGATGAGTTTGTAAATAAACGAGTCAGTAGCAATGCGATCTGCGCTTCGCAGCAGCGCTTCGCTATCGCGCAAAGTTTCTAACTCTTCTGCTACTGTTGGATCTTCTGCTGCTTGTTCTTCAAGAAAGGCTTTCCGTTTCTCGTATTTTTCGCAGTAAAGTTGTGCAAGTTGCCGAGGATCATCCTGTGCTTCTTTAAGCTTTTTGGCTTCAAGTTCTAGCTGTTCAGTAAAGTCTTTCAGTCCGTTAGGGAATGAAGCGAGTAACTGCGATATAGCTGTCTTGCCGAGTTCAGATTGTGATTTTTCACCTAGCCAGATATTTTGTCGGTACAATCCAGGTTGAATTTGAGGCTTAGTCGGGCCATTAGGATTATCTTTATCAGTTCCCTTGAACGCAGATAAGGGAAGAATGAGGTCAATTTTAGTTGAGTTATTAGGGTCTTGATAATTCAGGATTTGCTCAAGGTTAGCAGGGCGTAGTGTACCTTTACCAAAGCGGTATTTGTTATCATCTCCGTCTCGATCAGTCCAACCGAAGCGGTGCTGAATTACTCGATATTTATCACCTTTTTGATGCTTGGTTAATTCGTGATACAGTTCTTTTGATATTTGTCCGTAACAGTCTCCTGTTAGCCGATATGCTTGGTCATTACTGATAATGTCGCCATTTTCACCATTATTATCATCAACTATTAGGATGTTTAACTCTTTATTGACAGCATTTCTACATGAACCAAGAAAAATAGACCCGTAAGCACCTCTATCTTTGTTATCAGGGCATAATTGCCTAATTGTATCTAGGCATTCTTCGGGGCCATATAATAACCGAGTTTTTGACGATAATAATAATTTATGACCTTTAGGATGATTAGTTAATTGTTCCACAGTAGACTTTTCGTCCATATGCCCGAACGAAAAGTTTATCCCATGAAAGAAATGTTCTAATAGAGTATTATTAAGTTCTTCCTTTAACAGCGAATCTGGATTATTTGTATTACCATCTGTATGAATCCATTGATTTAATCTAGTGTCAAAATGTTTAGCTTGAATTGTCATATATGAACAATTAAACTTATAAAATTAAATATAAATTTTCACTTTTTGGCACTAAAATACCCGTTAAATTTAATTTTACTTTCTCTTTATCAGTAATCTATTCAACAAATTTCTAATTTAGACTAACAATTTACTAGTATTTAAAAATACTTGTTTATAGAAATATTACTTAGTTTATTCCTAATAAAGCCTTATTGAACCTAGTGCCATAATTTAAGTATGCCAAAAAATATACTGACTTATTGATTACTTCTTGCTTAACCCTGAATCAGTAGTAACATTCTTCATGTTTGCCATTATGGTTATGTTTGCAGTTTGAGACGGAAAGCTAAATTCGTGTGGCAGCACCTTGATAATTTTATGCCTCCCTAATTTTTTACTCTCTGTACGTTTAAAATAAAGTCTTGAAATTTCTGAAGCTTGAAAGGCTTAATTTTACGTACTTATGGTTTGGCATAGGAAATAATAAAGTCATGAAATTTTAAAGAAAAATCTCTAAACGCTTCTAGATGAAAATAGTAAAGTCCTAAACTATCAAGCAGGTTTAGACTGCTTCGCAACGCCCTATCGTCGGCTTTAGCCCAGTAGACGGTAAAGTCTTTTTGTGCCAGTTAGTTTAAGACTTTATTTTAAATTTCAAGACTTTGTTTTAAATTTTGGAACTTTATTCTAAATGTACACTCTCCTGTCGTTATTCGATTTTGAGTGTCTCTTTTGTTCTAGCTATTATTTTTATTTAAAGTAACTAGAACAAAAATAAAACTGCCTAAAAGCTTGACTGCTCAGTATACTGAGCAAAATTCAAGTAGCATTGTTATATAACATACATAATCTTGTATAGTGCTGTAGACGTTCTGCGTAATATTTAGCTTTAAATTGGTTCTCTAATTCTTCCAATTTAGATGTTTCTATAGGTTCTAAACCCAAATAATTATGATACGCCTCATTAGCTTCATTAAGAACACTATAAGATTTATATGATGCTTCATTTTTAACCATAAACTCTATCAAGCTTTCTATAGTGCTACCCTGCCAAGAATCTGAAATATTATCTTGAAATCTTCCTCTTTTAGTCGATGTGGCATCACTCCATAAATCACCAAAAGGTATATCTTGATTTTTAAATTGTTTGAGCCATTCTCTAAAACTTATAGTCATTTTTCACTTCTCCCTAGTCAGTTTTTAGCCTGTTGGCATACCTATCAGAGCGATTTGATTGTAATCGTCACGTCGCACTGGTAGATAAAGCAGCTTTACACATAATCCTGTATTTCAGGATTTATATTTTGTGGCAGTAATGAAGTAAATTTTCCCATTTTGCTGGTTTTATTAGTCGATGGATATAATTTCATCGATGTTGAAAACTTCAACTGTAGCATTTGGACTGTTCATATCTGTAGTTTGTTCGAGTAGACGTGTTGCTTCCTCAAGCAATGCGCTTGCGTTCTGAAGCAGTGTTCGCACCTGGGTTAACTTGTTTCGCCGTTCGATACCAAGTTGTGCTTCTATATACCGCGCATCATTATGATGGCTGAGGTGAATTACCCGTACTTGTTGTTCTTTCTCTGAAGGTGCAAATATTGCGTTTTCGGCAGTTAGTTTATAGTATGAGTACGTACCACTGGGGCGTTTAACATTGTAGATGTGGAGTTCGCAACTAGGTGGTGCAATGTACTGTCCGTCGAAGTTAGTAAGTCTAGTACGAATATTATCTAATGTGGTGGCGATCGCCTCGACGGCAGAGACAATACCTAATGATTCTGGTGATTGTGGGCAACCGCGCCTCATCAGCATCATAATGGCGGCAGAACGGCGAGTCAGGCGAATTTGTTCTTGATACTGGCGCATTTGTTCTTCCCGGATACGAACAAGTTCGAGTTCTTCATCAGGGGTTAGTTCAACCGCACTCCCACAAATTTTGTAATTTAAGCAGTCGCCAGGATCTATGCTTGGGTGCTGCATCATACTGGCACAGTCAAATCCAAGTCCACATTTTTTCTTGGGCATGGGTTATCGTTTTTTGTTCTAGTTACTTTTATAATTTTATATAGCTAGAACAAAGAGGCTTATGGGCGAGATAAACGATGTTAGAATTTTTGCGCCTGAGCAAGATATTGCGTCGTGGCAGTCGTTGTTTGAGAAGATGGAAGCGCAGGGACTGGTTGAAATTGTCCAAAAACCAGATAAATTTTATGAAGTCAGGGGAAGTGAGAAACTTAAACGAGGGTATTTCAAGATTAAGCTGTTGCGCTGTGATTTATAAAAACATAACATAACTCATGACTTAGAACCAGAAAACAACCTCGAAATCTATTATGACTCGGATGTACAAATTTTGGCACTAATACGCAGTGGAATTGCTTAAAACATCAACTTAGATGTATTAATGCTTTCTACGAAGTATTCAAATTTGAACACTTCGTATTTCATATATCAACAATAGGAATTCTCAGTAGATTAAATTCTCTCTAGTAGCAGGTTTACTACGCTCAATACCTCTTTGCGATCGCTGTTGATTGATTAATGCTTGTTGGGTAAAGAAACGTAAACTTTCAATCTGCTCAATTTCGTTTGTGGTTAGTCGAGTTGGTATCTCTTCGTACCAGTTTCCCTGACTGTAGCAGGTTTGCATCACAGGAGTATTATCCCCATGACGGTAAACACTCAGAGTATTGCTATCTAAGCTGGCACTCAACTCCCGTCCTTTGATACGGAAGTTATTGGTAACAAGCATATAGTCAGTGATTATAGAAGGCAAATGTTTGAGAGTAGAAGGCAGAAGGTTAAGAGAAGGAGGAACAGGGGAAGATTGCTCTTCTAGGAATTGTTTAGCAGTAAGACCATTTTCTTCTGAAATATCCTGTTGTGGGTACTGTTTTTGGGGATGCGGCTGAACTTTTTTCTTAGTGTTATTTGCTTCCGAAGTGGGGTTATCTTCTGATTTGGGTTGTATTATCGAAATCTCATCTAGATAATCACTGTTTAGTATATATGTACTAATAAATTTTTTGGAGTTACTATCGGTATCGCCATTGCTATCACTTGTACTGCTGTTAGTAGCTTTACTGATATAAAAGGACTCTTTGTTACTTGTGCTGTTAGTATTGATGCGGTTAATTGCTCTGGCTTTAGCTTGTTGAATTACTTCTTTATCTTTATCTGGATCATACATTATTCCATATTCAGACCGCAGTTTGTTCCAGCTATAAGGTTTGTATACTTGATAACCTGCAATTTTGACATCATTATGAATGTAGGTAAAGCCTAGTAGTTCTTCCCCCTGCATCTTAGGCAATACTCCAATGTTATTTTCCTCCAGGCGTTCAATGAACGTAGAAACGGTGGGACTATCCTTAATGGCTTCTCCTATTGCTTGGCGAATAATTTCCTTACTTGTTGGGGTTTTGTGCTTACTGTTGACTGCTCTAATACTTTTTGATCGGTTGGGGCTGGTAAGTGTAATTATTCCGTACTCTTGCTCTAACTTAGAGGCCACAGCTTCATTTGTTGTTGGAGTTACTTCCAATCCTAGTTCCGCCGCGATGCGTCTAGTTGAGACTTGGGAGTTGAAATAATCATAGGAATCATTAACTAAGCTGCCATCTAACCGAATACGGGAGGCGATTATGTGCAGGTGTTCGTGGTTGCGATCGTGGTGGCGTACTGCAACAAACTGACTGGTAGCTGCTACAGATGATTCTTCTTTGGGCAAGTATCCCATATCCTTGAGATATTCTCTTGCTACATAACTGTACTGACTGTTGGATAAATGCTCGTGGTAGTTCGGGCGGTGTGCGATCGAGATGATGAGGTGAGCGCACTGCCGTTTAACTGCTTTGTTGGTGTACTTGATGGTGAGAAACTGCTGGTTAAATTCGTCTGGCTTTGTTCCCATCATATTAGTATCGACAATTGCAGCATCATCTTTGCCCAAGACATACTTGAGCGTGTCGAGAAAATTGGGTTTTTTGTAGATGACGGGAATCAAATTGAGACAGTTGAAAGTGGGGGCTATAGAACCTACAATGCCTTATTTATCTTGGCTTGAGGGTGATTTATCTGGAACGTCCATGTGAAATGCAGCTGCGATGGTCTGATCTACAAGTGCGATCGCCTTATTAACAGTATCCAAAATTTGCTGGTTGTTTGTTTCTTTCGCTAAATGAGATAACATCATCAGTTCGCTTTTAAGGTTTCCAGCAGTGGCGCGGATAGTTATCAAGTCGGCGGGCGGTTTTGCCGTTAGTACCCGCCTTAATCCACAGGAACGTAAATACTCAGATGCAGTTACCCCTGTAGTGATCGCTTTTTCCTCAATGGTAGTTTTTTCTTCCTCAAAGAGGTATACCTTGATAGATTTAGTTCGCTTTACGGGGTCGTTTACCATACCTTAGCCATCAAAAAGTCAATATAAAACAGAAGTAGTATTTATTAGAACTACATGATAAACGATTGTATTGAATATATTGTCAATTAATCTAATTTATTGCGAATAATATAAGGATAAAATGCCCCCATTGAACATACCTTGTTTTAGTTCTGGATTGTGCGACAACAGCAATGGTTTATTGTGGAACGCGACTGATGTAAATTTATATGCAGCGAGGGTTGTAGAGTTTTGTTCCAAGACGATTGATGTTTGAAGTAATGCTGAAATAGTTGGGTCAATTTGCCCTCAGAATACCTCAATCATGGGAATTGTGAGAGTTTATTTATCAGTTAACAACATATTTTTATTTAAAAAACTAGACTTAATTTTCAATTGATTGGGGTAATTAGTGTGTGAATTGGGGTAGTTAGGAGTAAATACGGGGGTAAGTTCTTCTACAGTGTGGTTAAAGTAAGAGTATTGACAAGTAGCTTACTGAAAAGCTTGGGTTGCAGATTATATAGAAGTAAGGGTATGGCAAGAACGAGTAAGCCTGCTGATTCTGTTGAGTTGGCGCGAATCATGCGGAATAAGGATACTGAAGATGGGATAGTAATTAGCTATCTCCAGTCGAAGAAGCGAGGGCAAACTGAGTTAGTATGTGAAGCGTTGCGGGCGTATTACCTACCGTTTGCACTATCGGCTGCGGGAGTATCCGGTATGGAATTGCAGTCGGCCCTCCATGATGCGATCGCGCAACTTGAAGCCCAGATAATTAAGATGAAACGGACATTTGGGATGGAGGGTTTGCCCCAGGTAGTTCTTGTTAATCCTCATAGTGGAATTTTCTCGCAGGGTGTGATTGGCTTACAACCAACAATTGGAACTAATGGTGTGGGAGTAACTCCTGTTTCAACTAATTTAGTTCCCCCTTCGGTTTCTTTTTTTGAT
Source organism: Hydrococcus rivularis NIES-593 (assembly GCF_001904635.1). Taxonomy (GTDB): domain Bacteria; phylum Cyanobacteriota; class Cyanobacteriia; order Cyanobacteriales; family Microcystaceae; genus Hydrococcus; species Hydrococcus rivularis. The sequence continues at coordinate 82,016 of NZ_MRCB01000001.1, forward strand.
TCCACTGAGCCAAGTCCTGACTCGCTACCTATTACCTCAGAACCAGTCGGATCAAATATTTTGGAACAAGATTCTGAAGATGATGGATTCTTTAATGATGACGAGGATGACCCAATTGCTAAGGCAGAAATAGAAGTTGATGCAGGATTTCGTCTGGAGTGAAGGGATTATGGGGAATGGCTGTTAAGTATTAGAGAAAAGCGTATTCTTTGCCTTCGCTTATGCTACTTACGTAATTCCCTCCCTTGTCCTGTTTGTTGTTGTGGGCAATATTTTCTAGAGTGCGATGGCTACACCCGCAGCAGGCATCGCGTCAGGCACTGTTGCTACCAAGTGCTTTGCATTTCCTCACAAGGTGCATTTAGAAGGAGTTTTTGCCCAAGCGCCTGTATTACTCAAAGGTTTTAATGAAACCATGTTAACCATATATTTAGTCAGAGCTTGTGGTCGAATGCATTAACAGTATTTGACCGGACTGGAGAGGCGATCGCATTCTAACTCCGGCGGTGCAATTGCCTTCATGATATTTCATTTGTAAAAGTTGTAATCAACAATTTTGCAGCAAAGCAAATTTGTAATAAACCCCATTCGACATACCTTGTTATTTTATTAGACTGCTCAATTGTGGTGCTTTTAGTGAGGTAAGTGTGGGGATGATTGAGGTAATACTGGGTGCAATAATTACAATTACATGGCTTATTTGATAAGCCAAAGACTAACTTCATTTTCTAATTCAACTTTTAGTTGATACAGAATTAGGGTGTGATTGGGGTAATTTGTTCATGATACAGGACGTAATTTAACCAGCGTGTGTTGAAGAAATTTTTAATACATTAATTTACTTAGAATCTACAGTTTCGGTTTGGTATTAGTGTTATAGAAGATATAGAAGAAAATGAGCGGAATAATTTTTTCTCTACTTACTTTGTATGTAAAAAACCTGTTAACCCCTGTAAAGAAAGTGTTTTGCACTACAGCATTATTCCTATTTCAGTTAAATTAGTAACAATAGTAAAAATTAATAAAACATCAATATATATGCCTAAAACAAAGGAGAAAACAGACGTAAAAAAGATAGTAATTACGATTGACATGGGTGCGAGTAAAACCAAGGTTATCGTTCAGGAGTATCCAGAAGGAAAGCCTGTTGTTTTACTTTTAGATTCAGAAATAGCGGATGTTGCTAAAGCCTCAGTTGAAAGCGTCCAACCTGAAGGTAGTCCTGAATCTCGTGCTTGGGTAGGAATCGGTGATGAGTATTTCGCCTTGGGAGAACTTGCTCGTCGTCGGTTTGGGGGTATATCGCAACTGAAGGAGCTAAAGTACGAATTGGCAATCCCCAAAATTTGCGGAGCATTTTGGCTGGCTAAGGAGAAGTTGAACCTGGGTAATGATGTTGCAGCTTACTTGAGTGTCCTGCTGCCGCCGGGTGAAGTGCAAGACAAGGAACAGTTACAAATTCGGTTGAAGGATACGTTTCGGGGGTTTGATACACCAGCAGGTAAGATGCGGGTGAAAATGCTTCGTTATGATGCAGCGTCTGAAGGTAGTGGAATATTTTTCCACCGTAGGCGAACGCTTGGCGATCATGTACCTGTTTCGATGTATGTGATGCTTGGTTATCGCAACGCGAGTATTTTCACCTTTCGGAGTGGTTCGATTGGTGCAGGAATAACCAGCAATTTTGGTATGTCTTGGTTAGTAAATAATTTGATTTCCAAAACATCGGGACTAAGCCCTGATAATTCCAATATTATTGAGGTACTGATAGAAGCTGGAGCCAGTTATGACCCCCAGGTGATGCAAAAACTCTCACGCAAGCGCAAAGGTGATGAGATTCAACTTGATGGAGAGTTGATGTCCAAAGCTTTATTACTTGCTAGAGACGAATATTGGCGTGCGATCGCTAGGTGGTTGCGATCAAAGATGGATGAGGACATTGAAGAACTGGTATTCTGCGGAGGAACTGCGGATTACATTCGTCCAGAAATAGATGCTTACTTCCAGAAAGAGGGGATTAAAGTATCCTGGCACGGTAATATTTTTATACCTGATGAAATATCTTCTGGTATGGACAATCGGATGGCGGATGTTTGGGCTTTCCACCAGCACATGATTATTCAGTTTGATAAGTTGACTGGTTACATACGCTCTGAGGTTGTACCGCTAACTAAATCTGTTGAAGGTAATACAAATAATACAGGTGAAGAAGTCAAACGTAAGTATAACTTTACGCCTTGTGAGCGGCCTAGTACCTTTATTGCTGTAAACGAGAATGTTTGATAGGTTCAGACAAAAATCAGTGTAGTAAAAAAAGAATCAGTTAGAACGAGGTGCTGCATAAAACAGTACTTTCTAACTGATTCTTTGAGATTTTAGTATGGCTGTTGATCTAGCATTTGGGAGCAATCAACATGAGAATTGGTAATTTCTGGAATGTGTTGAATTACAGAGTTAATTTGCTCCATGTCTGCATATTGTTGTTCTCGTCTTTTGCGGAGTTCCCATGATTTACGGTTATAAGCTAACAAGTCTTCCAAACTCATGTTGAATTTGTATTTGGCAAAATTCAATAATTGTTCTGTGGTGTAACGACAATCTTCAGGACGACCAAAACAGATTTCAAACTGAGTCTTAAAAGTTTTCCAGTCGAAATTATCAGATCCTAATTGCCGTTGTGATTCGCGTCCGTAAAGATCGCGAATTGAATAGAAAATGGCATTGTACTTACGCACATCAAATGACTCAACTTTGAATTGTTCCATTGTCGAATCATCAATTGTAGTAACTTTGAGTTTATTGGATTTATTAGCAGCCATAGTTGTCTCTTAGATAGGTTTTTCATTCTTAGCTGCGTCAGCATTAGTAAAAAAATCCCACTTGTAAAAGTGAGATTTTCTGTATAATTAAATGACTTCTAATTATTTTGCTGATAAACGTTTACGCTGTTGCCAAGTACGCTTATTGACTTCGAGTAATTCTTCCAACCCCTTGTTAAAGTGCTTAATAGAATACTCGACCATTTGTTCAACCGTATACTTGGGATTTTCGATTGTGCCGAATGTAGCAATAAATCGAAATTTGAACTCATCCCATTGTGCTTTTGTCCAGTTAGTTTGAGACTGTGCTTGGATAATACCCCACGTTTCCTGCAATCCATAATAGACTGCCTTAAGTTTGCGCTCGTTATAGGCAGCAATTTGGTAAATACCCATTATGCTGTCATCAATTAAGCTAACTTTTCTAGTTTTAGTAGCCATATTTATCTTCTGTAAAATACATAGGTTTTTCTTGAAGTAATAGTGTCAACTTCAGTGCTTTTTCTCATTTATTTGGACGTAAGTCCGTGTCAAAAAAATAACGATGGTTGTCTAAGGAAAAACATTGTAATTTTTATAACTCCTCATTTGTGTATTAGACTGGAATTTACTTTATTATTTATTTTTTGTTTTTTAGGTTTTCATTGGGTATAAAACCACTATTTTAAATAACGGTTAATAGTAATATATAGGACTCATATTTGATTTCTAAAAAACCAAATTGGTTAGAAGCTTGCTATACAAAGGTTTATGGCTCTCCGAGTTTGGGTATGATAAATTAATACCTAAAAAAGGGTGAACCCATTTATATGGTAAGGTTTCATACAACAAAACAACAGATTTGATAAAAATAGAATTTGATTGTCTTGAATCCCTTGCCATCTAATGAATTAAAGTCATATTAAGTATTAATTTTGTATAGCAAGTCTCGGAGAGCCTGGTTTATTTCTCAGTATACTTAGCAAGATTCAAGTACGATTCCTATATATAGGAATTATATTTGATTTCTGAAAAAGACTGCGAGATAATACGGATAGAGATATCTGTGTAATAACGGACAATGATAAATCAGCATCTACAAGCAGCGATCGCAGAACTACAAAAATTTATAGATAATCGTCCAGATGCCCGTGAGGTGAGGAAAGCTTTGGCAGTAAAACTGGTTTATCAAGGCTACAAGTATGAGGAAATTCAAACAATTTTAGATGTGTCTGTTGGTTCGATAACAAGCTGGAAGCAAGCCTACAAGGAATATGGAATTTCGGGACTGCGCTTAAATCATAAAGGAAGAAAAAGTTACCTGAGCGATGAACAGTTCCAAGAAGTATTAAGTTGGTTGCAAACGAAAGATACTTGGGAGCTTGGTGAACTGGAGTACAAATTAGCATTTGAATATGATGTAATCTACGAATCAAAACGGAGCTATTACGATTTATTTGACGCGGCAGGAATTAGTTGGAAGAAAACCACTTCCTTAAATCCAAAGGCTGACAAGGAGGCTGTTGCTGCAAAAAAAAACAGATTGAAACATTGTTGGCAAGCAACACAGAAGAAATAGAAGCCCGAAGGCTGAGAGTATTACTAATAGATGAATGTCATCTGCTGTGGGGAGATTTAACTGGTTATGTTTGGGGAAGAACTGACCAAGAAATAGCAGTTGGAGTCGTTAACGAACGAGATAAACAGACATATTACGGGGCGGTTGACTATCTCAATGGCAAGTTACTGCTGAAAGCTTACAACGCTGGTAATTCAGACAATACGATTGATTATTTACATTATTTATTAGACCAGTCTCCCAATCAACGATTACTTCTTTTTTGGGATGGTGCTTCTTACCATCGTTCACATCTAGTTCAAAACTTTTTAGGCGAAATCAATCAAGGTTTACCTCAAGAGCAATGGAAAATTCACTGCGTCCGCTTTGCTCCTAATTGCCCATCACAAAATCCTATAGAAGATATTTGGTTACAAGCAAAAACCTGGGTTAGACGTTTTTGCGCTTTAATTCCAACATTCTCTCATTTAAAGTGGATGTTTGAGTGGTTTATGCGAAACACTACCTTTGATTTTCTGTCTCTCCAGATGTACGGAGTTTTTTCAGAAATCAAATACTAGTCTTATATAAGGTTGTTAGTAGATAAAATAGTAATATAAAGTACTTAAGTTATATTGAATTCTTTAGCAATTAGTTTATCAGTATTGTTCGGCGAGATTTCTCTAAAAATTTTTAGTTTTTTTAACATTTAAAATTCAAATGTGTGTCTCGCCAAGGGATTTATCAAGCTCTATTTTGATGGGCTGTCTTGGTTGTTCGTCATTCCCGGCTTATGATTCATCATTGCTTGGCAACACTTACATCCCGTTTGTTCTGGCTGCTGTGGCATTCGATTTGTTGGTGTTGTTCTTTGACTCGTCAGCACTTGGATTAGTTTTGCTTCGTTTATAGCCCTGACGGATTGATTAGGTGTCACAACTTCTCTGGATGTGTTTGCAAAGGAAACAGTAGGGGTTAACTACTATGTACATATAAAGTTAGAAACACAACAGTTTTGCATTTCTCGTTTTACTAATAAAACATCAGCTAAATTAAACAGCATCGATCCAAAAATCAGCCGTGATGATTTTGCCATTGCGATTAAACTGACCCCAGAGCTTATACTTTCCTGGTTGAGGAAAGCTAGTCATAAAATGAACCTGTCCAGCAGGAGCATTTTTTAGAGCGTGAGCATGAATGTAATCTGCTGCTGTTAATGAGGTTGACTGTCGCAGGATAACTAAATGTCCTTTTTCTCCTAAGTATGGCTGCAAGTCTGTAAGCGGTTGATTCTTAGAAGCATCTTGTAATTTAAACATTAAAGTGACTTCTTTACCCGCTTTCACAGTAGGTTCATAAACAGCAAGATTAACTTTAGTATCATTGAACGTTTTACTGCGATTTAGGTTAATTCCTGGGGCTGCAATACTGCTTCCAGAAACTTGTGTTTTCAACACTGAGACTTGTTCTGTTTGACCAGCAGGTTTGTAGTCACTAAAAAATGTGTAATTGCCTGCTTGCGGAAAACGGGCTGCAACTTCAAACTGCCCATTTTCTTTATATGTGGGATGAAGATGACTAAAAAACTGAAGATCATCACTGACAAGAATGAGGTGCATGAGCTTTTCTTGGAAAGTGTCAAAGTTGGCTATTGCTTTCCCATCCGAATCTTGAACACCAATTACTATCGGAATATTTTTATTAGGTGTAAGAATGTTTGGAACTTTGAGTTTTACCTGGGTAAATGCTTTTTTCCCATCACCTGTGCCACTTGTTGAATGTTCTCTGTGATTAATCACACCTATAGAATGTTCTTCATGCTGATTTGTAGCAGCAGATATTAGTTTTCCTTCGTCTCTAATTAATAAGGAGCAACTTTGAATTAGTATCAAAGTAGTAGTTATAGCAATTGTATTCAGAAATCTATTCATTGATTTTGCTCCATTTTTTAATGATTGAAGTTATTCAAAAGTCTCAAGTCGCCTGGGGAGTTAATATAGCAAGCATTAGAACCACAATTTTTAGTTGCCAAGGTGCTAATATTAAACTGACAATTAGGCAAGCAACTGTAGATAAACTTGTTAATTCTGCCATGTCGGCAGTAGAATTTTTAAACAAATAACTAACTGCTAAACCAATCGTCAGTGGAATCAGAAAAAGTAAACTCATATAAGTCACTTCTCTTCTAAAAGCAGAAGGACTTTTCTGAAATGAATATTGGTTCTTCATTACTTGTTATGCTAAAAACGTCTAGAAATTAGCTCATATCCCTTGCTGGGCAAGAAAGGCAGCTTTTAATCTTGACGTTTTATCTTTAGGAAGAAAATCTAGGTTATAACTGCCTGAAACCCTTGATTTTAAAGGTAAATTCCTAATTTGAGTTTAAACTTTAGCATAACACATACGGAAGAGCCTGAATATTTGACTATCAGCAGTTCATTCAATGCTGACTACTGATAGTAGAATAAACTCAAAAACCTAAACAGATGGATAGCCTATGGCAGCTATTACTTCTTTAATTTTAGTTTCAGGTGCTTGAGTTTCTATACTGACAATTTTTGTTTTTGGATCAGCTTGCACTGTGGCTGTAGAATCAATTGATTGAATTGCTTTGGTGATAGTATTCGCGCAAGCAGAACAAGCAAGTTTGGGAACTGTTAGTTGCAGTGTCATAGTGTTAAATTTCTTACTGAGGATAACTAATTTTCTGAAAATCGTTGAATAGATATACGCTTAATCTACTCGACTAAAATTAGTTTAAGTTCTCCAGCTTACGGGAGAGTCAATAGGTAAAATAAAAAAAACAACTAATTTATTTATCAATTGATTTCTCTCAATAAAAAATCAGCATATCAACTTAGCTTAATGCGTTGATATACTGATAAAAAAATCAAATTAACAGCTTGATTGTTTAATTTCTTTCAATAATAGGACAAATTGTTTTTTCAGGATTTTCAGGTATGCTTTCCCAACCAGAAACTAATCCTGATAATTCTTGTCTCAAAATAAGTAATTGCTGAATTTGTTCATCAATAGCTTTAATCTTATCTTCTAGTTTAATTTTTATATGCTCACAAGGTAATTCCCCTCCATCATGAACATTTAAAAATTCCTTAATCTCTGACAAGCTTAATCCTAAGCTTTGAGCGCGTTTAATAAAGTGTAGTCGCTCCAAAACATCAGAGTTAAATAATCTAAATCCACCTTCCATTCTTGCTGATGATTTGAGTAGACCAAGTTCTTCATAGTAACGAATAGTTTTAATAGGTACACCGCTAGACTTGGCAACATTACCAATGAGTTTTGGCGCTTCTTGGACTAACATACTTAGCTGCTCTCATGCTAGATAAATGTATTTACCTTATCTTAAACTCTCCAGTTAGCTGGAGAGTCAAGTGAGAACAGGATCATTTTGCTAATTATTTGCTACTGGATTGTGTGGCAGGTTTTACTTCCACAACACCACGATACATTTTCATACCGCAGGTGAACTGATATTCACCAGGATACTTAGGAGTAAATTCCACTGAAGTGGTTTGGTTAGGAGCAAGGTCAACGGCTAAGTCAAAGTCCGGTATTAGCAATTTATCAAAACACTTGCTCAAATTGTGACGTTGGAAGTCCAATTTTACCGGTTGTCCCGCCTCTACAATTACTCGTTCCGGTTTGTAACCCTTTTCAACCGTAACAGTCACTTCTTGAGTACCTTCTGGTGTTTTCACTGCTTTTATTGCTGACTCTGTAGGCAAAGAAAGCTCTGGTTGGATCTGGTGAATAGCTTGAGAATTAGTTGCTGGGGTTGCTTTTGCAGTCGAGTCAGTAGGTTGAACTTCTATCACTCCTCGGAACATATTCATACCGCAGTTGAAGGTATAAGTATCTGGTTTGTCGGATGTGAACTCAATGGGTGTGACTTCGTTGAGTGGTAGGTTTTTGGCGATATGGAAATCAGGTAGGCGTATTTCTTCAAGACAACTACTAGGGTCACGACGTAGGAAATTAAGGCGGACTCTTTGACCTGCATTGACTAGAATTCGACTAGGTTCATAGCCTCCATCTACGATAATGCCAACTTCTTGAATACCATCATGAGCTTCTGCTTTTTGCGACTTTGGTTTACTCAAGAGAAACCACCAGATTTCTAATCCGATTAACCCCAAGCCAACTGTTGTAACTGCACCTTTTACCCAGAATGGTTGCTCAATACGGCGGAACTGAGTTGTCTGCGATCGCTCGGTAGCTGGCATTTCATGATTCATCTGTGCAACTACTCTATCTGAGGCAACAGTGAATGCCAATCCCAAGCTTGCTATACTGCTAAGAATTACTTTACTCAACATTTGCTACCTCCTTATACTACTGGTTTAGCTTGAAATTTACGCAGACGTAGGGCATTTGTAACTACTGAAACCGAACTAAATGCCATTGCTGCACCTGCAATAATTGGGTTAAGTAACCAACCGAAGATGGGGAACAAAATACCCGCAGCGATTGGAATGCCAGCAACGTTGTAGATGAAGGCGAAGAACAGGTTTTGACGAATGTTACGAATTGTGGCGCGGCTGAGTTGAATGGCAGTGACAATGCTTCGTAAGTCACCGGAGATAAGCGTAATATCACTAGCGGCGATCGCTACATCTGTACCAGTGCCAATTGCCATTCCTACATCGGCTTGGGCTAGGGCTGGTGCATCATTAATACCATCACCAACCATGGCCACAATCTTTCCTGATGATTGTAGTTTCTGCACTGTAGCGGCTTTTTGGTCGGGGCGAACTTCAGCCAAAACACGCTTGATACCAACTTCACGGGCGATGGTTTTGGCGGTGCGGCGATTATCTCCTGTAAGCATCACCACCTCTAAACCTAGTTTTTGCAAAGCGCGGACTGCTTGTATGGAGGAAGGTTTGATGGCATCAGAAATCCCCATTAATCCCTGAATTTGTCCGTCAACCGCAATCCAAATCGCAGTTTTGCCTAGATATTCCAAACGCTCTTTATCTTGTTGTAAGGCTTGGGTGTCGATGCCTAATTCTGACATCCAGCGTTGTGTACCAATTTGCACAAGATGACCAGAAACTATACCTTGTACACCACTACCTGCTACAGCTTCAAACTCCTTGACATCTGCTAACGTCACTTCTTGAGATTGGGCGTATCTCACAACCGCTTCTGCCAATGGATGTTCGGAATTGCGTTCCACAGATGCCGTAAGTTGCACCAACCTGATTTCGTTACCATTAGCAGTACCATTGACGGTGACAAAATCGGTGACTGTTGGTTTACCCTGAGTGATGGTTCCAGTTTTATCTAGTATTATTGTTTGAATCTTGTGCGCCAGTTCCAAGCTTTCGGCACCTTTAATTAAAATGCCATTTTCTGCACCTTTACCTGTTCCTACCATTACAGATGTTGGTGTGGCTAAACCCAGCGCACAAGGACAGGCGATAATTAGTACCCCAACAGTGGTGATTAGCGCTAAAGTCACGTTACCTGTAAAATTAAACCAAATGATGAAAGTGAGTAGAGCGATCGCAATTACCGCAGGCACAAACCATCTAGTTACTTGGTCTGCTAATCTCTGAATTGGGGCTTTAGAACCCTGTGCCTGCTGTACTAATTGGACAATCTGCGCCAGTACAGTATCACTTCCGACTCGTGTCGCCCGAAATTTAAAACTCCCAGTTTTGTTAATGGTAGCTCCAATCACTTCATCGCCTGGTTGCTTTTTGACAGGCACGCTTTCCCCTGTTACCATCCCTTCATCAATTGTGGATGCTCCCTCAATTACTTCCCCGTCAACAGGAATTTTCTCGCCAGGGCGAACCAATATCACATCTCCAATAATTACTTCTTCAATTGGGACATCTACTTCTCGTCCATTACGAATCAAACGCGCCGTTTTAGCTTGTAACCCAATCAGCTTACGGATAGCTTCTGAGGTTTGTCCTTTCGCGCGATTTTCAAATAGTTTTCCTAGCAAAATCAGGGTAATGACGACCGCAGCAGTTTCATAATATACATCTGGTGTTAACCCCTGATTGATGAAAAAGCTGGGGAATAAAGTGGGAAATAGCGAATAAAAATATGCTGCACTTGTACCCAAAGCAATTAGGGTATCCATTGTGGCAGCATGACGTTTTAAAGCTTTCCAACCATTGATGTAGAAGGAGTAACCACACCAGAACTGTACTGGGGTAGTGAGTATCAACTGCACCCAAGGATTATGCAGCCATGCTGGGATAAAGGGTAGTTGCAACCCCGTCATTATAGGCAGCGAACCTATAACCAATACAGTGCTAATGATGCCTCCCACCGCTACTTTTCGCATTAAATCGCGGGATTCTCTTAAGCGATGTCTTTTCTCCACATCGTCTTCTCCCGCCATCAGGTTTTGTTCTTGGAGTGGGTAAGCAGAGTAACCTGCTGCATTTACCGCCTCTTGAATGGCTTCTAAATCAGTTCTTCTAGGGTCATATTTAACTGTTGCCTGTTCTGCTCCAAAATTCACAATACATTCATCGACACCGGGGACAGAATTAATCGCGTCTTCAATGCTGCTGGCACAAGAGGCACAACTCATGCCGCGCAGTTTGAGTGTGGTATTCTCCATCTGGCTGCTCCAGTTACTAAGTGGCGTTAACTAACAACTAACGCTCTTTCATCTTGAATGCTCCAGTTCACTGGAGAGTCAAGAGGCCATCTGAAGAATTTTTTTAAGCACATATTAGATGCAGCTTTGTGGGTGCTTATACTTAGAGATGTAGATGGTGAATATGCGATCAAATTGCTATCAATACCAGCAGCGTCAGTCTGAAGTTACCGTTTGCAGTGCTAAGGTTATCTTTACTGACTGCCGCATTTCCAGGCACAGTTTGCAGCAAATACTACACGGCAGCCAGCTAGCTTTGACGATGACTTAGGCAGTTGCCATCGCCATTTGGCGGCAAGAATCAGCGCAGCGACGGCACATCTGAGCGCAGGCTTTCATTTGAGCATCGTCACCCATGCGATCGCACTCATCTGCACACCGTTGACACAGTTCAGCACAAACGCCGCAGGTACGAGAATGTAAGTCAGAAGCTCGAAGCATGAAATTAGCACTTGTATTGCAAATTTCAGCGCAATCAAGCATTAATCGAATATGAGTAGGTTCGGCGTGATGACCACCTTTTTGTAGGCAGTAAGTCACGGTATTTAAACAAATACTGTGGCAGTCCAAGCAGTTTTGAATACACTGCTGCATCTGCTGGTTCACTTGATTCAAAGTGAGTTCTTGTATTGCCATTTATTTACTCTCTTGAAATTTTTTAGGTTTACCAAAGGCAATAACGCCTTTAGACTCACCTTAAAGATTTGCGAAGGCGTTAGCGAAGCTCACCGAAGGTATCGCGTCATACCAATGAGGTAATAAATATTTCTAGCTACTGAGGTATAGGGATTTCATGTTGATATGCACTCGTACATCTGTACTACTAGCACAAACCCTGATTTCATCCTAATTTCATTTTTGACTGTCAAACTATGTAGTAAGTGCAACAGTAGCTTTGTGAATAGCTAGTTATCTGGGCAATTTTATTACCCAAGCCAAAGATAAATAACCCAAGGGGTTGACTCTCCAGCCAACTGGATATTTGAAAATGCAATCAGGAAATATTTAGATGAACCCTATGCAACTTTCTACTCTGAAAAATAGCTTTTTGTCATTGACTTTGGTAGCGATCGCCTCTGTTCCTAGCGGCCTCTTAACAGCTTGTTCTACAACTGCCTCCCAAAACCAAAGCCAAACACCAAACCCTACTACTGCTACTAGCGATAAGCAACCCATGAACCATGACGGTATGATGAATCATGGTAGCGGTATGAACCACGGTATGGCAATGGATTTAGGCCCAGCCGATGCTAATTATGATTTGCGGTTTATAGATGCGATGATTCCGCACCATCAGGGGGCAGTGAAAATGGCGAATGTTGCACAGCAGAAATCGAAACGCCCTGAGATTAAAAACCTAGCAGACGAAATTATCAAAGCACAAAACCAAGAAATTACGCAGATGAAAAAGTGGCGTGCAGCTTGGTATCCCAAAGTGGGAGATAAACCAATGGCTTATGATGCCAAAATGGGTCATGACATGGAGATGTCTTCTGAGCAAATGCAAGCCATGATGATGGATATAGATTTGGGTGCAGCTGATGCAGAATTTGATCTGCGTTTTATTAACGCAATGATTCCGCACCATGAAGCAGCTGTAGTTATGGCGAAAGATGCCTTGCAAAAGTCTCAACGTCCTGAAATTAAAAACTTGGCTCAAGAAATTATCAAAGCCCAAGACATAGAGATTAACCAAATGAAACAGTGGCGCAAAACTTGGTATAACCAGTAATCTCAAATTTCAATTTCTACTTAGAAACGGGTACAAAGTTTGCTGACGCAATTGAGAATTTTAGATGTCAAAGAAAGCTAGTTTCTGAATTCTCAATTTCATGCCAATTTCATTTTGAGATGAAAGACTGAGAATGAGGTGCAGAAAAATCTCCTAAAAAAAGCTAGCTTTTTTTACCAAATATAAATACCCGATCGCCTTCCTTTGCCCTCATACTTAAGGATTTCTGATAGCGATGCCCAACTCTCTGCGTTTCCAACCAACTGTAACCATACGTTGTGTTTCTGGTACACTTGTCAGCCTGCTGTTATTAGCAAGCCCCATAGTAGTTTTAGCCCACGGCGGACACGGAAATGAATTTCAAGGAGAAAGTGAAGCCACCCCAGCAACTAGTTCCATTCAAGTTGATACTCAAACTGCCCAACGGTTAGGAATTAAGGTTGAGCCAGTTAAACGCCAACAACTAGCAGTTGGTATTAAAACTACCGGACAAATTGAAACTTTACCCAGCCAAAGAGTGGAAGTGACTACCCCAATTTCAGGGGCAAAAGTAGTTGAATTACTAGTAGAACCCGGTGCAAACGTCAAGAAAGGCCAACCTGTAGCTGTTGTATCCAGCCCTGACTTGGTGGAATTGCGGGTTAACTCCCAAGAAAAACTAGCACAAGGTCAGGCTGATTTACGGCAAGCACAAGCTGACTTGAGGCTAGCCCAGCAGAATTACGATCGCTATCAGCAAATAGCCGCAGCTGAAATAGCTCAAGCCCAAAGCCAAGTAGCATTTGCTCAAGAAAAGTATAACAAAGATAGACAGTTAGCTGATGCTGGTGCTTTGCCACGTCGTACAGCCCTAGAATCCCAAACCCAGTTAGCAGAAGCTAAGGCTAAACTAACCACAGCTAACAGTCGCCGCGATGTGATCGAGGCTGAGGCTAAACTCAAAACGGCTCAATCATCTGTTGAACTGGCCCAATCAAAAATCCAACTTAGTAGCACCACATATCAAACTCGCCTTTCTCAATTGGGAAACCGGGCTAATGCTCAAGGACTGGTGACAGTAAATGCTCCGATTTCCGGGAAGGTTGCTGACAGAGAAGTTACTCTCGGTCAAACATTCCAGGACGCAGGTGGCAAGTTAATGACGATTGTGAATGACAGCCGTGTTTTTGCCACAGCGAATATTTATGAAAAAGATTTAGACAAAGTTAAGATTGGTCAACGGGTAAGCTTGAAAGTGGCTTCTGTACCTAATCGCACCTTTAATGGAAGAATTGCCGTAATTGAATCTGTGGTAGCAGGTGATACGCGCGTTGTGCCTGTGAAAGCCGAAATAGATAACTCCAGTGGAGTTCTCAAACCTGGAATGTTTGCTGAGTTGGAAGTGTTGACAAACCAAACTTCGTCAGATGTTTTGGCTATCAACAGTGCATCTGTGGTAGAAGCAAATGGCAAGAAACAGGTTTATGTGCAGAATGGTAACGCTTATCAACCTGTTGAAGTTACCTTGGGTCAAACTTCGCAAGACATGATTGAGGTAAAAACTGGTTTATTCGAGGGTGATTTGATCGTTACCCAGCGCGCGCCGCAACTTTACGCTCAATCTTTGCGGGGTGATACCAAGACGAAAGCAGACGAACACACCGAAATTCCTGCACAGGTAACGGAAACTAAAACGTTTAGCTTACCACTACCCTGGTGGATTGCAGCAGGAGGGGGAGCTACTCTAGCTACTCTAGCTTTTATGGCAGGTACTTTTTGGGCGGGTCGTCGCAGCAAACATCAATATCAACTAGCCACAGGAGTTAGCTATGTCACAGAAGAAGATATCAATAGTTCCGTTCCAGTAGAGCCATCACCAGAATTTAATGATAACCATCGGGTAGCGAGTCAAGATTCAGAAATCAAGATTGAGAAATAACAATGCTGAGTGCGATTATTAAATGGGCGATCGCTCGCCGTTGGTTAGTTATCCTGGGTACAATTATCCTCACAATTTGGATATTTCGGACGATTATCCAAATGCCCTTGGATGTTTTTCCTAGCTTTGCACCACCCCAAGTTGAAATTCAAACAGAAGCACCAGGACTCGCCCCCGAAGAATTAGAATCTCTGGTAACTTTACCAATTGAAAGCGCGATTAACGGTACTCCTGGAGTAACGGCGGTACGCTCATCTTCAGCAGCAGGAATTTCTGTCGTTAAAGTCATTTTTAACTGGGATACTGATATTTATCAAGCTCGCCAGCTAGTAACAGAGCGATTACAACAAGCTCAAAGTAAGCTTCCCGAAGGAGTAGAAACTCCGCAAATTTCTCCCACTAGTTCTCCCATTGGCACAGTATTACAATATGCCTTCACGTCTCAAAGCACTCCTTTAATGGAAGTGCGGCGGATTGTTGATTGGCAAGTGACAAATCGCCTTTTAGCTGTGCCTGGTGTTAGTCAGGTAGTGGCGTATGGTGGCGATGTTCGCCAATATCAAATATTAGTAGATCCAGCCAAGCTAAGAGCCTTTAATGTTACTTTGGAAGACGTAGAGCAAGCAGCCAAAGCTGCTAATGTTAACGCTCCTGGGGGCTATTTAATTACTCCTGACCGAGAAAAGTTAATTCGTGGTATTGGCAGAATTGAATCTATTGAAGAATTACAGCAATCAGTAATTACTGCCCGCAATGGTACACCTGTCAAAATCTCAGATATTGCTGACGTGCAAATTGGTGCAGCTATTAAACGGGGTGATGGCAGTTTTAATGGTCAAAAGGCAATTGTTGTGATGATTAACAAACAGCCTCAAGCCGATACTCCTACCGTCACCCGTGCCATAGAATCGGCGATGTCAGAGATTCAAGCAGGATTGCCTAAAGATATCAAAGTTACCCCAACATTTCGTCAAGAAAACTATATCGATTCTTCTATTGAAAATGTTAGAGAGGCTTTAATTGAAGGCAGCATTATTGTAGCCTTAATTCTAATCCCTTTTTTGATGAATTGGCGTAACCTAGCTATTTGTTTAACTGCCCTACCTTTATCTTTATTACTAGGAGTACTGCTACTAAATTGGTTGGGTCAAGGTTTAAATACCATGACTTTGGGAGGGTTAGCAGTAGCAATTGGTTCAGCCGTTGATGATGCAATTGTTGATGCTGAAAACGTCTATCGTAACTTGCGAGAAAATAAATATTCCCCTAATCCACGTCCAGTTTTAGATGTTGTATTTGACGGTTGTCAAGAAGTACGCGATTCAGTATTTGGAGCTACTATCATTACCATAGTTGTCTTCTCCCCAGTTTTTGCTTTAGCTGGTGTGGAAGGTAGCATTTTTATCCCTATGGGATTAGGCTATATGGCAGCAGTTATCGCCTCTAGTATTACGGCATTAACTGTGACTCCAGCTTTATGTGCAATCTTATTACCTTATGGTCGCCTGCCAGAAACAGAACCTTGGGTGGCGAGATTTTTTAAGGGGCTGTATCGTCCTCTACTAACATTTTCTCTGCGGCGTTCTGGAATTGTTATAGGGGCTGCGATCGCAAGTTTAGTGGCTGCGGCTGTAATTGTCCCTTCCTTTGGCAGAATATTTTTACCAGAGTTTCAGGAGCAAACTTTGGTTAATACTCTAACTCTTTATCCGGGGGTTTCTCTAGAAGCTACTAATGCAGCTGGTGAAACACTTCAACACGCACTCAAGGGAGACTCTAGATTTCCATACGTGCAATTGCGTTCTGGACGTGCGCCAGGAGATGGAGACGCAGCCGGGGTAAATTTAGGACACTTGGATATCGAGTTAAGCGACGCAGGAATGAAAGATAGGGAGGGGACGATTGAGAAGTTACGCCAAGAATTTGCGAAATTACCGGGAGTAGCACCGAATATTGGGGGCTTTATCTCACACCGTATGGATGAGGTGTTGTCTGGGGTGAGGAGTGCGATCGCTCTCAAAATCTTTGGCCCCGACTTAGAACAACTCCGCACAATTGGACAGCAGGTTGATGATGTCATGAAAACCGTTAATGGGATTGTAGATTTACAACTAGAACCCCAAATACCAATTGAACAAATACAAATTAAATTCAACCGACCTGCTGCTTCACGGTATGGTTTGACAGTAGGCAAACTGTCTGAGATTATTGAAACTGCTCTGAATGGGCGAGTAGTATCTCAAGTTTTAGAAAAACAACAAACTTTCGATTTAGCGGTATGGTTAAAGTCAGATGCACGGCAAAACCTAGATACGATTCGTAATTTGTTAGTTGATACTCCTAACGGTCAAAAAATTCCTCTTGCACAGGTTGCAACAATTGAAAATGGTACTGGGCCTAATACTATAAATAGGGAGAATGTATCCCGCTTGATTGTTGTTTCTGCTAATGCTAATGGTAGAGATTTGCGTTCCATTGTCAATGAAATTAGGGAGAAAGTTAAGCAACAAGTGCAAATCCCTGCTGGTTACTATATTCAGTATGCAGGACAATTTGAGGCAGAAGAAAGAGCAACTCAGAATATCTTAATTTCGAGTGCGATCGCCTTTGTTGCAATTACAGTAATTATGTACCTTTCTGTCAAATCTATTCCTTCTACCGCCATGATTATGATTAACTTGCCTTTGGCGTTGGTGGGGGGAGTCTTTTCAGTAGCTTTGTCTGGCGGCGTTATTTCAATTGCCTCTTTAGTTGGTTTTATCACTTTATTTGGAGTTGCTACCCGTAATGGTTTGTTACTTGTGGATAATTACAACACCAAATTTGCTGAAGGTACACCATTGAAAGAAGTTCTGATTAAAGGATCAATGGAACGTCTGAATGCCATTTTGATGACAGCTTTTACCTCTGCTTTAGGATTAGCACCTTTAGTAATTGAGAGTGGCCCCGGAAAAGAAATCTTACAACCACTTTCAATAGTGGTGTTAGGTGGTTTATTTACTTCTACTGCATTAACTTTAATGGTCTTACCAGCTTTATATGCTAAATTTGGTAAGTTCTTATTGCCTAAACTTACTATCTCAGTTGTAGAGGATGGCAAAGTACCAAAAGCAGTTTTTGAGTAATGATAAATATCATAGAATTTTATCTTTTAGAATTCTTTATGAATTGTTAGCCTTGAGTAAATTTTGAGTCATCTTGATGCTTTCAGTACAAAAGGTGTTACTAATCAGTTGCCAATGAGGTGATATTATCTCATGATCTGGCTAACGCCAAGCTGCGCTAACAGCAACGCCAAAAATACTACACCCCTTCTAAAAAATAGCAGAGTGGTGAAAATGGTCTTGTCAAGACTATTTTCCAGCTTTGATAAATATGCCCCCTCCCCCCATTAGTGTTAAAATATTACTATAAAAGACTTTTATAACTATGCCCCTTGATAAATGAATACCTTGACATTTTTCCGCAGCTTGAGAAATCCGGTATTTGCAAGGCTGTATACTGCTCAAACCACTAGTTTATTGGGTGATGCACTTACTTGGGTGGGTTTAGCCCTGCTGGCTTTTAACTTAGCTGGAAAGAATGCGGCGGTTGTACTTTCAGTAGCTTTAACTCTGCGTGTTACCGCTTTTGTATTGCTGTCCCCTCTTGCAGGTGCGATCGCAGACCGCCTCGACCGTAAGAAAATCATGGTTATTACCCACATATTCAGAATGTTAATTGTGGGTCTGTTGCCTTTTGTGACACAAATTTGGCAAGTTTACGTATTAATATTTGCACTGAACGTTTTTAATGCTTTCTTCACCCCAACTTACCAAGCCACAATTCCATTAGTCACGGGTGAGAATGACTATGCAGGCGCGATCGCTCTTTCGTCCGCTACTTACCAATTGCTTGGTGTACTTGGCCCCGGTATCGCTGGAAGTGTCGCCGCCTTCATTGGTGCAAGACAAGTCTTCTTTTTGGATGCTCTCAGCTTTGCGATCGCGGCAATCTTAATATTCACCCTACCAGGTCGGCTCGTCGTTGCACAAAATCAACAGCCTTCCAGAACAACACGCCGAACATGGGGAGACATTAAAGACGGTACAACTCGCCTGCTTACAGATGCACCTATTCGTTACGCGCTAGCGATGCAGTTAGTCGCATCAATTGCCGGAGCGCAAATCTTAGTCAATACTGTTGGCTATGTCCAAGGTTCACTTAAACTGGGAGAAGTGCAGTACGGCTGGGTGATGGCAGCTTTTGGGATTGGTGCAACTCTCTGTGCAGTTATTTATGGTACGTTCAATAGAAGTTTGTTGCGTACAACGTTTGTTTTGATTGGTGCAACTTTGATCACCTTGGCTTTATTACCTGCCAACTACGCAAATTTAACAGTATTGATGCTTTTATGGTTGGTAGCGGGTGCGGGGCAAAATTTAGTCAACTTACCTACTCAGACATTAATTGCAGACCGTATCCCGACTGCTATACAAGGGCGAGTTTATGGCGCACACTTTGCCTGGAGTCATCTTTGGTGGGCAATCTCCTACCCTCTTGCGGGTTGGTTAGGAAGTCACTTTGCTGAACGTGAGTTTATTTACGGTAGCTTAGTGGGCTTGATGCTGCTAGTGGTAGTACAAATTACCCTCTCGCCTCATCCACATGAACACGAACACTTTCACTATCTTAGTATGCATGAACATCAACACATCCACGATGAACACCATCAGCATAACCACGATGAGGGGATGGCTATAGGCGAATCTCACAACCATCTTCACGAACACACGACGATTATCTATCACACTCACCCTCACACTAGGGACATTCACCATCGCCATAGTCATTGAACTGTTGTTGATAATATTGCGATCAGATATTGGTTAAAACTTATCAGAGGATTAAGATGAAGCACTGTCATTATCCTTTAAACCGAATGCTGCTTGCCACCTTTGCGGATGACGCGGCACTAAAATTCTTACATCGGGGTCTGGTAATCCAATATTCGCTTCTTTCAACGCAGCAACTATCGCCTGTCTAACTGCTGATGTCGTAGCCACAAAATCAGAACGCCGCGAATCTGTCCAAAAGCGGGTTTCAACTACAACGTCATCTTGTCCTAAATCTCGTATCAGGCATAATAGCTTAACGCATTGGCATATTGTCTGTTTAGCAATTTGTTAACAATAATTCAAATAGAATTCCTGATTTTTTTGTAACCGAAATGAGAACGTGAATTCTGATAATGTTGCTCTTGCCCTATGTTGTATGCTGTTGGTGAAGGCGAGGAGTAAAATTTGCTGCGGTTTTGAAATAAAATAAAACTTGCTACTGCTATAAGCAAATAGCCAAATCCTCGTTGCAACTGTCTAGGCTGTACAAACTGAGAAAGATAAGCTCCACTAATTGTGCCGATGCTGGCAGCGATTGTAAATGAAGCCATGAGATGCCAATTCAGTGATACCTGTCCTAGATAGCCTAACAGTCCAGCAACAGAATTCATTGCAATGATTAGTAAAGAAGTGCCGATCGCTTGTTTCATTGGGGTATTTCCCAGCAAAACTAAGGCAGGAACAATCGCAAATCCGCCACCAACCCCAACTAATCCAGTTAATAAACCAACACCTAAACCTTCACTCAGCATCCAAAGCCAACAGTATTTACATATTGGTTTGGGATATAAGCTTAAATCCAAATCAGTCGCAGCAACTTTTGGAATTGGTTTAGCATTTTTGTTAATCATAAATCCTGCTGCCAATAGCATCATCAAGGCAAACAGAATCATCTGGATTGTGCCGGTAATAAAAGGTAATGTTGCTAATTTAGCTCCTACATAAGCTCCTAACATTGTGGCAGAGCCAAACATGAAAGCGGTTTTTAAATTTACATTGCCTTGCTGCCAATGGGGAATGGCACCAATGAGACTGACACTGCCTACAATAAATAGAGTCATGGCGATCGCTGGTTTTGGTGTCACACCCATGACATACACTAAAATCGGTACTGCTAAAACCGAACCACCGCCGCCAATTAACCCTAAACTGATGCCTATACAAATTGCGAGAAAATGACCAAATATCCAGACAATCATAAATTATGGAATTGATTAGAGGACTTTAACTGGTAAACAGTAAATTACCGCAACGCTCATTGGCGGGAACTGCTTCCATCATTTTTTGTGGTTCAGGTAAATCTAAACTATCCATGAACTGAATGAAGTTTTGGCGATCGCGCCCGACAAATCTTGGATTCCAGCGTTTTTCTTCGCCAATAGTAGATACTGTCTGTCCACGATAGTCATGCCCAGGATATACCAAAGTTTCATCTGATAAAGTAAATAGTTTTTGTGTCACTGAGTCAAACAAAGTTCCCGCATCACCACTTTGAAAGTCGGTTCGTCCACAGCCACGAATAAACAAGGCATCTCCAGTTAAAACTCGATCTTGATTAACTAAATACGCATTATGGCTATCTGTATGACCTGGTGTGGCGATCGCCTGAATTGTTATGCTTGCCAATTGTAAGATTTCTCCATCTTTAATGTACCGATCTGCACAACTGGCTTGAGCTTTATCGGGAACAATCCCCAAACAACCAGTCATTTCTCGCAATTTGGCTGTACCTGTAATATGATCTGCATGAATGTGGGTTTCTAAGCAGTAACGCAGAGATAACCCTAATTCTGTCAGTAGTTTCAAATCACGTTCGACTTGCTCCAACACCGGATCTACCAAAATAGCTTCTTGAGTCTGTTGATCTGCAAGTAAATAAGTGTAAGTGCTGCTTTCTCTGTCAAATAACTGTCTGAATAACATAGTGTTTCCTCTTGCAACAATGCCAAAACTTCAATTTGTTTGGGAGTGAGTTGAAACATAATGTTCAAGGAACTGTTTCATCTGCGGATTAGCACTACAATCAAAGCCAGCCGCAGCAGCTTTCTCAAATACTTGCTCTGGTGTCATTCCTTGTCGCGTTGCTACGTTCATAAATGCCATTAAACCCGCACGCATAGTACTAGCACAATGAATTAAAGCGGGTTTGGGTAGCTGATCAATTTGCTCAAGTACCTCTGTAGTCAGTTCATCGCTAATCTCGTTCGGCTTGACCGGAATGTTGACGTAGTGCAGTCCCAAGACTTGTGCTTGTTGCTGTTCATCGCTGAGAAAACCTTGTTCATCAGGCGATCGCAGATTGAGTACAGACTTGTAACCTTCACTAACCGCCTGCTGTAACTGCTCTGGTGTCACCTGTCCTGCTACTGTTAATTCATTGTTAATCTTTTTGACGTTTTCCATTGCTGTTTTATCTCTTAATCCTTACTACCATATTACTATCTGGTAATATGGTAGTAACTACATATAAGAAGATGTAATATTTAAGTCTGTATGTTAGAATCTTCGCCTCAAGCTCTTGCTCCCGTTGCTGAATACTTTAAAGTATTGTCAGAAGTAAGTCGGCTGCAAGTTTTGTGTTGTCTCAAGTCAGGAGCGAAAAACGTGACAGAAATCATCCAAGAAACCGGACTAGGACAAGCAAATGTTTCCAAACATTTGAAAGTATTGATGCAAGCGGGTATAGTCACTCGTCAACCACAAGGAATCAGTGTTTTTTACCAAATTACTGACCCAATAATTTTTGAGCTATGTGAGTTAGTGTGCGATCGCCTTGTTATTCGTCTGCAAGAACAAACCCAACAGTTAGAACAACTACAAGCACTACGCCAACCGTAAAAATTGCTCCAGATTGAGATTTCTTGGAGTCGATAGAATTTCATTCCAATTTCATCGTCAAGTGTGATGATGATAAATGCAATTAACTGTGATTTAACAATTACAGCTTTCTCTTAACACCGAATTGCCAGTCATCAACTCAAAGGTAACAGCAGTGACAACAAAAACTTTTCAAACCATCCCTCGTAATGTTTGGGTTTTGGGATTTGTCAGCTTGTTAACTGATATTAGTTCTGAGATGATTCATTCGGTGTTGCCGTTATTTTTAATTTCGGCACTAGGAGCAAATTTGCTAACAGTTGGGTGGATTGAGGGAATTGCAGAATCAACTGCTTCTGTACTGAAAGTTTTTTCAGGAGCCTTAAGTGATTATTTAGGACAGCGTAAGAAATTAGCTGTTGTTGGTTATGGACTATCTACCTTAGTTAAACCCCTGTTCGCATTGGCAACTAGTCCTGCTTGGGTATTGATGGCTCGTTTTGGTGATCGCGTTGGTAAGGGAATTCGTGTAGCTCCCCGCGATGCAATCGTAGCAGATGTTACCGATAGCGTTAATCGTGGAGCTGCCTACGGTTTGCGCCAATCTTTAGACACCATCGGCGCATTCACTGGGCCACTAGTTGCATTCATGTTGATGTCTTTTTCAGGACAGAACTTTCGTCTAGTTTTCTGGTTAGCTGTGCTTCCCGGTATTTTAGCAGTAGCTCTTTTAGCAACTGGCGTGCGGGAAACCGGCAATAAAAACAGTCAAAGACAGAATAATCCTCTACAGTGGTCTGCTTTGCAAAGTTTGGGTAAAAGCTACTGGGTGCTAGTTGCGGTTGCACTACTATTTAATTTCGGTAACTCTAGCGATGCTTTTTTATTGCTGCAAGCGCAGCAAGCTGGAGTATCCGCCTCACTAGTACCACTCACCCTAGTTGTAATGAATATAGCTTACTCTCTCAGTGCCTATCCAGTAGGATTGTTATCTGACCGCATTGGTAGATTGGGGCTGCTAGTGGGTGGATTTTTTGTGTATGCGTTGGCATATTTAGGTTTTGCATTTGTTGATGCTCCTTGGCACGTGTGGGGACTATTTGCGCTGTATGGTCTGCATCAGGGCATGAGTCAAGGCATATTGTTAGCACTGGTAGCAGATAGAGTTCCGTCTAATCTGCGGGGTACTGCTTTTGGGTTAATTAATTTGGCTACCGGTGTAGCGCTCTTACCAGCTAGCCTGTTAGGAGGTGTTTTGTGGCAAACAATCAGTCCAAAAGCAACTTTCATCGCTGGAAGTATGTTCGCTTTAAGTGCGATCGTATTACTGCTGGTATTTGAAGGCGGAAGACGAAAATCAGTAGGTAAAGAGTAAAAATCTTCATTGCCAGCTATCTCTTTCCAAGTTCTTGACTTTTTCTCTCTACGATGAACCTGCAAGTTCAGATAACGTATTGGTAGTCCACCAGCAAGTAGAGCAATAATGAACAAAGTTGCAAAAGTCACAATTTTCTTTTGGATTATGAAGATCATCGCCACGACGCTGGGCGAGACGGCAGGTGACTTCATCTCAATGTCTCTTGGGCTGGGTTATTACGTAGCCTTTGCCGTAACTTTTGCCATTCTGGCTATTCTCCTGTTTTTTCAAATTCAATCCGACAGATATCGTCCAGCCGTTTACTGGGTGGCGATCATTGCCACAACCACAGCCGGAACCGAAGTTTCAGACCTGATGGATCGCTCTCTCGGACTGGGCTACGCAGTGGGATCGCTGATCCTGGTAGCCTGTCTCTTGAGCGTTCTTGCCATCTGGTATTACCGGGATCGAGATTTGAGCGTTTATCCAATCGTGAGGAAAGACGCAGAGACAACGTATTGGCTGGCGATTGTATTCTCCAACAGTTTGGGAACAGCCTTTGGTGATTTTCTAACAAGCAACTTAGGACTGAGCTATATCCAGGGCGCATTGGTAACAGCCAGCGTCATTGGTGTTGTCATTGCCCTTCACTACATAACAAAGTTGAGCGATGTTCTCCTATTCTGGCTTGCATTCATCTTCACACGACCCTTCGGAGCCACTTTTGGAGATTTTCTTACCAAACCGATAAAAGATGGCGGTTTATCACTGCCAAGGGGCTATGCTTCAGCGATCGCCTTTATCCTGCTGGCGGTTGTCCTATTCTTTTCCGTGCGAAAGGAGAAAAAAGTGCGTTACCCAATTGAGTGATACGTTTAAGCAGATAGATGACTATTTTTTGTTAAATACAAAATAAATAGTATAGAAATATGAGAATTTTAATAGTTGAAGATGATGATCGCATCGCTAAACCCTTAGCTGAAGATTTAAAACATCAACATCATGCTGTTGATATTGCTGGTGATGGAATTGAAGGTTGGGAATACGCCCAAGCAGGTAATTATGATTTAATTTTATTAGATTTAATGTTGCCGCGCTTAGATGGAATCACTCTCTGTAAACGGCTACGTGCTTCTAATTGTAATGCTTTTATTCTGATGTTGACAGCACGAGATACAACCCCAGATAAAATAATTGGACTTGATGCTGGTGCAGATGATTATTTAGTTAAACCATTTGAACTAGAAGAATTAGCAGCGCGAATTCGAGCTTTATCTCGAAGGAGTCCAGAAACTCGCCAATTAATTTTAATTCATGGTGAGCTACAACTAGACCCTAGTAGTTGTCATGTCACCTACGCAGGTAAGCCTCTATCATTAACACCCAAAGAATACATGATATTGGAATGTTTTTTGAAAAATCCTACTCAAATTTTGACTCGCTCGGCAATTTTAGATAAATTATGGGAGTTTGATAAATTATCCGGAGAAGAAACCGTTAAAACTCACATTACAAATTTAAGAAAGAAACTGAGAGCGATAGGAAGTTCAGAAGATTTTATCGAAACTGTCTATGGTGTTGGTTATCGTCTGTGTCCTAAGTGAAGGCAAATTTGGCTTATGTTTGAAAAAATTCGCCGTCGTTTACTGTTGTCTTATTTAATCGTATTGTCACTAATCTTAGGTGGATTTGCAATTGCTGTTCGGATTGTCTTTACCCATAGCCTCCATAAACAACAAACAGAGAAACTTGTTGCATTAGCACAAGTTGCTGCTGCTAATGCAGAATTTGATAATGGGAGAATTAAAATTGAAAATGACTTACCTCAAGATAAATTATTTGAAAATCATCAAGGATTAAACTGGTTTGATACTAAAGGTAATCTAATCGAAAAACAGGGACGAGATATTTTAAGTTTACCTGTTCATGTAACAGAAGGAGAACAAATTAATACAGTTGGTAAAAATCGTGTCCAGTCTGTCACTTTACCAATTATTAGTAGTGATGATAAACAATTAATTGGGTATGTAAGAGCCAGTCAATCTTTAGAAGAATTTGATGAAACTTTAAATAAATTAGATTTGGGATTAGGTGGTGGAATAGTTGTAGCTTTGATTATTAGTAGTGTTGGCGGAATTTGGCTGACTCGTCAAGCGATGCAACCAATTGAAGAAAGCTTTGAACGCTTGAAACAGTTTACTGCTGATGCTTCCCATGAACTCCGCAGTCCTTTAATGGCGATTAAAAGTAATGCAGGGGTAGCACTAAAGTATCCAGAAGGAATACGAGAAACTGATGCAGAAAAATTTCAGGCTATTTCTAGTGCTACGAACCAAATGACTCGCCTCACTGAAGATTTACTATTTTTAGCTCGTCATGATAATATTCCTAACCGCAGTAAAGAAACTGTTAATCTCAGTTCAATTTTAAATAACTTAGTACAACTGTATCAATCGCAAGCGATCGCTAAACAAATTAATCTGAAAAGCCAATTAACTGAAAAGCTTTATTTATTAGGTGATACAAATCAAATAACACGATTATTTACTAATTTAATTCAAAATGCTATAAATTACACACCGTCAGAAGGGATAGTAGAAATCACAGCTAATCGTTCTGCTTCAGACATAGTAGTTAATGTTCAAGATACAGGTGTAGGAATTGCACCAAAAGATTTAGGAAATATTTTTGAACGTTTTTGGCGAGCAGATAAATCACGTTCTTATAATTCTGGTGGTTCTGGTTTAGGGTTGGCTATTGCTCAAGCTATTGCTCAAAATCACGGTGGATTAATTACCGTCACAAGTCAATTGGGAATTGGAAGTTGTTTTACAGTGCGTTTACCAGCAAGTTCTCTTAATTAATGTTTATAAAAGTGTTTAACCAAGTACGATAGTACAGCTAGATTAACCATAAAGACTAAAAATTTGAAAATCGTTACCCCTTTAATTAACTCATAGATTTCGGGAGGTATACTAATACCAACTAATCCAATAACTAATATCTTTGCCCAAGTTTTTTCATACCATAAACCGATAGCCTCAATGGCTGTCACAACTGCATATATTGCAGTGGCAATTCCGCTAAATTTTAAAGTTTGTGGTTTGATATTAATAATTTTTTCTAGTAACCACTCAATAACTTCGCGTTTCCCTTCCAGTATGTAAGATTCGGAAAAGACCACAAGAGTATCATGTTTTTTTAAAGCTAACAGTAGAACAATAGATGTAGCTGTAAGTAGTAAAGCAACAAAGCCTTTATAAATAACAATTGCTATTAATCCTGGAGGACGTTTATCGATCATTTAATTTTCCTTACTTGTTACTTTATTGCTTGCTGAAAGCTAAATAATTTGTCAATAAAAAGGTTGACAACCTAAATCTGTGATTGATTTATGATAATTATATTCCCAGGTTGGATAATTAATTGATAATATGATAAAAATTAAGTATACTTTTTGTCAGTTTTTGTGTTGAAGCATTCATAATGTAGGTTGCTTAAATCTATATTTTTAATTTTTGTAACATCAATATATTTAATAAAAGTCAATAATTAGAAAAGATTAATTGTCAATAATATTTTGTTTAGTACCATTAGTATAGTAAAAATTAAGGGATGGGAATACAACCCATCCCTTATGTAACTAATTTTAAGCAATCGACCTCACATTTTAATCAAAATGTTCTCTAATGGCTCTGACATAAGCAGCGTCAGTATCATTGAGGTTGTTAAGCTCGTTTTCATACTCAACATTTAAAGCTAATGAGTCAGATTCAGGATTAAATTTACTAGTTGCTGCTAGAACTGCCACATCTGGACTTGCTATTAATCCAAAACTAGCAACAATAAAGATGGGAATTGAACGCCTTATTGAGAGATACTTTTCCATAACTATCAAGCAAAGTTTATTGAGTATTTTCACAGTAATGAATAGTTGTGATAATACTGTGTTATCCTTGTTTCAATTGTTTGTTAGTAGATATATATACAAAAAACGGCGTTCGTTCACCAATATAATTACTAAAGAGGTCAGTCTTCAAATTTATAGCCAACACCATTGACTGTTTTAATAAAAGTGGGATTTGCTGAATCAGGTTCTATCTTTTTTCGTAACCGAGCTATAAGTGTATCGACTACTCGTTCATCCCCACAAAATTCACTACCCCATAATTTATCTATTAGTTGTGTGCGATTCCAAACTCGATTAGGATAGCTAACAAAAGTAGTTAGTAAGTTAAATTCCAAGTTTGTTAAATCTATTTTTTCTGAAAAATTAGGGTTCATTTGACGCAAAGCGGAGTGTTGCTCTATATCGAGCAGAAAATGTTGGGTACGGTAAACTTGATGTTGTTCTGGTTGACGCAAGCTACGTCGCAGAAGCGCCCGAACTCTGGCTACTAACTCTTTGGGGCTAAAAGGTTTGACCAAGTAATCATCAGCACCAGTAGACAAGCCAATAATACGATCTATTTCCTCACTCTTAGCCGTCAACATTAAGATGTAGGGGTCTTTTGCACCAGGTTTTTGTCGAATTCTGGCACACAACTCTAAGCCATTGAGACTAGGAATCATCAAGTCGAGGATGATTAAGTTCGGTTGATGCTCTTGAATTATTTGGAATGCTTGAAGCCCGTCACCACAACTATGGCAAGAAAATCCTGCGTCTTCCAAAGAAAACTGGATTAACCGAGAAATTTCAAATTTATCCTCAACAATTAAGATTTCCATATTACAAAATATCAAAACATTTTATTCTGATATGGGCTAATTTTTGTATTATGTGAATTTAGTTGTAAATTGTAAATTTCTGGCAGTGTGAATTTTGTCAATATATTCAAGTATTAGGAATAAATTTACTTAATATTAATGATTGTTAGCAAAGGGAGAAGGCGAGCAACATTCGCCTCCTCCCCTCTTTTGGTAAACTATGCTAAAAAAGCAAACTGTATTATTTAAGTAATTAGTGAACTATGGCAGACCAAGTTTTTGCTCCAACAACTCCATCAGCTTTCAAATTATGAGACTTCTGAAAAGCAATAATGGCAGAACGTGTGTTTTTACTGTAAACTCCATCAGTTGCTCCATTGTAGAGTTGTTTTGTTTTCAAGAATGCCTGAATCTCTCTTACTGCTTTGCCTCGGCTTCTTAATCGGAGAATTGGTGCTGTTTGAGGTGAATAACTAATAAGTTTAGTTGATTTAGATGCTGCTGTGGTTGCTCGCATCGTTTTAATAGCATTGACATTTTTGGGATGATATTGCGTTGAAATATGTGCGTTTGTTTTTTGTATTTTTGCAGTAGATGCTTGGGCATTAGCTGGTGCTATAGAAGAGAATAACAATGGACTTAAGGCTGCAATAGATAAAGCAAGTTTCACAAATTTATTAGTCATAAGGGTGTATCTCCTTGTTTGGAAAATCTATTACAGCAGATTTAAAGTTAGTGAAGTATACCTTCAAGGTTTCAAAGCTAGTCACAAAACTCATTTGTCTACTCTACCCTTCGGGAACGGCTAACACTGAACGAGAAAGCTAACGCGAACTGACTTCTGAATTCTGCTGTAATTTCAAGTTAGTTAGTAAAAGTAAAGAACTTGGAAAGATTTATCAGGATTTGAAAAAATTATTTTGTCTTCGAGAAATACTTGTGAAACCTTGCAGACACAATTTGCAAATCAGATAAAGAGAAAAATGTGACTATTTTTTTATAGTTTTGTAAAGAATTTGTCACACATGACTGATAAAGTCTAGAAAAAGCAATTTCTACAGTGCTTTGCTAGCGACAGATACAGAGCAGAGTTGCAAAATCACAATAACGGAGGTTATGAGTATGAAACCTGTTATCAATCTTATTTTGAAAGCTAGTTTGGTTGGAACTTTGAGTTTAAGTCTATCAGTACAATCAGTTTACGCATCTCCATCACCGATTAGTGTCCCTGTCATCGAAGTTAGTGACAGTAATGATGATGTTAATGGTACAAAGGCATTTGCAATAGTGAGCAAAGATGAACAAGTAGCAACTCTAAATCAAATCGGCGAGTATAGCAAGACTATCTACAACCTGATTAAAACCAACAATTGGACAGAAGCAAAAAACCATTTATCGCTACTTAAAGCTCTATCAGATCACCTTAAAACAGAGAAGGGAAAAACTGATGTCAACTTAGCCAACCTTGACTCAAGTATCACAGTTTTGCAAAGTACGGTTGCAGCAAAAAACCATCAAGCGATGTGCGATGCTAACCAAGTTAGTGCGATCGCCGATCAACTAGCAATGCAGTTAGAACCTAAAATGCCTTTGGAGGTTGCAATGCTAGACTACTATGGTCGTGAACTAGAAATTTGGGCAGCCGATGGGAATACGGCTAGATTAAAAAATGTTGCTGGTAAAATTCGAGAGACTTGGGAAGCTTTACGTCCTTCAATCCAATCTCACGGCGGTTCACCTCAATTACAGAAGTTCGACGACACTCTAATTGCTTTAGTTGAGACAGCTAGTTCTCCTACTGAATATAGTCTGCTTGCCGCACCTGTACAAGGTGAAGTCAATAATCTCCGAAAAGTATTTCAACAGTAGATTTTTTTTAAAAGGCTCATTCATCTCACTGTCAATTTTGCAGGTATGGTAGGAGATGAATGGGTAGTTTAAAAACTGTCTGTGAATCAAACTGAATCTTCAGTGTACTTAGTGGAATTCAACTATATCTAAAGTGCGTTATGTTGCCGGAAGCATCGCTTATAGCAAGGCGTAGCCCATTATTGCCCAGGTAAAGCCAGTCTAAACCTAGTAAATCTTAAAAACTCCGCCCTGTGAGATTTGCAATAGCTGCAATTAACTCAGCTTGTTCTACAGGTTTAGCTAAACTTTTTTGAAAACCTGCCGACTGCGCCTGTTTTTTATCTAATTCACGGGCATAACCACTTAAAGCGATCGCCGGAATCTGGCTATATTGTCTCACTTCACTCGCTCTAATTTCCTGCATCAGCATATAACCATTTACATTTGGCATACCAATATCGCTGATGAGTAAATCTTGCTCTGAATTTGCCAGAACTTGTAATGCTTGTTCAGCCGATGCAGCTGTAGAGACGTGCATCCCGTGTTGTTCTAAGATAAAAACAAGCAACTCCCGAATATCAGGTTCATCATCTACTACTAAAACTTTTAAGCCTGCTAAAAGTGATGAGGCACAAGTCAAATTTGAAAGGGCTTTTGAATGATGATTTTTCTCTATCTCCTCCCTATTTTGTAGAAGTGGTAGTCTGACAATGAAAGTTGCTCCTTGTCCTTCTCCCATGCTTTGAGCTTCCACAGTTCCACTGTGAAGTTCTACTAAGTGGCGAACAATTGCTAGTCCCAATCCTAGCCCACCAAAATTCCTCGTTGTAGCGTTATCTGCCTGGCGAAAAGATTCAAAAACATGGGGTATAAACTCAGGCTTGATACCTATACCTGTATCTTTCACCTGAATTTGAGCAAATTTTTGTGTTGAGTCTGCTAATTCATACTTTTCTAAAGTACTAATTATAGATAACTCAATATCTACACGACCTCCTTGTAGTGTAAATTTGATCGCATTAGACAGCAAATTACACAGGATTTGATGTAAACGTTTGGAGTCACCTAAAACGTAATATTTTTGTGAGGAAGTTTTGAAGTTATTTAATGATAAACAAGTATGAGAACTAAGTAATTCATTTTTATTTTCTAAATCTATCATTGAAAATGATACAAATATTGCTTTTTCTTCAGCTAGTAATCGCACCATTTCTATTGCTGACTCAATAGTAGATACTAAATTGATTGGATGTAAATCTAGAGTTATTTTATCTTGAATAATCCGAGATACATCCAGTAGGTCTTCAATTAATTTAGTTTGCAATTTGGCGTTACGTTCAATAGTTTGAAGAGCGTAATTAGTAGTCTCTCGATCTAATTTTTTGCTTTGCAGTATCTCTGCCCAACCTAGAATCGGGTTGAGGGGCGATCGCAATTCATGAGAAAGGATTGCGAGAAATTCATCTTTACTACGATTTGCGGCTTCCGCTTCTGCTCGTGCAGATTGCTCTCGCTCTAGTAACTGGTTTCTTTCTGCTTCTGCTAGCTTACGCTCGGTAATATCAGATAACATTAATAGTACGCCGTTAAAATTACCTCGATCGGTAAAAATTGGCGTACTAGAAGCAATGACCCACAAATTAGAGCGGTCTTGAGTGGTAAAACGACAATCAAATCGTTGTCTTCTACCTTGTTGCCATTGTGCCAAGATTGTTTCAACTTCATTCCCAACCGTTTCAGCCATCAACTCATTAAAAGAGGGATCGCTTATGTCCTCCATACCATAACCCAACATTTCAACTAATCGCTGGTTAACGTATTCAGTTCGCAACTGTGCATTCAATAACCAGATACCTTCATAAGCCGTATCGACAATATGACGATACCGCTCTTCACTGAGTTGAAGTTTGGCTAAATTTGCTTCGGCTCGTTGTCGAGCAACTCGAAGTGCAGCATTGAGCGAACTAATGAGCAACGCAACTATACTAAATAAGACCAAATGTAGAAGATTCGCACCGTGCCGAAGTACTAAATTGTCAGCTACAGGTGTTAAGAAAAAGTTGCTAGCTAAAACTGACAAAATAGTTGCAAGCAATCCCGCTCCTAAACCACCATACCAAGCACTAAAAGTTACAGCAGCAAAAAATAGAGAGAAAACTGTTGATTTTACCAAAGACTGTAACAGCAGTGTCAGCAGTAGCGCGACTACAACTGATACAACTGCGACAATATAGCGAGTTAAGCGATCGCGACTCAGGTGATAAAGTTGTCTAATCGGCAAGAGATTGATCAAATAAGCCATGCTCAATCCTAATATTTTACTAATGCTATCTGCGTCATCCGTTCATATACTTTTTAAAGCTACAGATTTTTTAATCTACCTTCTCCTATGTCCTTCTAACCTGTGTATATTAAAAACTTGTTATGACAATTATTTGCCAATCTTGTGACGTTATAAACTTAGTCTCGAAATTAAGTTCTTAGTTGGGTTATTATTTCTCAATCAGGTATTCCCTTCATCGAAAGCTTGAGCTTGCAAGCAAGGATAAACTCAAATAAAATAATCAGCAGTCAGTGTAAACAATACATTTTTACTGACTGCTGAAAACCTAAAACCTTTCGCCAATCCCAAAATTGATGCGGTTGTCACCATCGCCATTGATGCCGTAGTCAATGCGAATTGGCCCTAGTGGCGATTGTACGCGTACACCAAGACCATAACCGTAGCCACTACCATTTTTGTTCAGTACCTCAGCTGATTTGGTATTACTTCCGAGATCACTACCAACATCAAAAAATAGTGCGCCACTGACGACTGAGAAAATAGGGAAGCGATACTCAGCCGAGGCTTGTATGTAAGTACGTCCACTACCTAATCCTCCTTCTTGATAACCCCGAACGGAGTTACTACCACCAAGGGTAAAGGCTTCGTAAGGAGGCAAGTCACCAAGAATAGTTCCACCCTGCAAGTTAAATGCTAAGGTTTGTGGCCCTTTGGTAAGACTAATAAAGTTGACAGGAAAATATTGACTATAATTACCTCGCAACCTGGTGAGAAAAATATTGCCTAGTCCTACTGGTACTGACTGATCGACTCCGAAGCGCAGATACGAACCGCTAGAAGGTTGTAAGGGATTATTACGGCGATCGCGTTGTACCCCTAGTTGCAACAACAGCAAATCGTCTTCACCCTGTCCAGACTTGCTAAGTGGAACTAGTTCAGTAGCTATTCCATTCTTGAACACGGTTCCTTCTTTTCTGATGTTGCCATTGGCATCACGGGTGGAAACTCGTTGATATTGCAAACCTGCTGAAGCCGTCCATTCAGAATTTTTGTCAGGATTATTGCTCAGGGGACGGGTAAAGGTGATACCGCCGCCTAGACGGAGGACACGGGGGCGATCGCCATTCGTTTTTCCCGCTTCAAAGGTCTTAATATCATCATTTTTGCCATCAAAAATCAACGAAATGGAGCTACGGCGAAAAAGATTAGTGGTGTAAGAAGTTCGATAAGGATCTCCCGCAATCCAGGGATCTGTAAATCGTAAGTCAAACAACAAATCCCTCTGTCCCACCTGTACTTCTGCACCTAATTTTTGGTTTCTTCCGTTTAGGTTCTGCTGCTGATAACTAACAGTGCCATACAGTCCACTAGCAGAACTAATGCCACCTCCAACAGCGATCGAACCGCCACTACGTTCGGCCACATTCACTACTACATCTACTTTGTTGGGGTCAGCACTAGGGTCGAGGGAGACATTTACATCTTCAAATAGCCCCAGTCCATACACCCGTTGTAAGTCTTTTTGCACAGTATTACGGTTGAATACTTGTCCCGGCTTCAACTCCAATTCGCGCTGAATGATATACTCCTGTGTTCGACCTCTTACTGGTTGTCCCTTTTCGTCTGTTTCCTGACCTTCTTTATTGCGAAACCGGACTCTAATATTTTCTACTACCCCTTCTGCTACTTGCAGGGTGACAACTCCGTTTTCAGCAACTTGCGGTGTTCCAATCACGTTGGCTAGCACGTAACCCTGGTATTGATACCGCTTAGTTAATAGCTTGATACTCTCCTTTAAGTCACGCAAATTCAAGACTCTACCATACTGCTCACGAAAGACTTCATCGACAGCATTAGTAGGTAATACAGAGGGAACACCTGTGCCAGGATTAGCTTGCACTTCTACCTTAGTCAGAACAGGGTTAGGCTGCACTACAAAGCTTACTTTTACTCCCTTGGGAGTGTCTTCTGGCATTGCTTGAACATTGGAGAAAAAGCCAGTACCAAATATAGCGTTAATATCTTCTTGCAGTTGGGAGCGCGTTGTAGTTCGTCCTGGTTGGGTACGAATGACTTTGTAAACTTGGTTTTCTAGTTCTGGTGTTAATTGTCCTGCTTGAGGTCTGACAACTACTTCTGACACTAGCACGCGAGGTTCATTTACTTCTGGGGCTTTGTTGGTTTGAGTATTTCCTGGACTTGTGGTAAATCCAGGTATTGTCGCAGGCGGGTTCGCATTCTTTTGAGAGAGAGTGGTGTCAGAGTCTTTTTCCGGTTGCTGATTAATTGTTGGTGTAAAAACCTTTGTTGTCTGTTTTAAACTGTCAGCAGTTTGTGCATTTGCATTCTTGGATTCGCTTAAAGGAATTGCAATTACCACTACTGCTACTAATACGGGGAATAGACGCATTTTACTTTACATTCCTCATAGTTACCACACGCGGTACTCCATAAAAGTCATTTAGCGATCGCTTCCGGCGGGGCGTAGCCCATCGCAAAGCAATCATGCTCTTATGCAAGCAACTGACCACCAAAGCCCAAAATGTTGATGAAAGCTATAGTCATAGCTAGATTAATTGAAATATTCATGTGCAAATTTATCTGAAATATAGGTTTGTGATTATAAGCAGCAAAGGTCAAGAACTTGGAAAGATTCAGATGAATGACTTAATTTTTTTATGACTTTATAGCTAAAGCGAACGCGGCATAATTTTTTAAATTTATGAGCGATCGCAAGAGAAAATATGATACAACTGATACACCTGCTCAATCAAACATGAATGTAATCATTTGCGTACAAATAAAGGAGGTTGTTGAAAATAGCTGATTCAACAACCTCGTATTTAGCTATTTACAGCTACGCATCATTTATGACTAGTAATAAATAACCCTACTTACTACCTTCATTTGTTTCCCCTTCGTTATTATTCTCCGTAACTTGAATGCTACTCTTTGGACGAGAAGCTTCATCTTTATCACTTTCCTGGTTAGCATTCTCAGTGTAGAGAACCTTACCATTACCAGCGTCAACTTTCACCTCTTTTTGACCAATTTCTACAGCATAAACTAAGTTACCATCTTCATTTTCGAGTTTTACACTACTAGCTTTAGCACCGACAGAAGTTTCAGCAGCTTGTTTAGCTTGTTCTGCCGTAATTTTAGCTAAAGCTTGTAGTTTTTTGTCCTCTTGCTGTTCTTCTTGGTCATCATTAGTTTCACCATCACCATCACTTGCTTGAGCTATTTTAGTGTGATGAACACCATTCTTCATGATTTCAGGAGCTTCTGTAGCGTCATTAGCTTCGCCATCTCCATCACTAGCCTGAGCTACTTGTACACTGTTTTGAGAAGGAGAGGCACTTACAGTTTTGATCACTGCACCAACACCTAAAATACTCATTAAAGCAGCTGCTAAAGCGATTTTTTTTGAAGTTTTCATGTGTGTTAATCCTGGAAAATTTTGTTTTTTGAGCAATCTAAAACAGTTATTATTATTTGTTTTATTTACACCTGTTTTTGAGTTGCTACAGTTTTACTTTAAATATAAAAAGTCAAGAACTTGAAAAGATTGGCTGAAACTATAAAAAATAATTTGATAACAGTATCTGAGTTGTAACAGAAGGATTGAAAAAGTTTTGTATACTCAGTCAAAACTTTCCAAGTTCTTGACAAATGCAATCTACAGTAAAACTACAAATACAGATTGAAACATATAGGATTTATGAATAACTCAACAAAAATCATTCTTGTCGGCTCTTTGCTTAGTACTTTAGGTATCGGTGGTTTAGCAAAAGCTATCTCTACAAATCAATCCCAGTTACCTGTTGTAATCATACCGCAGCATCACAGTAGCACTCAAATGACTATTAGTAAGGATAAAGATGTGAAAATCGATGAAAACAGAGAACAGTCAGACGCAACTAACGATGATGATACTGAGGTAAATGATGATAAAGTACCAAGTTCTCTGGGTCAAGTGGGTGAATATGGTGAAAGCATCTACGATATGGCTAAAGCCAATGATTGGACAAAAGCCACAGCTAATCTTACCTTGCTTGAAAATGCAGCAAAAAGTCTACATACCGAAATCAAGGGTGATAATAAAACACAATTAGTACAGTTGGATTCTAAAATAGCAGCACTCAAAGGTACTGTCACCGCTAAAAATCGCATATCTGCAATGCGTGATGCTAACCAAGTGACGTTAATCGCTGCCAATATTACCAAGGAATTTGAACCAAAAGTACCAATTGAGATAACGCTACTTGACTACTATGGACGCGAGTTGGAAATTTGGTCAGCAACAGGAAATACAAGCCAGCTGAGAACAACTGCGTCACAGATGCGCCGCACCTGGAATGCAGTCAGACTATCTATCTTAGCACGTGGAGGAACTGCACAAGTACAGAAATTTGATGGACTTGTTGCTAGTGTTGAGGCTGCGAAATCATCTAAAGATTATGGTCGTCTTGCTACCCCTGTACTAGATGAAGTGGATAATCTAGAGAAGGTCTTTAAATAGTAATACGTAGACTTTCTGGTACTTGAGTACGCTCAATGCTTGAGATATTGGTATTTACAAAAACAAGCTCTAGATACACAAATTAGTTGACTATTACATTAGCAACTAATTATAGATAGGATTGGGCTACTTTTGGAATTTTTTGGATTTGGACTGCTGTAATTACTGAACGTTTAGTCACAGCAAAATACTAATATACTTTAGTAAACCCACGACCAAAAACTCTCACCAACGTGCAAAAAAAACCTTTACGCACCCGCGTTAGTACAGAGGAGTATAGACTATTACAGCGTCTACGTGAACACAAACCCGCACAGAATCCGCCTAAGCCTCCGGCGACTCTAGGCGACAGGTTTTCCGATATAGTAGCTGATACCGTCGGTTCTTGGCGATTTATTCTCATTCAAAGTGCTTTGCTCATACTGTGGATTATTCTTAACGTCACAGCCTACATCAAGCATTGGGACTCATATCCGTTTATCTTACTTAACCTAATGTTGTCCTTTCAGGCAGCTTACACTGCACCCATCATTATGATGAGTCAGAATCGTCAAGCTACCATTGATCGCCAAGATGCGAAATATGACTATGAAGTAAATAAAAAAGCGGAATTAGAAATTGAATTGCTACACGATAAAATGAATCTGTTACGGGAAGATGAAATTGTTGAGATTATGCGACTTCTGAAAGCCCATCAAGAACAGTTACAACTTATAGAAGGTAAATTATCAGAAATATCTGCCCAGATAATTGATAATTCATATCATCTATTATCTATTTAAAATAAATAAGTTTAAAAAATGTGACTTTTTAGAAAAAAAATAAACTTAAAAACAGTACATAGCTGATAATATCTTGATAGCATATTACTTTTTGAATACCTTTTTATCCGAAATAAATTTCCAAAATGGAAGATAAATAGTAATTGTTGAAGCTAATAACAAGCGCAATTCAAGCTAAAAATACATTGCCCTATGAGGAAATTGAATGTGTTAAAGTCAAATTCAAACTCGCCAAGCTCAGTTAGACAGCAAGCTGCTGTAAACCTTCGTACTTTTGGATGGATTGGGTTTTGGACACAGTTAGTCTTAACAGTTGCTTCTGGACTAGTTTTGCTGTTTGCTATTGCAGATCCTAATCTCAATATAAATGTTAAGTCTGGGTTAGGTTTATTTTCCGCAGCTGGTGGAATCTTAATACTTTGTTCCAGTATCTATTGGTTTTTTCGTTATACTCGTCTTTCTCGGCAACTTGAAGCTCCTGAGTCTAGTTTACATCCAAGTCGAAAGGAGACAGTTCGTACTTTGCAAACTGGAGTAATAATAAATTTGCTAGGAATGTTGTTAATTCTGGTAGGAGTTGAGGTCGTAATTGGAACCCTATTAGGAAAAACATTATCAGTTCCTCAAGGAGCAGCAATTTATAGGTCAAGTCAATTAATTGAACCTTTAGATATTTTTGTCGTTCAAGCAAATATTAATATGATTGTTGCTCAGTTCGTTGGGATTGGTATTCCGTTTTGGTTAGCTACTCGTATTGACCAACATTAGTTTTGATTAATGAAATTATTAAGATAATTTATCGGAGATTGAACGTGAAAAATTTTATTTACATCATTCCTGTTATTGCAATTAGTTTACTGACATTGGTAGGCTGCAATAGCTCTCAACAATCTACTACCCAGACCCCTGCTACTACTGAAACGACTGGAGGGACAACAGTATCTAAAAATCCTGGTGCTACACAGGGAGGTTTTGATGCTTTGGTCAGTGTTGTTTCAAATACAAAAACTGCTGTGGAAGCAGGGAATTTTGATAAAGCCCAACAAGAGTTTGACAAGTTTGAAAACGCTTGGGTTAAGGTTGAGGATGGTGTCAAAACTAAATCTTCCAAAACCTATAATGCGATTGAAGATGCTGCAACTCAGGTGAAGGGTGCGCTGAAAGCAAAAGATAAAGCAAAAGCTCTTGAGGGGTTACAGACGCTTAACTCAAATATCGCCACTGTTTCCAAGGGGTGAGAAATCATTAAGATAATTTCCACTGGAGATTTTTGATCATGCGTTCATTTCGCAAGTACCACCGCACTCTGGCGATTATTCTAGCTTTACCGCTTTTTGTAACATTGTTAACTGGTATCGCAGCTACGCTGGTGGGTGAGTGGTCAGCTAACCTTGGGGTTCCACGTAGTCTATTGCTTTCAATTCATCGCGGTGAAATCTTTGGTTTACAAGGAATTTACCCAATTTTGAACGGGCTGGGACTTTTGGGGTTGTTGGTGACTGGGTTAAGTATGACTAGTTTGTTTGGTAGGAAAAAGTCAAAACCTAAGCAGGATTAGAAAAGATATAGGTTTACTCAAGAGCGATCGCAATAATGTATTATGTCTTCGCAAGATATATGGAGGTAAAAATGAGCGATCTAATCGTAGTTGGTTTTAACGATGAATTTAAAGCTGATGAAGTACTTGTCGAACTGGCAAGAATGCAGAAAGAACATCTGGTTGACTTAGAAGATGCGGTAGTCGTCGTCAAGAATCAGAAAGGCAAAGTCAAAATCAAGCAAACCCAAGACTTAGTTGCTGTAGGCGCATCTGGTGGAGGTTTTTGGGGACTATTAATTGGCTTACTGTTTCTGCATCCACTTTTAGGCGTAACCGCCGGAATTATAGGTGGTGCGCTTTCAGGTGCATTAGACGATATTGGTATTAACGACGATTTTATTAGAGAACTTGGCGACACTTTGGAGCCGGGTACTTCTGCGCTATTTATGTTAGTGCTTAAAATGACACCAGATAAGGTAATAGAAGAACTGCAACCTTTTGACGGTAAAGTCCTGCGAACATCATTATCAAAGGCAGACGAAGATAGTCTGAAGGCAGCTTTAGAAAAAGCTAAAGAGGTGGAAGTAACATCTGCGGAGTAAAAGTAAAATAATACTAACATTACCAAAGGATAGCTTTTAACTCAATCTGAGAACAAAAAACATCTGGCTCTTCAGTTCCTTTTATGGAGTCGAATAATAAATAAAATCTAATCAGAGGCTATATTCCTTGCTATGACTGGATTTTAAATTTTTGAGCCTTTCTATAAAACGGCTATTTTAATGCCGTACCATAAAACCAACGCAAGAGCCAGACTTCTTTGTTTTACTAAATAAAATTCAGAAATTTATGGTGTTCAAAAAGATTTTAGTTGCAGTTGACCGTTCAAATCTAACATCTGTGGTATTTGAGCAAGCTTTGGATTTAGCTGAGAAAGATCAGGCTTGCCTAATGATATTTCACTGCTTTACAGAGGTAGTGTTAGAACCTCTAATTGAGTCCGGAACTGGATTAGATTGGTATCAGCCAGATGTAGGAGTATTTCATCCTCTTGAAACAGAAATTATGCAAACAGAAATCGAAGGAATTAAACAATGGTTGCAAAGTTACTACCAAAAAGCACAAGATAAGGGGGTAATTTCACAATATGATCATCAGGCAGGAAACCCGGATTCAACAATTTGTAAAGTAGCTAAAGAGTGGGGAGCAGATTTAATTGTCGTCGGTCGTAAACATCATAATCAATTAACAGAGCTTTTGACAGGAAGTGTTAGCAATTATGTTGTCCATCATGCTCATTGTTCAGTCTTAGTAGTTAAACAGGTATAAAGTTTATTGAAAACTATTTTTGATTTTGCATACCCCCGGAGAAACAGAAATGCTATAAGTTCTTGAATTTATGTACAAAGTTCTGTCTTTGCGTCACATACCCTACAAAACTTTCCAATTTCTTGACATTTGTTGTTTAGAGTCAAACAAGCCCAAATCACTACTCTAAAAAAATCAAGTAGGACAAATATCATGAAAAAAGTTTTAAACAGGGTTCCAGAGGTTACAGGTTCTTTCTGGATTATTAAAGTTCTGGCAACCACAGTAGGTGAAACTGCGGCTGATTATTTGTCAGTAACTCTGAACCTTGGTTTAGGCATTACATCCTATATTATGAGTGGCTTGTTACTCATTGCGCTTTGGAATCAGTTTAGGCTAAAACGGTATGTCCCGGTGAGTTACTGGGTTGTAGTCGTTTTTACAAGTATCACTGGCACACTGATTACTGATAGATTGGTAGACGAGCTTGGAGTTAGTTTGATGACAACTACTATAGTTTTTAGTGTTGTCTTGCTAGTAGTTTTTGCGCTTTGGTATTTAAAAGAAAAGACATTAGCTATGCACTCCATCAACACAGCTAAAAGAGAGCTGTTCTACTGGGTGGCTATTTTATTTACGTTTGCTTTGGGTACGGCAACGGGAGACTTACTAGCAGAGGCTTTGAAGCTAGGTTATGCCCAATCAGCACTAATATTTGGTGTTTTAATTGGGATAGTAGCTGGTGGTTATTATTACTTTAGAATGAATGCGGTCTTGGCATTTTGGATAGCATATATCTTGACTCGTCCGCTTGGCGCATCTGTAGGTGATTTACTATCTCAACCTGCTAAAAATGGTGGCTTTGGTTTAGGTACAGTCGAAACTAGTATGCTTTTTCTTTCTATAATCGTAAGTCTGGTTATTTACTTAAGCCTTAAGCAGAAGCAACCAGCGCCGATTGACCAACAAGATTGATTGATGATGGCGACGATTTGCCATATTGCTCAACAGTGGGATGCTGGTTTAATTATCTTAGGTTAGTGTGACCACTGTGCGATCGCATAATTTTCATAGACAGCGTTAACAACTATATGCCAGTTGCGTAAGTCCTGTAATTGTTAGAAAGGAATAACATTAGCTATGCCCGCGACACAACATACTGAAAAGCACTTTACGGCATCGGAAATTGTTCGTGATATCGTTATTGGTATGTCTGATGGTCTGACTGTTCCTTTCGCACTAGCAGCAGGTTTATCAGGTACTTTGTCATCTACCAATGTGGTTGTTACAGCCGGAATGGCAGAAATTGCAGCAGGATCAATTGCAATGGGTTTAGGTGGATACCTTGCTGCTAAAACTGACTTTGAACACTATCTGACAGAAAGAAAGCGGGAGTTACGCGAAATTAGAGAAACCCCAATACAGGAATCGGAGGAAGTTGCACAAGTTTTTCGTCGATATGGGTTAAATGATCAACTTATTGCTCCCCTTGTCGCAGCCATTCGTGCTGAACCTACACAATGGACAGATTTTATGATGCGCTTCGAGTTGGGACTTGAACCACCCAATCCTATTCGTGCGCGACAAAGTGCTTTTACCATAGCAGCTTCCTACATTGCTGGCGGATTAATACCGCTTTCACCCTACATATTCATCAGTGACCTGACAATAGCACTCAAAGTATCAACGATAACAACACTAGTTGCATTATTTGCTTTTGGTTATGTAAAAGGACACTTTACTGGAGTAAATTCATTGCATAGCGGACAGCAAACAGTTTTAGTGGGAGGGCTAGCAGCAGCAGTTGCTTTTGGTATTGCTCGGATAATTGGATAGTATTGAATATACATCTATAAAGATAAGTTAGAAATAATATCTAGTTAGATGAGGGGAGACTTGGCCTCACTTATCCGCCTGTTGAGTAATGTTAAGCTGGTGTAAGCAACAAGCATACTCAGCAACTCTAAATTAATAGATGCAATAAATGTAGCGCCTCTGAAACCGTTAAATATATCCCACAAAGCATGGAGTAAAACAGCTGTTAAAAAAGCTCCTAATACTTGCCAATTTAAGACCGCACGTCCTGCTTTCTCTCGTTCTCTCCATAGTACAGCGCAGACCAGCCCAGTCCAAGCTGCGTGTCCAGCAGGAGATAACAGTCCGCGAGCAAATAAGACCCCATCAAGGACAAGTAGATTCCCCTGCGATCGCAAAAGTGTAACGAAGGCATAACCCATCGTTTCCAGTGCAGCAAAACCCATTGCAGAAGCAGTTCCTAAAAGTATTCCCGTTGCCTCAGAACGCAGGCGACCTTTAAGATAAAATCCTAAAGGGAAAATTAACTTAGCACTTTCCTCAATTAATCCCACGCCAAGCATTGGTAAAAACCCCAGTGTTTTTAGAACATTGTACTCAAGGGTTCCTGCTACAAGTGTTCCTACTGCTCCCCCCCAAAGAAAACAGATAGCCATTGCAGGAAAAGACACTTCCCAATTTGGTAGAGTTTCGTAGAGGTAAGTTACAAAGGTAATAGGTATTAAAAAAGACCCAAGTAAAATGACGCTGGGGACAAAGTTGAGGTTGTTGGTTGCTATGAGCGTTTTTTCCATTGCGTATAGCAGAACAAGCCCGCCAATGAATATTTGAAACCACTTGCGTCTAATAAAACCCATATTAAAACGATCAATATTTTGACAACTTAACTAATTAAATCAGATATAGTGATAGATAAGTATATCAACATAATTTTATTTACTTAATTACACTAGCAATCTCCGTATAACCAAAGTAAAGTGCTAAGACAATT
Source organism: Hydrococcus rivularis NIES-593 (assembly GCF_001904635.1). GTDB lineage: Bacteria > Cyanobacteriota > Cyanobacteriia > Cyanobacteriales > Microcystaceae > Hydrococcus > Hydrococcus rivularis. The sequence goes on from NZ_MRCB01000001.1 coordinate 125,525, forward strand.
AAAAAAGTGCTGTACAAGCGACTCAACATCAGACCTGGCAAATGGAGGGCAAGTTTACTTCCCAAATAGGTAGATGGAAAAACTCCCACGGCTAGCCAACCAGTCAACTCCCAGTCAATATGTCCCAAGAAAGCATGAATTATTGTTGAAGGGATTGCCATGAGTGTAACGGTTGCGAGGGAGGTTGCTAAGGCTGCTCGTAACCCCAACCCAATACCCAATTGATAAAGAGGGACTAACAAAAGTCCGCCACCATTGGCAAGCAAGCCATTGATTAATCCCAACAAAGGCGACCAATAGGGAATGATTGCCTCATGCAGTTGTACTTTCGTTTCAGGTAAGCTGCGATTTCGGAGTCCACTTAAACCGTAAACTCCTACGGACAGGATAAACCCTGCCGTTAAAAGCATCAGGATTGTCCCTGGAAGAAATTCAGTAATCCAGGCTCCGAGTAAGACACCAGGGAAGCCCCAAAGACTAGTTAATAAGGCAATACGCCAGTAAATGAGGTGTTCCTTTCGATAGGCGATCGCGCCTCCGATTCCACTCGGTAATGTAAGTGGAAGCGGACTAGCCAGAGCAATTAAAGGTGGTAGTCCTAACAGCCGTAGAATGGGCGTACCAATTGAACTCCCGCCTAAACCAAACAGCCCAGAACAGAAACCCATGCCGACTCCAACCAATATTTCTAAAAACCAAGGTAAGGAAGTCATGTTAAATAGAACCTGATATTTTTCATAAAGACTGAGTATGCTTACTGAATGCGTGATTGTAGTTATTTAATTTCGATAGACATCACTTTTTCAACTCTTTGACAAGAGCCTGTAACATTAAGCTCTTAACTTAAAAAATATCAGTTTTAGCTGAATTAAGCATATCTGCTCACCACCAGAGAAATCTTTCCGAGTTCTTAACTTTTACCCCTTAATGTGAAATTGCAAAACGAGATTACAGGAATTAAAAGCTATGAATACTTTAGACTGCAATTCTTAAAATTTTACTCCCAAAGACTTAATTGATGGCTAAAGCTAACACCAACATATTTGCTCACTAATAACTTTTAGGGTTTATCTCTGTCTAATACTTGTTATTTATTGTCAGCATTATGTCTAGTATTCGTCAACAACAATCACATCCGTCAAAGAATGAAAATATTTTATTTGAAACAATTAAAACAATTGGTTTAAGCTTGTTTCTTGCTTTTGGTGTTCGCACCTTTGTTGCTGAAGCCCGTTATATACCCTCTGGGTCAATGGAACCAACGCTCCAGATTAATGACCGCTTAATTATTGATAAAGTTAGCTATGACTTTATCTCACCTCAACGAGGTGATATTGTTGTTTTTAATCCGACCAAAACACTGCTTTCTGAAAACTATCACGAAGCTTTCATTAAACGTGTAATTGGCTTACCAGAAGAAAAAGTTGAAGTTAATAATAGACTAGTTTATATTAATGGTTCGCCTTTAAAAGAGAATTATCTTGAAGCTAAACCAGACTATCAATGGGGGCCTGTAATTGTACCAAATAATTCTTATCTAGTTCTTGGAGACAATCGCAATAACAGTTATGACAGTCACTATTGGGGTTTTGTTCCCCGCAATAAAATCATAGGTCGAGCCATTGTTCGCTTTTATCCCTTCAACCGAATTGGATTTGTCAATTAAACTGTTTATTGAATAAAATTCATTATTTCATTCTAATTTCATTTCTTGATGCCATACTAACTACACAGAGTCACAAATCATTTACTCCAAGTCAATCAGTATTTACGAAGGTTCAAAAAACTATGAAAAATATATCTCATCCATCTATAGAAGTAAGTGATAAAAATGAAAAATCCTTATCCAATGCTGATATTGTGCGTACCTATCTGCACGAAATCGGACGTATTCCTTTGTTAACTCATGAACAAGAAATTGATTTGGGTAAGCAAGTTCAACAAATGATGAACTTACTCGTCGCCAAAGAAAAATTAGCTATTCAATTAAAGCGTCAACCTACACAAAAAGAATGGGCTGAAAATATAAATATCAGTGAAGCATTACTAGTGCAACAACTACACCAGGGACATCAAGCCAAGCAAAAAATGATTAGGGCTAATCTACGACTTGTAGTGTCTATTGCTAAGAAATATCAAAGACGTAATCTAGAATTTCTCGACTTAATTCAGGAAGGAAGTTTAGGTTTAGAGCGAGGAGTTGAAAAATTTGACCCTAGCAAAGGGTATAAGTTTTCAACTTATGCTTATTGGTGGGTTCGTCAAGCAATTACACGAGCTATCGCTCAACAAGGACGCGCCATACGTTTACCTATTCATATTACAGAAAAACTGAATAAAATCAAACGAACCCAACGAGAACTAGCTCAAAAATTAGGTCGTACTCCTACAGCAGTTGATATTGCTGAAGAACTATCTTTAGACCCCAAACAAGTTCGAGAATATTTACTCATAGCACGTCAACCTGTCTCTCTGGAATTACGAGTTGGCGCAGAAAGAGAGACGGAATTACAAGATATGTTGGAAGATGAAGGAGTTTCTCCTGAATTTTACACCGATCAAAAGTTTCTACAACAAAATATTCAAAATTTATTGTCAAAACTAACTCCCCAGCAACGGGAAATATTAACTTTACGTTTCGGTTTAGTAGATGGAAATGAACTGTCCTTAGCGGAAATTGGTCAACGCATGGGTGTTAGTCGAGAACGAGTAAGACAGGTAGAGCTACAAGCTTTGAGTACCCTACGCAGGTATAAAGAACAAGTGCGTAGTTATCTGGCTAGTTGATGCTGAGAGCATAATACGAATAGCAACATCAATTTCAGCTAACAAAAAATTCTGTGATACTAGCAAAAGTACATTAATTAGGAATAAGTTTAATCATGACTAATATTTGGCTTTGCATAATTTTGGGATTGGTAGCAGGAATTGTTAGTGGCATGACAGGCATTGGTGGTGGAATAATTATCTTACCTGCTTTGATTTTTTTCTTAGGATTCTCTCAGCACCAAGCACAAGGAACAACATTGGCTTTGTTAGTTCCACCAATAGATTTATTAGCAGCATGGACTTATTACAAGCAAGGATATGTAGATATAAAAGTAGCTGCACTTCTCTGTCTAGGATTTATTTTAGGTGGGTGGTTCGGTGCCAAAATAGGAACGATTTTACCGAGTGGGGTTTTAACTAAAATATTCGCCTTGCTACTAATTATGAGTGCTGTTAGAGTTTTATTTGCAACCCCTAATGATTCCGTATAATTAATTATTTCTTAACTTGTTTATCATATAATGCAGGCGTTGCTATTGAGTTTTTCAATCAGCAACGTTTAATTTAGAAGCGAGGGTGCGTTGGCGTGACGCGCCCACCGGAGGTGTTCGCTTGAATGTTTTAGAATTTACCCTACTAGTCTGGATTAGTTCTGCTACGGCAGGCTTTTTGGGAGCGTTGACAGGCTTAGGTGGTGGAGTGGTGCTTGTTCCTCTGTTAACTTTGGTTTTTGGTGTTGACATTCGTTACGCAATCGGTGCTTCGCTAGTATCCGTAATTGCAACTTCTTCCGGCGCTGCTTCTGCTTACGTCAAAGAAGGCTATACTAATTTACGCTTGGGAATGTTCTTGGAAGTAGCAACGACATTTGGAGCGATCGCAGGTGCAACCCTAGCCGCTTTTGTTTCTACTAGAATACTCGCTGTGGTGTTTGGATGTGTTTTACTTTACAGCGCCCATCTCTCGCGTCAATCCCGTCCTGAACACTCAGCTGATACTCCACCTGATCGTTTAGCAACTCGTTTAAAGCTAAATAGCACTTACCCAACACAGTCAGGTGAACAATCTTACAATGTCTATGCTGTTCCCGTAGGATTTAGTCTGATGTTTGTCGCCGGAGTGCTTTCCGGGTTACTTGGTATTGGTTCTGGCGCACTCAAGGTACTAGCAATGGATCAATTCATGCGGATTCCATTTAAAGTTTCTACTACTACCAGTAATTTTATGATTGGGGTGACAGCAGCAGCTAGCGCGGGTGTGTACCTAAAACGAGGTTACATTGATCCTGGACTAGCAATGCCTGTCATGTTAGGAGTACTTTTAGGCGCATTGTTGGGAGCTAGGGTATTGGTAAAAGCAAGAGTAGGCGTTTTAAGAAATATTTTTAGTTTAGTCATTGTGCTATTGGCAATTCAAATGATTTATAACGGCTTTACTGGGAGAATTTAAAATGTCCCAAAATCGACGCAACTTGAGTGAAAGACAAGTCGAACTTTTGGTTGGAAATTTGTTAAGATATGGCGTACTTTTAGCTTCATCTGTAGTCTTGTTTGGCGGAGTTTTATACCTAATTTATCACGGCAAAGAAACTCCTAATTATCAAATCTTTCGCGGTGAACCTCCAGCTTTTCGCTCTCCTGAAGGAGTCGCAACCTCAGCATTATCAGGTCGCCGTCGTGGCATCATTCAACTTGGATTGTTGTTATTAATTGCTACTCCTGTTGCTAGAGTTGCTTTTTCTCTGTTAGCTTTTATACGTCAGCGAGATATCACCTATATTATTTTGACTTTGATTGTTTTGACTGGGCTGATTATTAGTTTTATAGGTGGTTAACAAATAATTATCTACTGTTTTGATTTTGAGCAATTATAGAGAAGTTTAATTTTAATATTATTTTGAGATAATAACCAAGGAAATTATAGATGAAGTTACGATGGTCAAATATTTTACTAGCAGGTATAGCTATAGTTGCTACCTTGTTGGCAACTGGCTATTGGTATGTATTCATTGCTGGTGCGCCGCAACTCGACCCTCCGCAGGTAGAGAAAAATACAGGATTGTCATTTGAGCTAAAGACTTTCAACAGCAAAGCAATGGGAGAAGTGCGACAATATGGCTTAATTCTCCCTCCCGATTATGCCAAGAACCTAAAGAAGCGCTATCCAGTAATCTTCCTACTCCACGGGGGACATGGCGATGCTCGTGCTTATCAGGATAAAGCAGCCGTCACCTCCGTGCTACATGACCTTTACAAAAGTGACAAATTACCTTATTCAATAGTTATTACCCCAGATGGCAACGACAAGCGCGGTACAAGTCCGTTTTGGGATTCAGATTACTATGATGGCCCCAATGGTAAAGTTGGCACTTTGATTGGTTCAGAGTTAGTCAAAATTGTGAAATCTCGTTATCGGACGTTGAATGAACCGCAGTTTTGGGCAATGGGAGGACAGTCAAGCGGTGGTTGGGGAGCTTTTAATATTGGTTTACGCCACTTGAATAACTTTAATATTTTCTTTAGTTCTAGCGGCTACTTTACTGATATCAGTGGTACGGCAAATAGTCCCCAAGATTTTATTGAAAAAATACCAGTGGCAGAACGTAAACGCATTAGAGCATATTTGGATGCTGGAGAGCAAGATAAAGAATTTCTTACCTCAACTCAGCAGTTTCATCAAACTCTAGATAAGTTAGGAATTGCAAACGAATTCCATGCTTTTCCTGGCGGTCATGGTATTTTTGGCGCAGATGTTGGCTGGAACTATTGGCACAAACATCTAGCAGACCAACTTACTTATGTGGGAAAGCAATTTCAGCAAGCCTCAGCGCAGAAGAATTAATCTGCTTTCTACGTTGGGGTTGTTCTACCGTTTTCAAAAGTTGTTTTTATGTCTTTTTACTCTAAAATTAAGCGTCAGCTGATTGGATCATCCCTACCAACTAGCTCTCATTCTACAGAAAGATTAAGCAATGCGGCTGCATTAGCAGTTCTCTCGTCTGATGCACTTTCCTCTGTTGCCTATGCGACTGAGGAAATTTTAACCGTGCTAGTTTTGACAGGTAGTAGTACGTTAGGCTTATCTCTTCCTATTGCTCTAGCCATTAGTCTGCTGTTAGCGATCGTTACGCTTTCATATCGGCAAACGATTCGTGCCTATCCTACTGGTGGCGGAGCTTACACGGTAGCAAGTGAAAACTTGGGTCTTTTCCCTGGTTTAGTTGCTGCTGCCTCCTTACTAATAGATTATGTCCTGACGGTAACGGTAAGTGTTGCAGCTGGGATTGCTGCTCTCATCTCTGCTTTCCCTCTTTTGCAAGGCTTCACTGTTGAGCTTTGCGTGATTTCTATTTTTTTATTAATGTTAGCTAACTTACGAGGCTTGCGAGAATCTGGTAATTTATTTATGGCTCCCACTTATGCTTTTATTATTTGCATATTTATCCTACTAATCTTAGGTATTTATCATCAATTTACAACATTAATTCCTCAAACTTATCCAGTAATTCCAGTAAAAGAACCTTTGAGTTTGTTTTTGATTTTACGAGCATTTGCAGCAGGCTGTACAGCAATGACAGGGGTAGAAGCTATCTCTAATGGAGTCATGGCTTTTAAACAACCAGAGTGGAAAAATGCTCGTATGACAATGTTATATATGAGCGTAATTTTAGGCACAATGTTTTTGGGTATTACTTACCTTGTTCACGTTTATCATGTTGTCCCAGAATCTAATCAAACTGTAGTTTCTTTGCTAGGTCGTCAAATCTTTGGTGGCGGAATACTATATTATTTTTTGCAGTTTACGACATTATTAATCTTGCTACTAGCTGCAAATACCAGTTATGCGGATTTTCCCCGACTTGCCTCACTGTTAGCCAGAGATAGTTTTCTACCTCGGCAGTTGTTACTGTTGGGCGATCGCCTGGTGTATTCTAACGGTATTATTTTACTGAGTGTTTTAGCTGCTATTCTCATCATTATTTTCCAAGGCGAAGTCAGCGCGATTATTCCTCTGTATGCTGTTGGGGTGTTTACCTCTTTTACCCTCTCGCAAGCCGGAATGGTACGTCATTGGTTTAAGGAACAAACTTCAGGTTGGGGTACTAGTGCAATCATCAATGGTATGGGGGCGATCGCTACTTTTATTGTTTCTGTCGTAATTATTGTGACAAAATTCCAAGCAGGAGCTTGGGTTGTAGTTCTGGCTATTCCCCTGGTTGTCAGTTTATTTCTCTTAATTCGCCGTCACTATCAATATGTAGCTAATCGTCTCAGTATTGAAGGAATTCAAATTAGAAATTATCCAACCAGATTAAAAGCAGAAACTATTACCCATCCTGCTGTCATCCTTGTTGGGCAACTGCACAAAGGTACTGTAAAAGCTCTTGATTACGCCCGCAGCATGGCTGATGAAATTGTGGCAGTTCACGTTGATATTGGTTTTACAGATCGAGAACAACTTCAGCAGCAGTGGCAGCAGTTAGAGTCGGATATTCCTTTAGTAATTTTAGACTCTCCCTATCGCTCAATAGTCACTCCCCTGGCTGAATTCGTAAGTGAATATGAAACACAACACCCAAATGTATTTACTACCGTCGTCATACCCGTTTTTATTACGCGTCACTGGTGGGAAGATTTACTGCACAACCAAACATCTTTGTTTTTACGCAGAGCTTTACGCAATAAACACAGCAGCGTAGTTACAAGTGTTAGGTATTATTTGTAACAGATAGGAGAGGTTGAAAACAATCCGAAAATTATAATAATTAGTTTGACTTTATAATACGATTTCCATCAATTGCTACAACACCCTTCCTTCTCGTGGTAGATGAGTTAAGGACAGGATGCTTCTACTATAAATTATGTATTAAGTATGTATAAGCCAAAACAGAATAAGTTGTTAATGACAGTAAATTACTGTTCTTGACTTTAAAGATGAATCGAAAACGCCTTTCTCAAATTAGTTTATCTGGTTTTGGCTTGTTGTTGTTTGCTTTATCTCTTTGGACAATCAACAACGAACTGCGGCAGCATAACCTTAGTGATGTTCTTCGTAGTTTGACAGAAATTCCCTCAAATCGCTTGTTTATAGCCATTGGATGCTCCATCGGAGGCTATCTAGTACTCACTAGTTATGATTTTCTAGCCTTCCGCTATATCCGTCATTCGCTTCCTCCTAGTGCAATTATTTTTACAGCTTTTATCAGCCATGCTATCAGTAATTCTGTTGGCTTTGCTCTTTTGACAGGTGGTGCTATCCGCTACCGTCTTTATTCAAATTGGGGGGTATCAGTAGGAGCGATCGCTCAAGTAATTGCCTTCGAGAACCTGAGTTTCTGGTTAGGACTATTCGCCGTAAGTGGGATAATATTTCTCCTTGAACCACTCACCATTCCTACCCTACTAAATTTACCCTTTGTGTCTGTTTATCCAATCGGAGTTATTTTTCTAATCCTTGTAGGAGCATATTTGCTGGGAAGTTATTTTTATCATCAACCCTTAAGAATTCGCGGACAGACATTTTCTTTTCCTTCCTTTCGACTTTCCTTGAAGCAAATAGGAATTTCTTTAGTGGATTGGGGATTGGCGATCGCTGTTCTCTATCTTCTGTTACCCCCAAGTATTCCTTTGTCGTATTTCGGCTTTGCTGGTATCTACTTATTAGCAATGATTGCAGGCATTGTTAGCAATGTTCCTGGTGGCTTAGGAGTGTTTGAAACCGTAATACTTTTGCTACTGCCATCAGAAGTAACAGCCCCAGCAGGTTTGGGTTCGCTAATAGCTTACCGAGGAGTTTACTACATCCTGCCTTTGACAGTTGCAGTGGTGTTGCTGGGTTTGTATGAAATTAATCAACGGCTAAAAGCGCGTTCCTAGCTTAATTTATGTTTAACCCAACTTGAAATTAAACTTGCTCCACGACACAATCAAATAGTTAAGCAAAGTGAGGAAAAGCAATTGCTAAATAAACGTCAACGGATTGGATTGTGGACAGCCTCTATTTTAACCGCTATGGTAGGGGTTGTTAATTTGATATCTGCGGTTACTCCTAATTCACCTAGACGCACAGAATTAATAGAGCAATTTGTTCCTTTTGATATCCGCGTAGGTGGACATTTTTTTGCAGCCATTTCTGGATTTATATTGTTAACTCTGGCAGCTAATTTATTACGACGTAAGCGAGTAGCTTGGTTACTAACAGTTGGGTTGTTAATTGTAACTATTATTAGCCATTTAATCAAAGGTTTGGACTATGAAGAAAGTTTGTTAGCTGGAGTTTTACTAGCTCAACTTATTTTAATGCGTAATGTTTTTACAGCGCAATCAGATCGTCCTTCTATTACTCAAGGAATTCGAGTTTTAATTGGTGCATTGCTGTTTACATTAGCTTACGGCACTGTAGGTTTCTTTCTACTAGATAGGCAATATACGGTTAATTTTGACTTACCACAAGCGTTGCTGCAAACTTTGGCAATGTTTTTCACAGCTGATAATGCAGGGTTAGAACCTACAACCCGATTTGGACAGTTTTTCGCTGATTCAATATATTTCGTAGGTGCTTCTACATTAGCTTATGCTTTATTCATGCTCTTGCGTCCGGTATTATTAAGAAATCATACTTTAGAAGTAGAAAGAAAACGAGCAAAAGAAATTGTAGAACAATATGGAAAATCTTCTCTAGCAAGATTCACTCTCTTTGATGATAAAACTTATTATTTCAGTCCTTCTGGAAAAAGCTTCATTGGTTATGTAGCAAAAGGTAGAGGTGCAATAGCTTTGGGCGACCCCATTGGCCCTCTTGAAGAAAGACAAGAAGTAATTGTTGGATTTCAGCTATTTTGTGAGAAAAATGACTGGTATCCCGCATTTTATCAAACTTTACCAGATGATTTAGATATATATAAATCTTTAGGCTACCGTACTGTTCAAATTGGTGAGGAGGCAATTGTTGACTTACATAGCTTCACTCTTCAAGGCAAAGCTAACCAAAACTTAAGAAATGCTCTTAATAGGCTTACTAAGTCGGGTCATCAAGTTAAATTTTATCAACCACCCATTGCAGATGAATTATTAAAAGAATTGAGGTCAGTAAGTGACGAATGGCTTAAAATGATGCAGGGAGCAGAGAAAAAGTTTTCTGTTGGTTGGTTTGATTATGACTACTTGCATGAATGCGAAATTGTGGTTGTATATACTCCAGAAGGAACAATTAGTGCCTTTGCAAATGTGGTATCGGAGTATCAGAAAAATGAAATTACTATCGACTTGATGCGACGACGTACAGAAATTGAGAAAGGGACAATGGAATTTTTATTTGTCTCAATGTTTCAGCATTTCCAGAAACTCAAATATGACGGTTTCAATTTGGGATTATCTGCACTTTCTGGAGTTGGAGGAACACAAGATTCTCCCGCTTTGGAGAAAGCATTAAAATATCTCTACGAACACTTAAATAAGTTTTATAACTTTAAAGGTTTGCATACATTTAAGGATAAGTTTAGTCCTCGTTGGGAACCTCGTTACCTAGTATATCCCAATTTAGTTGCACTACCCGATATAGTGGTAGCTCTGGTAAGGGCAGATTCAGGGGATAGATTACTCGATTACTTTAAACCAGGTGCTTAGGAGCCTAGTTTGAGCAAAATAACTCAATTTTTGATTCAAAATGCCTTTTCAAGTTCTTAACTATTGTTCTGTAAGCTATAAGTCCATAACAGATTTAGATATAACTCAATGATACGAAAAATTTCTACCTTTTGGTTACGCCATATATATCCTCGTTTAGCTCCTTTAATTGCCACGATTGGTATAGTTGGACTTACTGCTTGTCTGCTAATTTTGTTTGTTGTTGCCAAGCTTGCGGAAGAAGTTTTAGAGAAAGAAGCTTTTGCATTTGATACAACTTTCTTATTATGGCTACATCAATTTGCCAATCCGAGTCTTGATAATTTAATGTTATTTATAACAAATCTTGGTAATCCAAAGACAGTAGTAGTAGTTGCAGGAGTGACTTTAGGAATACTTTGGTGGCGACGTTACCGAGTAGAAATATATGTTTTTGTGCTTACTTGTTTAGGAGGGTTAATTCTAAATACAGGTTTAAAGTTATTTTTCTCAAAACCCCGTCCGCAACTTTGGACACTTCTAATCTCTGAAAAATCTTTTAGTTTTCCTAGCGGTCATGCACTAGGCTCTATGGTATTGTATGGTTTTATTGCTTATATACTAGCTACTTATTATCCTCAATTTTCGCGGTTAATCTATGTTTTAGCGGTTATTCTAATTGTGGCAATTGGCATCAGTCGCCTATATTTAGGAGTACATTGGCCGACAGATGTAATTGCTGGGTATGGTGTTGGATTTTTGTGGTTAATGATATGTATCACGATGCTGAAACTACAAAGATTAAGCCAAGGACAATTACTAGACTAAAACATTCAATAACGTTCGCTAAACCTTACTCATTCCAGTAGAATATGCGTCATTTACTTAATTTTTCAAAGTTTTGGTTTTAAATAGCCGCATTCCATTTGCAGTTACTAGCAGGGAAGTTCCTGTATCAGCTAAGACGGCGATCGCTAAACCAACAAACCCAAACGTCCCCAATAGCAAAAATAAAGCCTTAGTTACCAGAGAAAAAACCACATTCTGTTGAATCAATGACACAGTACGTCGGCTTAAATCTACTGCATAAGCAAGCTGTCTCAAGTCACTACCTACCAGCACCACATCTGCTGTCTCCAAAGCGATATCAATTCCACCCACAGCAAAACTAATATCTGCCGTAGCTAAAGCAGGTGCATCGTTAATGCCATCTCCAACCATACCTACTACTCCGTGACGACGCAACTGTTGAATTGCTTGCAGTTTATCTTCAGGTAACAGTTCTGCCTGATACTCTGTAATTCCAACTTGTTGGGCAATTTGCTTGGCCACAACAGTGCGATCGCCACTCAACATCACCAACCGCTTCAATCCAACCTGCTTCAACTGTCGCAGGGCTTCGGTGGCTTCCAAGCGGATACCATCAGAGAGTGCGATCGCTCCTAGTAACCCTCCGTTTGTCCCTACTAGCACCGGAATTTGACCGAGTTGTTCAATTTCAGTTAACAAAGATTCAGCTTCATCAGACAAGCAAATACCTTGGTCTGCAAACAACCGTCGATTACCAACTAAATACAACATCTGACTTAAGTTTGCCTGAATTCCTTTACCGGGTAATGCGGTAAAATCAAGAGGCGTTGCTAACTCCAGCCCTAAATCTTGAGCCTTTGCCACAATAGCCTTTGCTAAGGGATGTTCAGACTGTTGTTCTAAGGAAGCGGCAATCTGTAATACCATATCTGCACTTACTTTCCCCAAATCATAAACCTGCTGCACAATGGGTAGCCCTTGGGTAATTGTGCCAGTTTTATCAAAAGCAAGGGTAGTCAGATGTCCAGCAGTTTCCAGTGCATTACCCCCTTTAAATAAAACACCCCGCCGAGTTGCCGCACCAATAGCACTGACAATTGAAACTGGGGTAGAAATGACTAAGGCACAGGGACAAGCAATTACTAGCATGACCAGTGCGCGGTAAAGCCAGACGTTAAAAGGTTGAGCAAATGCCAAGGGTGGTATTAGAGCAATGGCGATCGCTGCTAAAATCACTATCGGAGTGTAGACCTGTGCAAACTTATCCACCCACTGCTGTGAAGGTGCGCGGCTTTCTTGAGCTTGTTCCACCAAATTAATAATTTTGGCAACGGTTGTATCACTAGAAGTGTGCGTAACTTTAACTTCTAAAAAACCTGTCTGATTTAGTGTTCCAGCAAAGACAGTATCCCCAACGGCTTTATCTTCTGGAATTGACTCTCCTGTAATTGGAGACTGGTCAATGGCACTGTTACCAGAAACAACCACACCATCCAACGCCACACGCCCTCCTGGTCGAATCGTCAAAATTTCACTTAGCTGAATACTCTCGACCGGAACTGTAAATTCCTGATTCCCGCGCTTAACTGTAGCAGTAGGTGGAGTCAAATCCATTAGTGAGCGAATGGCATTGCGGGTACGACCAAAGGTGAAAACTTGTAATGTTGTGCCTAAAGAGAACAAAAAGACAACCAGCCCCGCTTCAAACCAGTCTCCTAAAATCACTGCCCCAATCACCGAAATAGTCATCAGCAGATTCATATCGGCGCGACGCAAGCGCAACTCAAACAAACCAGCCCGTGCGATCGGATAGCCAGCAATTACTATACCAATGCCATAAAAAGCTCGTGCAATCCAGATGGGTAGCACTAGATATTGAGTAAGTAAACCTAAAACTAAACCTATACCTGCAAGTATGACACTCTGTCCTCGACGATTTTCAATCCAGAATCTCCAGCTTGTTAAGTCGGATTTTTGTTTGGACTTGTTTATTGGCTGAGAATGCTCGTGGTTATGGCTATAGTCATGGTCGTGATGATGGGAACTTGTTTCAACACCCTCCTCAACCGTGTAACCTAAATCTTGAATCAGGTCATAAATTGCTTTCTCATTCACCAATTGTGGGTCATAGGATATATGCAATCTTTGGCTGGCAAAGCTGACCGATGCTTCTTGTACACCTATTATCTTCTGCACCCCAACCTCAATGGTTTTCGCACAACTGCCACAATCCATCCCGCCAATTTGTAGCTCTAGCGTTTGCAGAGAAACTACATCTACGTTATGGTCATGATTTTGATGGTCATGGTCGTGTTCACCGCCACAGGAATGAGTATGCTGATGGGATTGCGCCTGATGACTTTGTTCTATCGTATAACCCAAACCTTTAATTTGGTTATAGATACTCTTTTCACTCAATACCTCTGGATCATAAGAAACCCTAGCCTTACCAGTTGTAAAGTTTACCGTTGCTTCTGTCACACCATGTAACTGTTGCAAAGCGACTTCAATTGTCTTGGCGCAGCTTCCGCAGTCCATACCGCCAACTTGCAAAGTTTGGGTTTTGGGGGAAGGAGTTTGAGTCATAGCAGCTTTAAAATCAAGGCGAAAAGTTAACTGCCAATATTCTAATACAACAATTGAACAACTATTCAATTGTACAATGGTTATCATTTTAGGTATTATTGAGATTGATAACCATTGCTAAGTAAAACTTGCTATGAATAAGCACAAGAAAAAGCAGGACTTAGACTTAATTCAAAGTTCTGACACCCCTACCTGTGATACTCATCTGGTGCATTTAGATAATGTACGCTCATCTCAGGCGCAAATTTTACCGACAGATAAAGCACAACAAATGGCAGAAATTTTTAGTGTGTTAGCAGATACAAACCGTATACGCCTCCTATCAGCTTTGGCTTCTAGTGAGTTGTGTGTTTGCGATCTAGCTGCATTAACCAAAATGAGTGAATCAGCAGTTTGCCATCAGCTGCGGTTATTGAAAGCTATGCGTTTAGTCAGCTATCGTCGAGAAGGTCGGAATGTTTATTATAGTTTGGCTGACAGTCACGTTATTAACTTATATCGCTCTTTAGTGGAAAACTTAAATTAATAAAATATTGAAGTTTTAACTTATTGGTTTATCAATTTTATTCTATAAAAATCAAAATACATAAAAAAATTTATATATATGCTTTGCGTATGCCTACAGCAATCCCAAAGCGTATATGTATTATATATTTTTGAGGTATTTTGTAGTTATGAATAATGTAACATTATAAACATTAATATAGCCTAAATATCATAGTTATTCCTAACAAAAATTCCAACTAAAAATTTCACCCAAATTTCATATTGATATGAAACACTGGAAAAAGACTACTATTCAAACTCCTTAAACTACTCACAAAAGCGATGTAACTAGCTAAAAAAAGCGGTAGTCCAAATTTGCACATTAAATGCCAACATCCAAAACGATTCTGCTTTCTCACTAACTTAGGACACAACAAGCGATGGGAATCTCTAATTTGTTTCAATGTTCTGCTCCACTGCGTTATGTTTCGTTGACAATGTTGAGTTTGTTACTACTAAATACTCCTACTACTGTTTTGGCTGGTGCTGGACACGACCATAGCGGTGCAAGTTCATTTCAGGGTAGTGGAAGCGAAGCACCTGGTTCTGTTGAAGTTGACGCAGAAACCGCAAAATTGCTAGGAGTTAAGGTCGAACCAGTGCAACGCCAACGATTAGCTATTGGCATTAAAACTACTGGACAGATTGAAACCTTACCTAGCCAGAAAGTGGAAGTCACCACCCCAATTCAAGGGGTAAAAGTAGTTGAACTGCTGGTAGAGCCAGGCGCATCAGTAAAGAAAGGTCAACCTGTCGCTGTTGTAACCAGTCCAGATTTAGTGACATTGCGCGTGGAATCTCAAGACAAATTAGCACAAGGTCAGGCTGATTTACAGCAGGCTGAAGCTGACTTGAGGCTGGCTCAACAAAATTACGATCGCTATCAACAAATAGCCGCAGCAGAAATCGCCCAAGCCCAAAGCCAAGTAGCATTTGCTCAAGAAAAGTACCAAAAAGATCAAGTATTAGCCACTGAAGGTGCTTTAGCACGTCGCAACGCTCTTGAATCTCAAACCCAACTAGCAGAAGCTAAAGCTAAACTAACCACAGCCAACAGCCGCCGCGATGTCATTGCGGCTGAAAATCAACTCAAACGCGCTCAAGCAGCAGTTAGCCTAGCAAAATCCAATATTAATCGCAGCAGTGCTATTTATGAAACTCGCCTTTCTCAACTAGGAAACCGTGCTAATGCTAAGGGACTAATAACAGTAACGGCTCCAATTTCAGGCAAGGTTATTTATAGGGAAGTTACTATCGGTCAATCATTTCAGGACGCGGGTGGTAAATTAATGACGATCGCAGATGATAGTCAGGTTTTTGCCACAGCGAATATCTATGAAAAAGATTTAGATAAAGTGAGGACAGGTCAACAGGTAAGGATGAAGGTTGCTAGTGTGCCTAATCAAACCTTTATAGGCAGGATTA
This sequence comes from Hydrococcus rivularis NIES-593, assembly GCF_001904635.1. Classification (GTDB taxonomy): domain Bacteria; phylum Cyanobacteriota; class Cyanobacteriia; order Cyanobacteriales; family Microcystaceae; genus Hydrococcus; species Hydrococcus rivularis. The sequence goes on from NZ_MRCB01000001.1 coordinate 141,265, forward strand.
CACGGATTGGCTCAGTAGTCGAAGGAGAAACGCGAGTAGTACCAGTACAAGCCGAAATCAATAACGCTAGAGGGCAGCTAAAACCCGGAATGTTTGCCGAACTTGAAGTTGTAACAGACCAGACATCTACAGCTACTTTGGCAATTCCCCAGTCTGCTGTAGTAGATGCAAATAATAAGAAATTGGTCTATGTCCGAAACGGCAATGCCTTCCAATCTGTTGAAGTTGAGTTAGGACAAACCTCTGGAGATTTAATTGAGATTAAAAGCGGTTTATTCGAGGGAGATTCAGTCGTTACCCAACGTGCGCCACAACTTTATGCACAGTCATTGAAGGGTGGTAGTAAATCCAACGAAAGAGAAGAACAGGAACAAGCACATTCAGAGGATACTAAGGCTAACACCTTACCGCTACCTCTGTGGTTATTTGGAGCAGGAGGAGTGACCCTTGCTACTTTGGCTTTCCTAGCTGGTAGTTTCTGGTCTAGCCGTCGTAACCGTTCCCGTCTAATACCAATAGGTGACGGTTTTAATTATGAAACCGAGGTTTATATCGACAACCACAAACAACCAAGCTCCTCTACTCCCACCACTTCTGTTGAGAAAAATGACAAGGATACTCATTCCAATTACTAATAAAAAATTTGCGGTGCTGATTAAGAGTATGAATTTATCGGGCTACTACGCCTCGCTAACGCTAACACGCAGTACCGCTTTCGCGTAGAGTCCCGTAGGGAAGGCGGAACCCGCAGGGTGGCGCAGAGAGTAGGAGTTTTAAATCCTTGATTTTTTATTTCATACTTCAATTCAGCAACGCCAAAAAATTAATGTGGAATTTTAAATTCTCCCTTATAAAGTTGTGGATTTTAAATAATTAACAACTAATAACCAACAACAATTAACAACTAAATAGATAATGATTAGTACAGTTGCTAAATGGGTAATTTCTCGACGCTGGTTAGTAGTGATTGCGGCACTTATTTCCACAATAATCATATTATTTAATACCATCCCGCAAATGCCGTTGGATGTTTTCCCCAACTTTGCACCTCCCCAGGTCGAAATTGAAACAGAAGCTCCCGGACTCGCTCCTGAAGAAATAGAGTCTCTGGTGACATTACCAATTGAAAGCTCAATCAACGGTACTCCAGGAATCAGCGCAGTTCGTTCTTCCTCCTCAGCAGGGCTTTCTGTAGTCAGAGTTGTTTTTGGCTGGGGAACAGATATCTATCAAGCCCGCCAGTTGGTACAGGAACGACTGCAACAAGTAGTAAGTAAGCTACCTCAAGGAATTGAAACACCAAAACTCGCTCCTATCAGTTCACCTATCGGCACTGTATTAAAATATGCTTTCACAGTGGAAGATGAGGGACAGAAAGGAGAAACATCCATCCAAAACCCAACATCTAAAATCGACTTGATGGAAGTACGCCGAATCGTTGATTGGCAAGTTACAAACCGCCTTTTAGCAGTTCCTGGCGTTAGTCAAGTACTAGTGTATGGCGGTGATGTACGCCAGTATCAAGTACTAGTAGACCCGAATAAACTCAGAGCTTTTAATGTATCCTTACAGCAAGTATCTGAGGTAGTACAGGGAGCAAATGTCAATGCTCCTGGTGGCTTTTTAATCAGCCCTGACAAGCAAACTCTGATTCGGGGAATTGGCCGAATTGAATCCTTGGATGATTTAAAACAATCTGTAATTGTTGCCCGTCAAGGAACGCCTGTGCGCTTGGGAGATGTTGCCGAAATTCAAATTGGCGGTGCGATTAAGATAGGCGATGGCAGCTTAAATGGCAAAGATGCTGTAGTAGTGATGGTGAATAAGCAACCTCTAGCTGATACTCCCACCGTCACCCGTGCGATTGAAGCCGCAATATCTGAGCTAGCAGCAGGTTTACCGAAAGGAATTAAAGTAAATGCAACCTTCCGTCAAGCTGATTATATTGATGCTTCAGTAGAAAATGTTAGATCAGCCTTGGTAGAAGGTAGTATCATTGCAGCCGTTATCCTCATCCCTTTTTTAATGAATTGGCGGACTCTTGGAGTTGTGCTGTTAAATTTTGCCCTGACTTTTATATTTTCATTGCAAGTATTATCTTTTTTGGGCTTGGGGCTGAATACAATGACTTTGGGAGGATTAGCGATCGCCATTGGTACAGCGATTGATGATGCCATTGTCTATGCAGAAAATGTTTTTCGTTTGTTGCGACAAAATAAATATTCTCCTAATCCTAGTCCAATACTGAAAGTTGTCTTTGAAGGAGTAGAGGAAGTCCAGGAATCTCTGATTGGGGCAACTTTAATTACTATTGTCGTTTTTTCTCCAATATTTGCCCTCGCTGGTGTAGAGGGTCGGATTTTTGGCCCGATGGGTCTTAGTTATCTGGTGGTAGTTATAGTTTCTAGTTTAGAAGCGCTGCTTGTAAGTCCGGCTTTGTGTGCAATTTTACTTCCACACGGAAAAATGCCGTTAAAGGAACCATTAATACCCCGAATTTTCAAGCGGCTGTATTATCGTTGTCTAAATTTTGCTATCCGCAGCCCCATGATCATTATCTCTGTGGCTCTGGCGGGGATGATAGCGGCAATAGTGATTTTTCCAGCTTTGGGACGGGCTTTTTTACCAGAATTTCAAGAATCAACTTTGGTCAATACTTTAGCTCTTTATCCAGGTTCATCTTTAGAAGCTACTAACAGTGCCGCTTTTGTGTTGGAGAATAAACTCAAAGATGATCCCAGGTTAAAATATGTGCAGTTACGGGCAGGACGCGCCCCTAGCGATCCAGATGCAGCACCCGTAAATCTTGGTCATCTCGATATTGGTCTGAGTGACAAAGGAATGGAAAAGCGTAAAGAAACAGTAGAATGGTTGCGGGAAGAATTTAATAAAATACCTGGTGCTGCTGCAAATATTGGTGGATTTATTTCTCACAGAATTGATGAAATACTATCCGGGGTCAGAAGTCAAATTGCTGTAAAAATATTTGGTTCAGACTTAGAAGAACTCCGCCGGATTGGTCAACAAGTTGAAGGTGCAATGTCATCTGTGTCTGGGCTTGTAGATTTACAATTAGAACCGCAAGTTCCTATCGAACAAATTCAAATAAAATTTGACCGTGTTGCGGCATCACGTTATGGTTTAACAGTTGGGCAACTATCTGAACTTGTCGAAACTGCGCTTAATGGCAAAGTAGTATCGCAAGTTTTGGATAAGCAACAAAGTTTTGATTTAATTGTCTGGTTGCAGTCAGAATACCGGAATAATTTACAAACAATTGAAAATTTGTTAGTTGATACCTCTTCCCAAGGTGGAAATGAAGGGGGAAATAAAATTCCTTTAGCTAACGTGGCTAAAGTTACCTATGGCACTGGCCCAAATACCATTAACCGGGAAAATGTCTCGCGTCTAATTGTAGTATCTGCTAATGCTCAGGGCAAAGATTTGCGATCGGTAGTCAACGAAATTAAAAACAAAGTCAAGGCACAAGTGCAATTGCCCTCTGGTTACTTTATTCAGTATGGCGGTCAATTTGAAGCCGAAGAAAGAGCCTCACAAAATATTTTAATTTTCAGTGCTATTTCCTTTGTAGTGATTACGGTATTAATGTATCTTTCTGTCAAATCCATTGCCTCTACAGCAATGATTATGATTAACTTGCCCATCGCTTTAGTCGGAGGTGTAATTGCTGTAGCACTAACAGGGGGCGTTGTTTCAGTCGCTTCCTTGGTAGGTTTTGTGACTTTATTTGGTGTAGCTACTCGCAACGGACTACTTTTAGTAGACAATTACACTACTAAATTTTCTAGCGGAATGTCATTAAAAGAAATCCTTCTAGTCGGGTCAATGGAAAGACTCAATGCTATTTTGATGACATCCTTTACATCCGCTTTGGGATTAGTACCGTTAGTAATTGCATCGGGGCCAGGTAAGGAAGTTTTGCAGCCACTTTCGATAGTGGTTTTGGGTGGTTTGTTTACTTCTACAGCGTTAACCTTGCTGGTTTTACCTGCTTTGTACTCGAAGTTTGGTAGGTTTTTATTACCTAAGCGAAGTACGGCTGTTGAGGAAAATGGGAAGGTAGCTGGGGTGGTGTTGGAGAATTAATTAGCATCACTAAGTTAAGCGCAGATGGGACAGTAATTTTGCTAAAGTACAGCCAGTGAATTCTTTACTGGCTGATAATACAAGAATTAATTTATAGGTACATATAAACTTCCAATAATGGGCATCGCTGATCCAAGAAAATACTCGTACAATATCACTTTTATGAGATTTTTTGAAAAAAGTATAGGTGGAAAATATTTCAAGTTGTTCCGTTACCTGCAATGGATTTTGCTAGGTTTAGTAATTAGTGTATTAGCAAAACCTTTAATAGCAACGGCTTATATAGGTTTAATGACGAATGGCGATCGCTACCTTCAACCAGAATCAGTCCCAAAAGAACAGGTTGCAATAGTATTCGGCGCAGGAATCCTTCCTAATGGTAATCCCACACCCATGTTGTCAGACCGTGTAGAAGCTGCTGTCAAACTTTATAAAATGGGAAAGATTAGTAAACTCTTGATGACAGGAGATAACAGTACAGTTTCCTATAATGAGGTCAGGTCTATGCTGAAATATGCCCATGATCTGGGTGTACCGATGAAAAACATTACCCTAGACTATGCAGGTTTCAGCACTTATGAGAGTTGTTATCGCGCTCATAAGGTTTTTGGTGTACATAAAGCTGTTGTTATTACCCAAAATTATCATCTTCCCCGCACTGTTTATACCTGTCGCCAATTAGGACTAAAGACAGTTGGTTTAGGAACTCCAGATATAGAAATTTATGGACTACGAGGAATGATTCCCGATTTATTACGGGAATCATTAGCGAATGTCAAGGCTTTGTGGGAAGTTGACATTACCCGTCCCCGACCTACTTTTTTAGGACAGTTTGAACCAATTAATTGATGAAGTTTTTAAAATTTATCATTTCGATTATTTTATGCTTATTTATTTTTATGTGAACATTTGATTTTCTTCAATTGAGGCTAACATATTTATGCCTAATTCAACATCCCAAGTAACTAAACTTAAGAGCAAGAATAACGAATTTTCATCTACAGCAGATGCAGTAAGTATCTATCTTCATAAAATTGGACGTGTCCCTCTGTTAACCCATGAGCAAGAAATTTTTTTTGCTCAACAAGTTCAGCAAATGATGGCGATGTTTACTGCGAAGGAAGAGCTAGCTGAAAAATTACAGCGTGAACCCACTCTGCAAGAATGGGCTGACAAGATGCAGTTGAAAGAAGATGTGCTGCTGCAACAACTAAGTCAAGGACAAATTGCCAAGCAGAAGATGATTCAGGCTAATCTGCGGTTAGTAGTGTCTATTGCTAAAAAATACCAGAAACGCAATCTTGAGTTTCTAGACTTAATTCAAGAAGGTGCATTGGGGCTAGAACGAGGGGTAGAGAAATTTGATCCAACTCTTGGATACAAGTTTTCTACTTATGCTTACTGGTGGATTCGTCAGGGAATTACACGAGCGATCGCACAACAATCCCGCACTATTCGTTTACCCATTCACATGGCTGATAAACTGAACAAAATTAAGTGTGTTCAGCGAGAGTTATCTCAAAAGCTTGGTTACATTGCTGGCGTAACGGAAATCGCCCAAGCCCTCAATTTGGAACCCAGTCAGATTCGAGAATATTTGCAGCTTGTTCGTCAACCTGTTTCCTTGGATATGCGAATTGGGTTTGAGCAGGATACCCAATTACAGGATCTGCTGAAGGATGATGGTATGTCTCCCGAACGCTACGCCGAACGAGAATTGCTCTATCAAGACATTCACAACCTATTAGCAAAGCTGACTCCCCAGCAAAAGGAAGTCTTAATCTTGCGCTTTGGTTTAGCAGGTGGATGCGAACTGACCCTAGTACAGATTAGTCAACGGATGGGTATTAGTCGGGAACGAGTACGACAAGTGGAAAAACAAGCTCTCACGCTTCTACGAAGATATGGAATTGACTCACGCAGCTATCTAGCTGACTGATACTCTTTAATTTTGAAAGCTTGTAGTGTCAACTGGTAAGTGAAAAACCGCCTGCTTGCTGTCACTGGTCTAAATAATATCGTCATATTTGGTGGAGATGAGCGTCAGTATCAAGTGCTTGTAAACCCAGATAAATCGTTGCAAATTTTTAAGTTAGTAAACTAAATGAGAACTTAACAGTAAAATAACTTACTTCTAGACTATACTGGCACAACATAAAATTAAGATTGCATTATGGTATGAAATAGTACAGTTTAAAATTAGTGTTTGCGTCATCATTACGAGAGGGTGTGAGGAAAAATAATATGTCGAATCTATTGTGGAAAACACTTATATTCAGCCCAGTATTTTTGGGAGTAACTCTTGCTATTTCAGCTAGTGCGATTGCTGCTGACAGCCAACAACAGCCATCACAAACTCATCAGCCGTTACTTGCTCAAACAAACGCTGACGAAAACGTTTTTTCACAAATAAACCAATACAATCTTGAAGCCAATAATCAAACTTCACTATCTCAAGTCACATCCGTTTCTCAATTTTCGGATGTACAACCAACAGACTGGGCTTTTCAAGCTTTGCAATCTTTAGTAGAACGTTACGGTTGTATTGCAGGTTATCCCAACGGTACTTACCGGGGTAATCGTGCCTTAACTCGTTATGAATTTGCAGCAGGTTTGAATGCTTGTTTGGATAGAGTTAATGAACTGATTGCTACAGCAACTACTGATTTAGTAACAAAAGAGGATTTAGCTACCCTACAGCGTTTACAAGAAGAATTTTCTGCGGAACTAGCGACACTCAGAGGTCGAGTAGATGCGTTGGAAACACGGACGGCTGAGTTGGAAGCTAATCAGTTTTCGACCACCACAAAGCTAGTAGGTGAAGCGGTTTTTGCGGTTACGGATAGTTTTGGCAGCAACGATAGTAATAATACCGTTTTCCAAAACCGGGTGCGTTTAGACTTGCAAACTAGTTTTACAGGTAAAGATACCCTACACACTCGGATTGCAGCCGGTAATGCTACTCCATTATCTTTACCTAATAGTACTACTGAAGGTACTCAAACTTTTAACTTGTTTCTTGGTAGTAATAATAATGCTTTTATTGATTGGTTAGCGTATTACTTCCCTGTTGGCAACTCTCAAGTTTATGTAGCTGCTACTGGAGGTATTCAAAGTGATTATGTTCCCACTGTCAACCCTTATTTTGAAGACTTTGATAATGGTAACGGTGCTTTATCTACCTTTGCTTCCGAAAGTCCTATCTATCGCATCGGTGGTGGTGCAGGAATTGGTGTTAATGTCCCATTTGGTGGTGGTAGTACCTTTAAACCTTCATTAACTTTGGGTTATCTAGGATCTGAACCGAATAATCCTAGTCCAGGCTCAGGTTTATTCGATGGTAACTATGCAGCTTTAGCACAGTTGAATCTTAACGTTGGCGATCGCCTGACCTTGGCTGCAACCTACGTTCACGGTTATCATGGTGCAAATAGTGCTTTATTTGATGCTGGTTCGGTAAGTGCTGCTGTAGTTGGGACTTCACAAGCTAATTTTGTCGGTGGTGGCAATCCATTTGTAAGTAATTCTTACGGCTTTGAAGCAGCTTTCAGACCTAGCGATAAACTGTCAATTAGTGGGTTTGCACTCTACAGTAATATTACAGGCTTTGGAGCCAACGATAACGATGAAGTTTGGAGCTATGGATTGGGTGTAGCTTTACCCGACTTTGGCAAGAAGGGCAATCTTTTAGGCATTTTTGCAGGCGCGCAACCATATTTAGGTAGTAGCAACGGTGATAAACCCTATCACATTGAAGGCTTTTACAGGTATCGCATTAGTGATAACATTTCTATTACTCCTGGTGTGATTTGGTTAACTAATCCTGGTCAATCTGCTAACAATAACAATGATGCTGTGATTGGTACATTGAGAACAACTTTCACTTTCTAAAATAGAAGTTTGGGTTGACCATAGCTCAACTCAACAATTATGAATTAGGTGTTTTTAGTTTGTAATATTTTGATGCACTCTAATAACGTGTTTTATTTCCAGGCTTCAGGATACCCACTCTACCTACATGACTCTTGATTCAAGAACGCCGATTATCATTTTTGGAATCCTTTTCCTCTATAATTAACTAATTCTTCATATCCAGACATATAGGCATAATTATCTTTAATATCTAAGCCTAAAAATCTAGAAAAACGTGCAGATTCGTTTCCTATTAATTCTCCTTTTCGGGGCTTACCGTGGTAATTAGCTAAAGCAATTTTAGCTTGACGTAAGGATCTTACGGGTACAAAAACATCTGTTTGGTTAAAAGACCATAAACCTTCAGAATGTCTTGCCGCAAACAACAGTTCTCCTAATGCTTGGTTTTTTGCATCATCTTGTTTATAAGTTAGAGCTAGATGCTTATCTAAATAGATAATTCTTCCTGAATTAATATTTTCTGTAATATCTAAAGAGTCAATCAGATTTGATAAAAATTTTCGATGTTCAGGGTAAGTAGCACCGAGAAAAGGAATAACACCGACTACCCAACCCCTCGCTCCCGTTTCTTTATGAGTTTCATAATCTTGATAACATTGTTTTAAACACGGTATATAAAATTTATCAAAAGGGATTTTCATCTGAGAAATTGTTTGCATATTAACAGCTAATATAAACTTTTTAAATGATTTCGATTTCTCTAGTACCTTTATCAGAGTAGAATCATAAAATTTTTGGGGCTGATTCTGATATTTTTCCCATAACATATCAAATACAACTCTAAAATCTCTGCTATCATTGAGCAAAAAATCGTTTACTCTTTGATAGCCATAACTAGTAAAAACTTGTGATTGTATTTGTCTTAATTTTTCATTACTTTTAACTACAGTATTGCCAATGCGGATTTTAGACATAGTGTTTTTGTTTTTAAATGACTTTTTAGGAACTAGGAGGTAAAAGTTCTGTTAAAGGTATGGTTTCACGTTCAATTATGTTGATACTAAGAATTTCCTGTGCTTTGCTCGAATTGAGTGAAACAGTAAACATGAGATGCACATAATTTACTTGGTCATTTCCACTTGTATATGGAACAGCATGATAGATAACCGGAAACCTTTCTTGAGAATACATAATTAGAGGTTCTGTTAATCTGGCAAGAATTCGCGTTCCACCAAATATGTAGCTTCGTTCTTGAGCAACTTTCAACTCTGGTAAAGTCCACCAATTAAAAACTATTTCACCGTCAGAGCTATCACTAAGTCCCCATTCTTGACGATAATGTTTTGGAGTTAGAGTTAGTAAACCCTTACCTTCTTCATTTCGTCGCCGCTTCGCCAGTCTAATCAATGAGGAGTCAAATGCGGTGGCAATAGCTGACCTAAAATCTGATGACTCTTTAGCAAGATCGTTATATTTTATAAATGTAAAGGCATCTCCAATCCCTTTATTATCGTCGGTGATTATGTTCACTAACAAAATTTGATTGCCATTAACTAATTCTTCAAAATCTAATGAGCTATTGAGATATGGTGGCTTAGGTGGTTTACCAAATCCTTTTCCCCCGCTACGTTTTACTTTTGCCATCACTTACCTCTGCTGCTTAACCTAATCCAAAAAATATGATAATTACACAAATAGCGTCATTATTTTAACGTTTAGCTGACTCATTTACGGCAACTCATTGATGTTCAATAACCCAATGATAATTAGTTATGGATTTCAAAAAAGGAGTAAAGGAATCGCGATCGCCTACGATGGAGCGTAGTTTATCACCTAAACTCTCCCTTGTAAAAATTTCACCTGAATTTCATTCTAGTCTGTCATCCTAGAGAAAGTTAATGCTGACTCATCCTCAGTAAAACTTTATCTTTCTCACTAATGCTTAATTCTATTGTTAAATGGTCGATCACTCAACGTTGGCTAGTGGTTATTGCTTCCATCCTCATATCTGTTTGGGGCTTTCTCGTCCTGACACAAATGCCACTCGATGTATTTCCCAACTTTGCTCCACCGCAAGTGGAAATTATGACCGAAGCCCCAGGACTTGCACCAGAGGAGGTTGAATCCCTAGTTACTCAACCGATAGAAAGTGTGATTAACGGCACTCCCGGACTAGAAACATTGCGTTCTGCCTCAGCTGTCGGTCTTTCGTCTGTGAGAGCGACTTTTAGCTTGGATACAGAAATTTATCGCGCCCGCCAATTGGTAACGGAACGGTTGCAACAAGCACGCAGTCAACTACCGCAAGGTGTGGAAAACCCAGAGGTTCTGCCTGTTAGTTCACCCTTGGGATGGACTGTCAAATATGCCTTTACTTCTGAAACCACTCCGATGATGGAGGTCTGGCGGATTGTCAACTGGCAAGTGAAAAACCGCCTACTTGCTGTCCCTGGCGTAAGTAATGTCGTCATATTTGGTGGGGATGAGCGTCAGTATCAAGTGCTGGTAAACCCTGATAAGCTGAAAGCGTTTAATGTTTCCCTTGATGATGTCACCAAAGCAGCACAAGCAGCCAACGCTAATGCACCAGGGGGATTTTTAATTACTCCTGACCAAGAAACTTTGGTGCGAGGGGTTGGACGGATTGAATCTATTGAACAGCTAAAGAAATCAGTAATTAAAGCCAAAAATGGCACGCCAATCCTGTTGGAACAAGTGGCGGATGTCCAAATCGGTGCAGCACTCAAACGCGGTGATGGCAGTTTTGCGGGTAAAAAAGCGGTAATTTTGACAGTCAACAAACAGCCAGCAGCAGATACGCCAAAAGTAACGAAGGCAGTTGAGACAGCAATAGAGGAAATTCAAGTCGGTCTGCCCAAAGATGTCAAAATTACAACTACTTTCCGTCAGGAAGATTTTATCGAAGCCTCACTCAAAAACGTTGAAGAAGCTTTGCGCGATGGCACGATCATCGTCTGTGTCATCTTGATTTTATTTCTGATGAACTGGCGCACGGTGATTATTAGTTTGAGTGCGATTCCCGTGTCTTTGTTGTTGGGAATGATGATCCTGAATTGGACGGGACAAGGCATCAATACAATGACTTTGGGCGGACTTGTTGTTGCGATTGGTTCGGTGGTGGATGATGCAATTGTCGATATGGAGAATGTCTACCGCCGTTTGCGAGAAAACCAAATAGCAGGCAATCCTGTACCACCACTGCAAGTTGTTTTTAACGGCTCAGTGGAGGTGCGGGTAAGCGTACTGTTCTCGACAATCATTATTGCAGTCGTCTTTGCACCAATTTTTGCTCTTTCTGGTGTAGAAGGTCGGATTTTTACACCGATGGCTGTAGCTTATTTGCTGTCAATTGGCGCTTCTACCTTAGTAGCACTGACATTGACTCCAGCACTGTGCGCCCTTTTGCTAGTAAATCGGCGTTTACCAAGTACAGAAACTTGGGTTGAACGACTTTCTCATCGCCTGTATCGTCCACTTTTGAAATTTTCTATTCGTCGCCCCAAGATTATTTTGACAGGTGCGATCGCTGCTTTTGTGGCTTCAACGATGATTCTACTCTCGTTAGGGCAAGTTTTTTTACCAGAATTCCAAGACCGCTCTTTGGTAATCGCCGCAGTTTTAATGCCTGGTCAATCTCTGAATGCGACTAATCAAGTAGGGATAGCGATCGAAGAAGCCCTGAAAAAAAATCCTGGGGTTGAAACGGCTCAATTGCGCTCTGGACGGGCTGTAGGGGATACTGAGGTAGCTGGTGTAAACGGGGCGGAAATAGATGTCCAACTCAGCGAGGAGGGAGGAAAAGATCGAGAAAAAACAATTGAAATGATTCGTAAAGAATTTGATAAAATTCCCGGAGTCGTTCCCAATATCGGCGGGTTCATTTCGCACCGGATGGATGAAGTGCTTTCTGGGGTACGGAGTGCGATCGCTGTGAAAATTTTTGGACCCGATTTGGAAGAACTCCGCACCCTTGGTCAACAAGTACAATCAGCTATGGGCGGTGTTTCGGGTCTAGTAGATTTGCAACTAGAACCGCAAGTACCAATTAAACAGGTACAAATTCAATTCGACCGCAATGCAGCAGCCCGCTATGGTTTAACTATTGGCGAATTGTCAGAGATAATAGAAACTGCACTGAATGGGCGAGTCGTTTCCCAAGTATTGGAGCAACAACAAACCTTTGATATGGTGGTTTGGTTGCAAGAGAAATACCGTAACAATATTGAAATTATCGGTAATTTGTTAGTTGATACACCCAACGGACAAAAAATTCCCTTAGCCCAAGTCGCAAAAATTGACTACGGTACAGGCCCCAATACTATTAACCGCGAGAATGTCTCTCGTTATATTGTTGTCTCCAGCAATGTGGCTGGACGTGATTTAGGTTCTGTGATTAAAGATATCCGGGACAAAGTTAAGCAAGAAGTACAATTACCTCCCGGCTATTACATTGAATACGGCGGTCAATTTGAAGCACAAGAAGGAGCTACAAAAACTTTACTTTCGGCTGGTGGATTAGCTTTTGTCGCTATTGCAGTTCTGATTTACTTTGCTGTCAAGTCGATTCCTGCCACCATCATGATCTTGATAAACTTGCCCTTAGCCTTAGTGGGTGGAGTCATTTCCATCGCTTTAACTGGTGGTATTCTCTCTGTAGCTTCAATGGTAGGATTTATTACCTTATTCGGCGTTGCTACACGTAATGGACTATTACTGGTTGAGAACTACAATTCTAGGATGGCAGAAGGACAACCTCTGCGACAGGCTTTGATGGAAGGGTCAGTAGAAAGGTTGGCTGCTATCTTAATGACGGCGCTATCATCGGCTCTGGGTATGGCACCCTTGGTAATTGGTAGCGGAGCCGGAAAAGAAATCCTCCAGCCGCTAGCCGTTGTAGTGTTAGGTGGATTGTTTACCTCAACCGCTTTAACCCTGTTAGTGCTTCCGGCTTTGTATGTACAGTTTGGTAGATTTTTGGTGCCGAAAAAGACTGAGCCAATTATTCAGCCAGAAATTGCAGGAGAGGCAAGTTTTTAGTTGTTAATTGACCAAAAATTGAGGAATGTAAATCAATGAAATTTTTGAAACCCAGCTTCGTAATTTTAGGTAGTGTAAGCTTGCTTTTCTTAGGTGCTTGTAGTGGCAGTAATCAAGCTATAAATTCAGAGAATAAATCGGCATTAACAACAGAAACGGCTGCCAAAACTGAAATCGCAGCGAAAGATAATCACTCGGAAAATGATGGTCATTCTCATAGTAAAAATAATGCTCTTGAGCATTCCGAAGATGGTAAAGGTGAACATTCACATGGCGGTCAAGTTTTAGAGTCTGGGCAGTATCATTTGGAGTTTGTTACTGAAGCAAAGGATAATGAAACTCATTTAGATTTCTATTTAAAGAAAGGAGAAAAACATACTACAGTTTCGGATGCAAAAGTAACTGCTCAAGTTCAGCTACCTGATGGTAGTCAAAAATCGCTTCCCCTCACTTATGAAGCTAAAGAACAACATTACCATGCTGTACTTTCTGAAAAAGCAGCAGGTGAATATAAAGTTGCTATTCTTTCTGATGTCAATGGTGAAAAAGTAAACGGTCGCTTTACCTTCAAGCGATAATTAATAGCAAGTGGTAGCGATAGGATAACAGTTATGGTTCAACAGTACAATTACGAACCAATTAAATGGAAGGAGCTAACAATCTATATCAGTGAGTCTGATAGTTGGAAGCACCAACCACTTCACCAAACTCTATTGGGAATCGCCCGCCAACAGGGAATAACAGGGATGACGGTGATGCGAGCAATTTCTGGATATGGCAAACATGGAATTTTTCGCACTATGAACGAGCTAGATCCATCTATTGAGTCTTCTGTGCTACCACTTGTCATTACAGTTATTGATAGTGAAAGTGTAATAACCGAATTTTTTTCCTTGGTCAAAGATATGCTTAAAGATAAGTTTGTCACTTGTCAAAGCATAGAAATTCTTTCGCCATTAGTAACGCTTTAAGGGCAGTATTCATGTCTCACAATCACAGTCACGGACACAGCCACGAACCGACTAATTACAACCGTGCCTTCATTATTAGCGTTGCTCTCAACACTGGATTTGTTGTCATTGAAGTAATTTATGGGTTAGCTGCCAATTCCCTTGCCTTACTTGCCGATGCTGGTCACAATTTGAGTGATGTTCTAGGTTTGTTACTTGCCTGGGGAGCAAGCTTCCTCGGTCGTCGCCAACCGACACCACGCCGCACTTACGGGTTACGTCGCTCCTCGATTTTAGCAGCTCTATTAAACGCTATCCTCGTACTTGTAGCTTCTGGTGCAGTTGCCTGGGAAGCCATACAGCGTTTTGCTCAACCTAGTCCAGTATCAGGTAGTACAATTATCGGCGTGGCTGCGGTAGGTATTGCCATCAATATGGGAAGTGCCTTGATGTTTCTGCCTGGTCGTGAAAGAGACTTGAATATTAGGGGAGCCTTTATTCACTTAGTTGCTGACGCGGCGGTGTCTTTGGGTGCAGTCCTGGCTGGTATTGCGATTGTTACCACTGGTTGGCTATGGTTTGACCCAGTTGTAAGTTTGATGATCGTTGTCGTGATTATTGTGAGTACTTGGCAATTGTTCCAAGAATCTTTGAACTTAGTCACAGATGCAGTACCAGCAGGTATTGAACCACTTGCAGTCCGTACATTCTTAGCTGAACTTCCTGGTGTATCTAGTGTTCATGACTTGCACATCTGGGCAATGAGTACCACAGAAACAGCTCTCACTGCTCACTTAATTATGCCTACTAGAAATCCTAATGATGCTTTTTTAGTTGAGGTAAATCAACAACTTCACGACCATTTTGGTATCGAACACACTACAATTCAGATAGAAACAGGCGATCCAAGTTATCCATGTCCTCTTGCTCAAGAAAACGTGGTTTAAATCAATTTAGTACAAATAAAATGTTCTTGGCTTAATCTATTTTTAATCTTCAAAATATTTTTACTTTTAAGGCAGACAAAAAATCATCTTTTCTTATACAGCATAGAAAAAGATGATTGATCATATTAATCATTAATCACACTTTTAGGTAATGATAGATGGCTTTATGTTTTGATGTTAATTGCTCATGAAATAATACCAATTTCATTAATCTTTGCGACACATGAATAGCTGTAAGGGCGTACGTCGTACGCCCCTACCAAGCTATCTGTCGCATTCTTTTTTCAAATTGGTATAAGTTAAAAATCATATTATTTTAGACGAAATCCTACTGTACCTAAATGTATTGGTGTTTCACTACCTTCAAGCTTGGCAAGTAGACGGTAAACAGGTCCATTACCCAGAGTGACTCTTCTGACATTTTTGATATCAATTTCTAAGTCCGTATTAGGTGCTATGGATTCAGCAAAACTAAGGACTATGACTTTACCATTAATGCTTACATTGGGGGTAACTTTTTTACCATTTCCATCTGTTACAACTAAATCTTTAGTTTTGTTACTCCAATTCACAACTTCTGGAACTTGAATAATTACTTGTGTTAGTGGATTACTATTTTTAGGAACGTGTATTTCAAAAGTATGTCTTACTATATCCGCACGAGTGGGAGGAAAATTATGGTGAGAATCGATATGAGGAATATTGGCACTATCATCATGAGCATTCGCACGGAAGTTTGTAGTAGATAAAACGGTGAGTAAAGTTATTGCAGGAATTAGAAGCAGTAATTTTTTCATGATAGATTTCCAATGACTTTTGTGACGTTATCTATTATTAATTTTGGCTGCTGCAAATGAAATTTGGGTGAAATTTCTCTAAAAGACACAAAACTCATCTATTGGTTCTACTAATCTTGATTATTGATATTCTTAATACAAAGTTATCTTTGTATCCGAAGCTACTTATTTGTTTTGATTTTTCAGAAATTTATTGAACTGGCTAAAATTTCACCCAAATTTCATCTCACTTTGTCATGCTATATAAGATGTCACTTCATCTACCAAAATTACTTTGGTAATCAAATAGCATAATGGAGTAATTAAATTAACCAATTATTAAAGTAAATTTACTGTTTATGAAAGTTTTGCTAGTTGAAGATGAGCCAGATTTGGGTGCATCGATTCAGCGAAAGTTGAGTAAAGAAAGATATATTGTTGACTGGGTTTTGGATGGAAATGAAGCCTGGACTTATCTAGAACATGATTGGACTCAATATACACTGGCAATTTTTGATTGGTTGTTACCGGGAATGTCAGGCATAGAACTATGTAAGCGATTACGGGATCGGGGTGATGCTTTACCCGTGCTGATGCTAACTGCTAAAGATAGCATGGCAGATAAGGTAGCAGGACTAGATGCAGGGGCAGATGATTATTTGATCAAGCCGTTTGGCATGGCAGAACTACTGGCACGGTTGCGTGCCTTGCAACGGCGAGCTTCTTTTGGAGGCGCATCGCTTACGTCTCAGTTCCAGCCTTTACAATTGCAAGTTGGTGGACTTATCCTGGACTGCGGTAATTGTACAGTTTCTCGACAGTACCCGAATGGTGAAAATAAGGTAATTTATTTAACAAAAAAAGAGTTTCAATTATTAGAATACTTGATGAAACGTCCTAATACAGTTATTACCCGCGACCAAATTTTAAATCATCTGTACGCCTTTAGTGCAGAGCGTGTTAGTAATGTAGTAGCAGCTCAAATCCGACTTTTGCGTCGCAAATTATCGGAATATGGTTGTGATGGGCTAATCGAAACTGTTCCTAGTATGGGCTATCGTTTCAATCCTGGCAATGCAGATTCGACTATTTCGTAAGACTCGCTGGCAATTGGCTACCTGGTATGCGGTAGCTATGGCTCTGATTCTATCCTTATGCGGTTTCGTGGTTTACGAGGTAATCATTGATGCTTATGTGGCTTCTATCAACCGGGAACTGGAATCGGTAGCAGGTACACTACATGATGTAATTGAACCAACTTTGAAACAACCTGGTATTACAGAGCCAGTTTTCCAGCAGGTTTTACCAAATATTTGTTTAGCCCAGTCTAGTTGTCCTACCCAAAATATCCTGAGTCACAGTCAAAGCACCCATAATGAACACGGCATTTTTAGTACTGTATACAAAGAGAAGCAATATTACATCCGTTTTGTAGATGGTTCAGGACGATTAATTGCAGTGGCAGGTTTCCAACCTGATGAATTGCCACCGACTGTACAAACCCAAGTGTGGCAAGTAGTCAAAGACTTGCAAGGTAATCGTTACAGTCAAAAATCTCTACTGCTGCACACTCAAGATAATCAAGATTGGGGCTATATTCAGGTAGGGCGTAATTTAAATGACCTGGATAGTCGTCTGGCTGCTTTGAAGTTAATTTTGGCGGTGGGATTGCCAATTACGGTATTGTTAGTTGGCGGTTCCAGTTGGTGGCTGGCAGGGTTAGCAATGCGGCCAATTGACTCTTCGTATAAACAAATGCAACAGTTTACGTCTGATGCCTCTCATGAGTTGCGTACTCCTCTTGCAGCGATTAATGCAACGGTAGAAACTTTATTTGATATGGAGTATCTGTCTGAGGAGGCGCGAGATATTTTGGCATCTATTCAACGTCAGAATCATCGATTAGCTGAACTAGTTCAGGATATGCTGTTACTGTCTCGATTGGAACAGCAAATGTTAGCGACACAACAAATACATTGCTGTCTGAATATTTTGATTAATGACCTGATAGAAGAATTTTCAGCGTTAGCGGCTGCGGCTTCTTTGCAGCTAACATCTTTGGTGTTATGCCAAGAGTTTTTATACGTGATGGGAGATGAAGATCAACTGTTGCGTGTGCTTTCTAATCTAATTGCCAATGCTATTCAATACACCCCTGCTGGCGGTTATGTAACTGTTATCCTCAAACGCAGCAACGGTAATGCTGTAATTGAAGTTCAAGATACAGGTATTGGTATTGCATCGCACGAACAAAAGCGGATTTTTGACCGTTTTTACCGAGTGAATAGCGATCGCTCGCGTAGTACCGGTGGCTCTGGATTAGGACTAGCGATCGCTCAGGCAATTGTTCAAGCTCATAGAGGTAGTATACAGATGCAAAGCCAAATTGGTAAAGGTAGCACTTTCATCGTTCACTTACCCTTGACAGACGAAGCGATCGCTCGTGTTGTACTGAGGGATCTGGATTTGGGTTAGCGATTCCAGGGCGTAGCGCTTCGCTATCGCGCAAGCAATTGAGAATTGAATACTCTCCTAAAAAATATAGTATAAAAAAATACTGTATTTATAAGTGGTAAGACAAGGTTTTTACTTTTGAAATCTTGAGGAGATTAATATTCATGCCAGATTTTTTCAAATAATGAGAAGAATATGAAAAAATAAATTATGAAAAGAATATGAGAATATTTTATAGCAAAGTAAATGACTCCTCCAGAAAACAGACCTAGTTTACCAGAGGTTCACCGTAGTATTAGAGTCCCCAACAGCAACAGCTTTTGGCGCAAGATGCTGGCTTATGCAGGGCCAGGGTATTTGGTTTCAGTCGGATACATGGACCCTGGCAACTGGGCAACAGACATTGCTGGAGGGTCAAAGTTCGGGTACACGTTGTTAACAGTAATCCTGCTGTCCAACCTGATGGCGATATTGCTGCAATCTCTATGTGTGCGTTTGGGAGTTGCTACAGGGCGAGATTTGGCGCAGGCTTGTCGAGATTATTTCAAACCAAGGGTAAGCTTTTGTTTATGGGTACTGTGTGAGATTGCGATCGCTGCTTGTGACTTAGCGGAACTATTGGGAAGTGCGATCGCACTGCAACTTCTATTTGGGATTCCGTTAGTGTGGGGTGTTTGCATCACAGCACTTGATGTCCTGGTGTTGTTATTCCTGCAACACAAAGGCTTTCGCTATACAGAAGCTTTGGTAATAATGCTAGTAGCAACTGTAGGCATCTGTTTTACAGCAGAAATTCTGTTCTCTCGACCTGATGTGGGGGGAATTTTATTGGGATATCTACCTAAAAAAGAAATTTTACAAAACCCAGAGATGCTATACATTGCCATTGGCATTTTAGGGGCAACAGTGATGCCTCACAATTTGTATTTACACTCCTCTATTGTGCAAACCCGTGATTGGCAACCTAGTACTGAAAAAAGATGGGAAGCGATTAAGTTCGGCACAATTGATTCAACTTTTGCTTTGTCATTAGCACTATTCATCAACTCAGCGATTTTAATTGTGTCTGCTGCAACATTTCATTTTTCTGGTAATCAGAATGTGGCAGAAATTCAAGATGCTTATAAATTACTTTCACCACTGTTAGGAGTCAGTACTGCTAGTGCTATTTTTGGCATTGCATTACTTGCTTCTGGGCAAAGTTCAACGTTGACTGCGACTCTAGCAGGACAAATTGTTATGGAAGGCTTTTTGCAATTTTGCCTTCCGTCGTGGTTACGCCGTTTAATAACCCGTCTGCTTGCCATCATTCCAGCGTTAATTACAATCATTCTGTTTGGTGAAAATAGTACAAGCAGCCTCATAGTTCTCAGTCAAGTCATCCTCAGTTTACAGTTACCGTTTGCAGTAATTCCCTTGGTGATGTTTACAAGTAATCGCCGCTTGATGGGTGAGTTTGTTAATCCCGTGTGGTTAAAATCTTTAGCTTGGTTAGTCGCTATTGTTATTGTTGGCTTAAATGCTTGGTTGCTATTACAAAGTCTTTGGGGATGGTTATCACAAGTTCCCAGTTAAAATAAAGGAACAGATCCGTGGCAATCCAATGTCATGCTGCAAGAATGAAGGGGTAAAGCCATGAAATATATCAAGCGAACAATAGCCATTCTGGGAATAATGAGTTTACTGGGTGTAATGCCTGCTGCTGTTTCTGCGCGAGAAGCACAAATACCTTTGAAGGCGACGAACTTCCAAGAGTACTATAACCAAGGAGTGCAAAAGCTTGAGCAAGGCAACTTCAATGGTGCGATCGCAGATTTTAACTCTGTAGTACAGCTGAATCCAAAATTTTACGAGGGTTTTTGCCTTCGAGGTTTAGCTAAATCTCAATTGAGAGACTTTAATGCTGCAATTTCTGACTTTAACTTAGCATTGCGGTTAAATCCCAAGCATACAGATGCTTATAATGGTCGGGGAATTTCTTATGTAGAACTAGGAGATTTTCAGAAAGCAATTGCCGACTTTAACCAGACAGTGAAAATTGATCCAAACTCACAAGATGGTTATTACAATCTAGGAATGGCCCATTTTAGACAGGGAAATCATCAGCAAGCGATCGCAGATTTTAATCAAGCACTACAAATCAATCCCAATCTAGCTGATGCCTATGGCAACCGAGGACTGGCACAATATGCTTTAGGAGACAGTAAGAGTGCTGTTACAGACCTTCAGCAAGCTGCAAAACTGTTTCTTAAACAAGGCGATACCCAAGCTTATCAACAAACACAAACTCTGATTCAGCAAGTTCAGCGTTAGTAATTTGTTTAGGGTAATGATATAAGTGTTAATAAACCCGGTTTCCTTGCGAATCGGGTTCGTAAAAATTTAAATGCACACAATGATTTAGATTTCTGTGAGTAACAAGATTATTTTTTGAGTTTCATCCCAAATAAAATTCGTGTCAGATTGAATCGTTTTATCAAAAAATGGTAAGCCACAAGAATACTAATACTTGAAGTCAGAAGAATACACAGAAACTTCAGCATCAGTGCAGTCTTCCATTGCACAATATAGAAGCCTATAGGTACAATAAATGTCATATGTATAATATAAATTGGATATGAAGCTTGATTTAAATATGCAAGGAATAAATGATTCCTGTTTAAGTATTTTTTTGCAAAATTTAAAATCACAATAACCCAACATAAAGTATTTAAACTAAGCAATAATTGATCCAGTATACTTCTAAATGAAAATCCCCATATTAAAGGAAAAAAATCATTTTTTGAATAGAGATAAAATAATGTGATTGTTAGAGCTAAAATTAATGAAGTTGAATTATTTTTATCAATAGCTTTTTGAAATTCTTGATCTAGGGGATATAAATATCCAAGTAAAAAATATATGATAAAGTAGACAGGATTATAATATGCTATTACTGTCATCCTAGCTAAAGCTAAAGGAACTACACATAAAAAAATTATTATAGGATTCTGAGCTAAATATTTAGCTGAATTGCTAATAAACTGTTGCTTATCTCTTATTTGTAAGTATTTGAAAATGGGTAAAGTGATCAAAGAAAAACAAAATAAGTATAGAACAAACCATAAATGTGCAGGTGAAAAACCTCCTGTAAATATTGTAATGTTTTTATGACTAAAATTAAAGAAAGAAGGATAATATTCATAATAAAATAAATCAATATTTTTGTTATGACTAATAAACCCAAAGTAGCTAATAGGTGGAATGAGAAATAACACTCCAAAAATAAGTGGTATCAACAGTTTTTTAAACCTTTCTAAACAATATTGTTTTTGTGTTCTATTGTCTAAAGAATACTTTGCTGCTGCTCCAGCAATAAAAAAGAAAAGAGGCATAAACCACAGGTCTACAAAACTAACAAAGAGATTAAGTACAGGAGAAATAATATCATTCTGAACAAAATAACAACCAAAGCGAGGACAGTTAAAAATTCGAGCAGTATGGTAAGGAATCAGCAGGAGAGTCGCTAATATCCTCAAGGAATCTAAATCGTAACGCCTGACTGAATTTTCTTTAAGAGCGGACACTAATTTTTTCCTTGTTTAGTTTCACATAAAGCATTTAAGTCTTGATGATATTGAGTGCAACAAAATCCTAGCTACACAACATCACAAATCTTCAACCTTGATTTCATCTTGATTTCATTTTCATTTGAGACATTAAATACAGTGCCAGATTGTCATAATTACAGATTATTCCAGATGGATTAACTGTATCGTCAAGTAAAAAACCCTTGAGGGGTCTCAAAAATGCTCAATACCATTGTCAAATGGTCGATCGCGCAACGGTGGCTAATCGTTATCATCTCTATATTAATTAGTCTGTGGGGACTTCACGTCCTCACGCGAATGCCGCTAGATGTATTTCCTGCCTTTGCTCCCCCGCAAGTGGAAGTTCAAGTCGAAGCTTCTGGTTTAGCACCAGAAGAAATCGAGTCTTTGGTCACTCGTCCGATTGAGAGCGCGGTTAACGGAACGCCTGGATTGGTATCGCTGCGGTCTTCATCTGCTATTGGAATTTCTGCTATTAAAGCTGTTTTTAGTTGGGACACTGACATTTACCGTGCGCGTCAACTGGTGACAGAGCGATTACAAGGGGCAAAGCTACCGCAAGGCGTAGGACAACCAGAAATTCTGCCTGTCAATTCACCCTTGGGATGGGCTGTCAAATACGCTTTTGATGCTGAAAGCACTGACATGATGGAAGTGTGGCGCATTGTCAATTGGGATGTGAGAAATCGCTTGCTGGCTGTTCCTGGCGTGAGTAACGTATTTCTCTACGGTGGCGATGAGCGGCAATATCAAGTTTTGGTTGACCCAGAGAAGCTAAAAGCGTATGGTGTCTCCTTGCCAGAAGTTACTAAAGCAGTGCAGAATGCCAACGTCAACGTGCCGGGGGGATTTTTAATTACTCCTGACCAAGAAATGTTGATTCGGGGAATTGGGCGCATTGAGTCAATTGATCAGCTGAAGCGTTCAGTCATAAAGGCGGTTCAGGGTACACCCGTATTACTTGAACAAGTAGCAGAGGTCAAAATTGGCCCAGCATTAAGACGAGGAGATGGACTATTTCAGGGCAAACGAGCAGTAATTTTAACTGTATCCAAGCAGCCTGCGGCAGATACTCCTACTGTTGTCAAAGCTGTGGAAGCAGCAATGGAGGAGATTAAGCCAGGATTACCGCAAGATGTCAAGGTTACTAAGACCTTTGACCAAAATTTATTCATTGAAGCTTCGGTCAAAAACGTTGAAGAAGCCCTGCGCGATGGCACTATTATCGTTTCAGTCATCCTGATTATCTTCTTGATGAACTGGCGCACGGTAATTATTAGCCTCAGTGCCTTGCCTCTGTCGCTACTGTTGGGGATGATTATTCTTAGCTGGACTGGACAGGGTATTAATACTATGACCTTGGGTGGACTAGTAGTTGCTATTGGTTCTGTGGTGGATGATGCGATCGTTGATATGGAAAATGTCTACCGCCGTTTACGGGAAAACCAAATAGCAGGCAACCCGAAAAATCCTTTGCAGGTCGTGTTTGACGCTTCAGTGGAAGTGCGTGTCAGTGTATTATTTTCTACTGTCATTATTGCAGTGGTCTTTGCACCGATTTTCGTCCTGTCTGGGGTAGAAGGCCGCATTTTTACGCCGATGGGAATGGCATATTTACTATCGATTCTCGCTTCTACCTTAGTTGCATTGACACTGACTCCAGCCTTATGTGCTTTGTTATTGGCAAATCGTCGTTTACCGAATACGGAAAGTTGGCTAGAGCGCAAAGCACATCAACTTTATAGTCCAGCACTAAATTTCTCAATTCGTCGTCCTCAGATAATTTTGGGAGTTGCGCTTGCAGGCTTTGTGGCATCGATGATCATTCTACCGGGGTTAGGAAAAGTCTTCTTGCCAGAGTTCCAAGACCGCTCTTTGGTCAATTCAATAGTTCTTTTACCTGGTGAATCCTTAGATGCAACTGACCAAGCAGCTTTGGCAGTGATGGATGCCCTCAAAAACGATCGCCGCTTCGATGCCATTGCGTTTCGCTCTGGATTTGCTCAAGGAGATCCGGAAGTAGCAGGAGTCAACTTTGGTGAGTTGGATGTGCAGATTAGCGAAACTGGAGCGAAAGATCGCCAGAAGACTGTTGAGGTACTCCGCAAAGAGTTTGAAAAACTTCCTGGTGTGGCGACTAATATAGGTGGATTTATTTCACACCGCATAGATGATATTCTTTCTGGGGTGAGGAGTGCGATCGCCGTCAAAATCTACGGCCCCGAACTCGAACAACTCCGCACCCTTGGGAAACAGGTACAAGTAGCTATGAGTGGTATTCCTGGCATTGTGGATCTGCAACTTGAACCCCAAGTTCCAGTCAAACAAATCCAAATTCAATTTGACCGCGATGCAGCCGCTCGTTATGGGTTAACTGTGGGAGAACTGGCAGAAACTATAGAGACTGGATTGAATGGAAAAGCAGTTTCTCAAGTATTGGAGAAGCAACAAACGTTTAATCTGGTTGTCTGGTTGCAAGAGCGCTCCCGTAACAATTTGGATGTGATTGGCAACTTGTTAGTCGATACACCCAACGGTCAGAAAATTCCCTTATCCCAGGTTGCTAAAGTTGATTATGGCACAGGGCCAAGTACCATCAACCGCGAAAATGTTTCCCGGCTGATTGTGGTTTCTGCTAACGTTGCTGGACGAGATTTGGGTTCTGTAATTAAAGATGTACGCGATCGGGTTAAGCAAATTCAACTATCTGGAGGATACTATGTACAATTTGGCGGTCAGTTTCAAGCACAGGAGGAAGCAACACAGACATTAATTATTGCAGGTGCAGTTGCGATCGCAGTAATTTCCGTACTGATTTACTTTGCCATTAAATCAATTCCTGCCACTGTAATGATTATGGTTAACCTACCACTAGCATTAATTGGTGGTGTAATCTCCGTCGCCTTGGGTGGTGGTATTATTTCCGTTGCTTCAATGGTTGGTTTTATCACTCTATTCGGTGTAGCTACTCGTAATGGATTGCTGTTAGTGGATAACTATAACAATCGCCTAGCTGTTCGCGAAGCGTCCCGTAGGGAAGGAATACCACTTAATGAAGTAATCGTTGAGGGTTCGATGGAACGCCTGGTGGCAATTCTACTAACAGCCCTTGCATCAGCACTTGGTATGGTTCCCCTAGTAATTGGTTCTGGTGCAGGTAAAGAAATTCTACAGCCTTTAGCGGTGGTGGTGTTAGGAGGTTTGTTTACTTCCACTGCTTTGACATTGTTAGTTTTGCCAGCTTTGTATTCCCAATTCGGGAAGTTTTTGGTTCCGAAAACTACTGCACCAGTACAAAATCCTGAAGTTACTCAAGGTTCAGTTGTATAAAAATTTAAGTTTTTATTTGTTTTCTATCTTGCATCAGTTAATGAAGATTATCAAATATCAAAGAGGGTAGCTGGAAAAGGGGTTTTCAAAAATAGGTGCAAGAACTAGGTCTACCCAAGTTTGTTTCAATTTTTAACTAATCCAGATGAGGAGTAAATCAATGCAATCACTCAAACTAGGTTTTGTTATTTTAGCAAGTACAGGACTATTATTTTTAGGAGCTTGTGGTAATCAAGCATCTGAATCTAATAGTAATTCATCAGTACCAACCTCTGAAACCACAACTAAAATAGAACCTACAACTAAATCAGAAACCGCTGCCAAAACTGAGTCATCTGGTCATAGTAAAGCTAATCGCGGCGGTCAAGTTGTTGAGTCAGGTGCTTATCATTTAGAGTTTGTACCTGAGAAAGAAGATAATGGAACGCACATGGATTTCTACGTGCAGAAAGGCAATAATCACGAAGCAATACCTAACGCCAAAGTAACAGCTCAAGTTCAGATACCTGATGGTAGTCAGAAAACTCTAAATCTTACATACGATAAAGAAGGTAAACACTATACTGTTTTGCTACCAGAAAAAGCTTCTGGCCAGTATCAAGTGAAAATGCTTGTGGATGTTGATGGCAAAAAAGTAGACGGTCGTTTTAGTTTTAATAAGTAGATTACCTGCAAGCAATTCTAAAAAAACAATCATTTCCTAGCAGCTTTTACTGTAATCTTTACAGTTTTGGGTTGGATTTACACCTCGCGGAAATTGATTGAGTTGGGATGACTAAACTCTATGTTGCTTTAGTCTTGCTTGTACTAGGGGTAGAGATAGTTGGCTACTGCTGCTCTAATGAATAATTCTACCACTTTTGGTAATTTACCTGATTATGAAATACTGGGCGATCGCCAAGAATAGTAAATAGTGTCGTGGTTGATTTCATTCTGATTTCATCTTTTCAACCTAATGTTGTAGTTAGTGCAGTAGCTCTACTCTGCTTACTTTGTTTATCCCTTGTTCAACACTTAAAACGCACTAACTGGAAGCAAACTTTATGAATCGTTTTGTTGCTGTATTAGTGAAATCCACTATAGGTATTGCTGTCCTTACAACCCTGCTCATAGCTCAAGGTTGCTCACCACGAGTAAAATCTCAGGAAGCTGCTGCTGATAAAGAAAAGCTTACTACAGCACAACCAATGGGTAGTATGGATCATCAGGAGCATGAGACAAGTAAATCAGAACATCAAAAGGGTGGCATAGATCATTCAGAACATAGTGGTAATAAGGTAACTACTCAGGTAAAACTCACAACTCCAAAAGATATCAAGCCTAATACTACTGTGCCTTTGGTAATTAATGTGCAAGACAAAGATGGAAAAGCGATCGCCAATTTTGATACATTTCAAGAAAAACTGATGCACCTGATTGTGGTTAGTGATGACCTCCAGTTTTTCAACCATATTCATCCTATTTATAAAAACAATGGACGCTTTGAAGTCCAGGCTAATTTTCCTCAACCAGGTAGTTACACGCTTTTCAGTGATTACAAACCAACTGGAAACACAGAACAAATCTCCGTACTCAAAACACAACTTCCGGGTAAAAGTCCATCCACACCACCAATTGACCTAAAACTAAATAAGACTTTTGGTGATATTAAGGCTAATCTCACCTTCTCTCAACCAACATTAAAAGTAGGTGAAGAAGTCACCTTGAGCTTCGATTTAAAACAAACGTCTAATAATCAACCGGTTCAAAATTTACAACCATATCTGGGAGAATTAGGACATTTAGTAATTATCAAACAGTCATCACCATTGACAAGAGCCGATTATATTCATGCTCATGCGCTAAAAAACACTCCATCTGGAAAGGTGAATTTTATGACGAACTTTCCGACTCCTGGTACATATAAAATGTGGGGTCAATTTAACCGCAATGGCAGAATTATTGTAGTTGATTTCGGCGTAAATGTTCAATAATTATGCTAAATATTCATATAGATTTCATCTCTTCCATTTATACTAATATTTAGCCGTTTAAACTTATGCTTTAATGCAGATTCAGGCTTTTTGGCTGTGCTGTCATGGTGCAAATAAAAGCCTGATTTTTATTAAGAAATAAAAAAACTTTATATCCGAAAGCTAGTTTGTTTTTTAGTTGATTTTTCAGATTAAAATTATTGGATCTTTCGTTACTTCATCAAAGTTTTACTTTCGGACTGGCTACCTAACACAACATCAACAAATTATTTTTTGAACCAGTCAAAATTTCATCCTAATTTCATCCTGACCTGTCAGACTTATTATGTAAAGGTCTATTTAGTAGAAAATTGTAACTTATTTTACATAATGGCTGTTTCACAATTCAAGATGAAGAAAATATGGATTTACACAGGTACAGTGTTTGCTCTTGGCACCATAGCTTTCATTTGCATGACCAAGGCAAATGCTAAGGAGACTAATGTTGATAATAATTTGCAATATCCTACTAATAGCTGGCGTTTTGTAAAACATACTTTTCGGTTAAATATCCCCAAAAATAACAACGCTCTTTCTCAACTTATTATTGAAACTCCATCTACTGTAGCAGTGAGTAATGATATTGATGTATTGGATGTGAATGATCAGAAAATTAATACTAATATTTCCGCCTATGGCAGACAAATTATTATAGAGTTCCCTGAAAAGGTTATTTCTAACACTAAGCTCTTAGTTAATTTTAATAAGGTTCAACAACCAGTTACAGGCCCGGATTCTGTATACCGCTTTTCAGTGAAAGTTGTTGGTAGTGAGGTAGAGATTCCCATTGGTTTAGCTAAATTCCCTACATTTTAATATTTAGATTTTTATGTTAATCAAAAATTTCATCCAGATTTCATTAAGACCTGCCAAACTTGATCAATAAAGGTAGTAGACCTTTTTGACTTAAAACAGTAAACGAGTTAATGAGAAGGCTTTTAACTTCTCTTAATTCTTGTGTGAATGTAGGAGATAGATAATTCTGTCTTTACCTAGTTGTTATGTATTAGTTGATAACGGCTTACTAAACACGAATCTGAATATTTGCTGATGTTACTGATTAAATTAGGAGTAAATATGAAAAAACTGCTAGCTTACATTGCTATATCTACTCTAGCTGCTGCATTTTTAATTCCTGCCAATTATGCAAGTGCCAATGAAGAAAATGATAGTCTTCCTCATGTTGAGGGTAACTATCAATTTCCTCCGACTCGCTGGGCGGTTGTTAGACATACTTTGCGAGTACACGTTCCTAAAAATAGCAAGGATGTTTCGCAGTTAAATATTGAAGTTCCAAGTACTGTAAGGTGGAGCAATGATATTAATGATGTTGTTGTAAAAAAAGAGAATAGTCAGAAAATTAATACTAATGTTTCTTTGAATGGTAAGACTATACTACTAGCTTTTGCTGAACCAGTTGCTCCTAACACTAAGCTAGAGATTGACATCAAGAATGTCAAACAACCATTTCTTGGTAACGGTCCTGTTTATTATTTATCTGCTAATCTCATTGGTAGTGATGCAAAAATACCTATAGGTGTAGCTAGATTTCGTATTAGTCCTTAAAATCTTTGCTATCCAAATAAAGCTCCTGATAGTTAACTGATTTTTGAGTTAACTATCAGGATAATTTTTAATTGATTTTAAAATTTGAATATTTGATAGTTTAACCATAAATAATTTTGAGTAATTACGTTTAGCAACTACATTTTAAATTTCTCTTGGCATAACAATATTTCATCTTTATTTCATCAATAGCTTTCATAATTATAAATATATAGAATCCCATTTGATTGTTGAAAAGTCAACCTGACTGAAAGCCTGTCAAATAAGGTTTGGCTTCTCAGTATACATAGCAAGACTCAAGTTGGATTCCTATAGAGATATTTCATTGATTAACTAAATAAGGAGAATATCCATGAAAAAGCTGATTTACACTGTTACTTTCACCTTATTTCTTGCATCTTCAGTTACTACTGCTTGGGCTAAAAATCCAAATGATGCTAAATTTTCTCATCTAGGCAATAGTGCTGCTGTTCCTAATATTGCCCGTATCCCAGATGCTACTCATAAATTTGATGTTCATGTCCAAGGTAAAGCACTTTCAGAATTGGCGATTGATTTACCAGAAGGAATAAGTATTAATAAAGGAATTGAAGTCCAAAACAAATTAGGTCAAAAAATTCCTACAACGGTTTCCATTAACAACAAAAAAGCTACTGTAGCTTTTTCGGAACCAATAGTTCCTGGTACAACTATATCAATTCGTATGAAGGTAGTTAATACTCCAGATTATAAGGAAACTTGGCATTATCCCGTATCTGTCAAAAAGGTTGGTATGAAAGAAGCAATTCCACTTGGTTTAGCTCGGATTCAGACTTACGGTGGCTAGGGTGAGTAACTGCTGTTAATTTTGGGTGTGGCTGGCTGTCAACCAAATTAATCGGTAGCTGTAGCGAACTGCAAACATAAACACTTCAAACTGCAAACAAGGCATTTTTGAAACCACAATAACTGCAAATAAAGGGGGTTTCAAAACCAGATTATTTGCAAATGAAACCACATTCTCTGCAAACAAACCACATTCTCTGCAAATGAAACCACATTCTCTGCAAATAAGCCGTAACCCCTATGGGAATTGAGATACAGGATTTATTGGCTCACAAGTGTCCAATTTATACGAACTTTTATACCGGACATATATGTACGTTTTTCGTGGTTTAATTTGAACTAATACCGTTCGATTAAATATCCCAAGCTGTTTAAACCGACAGCTAGTTTGGTCATGGCCATTTATGCTTATCTGAGAGTCTCCAGCGACAAACAAGATGTACACAACCAACGACATGGCATTTTAGAATATGCCAACATCCACGCTTTGAGTCCCATCCAGTTTATAGAGGACACAATTTCTGGACGGGAGAAATGGTTAGAGCGAGGTGTAGGACAACTACTGAATCAAACAGCACAAGAATCCGATGTAGTTATTTTTTCAGAAGTTAGTCGGATGGCACGCTCCACCCTACAAGTATTAGAAATGCTGGAGTGTTGCGTGCGTCGGGGAATCAACGTCCATATCGCCAAACAAGGTATGGTACTGGATGACTCAATGCAAAGCCGAATTACAGCAACGGTTTTAGGCTTGGCAGCTGAAATCGAGCGGGAATTGATTGTACTCAGAACAACCGAAGCACTAGCTAAACGTAAAGCTGAAGGAAAAACGTTAGGGCGACCCAAAGGACGACAATCTGCACATTTGAAACTGGACACAAGGGAAGCAGAAATTCGCAGTTATTTAGCCAAAGGAATCAGCAAACGCTCAATTGCAAAACTGGTCGATTGTTCACCTTCCACTCTCTACGATTGGTTGTCACGCAAACATCTCCACTCACGCCACGACAAAATCGTTATCTCAACAAATGGGGCTACGACCGCGATACCCTTGTGCGACAACCGCCTGCTGTTCGCTTCCAGGCAGAATATAGCAATCAATGTTGGCATTTTGACCTCAGTCCATCAGACCTCAAGCAAGTGAAAGCACCAGCCTTCCTAGAACCGGGGCGGGGGCATCCCTTGTTAATGCTTTATAGTGTCGTGGATGACCGGAGTGGTGTTGCATACCAAGAATACCACGGTGTTTACGGCGAGGATGTAGAAGCAGCACTGCGGTTTATGTTTGCTGCCATGTCACCCAAAAAAGAGACGGACTTTCCTTTTGAAGGCATTCCCCAAATGCTGTATATGGACAATGGCCCCATTGCTAAGAGCTTAGTATTTCAAAAAGTTATGGGTTATTTGGGGATTGAAGTACGTACCCATTTACCGAATGGCAAGGATGGACGACGGGTGACAGCTCGTTCTAAGGGGAAGGTAGAAAGACCGTACATTATTTGAGTAAAGGTTTACTATTGCCAACATGTATCGGGAGATGCAATAGGAGCTACCCCAGGGAAACAATTTTGCAAATTAGATTTTTGCTATTTTTTGAGATGTTTCTCAATTCAGGAACCAAGGCGTATAAAATAATCGATAAATCATATAGAATAGAGCGGTCTTCGATTAGATTTCTAAAGAATTTGACGGCTCGCCATCATCGGAGATGTTTATGCCACCCCGTTCAGACTCATTGACATCTGCTCTAGAAGCGATCGAGCAAGGACACTACACCGAAGCCGTTGAAGTGCTCGAAATGTATGAACAACTGATGTGTAATCCTCAATCCGAGCAGTACATACAAGTGCGAAAGGGGTTAATCGAAGCTTATCATCGTACTGGAAACCAAAAAAAAGCTTTCTGGCTTTGCCAACAATTGGTTGCCAATAAAGATCCAGAAGTTCAAACCTGGGCGCAACAAATGCTAGACTCTATGAACCAGACAGAGAAAGCTGAAGAAACCAAGTCCTCAGAAGCACGGGCCGAAGAACCTACAGAGCTAGAATCACCTCAGCCTTATTTAACCCCAGAACAGTCAGAAGAACTATTAGCCAATGGTACTAAAGCATTCAAAGGCGGACGCTATGTAGATGCAATTAGAGATCTCGAAGAATTTTATCGCGGCACTGATTCTAGTACCAAAAATTATTTTCTAGGACAGACTTATCTTGTTAAAGCTTATCAAGCAAGCAAACAAATAGAAGCTGCGATCGCCCTTGCTCAGAAAATGGCAGCAAGCGATAAGGAAATCATTCAGATTTGGGGAAAAAAATTTTTAGAATCGTCCTCCCCTCCACCAGCACCGGAAACTTCCGAATCGTCGAGCGAATCACTACAATAAAAGTCGCAACGGTCAGGGGAAATTGATACCCAAAGAAGAAAGAAGCGGGAATTAAAATCTCTTTATTATTTATTTCACTCTACAGTCCATTTTCTCAGCTTAATATTTAATATAAGGGAAGCTGATTATCTTAACCCCTATCGGGCAGGCTCGCATTGCTAAACTCCCGATGTACTCGCTTACTTTTACCTAGTTTCAGTAGCGCTATGAACCCCACCGATTATGCTGCTTTAATCCATCCCGCGATCGCGGTAGCGTTTGTCTTTCCCATTATCGGGATGGTTGTCAATTTTGCTTGGCAGACTCGTCAGCGACGGCTACAGTCTGTCGGGGAGGGAAAAAGCAAAATTCCCCCAATCGTCGGGCAAGAACACTTAAAACTGGGAAAATGGTTAACGGGTGCTGTTGTTGGGGTATGTCTGCTAGGAATGGCTTACCCGACATTTAGCAAGGCGATTGAAAATCAAGCCTTTACTAAGCAACCAGGAGAAATGGTTTTTCTCATCCTGATGTTTGCGGCAACGATCGCTTCTCTCGTCTTTTTATACAAAGCGCAGCCTAGACTCTGGCGAGCTATCTTTGCATTTCTTAGTAGCCTCGGCGTTTTAGTCATCGGCTTTCAGGATATTATCCTACGTCGAGAGGGTTTGGGCTGGATTTTCCGGCGGGATTACGAGTGGCAGTATTCCCATTTCTATTACGGCATCACCGTTACCCTACTGATGATTTTTTCCCTGGCGATCGTCAAAGAAATTTACCAAGATCGTTCAAATCGCTGGCGCTACATCCATATTTTTTTGAATTGCTTTGCCTTACTCCTGTTTATCGGGCAAGGCATGACGGGGACGCGAGATTTGCTAGAAATTCCCTTGGGCTGGCAAGAAACCCATCTCTACAAGTGCGATTTCACAAATAAAATTTGTCCCTAGCTTGAGAGTAGCGGGGAGAATTTCAAGGGGAATGTCCTTACTACCTATGTTTCGTCGATTCAAAAGAGTCGCCATATTAATACCAAGCCATATTAATACCAATTTGAAATAAGAAGGCGACAGATGAATTGACAAAATTCAATCGTAGAAAGGGTTTCCCAATCCTTTCATCCAAAATCCAAAATGGTATAACATGATTCGAGTGTTGCTCGTAGAAGACCAAGAGATTGTCCGTCGGGGCTTAAAGACCTTGTTAGGAACCAAGCCCGACCTTCAAATAGTGGGCGAAGCAGATAACGGACAAAGAGCGATCGAACAGCTAGAAGCGTGGCAGGCAGTCTCGCAACTGCCGGACGTGGTAGTAATGGACATTCGCATGCCCGTGATGGATGGGGTAGAAGCTACCCGATTGATTTGCCAGCAGTTTCCAGGAACAAAGATTCTCATCCTCACGACCTTTAACGATACTCAGTACGTCTCCGAGGCGTTGCGTTTTGGGGCGAAGGGGTATTTGTTAAAAGATACGCCTGCTGAGGAACTGGCAAAAGCGATTCGCTCGATTTACCAAGGCTATACCCAGTTTGGCCCGGGAATTCTGGAGCGGGCGATCGCGCAGGTGTCGGCAATCGAGTCAGAAAAGCCCAAAGATCCACCGCCAGAGCTACTGGAGTTGACCGCTAGAGAGCGCGAGGTTTTGCGCTTGATTGCAGCTGGTGCGAGCAATCGGGAAATAGCCCAGGCACTGTTCCTCTCAGAAGGGACGGTCAGAAATCATATCTCTCACATTCTAGCTCGACTAAATGTACGCGATCGCACTCAAGCGGCGCTTGTTGCTAATACATTTCTCGATTGGCTGGAGAAGCCTAAAACTTCTGGTTGAAGTTTATTTTATACTTAGGCTCTCAGTCCCTAATCTCAGCCAAACGAGTTAGGGAATGTCCTTCAAAATGCTGCTTGGTGATGCGATCGTGACTTTTGTCAAACAACAACTACAGCTACCTCGAAAAAAGTTTTTTTCTCGCTTAGGAGCTTGGTGGGATAAAGGAATCGCACTTTTAGCTCTCGCCAATTTGATTTTAGTGCTGTTCGATCTAACTTACATTCCTCTACGAGATTTTTGGTTACAAGGAAGGGTTCAACTTTTTCTGAAAATTGGTCCGTTTGAGCGCGAATTTCCCGATCCTCCTTTAAGAATTCTTCCGTTTCGCGTCTCGGATTGGTATGACTGGGTCAAAGGAATTGAACCCCATCGAGACACGGAACAATATTTACAACTCGTAGAAGAACTCAATCAGAAGATTAATCGGGTGGCCTTGCCAACTTTGAATTCACCAAGGCAAAATCCTAACCGAGTCGAAGCTGAAACTGTCGATAGAATTCTAAAAGAATTGCGCGATCGCTCCGCAGAAATGGTTGATACCAATCCCTTTCTAATTGCTAATAAAACGGGGACGCTAGAAAGAATTAAAAATCAAATTCGAGAGCGAGTTTTTGGGACGAAAAATGTTTCTTCTAAGGAAGCTTTTTATAGATTTTGGAGCAGAGAGTATTTAAGAGAAAAAGGATTTCGACAAGAACTGAATTTTTTTGACAGAGAAATTAAACCGCTAATAGAAAGTAACTACTATCGTCCAGTTGGAGAAAATGGAGAACCTGTAGATAATTTTGGTCTCCTTGATTTCCCATTTTTTCTGGTCTTCTTGTTCGATTTTTTGCTAAGAACTTTTTTGATCGGTCGCCGTCATACGGGAGTAAGTTGGTTCGATGCCATGCTATGGCGCTGGTACGATGTTTTTTTGCTAATCCCTCTTTTTCGCTGGTTGCGCGTTATTCCCGTCACTATCCGCTTAAACCAAGCGAAATTAATCGACCTTCATGCCATTCAAAAGCAAGCAAGACAGGGATTTGTTGCCAATATTGCCGAAGATATTACCGAAGTAGTTGTCGTTCAAATTATCGACCAGCTCCAATCTACTATTCGCCAAGGAGAAATTGCCAATCTAGTTTCTAGACGGAATGTCCGAAAATACATCGACCTCAATCAGGTCAATGAAACCACAGAAATCATTAAATTGGCAATGAATACGATAGTTTACCAAGTCTTGCCAAAAATTCGACCCGATCTAGAAGCGCTACTGCAATACAACATCAAAAAAGCGATCGCGCAATCGCCTGCTTACGAAAGCATACGCTTGCTACCGGGATTGGAAAGACTACAAACTAATTTAACCGAACAATTGACCAAACAAATTTACCAAGGTTTCTGGAAGGCAATGACCCTTCTTTTGAAAGAAGATCCCGCCTTCGATAAACTCTTAGAACGATCGATCGCGAATTTTAGTCAGATTGTTAGATCTGAATTTCAGACAGAGGATAGCCTAGAAAAAATTGAGACTTTACTAATCGATCTTTTAGAAGAAATCAAGATCAATTACATTCAACGATTATCGCAAGAAGATATAGAAAAGATTCTCGAACAAACCAGGGCAATCCGCCAAGTGACACAGACATCTAAATGAAATCAGAAGGGGGTCTGGGTACCGCCCCATTCGAGGCAGGGTTAGAAAGCATATGGGGTCAGGAAAAAGACTCGGTCAACCCTCTCTTGTTACTTTTTTGATAAACTAGAGATGTAGGACACATTTCTGGCGAGAGTTGCGATCGCCGGATTAATTCATCCTAATTATGTAAGAAGTGGGTCTTGCCCGCTTTTTTTGTTGCCCTATTCCGATGACTCATCCGCTCATTCCCAAAATTCTAGAATTAGCGACTCCCATTGCCGAAGAACTGGGATTAGAAGTCGTAGAAGTCGTTTTTCAAACCAATAAGCGACCGCCAATTCTGCGCTTAGATATTCGCAATCCCAGCAGCGATACGAGTATAGATGATTGCGAACGCATGAGCCGCTCCCTAGAAGCCATCTTAGATACAACAGAAATCATTGCGGGGTCTTATGTCTTAGAGATTTCTAGTCCGGGAATCTCGCGACAATTAATTACGGATAGAGAATTCGCAGCTTTTAAAGGATTTTCTGTCATCGTAACAACCCACACCCCCTATGAAGATCGACAGGAATGGCGAGGCAAGCTACAAGGACGGGATGAAGGAGCCGTTTACATCAATCAAAAAGGACGCGCGATCGCAATTCCTCGTCAGCTCGTTGCCACAGTCCGACTAGAGGGGTAAAGACGCGACCGATCGCCCCTAGGATAGCCAATCATTAGAAAATTATATAGGAGTTTAGTGCATGTCACTGGTTAACCTGCCCGGTCTACGGGACATGATTGAAGAAATTAGTCAAAGACACAACTTACCCAAATCCGCCGTTCAAGAAGCCTTGCGCGAAGCCTTACTAAAAGGTTACGAACGCTATCGCCGTTCTCAGAGCCTAGACCGCCATCAGTTTCACGACGACTATTTCGACAATTTTGAAGTCGAACTAGACACCGAAGAAGAAGGCTTTCGCGTTCTCGCGACCAAAACCATCGTCGAAACCGTCAGCAACAGCGATCGCGATATTTCGCTCGAAGACGTTCAAAAAGTAGCCGCAGAAGCCCAACTAGGAGACGAGGTAGTTTTAGACGTTACTCCCGATCAAAAAGAATTCGGTCGCATGGCAGCCATTCAAACCAAACAGGTGCTGCTGCAAAAACTGCGCGACCAGCAGCGAAAGCTCATTC
The DNA here is from genome assembly GCF_001904635.1 of Hydrococcus rivularis NIES-593. Classification (GTDB taxonomy): domain Bacteria; phylum Cyanobacteriota; class Cyanobacteriia; order Cyanobacteriales; family Microcystaceae; genus Hydrococcus; species Hydrococcus rivularis. Next base: position 177,745 of record NZ_MRCB01000001.1, read on the forward strand.
AAGAAGAATTCCAAGACCTAGAAAACACCGTCCTCCAAGCCAGAGTCCTGCGGTTCGAGCGGCAAGCTGTTATCATGGCAGTACAGAGTGCCTTCGGTCAGCCAGAAGTCGAAGCCGAACTTCCCAAGCGAGAGCAGCTGCCCAACGACAACTATCGCGCCAACGCCACCTTTAAGGTCTATCTCAAAAAAGTGCGAGAAGGATCTCACCGAGGTCCTCAACTGATCGTCTCCAGAGCGGCGGCTGGTTTAGTTGTCGAACTGTTTACCGTTGAAGTTCCTGAAATCGAAGAAGAAGTCGTCCGCATCGTCGCCGTTTCTAGAGAGGCGAATCCGCCGTCTCGCCATGTCGGTCCCCGTACCAAAATTGCGGTGGATACTTTAGAGCGAGATGTCGATCCCGTCGGGGCTTGTATCGGCGCGAGAGGGTCTCGAATCCAAGCCGTGGTCAACGAACTGCGAGGCGAGAAAATCGACGTGATTCGCTGGTCGCCCGACCCGGCTACTTACATTGCCAACGCCCTCAGTCCCGCACGGGTAGATAAAGTCATTTTAGTCAATCCAGACGAACGTCAAGCCTTGGTTTTAGTGGCAGAAGATCAACTGAGCTTAGCCATCGGCAAAGAAGGACAAAACGTTCGCCTAGCTGCTCGTCTGACAGGTTGGAAAATCGATATCAAGGATATAGCGAGCTACAAAACCGAAACCGAACAACAACCAGAACCCGTCACCGCAGATGCCAGCGACTCGTAACCGGAAAGAATAACCAATCGCTGAAACGATTAATGCAGAAAAACTACAGACGTTGTATTAGTTGCCGCAAGGTAGCGCCAAAAGAATCATTTTGGAGAATCGTCAGAGTCTACCCCTCGCGACAGGTACAATTAGATCGGGGGATGGGGCGTTCTGCCTATATCTGCCCTCAAGCTAGTTGTCTGACAGCAGCTTGCCAGAAAAATCGACTGGGACGAGCGCTAAAAGCCCCTATACCCGATCGCATTTATGAGAGCTTGTGGGAGCGTTTGGCGACTGTTTCTGGTCGGGAAGACATCTAAAACCCGAAGCTGTTTAAGCTCTAGAGGTTGTAGATGTCGTCATTGGTCATTCTCGCTAGCATAGGAGAAAAGCTTTCATTGTTGAAATAGCATAGCGCTCAATTTTACCGAAAGGATTAACCATGCCAAACTACAACAGCCCGTAGTCAGGGGCATCGCGACAACTAGGATCTAGTCAGGGGGATAGTGGATGAACAACGGAAAAGTTAGAATTTACGAATTATCAAAAGAATTGAACTTGGATAACAAAGACATTTTAGAAATTTGCGATCGGCTCAATATTGCCGTCAAAAGCCACAGTAGCACGATTACAGAAACAGAAGCGGGACGAATTAAGGTCATGGCAGAAAAATATACGCCCAGCCAAGCTGCCAGGAAAAGTCACGGAGCCGCCCAAGACAAGGGGAGCGATCGCTCGTCGCCAACTGCCAAAAGCGAGCGCAAACAGCAAATCTTAGCCATTCATCACAAGCAAGATCGTCCGAGTGCAACAGCCGACGCTCAAGCCTCGGCTCAGTTAGCTACTCCTCCGCGTCCTCCGGTCAAATCGCAACCGCCCACTCCCCCGACTTCCCCACAAGCAAGCCGTCCCGCAACCGCGCCTTCCCTGGCGGTTGCTACTAGCCAAGCAGAAGCTCCCAAACAACCATCAAAATCCCAACCGCCCCAAACAGAAGAACCAACAACAACCGCAGCTCGAGCAGAAGCTCCCCAAATGCTCAAACCTCCGATGCGACTGACTCAGCCAACCGTCGCCAGAGAAAAAGAAGCAGGCAGGCAGCCAAGTGCCGAATCGGCTCAAGCGACCCAAGCAGCAACCGCGCAGCCCATACAGCAGGTTCCCAGGAAAACAGAAAAGGCGTTGTCCGAACCTGGCGTTCGAGCGATGGCGGAAAAACCAGCAGAAAAACGGCAAACGCCCATCCAACTAGAATTAAAACGACCTCCTCAAAGACCTCAGGAGCGCAAACCCGTTCTGGAGGAATCAGTTGAAGCAACCGTCGAACTAGAAGCCGAACCTTTAGAGACAGCAAGACTAGAAGGCGAAGAACTGCTCGACCTCTCCAAAAAACCAAAGCAAAAATTGAAGCGCCCGACGCTGCCTCGCAGCGCTAAAAGTCATGCTTGGGAGGAGGAGGAAGAAGAAGAACAACGCGAAACGGTTAGCAAAGTCGGTAAAGTTAGCGGCAAGGGCAAGCGCCGTCCCGTCATCGTTGACGATCTAGACGAGGAAGACCTTGAAGACGAACTGGAGTCAACGGTTATTCCCAGTAGCATCAGCCTGTCAACAGCTCGTCCGCCCAAACCTAAATCTCTCGAATCGGCAGCCGCTACTGGCGCTAAAGCCAGAAAAGCTGCTCCCAAAGCAGATAGCAGTGCAGTAAAAGCCAAAGCAGAACGGCGCGATCGCAAAGAAGTCGTTCAGCGTCCCGATAAAATCGTTCTTACCAGTAGCTTGACGGTCAGAGAACTGGCTCAACTATTAGTCGTACCAGAAACCGAAATTATCAAAAATCTCTTCCTTAAAGGAATTCCCATTAATATTACCCAAACCCTCGACCTAGAAACGGCTCGCTTAGTTGCTGAAGAACTGGGTACGACCGTAGAAACCGCACCCGAAGAAGCGTTGGCTGCCAAAAGTACCGAAATGATCGACGTGGCAGACCTAGAAAATCTCCAACGCCGTCCGCCCGTTGTCACGATTATGGGTCACGTCGATCACGGCAAAACAACCCTGCTCGACTCGATTCGCAAAACCAAAGTAGCCCAAGGCGAAGCTGGCGGCATTACCCAGCACATCGGTGCCTACCACGTGGATGTAGAACACGATGGCAAGCAAGAGCAAATCGTCTTTTTAGACACGCCCGGTCACGAAGCCTTTACGGCAATGCGGGCGAGGGGAGCGCGAGTGACCGATATTGCCGTGCTCGTCGTCGCGGCTGACGACGGCGTTCAACCGCAGACGAGAGAGGCGATTTCTCACGCTAGAGCCGCTGGAGTGCCGATCGTCGTTGCCGTCAACAAGATTGACAAACCAGAAGCCAATCCCGATCGCGTCAAGCAAGAGCTTTCGGAACTGGGGTTGGTTCCCGAAGAATGGGGCGGCGACACAATTATGGTACCCGTGAGCGCTCTCAAGGGAGAAAACCTCGATGGTTTGCTAGAGATGATTCTGCTAGTATCCGAACTCGAAGAACTCTCGGCTAATCCCGATCGTCCCGCTAAGGGAACCGTCATCGAAGCCAACCTAGATCGCACTAGAGGTCCGGTAGCTACCCTGCTAGTCCAAAATGGAACGCTCAGAGTCGGAGATATCATTGTCGCCGGATCGGTATTCGGCAAGATCCGCGCCATGATCGACGATCGCGGCGAAAAAGTCGAAGTCGCTACTCCCTCGTTCGCAGTAGAGGTTCTCGGTCTCAACGACGTACCCGCTGCCGGAGATGAATTTGAGGTTTTCGAGAACGAAAAAGAAGCTCGCACCCTTGCCGAACGGCGAGCGGAAGAAAAACGCCAGTCTCGCCTGCAACAAGCGATGTCGTCTCGACGGGTAACCCTGGCTGACATCTCGGCTCAGGCTCAGGAAGGCGAACTCAAAGAACTCAACCTCATTCTCAAAGCAGACGTTCAAGGTTCCGTAGAAGCCATTCTAGGAGCGCTCCAGCAACTGCCGCAAAAAGAAGTGCAAATTCGCGTCTTGCTAGCGGCTCCAGGAGAGATCACCGAGACGGATGTCGATCTCGCGGCTGCAAGCGGTGCCGTCATTATCGGCTTCAACACAACCTTGGCTAGCGGTGCGAGAGCGGCTGCCGATCGAGAAGGGGTCGATATTCGCGAGTACGACATCATCTACAAGCTCTTAGATGACGTTCAAGGGGCGATGGAAGGTCTGCTCGAACCAGAAGAGATCGAATCTCCCCTCGGACAAGCCGAAGTCCGAGCCGTCTTCCCCGCTGGGCGCGGTATGGTGGCTGGCTGCTACGTGCAGTCGGGTAAAATTATTCGCAACCGCTATCTGAGGGTTCGTCGCGGCGGTCAAGTCATTCACGAAGGCATGGTAGATTCGCTCAAGCGATTTACCGAAGATGCCAGAGAAGTGGCTGCTGGTTACGAGTGCGGTATCGGCACAGCTAAGTTCAATGATTGGAAGCAAGGCGACATCATCGAAGTCTATGAAAAAGTCATGAAGCGCCGCACCCTTTCGGTGTAAAAGCACAAGGATGAGGCATTCAAAGCAAGCGAAGCCGTCGCCCGCTCTCGGAACCTTCTCCAAGAAAACGGCGGTCTGCCATCGCACGGCAGACTTAGCCTCCCCAGAAGGAAAAAATCTTTTTCTCTCCTACTTCTTCCTTCAAATGACAAAGGACAAATGACAAAATCATTTCGCTGCGAACCATTTTTGTGGGTTCATTTAGCAGGGATTGCGATCGCGCCCCTACTTTTACAAATCGTTTGGTTGGGATTGGCAGTGGGCGATCCCCTGCCCTTCGTTTGGCTGGAGTTGCTGTTTCTCACCATTGTCGGCATCGTCCCCGTATTTTGGATGCAATGGCAGCGTCCTTTTGATATTTTTAGCCTTCTGCTCGTGGCCCTCAAACCAGAAACCTTGTCCCAACAGCAGCGACAAATCTTGAGCCAACTAAAAACCAACAAACAGCGAATCTTGAGTCTGGTCGTCGCTCTAGGAATGTTCTGGGTGCTGTGGCAACTCTATCGACTTGCCCCCCTAGCCGCGATCGCTGCCGCCGCTTTGCCTCAGTGGCGCATTCTGGGATTGTCAATCGCGGGCTTGGCTTTTTTGGCAAGCAACCTGTTCGTCCAAGTTCCTGTCAGCGTTTTAGGAGTTCTGGCAACCAGCGAGCAACAGCTTAGCGCCACAGAACCGTTTCCAAGCGAACAAATTCCCCAACAATTTACCGTTCCCGGGTTTAAAGTAGACAAAATTTTACCGACCTTAGCCCTAGATTAGCAATCGTTAAGCTCGCAATACGCTAAGCTAAAACCGATATGATAAATATTTAGCAACCAGAACGATTGGGACTCGATAAATTTAGGTTTGATGCCTCTAAATCTATTCACCGCTCACTGGTCGCTTATGAGCCAGCGTCGCCAGAGGAGATTGGATTTGGGCGCCACTTGCTACAACGGATAGTCCCTCCGCAACGCAATGGCTCCCCACGAGCGACTGGCAAATCCGAAGGATCCCTCAAGTGAGTCAATCCGCTCGTAAAGATAAGATTCTCGTTGTCGATGACTCTCCAGAAAATTTATTGCTGGTGGAGAGTATTTTGCAACAAGAGGGGTATGAAATCTTCCCAGCCAAAGATGGATGGGCTGCCCTCGCTCTGGTCAAACAATTTGCCCCTCACCTCATCTTGCTAGACGTAATGATGCCCGGCATGGATGGCTTTGAAGTGACCAGGCGCATTCGAGAAGATCCCAGCCTGCCCTATATTCCCATTTTGCTGATCACGGTTCACGACCGACCGAGCGCAGTGAAAGGGTTAGACATGGGGGCAGACGATTTCATTCGCAAACCCGTCGATGTAGACGAACTGCTAGCGCGAGTGCGATCGCTGCTGCGGCTCAAGCACAGCGTCGATCGGCAAGAACAGATGGTAAAGGTACGCGAGGACTACATGTCTCGCCTAGCCCACGACCTACGTGCGCCTTTATTCGCTGCCGAGCGCGTGCTAGGCTTATTGAAGCAGGGAGCTTTCGGAGACCTATCGCCTCCCGTTCTAGAAGCGATCGCCATATTAGCTCGTAGCAACCGTAATTTACTGGAGATGGTCAACACGTTACTGGAAGTTTATCGCTATGAATTCGCTCAAAAAGCGTTGGACTTTGTTCGAGTCGATCTGGGAACCTTAGCCGAAGAAGTGGTTCGAGAGTTGACCCCCTTAGCCAACGAAAAGGGACTCTCCCTAACCTTGGAGTTAGACAGCAAAGACCGATCGCCCTCCAACCTTCAAGTTCTCGGCGATCGCCTGGAACTGCGCCGATTGTTGACCAACTTAATTGACAACAGCATCAAATTTACCGATCGCGGCTCGGTTCGAGTGCGCCTGTACCAGTCGCCAAAGCGATCGAATTCAGACGAGGTAGCTAAGGCTTGGGCGATCGTGACCGTCGAGGATACCGGACCCGGCATCTCCGCTCAAGAGCAGCAGTTCCTCTTCGATCGCTATCGCGTCGGAAAACACAGACGATCTGGAAGCGGTCTGGGACTTCACTTGTCTCGCCAGATCGTGGAAACCCACCAGGGAACGATCGAAGTCAGTTCCGAACCGGGACGGGGTAGTATCTTTATCGTTCGCCTACCTGCAATAACTTAGACCAAGCATTCCCTTGGCGATCGCGACGCGAACAATTTCTAGAAATTATTATTTCGTCAGGAAGATAGCCGTTTCGGGAACGATTTTTAATTAGCTTGTAGATCTTTACCAATAACTCCGCATCAGTCGTTCAACTAAAACAAAATACAGCAATGACCAATAGCTCAACCAAAAACGATCCAAAAATTTATAGCTTGCTCAGTATTGGTCAACGAGGAGTAGGTAAGACAGTTTTTCTGATCGGTAGCTGTACGGAACTCTACACCAACCAATATCAAGAGAACGGTCAGCAAATATGGTTCGATTGTGAAGAGCCGGAAATTCAGCAAACTTTTGAAAGCATTCTCCGCCAGACGACTCAAACGGGTCAATATCCGTCAGCAACGATGAAAATTACCAACTTTGACTTCTCTCTTAAGCTGCGCTCCCTATGGGGAAATAAAACCCTATGCCAATTTCGCTGGTGGGACCCTCCTGGAGAATCCTGTCAAATTTATAATCCAGCCTTTTTAATGATGGTTTTAAACTCGGACGGTTACTGCGCCTTTATCGACGCCTATAACCTCGTCGAGCGAGCCAATGACCCCAAAGCATTAGCCCAGAGTTTCGAGCTAGTGAAGTCGATCGCCGAGGTGCTCCATAGCAATAATTTAGAGCATCCCCTAGCTATTGTTTTAACCAAATGCGATCGGCTTCGGCTCGACTCGCAAGACGGTCAGATCCTCGATCGAGGGATTCAGCCACTGCAAGCCTTTTTAGAGAACCTTAAAATTAACTATCAAATCTTTTATTCCTCAATTCCAATCGTTGCAGGCGATGATGGATTTGACCTCAAAACCTCAGAAACGGCAAAGCCCATTCTTTGGCTAATCTCCAAACTGAGAAACACAGAAATTTTCAGTTTGAATGGCGACATTATAAATTCAGTAATCTAATCTTCATTCATAATTTTTTAGCTAGAACCAGACTATTTGGTTGTTAAAAAATCTTAAGCGCAACTCGTTAATCATCTATATAAATCATGCCTTTGCTCGTCGGTCAAATCGTTTACACTAGCTTTCCTGGAATAGGATTTAAATCCCTTGTCAGTCAACAAATTCCTTTAGACATTCAACAAGCGTTTATTCAACAAGTAGTTTACAAGCACTGGGATACTTACAACCCGCCAAAAGCAGGCTATAAAGCGACTTATTTGTATCAATTCTCCGCAGATAAGACTCTATTTGGCTGGCTGTATAATGAAGGAACGGACGAACTGGGAAGGTCGAATATTCCCTATTGCATTGGCTATTATCTAGCAGGGCTTTTAAGTACCGTTCAACTAGAAAACATTTTGACATGCTTGGATATCGGTCCGGTAACGAGCGTCGATCGCCACAATCCGCCAGCGAGTTTAGAGAATATTATCATTCCCGATTTATGCAACTATCAACCCGCTCGCAGTGGAGTGGCAATTTCCTCAGACATGCGCAAGCAAACCCATAAAGACCTGTTGCAAAAAAAATTGCTCAATTTGTTCGTTAGTTGCGATGAAATGGAAAAAGCAGCCTCTCGCGATCGCGCCATTAATCGCGAGGCAAGTCTCCCCATAAAAGCCTTATCGCCAGCAAGTTCGGAACTGGCCTTGGTCGAGGGGCAGTCGATGAACCCCTCCAACATTGAGAGAATCTTACAAGAGTTGATGGCAAAACCCATCGGCATTCAGGGAGTTGCCTTGGTTTCTGCCGAAGGACAGCCCATCATCCCGACCATTGGCATGGATAAAAATAGCTCCTTAATTATGGCTGGTAGCATGCTTTATTTAGCCAAAAGCACCCAGGACGAATTTCATTGGCAGGGAATTGAGACGATTGCCGTTCGCGCCCAAGAAGGTCATGTTATTCTCGCTTACTGCCATCCCGACGTTTTTCTACTCGTTAAGGCGGGTAAAGCATTGAGCGGCCTTTTAGATGGCGAAATCAACCGCACGGTAGAAAAACTCAGAGTCGCCCTGCAACCCCTTCAAGATTCTCCAGTTCGAGCACAACCCGAAGCGCTGCCGCAATTGCCGTCAGAAGTCTTGCCGAAAATCGACGAGGTTTTATACGAATTCAATGCTGAAGCCTCGCCAGCCAACGACGACGAAGTTAGATACAGAGGCCGTCGGACGAACCTATGAGTCAATTAAGAACCAGGCGGTGGCGGCATGCGTCGAGTTAGCAAAGTACGCAGCGATCTGGGCGGTAAATCTTGCTTGACCAAGAAATCGTTATAAGCGTGGAGTCCGTGCTCGCTAATATCCAATCCCTTCAGTTCTGCGTCAAAGGAAACTCTCATCCCGACTATCCATTTGATCGACGACCAAGCAAGCCAGCTCAAAATCGTCGTCAGAAGACTGATAGAGGCGATTCCCAGCAGTTGCACAAACAATTGTCTCAGACCGGCAAGACCGCCTCCGATTAACAATCCCCTCGCTGGTCCCTCTTCATAGAGAATGAAATTGGGATTGAGGTTAACGCCGGGTCCGAGAGCAAATAGGGCAACGGCGAGCGTTCCCCAGATCCCTCCTACTAAATGCACCGCAATCGCTCCCACGGGATCGTCGATTTGCAACTTGTCGAAAAAGTCCACGGCAAAAACTACCACCACGCCGGCAACGAGACCGATGACTCCTGCCCAGCCGATAGTGACAAAGCGACAAGAGGCGGTAATTCCAACTAAGCCCGACAAAACCCCATTAATCGTTACCGACAAATCGGGCTTGCCGAAATACCACCAAGAGGTGACGGTAGCAGCAATTCCTCCCGTCGCAGCAGCCATATTGGTGGTTAAGAGAACGTGGGTAATGACATGAGGTTCGACTGCTAGGGTGGAACCTGCATTGAAACCAAACCAACCCAGCCAGAGAATCAAGCCGCCTAGCGTCGCTGTCGTGAGGTTGTGACCGGGCAGTGCTAGAGAGTTTCCATTTTGGTATTTGCCGATTCGCGGCCCGAGCAAAACTGCCCCGACTAAAGCCGCCCAACCCCCTACGGAATGAACGACTGTAGACCCTGCAAAATCCCAAAATCCGAGTCGATGCAACCAACCGTTGCCCCAAATCCAGTGTCCGGCGATGGGATAGCCAATGCCAGCTAAAAAAAGACTGAACACAAAAAATGCCAAAAATTTGATCCGTTCGGCAACCGCACCAGATACGATAGTTGTTGCTATTCCAACAAACCCCAAATGAAAGAAAAATTTGGCTTGCAGCGGTATTCCCGCCCAAGCCAAAGAACTGTATACGCCTTGATAGGAAATTTCTGTTCTGGGGCTATTATCAGAACCGCTTAAAAAAAATCCGCTCGTGCCAACAATCGGATTGCCATCGCCGAACATCACGCCAAAGCCAACTGCCCAAAATGCAACGGTAGACAAAGCAAAAACGATAAAATTTTTCGCCAAAAGGTTCACCGCATTCTTTTGACGGCAAAACCCGGATTCGAGCATAGCAAAGCCAGCATTCATAAAGAAGACGAGACACCCTGTAAAGATTACCCAGATCGTGTCTAGTCCAACTTTCCACTCTCGCAGACTTGCTTCTAGGTTTGCAGAATTTAGCGATTGAGCGGCAGCACTTGCTATGCCGATCGACCAGAATAAGGTTACTAACAACAAGCAAGCTTGCCAACTTAGAGGTAATCGATTGTTTGAGAGCTTCAATTCGTTAACTCGTCTTGCTTTCGTCTAAATACGCGGGATTTTATCAGTTTGCATCCGGAAATCTAGCCAGTGCTACTGTAGTAGGAACTATAACTCATCTTAAAGCGCTTGACCTCGTTTGGGTTGAAAATTTCACACTTCGGTTGCAAAAGCTGAGTTGAACAGAGAAACTAAAACGCGCTGATACAAGACGTTGCTTCATGAGTAAATTTAACAGTTTTTTTAAGCTAGTTTTAATCCTGTTTAAAGATTCGGTAAAGAGAGCCGCAAATTACCTACCGCCTCTTGACAGTTCAGTTGCAAATTCATTAATACTAAGTCTAAATAGACTTTTTTGAAAAAATGTCAAGATTCAAATCAGAGGTTATTGATTTCAATTAATCGGTCGATTAGGAGAAAAAATGTAAACAAAAAATAATTTGCTTTTATCAATGGTTTACCAACTGTGACGAAGAGACTTGACAATGATGAAACCGCATTCGGAAATACAACAGCCAAAGCCATCGCTTGATAGTACTGCGGCGATTCTGCCGCTACTTCTACAGCAAGTCAAAGGTCACAGCCATACCGCTACGTCAATTCCCGAGTTAAGTAAAAACTTTGAGATTCGTGACTTTCAGCTAGGAGATAACGTTGAGAACATAGCAGGGAATGAGAAACCTACTGCTACTAACGAGCAAAAGACTAAAGATTTATATTTAATTTGTCAAGGACGAGTGAGGTTGCTGAGTTTCGATCCTCACAAAAAACGAGAAGTCCCGACTCAGTTGTTAGCAGAAGGAGAAACCTTCGGAACTGACTCTCTTTTTAGCGAGGTGGTTTTTCCCTATCGAGCGATCGCGGCGACGAATTCCCTGCGAGTGGCCAAAATTGCAGCTGACAAACTTTTGCCTTGGCTGGAACAATTGCCCGAACTGAAAGAAAATTGGTCGAGCGAGGCAAAAAAACGGCAAGCTCTCATCTTCTTCAGAACCCTAACCGAATGGCGATCGCTCTCCAGCCACCGACTACAACACATTTTTTCCTACTTGACCCAAAAAAAGATTGCCGCTGGAGAATCCCTCGCTAAAGTCGCTCCCGCGCAGGCAGGTCGTTTTTGGCTGCTTGGCGGTCGGGTTGAGAATCCGACGCTAGAGGTCGGCAGTTCCTGGGGACATCCAGACCATACGCCAGACGGTGCATTTGCCAGAACCGATTTGCTAGCCTATCATCTCCCTCTCGAACATTGGGAAACGGTTCGCGCGATCGTTACCTCCAAAGACAAACCCGCAGGCGCAAAAGCTTTTGCTCCGGGAGCGATTGCCGCCTCTAGTCCGAGTGACGGCAACGTCGCGCCAGCGCCATCATCTACCGATGAAAACGCTCCTCGCTTGAAGCCCCAGCCAAAACCGTCAAAAGTCGAATTCCCCAAACCGTTGCAGCGTCGTTTCCGCGCCTGGAATCGCTATCCCCATAACGATCAGCAAAGCGCTGCCGACTGCGGGGCAACTTGCTTGAAAACGATTAGCCAGTACTGGGGAAAACGCCTCAACCTCAATTTTCTGCGCGATTTAACGGGAGTCGGGCGATCGGGAGCTTCCCTGAAAAACTTGGCTAAAGCGGCTGAGAGCCTCGGATACCACGCGCGACCCGTGCGAGCAAGTCTCAACAGCCTCGCCTCACAAAAAAATCCTTGGATCGCCCACTGGCAAGGCGATCACTATATTGTCGTTTACCGTATCGGCAGCGATCGCGTTCTGGTTTCCGACCCCGCCAGAGGTAGGCTCTCTTTGAACCGCCAAGAGTTTCTCAGAGGCTGGACCGGATATGCCTTGCTGCTAGATCCGACCGAGCACCTGGAGCAGCTCAAAAACGAAAAACCCTCGCTGGGGAGATTTTTGGGATTATTAGTTCCCTATCGCTCGGTTGCCTTCCAAATCATTTTTGCATCTCTACTAATCCAGATCTTCGGCATTGTCACGCCCCTGTTTACCCAAATCATTCTCGACCAAGTGGTTGTCAACAAAACGCTGACGACGCTCCACGTTTTTTCGATCGGCGCGCTGCTGTTTGGGATCTGGGGAATCATTCTCTCCGGCATTCGGCAGTATTTGGTAAGCTATCTCTCCAATCGCCTCGATCTGAGCATGATCGGCGGCTTTATTCGTCATGCTCTGATGCTACCGCTACGGTTTTTTGAAGACCGCCACGTGGGAGATATCATTACGCGGGTTCAGGAAAACCAGAAAATCCAACGCTTTCTCATCAGCCAAGTCGTCTTGGCGTGGTTGGATTTTCTGACGGGATTTCTCTATTTGGGGTTGATGTTGTACTACAACTGGCAATTGGCTTTGCTAGTGATAGGTCTCGTTCCCCCGATCGTTATTTTGACCTTAGTCGCTACTCCCCTGTTGCGCAAGGTTTCGCGGGAAGTCTTTAATAAATCCGCCGAACAGAACTCTTCTCTAGTGGAAACGATTACTGGAATCGGAACGGTCAAGACCACCGCTTCGGAACGGGAGTTGCGCTGGCGCTGGGAAGAACATTTAACGGGTTTCTTGAATGCTCAATTTCGCGCTCAAAAACTGGGAATTAATTTACAAACGGCTGGCGGATTGATAAATTCCATCGGCAATACCGCTTTGCTGTGGTATGGAGCGATGTTGGTCATTCAAGACCAACTGACGATCGGTCAGTTTGTTGCCTTCAACATGCTCATCGGTAAAGTCCTCAGTCCCGTACTCTCGCTGACCAATCTCTGGGATGAACTGCAAGAAGTTCTGATCTCGGTAGAACGACTCAACGATGTCTTTTCTGCCGAACCGGAAGAAAGTTCGGAAAACCCCTTATTGCCTCTGCCGACTATTAAAGGCGAAGTGCGCTTTGAAAATGTCACCTTCCGCTATAACGAAGACGACGATCGCAACATTCTGCAAAATATTACCTTCACGGTCAAGCCCGGACAGACGATCGCGATCGTTGGGCGCAGCGGTTCGGGCAAAAGTACCTTAGTCAAGCTACTGCAAGGTTTATATCATCCCAACAGCGGGCATATCTCGATCGACGGACACGATATCCGTCACGTTTCTCCCCAATCGCTGCGATCGCAACTCGGTGTCGTGCCGCAGGAATGTTTCCTCTTCTCTGGAACGATTTTGGAAAATATTACTCTCTATCGACCGGAATATAGTTTGGAACAGGCGGTCGAAGTCGCTAAACTCGCGGAAGCCCATGCTTTTATTCAATCGATGCCTTTGGGATATAACACCAAAGTCGGAGAGCGTGGGGCAAATCTGTCCGGCGGACAGCGCCAACGAGTCGCGATCGCCCGCGCACTGCTTGGAGAACCGAGAATTCTCCTGCTCGATGAGGCGACCAGCGCTCTCGATACGGAGTCGGAGAGGCGCTTTCAACAAAATCTCGTTCGTCTGTGCCGCAATCGCACGACTTTTATTATCGCCCACCGTCTCTCGACCGTGCGTAACGCCGATTGCATTTTGGTACTCGATCGAGGCATTCTAGTCGAGCAAGGAAACCACGAAGAGTTGATGAAGCAGCAAGGGCTTTACTATCACTTGGCACAACAGCAACTCGATCTTTAATAACTGCATTTGCTGTTAGTTTAATTAACCGATTAGAGTAAAAGAGGAGAAACAATAAACAAAGATATCGAACGCCAGTGATTATGTAAGTTAGATTTTAATTTTTACTAAAAAATAACGACGATTGAACGCGAAAAACTGAAAATATCTCGACTGATATTTTTAGAGAAAAAGCTTTTTTATTTAATTTGGCTATTTATGAATATTAACAATTTCGTTATGAAAAACTGCCAACTTGGCAGACAATTTTGGATAAATTGTATATCATTTTCTGTATAGAAGCTTCCGCGAATATACGGAAATTTGCTTGACTGAAGGCGAAAAAATTAGTATAAATAAGCAAAGAAGGTAAAAGACTCTAAAAAATCTATAAAAACTCAATGTAAAAAAATCTCTAAAAAATCTGTCTGAAATCAACAATAGGATAAGTTTTTTCTCAGATGGAAGTAGAAAAGAGCGACAAAATCCTCTTCATCCATAAAGCTAAACCGAAACCCGACCGACTACAAACTAAAAGGTTAATTGACATGCTCTTAAGCAAAAGACAGGAATGAACTGAGGTATAGTGGCTTTTCTACTCGGCATGACATCCATTTTTAGAGCGGGCTAGTGAAGTCAATTAATAAGGTTAGTAGGAACTATGAAATTTCCCCCCAAATCATCTGGCACGAGCCAAACTCCTGCTGAAATCTCAAATAGCAGCGATCCCAAGCTTCCTCCCGATCTGTCGGTTGAACAAAAAGTAGCTTCTCGACAGGAATCCACATCGCTCTATGGAGGAGTAGCTGGGTCTATTCCAGTCGCTAGGCTTCCAGGTCCCACTAGTTCGCCAAGTCCTAATCCCTCATCGACGGCGGATACCAAATCCGGTCGTTGGTCACCTTCGGTACAGTCGGTGTTAGACCAACCACCCGCCAACCTGCCCTTGCGCTTTATTTTGGGGGGAGTAGCATTTTTTGTGGCTTTCGGTGCTTGGGCTTGGTTCGGCACGATCGAAGAAGTCGGCAAAGCAACAGGAAAGCTGGTGCCAGAGGGGGCAACCTACAAAGTTCAACCTGTAGGTTCCGGGAAAGTCAGTCGTATTGTCGTCAAAGAAGGGCAAGAAATCAAAGCCGGACAAATCGTTGCCGAACTCGATACAGATTTGGCTCAAAAAGAACTCGAACGACTTAAGGAAGCACTCTCTTCCTATCAAAACGAAGTTACTCAAAAACAAAGCTTGCTCTTACAAGCAGAGATGGAAGCCAAAACTCGTGCCGAGATATCCGCAGCCGAACAACTATCCCAGCGATCGGCGATCGCCCTAGCCAGAGAAAAAGCATTAACTACCCGCCAACTGATCGCTCAGCAACAGTCAGAACTACGAGCCTATCAAAGTAGAAGATATCACCTACAACCAATTTCAAGTACGTCTCAAGAGTATCTCGATCAACTCAAGAATGAGCTGACGAGCAATCAGGAAAGGCTAGATCGGTTAAAGACTTTAGAAAATGAAGGTGCGGTTTCCAAAGAGTTCGTTTTTCAAGCAGAACGGGAAATAAGAGAAATCGAGCAGCGCATCACCCAAACTAGGCTGCAAGAAGTGACCAACGTCAGCGAAAAGCTATTTGATGCCGACCAATCGCTGCGCGATTTGGCATCTCGCCTAACCGAAAACCAAGGCGCACTGGTGACGAGAAACAAAGAAGTCGAACAACTTGAGGCTCAACTGGCACAAAAGCAAGCAGAAGCCAACACTATTCAAATCCAAGCCCAACAGAAAATCAAGCAGCTCGAACTAGAAATTGCCCAGACAAAAGCTAAGATTGCAGATACCAGAAATCAAATAGCGGCTGCCCAAGCTAAACTCAAAGACAACTATCTCAAGGCTCCCGTCGATGGCGTGGTTCTGTCTCTCAATCTCAAAAATCCCGGCGAAGTACTCCAACCGGGGCAAACTGTTGCCGAGATTGCTCCCCACGGAGTTCCTCTCGTTCTCTCAGCCGTCATCCCAAACAGAGAAGCGGGCTTAATTAAGACCGGAATGCCGGTACACGTTAAGTTGGACGCCTATCCCTATCAGGACTATGGGGTTATTCCCGGTGAAGTGACCGTTATCTCGGCAGATGCTAAACCCAACGAACAACTCGGTCCGGTTTATACGGTAGAAGTCAAACTAGAGCGCGACTACGTGACTGACAACCAGCACAAAGTCCAATTCAAAGCCGGCCAAACTGCCACCGCCGATATCGTCATTCGTCGCCGCCGGATCGCGGATGTTTTATTAGATCCAATTCGGCAGCTTCAGAAAGACGGCATGGATCTTTAGAACTAACTGACATCGTTGAGGAGAAAACACGACAATGAACCAACCATTCGCCTACAGCCAATCCAAGCAAACCAAGGCTATGACGAACGAGCAGTTCGAGCAAATCGTCGAAGCTATTATGGCTGGAAAATATTCTTGGGCTTGCGTTCTCATTCTACGCTTCGCTGGATACAATCCCCTTCATTACATTCCCTACCGTACTTACAATCGATTGCTCAAGGACAACTGCTTGCAGAGTAAATCAACTCAAGAAGCTCCCTCAGTCGTCAAACCCAGCCAAGGTTTCTCCCAAGGGCGAGTCACGCAAATCGAGGATCTCAATCATACCGAACAAGTCGATCGCGACAGTACGAAAGTTAGAGGCGGCATGGGCATGGGAATTTTTCAGAATTTTTGGTTGTTTTAAGGGCACATCAACTCATTATCGCTTTTTCAATTCGGCTTTAATCGCCTCAATAACCGTTTCGATAACCTTGACGCGGGCATAGTACTTATCGTTGCCTGCAACTAGCGTCCAAGGGGCAGATGGAGTACTGGTACGCGCGATCGCTTGATCGATCGCAACTGCATAGAGATTCCATTTATCGCGGTTGCGCCAATCTTCTTCGGTAAGTTTGTAGAGTTTAAAGGGATTATTTTGGCGTTCTTGAAAGCGTCTTAGTTGTTCTTCTGGGCTGATATGCATCCAGAACTTCACTAAAACATAGCCGCCATTGGTCAATTGGGCTTCGAACTCGTTAATCTCCTGATAGGCGCGTCGCCATTCGGCTTCTGTAGCAAAACCTTCGATTCTCTCAACTAGCACGCGCCCGTACCAGCTACGATCGAAAATAGCGATCGTTCCACCGCCAGGAATTCTACGCCAAAAACGCCAGAGATAGTGATGGCGCTTTTCCTCGTCCGTAGGCGCAGCAAAGGCATTAACTTTGTAACTGCGGGGATCTAAAATGTCAGTCAGTCGCTTGATTGCACCTCCCTTTCCAGCTGCATCCCAGCCTTCAAAAATAATCAAAACTGGGAGATTGATTTGGTGGATTTTTAACTGAAGCTTGCGCAACTCGACTTGTGCCTCGCGCAATCGTTTTTTGTATTCGTTTTTGTCGAGTTTCAGGCTTAAATCGACCTTGGCTAGAAAATCGGGTTCAGTGGGTAACAGATGCTCTTGCGGCTGCAATCTGGGTGTCTCTACCTGAGGGATCTGGAGTCGATCTAAAGCTTGGGTAATGGTAGCCACTAATTGAGTCAGCACTTTGACCCTTGCCCAGCGCTTACAGTTTCCTTCTACCAACGTCCAAGGAGCAGCGCCAGTACTGGTATAGGTGAGCATTTCTTCTGCTAGGGCAGAATATTCTTCATACCGTTTTGCTTGCTGCCAGTCTTCCGGACGAACTCGCCAGGAGTCGAGTTCGTCAGAGGCATATTTTTTAATGCGGCTTTTGAGTTCTTTGCGCCCCAGATGAATCCAAAATTTGGCAATCGCAGTTCCATCATCGACCAACTGCCGCTCAAAAGCATTGATATCCCTCATTAGCAGAGGAACTTGGGTGTTAGAAACCCGATCGAACAGCCGATCTTCGAGAACGTGAGTGTACCAACTGTGATAGAAAAACGCCAGACTGCCTCTCGGGGGAAGTTTGTGCCAAAATCGCCATAGAAAAGGATAGCGTTGCTCTTGGGGAGAAGGCGGGAAAATGGGATGAACCGCAAAACCGCGCGGATCCATATAATTCACCATTTTTTTGACTAATGACCCTTTTCCGGCTGCCGCCCATCCTTCTAATACGACAATTACGGGTAATTTTTTATCCCAACAGGCTTTTTGCAACGCCCGCAACTGACGCATTAAGTCTTCTATTTGAGACTGATAGGTAACTTTATCTAAGGCAAGATCCAGATCGAGAGTGTCTAGCATTTTCCAGCGATCGTGATGATAATGTAGAGATGAATTATTCAGTATAAGTAAAATTTCTAAGCCATCGCGGATAACTAATAATTAATAAAGGAGTTCTGGTGTCATTAGTTAAACCAACAATTCTCGTTACGGGCGGGGCGGGTTATATCGGCTCTCACGCCGTCCTCGCCTTACAAAAGGCAGGCTATGAAGTCATTGTTCTGGATAACTTGTCCTACGGTCATCCAGAATTAATACAAGAGGTTTTAAAAGTAGAACTCATTGTTGGAGATACGAGCGATCGCGCTTTGCTCGCCAATCTCTTTGCTAGCCGCGAAATCGCTGCCGTAATGCACTTTGCCGCTTTTATTGCCGTTGGAGAATCGGTAGTCGAGCCTGCCAAATACTATCATAACAACGTTGTTGGCACCCTGACCCTACTGGAAGCCATGCTCGCTGCCGGAGTCAAAAAGTTTGTCTTCTCTTCTACTTGCGCCATTTATGGGATGCCGAAAGAAGTTCCCATGACCGAAACTCATCCCCACGATCCCCTCAGTCCTTATGCAGCGAGTAAGGAGATGGTAGAAAGAATTCTCGCCGATTTCGATGGGGCTTATGGCTTAAAATCCGTTGCTTTTCGCTATTTTAATGCCTCCGGTGCCGATCCGAGCGGTTTGTTGGGGGAAGATCACAACCCAGAAACTCACCTCATTCCCTTGGCTTTATTAACCGCTTTAGGAAAACGACAATCCCTATCGATTTTTGGCACCGATTATCCTACTCCCGACGGAACTGCTATTCGAGATTACATTCACGTGAGCGATTTAGCCGACGCACACGTTTTAGGATTGGAATATCTATTGGCTGGCGGCAATAGCGACGTTTTTAATCTGGGCAACGGCAATGGTTTTTCCGTGCGAGAAGTAATAGATACCGCAAGGAAAGTAACGAGTCGAGAAATTCCCGTCGTCGAGAGTCCTCGTCGGGCTGGCGATGCGCCGATTCTAGTGGGGAGCACCCAAAAAGCCAGAGAAATTCTCGGCTGGAATCCTCAATATGCAGATTTGACTACCATTGTCAGTCACGCTTGGCAATGGCATCAGAAGCGCCATGGAAACAGTTAACCTAAAGATTGGATAGCTGATGACCGATGACTAAAACAATCCCAATTGACAATTGATTGTTATGCACGGTAATTCAAGCCAAAATTATTCATAATTGCCAGCGATCGCTGGTAACGAGCGAGCCACTACAATGAGATTAGTTATGGCTAATTTAGCGCAAAAATTTTTAACGATCTGTCTAAGTGCGACCGTAGGTTTCTCGACCTTCGGTTGTGTGGAAACCAAATTTTCTCAATGTCAAAAAATTATTGAAATTACAAAAAATATTGCCAAAGAAAGCCAAAATAATCGTCAAACAACCGATATAAAGAAAGTTCTTCAAATGGCAGATACTTTTGAAGAAACAGCTGAAGAGATGAAGAACCTCAGAATTCAAGACGAAAAACTAATGCAGTATCAAATCGGTTTTGCTGAAGTATATCGCGGTAACGCTCAAGCAACTCGCGAATTTGTCGATGCCTTGCAAAAAAAAGACATTGCCAAGGCAAAGTTAACTCAAAAAAGAGTGCAACAAATAGGTAAAAAAGAACAAGAATTAGTCAGCAATATGAATAGTTATTGCCAAGGAAACTGAACTAAGGACGGAGAGTAGAAGTCGGAAGTCGGAAGCCGAGGAAGTAGGGGAAGTGTGGGGAGTATGGGGAGACTTTTGGGACGGGGAGACAATTAACTACCAACCACTAACTACTAACTACTCGCTAATTTAGGGCAAAAAGCGATCGAGGGCGGCTTTTAACTGTTCGATCTCTTCATCAATATTACCCTCATCGGCAGCACGGGCAATGCACTCGCTCAGATGTTCGTCTAAAATCAGGCGCGCCACGCGATCGATCGCGCCGCGAACGGCGGCAATTTGGATTAATACTTCAGGACACGGACGGCTTTCTGTCACCATTGTCTTAATCCCGCGTATGTGTCCCTCTATACGAGACAGTCGATTTACAATCTGCCGCAGAGAAGCCTCGCTATGAACGTGAGGCTTGCCTTGCTCTTCATGAGTGTGGACGCGATCGCCATGCTGATGAGCGTTCTCTGACGGATGCAAAATTTTCTGCGGACTGGAATGAGTTGAATTGGTCAATGGCTTAGCTTCCATTCTTCACTCGATAAGGTGTGTAGCGGACATGCTACTAAATTCTAGTCTGACATAGATCGTAGGAGTGGGGCTAAATTAATTTTGTTTTGTTGTGGGGCAAACCGCTTTTTTTCGCGATCGATTAGTGATTAGTAGATAGATAGTCTGTGCTATTGACTTAGAGCGCGGAAGAATCGTTGCATATTAGTTAGTAAACCGGGTTTTTTCGGTTTTGGTGCCTGGGCATTCTCGTTCTCATCGCTGTTGCCCGTTACAGCGCCAGCGATAAGTAAATCTAGCCTTTCTCCTGCGGGTTTTTGGGGTTCCTCGGCAATTAGCTGATAGTCTTCCTCTCCCTCTAGCCAGACTTGCCACAAAGATGGATAAGAACGTAGCACGACAGCCCCTTCTAGAGGTCTAAAGTAGTAAGAGGATTCTAAGGTACTAAGGAAGCGTTCTCTCAGTTGGCGGGCAGCCAAACCAATTCCAACAACGGAAACGTCTTCTAGTTGGGGTATGAGGAGAACGACGGGGCGATCGCCTGCCAAATTGCAAAGTTTCTCAACCGAGTTGACTTCGATCGCCGAAGGAGAGACGACTAAGAAAGCCGTATCTTCTTCCGATATCTTCATATCTACCGGGATAAAACGACTCCCCAAGTCGCTTACTTGAAAAACGGTCTCTCCCCAATCGCGACGTGCCAAAGCTGCCGCACCCGTATCGGGAAATAAAACCCTCAATCCAGAACCATAGTCTTCCAAAAGGGAAGTAAATTCTAGGGCAAGCGATTGGGCTTGCAGGGCAATTTCTGGGACGACCAATTCTACTTGGATGCGCCCGCAACCGGCTTCTAGAGCCACTTTAGTCGCTTCTTTGGCTTGTTCTACAGCTTCTTCTAAGGTTGATGGAACTTGAGGCATAGTCGGTTATCAGTTATCAGTTTATAGCGTTCGGTTTCTGGTGTGGCGATCGCTGCATGTTAGTCGCCAAGGAATAACTGCTTAATGTCCAGTCGTTACTAATTGAGGCATTAATCGATCGAGAACTTGTTTGAGTACCATTGCCGTCCAATCGATATCGGCTTCGGTAGTTTCTCGCCCCAGAGTCAGACGAATTCCGCCTAACGCTTCCTCTCGAGTAAAACCCATCGCTAGCAATATAGGGCTAGGAGATAGTTTCCCGCTGTGACAAGCCGAACCAGAACTAATTCCAATTCCTGCTAGGTTTAACTGACGTACTATGGTTTTTCCCGTAATTTTTTCTTCTCTGACTCGATTGTGAGGATCGCTGACGATAAAGCTAACGTGGTGCGGCAGGCGATACAATCTGTCTCCGGTAGGAATGAGGTAAGGACAGTCGGCTAAGCGATCGAAAAGGCGATCGCGCAATTCAATTAACCGACGGGCTTCTGTTTCTATGTCGGCGGCAGCCAATTCGGCAGCAACGCCAAATGCGGCAATGGCGGGAACGGCTTGCGTTCCCGATCGCAAGCCTTTTTCTTGTCCGCCACCGCCGAAGAGGGGAACTAATTCTCTACCCTCGCGCACGTATAATGCCCCAGCCCCTTGAACCCCATAGATTTTGTGGCTGGAGAGAGAAAGCAGATCGACTGGCAATCTCTGCACGTCGATAGGCACTCGTCCGGCTACTTGAACGGCATCGGTATGAAATAGTACGTTGCGATCGCCTTTGGCGCTGCGCCCAGCGCAATCGCGGACAATTTGAGCGAGTTCCTCAATCGGTTGTAGCGTGCCTACTTCGCTTTGCCCGTAAATAATTGACACCAAAACTGTGTTTGGCTGTATGGCTGCTTTTAAATCGAGAGGATTTACTCTGCCGTAGCGATTGACGGGCAGTCGAGTTACTTGCCAGCCCCATTTTTCGAGCAAGTTAGCTGGTTGTGCGATCGCCGAATGTTCTGCGCTGGAAATAATCATATGTTGAGGCGTTTGATAGCGACGCGCTACGCCCATCATGGCGAGATTGTCAGCTTCTGTCCCACCAGAGGTAAAAACAATGGATTCGGGGTTGGGGGCGTTGATGAGATTGGCGACTTGAATTCTAGCGGTTTCAATAATTGTTGCTGCTCTCTCTCCCCAAGCGTGCAAGCTGGAAGGATTTCCCCACTGCTGCGCGAGGACTTCTTGCATCTTGGCAACCACCTCCGAGCGTGGAGGCGTTGTAGCACTATAGTCAAGATAAATTTGCATTTTTTTACACTTTGAGGCGCGTCCCTAGAACGCTAGGTCTTATTTAATAACTTAGCAAACTTGGTTAAATCTCTAGTTAATGTTCTAAATATTGTCGCAGCGATCGCCGCATCACATCGACGGGAACTGGTTGTTGCAACCAAATTTTTAAGGCGGATGCACCTTGCTCGACTAACATCTCTAATCCGTCAATCGCTTTCGCGCCTCGTTCTTTTGCTCGTACTAGAAATTGGGTAGGGTTAGGCGTATAAATAAGATCGTAAGCGATCGCATCGGTTGGCATTTTTTCCATCACCGCTGCATCTACTGGAGATTCATTCACTTTTGGATACATTCCTACAGGAGTTGTATTCACTAACAACTTTGTATCCGATACCAGTCCGGCTAATTCCGACCATTCATGAACTTCTAGGTCGGCTTTGAGAGCTGAATTCTGCCAACTTTGTTTAAATTCTTCCAACTTAGCGCGATCGCGTCCTACAACGCGAATTTTTGGACATCCTATCTCTGCACATCCGACCACAACAGCTCTCGCTGCACCCCCATTGCCTAAAATAATCGGGGTAACTTGCGTCCAATCGCGATCTAATTCTTTTAAAGGAGCTAAAAACCCTTCTACATCGGTATTTGTGCCGCACCAACCCGTTTCCGTGCGCCAAACGGTATTAACTGCCCCTACCAGTTGCGCTGCCGCAGAAACTTCCGATAGCAGAGGGATAATAGCTTGTTTATGGGGGATAGTAATGTTAAACCCAACGACTCCGATCGCCTCAAAACCCGCGATCGCTTTTTCTAAATCCTTTCCTTTGACTGGAAAAGGAACATAGACATAATTAACCCTCAAATGCGCGATCGCTGCATTGTGCATGACTGGCGACAGCGAATGTTCGACGGGATCGCCAATAACTCCTAATAGTTTAGTTTTACCTGTAATTAGTTGCATTTAAATTAATTTAAGCATCAGGAGATGTTTACAATCTTAGTATTGCTAAACCAACAAAAAAACACAACAAAAATCTACTCATACATCGTCCAGATAACTTTCTTAGCGCTTCTGCGTAAGATTTTATTTATCCTTTTGAATAACGATCGCATTATCGATCGAACAATCCAGTTAATAAACTGTCACTTCTTATCCTTTCCCCCTCAAGCCGCCATTCATAAAATTGAAATAATTTGGTCAAGCAGAATTTTTTAGGACAAAGAAGCAATGAATAAACATAACATCGTCCAAGACCACAGTTCGGCTTGGGTAATGCAAACCTGGCTATCTTTTATTATTTCTGTAACTGCTACCTCGCTTGGAATTATTTATTTACCCGTCGATGGTTGGACAAAAAGCTTTATGGGAATGGGATTAGCTTTTACGGTTGGCTCTACAATTAGTTTGGCAAAAACTCAAAGAGATTTACATGAAGCAAAAAAAATCACGTCTAGAATCGAGGAAGCCAAAGTCGAAAAACTATTAGCAGAACACAATAATCTTTAATAAAAAACCTCAATGGAGATAAACCATTGAGGATTTTTTGAATAGCAGAGCTATGTAAATTAGCCTTTTTTATCTTGTTCGATTTGATGGATTGAATTTAATGATTTGCTTGTTTCTTGAGTTTCTTAGCAGCGATCGCGCGATTCTTTTGAGGAAATCCAAGTTGCTTGATCTCTTGGTATTTTCGTTCTTCTTCTAACTCTTTTAGTTTGCTGTAATCGACCCAGTGAATGCAATCCACCGGGCAGGTATCGATAGCTTCTTGGATTATTTCTTCCAAATCGCCATCTTGATTAAAAACTCGCGATCGCCCGTACTCCGATTCGATGTAGAACGTATTTGGGGCAACGTGAGCGCAGTGTTTGCAGCCGATGCAGGTGATTTCATCGACGTAAACGCCTTTTTGCCGCAGTGCACCCCCTAGTTCCGGCTCGAATCCAGATCGTTCCGGGACCTCTCGAAATATACCCCCTAGCTCCGGCTCAAACCCAGATCGTTCGGGGGCTGGGGAAAAGTCAGCCATTAGGCACTCCAGCGTTGGACGACTAAACGAATAGAACCATCTTCATTTTTTTGCTGTTCTGCAATCTGGAATCCTTGCTTAACAGATTCGCTTACTACGGTATGGAAAGCATATCTCTGAGTTACTTTTCTCAAGAAACCTTCCACAGATAAAGGTTGCTGCCAGTATTGCAAATCGGCAACCAACTCATATTCGTTTCCGTTCCAGCTAAAACCGATGTCGTGGTTATTGTCTTGTTCGATTACAATTTCAGCTGTGCGGGTTTGGCCTTGATATCCTCTGACGGTCGTCGGTCCCTCTTTCCAATCAATTCCCAGATCGGTCAGGGCAGCTTTGAGGGAGGTTAGGTTACGAATTTGGGTTTTGATATTGCTAAAGTGCGACATAATCCTAGACGATTTGATTGAATTGGATTTTAGAAAAGGTAAATTTGAGAAAAAAATTACCAGTTGCTAAAACTAGCCTGATTAGTAGCTCTAGCTGACTGGTTGACGGATTGGGAGTAATATTCGGAAGTGTTCTCCTGGGAAACCACCTGTCCGAGTTGAGTTTCGATCGCCGCAGTCACCTCTTGACAAGAAGACCCAACGATGCCTGTCACAGTTTCTTTCACTCGACCATCGGGATAGATAATGAACTCTAAGGTTTCCATATTCATGTTCGATCCCTTCCTACTCCTCTATTTTTAGCTCTGCTGTTTTCTAGGAGACGACTATATTGCTTTGCTTAGCCCTATACAATAATCTTGAGCAACCGTAGCAATATGAATCAGATTTTAGCAAAATTTAATATTTACTGAGACATCTACTTTTATTGTTTGTAAGTTTCGCTTAACTTTTCATTTCAGTCAAGAGCAAAAAATTCTCAAAAATGTGGACTGCAACAAAAATATACAGATCGAGCTAGCAGCAGCCTTAGATAATAAAAATCGGTCTAGGTAACGAGAAGAGAAATGATGAGCACAGACAAAGTTATCCGAGTAGGGGTTTTAGGGTTTGGAGGATTAGGACAAGCGGCTGCCAGAGTTCTCGAACCTAAGATAGAGATGAAATGGGTAGCAGTTGCCGATCGCAAGGGATATGCTTACAATGAAACGGGCTTGGATGGAGATGCTTGTATTGCCGCCTGTCGGGATAAAGGATCGGTGGGATATGTACAACCCTACGGAATGCTCGCTAGCAATAGCATTCAAGAATTACTAGCCAAGGCAAATACAGACGGTTATTTCCTCGCTTTGCCCAACCTCCCAAATACTTTTATGGCAGATGTGGCGAGGATGTTTATTCAATCCGGTTGGCGAGGCGTGTTGGTAGATGCGCTCAAACGTACCAGTGCGGTAGAACAATTATTGCAGTTGCGAGGCGAACTACAAGCAGCAGGCATTACTTACATGACGGGATGCGGGGCAACGCCAGGACTGCTAACGGCGGCAGCAGCGCTTGCCGCTCAAAGTTATGCAGAAATTCACAGCGTTAAAATTACCTTTGGGGTAGGAATCGCTAACTGGGAAGCTTATCGGGCAACCATTCGCGAAGATATTGCCCATTTACCAGGCTATAACGTAGAAAAAGCCAGGGCAATGAGCGATGCTGAGGTAGAGATGCTCTTAGAAAAAACCAATGGAATTCTGGCGCTAGAAAACATGGAACATGCCGACGATATCATGTTAGAGTTAGCAGGAATTTGTTCGCGCGATCGCGTTTCGGTTGGCGGTGTCGTCGATACCCGCAATCCCAAAAAGCCACTCAGCACCCATGTTAAGGTAACGGGACGGACATTCGAGGGCAAAATTTCCACCCATACCTTTACGCTAGGCGACGAAACCAGCATGGCAGCTAATGTTTGCGGTCCTGCTTTCGGCTATCTTAAAGCTGGCATTGCTTTGCACCGTCGCGGAATTTACGGGTTGTTTACCGCCGCAGAAGTTATGCCTCAGTTTGTTAAGTAAGTGGAAAGTCACCTAGATTTTAGGAGCGCCGACATAACACTGGTATGCTTGTTCGGAGCTTGCACTACTTACAGAATAATTAAAGGTTCGGTCTGGTAAGATCGAATCTGTAGTGCGTTCTCGTAGCGTTCGCGTAAGCGCATGCGTCCCACTCGAAGCAAGACGCTCGTACTATAATTACGGTTGTTCGATTGGATTTATTCTAATGAAGAAAAAATCGAGTTAGATGTGCGATCGCCTAAAAATACGGGCGGTTAGTTTCAACGTAATTAATAATTTCTGGAAAGAAACTCAGAAAATCTAGCTCGATTTCATCATAATTTTTCAAGAGTTCGTCTTGAGCTAGTGCCAGACTATTTGCTCTTTGAATCCGTCGAGACAAACGCTGACAAGCTAGATCGATCCCTTCGATTTCTTTATACAAAATTAACCAGTTTTCAGAAATCATTCTGGGGATATTTTTTTGCAATGTTTTGGGTAAAATATTCCGTTTTTTTCTAAGATTTTATAGATTTTATTGACAAATTCTTCTAAAGTTTCCTTTGAAAATTGCGACCAGTTTTTAGCCAGAAAATGGTCGTAAAAAATATCTATTATAACACCAGAAAAATGGCGATGAATTGTGCTGAGGCGCTGTTTACTTTTTTTAAAAAAATAGTGAGTATCAGTAAAAAAGTCTACTCGTCGATGGGTTCTAATTCCCTTGAGTATGCTTTCACTATAATGAGTTCTGTATCTTTCTAGAGAACCTTTAACAAAATCACCAAGCAAATTGCCAATGCGAGTTCTGGTGTATCTTCTGCTAGAAATAAATGAGCCAAATAATTCATTGATTTAAGGTCTATTGACTCTTTTTAGGGCACAAGGTTTGCGTCTCTACATCTAATTTTTTTGAATTTTTATGATGAAAACGAATGCCTAAAAACACATCATAAAGGAAATTCCAAAAGTTCTTTTTCTCCAGTAAACCCAGAGATTGATCGCATCCTTTGGCATCTAAAAGCGGTTTGGTAGCATAATAGGCAGCTTGATATTTATACCAAGGGATCGAGGGCCACAGATGATGAATGAGGTGATAATTTTGTCCGAGAATGAGAAGATTGAGAATAGAGTTGGGATAGACTCTCGCATTTTTCCAGCGATCGCGCTCTTGAAAAGGACGATGGGGTAGATAATCAAAAAACAGCCCCAGTGCTAACCCTACTACTAAAGCTGGAACGAACCAAAAGTTCATAATATAGCCAATAAAACCATAGTGGCATCCCAGAAAAACAACTGTGATAAGAAACAGTCGGCTTAAAAACCATTCAAGCAACTCATAATTGCGCCACAAACGCCGCTTAAAGAAAAAGATTTCGTGATAAAAAAAGCGTGCTGCAATTAACCACAAAGGTCCCCCAGTAGAGACAAAATGGTCGGGATCGTTTTCGGGATCGTTGACGTGAGCGTGGTGTTGCAAGTGTACCCTGGTAAATACGGGAAAAGCAAATCCCAACATCAGCGCGCTGCCGTGTCCCAGAATAGCATTAAGAATTCGGTTTCGATGGGCGCTGTTGTGAGATGCATCATGAATGACCGTACCTGCTAAATGCAAAGCCAGAACATTAAAACAAAAACAGCACCAATCCCACCAATTCCACAACCAATAACCACAAACTGAAAAAACAATTAGCCCTAAAGCTGCTAAAAACATGATCGCAGTAGGATTTAATCCATCGGGCGCTTTTAGAAACTCTTTGGGCACCGTCAGCAGCATCTGGGCCGACTGCATCGTTGTTGTTGCTCCTTTTTATCCTTTGTTTATCCTTCCCTCGCGTAGTTTACAATACAACGGCTATTAGATAAAGATTTGTAACATTATCTCATCTAATATGTAGCAGCTAGATAAATAAGTTACTAATTGTCATTTGTTCTTTGTCATTCGATTTTGACGAAGCCGCCGCACGCTCCTTGAACCGCTTCAAGGAAAACGGCGGATTTTGGATTGGGGATTAGTTAGTAGTTAGTGGTTATTCGTTTCTTCCTATCTTCCCCCTCCCCTAGTCTTCCGCGCTGCCGACTGCTTGCGAAAGATGCGTAAAACCTTGTGCTTCTAATCTGGTAACCAATCCTTCTAGAAGGCGACGTACCATCCAAGGTCCTTCATAAATCCAACCCGTATAGACTTGTAGCAGACTCGCACCAGCCGTAATTTTTTCCCAGGCATCATCGGGGGTAAAAATACCTCCAACCCCAATAATTGGGAGTTTACCTTGGGTTTTGTGCCAAATAAAGCGGATTATCTCTGTAGAGAGCTGGCGCACGGGAGTGCCGCTAATGCCTCCGGCTTCGTCTTTAATATCTTTCCCTGTCGCTTCGAGAATTTGGGTTTTCAGTCCGTCCCGTCGAGTTGTGGTGTTGGTGGCAATAATACCAGCTAAATTATAGGCTTTCGCTAAGTCTAGGATAGTCGCGATCGCATCCCAATTCAAGTCGGGAGAGATCTTAATTAATAGCGGCTTACTGCCCTGATTTTCTGCAACCAATGCTGCCAAAATGGGTTCGAGTTGTTTTTCTGCTTGGAGCGATCGCAACCCTGGCGTATTGGGAGAACTCACATTCGCGACAAAATAATCAGCCCAATCCCTCAGATGGCGAAAACTTTCCACATAATCCTCTGCTGCTTCCTCTAAAGGAGTTATTTTAGACTTACACAGATTAATCCCGATAGGAATGCGACGGGGCTGTCTTTGCCAAGCTTGGCGAAGGGTTTTGGACATAGCTTCTGCCCCTTGATTGTTTGCTCCCATGCGATTTAGGACGGCTCGATCCAACGGCAGGCGAAACAAGCGAGGACGAGGATTGCCAGGTTGCGGGTGAAGCGTTACTGCTCCTAATTCTGCAAACCCAAAACCCAAACTACTCCAGATTCCAGCGGCTACCCCATCTTTATCGCAACCTGGAGCCAAACCGACGGGATTATCAAATTTAAGTCCCCACAAGGTTTGTGAGAGTCGCGGATCGCTGTAGACAAAGGATTGCTCGCATTGTTTCAGCACCCAGCCTCCCCAAACAGAATGACGCGATCGCTCTATCCAATTTAGAGTTTTGAGGAGTTGCTGATGCGCTCCCTCTGGATTGTTTTTAGCAGCAGCGAGAATAAGTGGATATAAGGGCTGCGCGAAATTAAACATAGAAGAATAGTTGAGAAATGAGATCGATCGTTAGTAATTTTACTGATTCTCACACAGATTTTTCCGTAGAAATAACCAGTGATTTATAAAGTCTTTAAGATCTTACTATTTTTATTTTAGTAAATATTCGAGATAAATAATTGACTCGTTCCGAATTTATTGATTTCTTTTCAGTATTTCCTCGATGCTTTCTATTGACAAGATGTTTTTTGAGTAAAAAATGATTTTCTTGGATGACATAATAACAATGATTGGGCAAACTAAAATTAAGACAAAATAGTCAGCTTTAAAATTAATGATCGAACAAAAAATGAAAGGGAGATTTAAACTAAGACTAGCAATTTCTGTGGCTGGTTTCGCCATTGCTGGTTTGCTTGTTCCTAAAGCAGCCGAGGCAGTTACCCTGTATAGAGTTTCGCAAGAAACTGCTGTCAACAGCGACAACTACAATCTCTTGGGGTATATTAAACCTTTTGTTACGACACAAACAGTTAGCCAGTACTACAATTACAAAAACTCCTCGTTTGGTGGTTCTAATATTCAACTTGTCAACGATCGCTCGCATCTCTTTTTAGTTCAGGCAAAAGATGGTTTAGCCCTTTTCTCAGTTCATAATTCACCAGCTGCCTCAGATAGAACTGGTGGTAATGCACGAATGCAATTTGATTTGTTAGGAGATCCTAACAAATCCTCGTTTATGGTGAGAGACGATGCAAGCGATACATATCTTGTAAATGGTACCGTTATAAACGGCGCTAATTCGACTTTAATAGGCGATACTTTTACCACAACCCAAAATTGGCAACCTGGTAAAACAGATGGCTTTGCAATTGGTTCTCTCAATGACAACTGGACAATGTTTGCTCGCTTCACTGCCCGGACGAACTTAAATTCCTGGACTGCCTATTCGCAAGATGGAGCAAATATTTCGCTTGCCTTGGAGAATAACCGAAGAGTAAAAATAGACAAGGTTGAGATCCCCGAACCTACGGCTACATTAAGTCTGCTTGCGGTTGGCGCGCTTGGGGTTGGTACTTCGGCACTGAGACGCAAAAAAAATTGCGAGTAAACAAAAATAATCTGGACTATGAATCAATGACAAAATTCACCAGCCATACCTCTTACCGCCTTTTACAAAAAAAGAGCTGGTAAGAGGATAATAGTTAGAGTTGCTCTAAATAACTCAGCAAATCTGCCATTTCCTGAGTACTTGGCTGAAATTTTGGCATAGGAGGGGTTTTCCCACTGATGACTTGCTCGATCAAGCGAACTTTAGATTTGCGTTTGGGAACGTGGTGCAAGCTCGGTCCTACATTACCATCAGCTTGCAATCCATGACATCCCGCACAGTTGATTTGAAAGATTGCGTGACCCCTATCTCGATCGCCAGTAAGGGATAAAACTTTTAGCACGTAGGGATCGGAAACCCTGCTGAAGTGTATTCCCAGAGCGATCCCGATAACTAGCAAAGCCAAAGCTACTGCTACCCAAATCAATCGCTGTGCCAAAACTTTAGGTTGTGCTAACTGATTATCCACTGGTCATTTCAACAGGTCGCTCTTCTGTTAACATTTTGCAATGTTTTAGGAGTCAAATGCTACTTTTATTAAACACATGTAACAGTTTGACAGCAAAGTCTTGCATATTATAAAAATAACTTAAGATTATGAGAGCGATCGCGCAGAATCGCATTAAGAAATCAAAATGATTGGCGCTGCGATCGCCAAACTATCCGATTGCTAGGTCGCAGTAGAATTGGGCGACATTCTCAGATAGGATAGAAACAGACAAACAGGCATAACTATGATACAAGGAGAAATACCGTGATCGAACCCTTGCTTTTGGGAATCGTTTTAGGTCTAATTTTTATCACGTTGGCTGGTCTATTTTTTGCTGCCTATATGCAATACAAGCGCGGCAATCAGCTTGGGATCGATTAATCATCCCTCGTGAATGATGAATGATGAGTTACAAAAATTCAGAATCTATCATTCATCATTCAGTTGGCAGTTAATGGTTATTTGCTTCGAGAGCGATCGCTGCGCCAACATTCTCGACAAGTCAAAGTCTAATTCTCCTACCAACCGTAACTTGGCTTGGCGCTGCAAATCTTCCCTAAAGCTTAGTTCGATGTCGAGATAGTTGGGAGGATGGTAGAGCAGACGTTCTGCCCACTCGATCGCTACAATTCCCGGCGCAACCTCTATCCCTTCCCAATAGACATCTAAATAGAGTCCCTCAACTTCTTTTGGCTGCAAGCGGTATAAATCGAAATGATACAGCGGCAAACGCCCCTCGGTATATTCGTTAATGAGAGCAAAGGTTGGACTGAGTACGGTGTCTTTAATGCCTAATCCTTCTCCGAGACCTTGAACTAAAGTCGTTTTCCCAGCGCCTAAATCTCCTCTCAGTAAAACGACACTTCCAGCAGGCAAAGACTCTCCTAAGATTTTGCCTAACTGTCGAGTTGTTTGAGGATCGGGCAAAAGAATTGTCGCTGACCGAACAGTCATATTGTGCTTCTAGTCTTGATAATACCAAAAGATAACGGCTTTAGCTGATAACCGAACGCCGAATTATCTGCCTCCGTACCACCGCAACAAGACTCTAGCTAATCGATGGGGATCGTGACGCACGTAACCCGTTTCTTCATCTTCATCCATAACGTTAGCCAACACGACGCGGCATCCTAAATTAGTAACCTCCTCTCGATCCAAGAAGACGGGATAGCAATTTTCCTGTGCGTAGCGTAGCAAAGATTGAGGAGAAGGGGATTGTCGCTGGACGAGGACGGCATCAAAGACTCGTTTGCCGCAGACGCGATCGATCGCTCGGATATGCTCGGCAACGGTATATCCTTCGGTTTCTCCGGGTTGGGTCATAATATTGCAGACGTAGATGCGAGGCACTTTAGCATTAGCGATCGCCTCTCGAATTCTCGGTACTAATAAATTGGGAATGACGCTAGTATAGAGGCTACCCGGTCCGATAATAATATAATCCGCTTCCTCGATCGCCCGAATGGCTGCGGGTAAGGCTGGAGGATCGGTTGGATGACAGCCAATTTGACGAATTTGTCCTTTAGCTTTGGTAATATTAGACTCTCCTTGAATTAATCGCCCATCAGCCAACTCAGCCCATAGACTCACGTCGCTGAGAGTAGCGGGTAACACCTTGCCTCGCACTGCCAAAACTTGGGAACTAGCGGCGATCGCTTTTTCTAGATCTCCTGCGATCTCAGTCATAGCAGTCAGAAACAAATTGCCAAAACTATGACCGCTCAATCCGTCGCCCGCCTGAAAGCGATATTGAAACAACTCCGTGAGCAGCTTTTCCTCATCTGCCAAAGCAGCAATGCAGTTGCGAATATCTCCGGGCGGCAGCACGCCGATTTCCCGTCGCAGTCGTCCGGAAGAGCCGCCGTCATCGGCAACAGTGACGATTGCGGTAATATTGGCGCTATAGTGTTTCAGACCCCTGAGCAAGGTAGAAAGCCCCGTTCCGCCGCCAATAGCAACGATTTTTGGTCCTCGATTCAAGCGACGATGGGCGAGCAGAACATCCACCAGTTCGCGATCGCTATCGGGCTGAAGCGCTTCCGTAATCGAGCCAACCGTTCGGGTTTGTCCCCAGAAAATAAGAAACAGTCCCAAGGCGAGGGCAAACGGTCCGGAGACATAGCTGGGAACGGTATTGGTAATAGTTCCTAAGACTGCGGAGACAAATTCAATCAAGCGATAAATGGGAGTCAGCTTGATCCAAATTGCCAATCCTAAAGCGGTGAGGACAACGCCAATAGCGCTGATGACCAACCAACGCTTGACCAATAATCCGGGCGATAGCCACTTGAACCATCGGTTAAATTGTTTGGGGGTTCGTTTGCCAACAGCAGCCAACTTTCCCCTATCTGACTTAAGTTTGCGCAAAGCGTGTTTTAATAGACCGATTGACATAACCGATGACTAACGAGAAAACCGTCGTCAAAAAGACTCTAACTGACTCTGAAGCAATCTCTCAAGTATTTTTAACAATCGGCTTGATGAAAAAACGAATTTTAGGACTCGATCCGGGAATAGCAATTGTTGGATTTGGCACAATTGTATGTCAGAGTGCAGACAATTGGGCGATTGCCGTTAGAAATCGACAGATTCGACCGTGGCACCCCTCCCCCGAACCTGTTCGATTATTAGAGTTCGGAGCGATTGAGACTCCTGCTGCCACCCCGGATGGAGAGCGTCTGGCAACTATCTATGAAGATTTACGCACGCTCCTCAAAGAAAGTCGTCCCGATTTAGTCGCGATCGAGAAACTATTTTTTTACCGTATGAACAATACGATCGCCGTTGCTCAGGCACGAGGCGTATTGTTGCTAGCCCTGGCAATGGAAAAGATTCCCTATGTGGAATTTACTCCCGCTCAAGTCAAACAAGCTCTCACCGGGCATGGTAATGCCAAAAAGTCCGAAGTTCAGGCAGCCGTGGCGCGAGAGTTGAATTTAGCCGTCATTCCTCAACCCGACGATGCTGCTGATGCTTTGGCTGTCGCTTTAACTGCTTGGTTTCATTCCCAGTTTTGAAGCGAGCGACCTTCCCATACCCCGGTACGCGAGCGGATAAGTCTCGCTCTCTAGCTTTTCTAGCGATTTTCTTGTCTATCTAAGAACTTGGCTACTTTGAATCAGCCAGCGACCCTGTTGGCGAATTAATTCATAACGAACCCGTATGCTGTAATCGTCGGATTGTCCGCGATTCAACTGTCCGTTTTGATAGTAGTTGGCAATTTCTCTAACCGATGCCTCTACCGTAGCGCGATCGGGGTTTTGCGTATCGGTTTTGAGGGAACGGACTTGCATCTGGTGTTGATAGTGCCAGTAATTGTTACTTCCTTTTAGTTTTGCCGCGCGATCGCGCCACTGAGATAGCAAAGTTCCCGTTAAAATCTCGTCCAATTTCTCTACCTGGTGCTGGCTCCCCATTGCTTGAGATTTAACCGTTAACCAAGTTTGGATAACTTGCTCGGCTCCCTGCTGGGTTAGAATTTCTGGGGGAATAACCACCTGTGCGTCTGCTGGCGGAATCGCGATTGGAGGTCGATTGAGCGCGATCGATAATTGTTCTCCTTTGAGAGCATTTAGAGGAGAACTGCTCGCTTCAAACCACTGATACACCAAACCAAAAGCTCCTACTCCGAATACAATTGCCGCTGCTCCCAACAGCAAGCGCTGCCTTCGAGAAGACAACCGAGAGCGATTTCTGCGCCGTGGAGAACGAAGGGACGGGCGTTGTCGTTCTGGATCGCGTTTTTTTGGAGGACTCGACCGTCTTCTGCGACGAGCGGGTGGCTCTAGGGTTGGCTGGCGATAACCCGTCGTCAAGACCCATCGCTCTCTGGAGAGTTCTGACGGCTCTTCTGCATAGCCCCCTCTTTCATAGGTAGAGGGTTTGGCTGCTAACACGGCAGTCGTTCGCCCGCCAGAGGTTTGCGCAAGCGTCTTCGTTTCTCCATAATATCGATCGCGGCTGGGCACCGATCTGGAGGTTCTCGTTCTTCTTTGCTGGAAGTTCGGTTGTCTTCCAGCTTGATTTTTCGCCATTGTTTCTCCTAATGTGTGTTGAGGGTTGTCTTGTGAGGGCTGCTCTTGTTCGCCAGAGCTAGCTGGTAACTGCTCTAGATATTCTTGTACCTCTTTATCGGCAAAGTATTGCTTTATAGAGGCTTTTTGGTTTGCTAGGTCTCGAAAATGGGAAAAGACTTCGGTTTGCAGCCAACGTTCTCCATAGACGCATAAACCTCGCAATAGATCGGGTTCTCCTTGGGAGCGATCGCGAATAAAGGCTAGCGGTTCTTCTTCCTTGCTGCCTTCTAGCGCTCGACTCGCCTCTTCTGTTTGACCTAGCAGCAGGGCGCACATGGCTTGCTCTAGATGAACGTCTTGCCGCTCGCTTAACTCACAGAGAAGGTCTTTAGCCCGAACGATTAGAGCGGGTTTTTTTTCGGCAAATCCTCTCCCGATTAAGGCATAAATAGCGAGATATTTGCCGACGGTTGAAGGACGTTGAGCTTCCGCTTCAAACAAGTCTTGCTGTTCTTGGGCGGTTAAGTAAATTCTGATTTGCTGGATAAAGCGCAGACAGTCATCGATTTCTAACCCAGAGCGATCGTCGCCTTTGCCGTCAATTCCGCCGCGCTCTTGCAGCATGTCTTTGAGGAGTTTCAACCCTTTGTTTCTCTCTGCTGTTCTCTCTTCGTCAAGGGCTAGTAACTCTAAAATCCGATAGGGTCTTAACTTATACAGCTCTGTGCGAATTTCTGCCCATACGCCTGGGAAAAGGTGTTCTTTCTCTAGCAGTTCCAGCCCTTTGCTTCCCAATTCCGCTGCGGTTTCGTATTCTCCTCGCTGCCAATGTTCTCTGCCCAACTCCCAGTGGGCTAAAGCTAGGGTTAGGACGATATCGCTCTTAACTGCCTGTAGCGTCTTTGGGTCTTCCGGGTCGGGACTGACTTGTTGGGGGTTATTGAGAAAAGGATAGCCCAAATTGAGAACTTGCTCGTATTCCCCCAGGTCTTGAAGGATCAGTAGCGCTCCAACAAATTGCTCCGGGGCAATTTCAATCGAGGGGGCAGGGCGTTCGGGGACACTTTTTTGCGATTCGTCCGTCTTATTTACAGATGACTCGTTATCTTGCTGCGCTGGTGATTTTTCTTCCGCTTTTTCTGAGTTGGTTTTCTCTTTCTCTAGAAAATTTTCCTCGTATTCAGCTCGTTTTTGGGAATCGCAGAGAACTTGATATGCCATCTCTAGCAATTGTTTGCGAGCAGCGATCGCGATGCTGCTATATTCCCATCTTGTGGGCAACTGCAAGTTACGGTCGCGGTAAGCTTGATTCAATAGCTCGTCCGTCATCCGAACCGGTATTCCCAAAATTCTATAGTAGTCGAGCGGAATTCGCACGGTTAGTTTCCTCAGAGGGGAGTTATCAAAAATTTAATTTGCACAAAAATTTTACTCCTTCTTGGTTTCTGTAGCCGACAAGCTTTAGAATATTTCAGAATATCTGGCAAAATTTTAGCTCAAACACTCGGGATTGGTAAAAAAATCTTTAAAAATTTATATCCTATTGGCAGCAAGGCTCCGCTGCTATCGCAACAAACCTCATCTAATCTTAAAGTGCTGTTATCGCGAAACTGGGTCGGATTCAGTCGCAGACTAAGTTTTTGGGAAAGTCCATAGATTCATGCTTCGGGCTAGATGCCGTATCCGAAAAAGTGTGATAAAGTTCATGGTAAAATATGGCGAATTTACTTTACTTAATTTTTTAGGCTTTCTATTCTAGAAAAACATCGCAATCGCTAACTGGATTTAAAGATTTAGGCTCTATGGTTTCCGAACGCATTCTACCCGAATTTAATACGGCTTCAGTCCGGATTACTAAAGAAGAAGGATTGCTTCTTTACGAGGACATGATTCTCGGACGCTTTTTTGAAGACAAATGTGCTGAGATGTACTATCGGGGCAAAATGTTTGGTTTTGTCCACCTCTACAACGGACAGGAAGCCATCTCGACCGGAATTATCAGAGCTTTGCGCCGCGATCGAGATTATGTTTGCAGTACCTACCGCGATCACGTCCACGCGCTTAGTTGCGGAGTTCCGGCTAGGGAGGTCATGGCTGAGTTGTTTGGCAAAGAAACTGGCTGTAGCAAAGGTCGCGGCGGCTCGATGCACCTGTTCTCTGCCCAACACCGACTTTTAGGCGGCTATGCGTTTGTCGCCGAAGGCATTCCCGTCGCGACGGGCGCTGCCTTTCAATCGAAGTATAGACGAGAAGTAATGGGAGATGAGAGCGCCGATCTCGTCACCGTCTGTTTCTTTGGCGATGGGGCAAGCAATAACGGTCAGTTTTTTGAATGTTTGAATATGGCTGCCCTTTGGAAACTCCCGATTATCTACGTTGTCGAGAATAATAAATGGGCAATTGGGATGGCGCACGATCGCGCCACCTCTCAACCGGAAATTTATAAGAAAGCCAGCGTCTTCCAAATGCCGGGAGTAGAAGTCGATGGGATGGACGTTTTGGCAGTTCGCAGCGTCGCTCAAGAAGCCATTGCCCGCGCCCGCGCCGGCGAAGGACCCACTCTAATCGAAGCGCTGACCTATCGCTTCCGAGGTCACTCCCTTGCCGATCCCGACGAATTGCGATCGCACGATGAAAAACAATTTTGGGGAGCACGCGATCCGATTAAAAAATTTGCCGCCTATCTGTTCGAGCATAACTTAGCCGAGCATGAAGAACTTAAGGAGATCGAGCGTCGCGTTCAGGCAATCATAGACGATGCCGTTCAATTCGCGCAAGAAAGCCCAGAACCAGACCCCAGCGAACTTTACCGCTATGTCTTCGCTGAGGACGAATAGAATGACAAGGAAAGAATCGCGGAGGCAAGACAAAAATTTATAGCATTGTTGCAGGCGTACAAGGCTTTGCGCCCCTACTTGTCGTTGGCGATGACTTAGTAGAAGGTTGGGATTTCCGTAAAGCCTGTTTCCGTAAAGCCTGAAAGAGGGAGAAAATGATACCATAATTATTGATTCTCCGTCATCGGTCAATTCTCGCGAATGACCAAAACAATTCTCAATTCACAATTTACTATTCACCCATCAAGAGGGTGTATGTCCCTACGGAAATCAAAGATTCAGTGGTCGAGATCGGTGACGAGAAGCTCGCCGATTGTAATTGTGAATTGAGCCTTGCCAATTGCTAATTGGTCTGACATCCCGATAAGAAACTGCCATGCTATTAAAAAGTTTATTAGGCGACCCCAACGCACGTAAGATCAAAAAACTTCAGCCCCTGGTGACTGACATTAACCTTCTCGAAGAAGACATTAAAAAGCTTTCTGACGAAGAACTCAAGCAGAAAACGGCAGAGTTTAAGCAAAAACTAGAAAAAGCCAGAAGCGATCGCGAACTAGAAGACATCTTAGACGAAATCCTCCCCGAAGCCTTTGCCGTAGTTCGAGAAGCTGCCGTTCGCGTTTTGGGAATGCGTCACTTTGACGTGCAGTTACTTGGGGGTATCGTCCTGCATAAAGGGCAAATTGCCGAGATGAAAACCGGGGAAGGGAAAACCCTAGTAGCAACCCTTCCTGCCTATCTCAACGGTTTGACGGGGAAGGGCGTACACATCGTGACGGTGAACGACTACCTCGCCCGCCGCGATGCTGAATGGATGGGACAAGTCCATCGTTTTCTGGGGCTAAGCGTAGGCTTAATCCAAGCGGGAATGAGTCCAGAAGAGAAAAAGAGAAACTACGCCTGCGATATTACCTACACCACCAACAGCGAACTAGGCTTTGACTACCTGCGAGACAATATGGCGCCGTCGATGGCAGAAGTGGTGCAGCGTCCCTTCAACTACTGCATCATCGACGAAGTAGACTCGATTCTCATCGACGAAGCCCGAACGCCATTAATTATCTCCGGACAGATAGAACGTCCGACAGAAAAATATCTCAAGGCGGCAGAAATTGCCCAACAACTGGTCAGACAAGTCGATGAAAGTCAACCGGGCGATTACGAAGTCGATGAAAAAGCCCGCAATATTCTCATGACCGATGAGGGTTTTGAAAAAGCCGAGCAACTATTGGGAGTTCAAGACTTATACGATCAAAATAATCCCTGGGCGCATTACATTTTCAACGCCATTAAGGCAAAAGAACTCTTTATCAAAGACGTAAACTATATCGTCCGCAATGGAGAAGTAGTCATTGTGGATGAATTCACCGGACGGGTATTGCCAGGGCGACGTTGGAGCGACGGCTTGCACCAGGCGATCGAAGCCAAAGAAAGGGTAGAGATTCAACCGGAAACTCAAACCCTAGCAACCATTACCTATCAGAACTTCTTCCTGCTCTATCCCAAACTGTCGGGGATGACGGGTACTGCCAAAACCGAAGAAACTGAATTGGAAAAGGTCTATAACCTACAGGTGACGGTTATCCCGACCAACCGACCTTCTAGACGCTACGATATGCCAGATGTAGTCTACAAAAACGAGCGGGGCAAGTGGATAGCCGTAGCAGAAGAATGCGAAGAAATGCACAAAATAGGTCGTCCGGTGTTGGTGGGAACGACCAGCGTCGAAAAATCAGAATTGCTCTCTCGTTTACTCCAAGAAAAGAAAATTCCTCACAACCTGCTCAATGCTCGCCCTGAAAACGTGGAACGGGAATCGGAAATTGTGGCACAAGCGGGACGCAAAGGCGCTGTCACCATCGCTACCAACATGGCAGGTCGAGGTACCGATATTATCTTGGGCGGTAACGCAGACTACATGGCGCGATTGAAGATCCGAGAATATTTAATGCCCAAGATTGTCCGACCGGAAGACGACGATGCCCTGGGGGTTAGCGTTCCCGGAGTCGGCGGGCGCAACCGTCCTCAAGGCTTTGCTCCCGGCAAGAAAGTCAAAACCTGGAAGGCATCGCCTCAAATTTTTCCCACCGAGCTATCTAAAGATGCCCAAAAGCTGCTCAAAGATGTGGTGAAGTTTGCAGTAGACCAATACGGAGAGCAGAGTTTAACGGAACTGGAAGCCGAAGAAAAAGTAGCGATCGCGGCTGAAAACGCTCCCATCGACGATCCCGTCATTCAAAAACTGCGGGAAGCATACAAACTCATTCGCCGAGAATACGAAGAGTATACCAGTAGAGAACATGACGAAGTCGTAGGACTGGGCGGACTGCACGTAATCGGAACCGAACGCCACGAATCTCGCCGCATCGACAACCAATTAAGAGGCCGGGCGGCGCGACAAGGCGACCCCGGTTCGACGCGGTTCTTCCTGAGTTTGGAAGACAACTTGCTGAGGATCTTTGGCGGCGATCGCGTTGCCGGTTTGATGACCGCCTTGCGAGTCGAAGAAGACATGCCCATCGAATCCAAGATGCTCACCGGATCGCTGGAAGGGGCGCAGAAAAAAGTAGAAACCTACTACTACGACATCCGCAAACAGGTATTCGAGTACGACGAGGTAATGAACAATCAGCGTCGGGCAATTTACGCCGAACGTCGTCGAGTGTTGGAAGGACTGGATCTCAAAGAACAGGTTCTCCAGTACGCCGAGAAGACGATGGACGAGATCGTCGATGCTTACGTCAATCCCGAACTTCCTCCCGAAGAATGGGACTTAGAAGGTCTGGTAAATAAAGCCAAGGAGTTTGTCTATCTTTTGGAAGATGTCGAGGTTTCCGATATTGCTGACATGAGCGTCAGCGAGATCAAAAACTTCCTGCACGAAGAAGTTCGCAAAGCCTACGATATCAAGGAAGACCAAGTAGATAAAGTTCGTCCGGGACTGATGCGCGAAGCGGAGCGTTTCTTTATCTTGCAGCAAATCGATACCCTCTGGCGCGAGCATTTACAAGCAATGGACGCCTTGCGCGAGTCGATCGGATTGCGTGGGTACGGACAAAAAGACCCCCTAATCGAGTACAAACAAGAAGGCTATGAGATGTTCCTAGAGATGATGATCGATATTCGCCGGAACGTCGTCTATTCTCTGTTCCAATTCCAGCCGCAAGGTCAGCCGCAAACGGTATAACTTCTTTCGGGGCGTACTTGCCGTGCGCCCTTACTGCTGTGACTCTGAATTGAGCATATTCATCGCAATTTCTAGACTGACTTTCATGCGGTTGAGAGAAGCTGCAAGAATGCCGATTTCATCGTCGGCTAGATGTTTAAACTCTCCAGATAAATCGCCGGTACTGACTCTTTGGGCTACTTGAGACATTTTTTTGAGAGGGTTAGTCACCGTCTTTTTCAAGAAGAGGTTAATCAGGAAAATCGTTAGCAGCAGAAATACGCTGAGAATACCGATGACCGAAAACTGTAATTGGCGTGCCGCTTCAAAAACTGTGCTAGCAGGAACTGAAATCATTTGCGCTCCTACAATTTCGTTTAATTTCCAGCCATAACCATTCTTATCGCCGTAGGTAGTAATTTGACTTGGAGGAGCTAGTTCTGGCGCACTGTGACACCGCAAACAACTCTCCTGAGAAACAGCGAGAGGACGAGCAATATAAAAGATATCGCCACCGGGAAGGGAACGAAAACCCGTCTTTTCTTTTAAAGTGGGTTGAGTGCGAAAAGTTTCCACAATTTGAGTTTCAAATTCGTCGGCTTTATCTCTTAAATTTGTAGGATTTAACGTCGCCTCTTTATAGAAAAAATCTTGATATTCTTTACGAGTTCTTAGGCGTTCAAAAACTTCGCGAGCCGAATAAGCAGGAACGGTTTGAGGCAAAAATTCGTCTTCGGTTTCTAGTCTAGGAGCTAATTCTGGATTGACCTGAGTACTAGTGTAGTGCCTGACCGAACTCATCGTTTCTATTAATAAAAAAGCTTTGTCAGTAACAATTTGTTCTGCATTTCGATTCAAAATTATCGATAACAATAATCCGCTGACAGAAACGACGAGAAAAAAGATAAATACCAAAAGCAAATTGAGTTTTGTCCCTAGATTGAGTTGAGTTCCTATATTAAGTTTTGTACCGAGCTTAAAAAGTCTTAGCATTTATAAACTCCTGAAAAAAATTAAAATTGTAATAGTTCATTTGTAATCTGCCTAAAATTGTAAACGCAAAGACCCGATCGCATTTCTTAAAGCTTGTTAAATATGTTGCTCAAGCGCTTCCTACTTTTATCGGTTCTGATGCTAGCGGTAGGGTGTAGGTCGATGAGTCCCCCCTCATCGGGACAATTGACTATAGGAGTCATTAGTTTTGAAGAAAGCGATCGCTCGGTCGAACAATACTCCGAGCTACAAAATTATTTAGGTAGCACACTGAGGAGTTTAGTTGAATTAGAGCCAGCCTACAACGAACTCAAAGCCCTCGATCA
Organism: Hydrococcus rivularis NIES-593; assembly: GCF_001904635.1. Taxonomy (GTDB): domain Bacteria; phylum Cyanobacteriota; class Cyanobacteriia; order Cyanobacteriales; family Microcystaceae; genus Hydrococcus; species Hydrococcus rivularis. Next base: position 220,038 of record NZ_MRCB01000001.1, read on the forward strand.
AATCAAGCGCAAGCGCTGGGATATCGTCTTTGCTCCGCCCGGATTAGCCGCGATCGCGATTTCTCAAGCGCAATACGTGCCTCTGTTTCCGACAGAAGGAGCATTAAAAACTCGTTCGGTTATCATTGTCCTCAAAGAGAATCCGATCGAAAACCTCGATCGGCTAGCTGGAAAGACAATTGCTTTGGGTCAACCGGGTTCTGCGACGGGATATTATTTACCTATCTACAACTTGTATGGGTTGACATTAGCCGAAGTCCGTTTGGCAGCAACGCCAAAAAACGTCCTCGAATTAATTGCTAATCGAGAAGTCGCAGCAGGAGCCATGTCGCTAGCGGAATTCAACCAATATCGCTCCAAGTTTCCTGGCGTTCGCTTTCGCATTCTCCATACAGATTCTCACATAGTTCCAAGCGGAGCCGTTTTAGTCTCGTCCGACCTAGATCCGGCTCAAAAAGACAAAATTCGCGAGGCGCTATCCAAAGTTTCGCCCGCGATCGCATCTTCTGCGGGATACATTACCAACGCTCCTCCCCCAGATTACCAATATCTCATAGCAGTCGTCGATCGAGTCGTTCCCATTGCCGGACGCATCAGACAGAAGCCAGCACCGCTATACGAACAAAAATAATTACAACAGGATCGGCAGGGAATTTATGTTGCCAATCCTGTTGGGTGCAATGAGTGGCTAACTCAACTAAATCTATTAACCGACATTAACCTTGACGACTTTGTGTTTTTCTTCTTCGGTTTTCGGCAAGGTAAGGTTTAAAATCCCGTTTTTGTATTCGGCTTGAACTTTGTCGGTTTGGATGTGGGCAGGTAACGGAATCGTTCGCTCGAACTTGCCATAGTAGAATTCAGAGCGAGTAACTCCTTTTCCTTCAGTCTTGGTTTCAGACTTGCGCTCGCCGCTAATCGAAACCGAGTCGGCGGTCACTTCAACGTTGAGATCTTTGGCTTCTAAACCGGGGACTTCTAGTTTGAGGTGAATCTCGCTGTCCGTTTCTTCCATTTCAGCAGCAGGAACGCCAAAGGAAAGCGCTCTTTCTCCATCGGGCATCAATCTTTCAAACAAGCGATTCATGCGCTGTTGTAAGCTTTCCATTTCCCGCCAGGGTTCCCAACGTTCGATTTCCCGGAAAGGTTCCCAACGAATAAGTGCCATAACTACACCTCCAAGATTAGAGCTTTTGTCTTAGGAGACTCGATCTCAAACTTCCTGGCTTCTAGGAAATTGGTAAAGTTTTTAAATTTCAGGAAGCTCGCTTTCAAGCCCCCAATTCAAAACTAGCAAGAGAATCTAGGTATCGTAGGTTCGGTTTTGTGACCGTCAGCGATCGCAATTTCCGTACCAAAATTCTTCCAATCGAATTCCCCAATCCAATGGGGATTAAGCCCCCGTTCGGAATAACATCACATCCCCTTCCTGTACGACATAATCTTTACCTTCGCTGCGAACTAAGCCTTTTTCTCTTGCTGCCGCCATGCTGCCTGCTGCGACTAAATCCTCGTAGGAAATCGTTTCTGCGCGAATAAACTTTTTCTCAAAATCGGAGTGAATAACCCCTGCCGCTTGCGGTGCTTTCATACCAGCACGAATCGTCCAAGCGCGAGATTCTTGTGGGCCCGTGGTTAAATAAGTGCGCAATCCTAATAGTTCGTAAGTCGCCTTGATTAAGGATTTTAGCCCTCCTTCTTCCACGCCAAGAGCAGCCAGATAATCCGCTCGCTCCTCTTCGGATAGATCGACTAATTCTGCTTCGACTTGAGCAGAGACGACGACAACTTTCGAGCCTTCTGCGGCGGCAACTTGTTTGACTTTCTCTACCCACTCATTTCCCTGTGCCAAATCTTCTTCGGATACGTTAGCCGCATAGATGATGGGTTTACCCGTCAGCAGTCCCAATGATTTAATGGCTTCTGCCTCTTCTTCGCTTAAGTCAACCTGACGGGCGGATTTACCTTCATTCAAAGCAGCGCTTAATTTTTCCAAGGCTCCTAGTTCGATTTGCGCCTCTTTGCTATTCTTGGCTTGCTTGCGAGTGCGATCGATGCGGCGTTCTACCTGCGCCAAATCTGCCAAAGCTAGCTCTAAATTAATTACCTCGATATCCCGCACGGGATCGACAGAACCAGAAACGTGAATGATATCGTCGTTTTCAAAACAGCGTACTACATGAACGATCGCGTCTACTTCTCGAATGTTGGCAAGAAATTGATTGCCCAGCCCTTCGCCTTTGCTTGCGCCTTTAACTAAGCCCGCAATATCGACAAATTCGATCCGCGTTGGCACAATTTTTTCGGAATGGGAGAGTTTTGCCAACACTTGCAAACGTTCGTCGGGGACTGATACAACCCCAACATTGGGTTCGATGGTACAAAAGGGAAAGTTGGCAGCCTCAGCTTTGGCATTGGCAACCAAGGCATTGAATAAGGTGGATTTACCAACGTTGGGAAGTCCAACAATTCCGGCTGTAAGCATAGTCAGTTAAATAATCAGTCAATCGCTAAGTTTTAATCTTTGTTAAGAGTAACGCGAATGTCGCCTCGATTGGCGAGGATCGAGTCGCTATATGATTATTTTGATACCAGTCAGAAAACTAACCGCGATCGAAGACTAACCTTGCATGTACCGCCTTGCCAAATTTATTGCTACTGCTCTATTAACCGCATCTCTCATTGCTTGTGTTATGAAATTCCCCGTCGAGGCTACCCAGCTTCAAATTCTCATCCCACTCTACTCCTATCCAACCTGGTACGATCCCGATACCTATTCATGGACTAGAGTAGCAAAAGCTGCCAGTCAAGTGCCCATTACCGCAGTTATCAATCCTAATAATGGCCCTGATTCCGGTGCGCCAAATAAAGATTACGCCAGAGGTCTCGACGATTTGCGAAAAGCAGGCGTTACTCTGTTGGGTTATGTTTTTACCAGTTATGGCAAGCGCAATCTGGCTGAGGTAGAGTCCGAGATCGACCTCTATGATAAGTACTACGATATCAACGGGATTTTCTTCGACGAAGCGGCTAGCGGTGCTGATAAGCTGGATTACTATCAAGAACTCTACAACTACATCAAAGCCAAACCCAATTTAAGTAAAGTAGTCCTCAACCAAGGAACTCAGACTGATGAAGGCTATTTGACTCGTCCGGCAGCAGACACTATTGTAATCTTTGAGAATTACTCAAAAGCTTGGGAGAAGTATCAACCTCAACCCTACCTTAAGCGCCACGGTGCGAAGCATTTTTCCTGTTTGATTCACACCGTTCCCGATGCGGCAACGATGAAAAAGTACATCGATATCGCAGTAGCCCGTAATATCCAATATCTCTACATTACCGACGATAGCCCCGACGATCGCGATCGCGATCCTTGGAATCGTTTGCCTTCCTATTGGCAGGAAGAGGTAAACTACATTCAATCTATCAATCAAAAGGTTTAGCGCTCGAGCGCCGCTCGGGACTTTACAGTAGAAGACTGTCCGCTGTTACTAGGCAGGGTTACTGGCTATGACATTTGAACTCGACCATCTCTCGATCTATACTGCCATTGGCGCGCCTGAAGCCGCTCGCTTGCTATCATTTGGGTTAACTGAAGGTACGCCAAACATTCACAACATTATCTTAATGGAGCATCTGAGAACCAAGTTGCCTCAACTCCTGGCTGAACGGACTCCTAAATGCCTTATCTGTCGCAAACATTTTTTGAATTGGTATAATCTAGAATTGACTTCGCCATCAAAATGATTTTGCCATTGATTTTCAATTACTGGCTTTTGTTGCAAATCAACAGCAAGAGCGTCTATCATTGTCAATTAGATAGAGTTTCTTGAAAGGAGTTAGTATGCCTCCTTACACTGCCACATCGCTGAAAGCCGAACTAAATGCTAGAGGTTGGCGCTTGACACCGCAGAGAGAAAAGATCCTGCACGTTTTTCAGAATTTGCCACGGGGGAATCATCTGAGTGCGGAAGAACTTTATTCTCTCTTAGAGCAAAGAGAAGAGGGGATTAGTTTATCGACTATTTACCGCAGTGTCAAGTTAATGTCCCGGATGGGGATTCTTCGAGAATTAGAACTAGCAGAAGGACACAAACATTACGAACTCAATCAACCCTATCCCCATCATCACCATCATCTCGTTTGTATTCAGTGTAATAAAACAATTGAGTTTAAAAACGATTCGATCTTAAAACAGAGTCTTAAACAGTGTGAAAAAGAGGGATTTCAATTAATTGATTGCCAGCTTACCGTAATGACAATTTGTCCGGAAGCATTGCGTATGGGATGGCCCTCTACCTTACCAAGCAATTGGTCTTGTACTCGTGCTATTTCTGAAGGCAAAACCTTGAAATCCCTCGTAGCAGAAGATGAAGATAAAGAATAGATAAAGAATAAGGATAAAAGATTGCTTTTTAAACCTTATTGGATTCGATCGCGAACGGAAAAGCTCAAATTTAGGCTTGAGGGCAGATAAGCAATCTGCCCTTACAAAATTGAACAGTTATGCAGTTTAAGCCGACATTCCCAATTCCAATCCCAAGGCTTTCTTCTGCATGGTTTTAAAAATATTGTAAAAACCATTGGCGCGGGAAGGAGTTAAACTGACTTTCAGCCCCGTTTCTTCGATAAAATCCGGGGTGACTTGTAAGATTGCTTGGGGAGGCAAACCATTGAGTCCCTCAATTAATAATGCCACCAATCCCTTGACCAACTGTGCGTCAGAATCGCCTCGATACCAAACCTTTCCCTCTTTCAAGTCAGCAGCGATATACACTTGAGAAGTACAACCATGAACCTTATTTTCTGGCGTTTTCTCTTCTTCCGGCATCGGCTGTAGTTTTTTGGCATACCAAAGCAGTTGCTCGTAGCGTTTTTTGGGATCCGTGCGGCTCTTAAAACGCTGTACGATGCGATCGAGGTTAGGAGGTAAGGAAGTTTCGGGAGATGACATAATCGCTTCGCGTTGGGATGGGAAATCGTCTTTTTTTTGCCAGCTTGCACCCATTCAATTTTAACATTCCGCTAACTCGAAACCAGAAGAACAATCATTCTTCTTTTCCTGATTGATTAAGATCGAAGTTTTGGTTAAGGGATTTAGATTCAGGGCGAACGATGGGATTCGAACCCACGAATGGTGGAACCACAATCCACTGCCTTGACCGCTTGGCTACGCTCGCCATTCATTAAATGATTATAGCATATTATAGGTTCGATTTTAAGAGAACGGAAACTGAGTTAATCTGGAAGTCAGCGATCGTAACAATAGCGAGCATGACGATGAAAATTGGGCAGCGCTTAATTTGGGTTGGGGGAGTTGCGATAGTTGGCATGGGCGGATTGCTGGTCGTTACCAATCCGAGCAATCAAACCTATGAACAGTACGCAACGGAAAGACTAACGCTTTACCTAAAAGAAGAGGGTTGTACGCAAGTATCAGAGAAATTAGACGGGATCGTACAAAGTTTTTGCAAATCTTTGGTCGATACGGCACGACCTCAAATCAAACAACTGATCGCACAACAGACAAAACGGCAGAACTATCTGTTGTTTAGTATTTATCAAACCAAATTGTCGCTTCCCGCCCCCGCACCGGGTTACTACTTTGAGACTATTGGTGCTTTAGAAAATTTTTATACCTACCAAGTCGAGGAATTGTAGACTGATGGTGATGGCATTTAATTAGCGATCGCAATAATTGCTAGGTAAAGTCTCGAAGGGAAGGTAAAGTTGATGAGTAAAGACTCGAAAAATCCTAAGAACGGCGATACCGAAGAAGTCCTTCAATTATCCGAACATGAAGAAATTACTAGAACTCCTCCTTGGGGAACCGTTACCGTACTCGAAGAAGGATCTCGCTATCGCATCAATCGCATCGTCGTCAAACCGGGGCATCATATTAGCACCCAGATGCACTATCATCGCAGCGAACACTGGATAGTTGTCTCTGGGACGGCGAAAGTTATTTGTAATGGAGAGGAAAAGTTACTCAAGCAAAAGGAATCGACTTACGTTCCCATGAATACTCCTCACCGCGTTGAAAATCCAGGAGTAATTCCACTGGTAATGATCGAAGTCCAAAACGGAGAGTATTTGGGGGATGATGACATCATTCGCTTTTCAGAAATTTAGTTGGGAGCGAGTTTGCCAAAAAGCTCGTACGGAGAACTAGGAATTTTTATTTTCTGGTTCCTAACCCTATCCCTTTTCAATTCCACTATTTTCTACTTTAGGGGTAATACAATTTTCTTTCTAGAGAGAGTATTTCCCTTTTGGGTGGGACTGACATGACTGAAACTCCGCAATTACTCTTAGAAAACAACAGAGTTAGGAGATTTTTAGTTATGTTTTCAGCTAGCCAAGAATCAGTTGCTATCCGCAATTATATCCTCGCTCTGGCTTCCGCCGCCATGATGGGCATACTCGTTAGCGAACTTTACAACCAACCGGACAGAATCGCACAACAAGGAAGATTGGACAACTACTCTCGTTTTATCAGCGTTGGTCTAGTTTCCCAAGCTCAAAAAGCTATTTATCGCTAAAATACACCGATCGCTCCTGATTTTGAAGAGACATTGCGCGTCACGACGATCGAGTGCCGAAATGCTAAAGTATAAGTAATGTAAATTTTTCTCATATACAGCCGAGCATCGATGCGTGTAATTCTCATGACTGGTAAGGGAGGGGTAGGCAAAACTTCTGTTGCTGCTGCTACCGGACTCCGTTGCGCTGAATTAGGATATAAAACTCTCGTACTGAGTACCGACCCTGCCCATTCCCTTGCCGACAGTTTTGACCTAGAATTGGGACACGAGCCGCGACAAGTGCGTCCCAATCTCTGGGGAGCCGAACTGGACGCGCTGATGGAACTCGAAGGCAATTGGGGATCGGTTAAGCGCTACATTACTCAAGTTTTGCAAGCGCGGGGACTCGAAGGCGTTCAAGCTGAAGAATTGGCAATTTTACCGGGGATGGATGAAATCTTCGGTTTGGTGCGCATGAAACGCCACTATGACGAAGGCGCCTATGATGTTTTGATTATCGATTCCGCGCCTACGGGAACGGCTTTGCGACTCTTGAGTCTTCCCGAAGTTGGCGGTTGGTACATGAGAAAGTTTTACAAACCGTTACAAGGAATGTCGGCTGCGCTACGGCCCATAGTAGAACCCATCTTTAGACCGATCGCAGGTTTTTCTTTACCCGACAAGGAGGTCATGGACGCTCCTTACGAATTCTACGAGAAGATCGAAGCCTTAGAAAAGGTTTTAACCGATAATACTCAAACTTCGGTGCGCTTAGTAACCAACCCCGAAAAGATGGTTATTAAGGAATCCTTGCGAGCGCATTCTTATTTGAGTTTGTATAATGTCTCTACCGATCTCGTCATTGCCAATCGGATTATTCCTGAGACTGTCACCGATCCTTTTTTCCAACACTGGAAAGACAATCAGAAGCTATACAAACAGGAAATTTACGAGAATTTTCATCCCCTACCCGTTAAAGAAGTTCCGCTTTTTTCCGAAGAGATGTGCGGTTTAGCTGCGCTAGAACGTCTCAAAGAAACTCTCTACCCAGAGGAAGACCCAGCTCAAGTCTATTACAAAGAAAACACGATTCGAGTTCTCCAACAAGATCGTAACTATAGCTTAGAACTCTATTTACCTGGCGTTCCTAAGGAACAAATCCAGTTAAATAAAACGGGCGACGAATTAAATATTAGAATCGGGAACCATCGACGCAACTTAGTTTTGCCGCAAGCCTTAGCTGCCCTCAAACCAGCAGGCGCCAAGATAGAAGAGGATTATCTCAAAATTCGCTTTACCGATGCGATTGAGGTATAGTTTTCGCGGATAAATGCTTAATATAAAAATGCGATCGCATCTGTTTAAACGACTACAGATCCTAAAATTTCAAAATATTAAGCAGTGAATTTTAATGTATTACTCAATTGAGGCGCTTGTTCTCGCTCAAAAATAGATTAAATTGGGGATCGACGAAGATCGTTTATTTCTTGTCTCTATCATAAGACAGATTTATTGCTTTGCTATCTACCCAAAATCACCCCCAATTGCAACAAGTCGATACAAACAACCTAACTTTCCCCAATTAATGTGAATTTATTTTAAAAGGCGATTCTCATCTTCTTAAGCTTACCTATACTTATCTTTAATATTTTCTTCCTTTATGGAAGATAAGTGGTTTGCTCTGGAGACAAAAAAATGGAATTAGCTCAAAAACAAAGTTGGGAAAAAAGCTATATATTTACCCTAGCCAAAAGCTTTTTAATCTGGAGTTTCACGCTGACGGTTTGCTTGCTCGTTGTCGGATTTCCTGTCGTTGTATTAATGGCTACCGTTGGTGCTTTTTTATCAATTATCTTGCAATCCCTCTTGCCTGTTAGCGCAGTTTTGCTAGTAGCGGGCGGCATAGTCGGCGCACACGCTCTAGGGATATTTATAGGAGCTGCAATTCTGACTGCTAATGGCATTCATCCAACCGAAGTCAGTTGGCTTACATGGCTGCACGGCGAAGCAAGCCCTTCGCATACTTCCGTATATGCATCCTGTCCGCTTACCTGCGGTCTGACTCAGTAAAAATTAACACAATTGACTCAGAAAATTAATAAAATCAAGCTAGTGCAGCCCGGTTGCGACCGGGTTTTTTCATCACAATTTTTCCAGTAATTTTAATAATTATCTGTAACATAGACAAGGAGAACTCGAATCCGCAATCGAATGAACCCATCAACCCTTTCAATTTGCATCGTGCTGGGCACCCGTCCCGAAGCCATTAAACTTGCCCCAGTCATCCAACAGTTTCAAAAATTACCGGAGTTTCGGACTCATGTAGTGTTGACGGGACAGCATCGAGAAATGGTTGACCAAGTTATGCAACTATTCGAGTTGCAAGCTGATGAAGACTTAAAAATCATGCAGCCCAAGCAAAGTCTGACAGAAATCACCTGTCGCAGTTTGCAAGGATTAGAGAAAGTATTTCAGCAAATCTCTCCCCAACTCGTTATCGTTCAAGGCGATACGACTACGGCTTTTGCAGCAGCTTTGGCTGCATTTTATCAAAAGATTCTCGTCGGTCATGTAGAGGCGGGGTTACGCACCGACAATATTTATAATCCCTATCCAGAAGAAATCAATCGCCGCCTCATTTCCCAACTGACGCAACTTCATTTTGCGCCTACCAAACGGGCTTTTGAGAATGTCCAGCGTTCCGGCGTGACAGGAGAAATTTATCACACGGGCAATACAGTTATCGATGCTTTACTAACGGTTGCCCACCGCAACCCTGAATGTCCCGTTCCTGGATTGGAATGGGGAAAATATCGCGTTCTATTAGCAACCGTGCATCGGCGAGAAAACTGGGGAGAACCACTAAAAGACATTATTGAAGGATTTCGCCTGATTTTAGATAAATTTCCCGATACAGCTTTGCTTTTACCCCTCCATCGCAATCCTACCGTTCGAGAACCCATTCAAAATGCTTTAGGAAACCATCCTAGAGTCTTTTTAACAGAACCTCTAGATTATGCCCAACTGGTAGGAGCAATTCAACGGTGCTACTTGCTGCTGACGGATTCTGGCGGCATACAGGAAGAAGCCCCTAGTTTGGGAAAACCCGTATTGGTATTGCGAGAAACTACCGAACGACCGGAAGCGGTTGAAGCGGGAACGGCTAAACTGATAGGAACTCGACCGTCCGATATTGCTGCGGCTGCTAGTCAGTTATTGAGCGATTTTGAGGCTTATCAGAAGATGGCGAATGCGATTAATCCCTTTGGCGATGGGAAAGCCTCTCAGAGAATTGTGAAAATTGTTAAAGATTATTTAATGTAACCACAAATAACTGTATGTGCGTACAGCCGTGCGCCCCTACCAATTATGGCTAAACTCGAATTACACAATTTACGCAAACAGTATGCAGATAATATTGTCCCCGTTAAAGATATCAGCCTTGAAGTCGAGGATGGAGAGTTTCTTACTCTGCTGGGACCATCTGGATGCGGCAAGTCAACCTTACTGCGGTTGATTGCGGGTTTAGAACAACCGACCCAGGGAAGAGTCGTTATTGGCGGGAAGACAGTTAATAAGATAGCACCAGGCGATCGCAATGTTGCGATGGTTTTTCAAAGTTACGCCCTCTACCCGCATATGAGTGTTGGGGAAAATATCTCTGCTGCCCTAAAACTTCGTAGGGTTCCTCGAACAGAAATTCAGGTTCGACTCGAATCGGTCGCCAAAAAGCTGGGATTGCAAGAATTGCTTTATCGCAAACCCAGCCAGCTATCTGGCGGACAGAGACAGCGGGTTGCCCTGGCCAGGGCATTGGTTCGCGAACCAGACGTGTTTTTACTAGACGAACCGTTAAGCAATTTAGATGCGCTTTTGCGCGAACAAGTTCGTTCAGAACTCAAGCAGATTTTCAAAGATCAGCAAAAACCCGTCGTCTACGTGACTCACGACCAAACCGAAGCTATGACCTTATCCAATCAGGTGGCTGTTCTCTATGACGGTTTGCTGCAACAGCTAGACACCCCTTATCAAATTTACGCCCATCCAGCCAATCAGTTTGTCGCGGGTTTTGTGGGCAGTCCGCAGATGAATTTACTGGAACTTTCTTGTGAGGGAAATACAGCCATCCTGGGCGATTTTAGAATTGTCTTACCAGCCTTCCCGACCATGCCTTCGCAAATTGTAATGGGCATTCGTCCCGAAGACATTAGTCTCAACCCAGTCGAAGATTCCCAAACTATAGAAGGTCGAGTTTATTTAGTCGAAGCGTTAGGTAAAGAAAAGTTAATTAGCGTGCGCGTGAGGGGGTCAGATTTGACGGTACGTACTTTACTTCCTATCGACCAAAACTGGGAGGGAGAGACGGTTAAAGTTATGTTGCCAAACCAATTGATTCACTGGTTTGCTTTTAATAGTAATCTGCCCCTTCACCAACGCGATCGCTTGAACTGACACCTAGAATAGTTCCTAGTTTAGCGTTCAAACCTTATTCGACGGTATGTCCGACTGCTTGAATGATTTGCCTAACCGATTCTTCAGATGCCTCGGTTTCAACGGAGACAAGTTTGTTTTCAACGTCAACTTTCACTTTTGCATCTGATTCGTGCGTTTTAATGGCTTCAGTAATGGTTTTTGCACAAGCTTCGCAGGCGATACTTGGCACTTTCAGTTCAATAGTCATCGTTAATTAATTAAATGTTGTACGAGGAACTACCTACCATTTTAAAACAGCCGCCTCAACTCCTCGATCGCGTCGAATTTTTCCATCTTTTTCAAACCACTCAATTATCTGTTTGTGAGTCAGTTCTTCTATGGGAATGCCTCTATCTTCGGCAATAATTTTCAATAGTCTTAAGGAAGAAATTGTCAATCGGGTCAAAAATTTTTCCGGCGAAGATAATAAAGCCGCATCAACATCGGCTGACTCTTCGGGGGTTAAAAATTGAGGATTTGTCATTTGTCTTTGGTCATTGGTCATTCGATTTTAAATTTTGCTTGAATTAAGTAGCCGCAATTATGTTCGCCATTGTTAATCCAGTGGGTGCGTTCTACCGTACAATCGGGCAAGACAGCCGAGAACATTTCTAATTCGTGTCCGCAAACGCTGGGAAAAGATTCGGCAACTTCAGAGATAGCGCAATGGTGTTCTGCTAGAATGTACTTCTCTGGAATCCCCTTTTTAGAATTATCGTTCTCTACCAAAAGCAATTCTGCCATGTAGCCCTCTTCCTGACGGAGTTGGACTAATTTAGTTACCCGTTCTCTGAGAGTTCCATTGCCCACTCTTTGTCGGTATTCCTCGGCTTTGCGTTCCCACTGCTTGCGCAGAACTTCGCCGACTTGTTTTTCTCCAACCGTTTCTACCAGGGTGTCCAAAAAAGATACGGCAAATTCGCTGTATCCTTGAGGAAAGCGATCTCGTCCTTTTTTGCTCAAACGGTAGATGTATTGAGGACGTCCCATGCCAACTTGAATGGCATGATGTTCGATTAGTTCCTCGGTTTCTAAATCCTTGAGATGGCGGCGAATGGCTTGGGGACTTATATCTAAGTTGTCAGCTAAAGCCTGGGCAGTAGCTTGACCGTTTCTGAGTAAATATTGAAGAATATCTTGTTTGGTGGAAGGGGGCTGAGTAATCGTCATCTTCCTAGGGTGGGAAATGCCGCGCGATCGTCAATAGTGTTCGCTGGTCACTCTTGAGCCGATCCTGAAAAAATTGATTCGACTTTGACAACAACACTATTGTTAATCTATTCTAGAATAAAATTAAACAACAAAAATGTTGTTTAAGTCTTAGAACCTCGTACAACCCCGTTGCTTTGCTGATAGCCGTCACCACTTGCCTGCCATCCTAACAGCGATCGCCTGTTTGTACAAAGAGAGAGAACACTAAAGTCAAATGAGTGCCACAACAGTCAAAAACCTAGTCAACCAGCCATACAAGTACGGTTTCGTTACCAACATTGAGTCAGATACCATTCCTCGCGGACTCAATGAAGATATTATTCGCTTGATTTCTGCCAAAAAGAACGAACCGGAATTCATGCTGGAGTTTCGTCTCAAAGCCTATCGGCAATGGCAGAAGATGACGGAACCTACTTGGCCGCACGTGAGCTATCCGCCCATTGATTACCAGAATATCATTTATTACTCCGCACCCAAGCAGAACAAAGAAAAACTCAAAAGTCTCGAAGAAGTCGATCCCACGCTTTTAGAAACTTTTGAAAAGCTGGGCATTCCGCTATCGGAACAAAAACGACTCTCGAACGTCGCAGTAGATGCCATTTTCGATAGCGTTTCTATCGCCACCACCTTCAAAGAAAAACTCGCCGAACACGGGGTCATCTTCTGTTCGATTTCCGAAGCCCTACAAGAACATCCCAAACTGGTTGAGAAATATATCGGTAGTGTCGTTCCGGTTGGCGACAACTATTTTGCTGCCCTTAATTCTGCCGTTTTCAGCGATGGTTCCTTCGTCTACATTCCCAAAGGCGTACAATGCCCGATGGAACTTTCTACTTATTTCCGCATCAACAACGGAGAAACAGGACAGTTTGAACGCACGCTAATTATCGCCGATGAAGGTTCTTCTGTAAGTTATTTAGAAGGCTGTACCGCGCCGATGTACGATAGCAACCAACTCCACGCAGCAGTGGTAGAATTGGTCGCTTTAGACAACGCAGAAATCAAATATTCCACCGTGCAAAATTGGTTCGCTGGAGACGAAAATGGTAAAGGTGGAATTTACAACTTCGTCACTAAGCGTGGCTTGTGTAAGGGAGTTAATTCTAAGATTTCTTGGACGCAAGTCGAAACGGGTTCTGCAATCACTTGGAAGTATCCGAGTTGCGTGTTAATTGGAGATAATTCCGTTGGGGAATTTTACTCCATCGCCCTCACCAACAACAAGCAACAAGCCGATACGGGAACTAAGATGATCCATATTGGCAAAAACACTCGCAGCACGATTATTTCTAAGGGAATTTCTGCTGGGAATTCCAAGAATAGTTACCGAGGTTTGGTAAAAATGGGACCCAAAGCAACGGGTGCGAGGAATTATTCCCAATGCGATTCTATGCTGATTGGAGACAACGCCGAAGCTAATACTTTTCCCTATATTCAGGTCGATAATAACTCTGCCAAGGTAGAACACGAAGCCTCGACTTCTAAGATTGGAGAAGATCAGCTTTTCTACTTTGCCCAACGGGGAATTTCTGAAGAAGACGCAGTGTCAATGTTGGTAAGCGGCTTCTGTAAAGATGTCTTGAATAAATTGCCGATGGAATTCGCCGCAGAAGCTGATAAACTATTAAGTCTAAAGTTGGAAGGAACTGTAGGCTAAAAGGATTGTTTCGGGTTAGTGGTTAGAATTCGTAAGCTAGTTTTTTCTACTAACCATTAACCACTAACTACTCACTAATAACTCACAATAAACTGATGATTAGAGAAAATAGCGAAGTCATTTTATCGGTTCGGAATTTAACGGCTAATGTAGACGATACACCGATTTTGAAGGGAGTCAATCTAGAAATTAAAGCGGGAGAAATTCACGCGATTATGGGGCGTAATGGTTCGGGAAAAAGTACCTTGGCTAAAGTTTTAGCAGGTCATCCCAGTTATGAAGTGACGGGAGGAGAGGTCATTTATAAAGGGGAAAATTTACTGGAAAAAGAACCAGACGAACGTGCGTTAGAAGGAATATTTTTAGGTTTCCAATACCCGTTAGAAATTCCTGGCGTTAGCAATCTAGATTTTCTCCGCGTAGCTTATAATGCCCGACGCAAGCATCTCGGTTTAGAAGAAATCGATACGTTCGATTTTGAAGATTTAGTGCAAGAAAAACTGGGAATCGTGCAGATGGATTCTAGTTTTCTAGAGAGAAGTTTGAATGAAGGCTTCTCTGGTGGAGAAAAGAAGCGCAATGAAATTTTACAAATGGCGTTATTAGAACCCACATTAGGGATTTTAGACGAGATCGATTCGGGTTTGGATATCGACGCGCTGAGAATTGTTGCCAACGGCGTTAATCAATTGGCAACCCCCGATAATGCTTTCCTGGTCATTACTCACTATCAACGCCTGCTAAACTACATTACGCCGGATTACGTTCACGTTATGTATGACGGTCGCATCGTTACCAGTGGCACTAAAGAATTGGCACTTGAATTAGAATCTCGCGGCTACGAATTTGTAGAAGAAAAAATTCTTTCAGAAGTTGGTACTTAAGTTAAGTCAAAAGTCAGAAATCAAAAAATGAGTACGACAGCGATATTAAAAACTGAAGAAACGGGGTTGACAAGTGATGCTTACCTCAGAGATTTACTGAAAAAATGCGAAGCGAAAAAAATGGTTGAAAATATCGCGATCGCAGATAAGATAGAAGAATTGCGCCGACAAGCCGTTTCTCAAGTATTAGAATCGCGAATACCTAGCAAAAGAGATGAAGAATGGCGCTTCACCGATTTATCGGATTGGCTACAAATTAGCTTTCAAGTAGCAGAAAAAGCAACGATTGCTGCTGGTGATATAGAAGGATTGACTTTACCAGAAGCCAAGCAAAGTCGAATCGTCTTCGTCAACGGCTTTTATTGTCCCGAATTGTCTGATGTGTCGGGATTGCCAGAAGGCGTTTACGTTGGCAACTTAGTCGATTTGCCAGATGCACAAAATAACAAAATTGTCAAGTATTTAGCCCGACAAGAAGACGCAACTGAAATCTTTACTGCGCTTAATACATCTGGATTAATAGATGTAGCAGTGATTTGGGCGAATCCCAACGTCATCGTCGAAACGCCAATTCAAGTTCTTTTTCTTTCTGTCTCTGGTTCGTCCCCTAGCTTTTCTCAGCCGCGCTTGTTGGTAGTAGCTGAAACGGGATCTAGCCTAGAATTGGTAGAATTTTATGGGGCAGTGGGGAAGAATACACCTTACTTTACCAACGCGGTAACAGAGATTTGGGTGCAAGACAACGCCCAAGTCAGGCACAACCGCATTCAACAGGAGTCGGAGAAGGGATTCCACATTGCCAAGAGTGCGATCGCGCAAGCCCGCGACAGCCGCTACACTTGTAATGAGATTAACCTGGGTGGAAAACTGTATCGCAATAATTTAGATATATTTCAGACGGGAGAACAAACGACCACGCACCTAAACGGGTTAGTGGCGATTTCTGGCGAACAGGTGTCGGATACCCACAGCGCGATTTTTCTGACTAAACCCCACGGAACGACCGATCAACTGCATAAGTGTATTATTGATGGGAGCGCTCATGCCGTTTTCAATGGCAAAGTTTTTGTTCCGAAAGCGGCACAACTGACGAATGCAGCTCAGTTAAATCGCAATTTGCTGTTGTCTCCTAAAGCCAGAGTTAATACTAAGCCAGAGTTACAAATTACAGCAGATAATGTTAAATGTTCCCACGGTGCCACCGTGAGTCAGCTAGAAGCCGATGAAGTCTTCTATCTGCGCAGTCGTGGTTTGACAGAAGCGGATTCGCGTCGCTTGCTAGTCGATGCTTTTGCTGCGGAGATTTTGGAGCGCATTTCCATCGAATCTCTGCGTCAACAACTCACTCAACTCATCGCTCAAAAAGTAAAAAATTAAATCGTTATTGGTTGTTGTTTGTTACCTAGCTCAGACAACCAATAACCAATAACCAATAACCAATGACAAATGACAAATGACTCTAATTCAAGAAAAAATTCTCGCCGATCGAGTTCGTTCTGACTTCCCAATTTTGCATCAGGAAGTTAATGGAAAACCACTAATTTATCTTGATAGCGCCGCCACTTCTCAGAAACCTCTAGCGGTCCTCGATACCCTACGCAATTATTACGAGCGCGATAATGCTAACGTTCACAGAGGCGCTCATACTTTAAGCGTCAGAGCAACCGAAGCCTATGAAAGTGCAAGAGATAAAGTTGCTAAATTTGTCAATGCGGCTTCGCGTCAGGAAATTGTTTTTACTCGCAACGCGACAGAAGCGATTAATTTAGTCGCCTATAGTTGGGGACTCAATCATCTTAAAGAGGGAGATGAAATTCTTCTCTCGGTGATGGAGCATCATAGCAATCTCGTCCCTTGGCAAATTATCGCTCAAAAAACAGGCGCTGCTATCAAATATGTGGGACTGACAGATACAGAAGAATTAGATTTAGGGCAGTTTAATTCGTTACTTTCCGATCGAACAAAACTGGTTGCGATCGTTCATGTTTCTAATACGTTGGGTTGTATTAATCCAGTCGAAAAGATCGTTTCAATCGCTCATAAAAATGGCGCTAAAGTCTTAATTGATGCCTGCCAGAGCGTTCCCCACATGCCCGTTGACGTGCAAGCAATAGGGTGTGATTGGCTAGTAGCTAGCGGTCATAAAATGTGCGCTCCGACGGGAGTTGGTTTTCTCTATGGCAAGCAAGAATTATTGGAAGAAATGCCTCCCTTTTTAGGCGGAGGTGAGATGATTTCTGAAGTGTTTTTAGACCACTTTACCTGTGGAGAATTGCCTCATAAATTCGAAGCTGGAACGCCTGCCATTGGCGAAGCGATCGCGCTCGGTGCAGCCGTCGATTATTTAACCGCAATAGGAATGGATAAAATCCATGCCTACGAAGAGGAATTGACGACTTATCTGTTTGAGAAATTAGAGCAAATTCCTAACTTGAGAATCTACGGACCAAAACCTACAAAAGATGGAAAAACAAGGGCAGCGCTAGTATCTTTTAATGTAAGAGGAATTCATGCTAGTGACTTATCTACTTTGTTGGATCAAGAGGGAATCGCAATTCGTTCGGGACATCATTGTACTCAACCATTGCATCGACTATTTGAAGCATCGGGAAGTGCAAGAGTGAGTTTATCTTTTTACAATACTCGCGAGGAAATTGATGTTTTTATTAAGGTGTTGAAAGAAACGATTGATTTCTTTAATAGCGTGATGGAGTAAGTAATTTTTCGCCCACAGGCGCAGAGGTGCAGAGATTTTTTGAGGTGGGAAAGCGAATACCAATTCGCCGCTCCTCGGACTAACGTCCTGCGGGGCGGTTCACAATTGGCAATTAGGCAGCAGCTCTCTATGTAATACCAATTTTCAGGTTTTCGCGATCGACATCTTTTTCCCCTCTCCCAGTTTGGGAGAGGGGTTGGGGGTGAGGGCGATCGACTATCTCTGTCATTAATGAATGAAAAATGGTATAAGGCTTTTTCATGGAGGAGTATCTGTAGCGTTCTTTTTTAGAAATGGTATAAGCTGATGTACATGTGTTAAGCGCATCAGCAAATATGTGTGGGTGCGCAGCCGCGCGATCGCTTTTGTTTGGGCAAAGCTAAACAGCGCCCTTAAGCTGCCATATTCTCTTCTTCTTGAGAAATTGAAATTCTCTGCAAGTCACTGGCGTTTTTGGGCGGTAGGGGTAAATTAAAGCGAGCGTGGAAATCTTGCTGGACTTTTTGAGTTAGACGAGGAGAAACCTGACGCACGATTTGGGCAAGTAGGCGATCGCCCGTTTTTTGGATGAGAGATGAAGGTAACTTGTAGATGAACTTGGGAAACTGTACTGCCACATCCATGTGCAATTGCCATCTAACTTTAGTAATAACCGATGGCAGTTTGGATATGCTTTTCTTTCTAAAAGCCGCAGCAATTCCCGACTCTGATAAATCCACGGGGATTTCTACCAGTTCCATCGAAGCTTGATAATCAACTTCATAGCCGGGAGATTGGTAATCCGGCACTGGAATGCTATTCATCTTATAAATCGCGTCCTTTGGAGGCTGAAGGACGACGGCAATTTTGGGTTCTACCTCATAGCCAAAAGCCCCAAATTTACCAATTGTCAGGATATAGCCATTGTCTTCAATGGGTTCTACCTTCATCGGTCGAGCGCAACGACAGAACCATTCTTCATGGGCATCGAGATACTCAGCCACCAATCGAGCATCGCCGTACATTTCCATATGACCTTCAAAATGCGTTTGAAAGCGGACAGTCGCAGCTTTTGCTACTTCTAGAGTGGTTGATGATTCCTCTAAATTTAAGGTTTCATCATAAGGCTTTTGAGAGAAATCAATTGCTTGATGGTTAGTCGCTTTGCACTGCATAAAATCCCCTTTAACAACAATCTATGTTTACCTCAATTGATGAATGGCATTTTCCGGCTATTCGTTATAAGCTTTCCTTGACTCGTAAAAACCAAATATAAATCAGCGATCTTCGCTAGATTAAAACTAGACAAGAGTACAGGAAATTGACATGAAAGCATTTGTAGCAGGAGCAACCGGACAAACAGGACGGCGAATCGTACAAGCTTTAGTCGCTAAGAATATTCCCGTTCGAGCTTTGGTAAGAGATTTGGAGGCAGGAAAAGAAATTTTGCCAGCACAGGCAGAGCTAGTCCTTGGCGATGTCCTCAAGCCAGAAACTTTGGGAGAAGCCATTGCCGACAGTACAGTTCTTCTGTGTGCAACGGGAGCTAAACCCAGCTTAGATCCCACCGGCCCTTATCAAGTGGATTATCAAGGCGTAAAAAATTTGGTTGATGTTGCCAAAGCCAAAGGAATCGAACATTTTGTTTTGGTTTCCTCTTTGTGCACTTCCAAATTTTTTCATCCTCTTAACTTGTTTTGGTTAATTCTCTATTGGAAGAAACAGGGAGAAATGTATCTCCAGAACAGCGGCTTAACTTATACAATCGTTCGCCCCGGCGGTCTTAAAAATGAAGATAACGCAGATTCAATTGTGATGTCATCAGCAGATACCCTGTTTGATGGCAGTATCTCGCGGACTAAGGTAGCACAAGTTTGCGTAGAATCTCTGATGCAACCCACAGCACGCAATAAAATCGTAGAGATAGTCGCTCGACCCGATGCAGCGCCAATGGATTGGGAACAATTGTTTGCCACTGTCGCTTAAGGGATGCTAGATTAACGCGACGTACAACTTCTCTGAGGAAGCTGTTCGAGTCAAGATTCTGGAGAGCAAGAATTAACCCATTCGCCGATGCTCCTCCACTTCGTGGGAGTCCGCGTCGGTTCGCAATTATCAGTTCGCAATTAATAAAAGAAGAACCAGGCTCGCGGAACTAAAAACCGGAATTAATGTCATGCTAATCGGACGCTGCCTCAATACTGTTGGAACAATTTTCAGAAGAGGAGCATGCTGTGCTAGAATCCCTAAGACTGCAAAGCAGTCAAGCCTTAATTCCTGGTGAAGATCAACCGACGAACCCACGCTAGAAAACATCTCTTTCAGAATCGAGAACTAATCATCAACGTGTCAGGACTCAACGAGCTTCTCTGGGCGCTAATTGGTCTGCTGTTGACCATTTTCGGGACGTTTATTGAAGCATTTATTACTAATCCGCCTTGGGATTGGGCGGATCGAGGGATGTTTTCTCAGTCTCTCGGTACTACCTGCCAGATTGGTGCAGTCCTGCTGACAGGATGCTTGGGGGGGAAAAATGCCGGAGCGCTTTCTCAAATTGTCTATGTTGTCCTTGGATTGTTGTGGTTGCCAATTTTTGGTCGCGGTGGCGGTCTAGAATATGTTAGAGAGCCTAGCTTTGGCTATCTAGTAGGATTTATTCCTGGCGCTTGGTTGTGCGGTGCGATCGCATTTCGTCACAGGACAAAATTAGAGTCTTTGGCAGGTAGCGCCCTCTGCGGTTTGTTGGCGATCCATTTTTGCGGGTTAATCTATCTGGTCGGTTTATCTTTCTTTGATTCGGCAGGCGATCTCTTCGTTTCTCTGGAAAATTTGCCACAATTGATTAATCGCTACTCTATTGCACCTTTACCGGGTCAAATGGTTCTTATCTGCGTTGTCTCAGTTATTGCTTTCGTTTTGCGTCGGGTATTATTTTATTGAGTTAATGATTAATTAAAAGTTGTTGGTTAGTAGTCTTTAAATCGTTTGCAACCAACACTAAATTCTCAATTTAAAATGTTAAAAAATCGTTTTTTCTGGATTGTTGCAATTGTTGGTCTGATTTTAGATCGATTAACAAAATACTGGGTGGAGCAGAATTTCGAACTACATGAAACCTGGTCTTTGTGGGCAGGAGTTTTTCATTTTACCTATGTAAGAAATACAGGAGCAGCTTTTAGTTTTTTTACAGGAGGATCGGGTTGGTTGCGCTGGCTATCTCTGGCGGTTAGTTTGGGGTTGATTGGCTATGCTTGGTGGGGACCAAGACTAAAAGCGATCGAACAGTTGGGCTGGGGCTTTGTCTTGGCTGGGGCTTTCGGCAATGGAATCGATCGCTTTTTATTTGGCTATGTCGTCGATTTTCTCGATTTTCGATTGATTCAATTTCCTGTTTTTAACTTAGCCGATATTTTTATTAATATTGGGATTATCTTTCTTTTAATCGCTAGTTTTCGAGAAGCAAGAAGATAACTTTGAAATCAGTTACTAGCGATCCCATTTTGGATTTTAGATTTTGGTCGCCGTTGTGCTGGAAGTGCAAGGTACTCCGCCAAGTGAGCGGCGGAGCCTGAAAAGCACTTCGTCAATTCCAGCGGCGTGCGGCGACTGCGTTCCGCAGATTTTGGATTGGGAAGTAGTTAATGGTTAGTAGTTATACCAATTTTCAGGTTTTCGCGCTCGACATTCTTCTCCCCTCTCCCAAATAGGGAGAGGGGTTGGGGGTGAGGGCGATCGACCATCTCTGTCATTAATGAATGAACAATGGTATTAATGGTATTAGTAGTTAATTGTCTCCCTTGTCCCCAACTCTCCCAACTCTCCCAACTCCCCACACCCCAGTTCCCCCGTCGCAGAAGTCTCCCTTTTGTTCCATCCTTTTTCTAAAAAGTTTTAATTAAATTTAGCAATAGCTTTGGCTTTCTTGGCAATTTGTTTTTCCCAAATCGCGAGCAAATTTTGTACGGTTTTATCCCAACTGTTGTATTCTTCAATATATTGCCTTCCTTTGGCTCCCATTTCTTGTCGCAGGGCAGGATTTTCTACCAGCGTTTTGAGCTTATTCGCAAAATCGTTTGCATCTTGTGGGGCAAACAAAAATCCATTCCAACCATCTCGAACGTCTTGCGGTATTCCTCCAGCGCGAGGAGCTAAGATGGGTAGTCCAGAGGCTAAAGCTTCTATAATAGTCAGCGCTCGATTTTCCTTTTCCGAAGTCGTGACATAGATGTCGCTATTGGCTAAAAGGGCGGGGATTCGTTCGGGGGAAACTCTGCCAAGAAGATGGGTGTGGGGAAGCAAGGATTTTAGTCGGCTAGCAATTTCCTCTCGCATGGGACCGTCGCCTATAATCAGAAGCGCGATGTCTTGGGGATTTATGTATCGCGCTGCTTTGGGAAAGGCAGAGATAGTAAAGTTCCAGCCTTTATCCGGCGTTAGACGTCCTAAAAAAACTAATTTTACCTTGCGATCGCACTCGCTTAAGCCAAAATTCTTCTTAAAAAATCCTTCTTCGCGCAGATGGGGAGTAAATTTATCGGGATCGAAACCGTTTAAATTTTCGTAGATCGTATTTTTAATACCAATTTCGATCAGTTTTTGATGGATGACGGTATTGTGAATCAGGGTAGCGTCATAGGCATTGTAAACCCAGCAGAGGAATTTTTTAAACAGGAATTTTACGAACGCCATAGCCCAATCGGGCAAAGCAACTGTCATACCGCCGATGGGAAAAGCGGCAAAATCGTCGAGATATTCTAAAAAATTAGTTCTAAAAAAACCGACGCAGGGAATGCCAGCTTTTTTTGCATAATCGATGCCAGGAATGCGCCAAAATCCGACGCATAAGCGTTCTGGTTCGTCAACGTGGACAATATCGGGTTTAAACTTTTCTAATTCTTGTCGGAGCGTTTGGTAAGAATTGCGACTAACATTTCGCTCGAAGTCTAAGTCTACAAAAGGCGTACTCTCTAGATTAATAACTCTCACGCCGGGTAAAATTTCGCCCGTGTAGTCTTTCCAATTTGGGTAAATGTGTGCCAACGCGCTGTAATCGGGACAGAATAATAGAACCTGATGTCCCCACTGACTCAGCTTTTGCAGTCTGTAGAGTCCGCTAACCGTCACTCCATCAACAACAGGGAGAAAGCCAGAGGTAATAATCGCAATTTTCATCGAGTAACTTGACTAAATTGGGCTAGCAATCGAGTATAAATTAAATCGTCGATCGCGCTTTAACCATTGCAAGAGCCGCATCTCCTTCATCGGGTAACTCGGCTTCTATGCGCCTCAGTTGAGGCAGTTGACAGACAACCAGCGTGACAAAAATCAGGATGCTTCCCATCGCGAATAACAGAAGTCTAATTTCTTGTCCCATTCCCGTACCGATGAGTCTACCAATACCAGTGGTTAAGAAACCATCGGAAGCCACAAACGGACTGATGACGCGCTCTACTAAAGGACCAGCAATGACATAGGCTAGGATGGAGAGCGATCGCTCTAGAGCTTGCTGTAAGGCAAAGATCCGACCTTGTAAGCCGAGAGGGATTTTGCTCTGCCAAATAGCGCGATTGCAACTGATAATAATCGGTTGAGCGAATAAATAAGCAAAAATGCCCAGAGCAGCAAGATAGAGAGAAGCATCCAAGCTTCCCAATAGCAAAGCCATTCCCTGTACGGGAACGAAAGCAAAAATGCCGTAAATTCGTCGTTGAGGTCCTCCCCAAATGCTGATGGTCAAACCGCCGAGAAGCATCCCGCAACCGCCAATCGAGAGAACGCGACCGAGATCGGCACTAGAGGAGAAATCTAAAATAAAGGGCCAGAATAAAACCTCAAGCATTCCCATGGTGAAATAAATCATCGCCACGTAGCTCGTTAAGCCGAGTAAGCTAGGTTTAGCGAGGATGTAGTGCCAGCCAGAAACGATCTCTTGCCATAGTCGTTGTGACTCGATTGGATAGGTAGAAGCAGTTTTGAGAGTGGGGAAGCGAACTAATAGCAAGGTGAAGGCGGCAACGGTAAAGGTACAGAAATCAATCAGGAGAACGCCCTTGAGGGCGACGAGTTCGATTAAGAAACCTGCAACGAACGGGGCAGCAATCTTGGCGATCGCTTTGGAAATTTGTACCATACCATTAGCGCGGCTGAGGTGTTCGTTGGGAACGAGTTGTCCGATTGCAGCCGTATAAGCGGGGATCTGAAAGGCATCGGCAAAAGAGACAACCATCACGACTAGATAGATATGCCAAACTTGCAAGCTATTCGTCCATAACAGCCCCATGACCGTCAAGGTGCTAATTCCTGCCGCCAAATCGCTCAAAATCATTGCCCAACGGCGATCCCAGCGGTCTATTATCGCTCCGGCAAAGGGAGAGACGAGCAGATTGGGAAGGTACATGCACAAAACCACAAAAGCAAACTGGGTTAATGACTCCGTTTGCTGATACACCCAGACGCCGAGAGCAAATTCGGTTAGTTTGGAACCTAATAAAGAGACAACTTGTCCTATCCAAATGAAAAGAAAAGTTCGCATAAATAAGGCAGCTCGCTAAGAGCGAATCCCAATATTTTTTCAGAGGAAAAAGCTGAGTCTTAATTTTATCCCCAATTTATTGCTTCTCAATTTATCATCCGATATCTATTTAGGCTAGAGATTGCTCGGTTCGTTCCGCCCGATCCCGCTATGGCAGGAACAAATCCTCCTGGCTCCATCGTCTCTAGCTATCGACGATCGCGCGTCTAGCTTGGCGAAACTTGTTTTTCTCGCTGACTGCTTGCCGCGATCGACGATTAGATAACAGTTTTTAGCAATATTGATTCAACGAGAGGACGGTCGATCTAGAGTGGATTTAGAAACCTCTATCCAAAAATGCTTATGAGTTCTCAAAATAACTCCGATTGGGAGCGCAAATTTCAAGATGTAGAAGTTGAAGTCGATCCCGATTCTTCCCCGTCCTCTGTCAATTCAACGAACGCTTCTGGGGAGATAGAAAACGCCTTTAACCGGATCAAAGTATGGTTCGACGGTCTACCGCCTGCTGGGAGATTAATCGTAACCCTTGTCGCGCTGACGATCGCGTTTTCCATTGTGAGTACTATTTTTCAGATAGTCACCTCTCTATTGAGTACCGCTGTCTTTGCCGTCATTCTCTATCTGGTTTACAGGTTCTTGACGACTTCCCGTTCTCCCAACCAGTGATTGGAGAGATGGGAAGTATGGGGAGTGTGGGGGGAGTTGGGAGAGTTGGGAGAGTTGGGGACAAGGGAGAAGGAGAACAAGACCGACTACTAAGCAATAACGAATGACAAATGACAAAAGACTTTTGACCAATCCAAAATCCAACGTCCAAAATTCAAAATCGAATCACTGATAACTGAATTTATGGCTAGCCCACCCATCAAAAGAGGTAAAGATCGAGCTAAAGGAAAACCAATTTATCTGTTGTTACTACAAGCCATTCCCCTGCTTCCAAGACGCTTGGCAGCATGGACGCTAGAAGTTTATCTAGTGGCTGCTAGCGCGGTTATCCCCTATAGCCTCGGCGTTTACATCGAATCTCATTCGAGTGCCGATCGCGTGCCGCTCAACCCCGTGCTAGCCAACGCAGAGAAAGCGATCGCGCAGACTTTGGGATTGCCTCGCCGTCAGAGTCAACCCGAAGTTGCTCCTTTAACCAATTTGTTGTGGTGGGTCGCCTTAACTAGCCCCGTCGTCCTGACGAGCTGGCAGCTCTATATTTTGGGCAAAACCGGTCAAACTTTACCCAAGCGCTGGTTTGGCGTGCGAGCGATCGCCGATTCTGGTAAACCACCCGGTTTATTGCGGGCAGTCGTGCGCGAAGGAGCAGGTAAATGGGGATTGCCCTTGGGAACCGCTTACTTGCTCTGGCGATACTCTGGGGCATTTCCCAATTTGGGACTGCTGGCGGGGTTGGCAGGAGTCGCGATCGCGATCGAAGGCGGAATCCTTTTGCGCTCTTCTCGCCGTCGTCCCCTGCACGACCGAGTTGCCAAAACCGTTGTCGTCGATATCCAAGCTTCCTCCCGCCGCCAGCGCGTTCGACCGCCCAATCGGTCTGTAACGGTAGAAGTCAAGCCTTATAACCCCAAAGCGATCGCAGACAACAGCCATCGCCGTCTGCCTCCAGATGTCCTCAATGCCGTCGTCCTGCCGCCAGAGAGCGAGGAACGTCAAAAGGGATTTTGGTTGTGGATGCGCCAACATCCAGGGACGACTTTGTTAATTTTTACCTTGGCAGGGATGAGTTTCGTGTTGGCGACCTTTGTCGTCACGCAAGTTTACATTCAAGACAAGGCAGATCGGCGACAGTCTGAAGCGGACAAGAATGAAGCGTTTCTGACGCTGGTCGATCGCTTGAGTTCCACTGCGACCGATCCCTTGGAGGAACGCAAGTCGGTTATTCTGGCAATGGCAAGACTCGACGATCCTCGCGCCCTTTCCTTACTGGTCGATTTATTGGGACAGGAAACCAATCCGGCTTTAATGGATGCGATTGGACGAGCCATGGAAAGTGTGGGCTTGAAGGCACTACCCGCCCTGCGGCAGTTAAATCAATCTCTATCCAACCAGCTTCAATCGCTTTCTCTTGAGAATGCCCCACAAGAACGACGGTTGGTTGCCTTGCGCCTGAGAGCGACGAAAGGAGCGATCGCTCGCTTGCTCGTTCTCTCTAGCGGTCGGCTTAGCAGCGCCGATCTCCAGCGCATCGATCTCGGCGGGATGGTAACGGAATCTAGCGATTTTGCTTTAATTTTAGATCGAGCCGACTTATCGGGGGCGAATTTGCGCAGCGCACTTTTAAGTCAAGCCAGCTTTCGGGGCACTATCTTCGCCAGTGCTGGAGAAGATAGGCTTTTGAGTACGTTCGACGATGCGATCGCCGATCTCAGCGGTGCCGACCTTAGAGAAGCCAATTTGGCAGAAGCCTTTTTAAGCGATGTTCCTCTCCAAGGCGCGAATTTAATGCTAGCGACGCTCAACCGCACCAATTTATCTCGCGCTCAACTGCTAGAAACCAATCTCAGCAGCGCACAACTGCTAGAAACCAATCTAACTGAGGCGGATTTAGAAGGCGCCAGTTTAACGGGGGCAGATTTGGCGGAATCGACCTTCGTTCGCGCCAATCTTCGACGAGCCAAATTAGGTCGGGTTCGGGCGCTAGGGGCAAATTTTGCTTCGGCTAATCTGTTTCAATCTGACTGGAGTGGTTCGGATTTGTCTGAGGTCAATTTTAGCCAAGCCAATCTCGAAAGCGCAGATTTGAGTTCGACTCAGTTGGCAGGAGCCAATTTACAGAAGGCTCAATTGCAAAATGCTAACCTCGCTAACGCCAATCTCGGCAATGCCGATTTGCGAGGCGCTAATTTAGCCAGAGCTAATTTTCAAGGCGTTTTGTTTGTCACTCATCCCTCCACCAGTTCCGAACCATTTCTGAACGCTTCCTCTTCCGTCGAATCAAAAGCGAATATCGAGGGAGTCGATTTTACAGACGTGAAAAATTTAAGCGATAGTCAAATTAATTTTATTTGCACTAATGGCGGCTATCATCCTCGGTGTTCGATAAAACCAAAATAAGCTCAGATCTCTGACTTTCAATCAAAAGCGATCGCGTTTTGTCAATATTTGATGACTTTTTGAAATCCCTTTGCTGACTGCTGTTTTTCTTGACAGGTAAGGGAGCAGTCTATATCAATCGAGAAATTGATAACAAAATGTAGTTTAATATACAGCAGAAATTCATTTTCTTGCTCACGCGAATTGGATTATATTGGACGTAGGTAATTAGTCATATGCCTTGTTCTTTTATATGAAACCTCCTATGAGTATTAACACCCTACCATCGCCTGCCTCAAATCATTATTCGCTCCAGACGCTTAAAGATGAAGCTCGTCATCTGGTAGAGAAGGGAGTCCTTAGCCGTCAGCAGCCGATTTACACGCTTTGCCAGTACATTCCCGCTCGCGAGTGGGTAGGTGTTGAATGCGAGCTAGACAGGTGCAATTTTTTATTGCGCGATCGCATTGGAGATTTAATTGCTTGCGAAGTCTGGGAAAACGACTAACCCTTAAAGTTCAAGCTCTGCCGATCTTTGTCGAACACTTTAGAAAAACTACCGTTATTAGTCTTGAATAGACCATAGATAGCCCTAGTCTAACTGACTAGAGCATATATTTTCTCTTACGTGTTTGTAAAGAAAAAAATCAATCCTGTAACTTTTGTTTAAAAATCTCCGAAAATTGTAACTAAGGATACAGCAGAAAAATGATTGTTTGATAGTCCGATTCGATTATTATTAACTTTAGCCCCTACTTAACGAAAAAGTCAGGCTTCCTATGAGTACTGGTACGTTATCTACCTCTCAACCCACTCGTTATACCATTGAAGTCATTAGAGAAGAGGCTCGTCAACTGGTAGAAAAAGGAATTATTAGCCGCAAACAGCCTATCTATACCCTCTGCCAATATATTCCCGCTCGCGAGTGGGTATGCGTGGAGTGCGAGTTGGAACAATGCGACTATTTGCTGCGCGATCGCATCGGCGATCTTTTAAGCCATCAGAGCTGGGAAAACGATTAAGAGTTTTGACTAGAAAAACCAGATTTTGTTTCTAAAAAAGAAACGGGATCAAAAAAATTTAATCCCCAAACGATTTGTTTTATGAGGGCAGGCATCAAGTTTGCCCTAAATTGTCTAAATACCTCTCCACATCTTCAATGAGGCGAGTTAGTTCTGCTTCCGTCATCAGTCGCACGCGATCGTCGCGAACGGTTAGAAGCACTTTAGCAGCAAAGGGACTGGGGTAAATATTGGGATTGCAGAAAACTTCTAAAAAAACATCGCCAGTGTAGCGGTATTCCATAGACTTTTGGGGAGTCGGCCTACCGCCACTAGAAGTATTAACCGCGATCGCTTTGAGACTTTGCATTAAGCGATCGATCTCCTGCTTCAATTTTCTAGCTGCTTCAGGGGTAAAACTAAACGAGACCGAACCTTGGACGAGATTAAGCGTTATCTGAGTCATGAGAATGTATCCAAGTACGCCAAGCCTAACAAAAGACAATCTCTAGGGATTTAGCATTGTATCGCTTGTTGTCTGCCCTATTAATTAATCTTTGTAACGAAACCTTCAAAGTACTACATTTGTAGTAAATTTTGGCTGTCACTCAAGAAGGCTTTACAATAACAGGCTATTTTTTAGATAGAATTATTAAGAAATCTATACTTCTCAATACATAACTTTTAACCCATAGTTCCTATGTCTCTTCCCATTCGCAACGTCGCTATCATTGCCCACGTCGATCACGGCAAAACTACCCTTGTCGATGCCCTTCTCAAACAGTCCGGAATTTTCCGCGAAGGGGAAGACGTGCCTACTTGCGTCATGGACTCCAACGACCTCGAACGGGAACGGGGCATCACAATTCTGGCAAAAAACACTGCCGTTCGCTACAAGGATACTTTAATCAATATCGTTGACACTCCCGGACACGCCGATTTTGGCGGCGAAGTCGAACGGGTTTTGGGAATGGTGGATGGCTGCATTCTAATTGTCGATGCCAATGAAGGTCCCATGCCCCAAACTCGGTTCGTACTCAAAAAAGCCCTAGAAAAAGGTTTGCGTCCTATCGTCGTCGTTAACAAAATCGATCGCCCTCAAGCCGAACCCGACCGGGCAGTTGATAAAGTCTTCGATTTATTCGTAGAATTAGGGGCAGATGACGATCAATGCGACTTTACGACTCTGTATGCTTCTGGTTTAGCGGGTTTCGCCAAAGAGAACCTAGAAGACGAAGGGAAAGATATGCAGCCCCTCTTTGAAGCCATCCTGCACCACGTAGCCCCACCAGCCGGCGATCCCAACAAACCCTTACAATTGCAAGTGACCACCCTGGACTATTCTGAATATTTAGGGCGAATCGTCATTGGCAGAATTCACAACGGGGTACTCAAAGCAGGACAGCAAGCGGCACTGATCAAAGATACGGGCGAGATTATCAAAGCCAAAATCACAAAATTGCTGGGATTTGAAGGTCTAAAACGCGTCGAGTTGACAGAAGCCAGTGCGGGTAATATCGTCGCAGTAGCTGGGTTTGCCGATGCCAATATTGGCGAGACAATTACTTCTCCCGAAGATCCGCAGGCATTGCCCTTGATTAAGGTAGACGAACCTACCTTACAGATGACCTTCTCGGTCAACGATTCTCCCTTCGCCGGACAAGAGGGGAACTTTGTTACTTCTCGACAACTGCGCGATCGCCTTTTCCGAGAACTGGAAACCAACGTTGCCCTACGAGTAGAAGAAACGGACTCTGCTGACAAATTTATGGTTTCTGGACGGGGCGAACTCCATCTAGGCATCCTCATTGAAACCATGCGTCGGGAAGGATATGAATTCCAAGTCTCCCAGCCTCAAGTCATCTACCGCGAAATCAACGGTCAGCCCTGCGAACCTTTTGAATATCTCGTTCTAGACGTTCCCGACGAAGCAGTTGGTTCTTGCATCGAACGCCTCGGACAGCGCAAGGGAGAAATGCAAGATATGCAAGCTGGTGGCAACGGACGCACTCAACTAGAGTTTGTCATTCCAGCGCGAGGATTGATCGGTTTCCGAGGCGAATTCATCCGCCTAACGCGCGGGGAAGGCATTATGAACCATAGTTTCCTCGAATATCGTCCTCTCTCTGGCGAAGTAGAAACCCGCTACAACGGAGTTATGATTGCCTTTGAAGAGGGAGTTGCCACTTTCTACGCCCTGAAAAATGCGGAAGATCGAGGAGTATTCTTTATTACTCCCGGCACAAAAGTCTATAAAGGCATGATCGTTGGAGAACACAATCGCCCGCAAGACTTGGAGTTGAATGTCTGCAAAACCAAGCAGCTAACTAACCACCGTTCGGCGACGGGAGACGAATTAGTCCAGTTGCAAACGCCTGTAGAAATGAGTTTAGAAAGGGCTTTAGAATATATCGGACCCGATGAGTTAGTAGAAATCACGCCGAAGTCGATTCGCTTGCGGAAGATGGCAGCAAAGAAACTAGCCAAGCGATAAGCGATCGGTTAACCCCGTTACTAAAACAAAGCCCGCTCAGGCGGGTTTTGTGTTTTATTTTAACGCGATTGTTGTTTTAGAGGCAGTAGCCTATCGCTCTTTTCCATAATGTAAATAAATGGCTACTAAAATCCAAAAATATCGACAAATAGCAAGAAATATAAGATTTTTTAGCTGAATATAAAAAATATTTTTTCTTGCTTTTCGATCATTTTTTATATCAAATCTTGTAAAAAAAAGAACAAAAAGAAAGGTTCAATAGGTAAAATTTTAGTAAAAGGGAAATTATTAAAGGGAGGGGAAAATATATGTTGACTAAAGCTATTGAATTAAAAGATTTAGTTTCAATAGATCGGGATAAATCTGGCAGTCGCGCCACGATTACAGTAGACCTACAAGAGGAATTGGAAAAAGAAGAGTTATCGGGCAAATTTGATAAGTTTGAAACGGTTTTTCAAGAGAAAACTGGAAAGCTGATAGTTATGTGCGAAGTGGCTTCCGATCCGCCTCAAGCATGGGACAGTGAAGAAGAATCGGGGCTTTTTAAGCTGATTCAATCGTGGGTGGTATAGGAGAGCAAGTGAGGTCGATCGATTGTAGTCAGCATTGAGGGCGATTGCATCACTAAAAAATCCCTTTTTACAGCTACTTTTTACAGAGAATTTAAAAAAAATGGGGGTGTATTATTAAACTGCTGAGATCGCCCTCTTATTAATTTCCTCAAGGAAAACCAGTTTAACGGCTACTAGAATGAAATAGCTTGCCCTGTCAAGGGAGATCGAAAATCTACAAGGGGATTACAGGTTGTCCCAAAAGTAAAGAATGTGCAAGGTACTCCGCCAAGTAAGCGGCGGAGTCTGAAAAGCACTTTGTCATGTTGAGCGTAGCAGTAGCGAAGCGAAACATCTTATCTCAATTAGTAATTCGCAATTATTAGTTCGCAATTAGTCAGCAGTTCTCGGTGTAAAGCTTTTTTAATGAGCATCTGTAGCGTTCTTCTTTAGAAATAATATTAGCATGCCAATTCCAAACAGAGATTCTTCGTTACGTTTTACTGGACTGGGAATGACAAAATGGACTTTTGGGGTGTCCTCTTAGATTCCAGTCGGTTCTGTTTGAAGATATACTCAGGATCGCAGCGATAAAAAAATAGAATGTTACCGATTCGAGAATGCGTACTCCAAACACCAGGTTACGTACCAGGGGAACAACCCCAAACCAATGATTTCATTAAACTCAATACGAATGAAAATCCTTATCCTCCGCCGCCAGAGATATTTGATGCGCTACAGGCGGAATTACCCAAGCTAAGATTATATCCCGATCCAGTTTCGACAAAGCTTAGAAAAGCGGCAGGGGCTGTTTTTGGAGTATCTGCGGATAATATTATCGCCGGGAATGGTTCGGATGACATTTTAAGTATCGCCATCCGCACCTTTGTCAATCCTGGGGAAGCGATCGCATTTTTAGATCTAACCTATTCCTTATATGACACGCTAGCAAGAATCCACGGCGCATCGATTATAGAAATTCCTACCGATGAAAACTTTGCGTTAAGCGAACCGATTATTTGCCCCGAAGCAAAGCTAATTTTTCTAGCTTCTCCCAATCCACCCGTCGGAAAACATCTCAACCGCGACTATCTTGAAAAAACCTGCGCTCAATCGACAGCAATTGTCGTAATTGATGAGGCTTATGTTGATTTTTCAGATGAAAATCATCTCGATTTTCTCCAAAAATATGACAACGTAATTATTAGCCGTACCATGTCAAAAAGTTATAGTTTGGCAGGAATGCGAGTAGGATTTGGCATGGCTTCCCAAAGTTTAATCGAACAGATGAACAAAGTTCGAGATTCTTATAATTTGGATCGCCTATCGCAAACTTTAGCAACGGCTGCTCTTGAATCTCATTCTTATTTTCAAACTATCTGGCAAAAAGTTCGTCGAACGAGAAGCCGCGCGATCGCAGCTTTAAGAGATCTAGAATTTTTTGTGTTTGATTCTGACTCTAACTTTGTCCTAGCTTCGCCTCAATGGATGAGTGCCGCAGAACTTTATGCTCAATTAAAAGAACGCAAAATTTTAGTTCGGTATTTTAAGCATCCTCGCATTTTAAACTACGTGCGAATTTCTATCGGAACCGATGAAGAGATAGATCGTTTATTGACAGCGATCGCGCAAATAAAAGCACAAAAATAAATAATGGATGACTTAACTCAACTAATCGAGCTAGCAGAAAAATTAGCCGATATATCTGGAGAAATCATTAAACAATACTTCAGACAGCCTCGCATCGAAGCAGAAACTAAAGCAGGAGCAATTTCTTCTATTGTCACGATTGCTGATAAAGAAGCAGAAAATGCAATGGTAGAAATCATTTTAAAAGAAGCCCCAAATGATGGCATTATTCGAGAAGAGGGAGAAAATATTCCCTCTCAAAATGGGCGATATTGGGTACTAGATCCTATTGATGGAACGGCATCTTTTGTTAGAGGAATTCCAAGTTTTGGGACGTTAATCGGGTTAGTTAACTTAGAAACTAATGAGCCATTAATTGGTGTTATTAATCAGCCAATTATGCAAGAAAGATGGATTGGCATAAAAGGAAAATCGACTCTATTTAATCAGCGATCGCTTGTCAATACCTATGCACGAGATAGAGATAGCAAACTAACAGAAGCTTGTTTGATTTCTACCACTCCTTTTATGTTTATTACAGATAGGCAAAAAGCAATAGCAAAAAGCCTGCAAAAAGTCTGCCAGCGCACTGCTTTTGGCGGCGATTGTTATAATTATGCGGCACTAGCTTCGGGCTGGTCTTCGATGCCTATAGTCGTTCTAGAATCCGACATGAACTATTATGATTTTTGCGCTCTCATTCCTATTATTGAAGGCGTGGGAGGAGTTATCACAGATTGGTCGGGCAACAAACTAAACCATGAATCGACTGAAGTTTTAGCAACTTCTAATCATTTTTTGTGGGAACAAACTATTGAAGTTATTAGAAATATTCAGTAATAATAGTAAATTCATCCGATTGGGTATCGTAGGGGCAGGTTTAATAAAAAATAGAAACAAAATATCACAAAACAAGATAAACCTGCTCCTAATCCAGGGCTATTTCATTCTCGAAAGCTAGAGAATCAATTCTCTGTCTAATCCCTTAAGTCCTATAAGACGGACTTAAATTTTGAGCCAAGAAATTCATTTCTTGGTTAACTGCAATCAGAATGAAATAACCCTGCTCCTAACCGCCCGTACAAAAAACGACAGAAAAAGATTATACTAATTAAAAATCGATAAAATTAAATAAGATAACTAGTGAAGGAAAGTTATGAGCGAATATGATGTTAGCGATACTCTGCCTTGGACGACTGAAGCTAAGGCAAAGCTAAAAAACATCCCCTTTTTTGTTAGAACTCAAGCTCGTCAAAGGATAGAAGAACTAGCTCGCGCTGCGAATTTAGATAAGGTTACGGTTGAAATTGTAGAGCAGGCAAGAACTGAATTCGGTCAGTAGAAAAGGCACGATTTAGAATTTTTATTTGCGATCTCAATCTTTTTAAATAAAAAATAACAAAACTTTTAATTAAATCCAGTCTTCTTCATCCTCGTCTTCTCTCGTCTGTTGCTCCTGGGCGTTCTGATAAGGAGGGAGAATCACTCGGTAGTTAGCATCGTACACGCGATCGCTTTTGTCTTCCTCTTTATCTTGTTTATCTTGTTTGCTTTCCTCCTTGTCTTGCCTATCTTTGGGTTCTCGATAGACGTAGGAATAAACGGAACCCGTGCGGGTTGCTGATTTGGGTTGCTGTTCTGCCTCAAAAACAGTAGATTTGTCTTCTTCTAGCTGGCGAGCGCTATCTTCGACTGCGCGTTCCTCTGTTCGTGCGGGTTCGCGGGGAACTTCGCGAACGAAATCGCGGACGGGTTCTCGTATAATGGGTTCGCGAGCAGGCTTTTGAACATTCCAATCATCCCACTCCTCTTGGTAATCCTTCTCCCAATCCGATCTGTAAGAAGATGGGGGAGTCTGTGCGGGCGATCGCGAATCATCTTGTGGCAGACGATAGTCCGAAGACATCTGGGGAGACTGAGGGGAAGGCGGCGGCGGAGAATACGATCGCGATCGGGTTGCCTCAAAATTTCGGGGAACGGATGGTTTTCCTAAAGAAGACAACAGCCGCCAGAAAAGGCTAGTCAAAGCCCCCGCAGCGATAAATAATAAAACCCAACCCGCGATCGGCAGCGTCACCCTAGCGAGATTGCCAAAAAAGACTAACGTAACCGCCTGCTGATTTTGCAAGAAAAAGACAATTCCAACACCCAGCACCAGCAATAAAATTAGTAACCGCATAATCAGTTAGTGGTTAATGGATAGTTGTTAGTAGTTAGTGGTTAGTTGTCTCCCCACACTCCCTTGTCTCCTTGTCCCTTGCTCCTCCCTCCGCCCTTAGATTAATGTCCTTGCCAGCGATTGATGGGAATGCAGTCAATATCTAGTTGATCTAAGGCGCGAGCTACCACAAAATCGACCAAATCTTCAATCGTTTGTGGGTTGTGATACCAGGCAGGGATTGCCGGAACTATTCTAGCGCCTGCCTCTGCCAAGGTGGTGAGATTGCGCAAATGAATCAAACTAAAAGGGGTTTCGCGGGGAACGATTACCAGAGGGCGATTTTCTTTAAGTTGAACGTCAGCCGCCCTTTCCAAAAGATCGGAACTCAAACCTGCCGCCAGTTTTGCCACCGTACTCATGCTACAAGGGATGACGAGCATCCCCAGCGTGCGAAAAGAACCGCTAGCAAGGGTCGCACCTACATCTCCCCAACGATGACAGCGAAGCTTGCCCCTAGAAGGAACTCCTGCTTGCTCTCGCCAAAATTGCTCCTGTAGATCTGGTTCTGGCGGCATGCGGATATTGTTTTCCGCTTGCCAAACCATATAAGTCGCTTTTGAGGCGACGACATCGATCGCATAATCGGCTTCCAAAAGAAACTTGATGGCTCGAACTGCATAAATTAATCCCGAAGCCCCACTAATACCGAGAATTAAGGGACGAGTCTTTGAACCGATCGCTGGTAACTGGTTACTGGTCACCGATTAAATTAGCCCTTCTAGTTCTAAATCTTCAATCATTTGAAGACCGCGAGGATCGCCTACCTTTAATAAGGCTGCCTTAGCATCTTCTTTTACGCCCAAATCTTCATCTTCAACTAAGGCTTCTAGGAGAGCGTCGATCGCCGTTGCATAAATAACATTCAAAGGTAGTTCGCGACACAATTGCCCGATCGACCAAGCACAGTTACTTCTGATAGCGGCGACTGGATCTCGCCTTAAAGCTTCGATCGCAGGAGGAATGGCAGCGATAATGTCTTCATATTCTAGTTTAGCGACTTGAGCTAAGCTACTGGCTGCCCAGAGACGCACCGCAGAAATATCCGTTTTGAGAGCGTGAATCAGCGGGCGAAGCGAACGGCGATCGCGACAGTTCCCTAATGCCCAAACAACTCCTTTGCGAACGTAGCCATTCCAATCGTTATTGAGAGCAGCAATCAGAGGTTCGACAGCATCGGGACTGGTATTGCGCCCCAAAGCATAGGCAGCACTTACCCGCACCAAGGGGCAAACATCGGTTAGCAATCGGATGAGGTGAGGAATAGCGCGTTCGTCGCGAAGCTCGCAAAACGCTCTTGCCGCCAGCATTCGTTGTGGCGTTTCCGAACTGGTCAACAGTCTCAGCATCGCTTCTGGATCGGGAGGTGGAGTTTGGGATTCCAACTCTTCCGATTCAAGAGGATCTGGCGAACTGATTAGCTGTTCTTCCGATTCAATTACGCTGAGGTCATCTTCGTTATACATACTAAGATCGATTATCGCATCGAATCCCAATTATGAAGAAGGCAGGGAACAGATAAGGCGAGGAAAGATGAATCTCTCTAACTTTTAAAGCGGTTTGCCCACAGAAAAAGATTGAATTTCGTAACCCAGACGGCGATAAAAGTCGAGGGCAACTTGGTTGTGGGAGAAGACTTGAAGACCGATTTGGCGATCGCCCCTTGCAGCCGCCCAAGTTTCAGCCCGATGCATCAAAGCTCTAGCAATCCCGCGACGGCGATGTTCTGGCGCAACATAAAGCAAAAAAATGTAGGCGTAGCGATCGCCGCTAACTAAATCTATAGCATTTCCCATCCACAAACAAGCGACTGTGACTGACTCAGATGCTTCGCGCGTCCATTCAACCCACCACAAAGGCGTATCTGAGGACAAGTAATTCTCAACTGTTTGCACTAGATGAGAAAAGTCTTCGCGATCGGGAAAAAGTTCCCGGTAAGTTAGCGTCATGAACTTGCTCAGTCGAGCTTTATCCAGGCTAGAGCCAATGCGAAACTGATAGCCATCTGGCAAGCTATGAGCCATTTTGTTAAAGATAAGGGGACGGGGACTGGGAGAACTAGCCAATGACAACTAACCAATCTCCAATCCAAAATTTAAAATCCTTTCATCCAAAATCGAATCACTGGTCACTGGTCGCTGTTTCAATCGGTGCGGGGGCTGCCATATCCGAAGGCAGGAAAATACGGGCGCTAGTTGCCACTAATGCGACTAAAAATACTAGAACGATGAGAAAGGGAGCGATGTACTGACGAAAAATTGCCATTTGAGTTGAAGAGTGCGATCGGGTTTTCTGACAAAGTAGCTCAAGCTTAGCGAGCTATCTGTGTCTAGTTTAGAATATTTGCCCCAGTTCGATGTAACTCGCAAGCTATCTTTTATAGCTTCATCGATAATTGTCTGCCAACGGCAAACCTTAGAAGTCTAAGCGGTACGCTGGAACCTTTGAGGACTGGCAGGCGCAAAAATCTTCCCGTTGCTAGACGAGCAATCCCTTTTAAACGAGCTTGTAGTCTTGTCTGGAGAAAAGTAAGTTTACCTTCACTCTTACCAGTGACATACAAAGGTGTAAAAGCCAGTTTTCCATAAAGAACATCAGCTCTATGAGTCAGGCTTAATCCATTTTTATAATGCTCGATATTAGGCATTCCCCCGTGTTCTCCATAATTTCGGAAGGGAATGTAGTTTTTGAGTTTTCTAGCGCGTAGGAAAGAATCGACACCAGAATCCCAGCTAGAGTAATTAGTAGCTCCGATTTTTTCTTTGATTTCTTTGGCTAGCTCTATGAGACAGCGAGCACCTTGAGGAGTGACAATGTAAGCAACCATCGAAGTCGAATATCCTTGAGCGTAACCTTCTTGGGAGACGCTATAAACTTGAGGAGCGCAAGCGTACAACCAAGCCACTCCTACAGTGTTATCGTCAGGGTTGAAGGGGAGAGGAAGTTTTCCCAATCCCAGCACGGGCACGAAATCTGCCTCGACAATTAAAGTAAGTTTGTCTTGTTGTACGGCGCTTTCCCATGCTCGCTTGTGGTTGAGGAGACAACGATAACTCGGTGAATAATTATTATATTCTTCCTTTTGTTCTTGTCTGAGAACTTCGCATTGTAAGCCTTCTTGCTTTAAGGCTTGCTCGAGAAGCTCCGTTGACTCTTTATAAGCAATAATAAATACTTGAGTGATGCGATCGCTTAACCGAGTTGTCATTGGTCAAAAGTCCTTTGTCATTGGTGAGAAGGGGATTAGTTAGTGGTTAGTTGTTAGTTGTTAATTGTCTCCCCACTCCCTCATCCCCCCCTCTCTCACGCTCCCCTCTATACTATTGCTTCAATTTTCTCGCTGCTCCCATCATTTGCCCCAAGAAAGGCAAGCCGATAATTGCTGGCAGGAAATAGCGAGAAGTACACAATAAACCCAGTGCCGCTCCCGTCTGGGCATCAAAATAAGATTGGTAAAAGAAAATTAATGCAGCGTCGCGCGTTCCTACTCCCGCGAAAGTCAGGGGTAATAATCCGGCTAAAATTGCCAGGGGCGAGAGAGCTATGTTAATTATAAATGGTGTCCAAGCTTTGAGTGCGAGGATAAATAACCAAATTTGTAATAGGTGCAAAAACCAGGTAAAAATGGAAGTAGCTGAAACGATTAATAATTGTTTTTTATCGCCCCAAAAATAATCATGCATTTCCTGCCAGGAAATCTGTAAGTTTTGGAGCTTTTGTCTTAATTTTTTCGGTGCTATTTTGATGGCACTAACAAAAAATATTTGAGCAAATTGACGCGAACCAAGTAACAATAATCCAAAGATTAACCCCACAGTTACTGCTAGCGTCATCGTCCAAAATAGACCGTCTTTTTCTGGATAAACAAATAAGCCAAAGACGCACCATAAAAGCAGAGACAGCATATCGCAAGCTTTTTCAAACACTACTAAAGACAGCGACAAAGAACCGCTTAAATGCCCTCTATCTCTCATAAAATAAGCTTTGACAATATCTCCCATTTTGGAGGGAAGCACCATATTAAGAACGCTTGCCCCTAAAATCAATCGGTTGGCTTCGATAAATCCCAAGCTAGTTTCCTGCGGCATCAGTTGTTGCAGTCGCCATGAAGTAACCATAGTGATAGGAATAACCATACCGAGACTAACTGTCATCCAAACGCGATCGCAATCTCTAAAAACCTGAATTAAACCTTGGAAATCAATTTTTGAATAGATAATTAAGAGAATTGCAACGCTGATAGCTATGGAAATCAATCGTTTCATATTGAATAATTATGGCTTAATAAATTGAGAAAACTCCAAGGCTACAATTAGATTACTCAGAAGGCGATGATAAGTTAACTACGTCAAAATTAAAAATCTTAATCCGACACAGACTTGGGCGATCGCTAGCTGGGAAGATTATATCAGCCGATAACTGAATCTCAATTCAAATAATTTTCTTTGTTTAAGATATATTTGACAGCCTTTCTTTCAGTTTTTGTTAGATTTGGTAGTTGAGTGTCTGTAAATAAAAATTCTTTTTCAAACTTTAAACCAACTTTTTCCATAACTCGAATTGACCGTTGATTATCTGCCAATGTCCAACTAGCTACCTTTTGTACGCCCCATTCTTTAAACCCTTTAGACACTAATTTTTGTGACCCTTCAATTGCATAACCTTTTCCCCATTTATCGGGATATAATCGATAACCGAGGGCAATTTCATCATCTGCTACTATTCCTAATTCCACTGCAAATTTATTTTCTGTTGCTGGGTAGAAGTGAAACCAACCGATAAAGTTATTACTGGCTCTTTCAATTGCAGCCCAAATTCCATAGCAATCGTACTTTTCGTAGTATTTCATCATTTTGGGCAAAGATTGATTTTTAATAATTTCGTAATTAATAGTATTCCCTCCATTGCCCCAACGGATTATTTCTGGGTTGCTATCTAAAGCAAATAAATTGTCTGCATCACCTTCAGTAAATTCACGCAGAATTAATCTCTCTGTTTCTAGAAAAATCTTAAACATTGCTCGTTCTTTTATTTTTTTATTCTGCGCAAAAGAAAAAATCATAACTTTCGCTCTAAATTTAAACTTTGACCAGCTTTAAGCTGCTTAACTTGCTCGGTTAAATCTACCCAAGGCTGCAATTGTCCTATCTGAAAAGTACGACTCATAACAACATAAATTGAAGTTTGATCGCAGCCAATTCCTGCTGAAATAACATTATCCCAGGATGTGGAATGCAATTCATCAATGATTTTCCATTGTCCGTTTTCCCATCGCAACTGACGAGAAAAAGAAAAAGGTGCGATCTTTTTCCCGGTAATCAATATTTTTTGCAGAGTTTTACGAATTAAATTGGGAAAGAAACGTCCAAAAGTATACATAACTACTCGCAGAATGATTAAATTTAGAGTGGTCATTTGTTTTTGTTTTGCCCAACCCAGCGAACCCTGAATCGTAATTTCATCTTCATCAACTTTAATTTTATAATTGCCCATTAAATGACCGACAGCATTTTTAATCTTTTTACCTTCTTTTACCTGAAGAGAAAATTGCGTATCTGAAGCCACTAATTTACCATCTCTAAATAACTTAAAAGCTCCTCCTTTATTGAGAGCTAAATAGAGTTCTGTCCCTTGACGACGATCGATTAAAATTCCGCCTTCTTGTAGCCAAAAACGATTGTCAGAACGCGGTTTAAAAGGAGGTCTATGGAGAACAAAATCTCTCCAAGCTAATAAATAATTCCAAGTGTGATGACCAATAATATGATCGTCGGCGTAACATGGGGCTAAACCATTTGCTAGTCCTTTTAAAAAGCGATCGTTGATGTTTAATGCTTCTGGCAACCATTTTCCGACTAATTCAAACCCGTGGGGAAAGAAATTATAGGTATTGCGGCTGGTATATTCTCCGCCATAGGAACCATCGGGATGGACGAAATGAGAAGCTAAAATAGCAGCTTTTGCTAGCGCATCTTTTAGTCGATTATTGGTAGGATTAAATTCGTAAACGCGAGCCAAACAGGAAATTGTTAAAGTATGATAACCCGGATCGCAGCCTTCATATTCGATAAACCAACCTTCGGGATTTTGCCACGATAAAACTTGCTCTAATCGTTGTTCTTTTTGGGCGTTCCATCTATCGGTTTTAAGTAATTTTGATAATAATTCCAAACAAAGAACAATTAACGCTTGATGATTGGTTAATCGTCCGCTTTCTTGATGGTGTGCTAACCAGTCAGCCCGTTTGACAAAAAAGTCGATCGCAGTTTGATTATTTAGTCCCAGCAATCTATAACTCTCAATACAGGCAAGCAGCGAAAAAGCGGCTGCCCCTCCTGCCCTCTCAAAAGGAAAATAATCGTCGCAGGAACCGTCTAGATGGGCGCTGCGGGCGGCGTAGAGGATGCCTGCTTCTACCCAGTCGCGAATGGCGGGTTGGCGGTAAAAGGGATTATTGGGAATATCTGTGTCGTAAGCGAGGGCGAGGGGATAGACGAACTCCTGCGACATCCCGCTAGGAAAATCGATGATTTTGTACTGCCAGAAATTGCGGTCAAAACATCCGTAGGTAGGGCTGTGGGGGTTACGATCTTGAAGGGTTAAGAGTTTGGGAATTTGCGCGATCGCCTCAAAAGCAAATAAATCTCGACTCATGTAGGGGAGTTTGGACTAACAGGGAGAATAAGGCAATTATAAGGATTCTGTCTAATATATTCCCATTTAATCTGAAACTCTCTTTCATCTCTAATCATTTCATCGTACCTACCATCTTGCCAAACTTTGCCAATGTGATTCATCACTTTAGGAATTTGCTTGGCACTATAACTTTTAATACTGTGTAACATACTTCCAATTGACCAATATTCTGAGGTCGCTTTAGATGTAACTAGATTTTTTGAGTTAGACGCGAGTAGATTTTTGAAATCAGACGCGAGCAAGATGCTCGCGCAATCCTTGGGATACTTACTCGCGTAATCCTGATGAGCGATCGCTAGCGCTAACCAGTCTTGCCAAAACTCATCAAAGTTAAGAAAACTTTTCAATCGCGCCTGCGTCTTTAATATGAAGGACAAAAGAGTAGCGATCGCGTGCTAACACAAATAACGTATCATTATTTGACGCTACTTAGAAAATAAGATAGTTATGCGTATTAATCTGCCTTTTGGTTAAAAGCGTCTAACCAAGACTTCAGACTAAAGGTGCTATGATAAGCCA
This sequence comes from Hydrococcus rivularis NIES-593, assembly GCF_001904635.1. Classification (GTDB taxonomy): domain Bacteria; phylum Cyanobacteriota; class Cyanobacteriia; order Cyanobacteriales; family Microcystaceae; genus Hydrococcus; species Hydrococcus rivularis. Next base: position 262,168 of record NZ_MRCB01000001.1, read on the forward strand.
ATTATTATTACTTGGGCGGCTAGTTACTTGCCGAGTGCTTTCATCGCCACCAAAGCGATGCGGGCGTTTAATGTGGTTAAGGAGTGAAGCATGACACTGTTGAACCAAGTCTGGAACGAGAAAGAGAATCAACAGCAATCTGATGCTTGGACAAACGCAGAGTCTTCCGCTAATGTTTTCCAGTCATCTCCCTCAGAAGCAGAAATTGCCAGTTGGCTGGTGGCTAGGCTAGCAGAATTGCTAGAACTCGATCCCGACGAAATAAACCTCCAACAAGATTTAACCGACTATGGGTTAAGTTCTGTTGATGCCGTCAATTTATCAGGAGATCTGGAAAATTTTCTTGGTCGTCGGCTTTCTCCTACCATTGTTTGGGAATACCCGACTGTAGAAGAATTATCTCAGTATTTGTCCTCAGATAATTCGGAAGAAGAGCCTAGCACAAAAGAACTGCTCAATCCGTCATCGCTATTAGATGGAAACCATCAACAACTCGATACAGCAGACACTTTTTCTACTCATTCAGAAATTCCAGAAGAGTATTATCGTTTCGAGCTATATCCAGAGTATCGTCAAATTCAACAGCAGCAAGAAGAAATCCAATCCCTCGGTCTTGGCAATCCTTTCTTTACGCCTCAAGAAGGCATTGTCAACAATACCACCAGGGTTGGGGGAAGAGAACTCATTGACTATGCCAACTATAACTACGTGGGTATGTGTGGCGACCCCAAAGTCTCTCAAGCTGCCAAGGAAGCGATCGATCGCTACGGAACTTCCGTATGCGCCAGTCGCCTCCTCTCAGGAGAAAGACCGATTCACCGCGAACTAGAAAGAGAAATTGCAGATTTTATCGGCACAGAAGACAGCATCGTCTATGTTGGCGGTCATGCGACTAACGTAACGACTATCAGCCATCTGTTCGGACGCAATGATTTGATCCTTCACGATGCTCTCAGTCACAATAGTGTCGTCCAGGGAAGCTTATTCTCCGGTGCGAGTTTGATTGCTTTTCCCCACAATGACTGGCAAACCCTCGATCGCCTCCTGCAAGAACGCCGCCACCGTTATAGACGAGTTCTCATTGCGATCGAAGGCGTTTACAGTGCCGACGGCGACATCCCAGACTTACCCAAGTTTATTGAGGTCAAGAAGCGCCACCAAGCCTGGCTGACGATCGATGAAGCCCACTCTATTGGGGTACTGGGAGCATCCGGTCGCGGCATCGGAGAACTATATGATGTCGATCGCGCCGATGTCGAACTATGGATGGGAACACTTAGTAAATCTTTCGCTAGTTGCGGCGGTTACATTGCCGGAAGTAAGGCTTTAGTAGAATATCTCAAATATACCTCACCAGGCTTTCTCTTTAGCGTGGGAATTTCTCCTCCTAACGCAGCCGCGCCTTTGGCAGCCATACGAGTTCTCAAAGCCGAACCAGAACGGGTAAAGCTTCTCCAAGAACGCTCCCAATTGTTTTTAGAACTCGCGACTAAACACAATCTCAACACGGGAATGAGCAAAGGCTCTCCAGTAATTCCAATTATCGTGGGAGATTCATTAAAATCTATCCAACTGTCTCAAAACCTCTTTCATCGAGGAATTAACGTTCCTTTCATGATCTATCCGTCCGTTCCTCAAAATGCCGCTCGACTGCGTTTCTTTATCAATTGCACTCATACAGAAGAGCAAATTCGCTCTACAGTAGATATCCTAGCCGATGAGTATCAGAAGCTTTCGGAGCAAACGGATTAAAAATTAGAGAAATGTCTGCTGAAATACCAATAATGGTAGATAGGTTATTCGTCAGAATCGAGTGCCAGAACTGGTTTGTTTCAGCAGCCTCTCGTTTATCTGTTACTTCTACCAATACATCGTTTTTCGCAGCAAGGTGGCTGGCGGCGATTGTGAAGGTTAAAAATTATTAATTTCTAACAATCCAGGTGGGGGCGCAATCTCGATGAGCCCTTTCTCAAGGTCTACTACGGGCACGATCTCTTTGACAAAGGGAATCAGCACTGTTAGCGATCGCGGTTTTTGGTGCTTGATTTTGTGCTTTTTCTTACTCTCAGTTGGTTCTAATTCCGAAGTTTCTTCGATATTCTCATTAACGGGCTGCCGTTCTAGCTTGACTTCTAATAAGTCATTGCCCGCCCAAAAAATATCGCTGACGATCCCTAACTTTTCTCCAGTAAGCTGGTTATAAACCTCTAGATCGATTAAATCTGAGACGTGATATTCATCTTCTGCTAGTTGGGGGCGATCGCAACTGCGAACGAGTAACTTATAGCCTCGCAATTCCTCTGCGCTATTTCTGTCTTCGACTCCCGCCAATTGAATGACATATAAATTCTTTCCCGGAATGTAGCGCCCTCCTAACAGTTCTACTTCTGTCATGCGATCGCCCGATGGCGCTTGCAACCAACGCCGTCCTGGTTCCTCAAATCGTTCGGGAAAGTCTGAATTGGGAGCAACTCTTAACTCGCCTTTCAACCCTTGGGGCGTAACAATAGTGCCAATTTCGAGCCAATCATTCATGGAAGTCGCAAGTCAAAAATCAGAAGTAGGGGCGGTTCGATCTAGAAACTCTAGGTACTTATCAAAACCCGCCCGTACACAAGTCAGAAGTCAGAAATAGAGTTTCATATATTATTCTAGTAGTAAACCGCTCTTATCAAATTACTTAATTACTATATTTGTTTAGAGTTATTTCATTGTGACTTTAGTTGAACCAGAAACAATTTCTTGTCCCCCCAATATTCAGTCCGTTTAAACGGACTTTAGCATCTAAGACAGAGAATTTATTCTCTGTCTATTATCTACCAGAATAAAATAGCCCTATATTTTTTAATTAATTAGATAGTAAATATGGAAATTGTAAATATGAAAATTTGGCAAGCCGATTTTTATAAGCATAATCTCAAAGATGAAAAAGGAAAACCTATATGGGAATTATTAATTTGCGATTCACAAGGTCATCTAATTCATGAAGCTAAATGTCCGCAATCTCAAGCCAATTCTGATTGGTTAATTTCTCAATTACAACAGGTAAATCGAGGGAATTTACCCGATCGCATTCAAGTTTTTCGTCCTCAGTCTGTTAGTTTATTATCGATCGCAGCGGAAAAACTAGGCGTTAAAGTTGAAGCAACTCGGCGGACTGGGGCGCTAAAAGCTGAATTACGAAAACGAGTTATTGACGAAAATTATGACCCTGTTAAACTGGAAAAGCCACCCCCACAAGCATTACCAGAAAATCTTTGGGGAGAAAGTTGGCGTTTTGCAACTTTTCGGGCAGGCGATCTCGTCGATTATTTTAGCGATCGCTCACTTCCAATATTAGATATGCCAAAATCTCTTCTACCAATTAATTTAGGAATTGCTTCTACTGTATCTGTGCCTGGTGTCATTATTTATGGCGGAAGAAAATCAATATATTTAGCCAGATGGTTGCAAGAAGCTAAACCAATTGCCTTAAATTATATTCCAACAGAAATTGGCAAGTCAGGAGGATTAGTTTTAGAATCGGGATTGGTCGATCGCTGGATTTTAGCTACTTTTGAAGATGAAGAAATCGCCAAGGCAGCCCAAAATTACGAACAGCGCAAGCAAGCTAGTCTAGGATTGCATTTTTTTCTGGTTCAACCCGACGATTCGGGAATGACTTATACTGGTTTTTGGTTGTTAAAAGATGAGTAATTTGATTTTGAATTGATGAGGCAGGGAATATGTTCAAGAAATTATTAATTATCTTTTTATTAGCAATCGTAGGAGGTTTTGCGGCTGGTTTTTATTACTGGCGACAGTTTGCCGCGGTGCCATACTGGTATAAAAATCAAAGCACGAATATAAAGAATGAGCGCCTAGAAATAACTAACCAAATTCAGCGATCGTCTGATTCTGGTAACAATCTTACCCTACAACTCAATCGCGAAGATCTTAACCAATTGTTAGCCAAAAAGATTTCTGAAAATAGTCAATCTAGTCAGCTACTTCAATCGGCAAAATCAATCAAAGCCAATCTGGACAATGATACTTTAGAAATTGGAGGAGTTTTTAATCCTTCGGAAATCTCGGAAGATAGCTTAGACGAAACGCAAAAAGCCATCTTGGACAAGACAATTCAAACTTTTCCTCAGCTTAAAGATCTCGATATATACGTGGGAATAGTCGGTCAACCCAAATTTGAAAACGGTCGTTTAACTTTAGATAAAGACAGCAAGCTAAAAGTTGGTAAGTTAACGTTTTCTATTGATGAAATTGCCCCAAAATTTGGATTATCTCCAGATAAACTAGATCGATATCTAGAACAAGAACTGGCTAAATTAAATATCCAAGGCATTCAGATTGAAAATGATAAAATGATGATTAAAATGAGTCAATAATAATTAAGATCGATAAATATGCTTGAACGAGAGCAAAAAGAACGAAAAGCAATCGTTCTCAAACCCGGTACCTTATGGAAAAGGGCGATCGAACAAACCGAATATGCCATGCACTGTGGTGCCCTGCAAACGATTCCGACAGAGTACGAATTTATAGAACAAAATGGCATTAATTTTCTCGTTCGGATTTCGTCTAACTTAGCACGAAAAGACGAAGCGAAAAAGCAACAAGAACAAGAATCCGCGACTTCTGGAAAAGAAGTTAATCCCTTCCTTCCCTATGAGAAAGATTTATTTGTCGCCGATATTTCCGATACCCATCTTTGTATATTAAATAAATACAATGTTGTCCCCCATCACTTGCTCATTATTACCCGCGACTTTGAAGATCAAGATTGTTGGTTAAATTTACAAGATTTTGAGGCATTATGGACATGTTTGGCAGAAATTAATGGGTTAGCGTTCTACAATGGTGGCAAGACAGCCGGATCGAGTCAGCGACACAAACATTTACAATTAGTTCCTTTTCCTTTTGTCCCCGGTATAAATTCAATTCCTATCGAACCTGCCCTCTCGTGTGTTAAATTTCAAGGTTCTCTGGGAAAAATTCCCGCGTTTCCCTTCCTTCATGCTTTTGCCAAATTGGATCCGGCTTGGGTAAATTCCCCTCTAGATGCTGCTAAAGTGACCTTAGAATGGTATCGCACCCTTCTAGAAGCAGTAGGATTACCCTTCGAGGGCGACAGACAAACTGGGGCTTATAATCTTTTAGCAACGCGAGAATGGATGCTCGTCGTACCGCGATCGCAAGAAAGTTTTGAGTCAATTTCCGTCAACTCTCTCGGGTTTGCTGGTACAATGTTCGTCCGCAACCACCAACAACTGGAACTTCTTAAAAACTATACTCCGATGACGATTTTAAAAAACGTCACTTACGCGAGTTAACCGATAAGATCGCTAAAATAATAAGACAGGAACGCTACTAATAACGTTCCTGACGTTCTAGCCATTGTTGGAGGGTCAACCCTCCAACCTACCAAAAGTAAAAAGTAGATTAGTACAGAGCTTCTTCTTGGTGAGTTATAATCGTACAATCAGAAGTCGGATAAGCGACACAGGTAAGGACGTATCCTGCTTCGATTTGATCGTCATCCAAGAAGGATTGATCGGACTGATCTACGGAACCGGATTCTAGTTTGCCAGCACAGGTGGAGCAAGCACCAGCACGGCAGGAGTATGGTAGGTCGAGACCTTGCTCTTCAGCAGCGTCTAGAATGTACTCGTCATCAGGGACATCGATGGTGTGTTCTCCATCGGGAGTCTTTAGAGTAACTTTGTAAGTTGCCATGTGTTGCTCCTATATCTCAAGTAAAAACGGCAGTTTGGACTTACGCAAGCAGATAAAATTTATCGATTGAAATAGATAGATATTTGCTTTGGTAAGCCTCATCTCTGATACTAAGAGAAAAAGCTGCTGAGTTTTAAGAGCATTAGCAATGAAATTCTTAATCAAATGTAAAATAAGATTTTCTTATATAAGATTGCCAGCGAAGGCACGGATGATTAGCGAATGTACACATTCCTTATAAACTCGTAATATTAAGTAATTGAATAATCGAATCGGCTTAAAGTCGAGACCGTACCTCACAATTAATCAGTATTAATTATAGTTATACCTATCAATGATGATTTGTACTTAGCAGACAATTTTTTACTACTCTATTTAAATTCTAATATCCGATTCCTTGATGATAAGCTCAATGAAGAACTCCGCCGCCTTCACAATGTCGCATCCCATAAAAGTAGGCATTGTTGGCACCGGATATGCCGCGTCTAAAAGAGCAGAAGCATTCCAAGCAGACGATCGCGCTCAAGTCATAGTCGTCGCAGGCAATACGCCTGAAAAAACCGAAGCGTTTTGTCAAGCTTATTCAGTCGCGCCAATTGATTCCTGGCAGCAACTCGTCAGTCATCCCGATGTCGATGTCGTCGTTATTAGCAATATTAATCGCGATCGCGCATCGATTGCCCGCGCGGCACTGCTGGCAGGAAAGCACGTCGTCACCGAATATCCCCTCGCTCTCAGCTATCGCGAAGCCGAAGAAATCCTTGCTCTATCGCAACAACAAAACAAACTCCTACACATCGAACATATCGAATTGTTAGGCGGTTTGCACCAAGCAATGCGTCAATCCCTGCCAGAAATTGGCGATGTCTTTTATGCCCGCTACGCCACCATTACCCCCCAACGCCCCGTACCCCGTCGCTGGACGTTTCATTATCAAATGTTCGGGTTTCCTCTGACAGCTGCCCTTTCTCGCATTCATCGCCTGACAGACTTATTCGGAACGGTTGCTTCCGTTACCTGTCAGTCGCGCTTTTGGGACGCGCCAGAATCGGGCTACTATACGGCTTGTCTGTGTAATGCTCAACTGCGCTTTACCAATGGTTTAATCGCAGATGTCATCTATGGCAAAGGCGATGCATTCTGGGATAGCGATCGCACCTTTGAATTAAGAGGCGATCGCGGAACGTTAATTTTTGAAGGAGAAACGGGCAATCTGATCCGAGGAGAAGAAAAGACAGCCATTGAAGTCGTCAGTCGTAAAGGGTTATTCGTTAAGGATACGCAAATGGTTTTAAACTATTTAACACGAGGAACGCCCCTATACATCAATCCAGAAGCGAGTTTATATGCCCTGAAAGTGGCTGAGGCTGCCGAGCGATCGGCAATAACAGGAAAAACGATAGAATTGTCATAGAAGGAGCCAATGATAAACAACGACAAAATAAACATTGTTAAAATTTCTGGATCGAAAACGATCTCTTGTCATTTGCGCATCTTTCAAGTTATAGTCAGGTTAAAATTGTCTAATACTTAGCCGCAGACAATTGGCGGTTTTAAGAAAAACAAAACGCAGCCACGCTCGCGACGAGCTAGCTGTCTGAAACTGAACAAAAGCTACCCGAATGTTCAGTCATTGCGATCTAAACAATTTAGAGCCAGGCGATCGCAACCTTGCTTCTAAAGCAGTTTACTCAGCTAAGAAACAGCATTAGATGCCAAAGAGAATTTACTCATAGAATTCTTTGACAAATTAAACGCAAGCCTATGTTATCCCCAATGGGAAAGATATGCCAAAGGGAAAAAAAGCAAGAACTTCAGCCCAATTGTTCCAGTTAAACAGTCGGGATTAGTAAAAATAGCCGAGATGAGAAAAGTTTGTATTCTTCTCATCTCTAGCACGAGTCCAGATTTTTTACCCAGACAGTTTTTGTCCCTAAATCAACATCGAGACGCAAACCTTATCTATCTAAGGTTTTGCAATCTGATAGAGAAGTTTGAGGAAATTGAATGCCAAAACAAATTATTATTGCAGAGCAGCATCATATCGCTGCCGTTTTTTGGGAAGATCGAGTTCAAGAGTTAGTCGTAGCAACTGGCAATCAGCAGGTTGGCGACATTTATTTGGGAATTGTTGAAAACGTCATCCCTGGAATCGATGCGGCGTTTGTCAACATTGGCGATGCCGAACGAAACGGGTTCATTCACGTTACCGATTTAGGACCCCTGCGTCTGAAAAAAACGGCGGGCGCGATTACCGAACTCTTGACGCCACAACAAAAAGTATTGGTGCAAGTCATGAAAGAGCCGACGGGTAATAAAGGTCCTCGGTTGACTGGCAACATTACCCTACCCGGTCGTTATCTCGTTCTTATGCCCTACGGCAAAGGCGTGAATTTATCGAGGCGCATCAAAGATGAAAACGAACGCAGCCGCTTAAGAGCCTTAGCAATTCTGATCAAACCTGCGGGCATGGGATTGCTCGTGCGCACCGAAGCCGAAGGCAAAGCAGAGGAAGCCATCATGGAAGACCTGGAGTCTCTGCAAAGGCAATGGGAATCGATCCAGCATCAGGCAACGTCCACCCGCGCCCCAGCCCTGCTAAGCCGAGACGACGACTTCATCCAGCGAGTCCTGCGGGATATGTATTCTGCCGATGTCAATCGTATTGTCGTAGATTCCAGTGCAGGCGTAAAGCGAGTCAAACAGCAGTTAATGAACTGGAGCGGGGGACGACCGCCAGAAGGGGTTTTGATCGACCATCACCGCGAACCCCAGCCGATTTTGGACTATTTTCGGGTCAATGCAGCAATTCGCGAAGCCTTAAAACCCAGGGTGGATCTGCCTTCTGGCGGCTATATCATCATCGAGCCAACCGAAGCGCTAACCGTAATCGATGTCAACTCCGGTTCCTTTACTCGTTCTGCCACCGCCAGGGAAACGGTTCTCTGGACGAATAGCGAAGCCGCAACGGAGATTGCCCGCCAGTTGCGCCTGCGAAATATCGGCGGCGTGATCGTGGTTGACTTCATCGATATGGACTCGCCGCGCGACCAGCTCAAACTGCTAGAACATTTCAATAAAGCGCTCAAAACCGATAAAGCCAGACCGCAAATCGCTCAATTATCCGAACTGGGTTTAGTCGAGTTGACTCGAAAACGCCAAGGAAAAAATATTTATGAGTTATTCGGTCAAACTTGTCCGACTTGTGGCGGATTGGGACATTTGGTTCGCCTACCAGGAGAAGGAGAACCAATCGCCTTGGAAACGCCCGCGATCGCACCGCTACCTTCCGTTACGCGATCGGCAGACAGGCAAATCGAAGAACCGGAACCTTTCTTCGAGTCGCCTTTCGAGTACGCTAATGGCGAAATCGGCCAACAACTCGACCTGTTATACCATCCCAGCTACCAAGAACAAGGTCTTGCTGCTACTAACAATCGCCGTCGCCGTCGCCGTCGCTCGACCGATGGAATCGAAAAAGAGGGAGGAACTGGAAGATCTGCCCCTATTGCGGCGACTAAAGAGTTAGTTCTTGATGTCGATGCGCCAGAAGTTGAAGAGCGAAAGGAACGTCCGCAAAAATCCCCGCGACGCGAAGAAGTCCCTGTAGAAAAAGTATCTGTCGAAATGACTCCTATGGAGCAAAACGTATATGCATTAATGGGAATTTCTCCGCTAGTACGCCTCAATCGAGAGTTCAAAGATCCCAAGTCAGTTATCGTCTCTGTCAAATCGCCTGGAGAATCCGACACGCTGCCATCAGAAACAATTGCTACTCCAGCACCAGTAGCAGAAACTGTAGCAGTTTCCGAAATCGAGACGAGCTTGCCAGTAGAGAATGGAGATGGGGAGGAAGAGCGCCCATTAATCCGTCGTCGTCGTCGCCGTTCCTCTGCTAAAGAGGCATAGGTCTAACAGGATCGAAGTTATATACTTGAGTTTATCCCCTGTTAAATCAGGGGATTTTTTATTGGCGATCGCTTCGTTGATGACAAGAAAAAACTATGGACTTTGATGCTTCTTGGCTCTATACATTCTCTAGTTCGGAGACGCTAGTAGCGGGCGTGGATGAAGTGGGGCGAGGATGTTTGTTTGGTCCCGTCGTAGCTGCCGCAGTCGTCGTTCCCCTCTCGGCGATTTCACGATTGATAGAAATCGGCGTAAAAGATAGCAAGCAACTCTCCGCCAAGCGAAGATTAGAATTATCGCAACAGATAAAAGAATTCGTATCAGCTTATCAAGTCGGTTATGCAAGCGTTCGGGAAATAGAGCGCTTAAATATTCTACATGCATCTTTACTAGCGATGAAGCGATCGGTCGATCGATTGAAGGTACAACCTGCAATCTGCTTGGTAGATGGAAAACAGGCGATTCCTAATCTAACAATCGTGCAAAAAAATATCATTAAAGGCGACGAGCGATCGCCCGTTATTGCTGCCGCCAGCATCGTTGCTAAAGTTTGGCGAGATGAATTAATCGTCCGCCTCGCCCGAAAATATCCAGAGTACGATTTAGCATCCAATAAAGGTTACGGCACTGCAAAACATCTGCTAGCATTGCAACAATACGGTGCTTCTCGCCAGCATCGAATGTCTTTTGCCTCTTGTCAAGTAAGTTTCTGACAAAACCTTGAAGATATTAACAACTAGGTAATTGGATTGTCTGCCGCTGGCAATGCCGAAGAATAAGTCGCATTTTGGGGTTCGGCATAAGCATTAGCCCACTGGTAGTAATCTTTTAGCAACTGACTTAGCAATCGTTGCTTAATTCGCACTAAAACGCTTTTAAGCAGTCCGTTTCCTGCGACTTCTAATAATGGTTTAGGAGTCAACCACAAAGGAGGTGGCAGATCGACAACTTTAACTTCTAAATCCGCTTTGCCCTTCAGGTAAGTCTGTCCCTCGTATTGATGAGGAGATAACTTTCCCTTAACATTGAGAGAGAAGCGATCGTTAATGTAGTCAATTCCTCGGATTTCGCAGTCTTCGGAATTTAAATAAACTATCCCGCTAGCTCCCGCCCAAACGCTAAGAATAACGGTCGGTTGAAAATGGTAAATATCCATAAAATTCAAGGGACGCATTTTCAGGCGAAAACGCGACTCCGATAGCTGTTCCATTAGTTTCGGATCGGCGATCGCAGTTACTAATCGTTGCGGTTGGCGCAAATAATGTTGAATGGGAACTGTTTGTTCTTCGACAACAATTTCTAGCGATTCTGAGGCAGTAAAGCGTATATCCATACCAGACAAAATTCAGATTCGTCGCTTTTCTTAATCTTACTTTACACTTCTTAAAAAACTAAGTAGGGTAATTACGCCATATTACTGCTTTATGGCTCCTTAAAGCAATTTTTAACGATTATTTGCCAAATTTATAAGAATAATGAAAAAAGTTAGATTATAGTTGACAAAAGCTTCATTTAGCTCTCCGATAAAACTTTTTTCGAGATAAAAAGATAGTATGAGTAAGGTTGTAGATTATGACAATTGCGATCGCCCATTTGGGTCCGACGGGAACCAATGCAGAAACTGCCGCATTAGCCTATGCCAGTTGGTTGACTAAAAAGAAGGGACAAGAAACGCTTTTATCTCCTTACCCTAGCATTGCACAGACCCTTCGTTCAGTTGTCCACAAAAAGGTAGATTTGGCAGTCGTCCCCGTCGAAAATTCTACCGAAGGAAGTGTCGCCATTACCTTAGATACTCTCTGGGAGTTAGATCGACTCCAAATCCAACAAGAGCTAGTTCTGCCCATCTCTCACGCGCTGCTGTCTCATAGCAAGTCTCTGTCACAGATAAAAACTGTTTACTCCCATCCACAAGCCCTGGCACAGTGTCAGAAATGGCTGGAAGGGTTTCTCCCTTCAGTTCAACTCATCCCCACCAATTCCACGACAGAAGCCGTACAGCAAATCAGTCAAGACCCCCAGGCAGGTGCGATCGCGGCTCCGCGTGCCTCAAAGCTCTATGACGTGCCGATTCTAGCAGCTGATATTAACGATTATCCAGATAATTGTACTCGCTTTTGGGTAATGGGATTGACACCTAGTACCAGCGGGAATCGTACTTCTATTGCTTTTAGCGTTCCCGCCAACGTTCCCGGCGCCTTGGTAAAACCCCTTCAGGTGTTTGCCCAACGGGGGATTAATCTCAGCCGCATCGAATCCCGTCCGACCAAGCGATCGCTAGGCGAATATTTATTCTTTCTCGACCTGGAAGCTAGCGCTACTGAAACTTCAACTCAAGAGGCTTTAGCGGAATTGTCGCCCTACACCGAAGTCCTAAAAATCTTTGGGAGTTACGACGTTTTGCCGATTTCTACCCTCTAGCAGATTAACTCTTTAAGACATCTTTTAGAGCTGTACGAGCCGCTAGGTGATTGCGAGTTGAAGTCAAAATTTCTGACTCCCGTTGCAGACGAGCCATAGTATCTTGTATCTCCAACAGAGTTTGTTGCTCGGAAGCAACGCCGTAGAGATTTCCTGCCACCCAATAGGAGAGTTCTAGCGGCAAGCTAGGCAAGTCGTCTGGCAGTTCGATTTTTTGATCGATCAACTTAGCAGAAAGATGGACAACATCGCGCAAGAGCTTTTCTACATCCCTTGCCAAAGGTCTGAGGTCTTCTGTTGGCGGTTCGTCCTCTATCCATTCCACGAGACCGACTCGATAGGGTTTTTCGCGAACGTACTCTAAGACTCGAAAACGCTGCTGTCCCAACGTCAGAATCTTCATGCGATCGTCAGGCAAGCGCTGAACGCGAATCACTTCCGCGCAACAGCCAACCTTGGCTATTTCTCCGCTAATCGGATCGACCATTAATACTCCAAAACGGCGATCGCCCTCCAAAATTGTATTCATCATCATTCGGTAGCGGAATTCAAAAATGTGGAGAGGAAGGGGACGACCGGGAAATAGAACTACCTCTGGGAGGGGAAACAGGGGAAGTTCTCTGACTGCAATTGAAGACGAGGATGCCATGTTACTCTGTTCCCAAGCATAAGCTGTCCTCTTTTTATCTAGCGCATTTTTCGGAAATTTACCACCCCTGCGGGCAGGTTACACTTACAAGAAGGCTAAAATTCGACTCAATTTTTTTTGCCTGTAACGATGCTATACCTAACCGAACCCGATCGCATTAGCCAAGCCATTGCAAACTACGCTCAAGCGAAAATTCTCTGGATAGATACAGAAATTGCGGATTACCAAAGTAAAAAGCCAAGATTGTCTCTCGTGCAAGTGTTGGACGACCCAACGGATGTTAAAGGCGATCGCGTTGCGATTTTAGATGTTTTGGATAGAACTCAACTTATCGATGAGTTTATCGACAAGATTATGGCGAATCCGGCGATCGAAAAAGTTTTTCACAATGCCAGCTTCGATTGCAGATTTTTGGGAAGAAGCAGAGTTAGAAATGTCACGTGCACTCTGGAAATGGCACAAAAAATCCCATATTATATCTTGCCATTATCAAATTATAAACTTGCTACGCTAGCAGAACAGCTCTGCCATTTTTCCAAAGTTAATAAAACCGAGCAAGGGGGCGACTGGAGCCAGCGACCCTTAACCGAGCAACAACTCGAATATGCCAAAATGGATGCAGTTTATGTTGCCTGCGCGCACGAACGACTTCTGCAACTTTCCCAGCGCCTACAAATAGATCCTGCCACAGAAGATATTGCTGCATTGACCCTTCGCTATCGGCATATCGAGCATCGCTGGAAAGTGCTAGATACAGAACTCAAGCACCTTAAAGAGCGACTCAAACAGGCAATGGCAACCCAAAATGTCTCGGAAATCGATGGATTTAAGCTATCAATTCAAGAACGAAAATACAAAAAAGTCGCTTTTAATGACCTGGCAAAATTCGTGCAAGAATCTGGAATTGAATTAAATTTTCCGATTAGACTAACGCAGGAACTTCAGAAACAAATGCCAGAGATTATCGAGAATATTCCCATCGAAGAAGATGTTGAAAAAATTTTACAGCTTAAAATTAGCGAACTAGAAGATGAAAACCTGCCTTTTTAGCGATTAAATAGTCGATTTAAAGACTAATTTGTCAACTTTTGCCTTTTTTCCACGAAAGATAAATCTCTTTGTTTTTTGGTAAAAAATACCCCATTGATTTCTATTTTGGTATTGTTGATTGCTATACTAAAGTTAAAATAGCAAATTGTATCTAGCATAACATCAAGAGAGAAAAGAGCGATCGCCCTCGAAAATTCCAACCCTAGAATCTAAAGATGCGATTTGGGCAGAGGAAAAAATAGCCTTAGCGATCGCTATTCGAGTCATGGAAAACAGTCAAATTCGATCGAATTGCTCGTCGCTGACTTTGAGAAACGAAAAGCCGATCGCCTAGCGATTGAAACAGTGAAAATTTTATCCGGATACTATTTGTAAAGATAAGATCGTACTTTGTAATAATTTCAGTAGCAATTAAGACAAAAGTGGAATTTTCATCTTGAGAAAGTATTAAAAATTATTGCTCGATTTTCCTTGGCAAGAACTTGAGCCAATTGACGAACTACACTTGGATAAGTGAGAGCGTGCAGACATCAATGAACTTGGAGGTTCTAGGAATGGATAATATCGCTCAATTACTTGGAAATGAATTACAAACTTTACATATGTCGCCACAATCTCAGTATTTATTAGAACGCAGAGAAGCCTCCACCTATTGCGATCGCTTAACTGAAGACGAACTTTGGTACAGTCGTTCGATCGAGCAACTAGAGCAAATAGGAATAACAAACGTAGGTCGAGTTTACCACAATCTGCCGGTGCCTGAGTTAGTCGAACACGCTCTTGCCAGAGGCGAAGGTATACTGACCGACAGCGGTGCCTTAGCGGTCGAAACTGGAAAATACACGGGTCGCTCCCCTAAAGATAAATTTCTCGTTGACGAGCCTAGTAGTCGGGACGACATAGACTGGAATAAAGATAACGTTCCTATCTCCGAACAAAAATTCGAGCAGTTGTACCAGCGCGTTCTCTCCTACGTTCAAGGTCGTGACCTCTATGTTTTTGACGGTTATGTCGGAGCCGATCCAAAATATCGTTGTGGGGTTCGAGTTATTACAGAATTAGCGTTTCAAAATCTCTTTGCCCATCAGCTATTCCTGCGACCGACAACCGCAGAATTATCGGAGCATAAGGTGGATTTTACTGTCATTGCCGTACCCGGTTTGCACGGCGACCCCAAAACAAATGGCATTAATAGCGAAACGTTCATCGTTCTGCACCTAGCTAAGAAACTCGTACTGATCGGGGGAACTCGCTACGCTGGCGAAATCAAGAAATCGATCTTCACCCTAATGAACTACTTCATGACCAAGCAGAACGTGCTACCGATGCATTGCGCTGCCAACATCGACAAACACGGTCATACAGCTCTATTTTTCGGTTTGTCGGGAACGGGCAAAACCACACTATCTGCCGATCCAGAACGTAGCTTGATCGGAGACGACGAACACGGATGGTCGGATGAAGGCATCTTTAACTTTGAAGGCGGTTGCTATGCCAAGACCATTCGCCTGAGTGCTGAAAATGAACCGCAGATTTGGTCGGCGCTTCGGTTTGGGGCGCTGCTAGAAAACGTCGTCGTCGATCCAGAAACCCGCATGCCCAACTATGACGACGATCGCTTGACAGAAAATACCAGAGCCGCCTATCCGTTAAGATATATTCCCAACTGCGCTCTCTCTGGTATTGGCACCCATCCTAAAACCATTATCTTACTAACGGCTGATGCGTTTGGCGTGCTTCCTCCCATTGCAAAACTCACTAGGGAGCAGGCAATGTATCACTTCCTGTCGGGTTATACCAGCAAGCTAGCAGGCACGGAACGGGGTATCACTGCGCCTCAAGTGACTTTCTCAGCTTGTTTCGGTCAGGTTTTCTTCCCATTACCCCCAACCTTATATGCCGAAATGTTAGGGGAACGGTTACAGCAACACCCAGAGACGAGCGTGTACTTGGTTAATACGGGCTGGTCGGGCGGTCCCTACGGAGTCGGTCATCGCATTTCCCTCAAACATACGCGGGCGATGGTATCGGCTGCCCTCGATGGAAAGTTGGATAAAGTTAATTTTAAGCCTCATCCAATTTTCAAAGTCTTGCTTCCCGAAAAAGTGCCAGGCGTACCCTCCAAAATTTTAGATCCACAAAATACCTGGGACGATCCCGAAGCTTATACCCAACAAGCAGAGGAATTAGCCCGTCGTTTTGTGGAAAACTTTAAGCAGTTTGCCGATGCCCGTAAAGAAATTGTCGAAGCGGGTCCAAATAATTCTTAAGATAGACAACAATTAATTAAACAGAAAGTTTACAAAGGCGAGTATATTATGATGTACTCGCCTTACCTAGCATTACTTAAGCTACTGGAGATTCTATCGTAGCTGCATGTTAATTTTCACATTATTCTAACTGCTAATTGTTCTAAATTCAAACTATTAAAAAGATATCGGAAAACTTCTGTTAAATGAAAATTAGAGTGAGAAGTAATACGTACAACTCATTTAAGTAATAACGATATACAATCTTATATTTATTTAATTAGCAAATAATTCCATAAAACTTATGCAGTTATCCTAACAGTAGGGCGCGTCTGCTATTACCTCGCTCCATCTTTATCCATTTAATGAAAAGACAAAAAGCGAGCGAGAATTCATCAGCGATCGGCTTTTTCGGCGAACAGCGATCGCAAGATGAATTATCAGTTAATCTGACAAAGTAACGCCCCTATCGAAAGCGAATTGTTTAGGAATATGAGACGATTTATGGTAAAAAAAGATCGGTCTGGTTAAGAGGATGTGTGAAAAAGATTCTTAGTCATTCTGAGTAAAGCGTAGCGAAACGAAGAATCTAGCTAATCGCTTCGCCCTTGCATGACATTTTTGACTTTTCAGATCTCCTCTAAGTAAGCAAGCCCAAAAAAACGAAAATATTATCGACTGAGGAAAATAGCTGATGCCTCTCAATACTGATGTTCTAGAGAAAAGCTTCAACCTTGTTGAACCGCATGCCAACGAATTTGCTGCAAGTTTCTATGAGACCTTATTTACCGACTGTCCCGAAGCTAAACCGCTGTTTGCCAATACGGACATGGAAAAGCAGCAACAGAAGTTGATTATGTCTTTAGTGTATGTTGTCACTAATCTTCGCTATCCTCAAGAATTGACGAAGGTTCTTAGGGAGATGGGAGAAAAGCATGCTACCTACGGAGCAAAAGCAGAACATTATCCTATTGTGGGCGCTGCTTTGCTGAAAACCCTTGAAGCTTATTTGGGAGCAGATTGGACACCAGAAGTTAAACAGGCTTGGACAGATGCTTATGAGGAAATTTCTTACTTGATGCTGGAAGGGGCAAAGCGTCATGAGACAACCCTTGCATCAGAAGAGTCACTTCAGCAGCCCAACGAACAATCCCTTGAGAGTGAATCAGTGCAATCTGAACCTAAATCTTCGGGGACTAATCGGACGGTAGTAGCTATAATAGCTACGTGCGCTATTGGGCTACTGGGTTTGGGAATTCTACTCATGAGTTGGGGAAATGCTTCCCAAAATAATAATAATAATCAAAGCTTAGAGCGGATGAATGTTCCAGTTAATATAAGTTTTACTGCTGCAAGATAAGCCGCGACAAACCTACGCCGGGATAGTATCTACCTAGAATCCACTGGTGGTCGTAACCTTGAGCCGCTAGATCGTAAGCGCCAGTCTGACTCATCCCTATACCTCGATGAACGTTAGAGACGATCTCGTCGGTGGAAGCATAGAGAGACTCTACGATGCCACCGTTGTAGCTGAGAATTTGTCCTGCCGTCGCGTTGACGGCTTTGTGAGTGGTGTCGTACTCGCTTGCCAGTCCTTTGTAGACTTGCCAGCGTTCGGTATTTCCCAAGTGATACCATTCGCTTGCCGGACGAATCATGTGGACGAGAGCGTAAGAACGAGCCGCGATCGCCTGTGCTTTTAGCGCTTCGAGAGGGGCAGTAGCATGCATTTCGCTGCCAACGACGCTGTAGAGGTATTCTTCTAAATTGACATGATTAACTGCTAGTAGCGTGTTTCCTTGAGAGACTAGCAAGAGTTTTCCCCGATACCAGCGATCGCCAACATAAACAAATCCCCCTGCCTTGGGTTTCACCCAAACGGCGTAAGGTAATTGGGAATTGCCAAGCGTCAAATTAGAACCGTTAGGATATACTGTAATCCCCTGATTGGCAGCAATCGTTTTCAGCACTCGACCGTTTCTATCCTCAATGGACGCTTGCGTAGAGGTTCCCACGACGGCGTTTTCTGCATCCCTCAGAAGGGCTACTTTAATTTCCAGCTTGGGAGGCTTATAAGAAGGCGTTGCGCTTGAGGATGGATTTTGGGTTTTTTTAGCAGGTTGTTGCTTTGTTGAAGGCTGTGAAGATTTAATGGGTGCTTGAGGCGGAGTCTTTTGAGTTGGCTGTTGAGGCTTTTGTTTCTGTGGAGTTGTCGAAGCAGAGATAGCGGAATCTTTACTAACGAGAGATTCTTCCAACTCAGAAGAAGAAATTCGCTTTAGCGATCGCACTGAAGGACTTTCCTGAGAAGTTTCTGTCGGTGAATTTGACGATAGCCCGTAAGTCAGAAAGATCGGCAAAAATAAAACGATCGAAACAAAAGGGATCGTCGAGACTCCTAAACGATTAAAAATTTTAGGTAGGTGGAATTTTTTAGCCATGCAGAAACTCTAGTGCTTTTCTCTCCAATTTGTCACTATTGCCGATAGTAACCTGCTATGTCGGAGAAGACAAGAATTTTGATTGGCTGAGCGCGATCGCTCTAACTAGCCACAGAGTCTTGCCGATCGGTCATAATCAATTTAGGTGACACGTATGAACTATGAATTGGCAAGAGATTTCCGGTAGCTGGGTTTTGATTCCTCGACGACCGATTGGCGTCGTTCATTTTCTCGGCGGTGCTTTTGTAGGAACAGCACCCAACCTGACCTATCGTTGCTTGTTAGAACAATTGGGAAAAGCTGGTTATGCCATCATCGCGACTCCGTTTGTCAATACTCTCGATCATGCCGCGATCGCCCGTAGCGTTCTCAATCGGTTCGAGAATATTCTAGAGCGTTTGCAGGCGACTAATGCCCTCGGTCAAAGCTATCTTCCTATCTATGGAGTCGGACACAGTATGGGATGCAAGCTACATTTGCTGATCGGCAGCCTTTATTCTGTCGAACGGGCGGGTAACATTTTGATGTCTTTTAATAACTATCCCGTTCGTCGGGCTATTCCTTTTATCGAACAGTTAGAACTCGACGCTACCTTAAATTTAGAATTTACCCCTTCCCCAGAAGAAACCAATCTGTTGATTGCCAAAAATTATGAAGTGCGTCGCAATCTTTTGATCCGTTTTACTAATGATGACATCGATCAAACAACGATTCTAAGCCCCGTCCTGCAAGACCGCTTTCCCAACATGGTTGCTTCGCTGACGCTTCCTGGCAACCACCTAACCCCACTCGGACAAGAGATTAACTGGCAACCATCAGAAATATTCACCCCCATAGACGCGATCGGACAATGGGTAAAACAAGGATTTTCACGCGATCTCAATCTTCTCAAACAGGAAATTCTTCGCTGGCTCAATCCAGTTATGAGTTACCAGTGAGGGGATTGGTCAAAAGTCCTTTGTTAGTGGTTAGTGGTTAGTGGTTAGTCGTTAATTGTCTCCCCATCTCCCCACTCTTCCTTGTCCCCTTATCCCCCTTGTCTCCCGCCCTCCCCACACTCCCGTTTCTCCCAGTCTCAGAAGACTCTCAGTCTCCCGTCTCTTCTACTTCCTTAGCTGGACTGACTTTAGCGCGATAGAGCAGCTTTTCTCCCTGTCGATAGCCTACATATCGGACTTTAACCATCTCGCCCGGTTCGGCAGATCCTTCCATAAGTTGATGCCATCGAGGATCGTAGGGAACTTTGTCGCCAACAGACGCGATCGCTTCTACTGCCCAAGATTCTAATAAATCCAGTATGGGTTTCATCAGTGGCAGCAATTTCACGGCTGGCAATTGAGGATTCTGCTGTGCGACTGACGCAGCCGTGGGCCATTGTAATAGCCAAGGCTCCAATCGTTGCAGGCTCGCTTGCTGAAATTCTCTCGCGATCGTTTCTCGCTGTTGTTCTAGTTGTTGTTGCAGCCGCTGGTATTCCTGCCTAAGAGCGTCTCTAGTGGCTGAATCGTCTTCTTGTTTGAGATCGCTCGGCTGCAAATCTTCTGGGCAAAATAGCGTCAGTAACTTATCGACTGGAACCTGTAAAGTTTGAGATAGTTTCAGGAGAATTTCGATCGGCATTTTGGGCATCAAGCCGTATTGGAGACGTATTAATTGCAGTTCGGCAATCCCTGACCGTTGACTTAGTTCGCTCAAGCTAGCAATCCCTAACCGCTCCATCAGTTGAAGCAGGAGTTGATGATTTTTGAGGTAGATAGATCGATCGGCGGACATAGAGCGAATGAGAGAAGGGGAGAGAGGAAGATCTAAAAACTATGCTAAATGTTTTTGCAGGACTGCGCGAGGAGCGCGACGCACTCTACATTTGATTGTCTCTTTTCCGAGGCGCTGGTGAGCCTCGTAGCGATGGCAACCAGAAAAGCCATAGTATTGCCCATCGACTTCTAATACGTCAATGGGTTCTCTTAAACCCTCTTGAGCAATTGACTCCATTAGCATCGCCACTTTTTCAGGATTGGTTTGTCGCGGTAAGGGACGACGAATTTGGGATACGGGAATTTCTTCGATCCTAATCATCTTGAGTTCGCTCGATTGTATATTTTTCTTACTCTATAAATCATACTCGTTATGACTTTGATCTGCAAGCGCATTCCTAATACCAATTCGCAATTATCAGTTCGCAATTAGTCAACAGTTCTGGGTGTAAGGCTTGTTCATCGAGCATTTGTAGCGTTCTTTTTTAGAAATGGTATAACTTGATTTACTGGGGACGGGATGTCCCTAGACCCCTTGGGGGCAGATGGGTGCATGAATATCTTTTTGTCTCTGTTAATTTGTATGAATTTTGAGGGAATTCTTAGAGTGTAACTCTGAGAATTTTTAGCTAACTACGAAAACCAGTATGAACGACGAAGTTTCTAATAATAGATTTCCTCATTTGCCGCAGGAAGTACAAAGTCTGATTGCTCAAAATGCACCAAGTACAGTTCACGTAGAAACAAAAAGCAATAAACATGGGCAACGTTATAAATGCTATGACCAAAGTGGCAGATGTATTGGACGAATTAAAGGCGCTCCAGGCTCGCGATATTGGCAGCCAGATGTCGGACAATACGACAAGCACCACAGCAAAAAAGTCGATCCGCTAGATATTGCTCGCGGTGTTGGAATCTCTGTCTTGAAGTCTCTTTTCTAATAACTGGTGTCGCCCGCAGACGGGCGACGTTTTTTACTCCACATAAAACAGGCAGCCAGAAACTTTCTGACTGCCCGTTAATTGCTATCCGATTAGTGTTTAACTAGCCAAATATTCTCGAATACTTCCTTTGCGCTGGCGCAATTTCGAGAGCGCTTCCCGTTCGATCTGTCTGACTCGTTCCCGACTGATATTGAGACGAATGCCGATTTTAGCTAGCGTTAGAGGCTTTCCGTCGGTCAATCCGAACCGCAGCGCTAAAACCTCTCGCTGTTGCGGGGTCAAATCCGCCATCAATTTCTCTAAATCTAACTGGAGCGAGGAATGGATAGCATAATCCTCTGGCAAAGGTCCCGTATCCTCCAGAAGTTCTCCCAATTCTGTATCGTGATTGTCTCCTACCCGCAAATCTAGCGACAGAGGTTGGCGGGCGCGTTCGAGATAATCTCGAACTTGTTTGGGAGTTAATTCCAGCTCTTGAGCCAATTCTGCTATGGTAGCAGCTCGTCCGTTCTCCTGAGCCAACTGACGCTGGGCTTTCTTGATTTTATTAAGTTTTTCTGTGATGTGGATGGGCAGGCGGATAGTACGGCTTTTTTCGGCAATAGCGCGGGTAATAGCTTGTCGAATCCACCAATATGCATAGGTAGAAAAGCGATAGCCTTTAGTCGGATCGAACTTCTCCACGCCTCGCTGCATTCCGAGAGTACCTTCCTGGATTAAATCGAGTAAGTCGAGATTGCGCTTGAGGTATTTTTTGGCAACCGATACAACCAGGCGTAAATTGGCTTCAACCATTTTACGTTTAGCCGCATCTCCGGCTGCAATGAGGTTGTGCAGTTCGGCTTCTGTTAACTCAGCGGCGGCTGCCCACTCGGAATCAGTTGGTTCTTTGCCAAGTTTTTGCCTCAGAGATTCTTTTAGGTTTTCTAAGACAACTAATCGTTGTACTCGTTTGGCATAGTGAATTTCCTCTTCGTGAGTGAGCAAGGGAACGCGACCAATTTCCCTTAAATAGGCGCGGACTGGGTCGGTAAAGTTCTTGTCGGTTCTCATAAGTAAAGGTCGAGTAGGGGTTGATCTGAGCTAATAAGATGAGATTTGTAGGACAGTTGGTCGATTGAATGACTGAAAAGATCGAGCTAAAAATAATCTTTACTTATAGTTTTGTAACTCAAAGGAGCCAGTGAATTGTGAAGACGGTAGGGGGATAAAGAGGTGTGTGCGGATAAAAATCCTTATCCTACAGGCGCTTGGTAAGCGCATGCCGAGATGAAACCGTTTGATTTTTTGGTGGGCATGTTCTAAATGTTGCTTAACAATCTTAGCTTATCTGTTAAGCTTTGTAAAGTTTCTGTGAGAATCTGGCAAACTTTTGATGTCGGGGTCAATGGCTTGGAGATCGCAGTTGCGATCGCGTAAAGTTTAAAGATAAAGCGCTTATAGTATCAAGGTACCCACATTAAAGTTAAATGTATGCATCCTAAGAAACAAAATTAAAAAATTATTTTTTACTGCTAAGACTACGACTTCTAGGCTAGGAAAACTATTCTGTTTTTTTTACTGCTTTGAGAGTTTAGAGTAGATTCTCGCTCAGAATGGTAATATAGAAAACATTGCCATCTACCAAAAGATATATCTTAGAGAAATAATCTTAGGTCGGGTTAACTTAGTCAAAAGGGATTTGATTTATCCTAACATTTGTAATCGATACAAGCTGGCATACAATCCATTTTGTTCGAGTAACTCGTCATGAGTGCCCGTTTCAACCAATCGGCCTTTTTTAAGCACTAAAATCCTATCAACATTACGAATAGTTGATAAGCGATGAGCAATAATAATTGCCGTTCGATTTTCCAATAGACGATATAAAGCGTCTTGAATTAATGCTTCTGTCCCTACATCTAAACTAGAAGTCGCTTCGTCTAGGACTAAAATGTGAGGATTGCGAATAGCAACGCGAGCGAAGGCTAAAAGCTGTTTTTGTCCTCCCGATAAATTTGTTCCTCTCTCGCGCAATTGAGTGTTATAGCCTTGAGGGAATTCTTCGATAAAGCGATCGACATTGGTCAGTCTAGCTGCTGCTTTTATCTGTTCTAGAGAATAATTTTCTCCTAAAGTAATATTGCGCTTAATATCGCCAGTGAAGAGAAAGCTATCCTGAAGAATAACTCCGATATAGCGGCGTAATTGAGCTTGAGGAATATCTCGAATATCAACCCCATCGACTAAAATTCGTCCTTTAGTCGGTTCGTAAAGGCGACATAAAAGCCGAATAATCGAACTTTTTCCCGCACCTGTCGGTCCTACTAAAGCAATCTTTTCTCCTGGACGGATTGTAAAGTTTAAATTAGTTAGAATATAATCATTTTCTTGGTAGGCAAACCAAACATTTTCAAAGCGAATTTCTCCTGTGTAATTTGTCTTTTGTCTTTTGTCCTTTGCTAAAGACGATTTTCGATCGCGAATTTCTATTGGTTCGCTCATCAATTCGCTAATGCGTTCGATCGCGGTGAAACCCGATTGAAAAATCGTAAATTTTTCTGCAAATTGTCGCAGCGGATTGAACAATTTCTGGGCAAAAAGAATAAAGGCAGATAAAGTTCCCAGATCGATAGTTTTGTTGAGCACCAAAATGCCACCCAACCAGAGAACGCCTGCGATCGCAATTAAAGAAATCCATTCCAAAGTTGCAGAAACGGCGGAATCGTGGAAAATCGTGCGATCGACTTCTTTGCGATAGCGTAGATTGATCGATCGGAACATTTCACTATTGAAACGTTCTCGACGAAATAACTGCACCACATTGATTCCAGCGATATTCTCCTGCAACATGGAGTTTAATTTTGCAAGTTCCTCTCTCGCTTGATAATTTGCCTTGCGATACTGCCGCTGGAAGTAAATAATCAAAGCCGTCACTGGAATCAGCATCAACACCAATATCGATGCTAACTGCCATTGACGCAGGAAAATGACGACGACAATCGTTAATATATAAATAAAATCGCTAATAACGCCGATCGCGCCGCTGGCAAAAACATCTCCTAATGCCTCCACATCGCTAGTGATGCGAGTGACCAAGCGTCCTACAGGCGTGCGTTCAAAAAATTGGGTCGATAGGGATGTTACGTGGGTGAATAAATCATCCCGTACTGCTGCCGTGATTTCCTGTCCGACTTTTTGTACCAAATATCCTTGGGCCGAGGCAAAAATTAAGCGAACGACAATCGTCATCAATAGTAGGACGATGAGAATATTTAATCCTTGTGCCAGAGAAACATTTATCAAAAAAGACCAAGTTGGTTCTTGCTGCAACAAAGAAATTGCCTGACCGACAATCAGCGGTTGAACTGCTCCCGCAATTGAGACAGGAATTAGTAAAATAATAGAAATTATTAGTAGAGTCCGGTTGCGACGAGCATAGGGAATTAGCCTCAGCAACAGCCGCCAATCGTTTTCGCGGGGTCTACGTCTAAGCTGTGGTTCTGCTAAAGGGGAGGAATCTGCCATTAAAAATTGTTAGGTAATGCGATAGATAAGATAACGCACATTCTTTAAATGTAGCCTATGCTGCCGCAGATCCTGCCATCTCACGGCGTTAACTGGTTGCTGTAATCATTACCCTTGTTTTTGCCCTGTTGTTTCTCGCCTACTCTCTAACCGTTTCTCCCACTTTTGGCTAAATCTTTCTCCCATTTCATAGAGATCCCTAGCTTTGTGTTCGGCATCTTTGGCAAGTTCAAGGAGTTCTAGGAGTTTTTTTTCATCCGGTAATTCATTCATGGTAAATCTCTTTCTAATACCATTTTTCATTCATTAATGACACAGATAGTCGATCGCCCTCACCCCAACCCCTCTCCCAAATAGGGAGAAGGGAGAAGAATGTCGATCGCGACTAATGAAAATTGGTATAAGTTCTCTGTAGAGTCTCCTGAGACAGCTTTTCTACCCAATCATGCAAATTATACAAGCCGAGGCGATAGCTTAATGGATGGGCAATCAGCCTTGCAGTACTTTCAAAGAGAACGTCAATTTCAATCAGCCCATTTTCCCGTAAGGTGCGTCCCGTAGAGACTAAATCGACGATTGCCTCCGACATTCCTGTAATTGGCCCTAATTCGACCGAACCATAGAGGGGAATAATTTCTACGGGTAAATTTAACTTACGAAAATATTCCTTAGCACAGTGAACGAATTTTGAGGCAACTCTACCGTGGGGGGGGAGTTCGAGCGATCGCTTGTAAGAACTAGCCTCCGGTACTGCTACCGACATGCGACAGTAGCCAAATTTTAAATCGGCTAAATTTGCTACTTTAGGACTCTTTTCTAGCAAAACATCATAGCCGACAATACCTAACTGTGCCTGACCGTATTCTACATAGACGGGAACGTCTTGCGCTCTTACCAATATCGCTTTAGCCGTATTGGTGGGATCGGCAATCTGAAGTTGGCGGTTGCGGTCGTCGAGAAATGCGCTAAAATCGAGTCCTACACTTTTAAAAAGATTAATACTATCGGACAGGAGTGCTCCTTTGGGCAATGCGATCGTGATCATTAGCAATTAAACCATACGCTATTTCTGAAGGTATCACTATAGTGGCTCTTGGGACTGGCTATATTAAAATTCCTGGTTGACTGACAAATCTTTGCCCCCTCATCCTTAAATCCCTTCTTCCACAAGGGGCGAAGGGACTTCAGGACAAATTCTTAAGTGGAAAGTCCCTCTTCTGCTCTGGGAGAGGGGTTGGGATGAGGGTGTGTCAGTCAACTAGATTAAAATTTTGTTCGGGGAGCAGTAGCTAAAGGAGAAATTCTCCGTCTAAGATGCTAGAGTCTGTTTAAAATGAAATCTTGCGCTCGTCTCAACAGTTCGCCCCTCGATGTTCTATCGCTGCCTCATATATTTTCAGTCCATTTTAATGGACTTTATATATAAGACGGGGAATTCATTCCCCGACGGCTAATGCGACTGGTACAAGATCTCAGCTTGATTTTTGGGTTCCAATACAATAACCCCTAGTGCGACTAACAGGAGTCGCTTTTCAGGAACCATTGGCGAGAGAGGCGCTTGCGCTAACGCACGCGCTACGCTTTCGGTACTACCTATTATGACTAATTAAACGGATTTGAGATCGATGTTTTGGCAAAATAAAGTCACAATAAAATAACTTTATGCCTATGACTAGCTACTCTGAGATTTTTACTCCTTCTAAAATTGCCTCATTTAATTTAGTATTTTTCAACTTTGCTCCTGTTAAATCTGCTTCGCTTAAATCGGCACCTTTTAAATCGACATTACTTAGATTAGTTCCTTGCAGAATTGTTCCCATCAATTTTGCATTTCTCAAACTGGCATCTTTTAGATTGGCATGACTCAAATCGGCAGCAATTAATTTTACCCCATCTAATTGTGCGCGTTGTAAATTAGCTCCTCTTAAATTAGCACCGATCAAATTAGCATGACTCAAATTCACGCCGATTAGATCTGCATTGCTCAGATCGATATTTTGAAAGTTTCTACCTCCCAAAGCATATCTTTTTAAAAGTTCGCTGGCATCTGTTACATTAATTTCTCGCTTGGGGGGATGATGAAAGGTAAAAGTAAAAGTATCTCTACTGCGAATTACTTGCTCGATTTCTTCATACATTGGATAAGTGCCAATGCCACTTAATTTTACCCAGGCTCTCGCTCTGGTCAAGGCAATAAATAACTGATTTCGCAGGTAAATATTGCTTTCATCTTCTGCAATGCGATCGCATCCAACGATATACACCATATCTGCTTCATTTCCTTTGGCACGATGAATGCGAGAAATCGTTACCGCACCTTCGTGCCAAAATTTATTAGGATTGCGACATTTGCCAGATTCATCTAGTAAGGTATTGCACTTACTATTGCCAGGAATAAAAATATCAATTCCTTGTCTCATTAAAAAATTAGCTACCTGAGTTTCTAGCTGAATTGCATCAAAAAATTCTCCTACGACAATGACAAGAATTTCTTGACTAGGACGCAAACCATCGTATCTAAGATTGTGTTTAATGTTTTTGGCTAGTACAAATAATTCTTGCTGTCGAGATTCGTAAGCCTTAAACTCAATAATGTCTCCTTGCCATAGTTCGGGAATGGGATTGGGAGAATTTTCGCGAGGACGTTTGAGGATAATTTTTTGACCGGGAATAAAACGTCCTTGGACTTCATAACCAATTGCTTTCCATTCTTCTGCGCGAGTAATTCCTGTCAGCATTCCTTGAGGACGCAATAATCCCATGCCAAGTCCATGTGCGGCGGTAATAATTTGATGTGGCGTGCGATAACAACGACGCATGACTTCGCTTTTTTTGATTCCATTTTTGTATTGTCCGGTGACGAGATGACCTAAGTCTTCTCCAAATAATTCGCTAGCGGTTGGAATTGTTAAACTTTCTAAACTTTGAGCTTCATCATATGCCCAAATTAAGCGTCTTTGTTCCGAACGAACGGGATCGACAGGTTGCAAAGATTGATATGCCATCCAATAAAAAGGTTGTCGATCGCCAAATTTATATTTATCGACGATTAAATCTTGCCCTTCATCGATTAAAATAGCATCGAATAATTGAGGAATTGCTGTTGCTTTCAACAATTGAATACAAGCTTCTGCTAACGCTTCATTAGGTTTTTGACTTGCTGTTTCATTAACAGTCAAAGAATGGATGCCAGCCGCTTGGCAAATTAAACTATATAAGCCTGGTTGTTTTCTCGCTCCCCAAGCATGGAGAATTTTTAAATTAGCATTTTTAGGATCGTATCCTCGTTCGTTATTACTAAAGTGACGCAGCCATTTATCGATTTGTTGAATAATGGAATGGTAAAGGCTGCGAGAAAAGAAAACAAACGCAACTTTCCAGTTGGGATATTTTAGATGAATATGGGCAGCTTTTTGACATAATAAAACTGTTTTTCCCGAACCGGCAATTCCTCGAATTCGTTGAGCGCCTGGAGCAATTTGTTTGGCAATTTTTTCCTGTTGCCAGTCGAATTCAGAAATGTGCGATCGCAATTTTTGTAATATCTTGCCACGACTTCGATCGGGAGTGAGAACGCGATGGGAAGGTCGGCAAAAAAACGGCGTTCCCGATAATATTGATAGCAATAATTGCCACTGTTTTAGCGTCAGTTTGTAACCCGGTTTTACGGGTGGTGTTTCCTGAATCAATTCGCAAACAGATGAAGCAGAATAGAGATTATCTTTGAATAAAATAGGCGGATTGCTGAGCAATTTATCGAAACCTCTTTCTTGCCATTGTTGTTGGCTAATTAAGGGTAAAGCGACCAATGCTCTAGCACTAATTTTATCTTGTAGAATTGGTTCGCGATCGCAAGATTCTAGGATGGTAAATAATTGATTTTCTGCTTGTTGATAGGGATTGCCAAATGGGGTATAAAAATTTTGATATTCCCAACGATGACCCGTTATATTAACTATCTTGTCAATGGGAATTGATTTAACTTCAATAACAACTAAACCGAGTTCGCGATCGACAATTAAAATATCCGGTTCTTGGCGAAATTTACCAATCTGAGAAAAAATAGGATAGCGCCAGTAGCCGATACAATCGCGATCGCGAAAATTTGCTCGGATGCTATCCCAAACTAACTGCTCTCCAGTCTCTCCCCTATTTCCTAGCGGTTCGGTGGTAATAAATTTGTGGTTTAGATAATCCTTAACCACAGATATTTACTCGTAACGACGATTGCGTTTTCTGACTATCCAAATAATAAACCAAATAACCAGACTTAGTAGAACAATTTTAGAAACAGGTCCTAGATATTCATCGACCAATTCATAGTTGTCTCCTAAAAGATAACCAAGCGTTGTTAGAAAAATTACCCATAAGCTCGTGCCTATAGTCGAGTAAAGAACAAAAGGGATAAATGACATATGATTTATCCCAGCAGGTAGAGAAATTAAAGTCCGAACCCCTGGAACTAAACGACCAAAAAATACTGCCCTAACTCCATGTCGGCTAAACCAATTATTGGCTTTTTTGATATCTTTAGAAGAGACAGTAATCCACTTCCCATATCGATCGGCTAAATGTTCTAAGCGTTCCTCGCTCACAGCTTTACCGAGATAGTACCAAGGAAATGCTCCTAACACCGTTCCAATCACGCCTGCTAAAACGGCTGGAACGAATCCCATGTCTCCCTTGGCGATCGTGAACCCAGCCAGCGGCATAATCAGTTCTGAAGGAATAGGCGGAAATAAATTTTCTAAAAACATCAATAAGGCAATCCCCCAGTAGTCAAGAGATTCCATAGTACTTGTAATCCATTCAGCCATAGAGTGAATTTTTGTGACAGAGCTTGACAAATTATAGGCTTGATGAATGCTGATGTACAGTACAAATTCTGTATTTTTGATTTAATCGCGAACAAGTCTTAAGAAGCTCGATTTGATAACGCTGTACCAAGCGCTCGCGCACCTAAATTGTTCGATGAGATTGCGGCAAAAGGGAAGCCAACGAGAGCGTGGTAGCGGTTTTCCAACAACGCGACGAATTATACAAGTTAAAATTTAAACTAGCTTATACTTTTGATACAAGCAGCAGTTAAACCAGGTGATAGCTTTATTGATATCGGTGCGAATATTGGCATGATTACTCTTTTAGCCGCACGCTATGTAGGAGAGAGTGGTATAGTTCATAGTGACGCTCCGTCGTCTTCGACCAGCAATATTAATGGAAGTCGAGAAGCAGCATCTTGAAAAGGCAGGTTCAAGTGTTCCAGAACTTTTTCGGTTTATGCAAGAGCGTGGATATGAAGCTTTTAACATGAAAACTAAACGCTTTATTTCTCACTGCCTGCAATTGAGCCAGGTCTTAGACTACCATAAAACGACTGCAAATGTTCTTTGGCTGCACCCTCAAAATGATTTGTTTTCACGGTTGAAACCCTGGATAATTTCTTCAGAAAAGACAATTTAGGAAAATAATACCGAGGTCGAGAAAACTGCCTCTTTCCCCGGAACCTGATAACTCAAAACAACTATGAATTGAAAGGGATTTAAGTTACCAGAAATTAACCGTATCTTCGTTTAATTTTTGAAGTAGGAGTTTAACCAAGTATTGCTGAATGGGTAATAATTTTAAATCAACATCATACAAAACAATAGGATTTCCAGATTACATAGCACATATCATTACTTTTCAGCAACACCCTCCTCGGACACTAAGCTTTACTTTTGATAACTTGCAGCGGATGCAAAGGCACGAATCCATCAAACCGCTTGACTTGAGAACGACAAGAATAGCCAGTCGCTAAAAAGCGTTGTCTTTCTTCTGGAGATGATGGAATGTGCTTTCCCCAACTCATCTGATAGATTCCTTTAGATTCGTCGTAGTGTTCGGCTTCGTGACCGTAAATTCCTGCCATGCCGCAGCACCCCGCAGACATTAGGATTAAAGGAATTCCCACCGCTTGAAAAACTTGCTGCCATTGTTTTTGAGAGGCTAAGGCAATTGTTTTTTCAGTGCAGTGACCCAATAAATAATAAGGTTCCGAGGTGGCAACTTTTGGCAGTCGTTCCAGTTGAGTGACTAGAAATTCTTGCAGTAACTGAACTCTTGGCAAAGTTGCTTTTGCATCGAGAATTTTGACATACTCATCTCGATAAGTAAGAACGATGCTCGGTTCGATGCCGATAATAGGAATCTCCAAATTTCCTAGCTCAATTAGATACTCGGCATTTTTCTGTGCGATCGCAGAAAATTCCTTCAAAAACCCTTTCACGTGCAAAGGCTTGCCATTGACAAAAAACGGCGCTACGTAAACGGTGTATCCTAACTGGCAAAGAAAATCATAGGTATCGAGAACCAAGTGAGATTCGTAGAAACTGGTGAAGGCATCTTGGAGCAAAATGACGCTATTTTCTCGTTCTGCTGCACTGAGATTAGATAATTGATTTAGGTTAAATTCTGGTGCTTGTCTCTGTGCCAATCCCTGCTTGAGAGTAAACGTACTCAGCGCAGGCGGATCGATCGCAGCGAAAGATTGCTTAATCAGCCAGCGAGTAACGGGATTCTGAGTTAATGCATTCGCTAGCCATGGGACTTGAGATTGCCAACTGGCGAGGGTTTCGATATTCCCAATGAAGTAATCGCGCCAAGGTCTGAAGTAACGAGTGTAGTAGAGTTCCAGAAATTTTGCTTTCATCTGTGGAATATCGACATGAATCGGACATTGACTCGCACAAGCTTTACAGGAAAGGCAACCGTGCATCCCTGCATAAACTTCGTGGGAATAGTCATAAACTCCCCAAGCTTTTCCAAGGGTATTCCAGACTTTAGCGAAAAAATTGCCCGATCTGGCTAATTCCTCTGGTCTAGCGGTTTTCAATTGCCGCAACCATTCTCTAAGCAAGCTGGCGCGACCTTTGGGAGAATGAATGCGATCGCGCGTCACTTTAGACGACGGACACATTACCTCATCTGGATTAAAGTTAAAACAGGCTCCATTGCCATTGCAACTGAAGGCAACTTCATACTCAGACCGCACTGAAGCTGGAACTTGTCGGTCAAAATGACCTCGCAAAGGCGCTTCGACTCGCACGACTTCTGCGGAACTGTCGAAGGGAGTGACGATTTTTCCTGGATTTAAGCGATTGTCGGGGTCAAAAGCTGCCTTGATTCTCCGTAAATCCTGATATAACTCTTCTCCAAAAAAAGCGGGGGTATATTCGCTACGAAATCCTTTGCCGTGTTCTCCCCACATTACGCCGCCATATTTTCGTACCAGTGCCACGACTTTATCGGATAGTTCCCGAATTGCGACTTCATCTTTTGACATTTTTATATCTAACGCGGGTCGCACGTGCAAGCATCCTACATCTACGTGACCGTAGATAGCATAATCGAGCTGATATTCGTCTAGTAAAGCTTTAAATTCTCGGATATAGCTAGCTAAGGAAGACGGCGGGACGGCAGTATCTTCGATAAAGGCTATCGGTTTGCGTTCTCCCTTGGTATTACCCAGCAATCCCACGCCTTTTTTTCGCAACTCCCACAGATTAGCGATTTCTTCTGCGTTCTTCGCCAGATAATATCCTATCGCTTGCTGGGGTTGCTCGCTATTCTTCGAGGCAATTGTTGACCCTTCCAAATTATTCCTTCTGTCTTCTTCAATGGCATGACAAATCTTGCTAACTTTTTCTTGAATCTCCTCTTGATTAGAGCCGACAAATTCAACTAAATTGAGCGTCTGTGCGCCAGCAACAAAATCCTTTACTTGGCTATAAATTGCATCCTGTTTTGCCAGTTCTAATATTTTTTCATCGATAGTTTCTATTGCTTCTGGTTCCAACTCTATTAGGTTTTCTGCATCTGACAAAGCATCGTCAAAACAGCGATAGTGAATCGCTAGCAAGGCTTTATATTTAGGAATTGGTGTTAACTTTAATTTGGCTTCGGTAATAACGGCTAAGGTTCCCTCCGAACCTGCCAAAATCCAATTGAGGTTGAAAGTCTCGTCCCGGTAAACTTTCGCCAAATTGTATCCCGTCATAAACCGAGGCATTTTCGGGAAAATTTGCTCGATTAATTCTCGTTTTGTCGTGACAATTTCATCGACTTGACGGTAAATTTTTCCCAAGCGACCTGACTGTTGCTTGAATTGAGTTAAAGAAGTAGAATCGATAGAGCGCGATCGCCCTGTTGTCCCATCCGACAGCACCCAAGCTAATTCCAAGATATGATTGCTGGTGCGTCCATAAATCCGCGATCCTTTACCGCAAGCATCCGTATTAATCATTCCTCCAATGGTGGCACGATTGCTCGGCGATAGAGAAGGTGCAAAAAAGACCCCGTAAGGTTTCAAATAAGCATTCAGTTGGTCTAAAACCACTCCCGGTTGCACTCGCACCCATCCTTGTTCCAGATTTACCTCTAAAATCTGGTTCATGTACTTAGAGGTGTCAATAATAATGCCAGGAGAAAGCGATTGACCGTTGGTTCCCGTCCCTCCGCCTCTAGGAGAAAAGGTTATTGCCTGAAACGGTTCTTGGTTAGCTAACCCAAACAGATGCACTAAATCTTGCTCGGATTTGGGAAAGACTACTGCTTGCGGTAAGATTTGATAGATGCTGTTATCGGTTGACATCAGCAACCGACTGGCAAAATCGGGTCGAATTTCTCCTGAAAAGGGTGTTTTTGCCAAAGCTTCTAAGAAAAGTAAATACTCTGGCTTTAAGCTTTCCTGAAGCGGTAATCGGGGAATCATCTGAAGCTACTATTTGGTGTAGAGATTGGGGTCAGTTATTTTAACTCTAACCTCTTGCACATCCTGTTTGTATATTTGTATATCAGATAATCGATTCCTGCGATCGCGTCTTATTGATTTAATATCAATTCAACACATTCCATAGCCACCGCCACCAGGGGTTTCGATAATAAAAGTATCGCCAGGATTCATCTGCGCGATCGCAGTACTTTCTAATTCTTCTATCGTTCCGTCGCTTCGTTCGATATAATTTTTCCCAGCTTTACCTGCATTGCCACCTTGCAAACCAAAGGGAGCAATCTTGCGACGACTGGAGAGAATTGCTGCTGACATGGATTCTAAAAAGCGAATGCGACGAATGACTCCATTGCCGCCGCGATGCTTTCCCCTGCCGCCACTGTCGGGACGAATGCAGAAGCTTTCTAATAAAACGGGAAATCGCCATTCTAACACTTCGGGATCGGTGAGGCGAGAATTGGTCATATGAGTGTGAACTGCGTCGGTTCCATCGAAATCGGCACCCGCACCAGAACCGCCACAAATGGTTTCGTAATATTGATATTTTTCATTGCCAAAGGTAAAATTATTCATCGTTCCTTGAGAAGCTGCCATGACCCCTAATGCCCCATAAAGGCAATCGGTAATGTTTTGAGATGTTTCAACATTTCCTGCTACGACAGCCGCCGGATATTGTGGGTTTAATAAACAGCCTTCTGGAATAATAATTTCTAAGGGTTTGAGACAGCCTTCATTAAGAGGAATATCGTCATTAACTAGCGTTCGGAAGACATATAAAACGGCTGCTTTACAAACGGCTTTAGGAGCATTAAAGTTATTCGTTAATTGTGGCGATGTTCCCGTAAAATCAATCGTGGCACTGCGATTAGTTTTATCGATACTAATGGTAACTTTAATCTTCGCACCCATATCTAATTCGCAAGTAAAACTTCCATCTTTAAGCGCATTAATCACTCGTCTGACACATTCCTCTGCATTATCTTGAACGTGTTGCATATACGCCTGTACGGTTTCTAATCCGTAATGCTCGACCATTCGCTGTAATTCTTGTAAGCCTTTTTCATTGGCGGCAATTTGTGCTTGTAAATCAGCGAGATTTTGGATGGGATTGCGAGCAGGATATTTTCCAGAAGTCAGTAATTCTAGTAATTCTTTTTCTCGAAATTTCCCTTGTTCTACTAATTGAAAATTATCGATAAATATTCCTTCTTCTTGTACCGTTTTGCTGTTGGGTGGCATAGAACCTGGCGTAATGCCGCCGATGTCTGCGTGATGTCCTCGCGAAGCAACGTAAAAGAGAGGAGATTCAGAATTCTGAAATACAGGGGTAATGACTGTAATATCGGGTAAATGAGTGCCGCCATTGTAGGGGTTATTTAAAACATAAACATCGCCCGGTTTGAGCGTATCGCCGCGAGCGTTTATCAGACTGCGAACGCTTTCGCTCATTGACCCTAAATGAACGGGAATATGAGGGGCATTTGCTACTAATTGACCCGAGCGATCGAATATTGCACAGGAGAAATCCAATCTTTCTTTGATATTAACTGAATAGCTCGTTTTTTGTAGCATTGTTCCCATTTGTTCGGCGATAGAACGGAAAAGATTATTGAAGATTTCCAGCATGACCGGATCTTTAAATTTTGGATTCTGATTGGAGATATCTTTTCGCGTTTTTCTGTTTTTTACATGTTTTAAAATTAAATGATTTTTATTGTTAATTTCTGCTTGCCAACCCGGTTCGATTACATTAGTTCCAGTTGGTTCAATAATTAAAGCGGGGCTTTGAATAATATCTCCTGGTTGTAAATTTTCTCGCTGGTAAACTGGTGTATCATGCCAAGCATCAGCGGTATACATTTTGATTGTTGCTATGGGTTGAGGCAATTCATCAGTTTTGCGTTCGATAATCGGTTCCTCTGATGTATAAGTCGGACAAATTAATTCAATAGAAACTGCTTCAACAATTAAAGCTTTTTCTGGCATGACAAAGCCATATCGTTGCTGGTAGACTTCTTCAAATTTTTGTCGCATCTCAGACAGCTTATCGAAATCGACGATTAAAGATGAATCGGTTCCTTCATATTTAAGATGAACTTTGCGAAGAATTTGTGTTTTTTCAGTGGTTTGGAATTCGCGAGAATCTAATTCTGCGTTTGCTTCGTTAATTAATCTGGCTAAAATGGTCTCTAATTCAGGAAGTAAAGTTTGAGTTAATTTTGCTTCGACTCCCTTTTCTTTCAAAATCCGAATCTCTGCTAACCCAATGCCATAGGCAGATAAAACTCCCGCATAAGGATGAATAAATATTTGTTTAATTCCTAAAGCATCAGCGATCGAACAAGCGTGTTGACCCCCCGCACCGCCGAAACAACATAACGTATATTCTGAGACATCATATCCTCGTTGCAGCGAGATTTTTTTAATGGCATTTGCCATAATTTGAACTGCGATCGCAAGGAATCCAGAAGCAACTTGTTCGGGAGTGCGATTGTCGCCGATTTCTTGAGTTAATCGAGCAAATTTTTCGCGAACGATCGCGACATTTAAAGGTAAATCTGCATTAGGACCAAAGACTTTGGGAAAGAATTCGGGTTGCAATTTTCCCACCATGACATTGCAATCGGTCACGGTTAGCGGACCGCCTCTAGAATAGGAGGCAGGACCGGGGTTTGCTCCCGCCGATTCGGGTCCGACTCGATATCGCGACCCATCGTATTGCAAGATCGAACCGCCACCCGCCGCGACAGTGTGAATGGACATCATGGGAGTACGCAGTCGGACTCCCGCGATTTCGGTCTCAAAGCTGCGTTCGTATTCGCCGTCGTAATGGGCAACATCAGTGGAGGTTCCCCCCATGTCGAAACTGATAATCTTTTTAAATCCTGCTATTTCGCAGGTTTTGACTGCACCGACAATTCCCCCCGCCGGACCCGAAAGAATGCTATCTTTGCCATGAAATAATTGAGCGTCTGCTAGTCCGCCATTGGACTGCATGAACATTAATTTTGTGGTCTGTTTTTGCTGATTTTCTCCCAATAATTGACTACTGACTTGGTTTACATATCGACCTAAAATTGGGGATAAATAAGCATCGACGACGGTAGTATCTCCCCGACTGACTAACTTCATTAAGGGGCTAACTTGATGGGAAACTGATATTTGAGAAAAGCCGATTTTTTTGGCTATTTGGGCAACTATTTTTTCGTGTTCGGGATAGCGATCGCCATGCATAAAAACGATCGCACAACTGCGAATTCCTGTGTCGTATGCTGCTTGTAATTCTTTTTCGACTGGTTCGACATTAACGGGGATTAATTCATGTCCGCGTGCATCGTAGCGTTCCTTAACTTCTATTACCCGTTCATAGAGCATTTCTGGCAAAATAATTTCGAGGGCAAAGATATCGGGACGATTTTGATAGCCAATTCGCAATGCGTCTTGGAATCCTTTAGTAATAACTAGAACGGTGCGATCGCCTTTTCTTTCTAGTAGCGCATTTGTTGCTACTGTCGTTCCCATTTTCACCGCTTCAATTTGTTGTGCTGGGATTGGTTCGCCGGGAGAAATTTTGAGGATTTCTCGAATGCCTTGAACGGCTGCATCTTTGTAGCGATCGGGATTTTCTGAGAGGAGTTTGTGAATGATTATTTTTCCTTGGGGAGATTTGGCAACAATATCGGTAAATGTTCCGCCGCGATCGACCCAAAATTGCCACTTCGTCATAATAATTTCTCCTTGATTTTACTGAACAATAACTATCTTCTTTTAGAGAATCGGCAACCTGGCAAATAGGAATTAATGCTATTTTTGGACTCTATTTAAAAGAGGCAAAAGCTTGCCTCTTTAATTTTCTATTGGAATAAATTCACAATGACCTCGATCTGACCATTGGACAGTTAGAATTTCTGTTGGTGGATTGATGCGATCGCCATTTTTATCAAATTGAATCGTTCCTGTTATTCCCTGGATACTTTTACTTCCATCTTTATAAAACTGGTGCATGTTTTCAAATAAAGTATGACAGTTTTGTTTTGCATTTCTCTCCAATATTTTGATAACAATCAACACAGAATCATAGGCAGTTGCACTTCGCCAGTTAACTCGATCTTTACCCCACAAGCGATCGGCTAATTTACAAAAATCTACAGCTAAAGAATTATTGCTATTAAATCCATTAGATTGACTCCGCCAATGCCACGGGACAACAAAAAGAAAATTGCTTAAGTTGTTTCTATTAAGCAACCCGCTACTGATGTTAACATCTAGCCAATCTAAAATATTTTGATAAGCGAAGGTGGCAGAACCAACAATTAAGCAGTCATTAATATTCGCTGCACTAATAAGTTCGGCATTGTAGAACGTCTTTTCAATTCCTCCATTGGGAACGATAACTAAAATATTTACTTCTTGCTTTCTTATGTGTTCTATATAAGGTTTTATATCTGACAAAAAATCTCGATCTAAAGCTTGACAACATGGTAAAATTTGAATCGTTTCAGA
This sequence comes from Hydrococcus rivularis NIES-593, assembly GCF_001904635.1. Classification (GTDB taxonomy): domain Bacteria; phylum Cyanobacteriota; class Cyanobacteriia; order Cyanobacteriales; family Microcystaceae; genus Hydrococcus; species Hydrococcus rivularis. The sequence goes on from NZ_MRCB01000001.1 coordinate 300,092, forward strand.
ATTTTGCAGGTGTTGGCAAAGCGATTCTTTAAATGAGCTACTATAAATGCTATTCTGATTATAGAAAATAGCTAGTCTTTGTGTTTTTTTAAATCGATTAACTAGATGATGAGCCAAATATTGAGTTGTAAGCCGATTAGGTGTTCTTATTCTAAAAAATGAAGCACTATCTACTAAATTAGAGAGGGTATCACAAGCATTAGAGGGAGTGATTAAATAGGATTCTGTTGCTCCGATCCTAGTTAAACTATCAATCTCATTTCTATTAAGTAAAAATTTTCCTCCCATGCTCATAAATAAAAAAAACGTAGTTTTAGGAAGGGGAGGCAAATCCAATCTATACCTATTTCTTCGAGCCAACAAAAAGTTAAGAATTCTAGTCCAGTTTCCTCTCAAGCTATCGACTTCCATGAGATTTTCTAGTCTAGGAGAAATTTTTTTAGCCAATCTACTTCTAATTGCATCACTTGTAGAAAAAGTTATCTCAGCTATTTCGCTAGGCGTATATCCTAAAAGAGATAGACAAATCAGTCGCCGATCGATATTATCTTGGTCGATCTGGAGTTTTTCAATAACTTCTTGGCAATCTTGGCACATAAGCATCTTAGTAACAAACTTACTTGTCATTACTATGCCTTACTCATTATGCCTGCGCCAGTTGAAAGCGTGGCTGATTTGATTTTGCCACGCTTGTGGCTAATTCTCTGAATTCTTACAGTAAAGAGGCTTTAACGAATGACCCGAAATGTTAGATTGATTCTAGCTCCAATTTTCTTAGCGGTTTTAGGAACTTGGTGTTGCCAAAACAGTTGAGTTTCTCCTTGCATTACTAAAAAATCGCCATCTGCAAGCTCTAAATCAATTTTAATCTTGCGATTGTCTCGGCGACGAAACATGAAGCGTCTTGTTGCACCGAAACTCACCGAACCAATTGCCGAACCTGGGGCAAGTTCTCGTTCGTCATCGCTATGCCACCCCATGCGATCGCTACCATCTCGATATAAATTTAGTAAAACGGCATTAAATTTCGTATTGGCTATAGGTTCAATTTTAGATTTAATTTCTAGCAGTGGATCGATCCAAGGTAGTGGTTGCATAATAATGCCTGAGTAGGGATAGGGTTTCTCGCCGTAATAGGCAGTCAATCTCGGTTGAAGAACCTGTTTCCCAAAAAATTTGATAGCTTCATGTTTCCACGCGATCGCATGATATAATTCCCCAAAAAATCGCTTGCTTTCATCGCGATTGAATAAACCACGCCAGATAACAACATCGGCATTTTCTAGGATTAGTTTTTCTTTTGTTGCCTGGAGCTTCATTTTAGTTTCGGATCGAGTTTAGAAGCCAGGAAATAGAAGATAAAAAATCCTTAATCCTGACCTCTAAATTTCTAATTGCTCTCTTCTATTACGATAACTTTGCCAAGAATTCTTCAGTTAATTTCGCAAATGCCTTTGCTCCACTCGAACTCGGCATTCCTACAACAACTGGCATAAACATATCGACTGCCTTAGCCACATTAACATCCATTGGGATAGCATTTTGAAATAAATGTTGAGGCTCAAAATCTTCCTTCACTCGCTTCATGACTTGTTGATAATATCGACTTAATAATCCGCCGCCAGAAAGAATAAAGACGACTCCCAACAAACGAATATTTATATCCTGTTGGTTTTGATGGCTTTCTTTTAGCTTGCTAATGCGTCTTTCTAATAATTGCATTCCCACAATAGACAAAGGTTCGGGTCGAGCAGGGAGCAAATAAAAATCGCTGGCAGCAATCCCACTACGGGTTAATAAATTATATCCCGGAGCGCAGTCCATAATGATGAAATCGTAATCATCTTTAATTGGCTCTAGAATCTTTTGAATTAATATTCTTTCAAAGTGATTCCAGACTTTATCAAAATTAGTCTCCTCTTGCTCTATTGCTTGTTTGTGCAACATTTCTGAGACAATATATTCGTCATAAAGCTCGATATCTCCCGGCAGTAATTCGAGTCCTTGTATGTTGCAGATAGAAGGGCAAATAATATCGTAAATATCCAACTTATTATAAGGATTGGGTTGAATAATTGAATCGAGTAAATAGGTCAGTGTTTTTCTTTTTTTTCGCGTTTTAGCAAAGTCGTGAGGCGACATTAAACTCAGCGTTGCGCTGATTTGTGAATCTAAATCGAGAACTAGCACTCGTTTCTCGTGATTTTTTGCCAAACAAGTAGCTAGATTTACCGTCAGCGTTGTTTTTCCAACGCCGCCTTTCATGTTGACAGTACTAATGATTCTTCCCATTGATAGATTTCCTGATGCTCGGTAGAGCTTTCGCTAAGTTAGTGTACCAGAAACGCCACTAATAGAACTGTTACGGATGAAGAAGGGTAAAAATGCCAAAAAAATTTTTTCAGGAAATCGGCGGAAAATTTTTGTAGTCCCTAAATGTAGGTATGAGTTTTGGATGAATCGCCAAAAGCTTCTTGCCAATATTCATCCCTCCTATTCCTCCCAATGGATGAGGTTCATTGATAGGTAACAGCGCGATGGTAGAAGTAAAAGCTAGAGCGATCGCCTGACGATGAGCAAGGAGGTAAAAACCATGAAGCATTAGCAATTTCTGAATATTAGCAGGATGGCGAACCAAGGTTATACGGAAATTACAACATTATGATCGAAGTCAAGTCATCGCAACAAAAATTTACAAAAGTTATAATGTAAATAGATAGAAAGGAACGAAAGAAAAATGTCTAAATCTATTGCACTTCCACTATTTGTTCAATCAAGCTTATCAATTGTTGCCTTTTTAGCGATCGCGATTCTTTTGGCTTAAACCGCGATATTCAGGGCAAACACATGAGCTTAAATTTAAGGATTGAGACTCGATAACATCTCAAAATCGAGCCTCTTATTTTTATCAGTTTTTTACTTTATATAAATGAACGTGTGGGCTTTGAAAAACGCTTTGTAGGTTCGTTTTAGGAACTTTTTTCATCAACTCTTCATTAGAGATAAGAACATAGTCATAGTTATCTAAAACAAGCTTCCACCTTACTCCTTCACCCTCTTCGTAACCCGTTGCCATAGTTTTTTCAGCTAAATTGACATATTGAGGCTGAAATGCAACTGGTTGTTGAGTGCCAAAGGCAAAGAATGAGGGAACAAAAGCAGATTTCTCGATCGTGGCATAAGTTGGTGCGTGAATAAAAGGTATCGTTGCATAATAATTATTAAACGCTCTTGCACTGAAAAGACGACTTCCTTTCTCAATCTGCCCGATTGCAGTCAAAATTTCTTTGTACTCAGCTTGAACGGCATTCCAAGCTGAATTAATTACGAATATACGCACTGAAAAAACAACAATAAGTAAACCTATGATGACTCGATTAAACAGTTTATCGGCATTAAACTCCATACTCGATAAAAACAGAAAGAATAAAGGAACTAATATTCTCCAATCCGCATGAGAGCTAGTCACTGCTTTGGCTGGGATTAAAAAATAAGCGACAGTCACAGCACAGAGAGGTAAGATCATATATTTGCTGAGACGAAGCTTTTTTAGCAAAATTCCTGCGATCGGGATAAAAAATATCAAAATTATGGTTATATTATCTAAAAATAGACTATAGTTATCCGTCATCCTCATTTTCACATACTTAAGTTTGGTAATGACGGGGGTTAAATACTTAATTGATTCTCCACCCGATGTAGGGCTAGATAAATATAAAATTGCAGGAATAGTAAACTGACCGAATAGAACTAATAATCTTTGAAAAATGGCTCCTTTAAAATAGCTTCTTTGTTTAAAGAATGAATAAATCTCATAGGAAACTACTACTAATCCATAAATTCCGAAGCCATAAAGATGGCAGATAAATAAAATACTAGCCAGGCAGCTAAATAAAACTAATCTCAACCAAGTTTTATTTTCTCTCATTAAAATCCATATCCCAATACACCATAAGGCTAGCCCAGTTCCAAAAAGAAAATTAATAAAATTTATAATAAAGGCTTGATTGTATACTGCCATAAAGGTCATCAAAGACCAAAAATTTATCCTTCTAAAGAGCGCATAACTCAAAAATGCACTGCCACTTGTCAGCATAAAAATATTGAGGACTAGCATTAATCTGCCTGCAATATCTAGTCCAACAAATTTTGCTAGAAATGGGACGATGATATCCATCGCCAAATTAGGCAAAATCATAAAGTTAACTTGGTAATACTTTTGCAAGTCCGGATCGTTGTGATGGTTGAGAAGCACGTACATGCGTGCTAAGTGATTCGGGTAGTCCTGTAATGGCAAAAATTCATTTAACCAGATGGGAAGTTGTGCCAAGATAAACAAGAAGGTATAAGCAAGCAAAAACCAGATTACAGTACTCCGGTTACTTTGCTGTTGCCGGATTGAAGGTAATACAGAGGTTGTAACTCTCATGCGATCGATTCCTATTTTGACTATCATCTAGTAGACGCAGGAAAAGAAGCAGACAAAATCTGTTTGTGCAGCTACAGATGCAGGTGTAAGGTAGAGCCAAAGATAGCAAAACTTTGTGAATAATTCGATAAATTTTCAGAGAAACTGTTCCAGATTAAACTTGAACGGAGTTTTAAAGAATCTTTTGAAATTAATAAAGAAGCCGAATTTAAGCGCTTAAAATAGCTAGAATCAGATGGCGAATTTGAAACGCAAAAAATTCAGGCTTCCTGTTAATTTAATCTTTTTTGATCGGCAACTAGCTAATTTTTATTAATTTCTTGCTCGCAAGTCCTACTAATGTGCTGTCCAAGCCATATCGATCGCCTGTACCGAACCAGTAATCGCCCAAGCTTCCTGGGAACATAAAAAAGCCACATAATTGGCGACATCTTCGGGTTCGAGGAGTTTTTTGATGGCAGTTTTTTGCAACAACACCTTTTCTTCTACTTCTTCGGGCGGAATGCCGCGAGTGCGGGCTTGATCCGCGATTTGTTTCTCGACTAAGGGCGTTCGCACGTAAGCCGGACAGATAGTATTACAAGTCAAACCATGTTCGCCTCCCTCCAAGGCGACAACTTTCGTGAAGCCGACAAGACCGTGTTTAGCTGTAACGTAACCGACTTTGAAGGGACTGGCAGTTAAGCTATGGACGCTGCCGATGTTGACGATCCGCCCATGCCCCGATTTAATTAGATAAGACCAAGCGTATTTGGTTAGTAAAAAGGGAGCCGTCAGCATTAGCGCGATCATTTTCTTCCAGGTATCTTCTGGGAAATCGGGAATCGGGTTGATGTGCTGGAAACCTGCATTGTTGATTAGGATATCCAGTTGACCGTAGCGCGCGATCGCTTCTGTAACTGCTTTTTGACAATCTTCGCGCTTGCTTAGGTCGGCACTGACAAAGCTACCATTCAACTCAGCAGCTACCGCCTTTCCCTTATCTGGATCGAGGTCTGCAATGACAACTTTGATGTCTAGTTGAGCAAGTTTTTTGGCACAAGCGCGACCGATCCCGCTTGCAGCCCCCGTGACTAGAGCAACTCGTGACATAACGATAGGTCTGACTTGAAGTCAGAGAACTCGTTTTTATTTATCTCAATTATTAACCCATTTAAGAGAATCGATTCGATCGCGATCGCACTACGCTAAAAAAAATTACCTACGGAATAATGTCCGCGCGAGTAGAACGCTAGCACTACATTCAGAATTCAAATAGGATCGTTATAGATAGAAAAACTCAAGAGAATTTTGGCTATTAGATGACCGATCAAAAAATTCAAGTTATTGGTGGGGGATTGGCAGGAACGGAAGCTGCTTGGCAAATTGCTCAAGCAGGGGTTCCGGTCGTATTATATGAAATGCGTCCGGTTCGGATGAGTCCCGCACACCATACAGAAGAATTAGCAGAGTTAGTTTGTAGCAATTCCTTTGGGGCAAATCAAAGCGATCGCGCGGCGGGTTTACTCCACGAAGAATTACGCCGCCTCGGTTCCATTGTCATCCGCACCGCAGATAAACACGCCGTTCCCGCTGGCGGTGCTTTAGCGGTCGATCGCGCCGTATTTAGCCGCGAGTTAACCGAAACCCTGGCAAATCACCCTTTAATCGAACTCCGCCGCCAAGAGATCGCAGAGATTCCCGGAGAAGGCATAATCGTCCTCACCACTGGACCCCTTACCAGTCCGGCCCTAGCAGAAGACTTGCAGCGCTTTACCGGAATGGAGTATATGAGCTTTTTTGATGCAGCCAGTCCCATTGTCGTGGGAGAATCGATCGATCGAGATATTGCCTTTCTCGCTTCCCGTTACGACAAAGGAGAAGCCGCCTATCTCAACTGTCCCATGAATCGAGAGGAGTATCTGCACTTCTGGCAAGAACTGTGTAACGCCGAACAAGCACAATTGAAAGATTTTGAGCGCGAAAACGCCAAATTCTTTGAAGGCTGTCTCCCTATCGAAGAGTTGGCGCGACGCGGAGAAGATACCATGCGCTACGGCCCTCTCAAACCCGTAGGGATTTTTGACTCTCGCTTCGGCGATTTTCGCGATCCCCACAATCAATCGAAGCGTCCTTACGCAGTAGTTCAACTGCGCCAAGAAGATAAAGCGGGTCAGTTGTGGAATATGGTTGGCTTTCAAACCAATTTGCGCTGGGGAGAACAGAAGCGAGTCTTCCGATTAATTCCTGGGTTGGAAAATGCGGAATTTGTCCGCATGGGAGTCATGCACCGCAATACGTTTATTAATTCTCCCCAGTTACTCTCTCCCACCTTGCAATTTAAATCCAGAAGGACGTTATTAGCCGCAGGTCAACTGATCGGAACGGAAGGCTATACCGCTGCTGCCGCAGGAGGTTGGTTGGCGGGAACGAATGCGGCGCGAATAGCGTTGGGATTAGAACCCGTCTCCATGCCTGCGACAACGATGATGGGAGCGTTATTTGAATTTATCAGTTCTGCCTCCCCGAAACATTTTCAACCCATGCCGCCGAATTTTGGCATTTTACCGGAGTTGCCCGCACGAATTCGCAACAAACAGGAAAGATACAGCAAATATCGCGATCGCGCTTTGGCAGATTTAGCGGCTTGGCAAAGTCAAATCAAATCTCTTTGTTTATCGAGTTAGTAGCGTTGAAACTGAGTACTCGATCTCCTAATTGATTCAAAAGCCAAAACTTTAGTTCAAAATGGCATTATACTAAGAGGCTATTTCTATGGTTGTTAAATCCAAACGGTTGACTTTTGAGCAATATCTTACTTACGACGACGGAACCGATAAACGTTACGAACTTGAGGACGGTCTATTATTAGAAAAGCCTCCAGCGACGGGCAAACACGAACTTCAATCTCCTCCTCCTTTAGTCGTTGAAGTCGTTAGTCCTGAATCGGTTGAGCGAGACTATCAGCGAAAGGCAATTGAATATCAAACAATAGGGATTTCTGAATACTGGATTGTTGACCCTTTCGAAAATAAGGTGTCAGTTTTATAAAATAACTGAGTTTAGAGGAAACCAATCGCTCGTTTCTCAAACTTTTCCAAATCTAAAACTAACGGCAGAACAAATATTGTCAGCTTGAATGACGAATTGATATTATCTGAATTTTGTTTAGTGCGATCGCTATGTTGAGAGAAATCGATCGAAACATCTGGGTTGGCGAACAACCACTAAGGTTCTGGGGATTTGAAGTCGGTACGCGAATGACTGTCATTCGGCTGGCAAATGGCGAGGTAATCGTCATCTCTCCAATTAAAGTCGATGAGAGAACCATTCATCAAATTAATGAGATAGGCAAGGTTACTGCGATTATTGCCCCAAATCTCTATCATCACCTTTTTGTTACTGAATTTAAAGCCATTTATTTCCATGCAAAAGTATGGGCTGCCCCAGGTCTAGAATCTAAGAGACCAGATATTCCTATTGACAAGATCCTATATAACGGCAAAGTTGGCAACGCCGATGAAGTTGAATACTTGTTGTTTGAGGGATTCAAATTTTTTGATTTAATTGGATCGTCGGCATTAAACGAAATTGTGTTTTTTCATCGAGAAAGCCAGACTTTGATACTGACAGATACAGCCTATCATTTCGATGAAAGCTTCTCCTTAAAAACTCAGCTAGCTTTCAGATTCATGGGAGGCTATAAAAAGCTAGAACCCTCGTTATTAGAAAAGTTTGCTACGCGAGAAACCGATAAGGTCAAATGTACGATTGGACAAATACTTTGTTGGGATTTTGACAGAGTAATTATGGCTCATGGAAGCATTATCGAAAATAATGGAAAGAGAAAATTAAAAGAAGGATACGAAAGGTTTTTATCCACCACTTTATAATCTAAAACAAACTTCTATTTTCAATTATGAAAGAGCAATTTCTAACTTGGTTAAATCGTTTATTAGTCGCAGATGTTTTTCTAGTCATCTTTGGTTTTTTGTGGTTTGCGATCGCGGTTGTCGGTCATTATCTCGGCGTTCCCCTCGGTTTTGACATTTGGTATAAGCTTTGGCAACCGCTGTTCAATCCGGCTCTTGGAATCTTATTTCTTGGGGCAATTCTAAGTTGGCTGATTAATAAAGTTTCCGAAAAACTAGAGTCTAAATAAAAATTCTTCGATTAGATTATTATAGAGACCAATTCAGGCTATGAAATCTCTTTAGGAGCTTTTTTCTCATCCTGAGTATTTAAGACGGCAGGTTTCGTCCGAGCATGACGATAAATTTTCTTAATTTTTACCGTGCGATCGATAGTTTTTAGCGGGATTTTGAATACGGTTGGCGCGCTATAGGTTTGACTCAAATTAATGCCTAATGCTGTTTTGAGGAGATAGGCACAGTAAAGAACAAATAAAAGAGATGAAAATCGCTTGATCGCGGACAAAGTATTGCTCCTATTGGGGTAAACTGGCAGATATTATTAAGACAGAAAAAAGTCAAGAACTGGATAATTTAGTAAAAGGTCACCAAATCGGCGATCGCAAGCGAATCTAGAATAACTTCAAGCTAGGTTATTAGTCTAGAAAAGAAGAGCATAAATAGCCAAAAATAGTTGATACTTAACTAAAGCTTGGAAGAAAAAATACTCGTTCGATCTCTTATATCAAATCCGGTTGAACGACCACAATAACAAGTCCCGCTCGCGACTCCTGTTGGTCGCACTACATATTATGGCTAATTAAACGGATTTGATATTAGAAAATAAAAGCTGAGAATCCGTGAAAATTGTCTTGGCTTTGTGAGGAAAGTCTATTGGCAGAACCGATTCTAAATCCTGAATTTTCAAAGCTTTTAGCGTCATAAGTCTTTATAGGTTTTTCAAGTTTTTGTCTCTATTTTTGTCTATAGTGAAAGTAGAGAGATACGATCGCAGCTTGGAGGCGATCGCCAGCAAAATAAAAGTGAGGGGGTAAGTCATCTATGCAAACAATTTTTTCTTACTCCATCGACGCGATCAAAGATGAAGCGCGTCAATTAGTCGAAAGCGGTGTCGTCGATCGCCAACAGCCAATTTATGTTCTCTGTCAGTTTATTCCTCCTCGCGAATGGATCTGCGTCGAGTATGAATTAGAAAAAAATGGCTATCTACTCAGAGATCCGGTTATCGATCTACTCGCTCATGAAGAATGGGAAGATGATTAAATCAGCAACCAGCGAGTAGTTACTCGCCGATTTCTAGGGTTAATTGAGTTTTTGTCCCTTTTTCTTCTTCTGTCTCCAGCCAACTGTCGCGATCGCTATCGAGTAAACTCTGTGCGGCTTCTAGAAGATCGGGCATAATATCTTTGAGGTCGTCTCGACTGGTGAGATAAGTTTTTAAAGCTTCGATGGGATCGAGACTGGTGCCAACCCCTAATTCGGGCAGGCGAGGGCGAGCTAATTGACTGACTAATTCCGGGCGGATAGTATAGCTATGGGCTGATTTAAGTGCTTCTTGAATTGCCCCATTATCGATCGCATCTAGCTGTTCGGAACGAATTTTATAAATCAGTCGCACAACAGCATTTTCGATCTTTTTTTTGGCAATAGCGTTTAAAATTGCAGCCTGCGGATCGTCTTTTTCTGAAGCATCCACTTCAATCGTACAGAAGGGACGCGCGGGCAAGGGACAAAATTCCCAAGTAACTTTTCCTTTGGCAATTTCGATTGAGACGTACCCTTTCTCTTCTTTCTCTTCGCTAAAATCAACCCGTTCGATGCTGCCAGGATAAATAATGGGGGGATCGTTGGATGGATTGAGATTTTGGTGTTTGTGAACGTGACCTAATGCCACATAATCGAATTCGGGACGGATGAGCAGGGAAATGGGAATCGTAAAACCTTTCCCAACGGCTAAAAAACGTTCTGCTCCCAGATTAGCGCGGTCTACCATCAAATGACCTAATAAAACGGTTGGAATCGTGCGATCGAGTTGGCGAATTTCCGCTTCTAAAACGGGTTCGAGTTTTTTAATTAATAAATCGTTGACTTCGGCAAGCGATAATCCTTCGGTTTCTGGACGCGTCAGCAGTGTCGAACGAGTTAACCAAGGAAGGGTAATCACTTGTATCTCGCCGTTGCGAGTCGCGATGCGGTGAGTCTTGATGCTGTCTCCGACAATAAATCCGGGGACGGCTAAGGTGCGATAAATAGACAAACTCGCACCTCCATTGCCTTGAGAATGCTGGTCGTGGTTTCCTACCAGCAAAACTGTCGGGATCTTGGCATCTGCCAAGCGGCGAAACTGGCAGGCAAAAGCTTCTTGAACGTAAGGCGGCGGCGTGGCATCGGGAAAAGCATCTCCCCCAAATAACACCAGATCTACGGGTTGGTTAATGGCGCGATCGATGCATTGGCTTAAGGTATTGACAAAATCTTCTAAGCGTGTGTTCAAACCCGTTTTGGGATTAATGCGACCGTGGGAAAAACCACTTCCCATATGGATATCGGAAAGATGCAGAATTGCGATCGCCTTAGTCATTGGTTGCTTGCCGAGCTATTTTATTCTGTCAATCATAACAAAATTATCTGACAAACCAAGATTTCTAATGTTATCTCATTTGACCAATGACTCGTTGACGGGCATCGATCGCGGGTTGATAATTCGGCTTAATAAAAATTGCCCTTTCATAAGATCTAACCGCTTCTTCGTACCGCCGCAATCCTTCTTCTGCCCTGCCCTTTCCATACCAAGCTTCAAAGGCTTCATCGTTAATTTCGAGGGCTTCGTTAAAAGATTTTATGGCTTCTTCATATTCTTTTAATACAGTTTGTACGTTTCCCAACCCGATCCAAGCGGGTAAATAATCCGGTTTTACTTTAATCGATTCTTGATAAGATTCGCGCGCTTTTTCGTATTCCTTGTATTGAAAGTACATTTTTCCCATGTCGTTCCAAGTCACAAAATTTTTGCCTTGACCGACTGCAATGGCTTGGTTAAAGTTAGCGATCGCATCATCTTTTTTCCCCAGTTTTAGATAAGAATGACCGCGATTGTGCCAAGCTTCAAAAGAACTTGGATCGATAGAAATCGCTTTCCCATAAGCCTGAATGGAGTCTTGATATCTTTCTAAGCCATCGAGAGCCGATCCCTTACAAATCCAGCCATACACGCTTTCTTTCTTGAGTGCGATCGCCGCTTCGCAAGATTGCAGCATGTCATTGTACCGTTTCAAAGCGCTTAGGGCAAATGCTTTTTGGATCCAAGCTTTTTCAAAGTTAAGCAAAGCACCAGAAAAAGGAGGCGGATTTTGCAAGCCATCCTCATAATAGTTAATTGCCGATAGATAATCTTGGGAACGTAATTTTAGATCGGCTTGTCGGAACAGAAACGCGGTTTGGGTAACTTGAATGACATAAACCAGGAAAAATAAGAAACCGCCAATCCCTCCCGGAATAAGTATCATTCCAATTAGCGACCTTACCCAGGGCGGTCTAGTCGATAGACTAATTCGATTGTTGGTATTTGTTTTAATTAGTTTAGGTCTGAGGTTTCTGCCAATTTTTTTCAGATCTTTTAAAATTTCGGCGGCTGATTGATAGCGGGCAGCTAAATCGATACATATCATCTTATTCAAGATTTTTGCCAGCCTGGGATCGATTTGTACGCCTTCTTGCCAGATGATTTCGCCCGTTTGGGGATTGGTATCGAACTGGTCTGGATAGATGCCCGTTAGCGCTTGAATTGCCGTCATTCCTAAAGCATAAATATCGCTACCAAATGCGGGTCTGCCTGCCATTTGTTCGGGAGGCATATAGCCTTCCGTTCCTATCGGTTGAGTAGAACTGCCAAAACCGCTTTTTTCAGAGGTGGCGCTGACAATTTCTTTAACTACGCCAAAATCGATCAGCACGATTTTGTCGTCCGAACGCCGTCGAATTAAATTAGAAGGCTTAATGTCGCGGTGGATAACGCGATTTTTATGAATAAAGTCTAGGATTTCCAAGACATCTTGCAGCAGGGCAATCACTTTGTCTTCACTCCACCGCTTGCCCGGTAAGATCTCGTGACCGAGATCCTTGCCGTCAATAAAAGCTTGAACGAGATAAAATTCTTCGTCTTCCTCAAAATGATCCAACAGTTTGGGAATTTGAGGATGGTCGCCCAATTTTTCTAAAACTGTCAGTTCGGTCGAGAAACGACGTTCTGCTTCTCGAACGATAACTGCATCGGCGGTTCCTTGGGACTTGAGTTGTTTGATGACGCAGGGCGATTGATATTTGCGCCACAAGTTTTCGGCTACATAAGTATAACTCCAACGCCCTCCGCCCAAAAATCCGACGATCTTGTAGCGTCCTCCGACCGTTTGTCCGATTTTCAGCAAAGGTTCTAGGTCGCGCAGAACCTCAGCAACAGAATGATAGCGTTCCGAATATTTGGGACGGATCATTTTGTTGAGAATAGCTGCTAGCTTCGGACTGACGGAGACATGCTTATCCCAGTTGGTCAGGTCGCCCGTTTCCGTGTCTTCTAACTCCATCGGCGACTGACCCGTTAAAGCATAGATAGCCGTTCTTCCCAAAGCATAGATATCGCTGCTAAAAAACGGTCGTCCGTTCTGCTGTTCGGGCGCCATGTAACCTGGTGTTCCGATGACGCTGGTCATCAAGGTTTGCGTCTCGGCGTTAAAGGAGAGAGTTCCGATTTCTTTAACTGCCCCAAAGTCAATTAAGACTATCTTGCCATCAGACTGCCGCCGAATCAGGTTAGAGGGTTTGATATCGCGGTGAATCACTCCCTGCTGATGGACGAAATCTAAGACTTGTAGAACGTCTCTGAGAAATTCAATAACCTGGGTTTCATGAAAGGGTTTGCGACAGACTTCTTTTCTGAGTTCTTCTCCGTCAATAAATTCTTGAACTAGGTAGAATTCCTCATTCTCTTCAAAATGTGCTATTAATTGAGGAATTTGATCGTGATTGCCAAGACGACGCAAAACCATCGCCTCCGTTCCGAAGCGCTCTTTGGCATTCTGCCACAGGGCACGGCTATTAAACCTAGGTTGGAGTTGTTTGACAACGCACTTAGGTTTATTAGGCAGTTCCATATCTTTTGCTAGATAGGTCGTACCAAATCCGCCGCTTCCTAATTCGTTTAAGATTTGGTAGCGCCCGCCGATGAGATCTCCGGGATTGGGCATTGTTTATCCTGGATTGAGCCTATTAAATTTTAGCCGAAGTTTCCCCAAGCCTTGCTGCCACTATAGGCATTCTATACAATAGCTGTTATTTCGGCAGATTTTGATGAACGATTCTGCTCTTGACTGGCAGCAAATCCACAGGACTTTCCAACAAATTTGGGGCTATGAAGATTTTCGCCCGCCTCAAGCAGAAATTATTCGCGTGCTGTTGGCATCAAAAGATGCTCTGATAATTTTACCTACTGGCGGGGGAAAATCGATTTGTTTTCAACTGCCAGCTTTGTTGCAAACTGGATTGACTTTGGTCGTTTCTCCCTTGGTAGCGTTGATGGAAAATCAGGTGCAAGACTTGCGATCGCGCCGTCTTCGGGTAGCCTTATTGCATAATGAGTTACCGCGAACTCAACGAAGGCAAACCTTACAGGAAATAGAAAGACAACAACTCAAATTGCTTTACCTCTCCCCAGAAACGCTATTAAGTCCGCCCGTCTGGGAAAGATTGTCTCACCCCCTACTAAAAATTAACGGTTTGATTGTCGATGAAGCCCATTGTCTGGTTCAATGGGGAGAAAATTTTCGACCCGCCTATCGCCGCTTAGGTGCGGTGCGACCTGCCTTACTTAAGTCTAAACCGTCTGGGACAAAAATTGCGATCGCGGCGTTTACGGCAACAGCGGACTTAACTGCCCAGAAAATTATTAGCGAAACGCTACAACTGAGGCAACCCGAATGCTTTCTAACCAGTCCTTACAGAAACAACCTCAATCTTCAAGTCAAGATCGTCTGGACTCCGAAATGCCGCCGCGAGCGACTGTTAAAATTTGTACGAAGGAAAGAGAAACAAGCGGGATTAATTTATGTCCGTACCCGCCGAGATAGCGAAGCTTTAGCCCAATGGCTAAACTCGTTAAATTACCCAACTGCGGCTTACCATGCGGGATTGAGTCCCCAAGAACGACGCGCGATCGAAACAAGTTGGCTGACGGGAAATAGGCTATTTGTGGTTTGTACCAGCGCTTTTGGCATGGGGATCGATAAACCCGACGTGCGTTGGGTCATCCATTTTCACCCTCCGCTATTGCTTTCAGAATACCTGCAAGAAGTCGGTCGAGGCGGACGGGACGGACAAGCGACGGATGCGCTAACTTTGATAAGCGAACCGACAGGATGGTTAGATCCCCAGGATAAACAACGCGATCGCTATTTTTTATTGCGATCGCAACAGCAATATCGACAAGCGCAACAACTTGTTAAAAAAATCCCCAATCGGGGAACAATAGACGCGATCGCGCGACAGTTTCCAGAGGGAGAAATTGCCCTTTCGCTGCTGCATAGTGCGGGTCGATTGGAATGGTTAGACCCCTTTCACTATCAGCTCAATCCGAGTCAATCTTCCTCTTTTCCCGCCCGAGATCGTCTTCAGCGACAGCCGCAATTGTTGATGAGGCAATATCTGACGACGCGCAGGTGTCGCTGGCAGTTTTTACTCAATGCTTTTGGGTTTACCACACAGGCAACTGGATTTCGCTGCGGTCATTGCGATAATTGTTGTTAGTTAGTAGTTAGTTATTCGACTACCAACTGCTAACCACTAACTAACGTCCCATTTTTTTATCTTTGTCTTGACGGCGGCGATCGCGCCACTCTACGGTAGTCAAGTAGAGGATGCCGCCGCTAACCAAGACTAATAAAACCAGCGCGAATAAGAAGAGTAAATTGAGGATAGAAGTTGTTTCCACCGTACTAGAAACCGTTACGACCCCAAACAACCATAGCAATTGACCAAGTGAATAGTACTAGAACAGTCACCCAACCTAATGCCAAAATATCCATGTTTGTATCTGTCTTTTTAAACAACTGCATAAATCATTACAAAAATTATGATACTTCCATTCGGTCGTCTTTTGGAGGGAGAATTGGTGGCAGTCTCAGCGGCAGAACGAATCGAATCCTGTAAAGCAGGAGGATTAGGCGCGATCGCTTTTGCGTTTGCTTATTTTATCGCCGCGTTAGTTAATAGCCTGGTTCTAGCCGTCCGAGTCGAAAGTCTCGCTCAACTGCAAGTTTCTGTTGGGGTAGAGTTGGCGGTAAAGGTGGCGATCGCGCTTTTGAGCGGTTTTCTGTTTGGCGTTACCTATCGCTATATCATTCGCAACGATGGCAATTCTCATCTCAAAGACGGAGCGGTTCTTGCTTTTGGGTTAGTGCGAGGATTAGCATCAATAGAAACATCCGACTATTTGGTTCTAGGTGTTTGGTTGCCCACTGCCTTAGGAGTTGAGAGTGTTTTTTGTTTTGCCATTGCTCGTCTCGTTCTCGATCTCGCCCTGTCTTGCGGTTGGATCGAACCTTTTCATTAGCGAGCGGGAATTCGATGAAGGGATTTTTCCCCGTTTTTTAAGTAAGTAGGAGGGACGGATTTTAGATAGAGGATTCTACCAATTTTCAGGTTTTCGCGATCGACATTCTTCTCCCCTCTCCCAAATAGGGAGAGGGGTTGGGGGTGAGGGCGATCGACTATCTGTGTCATTAATGAATGAAAAATGGTATTAGCCAATCTCTTAACGAGCCAATCGGAATTAGGATCGTAGAATGAGTAAGATTCGCGTTGCTTTGATTGAAGACGACGAACTAGCGCAGATAGGGCTGAAAACTGCCCTAAAACAGCGCGATGATATAGAATGGGTTGGCGAAGCAGTCAATGGAAGCGAAGGACTTCAATTATTGCAAAGGCTCCGGCCGGATATTGCGATTGTTGATATAGGACTGCCAGATATCAATGGGATCGAACTGACCAAGCAGTTTAAACAATCTCAGTCCGCCGACGAGGAAGCCCCAACCAAAATCTTAATTTTGACCTTGCGCGACAGCGAAAACGAAGTGCTAGCGGCTTTTGCGGCTGGTGCAGATTCTTATTGCATGAAAGATACGAGGACGGAGTTATTGCTAGAGGCAATAAAAGCGACTTGGGAAGGAAATTCTTGGATCGATCCGGCGATCGCTCGCATCGTTTTGTCTCAAGCGAAGAAAGCTAAAACCGTTTCTCAAGGTAGCCAAATTTCTACAACCGACCCTCTAACCGAGCGAGAATTAGAAGTCTTGCAACTGATCGTCGATGGATACAGCAATGCCGAAATTGCTCAAAGGCTCTTTATTACCCTTGGTACTGTCAAAACTCACGTTCGCAAAATCTTGACGAAATTAAGTGCCGACGATCGCACTCAAGCTGCCGTTCGCGCTCTCCGTTCGGGTTTAGTTGGTTAATTGTTCGGGTAACCAATCTAATTCGATAGCGATAACCTCAAACCCGCCCGTACAGTTTCTATTGACAAAACGAGAATAATGTGCAGATATTATTCAAAATAAAAACGGTTCGTCAAAATGTGAAAACTATCTTAAGATTAACAAATAATAGAACTGACTTTCTTAAACAACGTAAGTAGCTAACAACTCAAAATAGAATAGGAGGACATCTATGGCGCTCGTACCAATGCGGCTGCTTTTGGATCACGCGGCTGAAAATGGATACGGTATTCCAGCTTACAACGTTAACAACATGGAGCAGATTCAAGCAATCATGAAAGCTGCCCATGAAACCGATAGCCCGGTAATTTTACAAGCTTCTCGCGGCGCTCGCTCCTATGCTGGAGAAAACTTTCTGCGCCATCTGATTTTAGCTGCCGTAGAAACCTATCCCCACATTCCCATTGTCATGCACCAAGACCATGGCAACGAACCAGCGACTTGCTACTCAGCTATTCGTAACGGTTTCACCAGCGTCATGATGGACGGCTCTTTGGAAGCCGATGCTAAAACTCCCGCTAGCTATGAGTACAACGTCAACGTCACTCGCGAAGTCGTGAAAGTTGCTCACTCGATCGGTGTCAGCGTAGAAGGCGAACTCGGTTGCTTGGGTTCTCTAGAAACTGGTATGGGTGACAAAGAAGACGGTCACGGTTTTGAAGGGAAACTCTCTCACGACCAACTGCTCACCGATCCCGATCAAGCGGTTGACTTCGTAGAGCAAACCCAAGTTGATGCTCTTGCAGTTGCGATCGGTACCAGCCACGGTGCTTACAAATTCTCTCGCAAGCCGACGGGTGAAATTCTGGCAATCAGCCGCATTGAAGAAATTCACAGCCGCTTGCCCAACACTCACTTGGTAATGCACGGTTCCTCCTCCGTACCCCAAGACCTGATCGACCTGATCAACCAGTACGGCGGTGCTATCCCCGAAACCTACGGCGTACCCATTGAAGAAATTCAAAAAGGAATCAAGAGCGGCGTTCGTAAGGTCAATATCGACACCGATAACCGCTTGGCAATCACTGCCGCAGTTCGCGAAGCACTGGCAAAAGCTCCTAAAGAGTTTGATCCCCGTCACTTCCTCAAGCCTTCGATCAAATATATGCAGAAAGTTTGTGCGGAACGTTATCAAGCATTCGGTACTGCTGGCAACGCTAGCAAGATTAAGCAGATGACGCTTGATGAGTATGCAGCTAAGTATGCTAAGGGCGAGTTGGCTGCTTCTATCAAAAAAGCTGTGGGTGTTTAAGCCTGGTTGAGTGACAAAACTCAAATCGCCCTCACCCCAACCCCTCTCCCAGAGCGGGAGAGGGTCTCTCAACTTAAAACTTTGGAGTGAAGTCCCTTCGCCCCTTGTGGGAGAAGAAATTTAGGGATGAGGGAACAAAGATTTGTATTTCTTGCTTAAGCTAATAATTTAAAGAACTGGGTAGTTAGGAAAGACTACCCAGATTTTTGATCAAAATTGATGGGCGGGCAACACGCCATATAGATTGACAACGTTGCCGATAACAGCGATCGCAGGGGCTTCAAACCCAGTCTCTTCAACTTGTTGGGCGATTGTCTCTAAGGTGCCAACTAACGTTTCTCGGTCGGGTCGGGTTCCCCAACGGATGAGGGCGACTGGAGTATCTAGGCTTCGTCCGGCAGCCACCACCTGTACAATGATATTGGTTAGGTTGTGAATTCCCATGTAGATGACGATTGTTTCCGAACCGCGAGCGATCGCGTCCCAGTTAATTTGGGGACGATATTTTTCATTGGCTTCGTGTCCGGTAACGAAAGTGACCGAAGAACTGTAATTGCGATGGGTCAGCGGAATTCCCTCATAGGCAGGGGCAGCGATGCCAGAAGTGACGCCAGGAATGACTTCTACTCGAACTCCTGCCTTGACCAAATCTTCCATTTCTTCGCCGCCGCGACCGAAGATAAACGGATCGCCCCCTTTCAAACGCACGACGACGGCATTATTTTGGGCTTTCTCTATCAACAATTGCGTTGTTTCTTGCTGCAAAAGCGAGTGACGACCGCGCCGCTTTCCGGCATCGATTTTTTCGGCGTAGGGATTGACGATCGCTAAAATTTCTGGACTGACGAGTGCGTCGTAGATGACGACATCGGCATGTTCTAATAGAACTTTTCCTTTGAGGGTGAGCAATCCCGGATCTCCCGGTCCCGCACCAACTAAATAGACTTTACCCAGACATTGCGATCGATTCATATTTAGCAAGGAAGTTTGAAAAAAATCTGTTTGGCGAGGCAGCGTTGCTATTTCGTTTCTAAATCGCCACTTTCAAGCTTAGAAAAGCTTGCCAAGATAACCAGTAGTTATTGATACCAAATCTCTTTGGCGATGAAATTAGTGCATTAAATCTATGCCATTCGAGTTTAGTAAGATTTAATACCAAGCAGAAAAGTCTTGACTAAATTGCGCTAATGAGAGAAGTTTAATGTCTTGGCGATCGCGAATAGATTCTCTTGTTTGTTGGGTGTTATATCCCCAATCTGCTAAATATAATTTTGTTGTTTGTAGATCGGGTTGCTGGCGAACTAATTCAAGCGCTTCTAAGCGATCTTCTACGAACCAAAGATTGACCGGACTAGCTGAATTGATTTCAAGTAATTGTCGTAGGATTTCGTATTTGGGACGTTTGTATTCTTTGCCAAAAATTGTCTTTTCTGGTAAGTCTATTCCCTGTTGCTGCAATAATTTTTTCACGAAACGACTTTCTTTAGTCGTTACGATATAAAATTGGACTGAAGAATTGAGCATGCGGGCAATTCTATCGATAACTCCGGTATAAAAACGATGCAGGGCTAACCAACCTTCTAAATCTGAAGCGATCCATTCATCTCGAATTCTATCTAGCTTTTGACTCACTTCTTTGGGATCGAGTCGTTCGGATTCGAGAATTTTTCGCGCAATAATTGACCAATTTTGGAGAATTGTCTCTTCAGAAATTTCTAAAACTAATGCTCGTAATAAAATTGGCATTTCCCAACCCGTTTCGATAACCGGACGCAGGCGATAAAACGTAGGAGCTAAATCGTCGTTTATCGTTTGTTTCTCTGAAGTCCAAATTTGATGATAAGTTCGTTTTGTCGTTTGGAAATATTCAACTAACCCATCGCAGATAACGCCGTCAAAATCTAGGGCGAGAATGGTTGGGACGTGGTTGGACATGATAAGCGCGATCGAAAAGACAACATACAAAAGTTTAGAATATTTATCTAGCGACAATTGTCTAATTACTAGAAAAACAACATGGCAAGAATGACATCAGTCGCCCATTTCGTAGCTGTTAGCGATCTCTCCAAACCCTTAACCTCTCAAGAAGGCATCCTCATTGAAGTAGCGGCAAAAGGAGGAGATACCCCAAAAAATCGAGCCAAAGCTTTAGAAATTGCCCAGCAAATGTGGGAAAAAGGCGAAATAGCAGCCGACGAATTTCCCGACGGATTAACTCAGGACAATATTGTTTACGTTCCGCCGGATAGCTCTCACTTAAGAGAAACTAAGATTTTACCAAATTCTCGCCAATTGCCTCCCATCGTTCAAGGAGCACAAGAGATTATCGAACTCGTCAAGCTGCAACTAGCCGTTCAACAGATAGCCCAGGAAGCCGAACCCTACTTCCCGATAATCCTCTCGGTGCTGGAGAAAACGCGACCCCTAACAGCGGAGGAGCAAGAGTTAGTTCAAGACAAGCGATTTGCCAAAACCTTAGAAAAACTGGCAACGACCATCGCCGAGCAAGAAAACTATCGAGAAAATTGTGCTGGCTATGGGAAACTCATTCTCAATGCCCTTGCTTGGCAATTGAACAAAGGGGTGAAAGAACCAACTCAGACTAAGAAAAACGTTAGGCAAAGGAAACCCGCATCAAAAAGATCGGCTCCTAGAAGCTCGAAGGGAACTTAAAATCTTACCAAACTCATACCATTTTGGATTTTAGATTTTGGCGAAGCCGCCGCACGCTCCTTGAACCGCTTCAAGGAGAACGGCGGATTTTAGATTGTGAAAGACCGTTCTCATTAGGGTTTGAACTATCTATTTGTCGCCATCATTTTTCAAATTGGGATCGGATTTAAGGTAACGTGAGTTCGACAGACTGGTTCAAGAGGCATTTAGGAATGGGGAAAGGGCAAGAGGGTGCATGGAAAAGACGTATGAAAGTTTCCCCTTTTCCCTGGGGCGAAGCCCCTTCCCCTCTTGCCTCGATCGCTTGAAAACACTATCATCGAACTCAGGTTAAGGTAAGTCCGTACTGCCCATGAGGTAGAGGTCGCACTCGCGGGCGGCACCGCGACCTTCGTTGAAAGCCCAAACGACCAAGCTCTGACCGCGACGGCAGTCACCAGCAGCGAAAACGCCGGGGATACTGGTGGCATATTTACCGTGGTCGGCTTTTACGTTGCTACGCGCATCGCGATCGAGTCCCAGAGCATCGAGTAACGGTTGTTCGGGACCGAGAAAGCCCATGGCAAGCAGGACGAGCTGTGCGGGCAAGATTTTTTCAGTGCCGGGAATGGGTTGGGGAACGAACTGCCCTTTGTCATTTTTTTCCCACTGTATCTGTACGGTATGGACGGCTTTGACATGTCCGGTTTCATCGCCTTCAAACTTCGTCGCCGTGGTGAGATAGACGCGCGGGTCGCCGCCGAACTTAGCAGCGGCTTCCTCCTGTCCGTAGTCCATCCGATAAATCTTGGGCCATTCGGGCCAAGGATTGTCTGCTGCTCGTTCCGACGGCGGTTTGGGAAGGATTTCCAGTTGCGCGAGGCTCTTGCAACCGTGGCGAATGGAAGTGCCAACGCAGTCGGTGCCCGTGTCGCCGCCGCCGATAATGACCACATCCTTACCTTCGGCAGAAATGAAGCTGCCATTCTTGTATCTGTCTAGAATTGCTTTGGTGTTTTCACTCAGGAACTCCATGGCAAAGTGGATGCCCTTCAACTGCCGCCCTTCGATAGGGAGGTTGCGCGGTCTGGTAGCGCCAGTACAGAGAATAACGGCATCGAATTCCTTAAGCAGATTCTCGGCGGGCAGGTCTTTGCCGACCTCGGTGTTGCAGACGAACTTCACGCCTTCTTCTTCGAGGACTTTGAGGCGACGCAAGACGACTTTCTCCTTGTCCAGCTTCATGTTGGGGATGCCGTACATGAGCAGTCCGCCCGGACGGTCGGCGCGTTCAAACACAGTCACCCAATGACCCGCCGTGTTGAGTTGGGCGGCGGCGCATAGACCCGCAGGACCGGAACCGACGACGGCGACTTTTTTGCCCGTGCGCTTGGTCGGCGGAATCGGTTCGATCCAGCCCTCATCCCAGCCTCTTTCGACGATCGAGTATTCAATGTTCTCGATCGTGACGGGCGGATTGTTGATGCCAAGCACGCACGAGCCTTCGCACGGCGCCGGACAGACACGCCCGGTGAATTCGGGAAAGTTATTGGTCTTATGCAGGCGATCGAGCGCTTCGCGCCAGAGTCCGCGATAAACGAGGTCGTTCCATTCGGGGATTAGATTATTAATCGGGCACCCGCTTGCCATACCGTTGATGACCGTGCCAGTGTGACAAAACGGCGTGCCGCAGTCCATACAGCGCGCGCCTTGTTGGCGAAGTTTCTCCTCCGGCATGGGCAGGTGGAATTCATCCCAGTTGCGAATGCGATCGCTCGGCGAGATTTCTAATGCGACTTCGCGGAGATATTCGATAAAGCCTGTTGGTTTTCCCATAGTGTTCTCTCAAGCAATTTTAGCGTTAGGATTTTGGACTGTGTGGGGGACGTTATACCAATTTTCAGGTTTTCGCGATCGACATTCTTCTCCCCTCTCCCAAATAGGGAGAGGGGTTGGGGGTGAGGGCGATCGACTATCTCTGTCATTAATGAATGAAAAATGGTATTAGACGTTAGTGTAAAAAACAATGATGAGGAGATCGGACTCAAATAGGTAAATAGGCAATGCGGTTAACCCAGTTTTCTGCTTCCGATGTCTGCCATATTTTGATTAGACTATTTATTGCTTCGCCAATTGGCAAGCTTTGTAAGACAATAATTACACCAGGACTGGTTTGAGTGACGATAAATTCAGCAAAGTATCTTGGCATGGTTCTCTGGTCGTGTGAAACGAGGACTCTACTTTCTCGTGCTACAAAGGTCAGGACTTCCAAATCGCTTAAGCCACTTAAATTTGCTACGTTTGATGTCTGGAAATCAACTGTTGGCTCGCGCCTGAGAATGCCCGTCACGATCGCTTGGTTAAGATCTGAGTCTGCTTGGAAGCGAATTTTCATGACGAACTGTTTTGAATGCCGTACAGCTTTTGATAGAGCAACGCATTGTTTTCTCTAGCTTGCTGTCTTAGCGTTTCAAAAAGTTGCTGTCCTTCAGATAAATAAGCATCAATGGTTGGGCGATTGGCGAGATAAAAAGCGATCGCGCCATAAACTTCTTCTAGTGTCAGTACGGGGAATGACTGAACGATGCTTTCAGGCGATTGTCCCGCTAGAAAAGCATAGACGATTGAATCTAGAGAAACGCGCTTTCCGATAATGCGGTAGCACCCCTCCTGTTCTTCTATGTATTGTTTTGCTTTTAGAATTGACGGACTCATAGTTTACGCGATCGCCTCCCAATATTTTTAATTTAATTTTTTATGCGCTATTGGGCGATCGCTCGGCGAGATTTCTAATGCGACTTCGCGGAGATATTCGATAAAGCCTGTTGGTTTTCCCATAATCGTATCTTATCTTAATTGAAGAAATCAGAAGTCAGGAGTTAGAAAGCCTAACTACCACCGATACGCGCAACGTCGCGGGCGTTTTCTTCAAAGGCTGCCGCAAGCGCGTCGTCGCCGCTCAAACCAGAGGCAAGTGCATTCTTAATTGCTTGCAACACGCGCTTGTAGTCCCTCGGCATCACTTTGACGAACCTCGGCACCATTTCTTCCCACTGTGCGAGGACTGCGAGTGCCTTCTGGCTCTTAGTGTAGTCGGCGTGCTTCTGAATCATCTGGTAAACGGTATCGATGTCCTCAGCATCGAGGGTTTCGAGATCTGCCATCTGCTGATTGCAGCGCGTTGCGAAGTCGCCCGTTTCATCGAGTATATAGGCTACGCCGCCACTCATGCCCGCTGCGAAGTTGCGTCCGGTCGCGCCAAGCACGACGACTCTGCCACCAGTCATGTATTCGCAGCCGTGATCGCCAACCCCTTCGACGACCGCGCTTACTCCGGAGTTGCGAACGCAGAAACGCTCGCCCGCTACGCCACAGATATAAGCCTCGCCGCTCGTCGCGCCGTAAAAGGTAACGTTGCCAATGATGATATTTTCCTGTGGCACAAATGTAGAACCCGCTGGCGGATAAACGATAATTTTACCGCCGCTGAGACCCTTACCCAGGTAGTCGTTCGCATCGCCTTCGAGTTCGAGGGTAACGCCCTTGGGCACAAACGCGCCGAAGCTTTGACCCGCGCTGCCTTGGAAATGGAGGTGTACGGTGTCCTCTGGCAGTCCGTCCCAGTGACGCTTACTAATTTCGTTGCCGAGGATCGTGCCGACGACGCGGTTGACGTTCTTAATCGGCAGCGTAGCTTTGACGGGTTCGCCTCTTTCAATTGCGCTCTTGCACAGATCCAGTAGTACGGTCATGTCGAGCGATTTCTCCAGTCCGCGATCCTGCGGGATCTGACAGTAGCGACCGACTTCCGAACCAACTTCCGGCTGATAGAGGATCTTCGAGAAGTCCAAGCCCTTTGCTTTCCAATGATCGACGGCTTTCTTCGGCTCCAGCACGTCGGTGCGACCGATCATTTCATCCATGGTGCGGAAACCGAGCTGCGCCATGATTTCCCGGACTTCCTGAGCGATAAACTTCATGAAGTTCACCGTATATTCGGGATCGCCAGTGAATTTTTCGCGCAGTCGGGGATCTTGCGTGGCAATGCCGACCGGACAGGTATTGAGATGGCACACGCGCATCATGATGCAGCCCAACGTAACTAACGGCGCAGTAGAAAAACCAAACTCTTCGGCACCCAACAGCGCTGCGATCGCTACGTCGCGACCCGTCTTCATCTGTCCGTCAGTCTCGACGACGATGCGACTGCGGAGGTTATTGAGCACTAGCGTCTGATGCGTCTCGGCGACACCCAGTTCCCAAGGCAGCCCCGCATGTTTGATAGAAGTTTGCGGCGACGCACCCGTGCCCCCGTCGAAGCCGGAGATCAGTACCACATCGGCATGTGCTTTGGCAACCCCGGCGGCGATCGTACCAACGCCGACCTCGGACACCAGCTTGACGCTGATGCGGGCTTCGCGATTGGCATTCTTCAAGTCGTGGATCAACTCGGCGAGGTCTTCGATCGAGTAGATGTCGTGGTGCGGCGGTGGCGAGATCAGACCGACTCCTGGGGTCGAGTGGCGCACCTTAGCGATCCACGGATACACTTTGCGTCCGGGCAACTGCCCGCCTTCGCCGGGTTTCGCGCCCTGCGCCATCTTGATCTGGATTTCTTTCGCCTGGGACAGATACAAACTCGTAACGCCGAAGCGACCGGAGGCAACCTGTTTGATCGCGCTGTTCTTCGAGTCGCCGCGCTCGTTCGTCCAGATGTAGCGTTCGGGGTCTTCGCCGCCTTCGCCCGTATTGGATTTGCCGCCAATGCGATTCATTGCGATCGCGAGCGATTCGTGTGCCTCTTTCGAGATCGATCCGTAGCTCATCGCGCCCGTTTTAAAGCGCTTCATAATTGCCTCGATCGGCTCGACTTCCTCGATCGCCACTGGCTCGCGCGACTTGAATTCCAGCAGTCCGCGCAGCGTGAAGTATTGCTGATTTTGTTCGTTGACGAGCGCCGCATATTGCTTGTAAAGTGCGTAATTGCCCTCGCGTACTGCCCGTTGCAGCGCGTGGATGGTCTGCGGGCTAAACAGGTGTGCCTCGCCATCTTTGCGCCATTGATATTCGCCGCCGACATCGAGGGTATGACCGTTAACCGCGCGATCTGGGAACCCATGGCGATGCCGCAAAATCGCTTCTTTGGCAATGACTTCGAGATCTGCCCCTTCGATGCGCGATGCAGTCCAGGTGAAGTATTTGTCAACGACCGAATGATTCAGTCCGATCGCCTCGAAAATCTGTGCGCCGCGATAGCTTTGAATGGTGGAAATACCAATCTTCGAGGCGACCTTGATAACCCCCTTGGTCGCCGCTTTGATGTAGTTCTTATAGGCTGTTTCGCGATCGATGCCGAGCAGCGATCCCTGGCGAATCATCGCCTTGATCGTCTCGAAGGCGAGATAGGGATTGATGGCACAGCAGCCATAGCCGATTAGTACGGCAAAATGATGCACCTCGCGCGGTTCGCCCGATTCGAGTACCAATCCGACTCGCGTACGCGTGCCCGATCGAATTAGGTGGTGATGCAGTCCCGAAACGGCAAGCAATGCGGGGATGGGAGCTTTATCTCGGTTAACGCCGCGATCGCTGAGGATGATGATATTCGCACCGGCGGCGATCGCGCGATCGGCTTGAGTGCAAATGTCGTCCATCACCGTTTCGAGTCCTTTTGCGCCTTCCTGGGGATCGAACAGAATCGAAACGACGACGGATTTAAAATTGCCCTCGGCTACGTGCTTGAGCTTCGCCAGTTCTTCGTTTTTGAGGATCGGCGTTTTTAGCTTGATGAGATGGCAGCTTGCTGGTTCTGGTTCGAGCAAGTTGCGCTCGGAACCGATTGTCGTCTCTGCCGAGGTGACGATTTCTTCGCGGATGGAGTCGATCGGCGGGTTGGTTACCTGGGCAAACAACTGCTGGAAGTAATCGTAAAGGAGTTTGGGGCGATCCGAGAGAACCGACAGCGGCGTATCCGCACCCATCGCGCCGACCGCCTCAACGCCATCCCGTGCCATCGGAGTCAGCAGCAGGCGCAGTTCCTCGAAGGTGTAACCGAAAGCCATTTGGCGTTGTAGTAAGGGCAAGTTTTCAAACCCGTCTTTACTCTCCGGCGCGTCTTTTAGCTTGGCAAGTTCGACCATATATTTGTCGAGCCACTCGCGATAGGGATGCTCGGTGGCAATTTTATTTTTCAGCTCCTCGTCGGCGACGATGCGACCTTCTTCCATATTCACCAGAAACATCCGACCGGGTTGCAGGCGACCTTTCAACGCTACTCGTTCGGGTTCGATCGGCAATACCCCCGCCTCCGATGCCATAATGACGAGATCGTCCTTGGTGACGTAGTAGCGCGACGGACGCAGACCGTTGCGATCGAGTACCGCGCCGATCGCCGTACCGTCGGTGAAGGCAACCGATGCGGGTCCGTCCCAGGGTTCCATCAAGCACGAGTGATATTCATAGAACGCTTTTTTCTCGTCGCTCATCGACTCGTGCGCCGTCCACGGTTCGGGGATCGCCATCATCATCGCGTGGGGAAGCGATCGCCCTGAGAGTACCATCAGTTCGAGAGCATTGTCGAAAATGCCGGAGTCGCTGCCGTCGGGATTAACGATTGGCTGAGCTTTCTTGAGATCGTCGCCGAACAACTTCGATCGAAAGAGCGACTGGCGCGCGTGCATCCAGTTGATGTTGCCGCGCAGGGTGTTGATTTCGCCGTTGTGCGCGATGTAGCGATAGGGGTGCGATCGCTCCCAACTAGGGAAGGTATTCGTGCTGAAGCGCGAATGTACTAACGCCAACGCGCTCTCTAGATCCCGATCGCGCAAGTCGGGATAATACTGCCCCACCTGCACTGGCATCAGCATTCCTTTGTAAACGATCGTGCGGCACGAGAGACTCGATGGATACCAGTATGGATCTATCTGCGGCACGCGGATTTCAGTATGTGCCCGCTTGCGGATAATATAGAGCTTCCGCTCGAAAGCTAAGTCGTCAACGAGATCTGGAGCGCGTTTTATGAATACTTGCTGCACGAACGGTTCGCTCGATTTCGCAGTGTTGCCCAGCGACGAGTTGTCCGTCGGCACGTCGCGCCACCCCAGAACCTGCTGACCTTCTTGAGCTACAATTTTTTCAAACAGCCGCCGACTCTTTTCGCGCGTGGTGCGATCGGGCGAAGCGTAAACCATCCCAACCCCATACTGACCTGCTTCTGGCAGCGCGATGTTTGCCGCTGCTGCCACCTTTTTCAGGAATTTGTGCGGCACCTGTATCAAAATGCCCGCTCCATCGCCCGTGTTCGTCTCAGCACCGCACGCGCCGCGATGTTCGAGGTTTACGAGAATGGTCAACCCCTGCTCCACGATCTCGTACGACTTCTTGCCCTTCATGTGTACGATGAAGCCGACACCGCAAGCGTCGTGCTCGAATCGTGGGTCGTATAAGCCCTGTTTTGGTGGCAGTTTGTTGCTGTTCATTATTGACGATCCAAATGCGGCAAGAGGGTTATCATCTAGAGGGGCGAAACTCTTAACTCTAGCTAATCTCGATTCTCTAACAAGGAGAGCTTGTGGGTTTTAGTTCTTAAGGAAATTGATATTTTTATTCCCAGAAACAGTAATGTTTCTTTACATCTCGCTCTACAGCCATCTATCCTTTGAGCATTCTCGGCACTCGTACTGCTAGCAGGACTGCCCTTGCTGCCATGAAAGCGGACATTGCCAACCACAATAGAGAACTGCTATGGAATAGCCATGCTGCGATCGCGATCGGAGCAAAACCAACTAAAGTAGCAGCTAGGGCTGTGTTTCGTAGCGTAGCTCCCTCAGACAACCCCAGAAAATAACCGTCTAACACAAACGCGATCGCGCCAAATCCCAGCACGGGTAAGAGCCAGAAAACATCGCGATTGAGACTGTCGAGAACTTCGGCGTGGTTAGTCAGCAATCCAAATAGGGAGTCGGGAAAGAGGGCGAATGATAGCGCTAAGGTTAGCCCTACCAGCAAGCTAGTCTCGCCAGCCATGCGCAATAGGGGAAGCAGGCGATCGCTATCTCGTTGACCTGTTAAAATTCCTGTTAGGCTCTCGGTTGCATAGGCAAGCCCATCGATCGCGTAGACTACCAACGTGATGACCTGCAACAGCAAAGCATTTTCGGCTAGTACTATCGTTCCCATTGCCGAACTGAGATTGGTAAAAAGCGAGAAGGTAGAAAGAAAAGCTAGAGTCCGAATAAAGATATTGCTATTGAGCTTGAAAGACTCTTTCACAGCAGAGGCAGCCAGAATTTTTCCCGCGAGCGATCGAATTTCCTGCCAGCGAACTTCTCGACTAACTAAAATCATCCCCACCAGACACATCAAATACTGGCTGATTGCCGTAGCTAAGCCCGCTCCCACGCTTTCCCACCCGCAGCGGACAATTAAAATGTAGTCGAGCAAAATATTGGCTCCATTGCCGACGATAGATAGAAACAAAACCTTGCCACTTTGCTCGCGTCCCAAAAACCAACCAACTAGGACGAAATTGAGAAGGGTGGCAGGTGCGCCCCAAATTCGGGCATCATAATAAGCTTGCCCCGACGCTTTCACCTCCGGGGCGGCGCTCAGTAGGGCAAATCCAAGAATGCGTGCGGGAGAATGTAAAATCAAAATTATCATGCCCAATAATAGGGCAATTAGACCGCTTCGCAAACCAATGGTCAAAACCGCCTCTCGATCTTTTCGTCCTACTGCTTGAGCCGTCACGCCAGTAGTACTCATGCGTAAAAAACCCAAGGTTCGGTAGAGATAGTTGAACAAAATAGTAGACAGCGTAACTCCAGCCAGATGGCGGATTTCTGATAAGTGACCGAGAAAGGCGACACTGAGAAAGCCCGCCAAGGGCACCATCAAATTAGAAAGAATATTGATAAATGCCAGTCGAAAGAAGCGTGAAAGAATGCCGTCTCGTTCGAGGGCAAACAGTAGTAGGCTTCGGTTGAGCCATTGGGCTTGATTTTGATGAGAAGGATGCATACACTTAGAGCCACAATTGCTCTAATTTTGATGAGAGCGATCGCGCTTTTATCTTAGCCCAACCTAGCGGTGGGAGTGTTAAAGATACGCTAGACGCCAGGATCGCAATCGCTTGGTCTAGCAATATCCTTGGCTCTGGCAATCTAGATTACACCATTACCGTTATGGAGAATTGCTTGTTTGGTCGGAATCTTCTCGCGCAAAAGGATTTAAGTAATTCAATTAACCCTTAACCCCACTACCCGTATCCGTGGGGATGATGTATTGCTGTAGCAACAGAAATAGGAAAAGAACAGGTACGATAGAAATTACCGCACCTGCCGCCGACTGTCGCCAATCCTGATTGCGAGGGTTGGCAATGTAAGAAAGGGCTACAGGTAGGGTCATGGAGTTAGATCCGGGATCGAGAACGATTAGGGGCCATAAAAAATCGCTCCAGGAACCAACAAAGACAAAAATCGCGAGTGTTATTAGCGCGGGACGAACGGCGGGTAGCATGACGTGCCACCAGATGCCCAGTTCGGAACTGCCATCGAGGCGTGCTGCTTCTTCCAACTCCTTGGGAACGCCTTGAAATGCCTGTCGCAGCAAGAAAATTCCGAAAGCCGTGGCGATGCTGGGAAGAATGACTCCTAGATAAGAGTTTTTCAAGCCAAGCTGCACCGTGAGAACATACAGGGGAATCATGACAATTTGAAAGGGAATCATAATCGTGGAGACAATCCCAGCAAAAATTAGGTTCCGTCCCCGAAAATCTAGCCTAGCTAAAGGATAGGCAGCCAGAGAACAGAATAACAGATTTAAACCAACGGTGAGGGCGGCAACAATCGTACTATTGAGTAAATAATGTCCAAAAGGGTAATTTTGCCAAACCTGTTGGAAATTTTGGAAGGTTGGCTGGGTGGGAAATAATTTAGGCGGGAAGCCGAATATGTCTTCGGTGGGCGATTTCAGCGACGTACCTAACAACCACAAAAGTGGAAATAGCATCGCGATCGCGATCGCGATCAGCAATAAATAAAGCCAAATACGGTTCGCTTTTCGAGATTGAAGTTTAGAGAGCATAGAAAATTTCTAAAGCAAGATAGGTCAGCTAATTAGACGCACGATAGCGCGATCGGGTCTTGAGAACATTTAAAGTCATGTTATTTTATTTAGCCTGTCAGTCAAACAAAACGCGACGGTTCTTAGTAGCGCGATCGCTTTTTCTATTTAGGATAAGTATTATTCGATCGCTTACACCGACTCGTCGCGGACGATCGCCAAACCTAAAGCTTTGTAAGCGGCTAGCATTTCATCGGGTACTGTTGGTGCGGTTACGAGGTAAGTCAGTGCATGAATGGACTCCACCACATAGGGAGCGGCGGTATCTAATTTCGCTTCCGTCACCAATCCAACTACCTCCGCTGCGCCAGCAATCATCGCTCGTTTGACGTGCACCTCGTCCAAGTTCGTTACGCTAATCCCAACTTCTGGATGCAGACTACACACCCCTAACATGCACAAATCTGCTCGAATCGATCGCAATGCCTCAATCGTAGCAGCACCGATGTTTACCAAGGCTTTTTTGTAGAGTTGTCCGCCCAACACGACCACTTCGATCAGGGGATGGTCGGCTAAAGCGACGGCAATGGGAGGACTATTGGTTATAACTGTCGCTTGTAGATCCAGCGGTAAATGACGGGCTACCTGAAGGGTTGTCGTGCCGCCATCTAAAATGACTACCTGCCCCGGACAAACTAATTTGGCTGCTGCACGAGCGATCGCTTCTTTTTCTTTGGGTGCTTGCTTTTGGCGATCGGCATAACTCGCGATCGCGGGAGAAACGAGGAGTGCTCCGCCATGAACGCGCTGCAATAGACCAGATTCTGCCAATTCTCGCAGATCCCGACGAATTGTATCCTCAGAAACCTGCAAAATGGTACTCAGCTCCGATGAAAGCACCTTTTTGTCGCGGCGAAGAATGTTCAAGATGTATTGTCGTCGTTCTGCGGTTAGCATTCTTAATTTGCCTGAAGTTGCGTGTTCGATCTTGAATTTGCACGTTTGTGAGTTTATACTTATTTACGTGCGGGTTTATGCATGTTTATCAGTACTTGTATATGAATTCAAGCATATTCACGCAAAAATAGGTGTATTAATTTTGACTGCGCTGTTCTAGCCGCTTTCCAATTCACACGCATTCAGGAAACCAATTATGACTATTACCAATACTCGCTTTCCCATCGATCTCGGCGCTTATCAACCTCTCAAACTCGATCCAGCCAATGCCACGCTGACGAGCGAGCAGCGAGAGATCCTGAAAGCGAATATTCAACTCTGCCGCGATGCGATCGTCTTTTTTACGGCAACTGGTGCTGCCAGAGGAGTAGGCGGTCACACGGGCGGACCATACGACACCGTGCCAGAACTAGTTATCCTGGATGCTTTCTTCCAGGGTGCATCGGATAAATTTGTGCCGATTTTCTTTGATGAAGCAGGACATCGAGTAGCCACCCAATACCTAATGGCTGTTTTACATGGCAAACTTCCAGCCGAACAGCTTCTCCGCTATCGCGAAGCCGATTCCAAGTTACCAGGACATCCTGAATTGGGACTAACTCCCGGCGTGAAGTTTAGTTCTGGACGACTGGGGCATATGTGGCCCTACGTCAACGGCGTGGCAATGGCAAATCCAGGCAAGATAGTGTTCTGTCTCGGTTCCGATGGTTCCCAGCAGGAAGGCAACGATGCCGAAGCGGCTCGCTTGGCTGTTGCCCAGAATCTCAACGTCAAGCTGATTATTGACGACAACGATGTCACCATTGCCGGACATCCTTCTAAATACTTACCCGGCTTCAGCGTCGCCAAAACTTTAACAGGTCATGGGTTGAAGGTACTAGAAGGAGATGGAGAAGACGTAGACGATCTCTATCGTCGCCTGTGCGAAGCGGTAAATACTCCCGGCGCGATCGCTCTCATCAACAAACGCCCCATGTGCCCTGGCATTGAAGGGTTAGAAGGCTCCAACCACGGTCACGACGTAATTTCGGTAGAATTAGCAATTAAATATCTCGAATCGCGCGGACAAACAGCTGCTGTCGAATACCTCAACAGCATTCAGAAACCCAAACAAACCTATACTTTTCTTGGCTCTAGCAGCAAATTAGGGGCAAACCGCAACGTGTTTGGAGAAGCGGTGGTTGAAATTTTAAATCGCATGAGCGAAGCCGAGCGCAAGCAAACCGTAAGAGTTATCGATAGCGATCTAGAAGGATCGTGCGGTTTGAAGAAGATTCGCGATGCCCATCCCGAAATATTTGTCCCCTCCGGCATCATGGAGAGAGGCAACTTCTCGGCTGCTGCCGGGTTTGGCATGGAGAAGGGCAAGCAAGGGATTTTCGCCACCTTCAGCGCCTTCTTGGAAATGTGCGTCTCAGAAATCACGATGGCAAGGCTAAATTACTCCAACGTTCTTTGCCATTTTTCCCACGCTGGCATAGATGACATGGCAGATAACACCTGCCACTTCGGTTTAAATAATATGTTCGCCGACAATGGCTTGGATGACGGCTACGAAACACGGCTGTACTTCCCCGCCGATGCAAATCAGATGAAAGCCTGCGTAGAAGCCGTGTTCTTCGATCCTGGATTGCGGTTTATTTTCTCTACCCGTTCTAAAGTTCCCAATATTCTCGACAGCAAGGGCAACGACTTCTTTGGCAGCGGCTACCAATTTGTTCCTGGTAAAGACGAGGTGATTCGCGAGGGGACGCAAGGTTATATCATTAGTTTTGGCGATGCTCTCTACCGTTCCCTCGATGCCGTAGAGCGTCTCAGACAAGAAGGGCTAGATGTAGGGTTAATTAACAAGCCAACCCTAAACGTTGTCGATGAAGAAATGATGGCAAAAATCGGCAATGCTCCCTTTGCCCTTGTGATAGAATCGTTCAACCGTCGAACGGGATTGGGCAGCCGTTTTGGTTCCTGGCTCTTAGAGCGCGGATTTACTCCCAAATACGCTTATCTTGGCACTTATCGAGAAGGTTGCGGCGGTCTGTGGGAACAATTCCCGCATCAAGGCATCGATCCGGCAAGCATTATGAGTAAGGTGAAAGAATTAGTAAAATCAGCTTAAATTTCAGTTTGTAGGATGCATTGCCAAGCATCCTACAGACGAGCGATCGCATTTGCGAGCCAAAAATCACCAAACAATTATCAATTCGCCGCTCTTCATATTGTTAAGCTTTATGTTAAGGAAAGCGATCGCGTCTTTAAAGGACAAATCATTGCCCGAATGAATGGCAATTGGGGCAGAAAGCGCGATCGCAATTCATACACTCATAGTTTTCTTCGCTGAGGAACCAAAAACAAATTAGGGTATAACCTTTTTACCGCAAAGGTTATACAAGTATTTTTGCCCCCTGACTGGAATGCCAAGTTTCTGAGAACTGTGTATAAAGATATTACAATCCCTGGTTTCTATTGAGAAATTTCGCAGATCGGCGATCCCCTTGTTAGAGTGTGATGGCAGAGTAACTTCTGGTTAATGCTCAGATCTAGGAGACGAAAATACCTATGCTCTACGTCCATCAATAGTCTATTGAGTCTCAACTTAACTGTCACCCGTTGTATTGCCCGCCGCATGGCAGCACAAAGGGAAGGAAGAATCGTGAATGTTTCTAGCTTGATGGGCAAGGTAGCAGCACCAACGATGGCGACTTATTCAGCGACGAAGTTTGCGGTTTTAGGCTTCACCCAATCCTTGCGCGGCGAACTAGCTGCCTACAATATTCGAGTGATAGCTTTGCTGCCATCTCTGACCGATACTGACATGGTGCAAGAATTTCAGCGGTTTCGGTGGGTAGTGCCCATAACTCCCAAGAAAGTAGCTCAGGTACTCGTTGCCGGACTGCATGAGGAATCGTCTGAAATCTTGGTAGGATGGCAAAGCCATTTAGCGGTGTGGTGTAACCGTATTGCTCCAAGGCTTCTGGAGAGGATTTTACTGATGGCTGCCCCTATGTCTATTGATAGACAAAAGCACTATCTGTAATAACCAACCAACCGAACAGTAATTTTAAATGGGAGCGAACTGTTGCGATCGCAGAAGCTCAAAAATAGCGAAAATCCAAAATTTTAAGATTTTGAAGCCATTTTGTTAACTTTTGTTATGAGGATACACTAATGTTCGATCTAAATCTTCTGTTTGAGTTTTCACGCAATCATTGCGTCGCAATTTGTACCTTAATGGTGCCAGCAAATTTGCTGTTAACCTTACGAACAGTATTGCTGGTAGGACGACTTCGCCCTCAAGCCCAAGTGCGGCAAGCAATGGTTACTGCCAGCTTTTTTGCCTTGACCATGCTGCTGCACGTCTTCAGTTGGTTCATCGTTGGAGTGGTCATGGCTGCGACCTACATTTTGCTAACCCTAGCCTGCGTCTGTCTGGGTCTGAACCTTTGGGCGATCGCTCATCCAGCCAGCATGCACCAACTACTGAGAGCATCGATCCCTTCATTAGATGCGTTGGGTCAGCATTCATGAGGCTCGTGCGGCAGCGCAGGCTTGCCGCTTTAAGAGTTATCCTCCCCGTAACCGATGGTCTAGCAGTAGCCTTCTGCTGACATTAAGGTAAACTTCCTCCACCGAACAAGCAACTTCTACTTACACACTGCGCTCAATCATTAGGAGTCTCAAATCTTACTAAATATTATTGTTGCAAGCAAGTTTTTTTAAAAAATGTTATACTTTGAACATGAACAAACAAAATACACCCAAAACCATCACCCTTAGAGATAAGGTAGTAGCGCATCATATTAGTGATGGAAGTGAATTAATTCCAGCTGAGATACGAGTCAATCCAAGTTTTGATAACAGTCAACTACTTAATACACCTCTCCCAAAAGGTTACACCATTGATGATGAGGGAATCATCAATAACTACGCAACCGAACCCGATATGTACTTGGCAGATTATCCCTCACCAGAACAGCAAAAGCGTTATGTCTCCTTGGGAGCAGGAGCTACTCTACTTGTTGCCATCACATTGCTGACTGCATTTGCTATCAGCTAGGCGTAACCAGAGCTAGGTATTTCGTTCCAGTCCAAGATATCTAGCTACCATTGATGCTCTAGTTTTCGCCTTAGTATTGGCACAGGAGACAGTGATAAATCAACCAACCGAACTATCTTTAGAACAGGAATTTCACCTCAAAAGCTTTGCTGACCAAGTGCAGCATATGTCTCGCGAACAAGCTCAAGAGTTTTTAATTATGCTGCATGAGCAAATGATGATTCGGGAAACAATGTACCGACATTTTTTGAGGCATGAATGGAATCTAGATTCAGGCACAGTCTTTAAATAAAGCCGACAAAAGACACCGATCTAAAGCGCGATCGATGCTCTCAAACCGTTACAACTTTGTTCCATCACCCGTTAAGGATTTAGTCGGCAATGTGCCGAAGGAAATTCATGGCTATATTTTCTAAACTTATTCCCATTCCCGAACCAATTCAGAATAAGTCCGGCGTTGGTCATCTGAAAAAACGTCTCGATTGGGGCGAACCAGCCCTAACTATCATTGACGTAAGAACCAGAGAGTCCTTCAATATTAGTCATATCACGGGTTCTATTCCTATGCCGATGGACGAGCCTGCCGATCTTACCCTTGCTAGCCTCGAATCGAGCCGTGACATTTATGTTTACGCAGAGACGGATGAGCAAACTGCTGTGGTAGCAACCAAACTGCGTGAAGCCGGTTATCAAAATGTTTCTGAACTAATTGGTGGTCTATCCGCCTGGAAAAAGGCTAAGTATCCAACTGACGGGTTCTCAGTTTAATTGCAGATATCAATTTGCATACAGTTTTTTTCAACTTTTATTGAGGTTTTCCTCTAAATTTCTGGGCGATTCAATGCACGTTTAATCCACTTTTGGAGTATCGATCTCATGTCTATTACCATCAAGTCCGCTCAGTCTATTTTTTCTGACACTCAGGTTGCAAGCGTTGTTCCAAGTACAATTGAGCGATTCGAGCGACTCAATGCCGAAGACCAACTGGCATTAATCTGGTTTGCCTATACCGAAATGGGCAAAACAATTACGGTTGCTGCTCCTGGCGCAACCAGTATGATCTTTGCCCAAAAACTGCTTAACCAGATCAAACAGATGACTCCTGCCGAGCAAACGCAAGTTATGTGCGATCTAGCCAACAATACCGACACTCCCATCTGCCGTTCTTATGGCTCCTTCACCACGAATCTGAAGTTGGGCTTCTGGAATCAGTTGGGAGAATGGATGGAACAAGGGATTGTAGCTCCAATTCCCCAAGGCTATCAGCTTTCCGATGAAGGTAATGCGGTGCTAAGAGCAATTCAAGCAGCCGATCCAGGACAGCAAATTACCATTTTGCGTAATGCTGTCGTTGATATGGGATTTGACTCAAATTCTTCTGGCAGTCGCCAAAAAGTTCGAGAACTTGTAGTTGTCCCCACTACGATAGCAGCTCGTACCCAAGCGTCTATTGAAGGCGTGACTAACACCGCAGTGCTAAGTTACATCAACAACATGAATGCTAACGACTTTGAAGGGGCTGTTAACCTATTCGCGCTTAATGGTGCTTTGCAACCACCCTTCCAAAAACCAATAATTGGTCGCGGAGCCGTCCTTGCCTATATGCGGGAAGAATGCCAGGGACTCAAATTAATGCCAGAACGAGGCACTATTGAGTCAATGGAAGAGGGATATACCTCCATTAAAGTTACAGGCAAAGTCCAAACTCCTTGGTTTGGTTCTAGTGTTGGCATGAACATTGCCTGGCGGTTTTTACTCGATCCTCAAGACCAGATTTTCTTTGTAGCGATTGACCTACTGGCATCGCCAAAAGAACTACTCAACCTAGTACGTAAATAGGAAAGTAAACGACTCTCTCAACTTCGCCGATCGCGAATCAGAGAGAGTTAAACATTGCCTTCTACCAGATATTTTAGACGACTGGTTCATCTTACCTCTCTGGTGTTAAGTATTCAATTTAGGAATCGTTATGTCAAAGAAAAAAGGCAATAGAGAATCTAAAAAACAGAAAAAACAATCAGATGGGACTAAGAAGCAAAAGAAAGATCCCAAGAGATATGACGAACCACCGCCTAGGTAGTGCTAATTAAAAATTATTAGATTTTAGATAGATTTTGCCAACATCACCTACCCTCGAAACTGCTCGACCCCTTCGGTGTAACGCATCGGTAGAACATATTCTAGGTTTTCGTGAGGGCGGGCAATGATGTGAGTGGAGAGAACTTGTCCGCCATTGACTCGCTTGACCGTTTCAACCCCCGCAGCAACAGAGGCTTGCACCTCAGATACATTCCCTCTGATAATTACCGTCGCGCGACCGCTACCATTTTTTTCATACCCGACAAGGACGATTCTGGCAGCTTTAACCATCGCATCGGCGGCTTCTACGACGGTAGGGAAGCCTAGAGTAATAAAGACTGATAGCGTGATGTAGGTCTGACCGGATCGAGGATGTATTGCATCGTGCAGACCTGCATCTTATTATTTTATTGAAGTCGGCAACGACGCGATCGCCAACTCGGTTATTTCAACCCTCTATCTGTTGAGGAGCTTATGAAAACCCTATTACTCTACCCTAAGTTTCCCCAGTCCTTTTGGTCTTACGATCGCTTCATGGAAATCGCTGGACTTAAAGCCGTCATTCCACCTCTTGGCATCATTACTGTCGCAGCCCTCCTACCAAAAAACTGGGAGATTCGATTTTACGATCGCAACGTCAATCCAGAAACAGAAGCCGATTGGGAGTGGTGCGATCTGGTCATCCTCTCTGCCATGATCGTGCAGAAATCCGATTTCCACGCCTTGATTCAAAAAGCCGTGCGGTTGGGTAAAAAAGTAGCGGTTGGAGGTCCCTACCCCACCTCTGTTCCCCAGGATGCCTTAGAATCCGGCGCACACTATCTTATTCTCGATGAAGGAGAATTGACAGTTCCCCTGTTTCTGGATGCGATCGCTCAAGGCGAACCAGCGGGAACTTTCCGTTCCCTTGAAAAACCAGATGTGACACTCAGCCCCATACCCCGCTTTGACCTGCTCGAGCGAGACGCTTATTTAATGATGGCGGTACAGTTTTCTCGCGGCTGTCCTTTTAACTGCGAATTTTGTGACATTATTTCTCTCTACGGGCGCAAACCCCGCACGAAAGAACCGAGCCAGATTTTAGCAGAGTTGCAGACCCTCTATGACTTGGGCTGGCGCGGTTCGGTTTTCATCGTCGATGACAACTTTATTGGCAATCAGCGCAACGTCAAACGCTTCTTAAGAGAATTGATTCCTTGGATGAAGCAGCGCAATTACCCATTTACTTTCATCACTGAAGCCTCGGTCAATTTGGCAGAAGATGATGAATTACTGCACCTGATGGTTGAATCAGGGTTTTATGCCGTCTTTCTGGGGATTGAAACCCCTGACCAAGATAGTTTGCAACTGACGCGCAAACTGCAAAATACTCGCAATCCACTGGTGGAAGCCTGTCGCAAGATTAATAAAGCCGGTTTGCTGATCTATGCCGGATTTATCCTCGGTTTTGATGGAGAGCGTTCTGGTGCGGGGGAGAGGATTCAAGAGTTTGTGGAAGAAACCAGTATTCCTCAACCGATGTTGGGTATCCTTCAAGCTCCGCCCAACACGGCACTCTGGAATCGTCTCAAGGGAGAGCAGCGTTTAATTGAGGGCGACAGCATCCATCCGACGGGAGATCAGAATACTTTGATGAATTTCATTCCTACCCGTCCTATTGCAGAAATTGCTAGAGAGTATGTAGAAGGCTTATGGAAATTATATGAACCTACCAACTATCTCAGGCGCTGTTACCAACAATGTCTTAGTCTGGGTTTACGTTTAAGACAAAAGCAAACAATGCAGTTTCCTATCGGCAAGGGATTGCGGCTGGTGACTCAATTAATCTGGCATCAGGGTATCCGCCGACCGGAAATTCGGAGACAGTTTTGGCGACAATTATGGACGATTTTGCTGAACAAGCCCCAAGTTCTCAATCTGTATTTAGGTCTGTGCGCTGCTGGAGAGCATTTTTGGGAGTACCGCGCCCTAGCTAGAGAACGGATTGCTCAACAGCTAGGCTACGATCCCTTAGAAGCTTCTGCGTCGCCCCAACAAAAACCAATGCTCAGAACGGGTTGATTAATTGACCATGATTGCATAGCCCTCTCGATGGAGTGAAATTATGATGAGCGAGCACAGTGTGGAAGTAGAGGTTGCTTGTTCGACGGAGGAAGTTTACGACCTTTGGAAAAATATCGAGAATGTGCCGCGTTGGATACCTTTGGTAAAGGAGGTCAAGATCCTGCCGGGAACCGAAGAGTTATCACGCTGGAAGTTTGGTCTAGGATTTCCTCTGCTGACCGAATGGACTTCACGCATTACCCAGCGCATCCCGCAGAAGCTGATTGCCTGGGAGTCGGTCTCTGGATTGCCCAACTTTGGATGTGCTGAATTCTTCCCGACCGAGCGGGGATGTCGCCTACGTCTCACCCTTGCCTTCGAACTGCCAAAAGGAATCGTGGGTGCGTTTCTTGAAGCTATCGGGATAGATCGCTGGTTAGAGGCGAATCTAGTGGAAAGTTTGCATCGCTTCCAATCCCTTATCGAAGAAGAAGTCCTCCGACAAAAAACGCTGTAACTAGTACCGCTGCGCGGAAGTAAAAAGGCAAAAGGCAAAAATTGATAATTGATAATTATTAATTGATAATTAGATCCGAGCTCTAAAGTTCGGATATGCTTTGCGTTTGGCGTTGGCAATCTTTGGCAGGCGGCTCATCTGACAGATCTGAATCCGACTTCTTCACGATACAATCTGCTTTTCTGCCACTGGCTCGGCTTTCGTTTTTCTTTAGGAGTCAGCTCTCATTGGACGATCGTAGAAACTCTAACTTCTTTTATTCAAGAAAGTTTTTCTCTATGATTATATCATTTTTCATTCATTAATGACAGAGATGGTCGATCGCCCTCACCCCCAACCCCTCTCCCAAATAGGGAGAGGGGAGAAGAATGTCGATCGCGAAAACCTGAAAATTGGTATTAGACCTTTACGATCGCTTGCTCGAGCGAGAAGACGAGTTATCAGAGATTAAGTATATATACTCTGTGGAAAATTAGAGGGAATTTTCCACAAGTTTTCCACAGGATAAAAACTAGAAAAAGAATGGTTGAATGGACAAAGAAAGATCCCTCGCGATCGCATATAGTACTATTGTTCTATGGTAAAACTCGATTCTGATTGCCGATGAAATTTACTTGCTCTCAAAGCGACCTGAACGCTAATCTATCCCTGGTCAGTCGTGCCGTTCCTTCTCGTCCTACCTATCCCGTCTTAGGTAACGTTCTCTTCGTAGCAGATACGCAAGGGAAACGAGTCAGTTTAACTGCCTTCGATAGTCGCCTCGGCATTCGTACCAGTTTTAGTGCCGAAGTGAGCGAAGGGGGAAAACTGACCTTACCCGCGAAAATCCTCAACGATATCGTAGCTCGGTTGCCAGAAGAGGAAATTACGCTGGCGTCTGAAGACGAAGAAGAAGAAAATCCGCTCGCTATCCTGACTTCTAGTTCCGGACGCTTTCAAATCAGGGGTATGAGCGCGACGGAATTTCCTGAATTGCCGAAGGTAAAAAAGGGAGAAGGCATCGTACTCCCCGTATCGGCTTTGAGCGACGGGTTAAAAGGGACGTTGTTTGCTGCTAGCACCGATGAAACCAAGCAAGTGTTGACTGGAGTGCATTTAGCTGGATCTCAAGATAGTTTAGAATTTGCGGCAACCGACGGACATCGCTTGGCAGTGGTGGAAACTCTATTGGAAAATACAGAAGTAGGCGATCGCGCCTCAGACAATTTTGCTGTTACTATTGCTGCTAGAGCTTTACGAGAATTAGAACGAATGCTAGCAACGGCTCAAGCGACTGATTGTGTCGCCTTATATGTCGATGAAAGTCAAACTATCTTTGAATTGGGCGATCGCCGTTTAACCAGTCTGAAATTAGAAGGAGCTTATCCAGCTTATCAACAACTCATTCCCCGACAATTTTCCAGAACGGTGACGGTAGAACGCAAGCGACTGATTGGGAGTTTAGAACGAGTTGCCGTACTAGCCGATCAAAAAAATAATTTGGTTAAATTTACCATCGATCGCGATCGCGGACAATTATCTTTATCGGTAGAGTCTCAAGATTTGGGCAGTGCCAAGGAATCCATGAGTGCAGAAATTACTGGGGATAGCCTGGAAATTGCTTTTAATATTAAATATTTAATGGATGGATTGAAGGCAT
Organism: Hydrococcus rivularis NIES-593; assembly: GCF_001904635.1. Classification (GTDB taxonomy): domain Bacteria; phylum Cyanobacteriota; class Cyanobacteriia; order Cyanobacteriales; family Microcystaceae; genus Hydrococcus; species Hydrococcus rivularis. The sequence goes on from NZ_MRCB01000001.1 coordinate 342,230, forward strand.
TGCCATCTTCTGATATTCAGATGCAATTAAATGAAGGCAATCAACCCGTTATTGTTACGCCGCTGGGCGGTTTAAAAATGACTTATCTCGTCATGCCCGTGCAAATTCTACGATGATCTCAATTCATTTCGCAATTTTTATTAAAACTCGATAAACGGGTTTTTTATGAGCGAGAGTAGCGATTTCTCGTTCGGTGGGAACCGGAAAAGGATTGGTTTCTAGCCAGAGTTCTGAATGCTGTTGTTGGAAGCGAGGATGGGATAAAAAGCGATCGCGCATTTCGATAGCGACCGATTCCACATCCGATTGCAGAAAAACGATTCCTTCCTCTACCAGATGAGTTGCCAGGAGATCGACTAACTCTGGCTGTACGACTCGGCGTTTCATGTGGCGCTGCTTAAACCAAGGATCGGGAAATTGAATGCTAACCCATTTTAAAACCCCGGCCGGTAAAGATTCGAGTAAGGAAGAGAGCGAGTTATTGATATTGCAAAATAGGAAATGAAGGTTAGTCAATCCCATGCGATCGCGATGTTCGTTTGCTTCGTCTACTAGAGGTTGGCGAATTTCCACACCTAAAAAATTAATCTGCGGGTGTAGGTGTGCCATTTGCAATAAAAATTTCCCTCTCGCACAACCAATATCGAGGTGTAATGGCTGAGTCACAGAGGCATAAATTTGATACCAATTGGGAGGTGGAATCGGAGTTTGATATTTATGACTGAGTGGGTTGACGTGTTGACGAACGCGGACTCTTGCCAATCTTAATCCCTCCTGTTTTCTATAGCGATCCTAGATGATTTATAAGATGGTTAGTAGTGCAAGTATCTGACCGTGCGCGTGCGAGACAATCGCACGCGAGCAAGATGCTCGCACTACTTTTCACAATTTAAATCAGATGGCTTATCAATCCGATCCTAAACTTATTCGATCTCTTTAAACTCGGTCAAAACGCCATAAATTCCCCAAATCGCCATAGCGCGTAAATAATGACTCGCTCGAAAGGTTCCTGCTGCTGTAATCGCTTCGGGCGTGCGGAATTGTAAGCCATTTTCATACACTTGCCGCACGACAGTTTCTGTTAGCTTAAATGCCTCATCTCTCATTCCCATTTGCAACAGAAATGCAGCCAGCCCAAAATTAATTCCCGTCCAAACTTCTAACGGATGAGTGGCTTTAGGATCTTCTGGCGAACCATCGGGTTTGACTCCATTTGCCGCCCCGAATTTACCGTCTTGAAACTTTAAAAAACAAGCCTCATAGACTTTTTTCAAGGCAGATTCGGCATATTGCCGTTCTACGACATCTGGCAATCCTAACAGGCGGGCATAAAATTGGCCGCACAATTGATCTGCCATGACAATATCCGAACCGCTTTCGCTGTCGAGACGATAATATTCTCCATTCCAGAGTTTTTCGTGATAGAGCGATCGCGCTCCTTGCAACCAATTTTGATAGGTTTGAATGGTAATTTGGAGCGATTGCGGGTAATTTTCTGGCTCTAGATCCCGATTGCTGGGCGGATTTTCGATTAAAATTTTGCCAATAGCGATCGCAGCTTCTAGTGCCGCTATCCACAATCCGCCGCAATAAGCACTAATCCCCCGCAATCGCCAATCGTCGAAGGTTTGATCGGGTGCGCCAGAATTTTCGGGAATGCCATCGCCATCGCGATCGAATTTTTTTAAATAAGCGAGGGTTTCTACGATTGATTGCCAACATTCCCACAAAAAAGCGACATCTTTCGCTCCCGTTAGCACGAAATCCCGATACACCTGCAAAACAAAATCGCTACCTAAATCCTTCCAAAGATTGCAATCTTGATAGCTAGTGTAATTGGTCTTCTCCCAAGGATGTTCGTTCGGTGCGCCCAAGTCGTGCGGCGTTGCCCCCTTAGCCTTGCGTATTGCTGGGGCTTTATTATATCCAATAATTCGAGGCGTATCGTCTCCCGTCGGAATCGCCCTAGCAAACGCCTCCAACACCGCTTTATCTAAACGCGACCAAAGCATCATCAGTCCAAACGACCCGTACAAGCGCACGTCCAGACTTTCGTACCAGCGATAGTCCATGCATTCGAGTACCCCAAACTGTCCGACAGGATCATCTTCGGTTGCTGCCGTCCATAAAGTTCCGCCGTCGGCAAGCAAATATAGCTCGTTAAACAGCGCCATCTTAAACCAATCTGGCAAATCCTCGCGTTTGAGAATCGGCGACTGCCACTCCTCAATCCGTTCCTTCCACATATCTCCGTGCTTGAGGGCAGTGCGAATTATCGCCCAAGCATTAGTTCCCGTGCGCCCAAAAAAATCGGTGTAGCGGCGATAATATTTCACCCCTTCGGCAAATTCTGTAATCGGCAAATCCCACGCCAAAATAAAGGGAATCTTGCGAGTTTTGCCGGGACGAACGGTAAAGCGAATTGCCATAGCAGCAGCAATTTGCTCTCCCGGTTCGGCAGGCGTTTCGTCTTCTGTGTCGGGTAAAGATCCGTTCGCGGCAAAGCAATCCCAGACCTCGGAACCATCGCCGTCAGGATTCCAGCGACTGAGATAGGAAGCTTCTATCGTAGGATTGGTAATGCTGGCAAAACAGATTTGTCCTTCTCCCTCGCCAATCTCGTCTTCATGGAGTCGGATGCGGTTGAGCAAGCAACCAACGCGAAAATTATCGACAATCCATTGATTGAAATTCCCCGTACTGTCGCCCCAACGGGGTTGGTATTCATATTCGGGACTGCCATCATCTCGCACTTGTATGGTGGGAGACTTAATGGCATTGGAAAACCAACCAACTGTATTCTGCCAAGTCAGCATAATACTGAGGGTGATGGGTTTATCGGTTGGGTTGTGTGCCGTCCATTCAAAAATAGCAACGGGGTAGCTTGTTTCCTGATAGTTGCTCGCACAAATAGGAGAAAATTGCTCGCAAACGAGTTCCGATTGAAAGATTCCTTTATATTCATACCAACTGCGGGGGTAGAGGGCATGGTAAGTTCCTTTTTCTTTCGGATACCATAACCACCGAGATAAAGTCCCGTCCTCTGGCGGTTCGGTACACATGGCATAAGCTTGCGCCTCTCCGTTTTCTGGTTGTTCAAAGACACTGAATTGACAGGCAGGAAGAGAGCGAAAAACGTGTTCGCCGCCGTCGAGGTGCCAGAGGTTAAAGTCGCCTCGACTAGAACGACCGATACACCCCGCACCGAATCCGCCCAAAGGCATTCCATGCCAAGGACCATCGTCGAGATTGCTAGCGTAGCGAACGGTGTAGGGCTTGTCCCAACCTAAACCGATGGGACGTTTCCAGGCGCAAGGAGGAATTTCTGGGAGTGAGATTTGATACTGCATGAATTTTATTTTAGGTGGTGCTGTTCTATTGCGACATTTCAATTGTCAATTCCGATTTCCGACTTCTAAAGACCGCTCTTTAACACAAAGCCTTTCCAAAAATTTTTTATGCTAGACTATAGCTCCTTTAGCGTTCCCTTATGATTTGTCCATACTGCCATGGCACCACTCCTAGAGGCTGAAGTTCATTCGTCGCTGCTTTCCTTTCTCCGAGAACGGGGAAAGTCAAACTGGCCTCACCATTTAACCATGGCAAGGATAATTTCTCGTGCCTTGCGACTGCAACGTCCCGCACTCATCCAAACGGGGAGTCCTGTAACCCAATATTGTCTCAGCTATCTAACCCCCGCGCTGCTAAGCGATACTCCAGTGCTTCTGGTTGTGCCTAAATCAGTCCAACAACACTTATTACAGGTCGAAATCCCTCAACTTCAGGAATGGTTGCAAACTCACAAAGAAATTCGCACGGTCGATCGCTGGTTGGAAGGGTTTGGAGGACTGATGCTGACTTCGCCTCAAGCTTGGCTGGCAGATCGCTTGGAAAATTTAGGGCACTTTCCTCAAAATATTCTTACCGTAATCGATCGCGCCGATGACTTAGAAGAATGGGCCAGAGAATGCCTGAGTGCCGCGATCGAAGATTGGCACTGGGACGATCTCGTACAAAGCTATCCCCGCCACGCAGACTTCATTCGAGATGTCAGAGTCCAACTGACCAAAGCTATCTTTGCTCGCCCCAAAAATCCTTATGGTTGCTATCTCATAGAAGATGCCGAAACAGAAAGCTTGCGACGCTTATTGTCAACTTTAGCGACGCAATCGTCCTTAATTCCCTCCTTCGCGCGATTTTGGCATCGGTGGCAAACGAAAGGACAGATGATGTGGGCATCTATCGACAGGGACAGCAGACATTTTACGCTACACGTTGCGCCTATAGAGGTTGCTAGCGTCCTGAGTCAAGTTTGGGAGCAACAGCCAGTCGTTTTAATTGGCAGTTTTTTAGATAGCGATAAAAATGCCCCCGTTTACCGCCAGCAATTGGGGTTGGGAGATCTGCTGTGCCTGAAATTCCTTCCCAACCGACAGAATGAATACATTCAATTGTACGTACCAGAACGTTTTCCCCTGCCTAATACGCCTGAATTTCAGGGGGCGCTAATGCAAGAAGTCCGCACCTTGGTAAGATATTGCGATCGCACTAAAAAACTCATCGTCGTGTTGGTTGAAGATGTCCCTTTAAAAGCGCGAGTAGGGGCGACTATGGCGGCTGAATTTGGCTCTAGAGTTCGGGTTGAGAAGACAACCCCAGCAGAAAACGGCATTTTAGTGTCTGGCTGGCAATTTTGGTGCGACAATCAAGAACGATTTCCTACTCCCCAACTTCTCATCGTTGCCACTTTACCCATTCCTTCCCTAGAAAATCCCCTCGTAGCGGGGCGAGTAGCGTATTATAAGCGTCAGCGTCAAGATTGGTTTCGTCTTTATCTTCTGCCTACGGCTTTAAGAGAAATTCAACGCGCCGTCATGCCTTTGCGCGAGTCTCAGGGAATTGTCACTCTGCTGGATAATCGGGTCAATTATCGCAGTTATGGCGATCGCGTTCTGACGGCTTTAGAACCCTATGCGCGGATTAATTATCTCGATCCGAGTTGGTTCGATCCCAAATCGGTTTGAGCGGAGATTATATTAAATTAATTAGTTTGTAAATTAATCAAAAAAATTGAAGCCGTTAATATCGCCACGATCGCGCCAATTAAAGTATTGAGAAAATTGACAACATCATGGGTCAACCAACTCAATTTAGATTCTATCGTTGCGCCGATCAGACTTTCTACACTGGTCGCGACAAAAGCAGCAACGACACACAAAGCTATCCCGATAGGATCGATCAGACCGATTCCCCAACTCAAAGTTGCGATCGCCCCAGAGGCGACAATCCCTGAGATCGTTCCTTCTAAGCTAATTGCTCCCTCTGTTCCCCGTGCGACTGGTTGTAGGGTAGTAATCAGAAAAGTTCTTCTTCCATAGGCTTTTCCGATTTCGGTTGCCGTGGTATCGGAGAGTTTAGTCGCGAAGCTGGCAACGTAGCCTAGTAATAATAGCTCTCGAATCGGCGTATCTACAAATAAGCTTGCCACAGCGCAGATGGTTCCTGTCAATGCCGAACTCCAAAGATTCCCCGGTCCTCGCGTGCCAGAACGTTCTTCTGCAATGCCTTCTGCTTCCTTTTGCGCCATGCCGACATAGGTTAGACCCGAACCGACTAGGAAGTAGAACATGACGATCGCATATCCTTGCCATCCCAGCGTTCCCCAAATCAGAACGCCTAAAAACCAGGCGTTTAAATATCCAGCTGGAGTCAGTAATTTTTTGGGAGCTAGGAATGCGATCGCTAGTAATACTGTATTCAGTCCAACAGCAACTAGCCAGGGATTAGAAAACTCGATCGTTGAGAACATGATTCACCAAAAACTACACGGGCAAGGCGTGCCTTGCCCTTACCGACGACTGTTTATACCGTCACCGCTTTACGAAGATAGCCCATTTCTTCAAGTTTTTGCCAAACCTTAGCAAGGCTTTCTTCTATCGTTTCTTGGTCGGTGCGACATTCGACTTCGGGATTGAGGGGAGGTTCGTAAGGGTCGTCAATTCCGGTAAATGATTTAATTTCCCCATTTCTTGCTCGTTTGTATAGCCCCTTAACATCTCGATCTTCGCACACTGCCAAGGGAGCGTTAACGAATACTTCAACGAAATCTCCAATGCGTTGTTTGACCTCTTCTCGAATTTCTCGATAGGGGGAAATCGCTGAGACTAAAACTATCACTCCATGACGAGTCAGCAGGTTAGCAACAAACCCAATTCTACGAATATTCTCATCTCGATCTTCTTTCGAGAACCCCAACCCTTTAGTTAAGTTTTCGCGCACCACATCTCCGTCTAAGATTTCTACCGGATAGTCTTGTTCGCGCAGTTTCTGTTCTAATGCTCTGGTAATGGTGGTTTTGCCAGCACCACTCAAACCGGTAAACCAGATGGTTACGCCACGTTGCTTCATGCTTTCTCTTCTGTCGTATGTTCTAGAGTTGATTTAAACAAATTACCAATAGTCTAAACGTTCTCTGCCACATTTGCGAAGGGATTGCTAAAATAGACCAGGCATTCGTGTTTGCGAAAACTTGCCAGGTTTTTCGAGTATATCTAATAATGTTTTTTTAATGGAGGTAAGCGGACTCGAACCGCTGACATCCTGCTTGCAAAGCAGGCGCTCTACCAACTGAGCTATACCCCCTCGCTATTTACGCACCTTTATCAGTATACACCTAAATTTCAAAAAATATCAATAGTTTTACCAAAGCGATCGCTTTAGCAACCGTCGAAGACAAACTTTACTCTACGATAAAAGAAGGAGGACGGGGAGACAAGGAGACGGGGGGACAAGGAGACAAGGAAGACTGGAGAACAGGGAAAAAACTAATCACTAACTACTAACCAATCCCCAATCCAAAATCCAAAATCCAAAATCAAATGACTCAAATCGTTGCTACTTTCTACAAATTTGTCAGATTGCCCGATTTTGCTGCCAAACAAGCCCCGCTGCTTGCTCATTGCCAGGCGCATGGCATTAAAGGAACGATTCTACTTGCCTTAGAAGGAATTAACGGCACGATCGCGGGGTCTCGTGAGGGCATTGATTCAACGCTCTCTTTTTTGCGATCGGACGAGCGTTTAGCCAATTTGGAACACAAAGAATCCCAGGCTGAAACTCCTCCATTCGAGCGCATGAAAGTCCGTCTCAAGCGAGAAATCGTTACGCTGGGAGTACCGGAAGTCGATCCCAACGATCGCGTCGGCATCTATGTCAGCCCGCAGGAATGGAATTCCTTAATCTCCGATCCAGACGTTCTCGTTATCGATACTCGCAATGCCTACGAAGTTAAGATTGGTACCTTTAAAGGCGCGATCGATCCCCAAACTCACTCCTTTCGAGAATTTCCCGAATACGTTCGCGCTCGCCTCGATCCCAGTCAGCATAAAAAAGTGGCACTTTTCTGTACGGGGGGAATTCGTTGCGAGAAAGCCTCGTCTTTTCTCCTGCAACAAGGCTTTCAGGAAGTTTATCACCTCAAAGGCGGCATTTTAAGGTATTTAGAGGAAGTTCCAGCCGAAAAGAGTTTGTGGGAGGGCGAATGTTTCGTTTTTGACGAACGCATTGCAGTGAAACACGGTTTAGAAATCGGCAGCTATGATATGTGTTGTAGCTGCGGACATCCTATCTCCGACGAAGATAAAGCCTCTCCAGCTTACGAGGAGGGGATTTCTTGTCCTTACTGTATTGACAGCCTTACTGAGGAAAAGCGATCGCGCCAACAAGAAAAGCGACGGCAGATCGAACTAGCCAAGAAAGCGATCGCAGATCGAAGTCAGTAGTCCTAGTAGGGAGTCCCCCTCGCGACTCCTGTTGGTCGCACTACTGCTTATTGCGATCGTTCATCCGGATTTGATATGAGCCGAAGCCCAGCCGTCTATTTTACCGATCCCGATGGGCTGAAGCTGAAATTAGTTCGCATGCCTAATCTGTCGTAAAATAAGCTGTAAGGCATCTAATACCAATTCACCGATGCTCCTCCACTTCGTAGGAGTCTGCGTCGGTTCGCAATTATCAGTTCGCAATTAGTCAACTGTCCTCTGTGTAAGGCTTTTTCCTTGAGCATCTGTAGCGTTCTTTTTTAGAAATGGTATAAGTTACTAATCGCGATTGAGACGGGAAAGATAGGAATTATAAAATAAGCTGTAGTGCGAGCGTCTCGCTCGCGTCTAACTATTTGCGAGCTTTCGCATTATTTCTTACAATTCAAATCGGATTGCTGTAGCACGAATCGAAAATTCAAAATCGGTTAACTTGCTTTCTCGACTGTCTTTTCAGAGTTTTTCCCTAAAACCGATCGCCCAGTTAAACTATGAAAATAGGCTCCGCCGACAAGTCCCATAAAGAGTAAATAGGCGATCGCTTGTCCTAAATAAAGCTTTTGTCGGTAGCCAAATAAGGATTTGAGGATAATCCCTGGAAACTCGCGATCGGGAAGAAATTCTGAAGTGTCCCAAACCAGCGGTCCCAAAAGACAAGACTCTCCGGGTACAATACACCAATTAGCGAAGCGCCAATCTATTTGCATCAGTAGCGCTACTGACGCATCGACGTGCTTGAGCATACCAATAACCAAACCGCCGACAATTAACAACAGTAAAATTCCCATCACCTGAAAAAATAGGCGAATGTTAATCTTAACTCCCCATTTAAACAATAATATGCCCAGTCCGGCAGCGACTAGCAATCCAGTTATGGCTCCCGTGGCAGGCAGAATAAATCCTTCCTGAAACTTAGCAAGAATAAATAAAACCGTTTCAAAACCTTCTCGTAAGACGGCAATAAAAACGAGAAGAAAAATTGCCTTTCCGGCGCTATCGTTTTGTGCTAAAGCTGTCTGAATTGCGCCTTCGACATCAGATTTAACTGACTTAGCTTGTTGCGTCATCCAAATCAGCATCCAACTGAGCATCGCGATCGCAACCAGACCAAAAACACCTGCCAAAACTTCTCTGATGACTGGCGTGTAAGGACTTTGATGGGAATTTATTTCCCGAAGCACTCCCGCTAGAAGAAATCCTACCATGACGCTTGCCACGATTCCTCCGCCGATGCCTTGATATACCCAGCGATTGAGTTGAGTCTGATGCGCTTTACTCAAACAAGCTAGAACGATTCCCACTACTAAAGCAGCTTCAAACCCTTCTCGCAACGTGACAACAAAGGTCGGCAAGGCAGCACTTAAATTCATCATTCAGTTAGCCGTCAGCATTCTGACTTGAATTATACAAAATCGCGCAACATCTTTCTGATTTCAATATTGTGCAATTCTTCTTGCCCAATCATTCCTCTAGCAAATTCTTCTAAATAAATACTGGCATTTTCTACCGTATCTAATAAGTCTTTATACAATTCCAGAGATTTCTTTTCATGATTGAGGCTCTCAGTTAAAATCGTCTGCAAACTGTGTTCGTAACTTTCTTCAATGGGAGCAATTTTGAGACTGGGATGTCCTTCTAACCCGGTTAAAATTTCTCCTACCTGTTGTGCGTGAAGCAGAGATTCATTCGCTTGCTGTTGAAAAAATTGCACGATCGGGATGCGATTGGGACCCGTCACCATTAAAGAGTAGTGCGTATAGCGGACGACGCCAGCCAATTCAAATTCCATAATTCTGTTGAGTGCTTGAATAGTTTTTTCCCGATCCAGATCTCTCATGCGTTGTGTTTTGAAAAAACGTTTTTATCTATAGTAATCCTCATTATTAATTACTAACATGAAAGTCCCTGCCTTTGAAAAGCAAAAATCTGTAATGAATCTAAAGATGTTCTAAAAATCCTCTCTAGGGGGATTGATAAGGCTTTACAAAAGTGAGAAGACTAAAAATAAAGGCTTTGCAATCTCTGACTATGGCTACAGCCAATCTATTTTCTCAGGTGTTGTCTTCAAGTTGGTTACACTGGGCGCTACAGCCTCATTTAGCCCTGCACATTCCGGATGGCTTTTTGAGTTTACCAATCAGCCTCTTGACCTGGATCGTTTCCATCGGTCTAATTGCGATCGCACTCAAGCAAGTGCAAGCTGACTATCAAGAACGGGCAGTTCCTTTAATGGGCGTTTGTGCGGCGTTTATTTTCGCTGCCCAAATGATTAATTTCCCCATTCCTGGCGGTACGTCGGGTCACTTATTGGGCGGCACTCTAGCTGGCGCGTTACTTGGTCCTTGGGCGGGAACTCTAGTTATGTCAGTTGTATTTATCGTCCAAGCGGTTCTATTTCAAGACGGCGGTCTGACGGTGTTAGGCGCTAATATTTTCAACATGGGGTTGGTTGGCACCTTTGGCGGTTACTATCTCTATAAAGCGATTCGCTTTGCCATCGGTCGCAACAGCTGGCGGGGAATGTTAGTGGGAATAGCGGTAGCAAGCTGGGCAAGCGTGGTCGTTGCTGCTGCGATCGCGTCATTCCAACTCGCTTTATCGGGAACCGTGCCTTTGGCAGTTGCCTTGGCTGCTATGATGTCTTGGCACGTGGTAATCGGTATTGGAGAAGCTTTGATTACAGTAGTGGCAGTAAGTTTTGTCTGGCGATCGCGTCCCGATCTATTTTACGATCCACCTCGTCGAACCCAGCAATCGTTATCTCGTCCTTACTCGCTCCATTAATTAATTTCAGGATTGGCCCTCTATGGCAAATAATTTTCAACGAAAACGCAATCGAGCCTTTGTTATTGCTGGTTTGGGAATTGCTTTGCTGGTAGCGGTTTTCCTCTCGCCTTTCGCCAGTCCCGATCCCGATGGCTTAGACCGCGTTTCTCAAGATTTAAAATTCGATCGCAAAGCCACTGAAGATGCTCCCGCCCGTAAGTTGCCTTTTTATGCCATTTTTGAAGAATATGCCCTCAGAGGCGTGCCGGAGGGAGTCGCAACTTCTTTGGCTGGGTTGGTAGGAACCTTAGTTACCTTTGGCTTGGCTTGGGGAGTGGGCAAGTTGGTAGTTCGTCGTTCTGCCCCAACCAATACTCTAGACGAACCTTCCCCATCTCCAGAGGATTGAGAGCAATGATCCTCCTGCACGTCGTTGCTTTTCGCCTCGACACTGATAGCCATCAGCATACGCCTTGGCATTCGCTAGCCCCTCAGACGCGATTGCTGTGCATCCTGCTAAGCGTTTTTGCCATTGCCCTCACCCCTAACGGACGTTGGTGGACGTGGGCAATTTATGGCATTGGCATATGGGGACTCATCTTAGTGAGTCAAGCTACCTTAGTGGCATTACTCAAGCGAGTTGCCGTTGAGTTTGCTTTTGTCGTTGTCGTTTTATTGGGAACGCTGTTTCGCGGTGGCGGCACCGTAATCTGGTCTTGGGGATATTTGCAGATTACCACAGTCGGGCTGACGGTTTTGGGAAGCGTCACTCTTAAGGTATTGCTATCTTTATTGATACTCAATGTTCTAATTCTGACGACTTCTATTCCAGATCTTCTCCAAGCTTTTATTGCCTTGCGAATGCCGCCTTTGCTGGTGGCGATTATGGCATCGATGTATCGCTACTTGGGCGTTTTAATTACCGAATTTAACACCATGCGTCAGGCTGCGATCGCGCGAAATTTAATGGCGAATAATTCGGCAACTCGCTTGGTTCTCGGTCATATTATCGGTTCTCTCTTTATCCGTACTTACGAACGGGGAGAACGAATTTATCAGGCAATGCTGGCACGCGGCTATCGAGGATTATCGACAACTGAAACGCTGCCACCGCTGAGGAAATGGGATTTTTTAGCTTTGATTTTTACCGGGATTCTGGTAATTTGCGGGCAGATTTTTTATTTAAACTAATCGAAAAATTTAATCGATGGACTTCTTTGTGGCGACGCAGGTTCGCCACCCACTCCTCGCCTTGGCGTGAGATAAAAAAACTTCTGCAACCGGTCTAATTTCTAGGTAAACAATCCAGATTCTTGGTTACCTTTCACTGCACTGGGAATGACAAAAGAAACTTTTCAGATCTTTAATAGATTTTTTAGATGATTAAATATTCCCAAAAAGATTTAAAATTCAAGGAAACATTTCAAAAAAAATGATTCTCTCAAGACGCTTCACTTTAGTTCGGAATTCTGAATCATTCGATTAGAGTATATCGAGATATTTTACTTTGCCAAAAATAAGATTTTTTTTGTTAAAATAAACTTAATTATGACTAAAATTTCAAGCAAGATTAATAATTTCACTTTAAATTTCTCGGTAAATTCTAGTCAATTTGCTTTGGCATTTCCAACAATGCACCACAATCCAATCTTAATTGAAAACCTAAGCTATACCTATCCTGATGGAACGCAAGCGCTTAAGAACATTAATTTGTCAATTCAAGCAAACGAACGAGTAGCATTAATCGGTGCTAATGGTTCGGGAAAATCTACTTTGCAGCTACACTTAAATGGAATTTTATTACCCCAACAAGGAGGGGTGAAGATCGGCAGGTGGCAGGTAAATGCTGAGAATTTGACCAAAATTCGGAACTTTGTGGGGCTGGTCTTTCAAAATCCCGACGATCAACTATTTATGACAACTGTATGGGAAGATGTGGCGTTCGGTCCAAAAAATCAAGGCGTGCGGGGGACACAATTGCGATCGCGAGTCAGAGAAGCGATGGCAGCCGTTGATTTAGATATAAACGACTACGGGCATAAAAATCCAGATAATTTATCAGGAGGAGAAAAAAAACGAGTTGCGATCGCGGGCGTATTAGCGATGCAGCCCCAGGTGTTAGTCTTAGACGAGCCCTCGGCTCAACTCGATCCCCGTTCTCGTCGCCATTTGATTAATTTGTTGCAAAATTTATCGCTGACTCAACTAATTGCGACCCACGATTTGGATTTAGCATTAGAATTGTGCGATCGCACAGTCGTGTTAAGTCAAGGACGAGTTGTCTATGACGGCAGCACCGAACGAGTCATGAGCAACCCAGACTTTTTAGGGCAACACTCCCTAGAATCTCCCCTCAGTTACAGCCGCCCCTACTGCAATCTAGCAGATGCCCCCACGGTATAATAACCGATCGCAGCTACCTATTTCTATGGCACGAAGCGGTAGATTTTGCCCAAATAATCGAGCAGCACCTCTCGCACGGGAAGTATATCCTTGTAACGCTGCATTGCTAGCGGCATTTGTTGAATGGCTGCCGACAAATTTCGCGCGATCGCCGGATAACTTTCTAAGATTGAGAGTGGATAAATGTAAGTCCGAATGGTAAAGAGAACGCAATTGCTCGTTTCAAGCCGTCGCACGGTTTGGCGTTCCACTCTCAGCCAGAGTTTCTCTCCTAGACTATCAACTGTAAAGGGTGCATCCGAGCGACTGGGATTTCTAGGGCGTGCCAAAGACAGATCTGGCGTATCGACAATGCCCCAATTCAAGCGATATCCGGGGCAATCTGTTTTTAGGCGCATGAAAAAATTGTTGACTGGCTCTTCGAGCTTTTGGGCATATTCGGGAACGGGTTGATGGATTCGAGCGAGTGGCTGTCCCAGCTTATCTGGCAATCGCCAATGAAAGGGAAAACAAACAGATGCAGCAACTAAGATATATCCATCCGGGCTAGGTTGCATCAGACACAGATCCTCTTGCACCAATCGTCCTGCTAGATCGAGGGGATTTGTCTCAAAATCGGCAACGTTCCAGCTTTGCTGCACCAGCAAACTTTCGATCCGATCGCCTTGGCGCTGATAATGGCTGGGAAAGTGTTTGGGGAGATAATCTAGTAATAAGTTTAGAACTTCTTTTTGCGATCGCTCGCTGCCTGGAAGACTGGCAAAGACTTCGCGATAGTGATGCTCTAAAAGCTCTTGTTTGCGTGCGAGATAAGCAGTAAACCGCTCGTCAATTTCAATCCAGTCTTCAAGTTTGAGAGGTTTTAACCCCATCTTCATGCGCCATCGACTATCCGCGAAGGGTAGATAGATTCGTTGGTTCATTAGATCTCTTGTATATGCTGCTTTAGTCTCAACTATCTAAGCTTGCCGCCATAGTCTACTCTACTTATATCATTGCTGGCTTAAGAATTCCTCGACTTCTGCTGCGGTTGGTTGTGCCGCGATCGCGCCCGGTTTGGTTGTCGTCAGCGCTCCTACCGCACTGGCATAGGTAACGGCTTCCTTTGCCATTTCTGGATTCTGAAAAATCTGCTCTCCCTGCTGGCAGCACTGATGCAAGAACCCCGCCACAAAGCCATCGCCAGCCCCCGTAGTATCGATTGCGTTTACCTTAAAGACGGGTAAATTTCCCGAACTATTGCCCAAACTGTAGCTACAGCCGCGTTCTCCTGCCGTTACTAATACTCCCTTGACAGTCTCTACTCGTTGAGCAATTTCTTTGGGATTCTCGGTCTCGAATAGCCATTGCGCCTCATCATCAGAGCATTTAATCAGATCTGCTTGCTTGACTACCTCCCAAATGAGAGAGGGAGCTGCTTCTACATCTAACCAAAAGACGGGTCGCCAGTTAATATCTACGAAAACTTTAACCTGATGTTGTTTAGCTAATTCTAGGGCGCGATAGATTGCTTGTCGGCTTTCGGGATAGGCAAGCTCTAGCGTTCCCATCACCAAATAATCTGCCCCGGCGAATAACGCCTCTGGCAAGCGATCGGCAGCTAGACAGGTATCGGCAAACTCGGTCGTTGCGATGTTGCCAAATCCGGCAAAATGCCGCTCTCCTGCTTGCGAGCGAGTTACGTATACTTGTCGGGTCGGTGCGGTGGGATGGCGTTGGACTCCCGTTGTATCTACTCCAGTGCTTTCCAATAACGCTACCAAGTCGTCTCCGGCTTTATCTCGACCGACACAGCCGATAAAACCCGCTGTCGTTCCCAGTTTCACCAGCCCGCAGGCTACGTTAGCTGGCGCTCCGCCGGGATAAGGAGTCCAGGATTCAACTCGTTCTAGTTCTCGACCGGGTTGGTCGGCGAGACAGTCGAAGAGAATTTCACCCAAACAAAGTACGCGAGAAGAAATCATATCAGTTATCAGTGTCTACATGAGTTACTGGGAGTTATAGGGGCGGTTTTTTTTAGATTCGCTGTTGCTAAGTTCCTAGATTTTTTAGATCGACCCGCCCGTACAGAAGTTTAAATTCGACCTTGGTCAAACCGCTCGATTCATTAGAATAGTGCCGTCAGTATGCTTTAGGCGAGGATGGGGCAGGAGATCGGCACCGCCGATTTCTTGAAATCCATGGTGCAAATAGAAACGACGCGCGATCGCGTTATCCGCCCAAACATGCAAGCTGAGGCGATGAAATCCCTGGCTGCGGGCACGTTCTAATGCCCAGTCGAGCAAGCGACTGCCAATCCCTTGGTTTCGATGGGGCAAGTCAACGGCGATACTGCCAAGAAACATGCTTCCCCAGTCCTGAACTTCGTTAAAATCAGTAATATATGCCAATCGCTCGCCAGAAAACAGCCTCAGATCTTCATCTTTGAGGGCATCAACTGGAAAAATGTTAATAGCACCGATGATTTTGTCATTGTGTTCGGCAACGTAACAGTTTTTGTGCGATCGCAATCCTTCTGGTGAAGCTACCGCTTGTGCGAGCAGTTGTTTGGCCGAAAAACCGGGCACTAGGTCATCAAGTATAAACTCAAAGAAACTATCCCCTGCCATCAAAAGATAATCGGCAATAATCTTGCTATCGCGCGAATTAGCGCCTCGATAGATAATCTCTTTCATTTTGGTTGCTGCTTAGCTAGGTTGTCCGAATTCTAGCTCGAACGCTCTGAGTTTGGAGGTAACGAACATTAGCTACGGTTTGGGCGATCGCTCATAGAAACTTCTGTTAGCTTGTCTAAGGACAAATTTCATTGGCTAATATCATTTTTCATTCATTAATGACAGAGATAGTCGATCGCCCTCACCCCCAATCCCTCTCCCTATTTGGGAGAGGGGAGAAGAATGTATATCGCGAAAACCTGAAAATTGGTATAAGCTCCTCTCCTCACAAGTTCCTCAAACTTTTGACCTAAAAATCTTAATAGGGAAAGAAACTGCCTGCCCAGCACAATAGCGGGGAAAGATGATGAGATCGCCATCGGAGGGCAAGAGTTATGACAGTCAAAACATTAACGATTAATGACCAATTAGTCAGCGCCCAGGAAGAACAGACTATTTTGGAAGCAGCCGAGGATGCGGGAATTGGCATTCCGACACTGTGCTATCTAGAAGGCGTGTCCAGGATGGGTGCCTGTCGGCTGTGCTTGGTAGAAATCGCTGGCAGCAATAAACTTCAGCCGGCTTGCGTGACGAAAGTGGCTGAAGGAATGGAGGTGCAGACAAACACAAAACGCCTTCAGAAATATCGCCGTACCATCGTAGAGATGCTATTTGCCGAAGGGAATCACATCTGTTCCGTCTGCGTTGCTAATGGCAATTGCGAATTGCAAGATTTGGCGATTGAAATGGGCGTAGACCACATCGATTTGGAATATCATTATCCCAATCGCAAGGTAGATGTTTCTCACCCTCGCTTTGGTATCGATCGCAACCGTTGCGTTCTCTGCACTCGCTGTATCCGCGTTTGCGACGAAATCGAAGGCGCTCATACCTGGGATATGGCAGGAAGAGGAACCAATTCTTTTGTGATTACCGATATGAATCAACCTTGGGGTACCTCTCAAAGCTGTACTTCCTGCGGCAAATGTTTGATGGCTTGTCCGACGGGAGCGATTTTCCCCCAAGGTGCTGGTGTCGGCGAAATGCAACGCGATCGCACTAAACTCGAATTTCTAACCAACGCCAGGAAGAAGCAGGAATGGATTCTACCAGACGGGCAATGAGGAAGACAACCTTATGAAAGCAGCAGAAATTATGACTAAAGATGTGGTTACCATTCGCGGTTCGGCAACGGTAGCTGAGGCTGTTGAGCTGATGAAGGACAAGGGCTTGAGCGCTTTGATCGTCACTCCCCGCGATGAAGAGGATGCTTACGGGATCGTCACTAAGACGGATATCACCTACAAAGTGGTTGCTTTGGGAGTTGACCTCAAACAAGTGCGCGTTTACGAAATCATGACCAAACCTTGTATCGTCGTCAATCCCGATCTCGGCATAGAATACGTGGCACAGTTATTTGCCAAGACTGGCATTCACATCGCCCCGATCGTTCAAGGCAAACTTCTGGGTACGATCTCGATGACCGATATTCTCCTTAAAGGGAATTTTGTCGAGCAACCTCGAACCGTTTGGCTAGACAAAAGAATCGAGGAAGCGATCGCAGATGCCCGCAATATTTGTGCCCAAAGAGGAGCTAAGAGTAGAGAATGCGCGGTTGCCTGGGGAATTGTCGAGGATCTGCAAGCAGAGACAGCGCGTCAAAAAGCAGAAAAGCTTCCCAAAACGGCTTTTGAGGAATATTGCCAGGAATATCCAGAAGCGCTAGAAGCTCGGATGTTAGATAGATGGTGTAGCGGCTAGATTTAGCGATCGCCACATCTAGCCATTCGCCTAATCACTTACTGGTTCAAGAGGTATTCAGGAAGGAGGTTGATGCTGATGATTGCCTTCCCTTACCCTTTCCCCTTTTCCTATTCAACTATCTCTAGCAGGTATGAAGGGAAATTGGTATAACTTAACCCAAGTTAGCAGGGATTGCCCGACGCATCCACTGATGCCGTCGGTTTGGCACCTCTTCAAATCCAAAGCGATGCAAAAGCTCGACAACTTGGCTTTCCAAAACGCCTAAATTCAGTGCCGCGCGTTTGACATCAAACCGAATTGCGATCGGCAAATGCTGTCGTTGCATCGCCAAGAGTGCGCTCATCTCCTCTCGAATCGGATTGCGAACCCCTACAAACTGAGTGGTTAAGGGACTTTTAATCCGTTCGGTAGCCATACGCACGGTTTGCTGAATCGAGCTGCTGTTTTCGACAATCGTCAATTCATGCTTCAATCCCATCTCGACGAGCTGTTCTTGGATTTGTCGAATCATTTCAAAATGCTCCCGATACCGTTTGGCATTCCGCAATGTCGCCGTTTGCGCCCGACGAGCAAAATGCTGACAATGTTGTTGGCGATCGACCTGCAAGATGAGCCAATCGATATTGAGACGCTCAAATACTTCCTCTGACAATATTCCTGGCATTAGCCCTACGCCTTCAATTAACGCGGACGTGTTTTGTTTGTGCAATCGTTTAGCCAAACCTTCCACTCCGATCGCGGTCACGATCGCCTGATAGTAATAGGATTCCATACTTCCTTCAAAGGAAGACTGATACAGGGCTGGAAAAGCTTTGGCTGCCTCTTGATGACCGAAAAGGAAGTCCAAAATCGCTTTCGTATTCGCCCGTCCGGTTTCATCGGTAGAAAACACTTTTTGCATCCCGCAACTCTGAGCTAGGTGGGTAGAAAGTGTAGATTTGCCCGACCCCGACGTACCGCTTATCAGAACGACCGTCGGTTTGGTTAAGTCTTTCCAGCGAGGTAAATCGTATACCCGTAGCATCAGACCGCGTATGAACTGATAAAGTTCTTCAGAAGAAAAGCGATCGCGCACTTCATCGAGAATGGGATCCTCATATAAAGCGACAATCTCTCGCTCTTTGAAGATTTGCCAACGGCAATATTGCTCGAAATAGCTACTCTCTAACTGATGAATATTCTGTTCCCAGTCGGCGATCGTTCGTTGTAGGGGCACCAAATCCATTGAGGTTCGTCGCGCCTCTTGTTCGATCTGTCGATACCATTCATCGAGTTGACGCGATACAAACGATCGCATCTCCTGCGGGTCTAACCATTTCTCCTCGATGGGGACAAGCATTTCCCGAAAATTTTCAAACAATTGTTCGATCTGCTGCCACGGTACGACTCGAATCGAGTTCAAAACCTGCAATAACTGTTCCGTCAGTTGCTTGAGCATCGCTCGATTAGCGCTTGAATGACGGGCTGGTGGGATACATCTAAGATATCGAGTCTAGAGCGCTTGCCTTCTGGCATTAAAATGATGGGATATAAGAATTTTTCCAACCTTATCGACTGTCTTGGCGATCTATTGCGATATTAGGGAATGCTATGCAAGTGAGAATTAACCGAACGTATGCCCTATGGGGTTTCCTTCTGGCGATTCAGTTAAGCCTCGGTTTCTGCGCGAATATCTACCCCTCATCTACGCCTACTTCGACAGATACTCCATCAACAACGAACCAAACGCGAGCGCCTTCATCGACTTTAACTGCTGAAATATCGTCTCCTAACGGTCAGTACTTCGTTGCGCTTTCTGGTTCGGATGACAATCCGGGAACGCGCGATCGCCCGTTTCGGACGATTCAAAAGTGCGCCGACATTGCGAAACCGGGTCAAGCTTGCCTGATAAGAGCTGGAATCTATCGGGAGACGGTTCGCCCTGCCGTTTCGGGAACGCAAGCAGCACCAATAACGTTTGCGCCCTACAACAATGAGGACGTAACGATTTCTGGCACCGATCCTGTCCTGGGGTGGTCGCCGTTTCGCGACTCTATTTTCCGAACCAAGGTAGCGTTACCAGTCAATGGTTACAGCGATACCGGATTCTTTGCCAATCAGCTCTTTGCCAACGGTGAAATGATGCCCGAAGCCCGCTGGCCCAACTTGGGAGGCGATCTTCTCCGTCCAACGCTTGCAAGCTGCTGCACGACTGATGGAGGTGGCACAAAGATCGATCTTGAGAACAAAGACCTTCCCGATTTGCCCGGAGGGTTGGTCGGTGCCACGATATGGACTAACGAGTGGTACGTTACTCGAACGGGTACGGTTACGAGCAGCTCGCCGGGGAGACTCAGCGCTGAAATGTCTGCTCCTTGGGAGAGAGGCGGGTTCTGGTTTTACCTGGCTGGAAAATTAAATTTGCTCGATAGCGAAGGTGAATGGTACTACGACGGGAACGAGCAATTTCTCTATTTTTGGCTCCCCGGCGGCACTCTTCCGGAGTCCATAGAAGCCAAACAGCGAAATTTCGCTTTCGATTTATCGGATCGCTCCCATATCGTAGTACAAAATCTCAAGCTTTTTGGCAATACTATCACCACGAGCGATGCCAGCCAGGGTATTGTTATCGACGGTATTCGCGCCAAGTATATTTCCCATCACATGACCCTACCTCCGCTGCCGAAATCTGAACAGGCTCCCAACTCCGACGATAATCTCGTTCTTGCGTCCCATGCCCACGACACCGGAATCCAACTGCGGGGAAGCGGGCATACGCTAAAAAACTCAATCCTTGAATGGAGTTCGGGAAATGGCGTTCTTTTGGAAGGAATCGGACATACAGTAACCAACAATGTTATTGCCAACAGCAATTACTTGGTATCGTTTGCCGCTCCCGTGCGCGTCAATGGCACCCAACATAAAATTACCCATAACACGATCGAGCGAGCTGGTCGCGATGCGATCGCAATTGATTGGCATACGGCAGGATTCGAGGGACGAAACCTTGAAATCGCCTACAATGACATCTCTAGTTATGGCATGCTTAGCACCGACCTCGGCGCACTTTACATCTGCTGTTATATCAACCTAGAGGGCGGATCTATCCATCATAATTCGATTCGCGACACCCAAGCATTCAGCCAATTCTGGGGAACGCGCGGCATTTATTTAGATATCGAGAGCTATAACAGCACTATCCATCACAATGCTGTCTGGAACATCACTGGCGGTAAAGACAGTTACTACGTGGTCGCGGGTAGCCCAAGGGGATCTGACCGCGTGTTCAACAATACGTTTCTCGGTCCGATTATCATCGGCGAATCCGTTCAACTGCGCAACAATATTTATGGAGAGCCATCGATTATAAACACCAAGCAACAGTCAAACAACTTAAATCTCGGCAAAGATCCGAGGTTAAATGCCGACTTGACTTTACCTCCAGGTTCCCCCGCGATCGATAAAGGTATCTCTATCTCTGGGTTTACCGACGATTTTGTCGGTAAAGCCCCCGACATTGGCGCCTATGAGTCGGGAGAACCGAGGTGGCAAGCTGGCGCGAATCTACAGCGTTAGACGCATAATCTGCGCTTGTCTGGGGGAATACTAAGACTATACAGACAAGCAATCGAGCGGAAATTACATGTTAGCAAGGGTTTGGAGTGCGTCAATCGTTGGGATCGACGCAGTTAAAGTAGCGGTAGAAGTCGATGTTTCTGGAGGACTGCCAGGAATCGCGCTAGTGGGTTTACCCGACGCAGCGGTTCAAGAATCTAAGGAGAGAGTCAAAGCCGCGATCAAAAATGCGGGATTTGCTTTTCCAGTCCGCAAAATTGTGGTTAATCTCGCCCCTGCCGACTTGCGCAAAGAAGGACCGATCTTCGATTTACCTATCAGCATCGGGATTTTAGCCGCTTCCGAACAAGCCAACGCCCAACTGTTGGGGGATTATCTCTTTCTTGGCGAAGTTTCGCTCGACGGTAGCTTGCGCCCCGTAGCAGGCGTTTTGCCCATTGCCGCCGCCGCCCAAAAGATGGGCATTCAAGGCTTAATCGTCCCTGCCGATAACGCCCAAGAAGCTGCCGTCGTCAAAGGAATCGCGGTTTATGGATTTAGAAATCTCTATGAAGTGGCGGACTTTCTCAGCCAACCGGAAAACTATAAGCCAGTCGCCTTCGATGCTAAAGCGGAATTCGATCGCGCCCCCCAACTCATTTCAGACTTAGCAGATGTCAAAGGACAGACTCACGCGCGTCGCGCCCTCGAAATCGCAGCCGCAGGCGGGCACAATCTTATTTTCGTCGGGCCTCCCGGAAGCGGAAAAACGATGCTCGCTAAGCGTTTGCCCGGTATTTTACCTCCCCTGAGTTTTACCGAAGCCCTTGAAGTCTCCCAAATTCATTCGGTGGCAGGATTGCTCAAAGATAAAGGGTCTCTGATTAGAGAACGTCCCTTTCGCAGTCCCCATCACTCCGCTTCTGGACCTTCTTTAGTCGGCGGCGGCAGCTTTCCCCGTCCCGGCGAGATATCCCTGGCACACAGAGGCGTGTTATTCTTGGACGAGCTAACTGAGTTCAAGCGCAACGTTTTGGAATTCTTGCGCCAGCCACTAGAAGATGGATACGTCAGTATTTCGAGAACTCGTCAATCGGTTTCGTTTCCGGCGCAATTTACCCTAGTGGCAAGTACCAATCCCTGTCCTTGCGGTTATTTTGGCGATTCGGTTCAGCCTTGTACCTGTTCTGCTCGCGCGCGCGAGCAATATTGGGCAAAGCTTTCGGGACCTTTGATGGATCGAATCGACCTGCAAGTAGCGGTTAATCGACTCAAACCCGAAGAAATGACCGGACGAGAAACGGGAGAAAATTCCCAAACGGTCAGAGAGAGGGCGATCGTAGCCCGCGATCGCGCCCAGCATCGATTGAAAGACGATCCGGCAGTCCGCTGCAATGCCGAAATGCGATCGTCTCATCTGCGGCGTTTTTGCCAGTTAGACGATCCCAGTCGTAACTTGTTAGAAGCCGCCATTCGCAAATTGGGACTGTCTGCCAGGGCAATGGATCGTATTTTGAAAGTCTCGCGCACGATTGCCGATTTAGCAGGGGAGGAAGCTTTAAAGAGCCACCACTTAGCAGAAGCGATTCAATATCGCACGCTCGATCGCCTGTCTTAGAGAAGATTTATCAAGTCAATCAATCAACATCATGGATTAGCGTGTGGCGACAAAGCCACGGCTAGTGAGTTCGACGCGATTGAAGTCCCAGCCCAGCTCGCGCGCACTGCGAATGATGCCTTCGCGCAGCTGTGCTATGCCGGTACTGTCACCGCGCCGCTTCAGATCGTTGAACACAAGCACCGACATCAGCGCCTGGTATGCCATTGAATCGGCGACAGTTTGCTTGTCAGCATCGCTCATGCCATGCAGCATTGAGCCAGCGAGCAACGCCTCCGCAATCTGTTCTGCTACACCCTTCATCTGAGGCGGTTGCGCCTGCGTTTCGGTAAGCACTTCCCACTGCAAGATCAAGAAAGCAGCCATATTGTGGGCAAGGTTATCGGGATCGTAACCATAGCGTTGGATTAAACGGCGAAATTCGCCGACCACATCAGCCTGCGAGAACTCGTGACGAATCTGTGCAGCCTGTTCGGGAGACTGTGCTGCAAACTGCTCGGCAATTCGAGCGCGCACTTGCATTGTGACCTGTGGTGAGTAGCGAAAACTCAGGGCGCTAGCTGGCAGAGTCTCCCCAGTCAATCTCTGAGCCGAAATGGTTTGTGGACTGACTTCAGTAAGCGCCTGTGCTGCCGGAGTGCCGATGCCAATCGTGGAGGCATAAGTACCTTGATGGTCATAGAATGCCATATATGGGATGTCGATGCTCGAGATCTGCGCAGCAAGTGGTAGTGGTGCGAAGACCGCTGCAAGCAGCAAGGTGCCTGCAAGAACCAGTTTGCCGCCGGCGGCTCGGTCGCTCGTACAGGTGTTTCCTTTCATCATCTTAAACTTTTGCTTCCTGCGTAACTGGTACTGCCGATCCCTCTAAATCCTGACGAGAGTAAATTTGTCCGTTTTCCCACAGCGATTTTACCAAGGTACTGAGGGCATCAAGAAAGCCTAAGCTATAGAAAATCCCTCTCGTGAGAATTTTAATAGGAGAACCACTTTTGTTACAAGGGGGATTGCCGAGAACGTGACAGTCAAAGAGTTTGGCGTAGAGGCGCAATTGTTGGACGGGTGTAAGATTTTTGAGCGCCATAAGGAAATGATTGTGATAAAAAGTAAGCTGGTATTGAAGCGATCGCGTGTTGATATCGTGACAGCCGCCCGTTTCTTCCCCTAAATGTACTAGATAAGCTTCTGGGTCGTACCAGATCTGATAGCCCGTCTGCCGCAATCGCAGGCAAAAGTCCGACTCCTCTCTCACCGCACTTCCTCGAAACCGTTCGTCAAACCAGATGCCGTGTTCGGTAAAAATATCTCGTCGCAAGGACATATTACAGCCTCTGGTAGAAATGACGCGCTGCGGTTTCACGGTATGAACTAAATCGATGTAATACCAAGCAATGCCGGGATCCATTGCTTGAGGCGGCAAATAATCAATGCTGTAGGGCGAATCTTTGGGATTTATCTTTTGGGAATCGGCTAATTTCATGCGATCGAAAACTCGTCCCGCGACTGCCCCAATCTCTGGTCGTTCTTGGTAATTACGGGCGTGAGCTTGTAAATATCTCTCTGGTAGCTTTACATCGTCATCGATAAACAGAATAATCTCTCCAGTCGCTCGCCGCACGCCGTAGTTTCTTGCCCCTGGCAAACTCGCCCAATTGACGCGAAACCAGCGAATCTTTCCACTTTCTGCCAGTTGTTCTAAATAAGCTTCAACGGTGGGGGTATGAGTTGGCGTTTGATCGATAACCAGAACTTCAAAGGCAGGATAGTCTTGTTTGAGAACGTCCTCTAGCGTTTCTTGGAGAGGTTCTTCTCGCCGATAAGTTGGAATAATGACGGAGATTGAAGGAAAAACCATCTGAATTATATAAAGTAGCTGTTCTAGGCAGCAGAAAGTTTCTTTTTACGTAGGTTCGACTTTTTGTTTTTGCTGCGGGAAGAATTTTTCCCTTTGGCAGCTTTCAATTTTTCTCGTTCTTGTTTATCGATTTCTGGCAATTTGAACAGCACTCCGGCAAACAACCAGTAATACACTGCTACCGGGTCGGTATCTAGGGGATACCAGTAGGGAAAATAGCCGATCGCTAACATAAAAACCCAGAAACTAGAACCAAAACTGTACAAAGCGCGATCGCGTACAGAACGATAGCTCTTAAAAGAGAGTATCGTCAAGTGAGTGATGAAGACCATAAACGCAATCAGTCCGGGCCATCCGATTTCAAAGAGCAGTTTGGGATGAAAAGTTTCTACTAGCGATACCGGACCGAAAACGCGCGTAGAGTTAGTCGCTTTGCCTAATCCCCTGCCTAAAATTCCTGTTTGGTTGGCTAGAGCATATTGAAATTGCTGCTGAATAAATTGCTGAGGAGGCGAGGTATTCCAACGACCGACAAAACTGTCAATCCTCTCCTGGATAAAATCTGGGTTCAAGAAAGAGAAAAAGAGAAATAAAACGAGCGTAAGTCCCACGCCAATCGGAATAAATCGCTTCAAATTGGCTATCTGTCCGGTAAGAACGAGCAAAACTGCAATCAAGACTGGAACTGCTGCCAGTGCCAGACGTTGACCGCTGACTACGGCATTGACAAACACCAATCCCATCCCCGTCAAACCAGCTACCCGCCAAATGAAAGAGGTATCGCTAAACGCAGTCGCAAAGCAGATGCCCGCATTGGCTACTAAAAACCAAGCCCAATGCCAGGGAGACACAAAAGTTCCCGGCAAGCGAATCTGTCCCACTTGCGGGCTGTAGAGGAGAGCGCCACCGACTAAACATTTAGCCTCGACGGTCGGTTTGAAGAGATCGTTTCCCATCAAATTTCTCGTTCCAACGCACTGTCCCGTTTTCAACATCCAATATTGTGCCAGCCCCAGAAGGCAACAGGCAATCGCCAGCATGACGAGGATGCGACCGAGAAGCAGTAGCTTCTTTTTGTCGTTAATGAGATAGTAGGTGCAAAAGATAAGCGGCACATAACCGAGTAGCACCTTAAGTCCCAAAACTCCCTGGAAAAAAGGACTTCCTTCTTTGCAGGGGTTTAGAACCACCAACCCTCTCTCGTTTAAGATATAGTTGCCTGCTGCATCCACAGCATATCGCTCGTTTGGACCTAAATCCTGGCAGTAAGGAAGCAATTCCTGCATGCCGTTGACCAAAAATAAGGTGAGCAAGCAGCTAAATAACAGGAGACCCAGGGTGGGAAGCAATTGTTTGGGAATTAGGATTGGCAGTCGCTTGCGCTTGCACTGTACGACCAAAGCAATGAGAGCAGGAACGTAAATTGCATCTTTACTCAACTGAAATAGAGCATTCCCTCCCCCTATCCAATAGGTGATGGTTCCGCTGAAGGGCATGTAGATGAGAAATCCCCAGAGGGCTAAACGAGGATAGTTATAGCATAAAAGCAAGGAGGGAATTCCCGTAGCCACGATCGCGGCAGGTCTCGTTCCTATTAGCAGTACCAATGGCAGACCGACAACAATTGCAAAAGCGATCGCAATCCCAACGATCCCCAAAAGTTTTTTGCGCTCCTCTTTGGCTTTTCGTTTCTCGGCTAGTTTCTCTTTGAGATCGAGGGGTTTTTCTCTAGTTTCCCTGAGATCGCCAAACAGTTCTGTAAATACTTGAGAGGTTTTGAGTTTTAGTTTTTTTGCTCTAACCATGGTCTTGCTTGAGGGATATCCTTTTAGGAATTTATTCAAAAAATTCTCTAATATATCTCAGTTAGACTAGACGATACTAGATAAACAAAATTCTTCTCGAATCGATTTCGTTAATTTTCTACGATTGAAAAAATTAAAAGAAAAATTCTTGGCGTTGCCATAGACGTTATCTCCATATCCTAATATATATATCGCGCCTGCAAAAGGTAAGGGAGCAAGCGGCATCCCTTTTTCTGTTAAAACATCGCGAACTCTAGCGTGAAGAATGTAATATTTATAGTAGCCATAACCTCGATTGTATTCGGGATTTTCTGGTAAAAAATTCAAATCATATCTTAAAATATTACTCGTTCCGCACATTCGATAAAAATTCTTTCTTGTTAAATAAACATAGGAAGTATTTTCTTGATATTTATATCCCCTAGAAACATACCAACCATTGTTTTGAGGGTATTGCTCGACAAATTCAGCTAAATGCTGGCTGACGCAATCGTCCGCATCAACCGCCATTGTATGAGAGGGAGAAAACTGCGCGGCATAAATCAAACCTTTTAAAATTTTTCGTCCTTTATCGGTATCTCCTCTCGCGACTGGATTGGTTTCTTTAGGTAAGGGAAAATCGACTTCAAGATAGGTAATTTTCGGATGAGTGAATTCAATGTTTGGTTTTTCGTGGCAGACAACGATAACGTGAAAATTAGGCGAAGTTTGATTGCACGCCGATCTGACAGTTCTCTCAAATAACTGGCAGACGCGCTCCCAAGACCTTGAAACTTGCGGACTCTTGAGGGGGATGACAAAAACTAGCATATAGATAAACTTCTCGATCGCGATCGCTTCCCGAAGTGCCATCACTCAATTGTGGCATACTCGAAATATGAGCGCTATTATTTAAGGCAATCCAGGACTGGAAAAGAAAACGACCGGATGAAAATTACGCGATCGGGTAAAATAGTCAAGCCGAGGTAAGTAAAAGCAACGAATCGATGCGGATTTCTGTCAACTGGCTGCGGGAATTAGTAGATGTCACTCTCGCCCCTGAGGAGTTAGCCGAAACGCTAACCATTGCTGGCTTAGAAGTAGAAGAAATTGAAGATCGCCGTCAATTAGCCGATGGCGTTGTCATCGGCAAAATAGTCGAACGCCAACCCCATCCAAACGCCGATAAATTGAGCGTCTGTCAGGTAGATATCGGTCAACCAACTCTCTTAAACATCGTCTGCGGCGCGCCCAACGCACGGGCAGATATTTACGTTCCAGTCGCGACAGTCAACACCTATTTACCTGCGGTTGACCTAAAGATTCGCCCGACTAAGCTGCGAGGAGTTCGTTCGGAAGGGATGATTTGCTCTCTAGCTGAGTTGGGCTTAGAAAAAGAGTCGGCAGGCATTCATATTTTCTCCCAAGAAAATCTAAAATTGGGCGGCGACGTTCGCCCCTTGCTGGGGTTAGATGATGTCATTATCGATATTTCCCCGACAGCTAACCGCGCCGATGCCTTAAGCATGGTAGGAGTCGCGCGGGAAGTCGCCGCCTTGACGGGGGCTTCGCTACACCTTCCCAAAGTTGCTCCGATTTCTATTCCAGCAGGAGAAGGGATTCTCAGCCTCAAAGTTGCCGACAAACAAGCTTGTCCAGCTTACATCGGCACTGTCATCGAAGGGGTAAAAATTGCCGCCTCTCCCGAATGGTTGCAACGGCGACTGCAAGCCGCAGGCGTGCGACCGATTAATAATGTAGTTGACGCGACTAACTATATTCTTCTGGAATGGGGACAACCGCTACATGCCTTCGATCGCGATCGCACCCAAGCCTTGGCCGGCGGAGATAGCCTCACCATTGGCGTGCGCTTTGCCAGGGAGAACGAATCGCTAAAAACCTTAGACGGTCAAACTCGTTCGCTCAAACCGCAAAATTTATTGATTACAGCTAACGATCGCCCCGTCGCCTTGGCGGGAGTCATGGGGGGAGAAGAGACAGAGGTTCATTCAGGAACCCAGAACATTATTCTAGAAGCTGCCTTATTCGATCCCGTGGCGACGCGCCGTTCTTCCCGCGCTCAAAGCTTGCGTACCGAGTCTTCAGCCCGTTACGAGCGAGGCGTTAACCAAGCCGAATTAGACATCGCCTGTCACAGAGCGATCGCGTTGATTGTCGAGTTAGCTGGCGGTACGCCCATTGCTCAAACCGTCGCCGATGGGCGCGAGAATACAACGAGTCAGCCGATCCAACTGCGTCTCGCTCGCATCCATCAGGTTTTGGGTGCTGTTAAACGAGACAATGCGATCGGTCAAATCGAAGCCGAAGATGTCGAGCGAATTCTGACCGATTTGGGCTGTCAGCTAGAACTCGCCTCCACAAAAGACAAGGTTTGGACGGTTACGGTTCCTCCCTACCGCTGTCGAGATTTGGAAAGGGAAATCGACTTAATCGAAGAGGTCGCTCGCCTGTTCGGTTACGATCGCTTTATCGATAAGCTTCCCGATAAAACCGAACCGGGCGGTCTTTCTTTTGAAGATCGGGCGCAACGGCAGCTAAGAGAGGCTTTCCGAGCCGTGGGACTGACCGAAGTGGTTCAGTATTCTCTCGTCAAGCCAGAAAAAGATGAGGTCGTCCTCGCCAATCCTCTGTTTGTCGAGTATTCTGCCTTGCGGACGAATTTACTGGACGGACTGATCGATGCCTTCGAGTACAACCAGTCTCAGGGCAATGGGGCGTTGAATGCTTTTGAAATCGGTCGCATCTTCTCGCGATCCGAAGATGGCGTGCAAGAAGCCGACTCAATCGCCGGAATCCTCGGTGGCGATCTGATAAGCGAAGGTCGCTGGAGCCGAAGCGGCAAACCAGCGCCCATGACTTGGTATGAAGCCAAAGGCATACTAGAGAGCGTCTTCGATCGCCTGGGTTTAGCAGTAGAATACCAACCCGATCGAAAAGACGATCGCTTGCACCCAGGGCGCACTGCTTCTTTGTGGTTGGGCGGCAAGCGCTTAGGAACGTTCGGACAACTGCATCCCCAACTCAGGCAGAAACGCGGTTTGCTCGATGCCGTTTATGGTTTTGAGATGAGTTGCAGCGTTTTGCTAGGAGCGCTTGCTCGCGAAGACTTGCAGACCCCTCACTTCCGTCCCTATTCGACCTATCCCGCCCTCGAACGGGATCTGGCATTCTTTGCTCCGGTCAAAGTATCGGTTGTCGAGCTAGAGATGGCAATGAAAAAAGCAGCTGGCGGTTTATTAGATAAGGTCGAACTATTCGATGAATATCGCGGCGAAAATGTGCCTGACGGGCAGCGGAGTTTAGCCTTTAGTTTGGCGTATCGAGCCAGCGATCGCACTCTCACTGACGCGGAAGTCGAACCCGTCCACAACAAAATCCGAGAGGCATTAGTGGAACGATTTAACGTCTCGCTTCGGAGTTAATACCAATTTTCATGTTTTCCATCCGCCATGAGTATGGCAATAAGGAAAGAGAAAGCATAGATTAGCGCGATCTCGCGCTTGATTGGCAAAGCAGTTTGATGGTCTTGATGTGAAATCATTTCTTTCAACTCCCCGAACTTGGAAGTGTGCGCCTAACTAAAGTTCTAGGCTCAAAGCCCAACTCGATTAAAATAGGCTGAAACTCCTATCGGTCTTCTTTAGAAGACTTTTCGCTCGGACAGGAAATTCATTACAAGAGCGGTTGTTTCGATCTTAAAGATATCTCTGAAGAACTTCTACAGTCGCTCGTCCCGTTTTTGCCCAGCTAAATTGGCTGGCTCTTTCTAGACTCAGTGTACTCAAGCGCGATCGCAATCCAGAATCCTCTGCCACGCTTGCCATTGCCGCTGCAATCTCTTCAACGTTGTAGGGATCGATTAACAGTGCTGCATCTCCAGCTACTTCCGGTAAAGAGGAGAGATTGGACGTAATGACGGGAGTGCCGCAACCCATCGCTTCGAGTACTGGAAGCCCAAATCCTTCCCAAAGCGAAGGAAAAACTAACGCTAATGCTTGATTCAGTAAGATTGGTAGCTGTTCGTAGGGAACGTAATCGAGGAATTTGATGCGATCGCTTAAACCCAATTCCTCGGCTTTTGCTTGCAATTTTGGCGTATAGCGTTTGTCAGGCGATCCTGCTAGCCAGAGTTGACAGTCGCGATCGAGAATTTTCGCAAAAGCATCGATGAGGCGGTGTAAATTTTTGTAAGGATCGTGACGACCGAGATAGAGAAAGTAAGGCGGTTGCTCATCCTTACTAGGCAGATTTAGCTTCCGAAAATGATTCGCGTCGTAGGCGAGAAGGATCGGCGTAATTTTCGCTGAGGAAATCCGGTAAAACTCAGTAATGTCTTTAGCAGTGGCTACAGAATTGCAAATGATATGTTCGGTGCGATCGAGTACTTGAGGAATGTAGTAACGGAAATAGGGAGTGAGGGGGGAAAAACGCTTAGGAAAGCGTAATGGAATCAGATCGTGAACCATTACGATAAAACGACAGTCAGTATAAATAGGAGCTTCTGGGATTGGGGAAAATAATAGTTTAGATTGCAGTTTTTTATAGATTGGCGGCAAATGAAACTGAGTCCACAGAAGGCGACGAAAATGTCCTTTTGTTCCGTAAGCGGGAGACAAATTATCGGGGATGAGGTAGCAGTTAAATTCAGAGTATTTTTGAGCGGTTAATAAAGTAGGGTTAAGGGTTTTTAGATATAGAAAAAGGTTTCTCGCATAATTACTTATTCCTGTAGGCTTTGAAAAAACAACGGCTAAATTTACTAATAAATCGCTCATTTTTTATTTTTAATGTTTTAAAAAAAGAGAGTGCCGTTTATCATTTTATAGCGAACTATTATGCGATCGCATAAAATAATTCAATATCCCAGCTACTTTACCTAAGGCTTTTTTCGGTTTAATAAATATCAAAACAAAAGCATTAAAAGTAAGCCGAATTAATTTGAGAACAAAAACTAGCTTGTTAGTATACCTTTCTAGGGTTAATAAATAACTATAGGTACTATGTTTAATTTTCTTAAAAGGATTGCGATCGGTAATTGAAGAAGGTCGATGAATTACGCCAAATTGTTTTGTAATGGCAATTAAATGTCCTTGAGTAGTATAGCGTCTACAAAAATCAAAATCTTCGTAGTAGAGAAAGTAAGCTGGATCGAATTGAGGACATTCACTAAAGTTGCGAAGATTAATTATTAAACTACATCCCGAAACCCAATCACAAGGAACATAAGCTGAGTTTGTATTTGATACAAGATCTTCTTTAATAATCGCTCCAATTTTAGGAATAAAACGACCGCCAGCAAACCAAACCTTATCTACAGAGTTGTAGATAATTGTACCAAGAATTGAAACTTCTGAATAGCCATTAAAAAATTGGATGATTTTCTCGAACTCATTTTCTAAAAGATAAGCATCTGGATTGATCAGCCAAACAATTGCTTGCTGATTTTGAGTATAAATCCAATTTAATCCTAAGTTACAAGCGCTACCAAAACCCAAATTTTTAGGAGCATCTAAAATAAAAATGTATTCATTTTTTAGAAGATCGATAGACCTGTCTTCTGGTGAATTATTAACAATAATAATCTGGTATAGTATATCTTTAATTTGAAAAATAGATTGAATTAAATCATCTATTAATTTAGTTGAGTTATAATTAACTATTAAAAAATAAAATGCGTGCATAGAATTGCAGAATTCAGTTAAATCTTATTCTTTCTAATACATTTAAAATATTTCGAAATTTGGAACGCGCTTAGATAGATTGGGATTGTAATAAGGATCTCGCATCAAACCATTTAAATAGTGTTTCCATTTAGTTTTTAATTGCTCTAACTCGCCAGTTTTTAAACCATTCTTTTTGCTAGCCGATTCATAGCAAATGAGTTGGGTATAAGGGGTAACTACATTGCGATAGCCTGCCTGATGAGCAGCTAAACATAAATCGACGTCGTTGTAGTTAAGAGGAAAATTCTCATCCATCCCTCCCAACTGTTGAAATAGTTCGCGTCGCATCATCAAACAAGCACCTGTAACAGCTAAGTAGTTTCTGTTAACAATATTGGAACAATGGTATCCCGAATGAGCGCTGTCAAATCCATAGAAAGCATAGCAAGGATTTCCTTCGAGAAGAATTATTCCTGTATGCCGTATGTAGCCATCAGAAGATAAAAGTTTTGCCCCGACTGCGCCAATTTCTTTCTGTTGTGCCAACTCCAACATCGACTCTAACCAGTCTGGGGTTATAATCTCGGTATCATCGTTTAGTAACAGCAAAAATTCTCCTCTGGCTTTAGCTGCGCCTTGGTTAATTCCTATAGAGAAGTTAAACAGTTCGGTACAGCGCACTAGAGATGAATTTGCAGATGAGATTGTTTCTAGCGCGGACTCTGGAAGCTCGGATCCATCAACCACAATAATTTCATAGTTGCGATAGCTACTCAACTGCTCGATACTATCGATGCAATTTTTCAATAAACACCGGAAACCGGAAGGAGTATCTATTGTTTTCCCAGTACTAGAAATGATAATGCTTACCAGAGGATGTCCGATAATATCCCGTCGTACTCTATAAATACCTGGATTGGCTGTTTCCTCTACGTGTCCCGGATACAGACTGCGTTCTAGCATCGCTTCTAAAGCTTTTTTTCCAGCTGCAAATGCCCACGGTTTAGCTAACGAACCAGAAGCAGCAGAAACGGTTATATTACGCCAGTGATAGAGAATTTTGGGAATATGGTAGATATTGTTGGTCTTTTCTACAATTCGCAATATTAGGTCGTAATCTTGCGAACCATCATATTCGCTGCGAAAACCGCCAATTTCCCGAATAAGGCTAGTTCTAACGACACTGAGATGACAAGTATACATTGTGGAATAAAAATACTCCGGCGACCAATCCGGTTTGAAAACTGGATTAAAACGGTTGCCGCGAGCATCTATTTTATCTTCATCGCTGTAGATAAAATCTGCATCTGGATGAGCATTAATTAACTTAGCGTTTTCAAATAGAGCATCAATTGTTAATTCATCATCATGGTCTAAAAGAGCAATATAATCTCCAGTTACCAACTCCAATGCGGAGTTACTAGCGGCTGAAATTTGTCCATTTTCTATGCGAAATGTAACTTTTATTCGTTCATCAATTTGAGTGTAATGAGTGAGGATTTCGCGAATGTGAGGTTTTGAAGAAGCGTCATCAGCAATACATAATTCCCAATTGGGGTAGATTTGCTTGCGAACGGAGTCAATAGCTTTTTTTAACCATTTTGCCTCTACATTGTAGACAGGTATTATTACAGAAAATTTGGGTCGTATTTGCCATGTTTCTATTTCTGTCCTAGCTGCTGCAATATCTTCATTTGTGAGGCGATTTTGCTTTATCCATTTTTGATAATCTCTTCTTGACTTAACATTAGATATCCCACGTTGATAGAGATATCTTAATAGTTTTCGCGTTCCTCGCCGTGCCAAGAGATATTTTAGGCGATCGAGTTTTTGAAAAATAGCAACAATTTGCATTGGTAAAATATTCGTTGCTATGACATTTATCGATCAGAAAAAAAATTAAATTCGCTGATAAGTATCGAAAGATTTTTAATTGATGTATTGGTTACACATCTATGCTGAAATCCTCGCGGTTTTTGGTCAAGTTAGGATTGTAGCAAGGATCGCACTCTAGAAGGCGTTGCCATTTTTTCTTCATGTAGTCTATTTCTTGGATGAATCTAGCCTGCTTTTGTGGCGTATCTTCATATCCTCTGGTTTTTGACTCGTAATGATAAAGTTTTACATGGGGGAGATAGATATTCCTGTAACCTCTCTCAAGTATTTTCAAGCAGAGGTCAACATCGTTAAATGCAACTGCTAGTTGCTCCTCAAAACCTCCAACTGCTTCAAAAACTTCGCGCCTGCACATTAAACAAGCTGCTGTCACAGCAGAATAATTATTGATAGTTAAAAGTCGATGGAAATACCCAGATGAACTTGCTAAGTAATATTTATGACTGTGACCAGCAACTCCCCCAAGACCTAGAACTACACCAGCGTGTTGAACAGTGTTATCTGGATATAAAAGTAAAGCTCCCACAGCACCGATAGAAGGTCTTTGAGCTTGTTCGACCATTGCATTAATCCAATCGGGGGTAATGACCTCGATATCATTATTTAAGAATAGTAAATAGTCTCCTTTGGCTTGCTCGACAGCGTAATTATTAATTTTGGAGAAATTAAAAGGTACATCAAGTCGATAACAACTAAACCTGTTAGTTTCCTTTTCTTGCCACTTGGCAATTACCTTAGCGGTATATTCTTCCTGACTGCCGTTATCGATGAGAATTACTTCGTAATTTGGATAAACACTCTTGGCGAAAATAGATGTCAAGCATCTATCCAAGGTTTCACCTAAGTCTTTTGTAGGAATAATGATACTGACAAGCTGATAGTCAGTTATCTCATATCGAATTGTGTATTTTCCTACCAGATGTTTAGCTCGTATAACTCTTCCTGGTTCGCCTCTTCTTTGAAGCGCATCTGCTAATGCTTTTTCTGCTGCGACAACAGCATACGGTTTGACATCCGCTACACTAGCGGCAGATTCAGAATGAATTCTCCAATGGTAAAGTATTTTGGGGATGTGAAAGATATTTTCTGTTTTTTCTGTTAGTCTAAGAACTAAATCGTAGTCCTGACTGCCTTCATAACCAACTCTAAAACCTCCGATCGCGTTGACTAACTCTCGGCGATAGACACCTAAATGACAGGTGTACATCCCCGATAAAAAGGTATCGGGACACCAATCTGGTTTAAAGAAAGGTTCTTGCAATTTACCAGAATCGTCAATTTTATCTTCATCAGAATAAATCATATCTGCTTCTGGGTGTTTGTTGAGCAGCAAAGCTACTT
The DNA here is from genome assembly GCF_001904635.1 of Hydrococcus rivularis NIES-593. Classification (GTDB taxonomy): domain Bacteria; phylum Cyanobacteriota; class Cyanobacteriia; order Cyanobacteriales; family Microcystaceae; genus Hydrococcus; species Hydrococcus rivularis. Next base: position 377,349 of record NZ_MRCB01000001.1, read on the forward strand.
CATACAAAGCATGTGGGGCGAGTAGATCGTCATGGTCAAGCAAAGCGATAAAATCACCAGTAGCAAGTTCTAGGGCTGAGTTAGAACAGCGAGAGATATGACCGTTTTCTGTTCTGAAAACAACCTTTATCCGCGAATCTTTGGCTGAGTACTCCTCTAGAATTTCTCTGACTCGATTGTCCTCGGAGGCATCATCAGCGATACATAACTCCCAATAGGGATATACTTGACTTAGTACCGACTCGATCGCTTCTCTAAGGTATCGTTCTGGCGTGTTATAAACAGGCATCACCAAACTGATAATTGGCTTGTAGGCAAATATTTCCACAACCTCAGCCATCTTGCGTAATGTAGCTTTAGTAGGGTAATTTTTGTTCAGCCATTTTTGGTAGTTGAGATCGTCAGTTTGCGGAATCTCTGCCAAGGCTTCTACAGAAGGTTGTACGTCTTCCAACCGGGGAGCAACTGTTGTCAGCGAATCACTGACAGCAGAGTTAGCTGTTTCTGTTTTTGCCTTATTTGCGAGCTTTTTTTGCGAAAAAATACTTTTTAGCAGTGGTCTGTCATCATCTACAATACCGAGGGCATGTCGGAGATCGAACCATCGCGATCGCAATTGCCAAAATTTGCTAGTTTGCATGGCACGAACGGTAGTTTGCGATTGCTCTAGTTGTATTCTGGTTCGTTGTAGTTGCGATCGCATTTGCTCTAAGTTGGCTTGAGTTTGTTGTAGTTGCGATCGCGCTTGTTCTAATTCGGCTTGCGTTTGTTGTAGTTGCAATTGCAATTGCAATTGTGCTTGCTTTGATTCGGCTTGGTTTAGTTGTAGCTGCAATTGCAGTCGTTCTAGTTCGGTTTGCGTTTGTTGCAGTTGCGATCGCGCTTGTTCTAATTCGGCTTGCGTTTGTTGCTGCTGAGAGTGCGATCGTTGTTCGTTATCCCGAAGCAATTCTATTCGATCTTGGGCTTGCTTCAATTGAGTTTGTAACGCCTGTCTTTGAGATAGTAAAGTTGTCTCAAACACTCTCAATTGTTCGTCTACATTATCGATATACGCACTTACCAATTTTACTCCTACCAGCACTTGAGCTGATGGATACTCCAGAGAAAAAATGCGACACTCGTTAAATCCTGCTTTAATTACATGCTTCCAGGCATCGCTGCCATACTCGGTATAAACTAAGACGCTATTAATATCTTCCGCACCTGCATGATAACTAGGCGATAAACCTTCTCTAGAGCTTGTTAGTCTATCCACTACCATTGGTATAGTAAAAGCCAGAAATTTTCCTGGCTTTAGCACTCTATAGCACTCAGATAAAGCTTTTATCGGATACTTAACATGCTCTAGAGTATCGGAATGAACCACTAAGTCAAAAGAACCATCTTGAAATGGCATTTGAATCATATCTATTTCTGGATAACTGGTCAGAACATGCTCAGGTATTTTTGCTAAATAACGGGTTAATTGACCAGCCTCATTAATTTCTAAAACTTTCAGCTTTTGTGCTTGCTCGGTTAATACGAAATCCTGAAATAATCCCTCATAGCCAAAACATTTCATAATGGCGCTCGCTAATGCCATTGTTCTCAGGCTAGATTGACAGTTTTCGCATTTTAAACCTTGCTGGCGATTGATATATTCAACTTCATAATTTGCGAGTCGCCATTCATCAATTAAAGATTGCCACAAAACTGTAGAGAAAGTAAACTTTGTGTGACCGCAGCACGAACAAGCGCCAATTGTAGGAGAATAATTCATATTAGTTTTATATCCACTTAAGATCTTTAAAATAACTATACTTTTCTGGTTTCCGCTCGAGTTGTTTCTAGATAATTTTCTGTCGGGGATTGAGATACCGTAATTTGATGGGAAATATTCACAGATGATAAGCGAAAAACGCCAAAGGTTAAATCGGTTGCACCCGAGATAATGTTTAGTGGAAACTGCAACCAATCCAGCATTTCATGATTTTCTTGACTGCCATCGGCAATGGCAGGTTCTAAAACATAATTACCACCCTGAATTTCCGGCCACTCTAGGCTAAATTCTACAGTTAGTAGTTGTTCGGGTAATAAACTATATAGGTGGTGCTGATATTGATAGGTATTAAACCCAGTAATAGCTGTTCTTAATCTGTCATATAACATGATGCCAACTATGGGTTTTTGAATGCGATCGTAAGTTAACACTTTAACGACAAGTTTAATCCGATCTTTCGGATATACAAATCCAACTTTTTTGTTGCTATTATCTAAAACTTCAAAACTGATAATTTCTGCGCGACCAGTTCCAAAACGTTCTATATTGTGGTATTCTCGATAAGCTTTTTCATTAAAAGGATTTACTTTGAGCTTTTGTGAAGTTCGATCCTTAATATTTTCTAGGTTTTCGAGGGGGTCTCGCGTTTCAATTGGTTCGACTAATCTATTACCAACTTCATTATGCTTTTTCTGGTAGTCATTAATTTGCTCGTACATCCAGGCTTGATAATGCCTGCTAATATCATCTGGTTCTCCTATTTCAACTATATTTCCATCATTAATCCAGATAGCTTGCGAACAAAGGCGAGAGACTGTACCCATCTCATGAGAAACAAATAAAATTGTTCCTCCTGAATCTTGAAAAGCCTTAATACTTGCCATGCAGCGATGGATAAAAACTCCATCTCCTACTGCCAAAGCTTCATCTACGATTAAGATTTCCGGGTTGACGTTAATTGCCACAGCAAAGGCCAAACGGACGAACATTCCGCTTGAGTAGGTCTTAACGGGTTCGTCGATAAAATCCCCAATATCAGCAAACCCGGCTATCTCGTCAAACTTATCTTCGATTTCTTTTTGGCTTAACCCCAACAGCCGTCCGTTAAAGAACACGTTTTGCCGTCCGGTGAATTCTGGATTAAACCCGCTACCCAATTCCAGCAAGGCTGATACGCGACCGCATACGTTAACCTCACCCGTTGTTGGGGTCAGCGTACCAGCTATGATTTGCAATAAAGTACTTTTTCCGGAACCATTACGCCCGACAATTCCTACTGTTTGCCCTTTGTGAATCTCCAAGTTAATATCCCGCAGCGCCCAAAACTCGTCTGCCCGACTTTTTCCGGGCAGTAGAATTTCTTTCAAACGATCTACCGGACGCGCGTATCTTTTGTAGCACTTGGAGACATTTTTTAGGGTAATTGCAATTTCACTCATCACACTGCTGCTACTTACAAGCAACTACAATACATCAGCGAATGCCGGACGCAACTTTTTATATACCAAAAATCCGCAACAAAAAACAATCGCAGAGATTGCAGAAGCGACCCCCCACTCGCCCCAGTGCTTCACTTCTCCTACTAAAATTAAATCGCGATACACCTCTGCTATAGCCGTCATAGGATTTAACCAAAACACCCAACTTCGCCATTCCTGGGGAATTGCTGAGGCTGGATAAATAATAGGCGTTAGATACATCCAAATGTTTAAAATAACTCCTAATGTCTGCGGGATATCGCGCAAAAACACGGTTAGTCCTGCACTCAAATACCCCAATCCCGCCGTTAACGATAACTGCGTCAGCCAAATCAACGGTAGTAATGCCAAAGTCGTATGTAAAGTATGACTCGTTACTGCCACGAAAATAATCAATAGCATTAAGCCAAAAGAACTTTCAACGAACATTGAAAGAATTGGTACCAGCGGCAGTAAAGCTAAAGGAAATACCACTTTTTTGACTAAATTGGGCTGCCCTACCACCGAACCTGCTGCCTGAGTCAACCCCCCTGTAAACGCAATCCATGGCAGTAAGCCAGCAAATAGCCACAAACCAAAGGTGAGGTTGTTTTCTGGCAATCCTCTAAGACTCAGCTTTACCTTTAGCACGATCGAGAAAACATAGGTATAAATTAACAACTGCGATAGCTGATTTAACAGGGGCCACAAATTACCGAGAATCGAACCTTTGTACCGCGCCTCTAGATCGCGCCGCACCAAGGTTCTGAGCAAGTCAAACTGGGCCTGCCACTGGGCGTTAAACGGCAGCCTGCGCCTCAATTTACCTGCTTTGCGGACAAATCCTCGCACCGAATGCAACAATTGTTGGTTCCCTCAGATTGCGACCTACAAGCTCAATTCTACTCAATGATGCTTGCTAGCTATTAAAGTTCCCGCTGCATTGCTTTGGGAAAAGGTTTTTGCTTGGCGCAACAAGACCAAGTTAATGGCGAAGATTATACAATAACTCGTGCTTAGACTGGAATAGGCTGAGATTTAGTTTATACCAATTTTCAGGTTTTCGCGATCGACATTCTTCTCCCCTCTCCCAAATAGNGGAGAGGGGTTGGGGTGAGGGCGATCGACTATCTGTGTCATTAATGGATGAAAAATGGTATTACCTCTCCGCGACTTGCACCTTTGGCATCAACGCCTAGAACTTTAGTTCTAGGCTCAAAACTCAACTTGATGAAAATCGACTGAAATTCTTATTGGGACTTGTTTAGAAGACTTTTTCGATCGTCCCAGAAATTAATGACAACAGCAGTTGTTGAGAATGGTGCAAGATTTTAGTTAAGAGAAATTTCTCATCCGAATCGCCGGCAAGCCTCATAGAAGAACGCGGATTCCGGTAAACTGAGGAATGGTTCATTGAATTAATTAAACGTAAATTAACTAGGAATGGAAATCGGGCAAAAAGTTAAGGTTTATCGCCTCAGAGATCGCGTATCAACGGACATCGCCAACAAACTGGGCAAAGTCGGAACTATAAAAGAGTTCAAAATGACTGATGGTAGCGGTGTTGGAGCTATAGTGGAATTTGAGGACAATACAGCAACTTGGTTTTTTGAAGACGAAATCAAACCAGTCGATTAAAGCTAAATAGCGAATACCAACAGTCCAAAGAGCGTCAAAATGTCTCTAATTCTTACTTTTTTAGGGAAAGGCGGTAGCGGTCGTACTACTATGGCGATCGCTGCTGCGAAAAAATTTGCCAGTAGTGGAAAGCGAGTCTTGTTGGTAGGGCAAGATCCCGGCCCTACCCTGGGCTTATTGTTAGGGGAAACTACCAGCAATTCTCCCGCAGAAATTACCCCAAACCTATCGGTGGTTCAGCTATTCTCAACGATTATGTTAGAGCAGAGCTGGGAACAGATCAAAGAGCTAGAGGCGAAGTACTTGCGCTCTCCGACTCTAAAAAACGTCTACGGACAAGAATTGGGGATCTTGCCGGGCATGGATAGCGCCCTCGCCCTTAATGCCATTCGCGAGTACGACAAAAGCGATCGCTACGATGTCATTGTCTATGACGGACCGGGAGATAACAATACTCTGAGAATGATGGGAATACCAGAAGTTTTAAGCTGGTACGTCCGTCGTTTTCGTAAGGTGTTGGGCGATTCCGACGTGGGGAAAGTGCTTGCTCCTTTCATTCAACCCATTACCAGCGCCATTCTTAACGTGTCCTGGAGTGCGGACGATCTTGCTAAAGAACCGAGCGATCGCGCCAATAATTTATTAGAAGAAGGAAAAGCTGCTTTGGCCAATCCCAAACGGGTGACGGCTTATCTGGTGACCACAGCAGATCCAATCGCGATCGCAGCGGCAAAATATCTCTGGGGAAGCGCCCAGCAAGTTGGATTGACGGTCAGCGGCGTGCTGCTCAACCAAGCTGAAGCGTCCGAAGCCATAGCGACTGAATTCGCTCCCCTCGGTGTGAATGCTATTCCCAGTCGCGCAGGCGATGATTGGCAACCGCTAATCGAAGCCTTACCAGATTTTCAAACGGTGAGTCAGGTGCCCCAACCCATGACTGTCGATCTCGCTGCCCGTCAAGTTCGCGTTTTTCTGCCCGGCTTTGATAAAAAGCAGGTCAAGCTAACGCAATACGGACCAGAGATTACTATAGAGGCAGGCGACCAGCGACGGAATATCGATTTGCCGTCGCCACTGAGAGGTCAACCCGTTCGAGGAGCCAAATATCAAAGCGGGTATCTCGTGATTTCCTTCTAATTTCAGTTGTAACTCTTGACTTTTGACTGGCTTATGTCTGACTCTTCTGTGTCTAATCCGAGCGATCGCGTAAAACTCCCGACCAATGGCGATCGCGGCGCCAAAACCAGACAGCTACTGGGCATGAAAGGGGCTGCCCCCGGCGAAACTTCGATCTGGAAAATTCGACTGCAATTGATGAAGCCGATCACCTGGATTCCCCTGATCTGGGGGGTAATTTGCGGTGCGGCTTCTTCTGGCGAATATACGTGGTCGCTCGAAAATCTTCTAAAAATTGCTGTGTGTATGGTTCTATCAGGACCTTTCATGACAGGCTATACGCAGACAGTTAATGAATACTACGATCGCGAAATCGATGCTATTAACGAACCTTATCGTCCCATTCCATCGGGAGCAATTCCTCTTTCCCAGGTTATCGCCCAGATAATCGTCCTTCTCCTAGGCGGGATCGGTTTGGCTTACGTTCTCGATGTATGGGCGGGTCATGAATTTCCAACCATCACTTGTATTGCCATTGGCGGAGCTTTGCTAGCTTATATCTATTCGGCTCCCCCTCTAAAACTCAAACAAAATGGCTGGTTGGGAACTTATGCCCTTGGTTCGAGTTACATCGCCCTGCCTTGGTGGACGGGTCACGCTTTGTTTGGCGACCTGAACTGGACAATCGTCATTTTGACCTTGATTTATAGTTTTGCCGGACTGGGAATTGCTGTCGTTAATGATTTTAAGAGTATAGAAGGCGATCGCCAGTTGGGATTAAAATCGCTTCCCGTCATGTTTGGCGTGACGGCGGCTGCTTGGATTTGCGTCTTAACGATCGATCTTTTCCAAGCTGCAATAGCAGCATACCTGATCTACATCCATGAGAATCTTTATGCCACTATTTTGCTGTTGTTAATTATCCCGCAAATTACTTTTCAGGACATGTATTTCCTGCGCGATCCTCTCAAAAACGACGTTAAATATCAAGCCAGCGCTCAACCTTTCTTGGTATTGGGAATGCTGGTCACCGGTTTAGCTTTGGGTCACGCCGGAGTTTAACAATTCGCCGGAAATTCTCTAATTTACTAGACCCCTTGCTTTCGATCGCAAGATTTAATTCCCACCCATGGGAAACTTTCGCTTGGGAAAAAAGTAAAGGGAAAACTTCTATAGACTTTTTCCCTTTCTCCTTTAACCTTTCTGTTTCTATGAAGGTTCTAACTGCCGAACTTGAGGATTTCCATCCTCCACTATGAATGTCGCCAGCGTGCTAACTTTGCTATCTTGCTGCTTGACCGTGTCTACTACCCGCAAGTCGCTGCGCCACTCCTGACGCGATACAGCACATTTAACGTAACCTCGCAACCGACTTTCAAAAAACTTAATATGAGGATTCTCCGGCAAAACAGACGCAAATTGCTCGTAGGGAACGCCATTTGAACTAATCGACGTACCGACGAACTCGCAGGCGACTGTAGGAGAGGCGGGATCTTGAAAGTCTGGCTTGAGTTCGCTAACCCAAAACGAATGGATGTCGCCGCCGATAAAAATCGGATTGGACGGGCGCTGTTGGGCAATATGGTCGAGAATCCGCTTTCGATTGGCTGCATAGCCATCCCAACCGTCGCTCCAGTAACCTTCTCGACCGTCTTTTTGCTGCTTGAGTTGCGCGACTAGATATTGCTGGGCAATAATATCCCAATGGGCGGATGAATTGGTTAAACCATCGAGCAACCATTGTTCTTGAGGTTGACCGAGAAGCGATCGCGCTTCGGCTAATCGTTCTTGACACTCTACAACCTGACCGCCGCCATCACCATTTTCGTCGCAGGCTTGGTCGTCTCGATACTGTCGCGTATCCAAAACATGAAATAATGCTAGATTGCCCCAGCTAAAACGTCGATAGAGTTGCATGCGATCGCCTTGAGGACGAGAAGCGGGACGGAAGGGTAAATGTTCGTAGTAAGCTTGGTAAGCTGCCGCGCGACGTTTGGCGAACGCTGCTATTTCATCAAAATCTTGCGATTCCAAGTTGGCATAGTCATTATCGACTTCGTGGTCGTCCCAGGTGCAAATAAAAGGAAATAATCGATGGGCTTCTTGGAGATCGCGATCGCTTCTATAGAGGGCGTAATGCCGCCGATACCCCTCTAAATCCATCGGTTCGGGACTCCCATGGCTTCTTACATCATCCGGACGAGGCGCGCCTCCACCTTCGTAAATATAGTCGCCCAGATGAATAACAAAATCGATTTCCTCCTCGCTCATGTGACGATAGGCATTGAAATAGCCGTGTTCGTAGTTTTGGCAGGAGGCAAAGGCAAAAGACAGGCGTTCGCTTGAAGCTGTCGGTGCGGGACAAGTGCGGGTACGACCGACAGGGCTAACTTCGTTTCCTGTTCTAAACTGATACCAGTACCAGCGATCGCTTTCCAGTCCTTCTACAACAACGCGAACCGAGTGCGCCCATTCGGGAGTTGCCGAGACCACGCCTTTGGCGACGACGCGACGCATTTTTTCATCGGTTGCCACTTGCCATTGCAGGGGAATGTCTGCCGATGGCAGGGCATTTCCCCGGCGGGGATTCGGTGCGAGTCGCGTCCAGAGGACGACGCTATTAGAATCGGGTTCTCCAGACGCCACGCCCAAACTGAAGGGATAATCGGAATACTTGGGCTGGGCAATAAGATAGCGCGATCGATTGGTAATGGCTAAACCTCCCAGAACGCCAGCCCCTAGCAATAAGTTGCGTCGTTTCAGCCGGGTAGATAGGAGATGATTGAAGAATGAGTTATTCATCTTAAAAAAACCCACTCCTTACGGAGTGGGTTGAGAGACAAGTTACCTAGTTCATGGGGTTTTTAGTAAACGCCAGGATTGATGCGATCGCCACCTTCATTGAATTCTTTTGAAGGTGGGGTCACGATAAAATTATCCAAGTTAGCTTGCAGGCGTTCTTTTTGGCGTTCGGACAGTCCGGGAATGCTGAGAACATCCTCTACCTTGTTATAGGGAGAGTTTTTGATGATCTTACCCGCTAGATTGGGGTAAAATCCGCGCAAATCCCGAAAGTCACGAATATCGCTGTTGTTGAGGTCGATCTTTTTCCCAAACTCGGTAGTCAGCATCGCATCAACAGCATTGAGCTTAGGTTGCCCTGCAAATGCGGGAGTTGCTGGTAGGGTTAATAAGCAACTAACTATTAAAGTTAGTAAGGCTAGAATGCGAACCAAGCGTTTCATTTAAGTTTGTTCCTCCTGAAAGAGTAGATTTTCTTAAATTGAGCGGCAATGTAGAAATTCACGCGCCGAGCGAGTACAGCAGATCGGATTTAAAAAATTTATATCATGGCGAATATATTTTTATGACAATGAAATTGAGAATTGAAGACCCCAAATAGGCTGGCGCGTCTGACCGATCTCATGGGTTCTTTCAATCGCTCTCAATTTCAGGGAGTTTTCGTTCCGCTGCACCCTCGATCGTACCGCAATTTGAGGTCATCGATCGCGGAATGTCAACAGTGAATTATTATAAATCCCTAAAATCTGATATGAAAATGCATCTTTTGTGGCAAGATCGAAAATTGTCCCTATCTAAGTTTTATGGGAATTAAGACTATGGCTCTCCAATTAGGCGATACAGTACCAAACTTCACACAAGATTCTAGCGAAGGAACTATTTCATTCTACGAATGGGCAGGAGACAGTTGGGTCGTTCTCTTCTCCCACCCCGCAGACTATACCCCAGTTTGCACTACCGAATTGGGGGCTGTTGCCAAACTTAAGCCAGAATTTGATAAGCGCAATGTTAAGATCCTGGCTTTGAGCGTTGATGATGCAGAGTCCCATAGGGGGTGGATTAAAGATATTAACGAAACCCAGAATGCTACGGTGAATTATCCGATTATTGCCGACCCCGATCGCAAGGTTTCTAACCTTTACGGGATGATCCATCCCAACTCTCTCGATAACTTGACAGTTCGTTCTGTCTTTATCATCGACCCCAATAAAAAACTGCGCTTAACAATTACTTATCCCGCTAGCACGGGTCGTAACTTCGATGAGATTCTTCGGGTCATTGATTCTTTACAATTAACAGATAATTATCAAGTCGCGACTCCAGCTAACTGGAAAGATGGAGATGATTGCGTTGTCGTACCTTCCATCCCAACTGAAGAAGCGAAAGCCAAATTCCCCAAAGGAGTTACTGAAATTAAGTCTTATCTGCGCATGACTCCTCAGCCTAACAAGTAAATGGCTTCAAGCGGTCAGCTGGCTACCGATCGCTTTATTAGACTTCTTGCAGAAGTAGGGAAAGGAGTAAGGGAGAAAGGGGAAGGAGATAATTTTCCCTTTCCCCTTTCTCCTTTTGTGTGACATTTTCATAACAGGTCTATTACATACAATATATCAATATATAAAGTGCAAGCTCTAAAACATAGCCGATCAAAGCCACTCGATTGTTTTGGCTTGCTCTGATAATTGGGCTTGTTTTTGTCCTGCCGTTCTAGCTTGAAAACCAATGAGATCGATGGGCGTTTTGATAAGCTCGATCGCCTTCGCTTTGCCAATAACTAATTTAGCGCTATCTCTTGGCAACTCTTTAAGCAACCAGCGACTGAGTCGGTACAACGATTCCCTGAAAGTCAATTCTCGCATGAGAGAGACACCATGCAGTTCGTGTAGATAGCGATTGGACGTACCGTATCGCCGCCACTGACTTTTGAACTCTCGCAGATTCGCACGATGTCGATGGCGGACAATTGCCTGGGGTGCAAATTCTAATTTCCAGCCTGTCTGTTTTTGGATGCGCCAGCAAATATCGGCATCTCCCCCAGTAGTTAGGTAAGGGCGAAATAAACCCACCCGTTCAAAAATCTCTCTGCGTATAGCTATGTTAGCCGTTTGACCGTAGGAACAAAAAGGATGTTCGACGAGAAACTTTTGCGACATGAGTTCGTATCGCTCGGCATATTGTTCTAGGATCGTATTACCCGGCAAAGCCACCAGTTCGCCAACAACGATTCCTACGATTGGATCGGCAAAAGGAATGACGAGCTTTTCTAGCCAATCGGGTTGGGGGCGACAGTCCGCGTCTGTAAAAGCGATAATTTCTCCTTGGGCGATTCTTATGGCTTTATTTCTCGCAGCATAGGAACTTTGAATCTTATCTTCCGTCAAAACTTGAAGGTTGATTTTTTCGGTAGAGGTTTGAGCGGCAGCGGTTGCTAGGATTTGTCCCGTGCGATCGCTGCTGTTATTGTCTACTAAGAGATACTCGACGCGATCGCGCGGATAGGTTTGCGCCCTCAAGCATTCAATTAAACCGGGTAAATCCGCCTCGCCGTTATAAATGGGTACGATAACCGATACTTTAGATTGGTCGTTGGTCATTCGTCATTTGTCCTTTGTCTAGCAGATGCAAAACATTGCGCCTCTACTGGTAACTGATTACTGATTACTGATTACTGAATAGACGTTGGCGAAGAATAAATTCGGCGATCGCGAGATCGATGGGAGTCGTTACTTTCAGATTTGTTTCTTCCCCCTCCACAATCTGGACGGGGAAGTGGCACCGCTCAAACAATGCGGCATCGTCAGTGACTTCCCAACCGAGTTTGCGTCCTTTTTCGTGACATTCTTTGAGAAGTTGTACTTTAAAACCTTGCGGGGTTTGAGCTGCCCATAAATAACGGCGTTCGGGCGTATCTTTAATTAAATTAGTCTTATCGACGATTTTAATCGTATCTTTGACCGGAATAGCAGCAATTAAGCCTTGACAGGTTAACAAAGCTTCCGCACAGCGATCGAACAATTCTGGCGTTGCCAAACACCTCGCCCCATCGTGAATCAATACCCGTTCTGCCGATGGGGGCAATGCTTGCAAGCCATTATTGACCGATTCCTGACGGGTTTCTCCCCCTTTGATCAGTTCGACGGGCTTGGTGAGGGCAAGCTCGGCGATAATTGCCTTAAAGTCGGCAAAATTATCGGGTTGTCCGATGATGCCGATCCAACTGATTTGACGCGAGGCTTCGGCTGCTGATAGCGTCCACGCCAGTAGGGGTTTGCCCAGTAAGGTTAGCAGAAGTTTATTGCGATCGCTTCCCATCCGTTTTCCCATTCCGGCAGCGGGAATCAAGAAATACATAGTCGTTTGGATATCGATTACTCAATCTAAATTATCAGAGGAAAGCGCGATCGATTTAGACTTACTTTCGTCGATTGGAAGAGACATAGATGGCTGTACTCCTATATTATCTATATCGAAGATCTAGAATTTGTTGTGAATAAACCAACGGTTTAGGTATATCTTCCTTTACAATGAATGTTGTCATGTTGCGATCGACCCGACAGATGTCTAAACTAAAGATCGAAAGATGAGAATAATAGCTCTTGTTCCTGGGGGAATTAGCGAGCAAATTCTGTTTTTTCCTACCCTGGAAGACCTCAAAAAACAATATCCCAAAGCCGCGATCGATGTAATGATAGAGCCTTGTGCTAAAGCGGCTTATCGAGTTTGCCCTTATGTTAATGAAGTCCTCGTCTTCGACTATAGAGATCGTAACGGCTTGGCGGATTATCTGAATCTGTTGGGGATAATCCGCGATCGCGAGTACGATATGGCCTTGAGTTTCAGCCAGCGTTGGACGATAGGACTGTTGCTCTGGCTCAATGGCATCCCGATTCGGATAGGCTATAAAAATAATGCTTCCTGGTTTTTATCTGACTCCGTTCCTCTCAAAAGCGAGCAGTATGCTGCCCACAAGTATCACGATCTGCTGCAAGCGTTAGGGATTCAATCCTCTTGCCCGGAACTTAAAGTCACGTTGCCTAAAGAAGATATCGATTGGGCAGAAGCAGAACAGAAACGCTTAGATATCAAAGAGAGCGGTTATATTCTCATTTACGATAGTTCCGAAGGAAGTGATAACGCCTATCCCGTCGCAAAATGGCGAAAGATTGTCGAAGATATCCAGCAAAAGCAACCCGACTTACCCATTGTTTTGCTTCGAGACTCTGAAAACGAGCGATGGGTGACGGCGATGACGGAAAATCGTCCTAATCTTAAAGTAGTGTCTCCTCCAGATCTTGGTAAGTTAGCTGCGATCGTCGCCGGTGCTAATTTGATGGTGTGTACTGACAGCGTGCCGATGCACTTATCGGTGGCAGTCGGTACTTATACAATCGCCTTATTTGGTTCTACAGATGCAACTAAACTCCTGCCACCCAATTCGGAGCGCAGCATCGGCATTCAATCTCCAACGAAGAAAGTTGCCGATATCGAACCGGAAACCGTTCTCCAGCAGATTTGGCGCGGCTAGGTCAATTATCACAATTATCAATTAAGAATCTAAGAGCAGAGCCAAGTCAGCTCTGCCAAAGAGCAAAATTGAGATGCTGCTCTTGCCCCCTAACTGATACTCTTGCGAAGATGTTCTAGAATTTGCATTTTGCGCTCTTTCTCATCTAGAGAAAAATCGCCAAAATCCGCACTGCTGCGAGCGATATGATCCATTATTCGCTTTTTGCGATCGCCCGCTTTGGCTGTACTCGGTACGGGAGCTGGAGTTGGAGTGGGGATAGGAGGTGGGGGTGGTGGAGCCGATGTAGCAGGAGTTACGGGACTTTTTTTCGGGGACAGGAATTTCATTCCATCCGAACTCATTGCTAAATGCTCCATGATACGCCGTTTACGATCGTCAACCGCCATGATTCTTCCAAATTTTAAATTTTTCTAAATTTTTGTAACTAATTTGTATTGTTATACATTTCTTATGATTCGAGCAAGCGATGTCATCCTATTTTGGATTTTGGACTTTAGATTTTGGATTGGGAAAGCATTGCTCGGCTAGGAACCAAGTTTATACTTGTTGTAATCTTTTTTCACATTGGTGTCAGGAGATTCGTAGGGGCGGGTTGATATCAAATCCGTTTAATTAGTCGTAATATGTAGTGCGTTCGCGTAGCGTGCGCGTAAGCGCATACGTCCCGAAAAGCGACTCCTGTCGGTCGCACTACTGATTATTGTAGTCGTTCATCCGGATTTGATATTAGTAAACAGTTCCAAACTATGGAACTTGAGAGCAAAACCTGCTCTTACAAGTTTTCTGGTTATTTAATTGGATTTGATAGGCGAGTCGATCGCGCCTTGCTTTTCTCGGTCAAAACTACCGCGATCGAACGATCTAAAAGGCAAAATCGATTAATTGGAATTCCCAGAAACTATTTCGCCTGACAAACTAAAGGCACGAGCTTCTGTAATTTTCACTTTCACCAACTTGCCTTTCAATTGTTGGATATTGCCAGTGAAAAAGGTGAGGCGATTGCCTCTCGTTCGTCCCATCACTTGAGTCGAATCTTTGGGATTTTGGTCTTCTACGAGAACCTCTTCAATGCGTCCGAGATAGCGCCGGGTTCTTTCGGCAGCTTTAGTTGCGACTAGGTGATTGAGTCGTTGCAAGCGATCGCTTTTCACTTCCTCGCTAATTTGATTTTCCCAGATAGCAGCAGGCGTACCGGGACGAGGAGAATAAGCTGCCGTATTCAATTGGTCGAAGCCAAGATCTTCTACTAATTGTAACGTATTCTCAAACTGTTCTTCTGTCTCCCCAGGGAAACCGACGATCGCATCGGCACTGATAGACGCATCGGGCATGCACTCGCGAATTTTCTCGATAATCTGGCGATATCTCTGGTGGGTATAACCGCGCTTCATCGCTTTGAGAATTTCATTATCTCCCGACTGGAAAGGAATATGAAAATGCTCGCAGACTTTAGGTAACTCTTGACAAGCCTTTATCAGCCTTTCGGTAAAGTAACGGGGATGGCTAGTAGCAAAGCGAATGCGTTCGATTCCCGGCACGTCATGGACGTAGTAAAGCAAATCGGTCAGAGTATGTTGGTGCCTTCCCGTTTCCGTCACTCCTGGCAAATCGCGTCCGTATGCGTCGATATTTTGCCCCAGCAGCGTCACTTCCTTGTAGCCCTGCCTTGCCAATTCTTCTATTTCAGCGCGAATTGCCTCTGGCGTGCGCGACTGTTCTACTCCTCTAACGCTGGGGACGACGCAATAGGTACAGCGTTCGTTACACCCATAAATGACATTCACCCAGGCAGTTACAGCGCTTTCCCGACGCGGTTTGGTAATATCTTCCATAATGTGGACGGGTTCGGTAGCCACAACCTGACTGCCTGCGAATACCTCTTCTAGCAAGTCGTGCAAGCGATTGACGTGCTGGGGGCCCATGACCAGATCCAGTTCGGGAACGCGCCGCAATAATTGTTCGCCCTCCTGCTGAGCAACGCAACCTGCGACGATTAAGGTTAAGTCTGGTTGTTCGTGCTTGCGTTTTGCCTGTCTGCCGAGGTAAGAATAGACTTTTTGTTCGGCATTGTCCCGAATCGTACAAGTATTGTAGAGAATGAGATCTGCCTCATTGGGATCTTCGGATCGCGCAAAACCCATCTCCTCCAAAATCCCTGCCATGCGTTCCGAGTCAGCTTTATTCATCTGACAGCCAAAAGTGGTGATGTGGTAGCGACGCTGAGAATTGGTCATGGTTGAGAAGCGGTTAGATTGCGATCGATTAGTATTAGAGTCCAGCTTTCCATTATAAATTTTTACAATTCCATTTGTGGAACTTGGCTAGCCGAGCAACCGATTAATTCAATGCGAATTTTACCGATGGCGTTTTGTTACTGTATCAAAGGAGATAGAGAATTTATCGATCTAACTCATGATATTTCGGCTGTTCTCACGCCCATCCGCGATCGCAAATGGCTTGCGGAATATATGTCAGCATTGATATTAACCTCTTAAAAGGAGAATCTTCCCAAACAGCCTATCGAGAAGGAATCGAATGAGAATCGCTTATCTATCAAGTTCCTTACTTTAAAAAAGAACTGCCCAACTTCGATCGCGTTATGTCGGGATCTTTAGCAAATCTCTCAGAATTATTTTTAATTCCTGTCAAATGCTGCGAGATTATATCGATTTTCTTTTCAGCCACGACTCTTTTTCGTGCAATTGCATTTTTAGCCGCCCAGAAACAATCTCGCAGATAATTAAGCAAGATTTTTGCATTTAATAGGAGTTTGGCGCTCATGCCCGACACACCGATACAAATTACGACCGAACTCAGCAAAGCTCTCGAACAAATTAACCAGAAACTGGACAAGATGGATGCAAAGTTCGAGGCAAAATTCGACAAGATGGACGAACGGCTTAACAGGATGGAAATAGGGCAAGCCAGACTAGAAGAGAAGCTAACCGGATCGGAAGACAAATTAACCGGAAAAATTAATGCCCTTGATGAAAAAGTCGATGGATTAAGCAAACGAATTGATAGCGTCGATTTTATCAATCGCGGTGTATTCGTAGCGTTAATTATCGCAATATTGGGCGGATTTGCCAAACTATTTGGTTTTGTTGGTAATCCTTAAATATTATACGATTGCGACTTCCCGATTGATTTAAATTACAGATAGATTCCAATCTTCTCAATATACTCAAAAAGTCAACAGATTTCTGAGTGGCAATGACTAAAACGACTGAGTATTATATCGACGGAAATAGGATTAAATGGGATTTACAGCGGTGAATAAATTTCTTTATGTCTAAGGGATACAATTTGCTTAAAGCTCAGAAAGAAGCTAATGTAACGATGCAAGATATTCAGGAGAAACCAGGACAGAGGAGTAGATTATGTAGAAGAAGTCGATCCGCTTCCTTTTGATGATGCATGACTGGGAACCGCAATCCCCGCCTTTAACGAAGCGAAGCGTAGTGGAGGCGTGGGGAGTCGTCAAGAATGCAAGAGCTAAGATTTAAACTAGGTACGCTCCTAATTACTGGTTACTGGCTAATAACCCGTAACGTCTGCAAGCTAGCATCCGCACAACCGCTAACGAACCCGCCAGCATCAACAATCTTTTGTAACGACGCGATCGCATCTTCTGTAATCGCTTCTCCGGGCAACAGGATCGGAATTCCCGGCGGATAGGGACAAATCGTTTCCGCACTGATGCGACCAACTGCTTGAGCAATGGGTACGGTTTCGGTAGGAGAAAAGAAAGCAGCGCGGGGGGATAATACAGGCATGGAGTTTGGGGGAGGAGCGAATTTTTGAAAGCTTTGTTCTTCAATCTTTCCCGTGCCCTTGCTTCTGCATTCCTCAGATAAATGCTTAAATGCATCGACCAAGCGATCGCCATCTTCGGCTGTATTTCCCAAAGTAATAATAAAAGTGAGATGTTGTAGGGTTGGCAGTTCGGCAGTAACTCCTAATTGCTCGTAGAAGATTTCGTCAGCCGTAAAACCATCGATGCCCAAGCCAGAGACGGTAACTGTCAGGCGGGTGGGATCGAGGGCGTAAAAACCCAGCGTTCTCGTTGGTTTTGGCTGTAGAACTGATAATCCAGGAATTTGCTCGATACGCGATCGCGCTTCGTCAGCTAACCGAATAGTGCGTTCCAGCAAAGCTTTGCCTTGGGTTGCCATTTGTTGTCTGGCGGCATCTAAAGAAGCTAAGAGGAGATTGCTGGGGCTGCTGGACTGTAATAGTTGTAGCGCTTTGCTGACTCTTCCCGGATCGATGCGCGAACCTTTGAGATGCAACATCGATGCCTGAGTCATGGCAGATAGAGTTTTGTGAGTCGATTGTATCGCCAAATCTGCCCCCGCTGCTAGCGCCGCAGTAGGTAGGGCTGGATGGAAGGCAAAATGAGCGCCATGGGCTTCGTCAACCAGTAGGGGAATGCCGTAATTATGAACTTGTCGCGCGATCGCGGCGATATCTCCACAAACGCCTTGGTAAGTTGGAGAGACTATCATCACCGCTTTAGCATCCGCATGTTGTTCTAGTGCCTCGGCAATCGTTTCGGGCGCGACGTTGTGGGTTAAATCCAAAACCGGATCGTATTCTGGCACGACAAAGACGGGATGAGCGCCAGAAACAATTAGTCCCGCGATCGCAGATTGATGGATATTGCGCGGCAGAATAATCTTATCTCCTGGGGCGCAGGTTGCCACGATCGCTGCCATTACGCCACAGGTTGAGCCATTGACTAAAAACCAAGTGCGATCGGCTCCAAAGGCTTCTGCTGCTAGATTCTGGGCTTTCGCGATCGCGCCGTCGGGTGCAAATAAACTCAGTCCGGGCAAGTCTGGTAAGTCCGATTGAAAGATTTGGCGACCAAACAGTTCGGTAATCCTATCTGACGTTCCTCGACCCCGCTTGTGTCCTGGCGTGTAGAAGGGGACAGTCGGGGATTGAACTTCAACCCGTAAAGCATCGAGTAGTGGCGTAGCGATCTGCGGGTTGGCAGCAGGATCTAATACCATTTCTTAATTTGCTAGCCGTTGAACTTTTATACGATCGTACCATCCGGTAAGGTGGCTCCTTGGAGATTAGCTTCCTGAAGACTTTCCTTGCTAGCATTAGTACCATACAAATTAGCTTGGCTCAAGTCGGCTTCGGCAAGACTGGCACCGTATAAATTGGCTCCAGCTAGCGTGGCTTCGTGCAGGTTGGTTTTGGATAAGTTCGCACCAGCTAGATTGGCTCCTCTTAAATTAGCGCCGCTTAGGTTAGCCTCAACCAAACTTGCGTTACTTAAGTTAGCCCCTGCTAGATTGGCTGCTATCAGAGTAGCACTCAAAACCGCTCCGCTCAGATTAGCACCTTTAAGGGATGCCTCGCTTAAATTAGCGCCACTGAGATTAGCACCGCTCAAATTGCTGCCGTTCAATGTAATTTTCGCCAAGTTAGCTTCAGCTAGTTTGGCTCCGCCGAGATTGGCTCCGATGATATCTGCATGAGTGAAGTTGGCGCCGATCGAGTTAGCTCCGCTCAGGTTAGCACCAATCAAGTTAGCTTCGCTCAAATCTGCTTCTACTAGATCTGCTCCGCTGAGATTAGCTCCAACTAAGTTGGCACCTTTGAGGTTAATTCCTCTCAGTCTAGCGCGATAGAGGCACGTTCCCGTGAGATCGACCCCCTCAAAATTTCTTTCTCCGGCTGCATATTGCTTCAATAGGTTATCGACATTCATTTTTTTACTTGTTACCAATGAATCGTACCATCTGGCATAATCGTTCTTTCGAGGTTGGCTCCGCGCAGGTTGGTGCGACTGAGATCGGCATTCCTGAGATCGGCTCTTCGCAAGTCGGCACCGTAGAGATTGGCTCCTTGCAGATTGGCTCCTCGTAGATTGGATTCTGCTAGGTTTACTCCTGCGAGAATTGCCCCTCGCAGCTTCGCACCCGACAGGTTGGCTCTTTGCAAAACGGCACCCGTCAAGACGGCTTCGCTCAAGTTAGCGCCGCTTAGGTTAGCTTCCTTGAGGTCGGCTCCGCTCAAATTCGCTACAATCAGACAAGCTTCTCGGAGATCGGCTCGATCTAGGCTGGCTACTACCAGAAATGCACCGCTCAAGTTAGCACCTCTTAATAGTGCCCCAGACAGATTGGCTCGAATGAGATTGGCTCCGCTGAGTTTTGCCTGCGCTAGATCGACTCCGTGTAAATCTATTCTGCTAAAATCCCGTTCCCCAGCAGCGTATCGTGTCAGTAGCTTATTGCCATTCATACTCGGCAGTTAGTCATATTAAGTAGTCGCGAGTTGTTCGGGGAGCAGGATAAAATTCCAACACCCCAATTTATTTAAAAGAGCTAGTTCTTTCTGACTATTAATCTTTGCGTCTTGATTTCTTAAAGTTTTTAGCTCGTTCATAACAGGTTAGTCGGTTGGTTCGAGTCTCTAATTTAAATAAGTTATTAATCAATTGCGACTAACAGTTTTTCGATGTTTATACTTGATTCAACTTTCAATTCTCGTTTCGATTGTCGATCGCCCAAACCATTTTTAAAACCACCACTAACTTTTTTAGAAGTTCGCACGCCTGGAAGATTTCCTTAAAGAAATAAAGTAAAGAATAGGGTTTTCTTCAAGAATTTCTAGGGTTTACTCCTATCTCTATTCTACTTATCAATTCATCTCTAAGTGTCTCCGAAAATTGTTGTTAGCTTTTTAGCTTGACTGAATAAATTTATAACAACAATCCTTAGCGATGACAAGAAAATTTTTCTTGTCTACCTTAAAAATTTTTACGTCCTTGTCATCGTCAGCGATCGCGGTATACTTGCGGGGATTTTATCTAGGTACTTTTACTGTAGCTTAAGGTGAAGATAGTTAGGCAGAAAAAGTCACTAAAATCAACATTGTTGAGCTGACTAAGAATAACGTTAAGGATTTTTGTTTTCGGAAATTTGTTCGTTACTGGCAATAGCAATCCTCAATGAGTTATGTCAATGAAATGAAACTGCGATCGCGCTAAGCTTTTGCTACATCCTTTTGTATTACCGAAAAGTTGCTTAAAGTCGCTACAATCCCAAAATTTCTCTCAATCGCTCTCGATCTGCTGGTTTAATTTCAAAGCGCTTGTGTTCGATATCCCTGACCCAACTTTGGCTTTTGCCCATCATCTTTGCCAAACGTCTTTGGCTCCAGCCTTTATTGTTGCGAGCGGCTATCACTGCTTCTCCAGTTAGGTCGGGCTGTATTTTGCGCTTCGCTTTTTCTGTGGCAGTTTCTTTTTTTTGAGCTTCAAACTCAGCTATTCCCCGCGCGAATTCCGTCGGCAATTCAAACTTGAGAATGTAAGCATTCATCAGCCGCTCCCATTTTCGGCGAGGAGCGGGATCGGTGATTCGCCTATCTTTGCTAGCATCATCGATCCAAAAGTCGAGATCGGCTTCGCTATCTTCGGGAATATCGAGTAATTTAGCCCAAAGCGGCTGGATTTCTGGGGCATAGGTTGCCGGATCGAAAACGGGTTTAAAACCGCGTTCGTATAAGACTTCTAAATCGTTTTCAAAAGTTTGTAGGCGCTGCGCGCGACGATCGCGTTTTTTATTAGTTGGTGCAATTGGCTCCTCGCCATAGCCAACTTTCATTAGGGTTGAAACAGCGATCGCTTCTTCTGGTTCCTGCTGAAGTTTAAATAGCAGCCAGAGCATCATGCGAGCCGCTCCTTGGTGCTTCTGCCAAAGGCTCATGACTTTTTCCAAGAGCGATTTAGGTAGGATGGCAGATTGATAAAAGGCAGTCTTTTCTTTTGCTCCTTGGGGATTGAGGAAATATTTCGCCCACTGACCTGCCCTAATCCTAAACCGAAGCCCGATGACGTGTTTGTTGCCAAAGGCATCTTCTTGAAAGCGATGTTCGATGCTCAGTAGGTGCCAGAGTCGGCTTTCTTCTACTGTAAAGGCTCTGAGGCGCTCCTGTTGGGGAAAGCGAATAGAAGCGAGCAGTTGGCAGGGTTGCCGAGCTAGAAATTTAATTAGGGCTAGTTTGTCGTGTCTGGATAGGTCTTTACGTTCGTCTAATCTTAAATAAGCTTCAATCTGTCTGTCGTCAATGACGAATGCTTCTTCCCAAGGACGTTCCAAAGTCGTCGCACAAGCAGCATAGATGAGGTGCATGCAAGCCGCTCTAAGATTAAATAGTTCGATCGCTCGCCAAGCTGCGTCGCCGCCAAGGGAATTGGGACATTCGTCTTCTAAATTTTCGGCTATGCGGAAGCGGATCTTTCCCTTGCCATACCGAAATGGCTGGCTGTAGGAAACTTTTCCATCCGGTTCGGTTAGCCAAGGAAGCGAACTCGATTGAGCCAGGAGATTGCAAGCTTCCCAAATGACCCTCGCTGCCGCGATCGCAGTTATTTTTCCATTTGAAAATAGTTCTGGGCTAGCGAGGTTTTCTTTGTCCGACCAACGACATTTTTTCCTCTTAATTTTAAAGGACGGATCGATTTCTAAGGGAACCGGATGGAGAGTCGGACATAGCACTACGCACAGCGGATCGGGATAATATTCCAGACAGTTATTGCAGAGATAGGGATCGATTTGATAGAGATTTTCTCTTCTCGCGATCGCTTCTGTCGGACATCGAGGACGGCAAGCATCGCAGGCGATACACTCAGTCACGATTGTATAGGTCATTGCGTTACCCAGAGTTCGTTATTTGCCGATCGCTAAGCTGGCAAATATCTGGGTTTGATGAGCAATCTTAATTGCTGCATCTCAACTCAGGTTACTTTCAGTATGCTAGGAAACTGTCTGGATTTCTGTTCGTAGCAAGCACTACGAAGAAAAATTCCCCAAAAAATTGGCGTTAGGAAGCCACCGTTTTCGTTTGGGGAGATTCGGGAAACAAACGCGCTAGCGCACCTTTGACGAAACCTTGTAGAAGTGCGCCCCGTTGATTTTGCTCGAATACCTGTTTGAGCTTTTGTGCCAATTTTTCTGGGTTCAAACCGTCTCCTGAAGCGATACCGATTTCTTGTTCTTGGAAATATTCGGTCAGACTTAACCCTGCCAGGCGAGTCAGATAGGCGGCACTGATTCCCTGTACCGCACCGCCGGCAACGTAGGTTATGGCATTACTTTTCAGTAAGCTGCCGATCGTTTGGGTAGACAGTTCGACTAATCCTAACTGCACCATCAGCTTGCCAATCGTGCCAGAAGCCGCTTTTGCTTGGGAGAGGGAGAATTTTTGCTGGTAGATGTCGCTCAAATCGACTAGCATTTGAGCGTTAATTGCAGCCGTTGCTAATAAATCGAGGGCAGCAACGGGGTTGGTAAAGGCGGCGGCAGCGGCAATCCACTGATATTGTTCGATGACGGGAATGGCGCGATCGCGTCTGACTTCATTGAGAATTGTTTTGGCTTGTTGCTTCAACTCCATTGCTTCTCGCCAAGTCGTTCCCCAGATCAGTTGTTCTCTTTGTTGCATCAGAATTTGCTTGAGGCGATCGCGCAACGCGCCGATTTCTGCTGGTGGGTTTTCCATCCATTCTTGTACGGAACCATCGTCTCGATGTTGTCTAACTTTCACTGGGTTGGGAGCGGCAGCGATCGCGATAACATTTTCAAGGGGGAGAATCTCTCTGACTCGCTGCTGCAATTGTTGTAAGATTTCTTCCCGTTCTTGGGGAAGGTATTGGTCTTGTTTGTTAAATAGCAGGACGATTTGCTGATGGGATCCTCTCAGTTGCTCTATGATTTGTCGTTCTGACTCGGTTAAATCTCCACTTGTTAGGAATAATACTAAGTCAGACGCTAAGGCAACTTCTTTGGCGGCAGCATCGGTTGTATCCGTTTCGGATAAGAAAGCGGCTGTTTCTACCCATTGGAGATTTTCGGCAATCTTTTGGCTTTCCAGAATTTGTTTTAAGGTGGTTTTGCCGACTTTCTTTCCGCCGGCGATCGCTAGTCGTAATGTTTGCCGCTTAAACGATTCGGGCAATTGAGCGGCTTGTTGTCTTAAGGAGGAGATATCTCGATCCGGGGCTTCTGTTGCCAAAGCTGCGATCGCTGCTTCAGCTTGAGCGATTGCCCGATCGACGATTTCTCGTTTTAGAGGCGAAAGTAACTGTAGGGATTTGCTGCGAGAGGCTTTTTGTTGTAGCATCCAAGAACCCATTCCCAACGCGATCGCTCCTAAAATGCCCCACTCGCCCACTTCGAGCATTTCTTCGTGAAGACCATCCCACAGCCAGAGTAGGATAGATATGCCGATGCCTGCGACTAAAATCGGCTTGCGTAATTTAACCGCCATTTTTTCTCCCCTACGGTTACTCTCGTGAAGATTTTATCTCTATTATGCTACGTCTTAAGGGGCTATCTTTTCTAGTAATCGATAGAAATTGCAACGCTAAGCTTGACTTGCGAAAACTTTCGCTGATTCTCCCTGACGAACAGATCTTGATAAAAGCATCGAACCTCGATTGATTTTAAATGTCTGTGTCGCAATAAATTTTCCCAACTCCAACTTTCTGTAGGACAAGCGTTGCAGCACATAACAAATCGATAATATAGCTACATATAATGTTTATCAGTAATAGGAGTTGGCATGTTAGAAGGTCGAATTCAGCAATTCAAAGATCGCGATCGCTCTCGCCTTAATTTACTAGGAATTATCTTCACTTCTTTAGGACATGCTAGTAATATGGGAGAAAAAATCAGACGTAGATTGAGCGAGGATTTTGGCGATCGAGCAATTTTTCAGACAGAAATTCCGCTTAACATTGCGGTGGCAAGAGCTGTTGAAGAATATAAACCCGTCGTTTTAACGGAACCTCAATCTCCCGGTGCTAAAGCTTTTTATTGCTTAAGCCATGAATTTTTAGAGAAATTTACTTGTTGGTCGCGATAACCAATTTTTTTTTGCAATAGCTAAGTCTTAGAGGACTTTATATTTGGGTCCCTAGAAACTTCTTTCTTGATGAGATCGAGTCAGAATGAAATCGCCTTGACTTATTCAACGCCTAAAACAAATTCACGCAATCTAAGCAAACTTAAAGTTTGTCCCAAATTTAACGGCAGCAGAGAAATTCCTTCTAAGCGAGACTGTACCCATCCCTCTCCCCAAGACCATTCGTGATATCCATCGATTCCCTGACTCAATAACAAGCGCAAATAGTTTTTATCTACCACTTCTACTTGGTGATGGATAGAAAATGGTCCTATCCAGCTCGTAAAAACTAATCCTGAATGTAATTTTTCTGGCAATCCTGGAGAAAAACGCTGGGGAAAAAGCCATTGTTTCAGTTTGCTCGTATTGAGCAAGCTATCTCGGATTGTACTTTCATTAGCTTCTAACTCGATGCGGAGATGGCTTTGTTGGAAAGTTCCGAACATATTGACGCAATGCGATCGTTTAGCATTTTTATTGTAACCATATCCAAAAAATTAAAAATCAAAACCCCTCTTCATCGCTTAACTTCATGAAGAAGGGCTTTGAGATTGTAAGGTTATTTACAATAAATTCCTATTGCTTTGGCGCTAACTTAACATTTTTGGCCAACCCAAGAATTTGTAGAACTCGAATCGTCATCCAAGTGAGATCGATTTCCCACCACTCCAAACCGTGACGTGCTGAATATTGATAGGCATGATGATTGTTGTGCCATCCTTCGCCAAAAGTTAGTAGGGCAACCCACCAACAGTTTCTTGAATTATCGTTAGATTCATAACTTTGATAGCCAAATTTGTGAGTGGCGCTGTTAACAAACCATGTGAAATGAAATACGACCACTAAGCGCACAAAAATTCCCCAAATCACAAATGACCAACCGCCCCACCAATAGAGCAGTAATCCTAAGACAATTTGAATGGGAATGAAATATTTTTCACAAAATTGATAGAAAGGATCGTCTTGGATATCTTTGGTGTAGCGAGGAATATCTTCTTTTACGGAAGCATTTTCCCATAACATCCAACCGAGATGGCTCCACCAAAAACCTTTATTAGAATCGTGGGGATCTAATTCGGTATCGGAATATTTATGATGGATTCGATGTCCGCCAATCCAATAAAGTGGACCACCCTGACAGGCGAGCGTACCACAAAAAACTAGGACATACTCTAACCATTTGGGAACTTCAAAACTTCGGTGAGAAACTAAGCGATGAAATCCTAATGTAATTCCTATGCAAGCAGTTAGCCAGTAAAGCAAGAAAGCAACTCCTACGGCTCCCCAACTAAAGTTACCAGGAAATAAAGCGAGTAAGGCTACCAGATGAATCGTAGCCATGTAAATAATAATGCTCCAAGCAGGAGAAAGTTTGTCAGATGTGGCAACAGTCATGCAATAACCTAGAAAAAAAAATGGAAAAAATCGCGTTTTTAACGCGAAATAAATAGGGTATTTAGCTATGAAAAAACTTAGTCGCTCGATCGCGTTGGCGCTAACTTAACATTTTTGGCCAACCCAAGAATTTGTAGAACTCGAATCGTCATCCAAGTGAGATCGATTTCCCACCACTCCAAACCGTGACGTGCTGAATATTGATAGGCATGATGATTGTTGTGCCATCCTTCGCCAAAAGTTAGTAGGGCAACCCACCAACAGTTTCTTGAATTATCGTTAGATTCATAACTTTGATAGCCAAATTTGTGAGTGGCGCTGTTAACAAACCAAGTCACGTGAAATACGACCACTAAGCGCACAAAAATTCCCCAAATTACAAACGACCAACCGCCCCACCAGTAAAGCAGTAATCCTAAGACAATTTGAATGGGAATGAAATATTTTTCACAAAATTGATAGAAAGGATCGTCTTGGATATCTTTGGTGTAGCGAGGAATATCTTCTTTTACGGAAGCATTTTCCCATAACATCCAACCGAGATGGCTCCACCAAAAACCTTTATTAGAATCGTGGGGATCTAATTCGGTATCGGAATATTTATGATGGATTCGATGTCCGCCAATCCAATAAAGTGGACCACCCTGACAGGCGAGCGTACCACAAAAAACTAGGACATACTCTAACCATTTGGGAACTTCAAAACTTCGGTGAGAAACTAAGCGATGAAATCCTAATGTAATTCCTATGCAAGCAGTTAGCCAGTAAAGCAAGAAAGCAACTCCTACGGCTCCCCAGCTAAAGTTACCAGGAAATAAAGCGAGTAAGGCTATCAGATGAACCGTAGCTATGTAAATAATAATGCTCCAAGCAGGAGAAAGTTTGTCAGATGTGGCAACAGTCATGCAATAACCTAAAATGGAATTTTCGTCGAAAAAGATAGGAAATTCAGTGATGTAAATCTTTGCTCGAAGAACTTAATACATAAGTTGGTAAATATGACAAGCAATTTAAGATTTTATTTACATAACTGAATGAGAAAAAACCTTTATTGATTTGACCCAGGGGTAGGTTGGGGTATTAAATCAATAATCGGCAACAAAATTTTACTTTCACTGAGTAAATGGACGATTTATCGTTACTTAAAGCGGCAGAAACAGCCCTCTTACCGATTTTTTCTGAAATTGACACCCAGGTCAAGCAAAATCTCAAAAAAGTTCTGGAAGCTTTTCGCAGCTATCGAGTTGGCGTTCATCATTTCTCCAGCGTGAGCGGTTATGGACACGACGACCTCGGACGGGAGACGCTGGACAAAGTTTTTGCTCGCGCGATGGGAGCAGAAGCTGCTGCCGTGCGGGTACAGTTTGTATCGGGAACTCACGCGATCGCATGTGCTTTGTTCGGCGTGCTTCGCCCTGGAGACGAAATGCTAGCCGTCGCAGGCGCACCCTACGATACCCTCGAAGAAGTCATTGGTCTGCGAGGCATCGCTCAAGGTTCCCTCGCTGAGTTTAACATTAAATATCGGGAATTAGCCCTAACCAAAAGAGGGACGATAGATTGGCAAGCGCTTAACACTGCGGTAAAAGACAATACCCGTCTGGTATTAATTCAGCGTTCCTGCGGCTATTCCTGGCGACAGAGTTTATCGATTGAGGAAATAGAAAAGATTATTCATCTAGTCAAACAACAAAATCCCAATACCGTTTGCTTTGTCGATAATTGTTACGGAGAATTTATCGAAGATCGAGAACCGACAGATGTAGGGGCAGATCTAATGGCAGGTTCTCTGATTAAAAATCCGGGGGGAACCATCGTCACGGCAGGGGGCTATATTGCAGGAAAAGAAGAATTGGTAGAAGCAGCGGCATGTCGTTTGACGGCACCCGGAATTGGCAGCAGTGGCGGGGCAACTTTTGACCAAAATCGCTTGCTATTTCAGGGTTTATTCCTAGCACCGCAAATGGTCGGCGAAGCAATGAAAGGCAGTCATCTCATTGCCTATGTTTTTGATAAATTGGGCTATCCTGTGAACCCGCCGCCGCTGGTTCCCCGTCGGGATGTTATTCAAGCGATTCAATTGGGTTCGCCAGAAAAGCTAATTGCCTTCTGTCGGGCGATTCAACGTTATTCTCCCGTCGGTTCTTATCTAGACCCCGTTCCCGCAGAAATGCCAGGATATGAGAGTCAGTTAGTCATGGCTGGCGGAACGTTTATCGATGGGAGTACCTCTGAATTTTCTGCCGACGGTCCCCTACGAGAGCCTTATATCGTTTTTTGTCAGGGGGGAACCCATTGGACTCACGTCGCGATCGCGCTAGAATCGGCGATCGAAGCAGTGGGAAAAGCAGGCTAGAATCACTTTAATAGGGTTTAACCAGCTTTGGATAGTTTTGCCAAAACTCATCAAGGCGATCGCGTTTCAGTTTAGTCTGGAGGATAGATTATTTTACAAAAAACCACCAAACATGTCACGTGGGGATCAAATTTACGTCTACAGGGAATTAATTAATCTGCAAGGCGTTTACGAACATCACGGGATCGACTGCGGTGATGGGAGTGTCATTCATTATCGCAAACCTAGCGAAACTATCGAAAGAACCTCAATAGAAACTTTTACCAGAGGAAATCGAATTTACGTCAGAGAATATCCAATAGGATTTTGTTTTATTGCCGATGTCGTCGTCGATCGCGCTCAAAGTCGCTTGGGCGAGAGAAAATACAATTTACTATTCAATAATTGCGAGCATTTTGCGACTTGGTGTAAAACTGGCATTAGCGATAGCAGACAAATTAGAGAGTTTGTGCCGATTGCTACTCAACTCAATACCTCTCAATTATACGAACCTCTCAAACAAGCTCTGCGAAGTTCAGATCCCAAAAATGCCCAACAGATCTTAAATGAAGCTTTGAGGGATATAAAAGTGGTCTGGGACGATATACAACCTCGCTATAAAGCAGCCCTTCAAGAAATAGATGACTGGAATCGAGTAGCGGTAGAAGCCCTCAAGCTAAATCGAGAAGATTTAGCCAAGGAAGCCCTAAAACGAAAGTTAACCTCTAAAAAACAGGCTGGGGATCTGCAAGAACAATTGCAGCAGCTAGCAACAATGACAGAAACGCTGCTCCGTAACAGTCAGAATTTACAACCTTAAAAAACTTGACCGAGCGGTAAAACTTCAGAATGCTGCTGATATGATTTTCCTAGAAAAATCCCCCTTAGCTGGAAACGAATGACTTTTTCAAAACTCTCCTTGCCTTCGTGGTTGAACCTATTAGTGCGTCCTAGCATCTCATCGCAATTGATGCTCTTTGGACTAATTATTACGGTTGTCTTCATCCTGCTAGCAATTTTCTGCCCGCTACTAACCGCTTGGGGACTCATCCCAGATCCTACCGATTTGTTAAGCAATAACCCTCTCGAACCCCCAGAAAGCCGCCATTGGTTCGGCACGAACGTTCGCGGCTACGACGTATTTGCACGTACCCTCTATGGTTCTCAAGCGGCGTTAGAAGTCGTTCTTCTCGCTACCACTCTCTCCCTAATTATTGGCGTTCCCTTGGGGTTAATTAGCGGTTATCTCAGCGGTCGAGTCGATAAAATTCTGCTATTTTTAATGGATACTATTTATACGCTGCCGGGATTGTTGCTGTCGGTGACTCTGGCTTTCGTATTGGGGCGGGGAATTTTGAACGTCGCGATCGCAGTTAGCATTTCCTATATCCCCCAATACTATCGTGTCGTTCGCAATCATACGACTAGCGTTAAAACAGAATTGTTCGTCGAAGCCGCACAAGCGATGGGGGCAACTCCTACTAGAGTTCTCTCCCGCTATCTATTTTTCAACGTCATTCAAAGCGTTCCCGTCCTATTTACCCTCAATGCAGCAGATGCGATTTTGATTTTGGGAGGACTGGGATTTTTGGGATTGGGACTACCAGAAGAAGTCCCGGAATGGGGGCACGATTTAAAAGAAGCGATGCCAGATCTTTCGATCGGAATTTGGTGGACGACTTTGTTTCCCGGTCTTGCCTTGACTTTAATGGTAACGGGATTGTCTTTGTTGGGTGAAGGGTTGAGCGAGATCTTTAATCCTCGCTTGCACAAAAAATAGTTAGAAAATGAAACTTTATCACATCGGTTTTGGGACAGAAGATTTAGGCGACAATCCACCCAAGCTAGCATTTTTATCCGGGGAACCGGAGCGATCGCGCTACATTGCCCAAAACTACTTACGCGATTTTCGTTTATTATCAGACTATCGAGGACTCAATAGCTACTTGGGTTATCTATCTAACGGTCAACCCATTTTAGCTGCGACTAGCGGCATGGGCGCGCCTTCTCTTAGTATTGTCGTCAACGAATTGATTCAGGTTGGTATTACCGAAATTATTCGCATTGGCACATGCGGTTCGATTCAGCCACACGTGCCAATAGGCAGTCTCGTTATCTCCCAAGCCGCTTTATGCCGACAGGGTGCTGCCAACGACATTGCCCCTCTAGAGTATCCTGCCGCCGCCGATCCCTTTTTGACCGTCGCTTTGGCGCGATCGGCGCAAGCATTGAAAGTCGATTATCATCTAGGCATTACTGCTTCTGTGGATACTTTTTATGAAGGTCAAGAGCGTTATGAATCTTCTGTTAATCCCCATCTGCAACGTTGGCTGCAAGGAATTACTCAAGAATATCGAAACTTAAATATTTTGAATTATGAAATGGAAGCAGGAACGTTGTTCAAAATGGCCGGCGTCTATGGCTTTTCTGCTGGCTGTATCTGTGCGGTAGTCGCTCAACGGACAGAAAAAGAAAGTATCGTTCTAGATAGTAAAAAAGCCGCTGTTGAAAGCGCGATCGCAGTGGCAATGAAAGCAGCACAAAGCGAGTTAGAGCAATTCCGTTAATGTTGGAATTGGGTACATATATAGTACGAGCATCCCGATCGCATATAGTCTTCTCTGCTTGAGTAAAACGATAGAAATTCGTCTCTAGAGAACAACAATAATCACTATTAGCTCGACTTTACTTGCTGTGAATTGCGTGATTATCCCGATCCTGTGACTGTGAAGGTTCGATCTGATACTTTATTAGATTGGCGAGATCTTGTAATTGAGCGATCGCTTCTGCGCCTTCTAGTTTCATCAATTCGCGATCGTCGCGCATTTCTGTCCAAGTGATCCCATAATCGGACACCAAAAAGCGAATTAAATGATTTTCTCCCAGGCTAACCATAAATGAAGCGCTGTTCATTTGGCTGCCGCAGGTATAACAAGAAGCCAAATAGCCTCGGTTTTCAAGAACGATCGCCAATGCTTGGAGATTCATTACCAAGTCTCGAACAAATTGACGGTGCTGTTGTGCTAGTCGTGTAAACACCTCTATTCCTCCTATTAACACTCCTCATTATAAAACCTTAAGACTTTTTTAAGATTCTTTATCATGAAAATGATGTATCCTTTTAAAAATTAATAGACACTATCCTCGCTGGCGAGCCACTATGCACTAGGCTAGCTCGATTCTCTCGAATTGCCCAGTATCAAGAATTACACTTAAATTGAAGATAGCTACCTTAATCGATCGTGCCCGTCTTTAAGAATTTAGGCATCATAGGCAATACATAATTTAACAAATGGAGCCAAACAAGGCGATTGTGGGTCGATCTGTTCCGAGGTGCTACTCTAGTTGGGTAGAGTAGAATGCAGACTTCTAGATAGTAGCGATGACGATTACTCAACTGTTTAATGTTTCCAATCTCTTTGTTTTGCCTTTTTGGGCATTGATAATTCTCCTGCCTAACTGGGGAGTTACCAAAAAAGTGATGGAGTCCTTGCTTCCATTTGTAGCGCTTGCTGTACTTTATATTTATTTTTTTGTTGAGGCTATTACGCCCGAATCGGCACAAGCCCTTGCCAGCCCTCAGTTAGCCGATCTCGCTAAAGCCTTTTCAGATGAAACAGTCATGGCAACGGGCTGGACTCATTTTTTAGTGATGGATTTATTTGTCGGCAGGTGGATTTATTGGGAAGGACAGCAAACTGGCATTTGGACGCTTCACTCTCTAATTCTTTGCCTGTTTGCCGGTCCTGTCGGGCTATTATCTCACATTTTGACAGCTTGGATTGGCAAGCGATTTTTCTCGGCTACAGAAACGGAAGCGCCCTCTACTACAGCTACAACTGAAAGTTAAATTTTTATCAGAAAAATTCTCGAATTGCCGAATAAGTCTCTTCTGGGGCTTCTTCTGGGAGAAAATGACCGCAGTTAATAGCGTTTCCTTTCACTGCGATCGCTTTTCTCTTCCAAATTTCTAAAACATCATATTTGCGTCCAATTATTCCTTGTTCGCCCCAAAGTACCAAAAACGGACAAGTGATTTTTTTGGCAAGATCTGCTTCATCATCAATGAGATCGATGGTGGCGCCAGCGCGATAGTCTTCACAAGTTGCATGAATCGTAGCGGGATCGCTAAAGCAACGAATATATTCTGCTAAAGCATCAGGGGTAAAAGCAGAAAAATCTTTACTCCAGGATTGCAAACAATGGCGTAAAAAATATTCGGGATTGGCACCGATTAGCGTTTCGGGTAGAGGATAGGGTTGTATGAGAAAAAACCAATGATAATAAGCACTAGCAAATTCTTTATCGGTAGTTTGGTAGAGATCGTAGGTAGGAATAATATCTAAGACGGCTAATTTTTTAACTTTTTCGGGATAATCTAGAGTTAAACGATGGGCAACTCTTGCGCCGCGATCGTGACCGACGAGATAAAATTCTTCATAGCCTAATTGCGACATAATCTCAACCCAATCTCGTGCCATTGCCCGCTTAGAATAATTGCTATGGTCTGGTTTTCCTTGAGGTTTAGAACTGTCTCCATAGCCTCTCAAATCAGCGATTATTACTGTAAAATCTTCGACTAAACGAGGTGCTATTTTGTGCCACATATAATGAGTTTGAGGATAGCCGTGGAGTAGTAAAAGAGGAAAACCTTTCCCAGCAGTAAATGTATTAATTTGAGCTTCAGTTGTATCAATGATTTTTTGTTGAAAATTAGTTAGCATGTATCTTTCGTTGACTTCGGTAAATTATCGACACCCGCCAAGAAATTAATTTCTTGGAACCAATAGATGAAGTCTACTTAAGTGGACTTGAGCTGTTAGCTTGGGAATTAATTCCCAAGCTAAAGTTGTACTTAGCTCGATTTTAGATTAACGCAAAAAATACCCCCTAGCTTCGCTATCTCTCTTGCTCGGAGAGATGATAGGGGGTTTACGTTAAACTGACCGTTTTAACTGACACCTAAACTCTTTAATTGGGAGGATCGAAACGATTGACAAAAGCTGACCAAAAGATCATCGGCGTACCGACTGCTAAACAAAACAACCATTGACTCCAGCTTAAAGGAGCCGTATAAAATACTTGATTAATTAAAGGAGCATGGGCAAAAACGATTTGTAAAGCAATCGCCCCAATAATTCCAAAGCCAATGGCAGGAATTTCTATTTCTGTATTACCTTCATCTTTCAGTTTTGCTCTTAAATGGGGAATCAATTGACTAATACTCAACAGGTAAAAGATCCGACCAGAAATTAAAGAATTAATCGTCATCGTTCGGGCGAGATTTAAATCTCCCGTTGTCGCACGAATATATTCAAATACTCCAAAAATTAAGCCCCAGTTAAACGCAGAAATAGCTAGAATTCGTAGAAGGCGACTCTTGGTTAATAAAGGCTCGTTGGGATTGCGGGGAGGATTTTGCATTACATGACTAGCCTTTGGTTCAAAAGCGAGTGGAGTCGTCATGGTGATGGTATTAATCATATTAATCCAGAGAATTTGCAGAGAGAGAATCGGTAGATCTCTGGCGAGTAAAGTACTCAATAAAATTGTCATCGACTCTCCCCCATTGACGGGAAGAATGAAACAAATTGCATTCAATAAATTCTTATAAACTGACCGTCCTTCCTCAACGGCTGCTTCGATTGAAGCAAAGTTATCATCGGCGAGTAGCATATCAGAAGCTTCTTTAGCTACTTCTGTTCCTACACCTCCCATAGCAATTCCGATATCAGCTTGTTTGAGGGCGGGTGCGTCGTTGACTCCATCGCCCGTCATGGCAACGATTTCACCCCGCGATTGTAGGGCTTCTACGAGACGCAATTTTTGCTCTGGGGCGACGCGGGCAAAAACTGAGCCATCTTCTACCGCTTGGGTTAATTGGTCGCTACTCATGGTAGCGAGTTGAGCGCCCGTAAATGCTACGATCTTGCCGTTTTTATTGATGCCCATTTGTCGAGCGATCGCGCTGGCAGTGACGGCATGATCCCCGGTAATCATCTTGACTTGAATTCCTGCACCCCGACAAGCTTTTACCGCCGCGATCGCGCTTTCGCGGGGCGGATCGATCGCGCCCTGCAATCCCAAAAAGATTAATCCTTGCTCGATATCCTCATGGTCTACTGTAGATTGACTTTCTGGTACGGGTAATTTGGCTAGGGCTAACACTCTCAACCCTTGCCGTGCCATGCGTTGTACTTGTTCGGTAATATCAGATTCAAGAGTTTCAATCGGTTCGCGATCGCCGGTTGCATTTAACCCATATTGACAGCGTTTGAGAATTGCCTCGACGGAACCTTTGATATAAATTATTCTACCGTTGGGAATTTGGTGCAGGGTTGCCATATACTGATAGTCGGATTCAAAGGGAATTGAATCCAATCTCGGCATAGCTTTTTCTATGTCTGGCTGCTCTAACCCAGCTTTATGAGCGGCGACAATTAATGCACCTTCTGTCGGATCTCCCACGACGATCCATTGCTCGTTTTTGTATTCAATATGCGAGTCGTTGCACAATAAACCTGCGATTAAACATTCGCGTAAAGTCGGTTCGTTGGTAATATTGATGGCGCGATCGTTGAGGAGAATTTCCCCAGTCATGTCCATGGGTTTGTTGTTGAGGAAAATTTCTCCAGTTAAGTTATAACCTAACCCCGTGAGACTGTAACATTTCGCCCCAGCAAAAATCCTCTGGACGGTCATCTGATTTTCTGTAAGGGTTCCGGTTTTGTCGGAACAGATGACGGTAGCGCTTCCCAAGGTTTCGACGGCAGGTAGCTTGCGGATAATAGCGTGACGTTTTGCCATGCGACTGACACCGATGGCGAGGGTAATGGTGATGACGGCTGGCAATCCTTCAGGAATGGCACTCACGGTTAAGGCAACTGCCGCTTCCGCCGCCTCTTTTATCCCTCGATGCTGTAAGCCAACGAGAAAGGTAATCGTCGTCAAACAAAGGACGATTAAAAGCCATTTTTGAATAAATTTATTGAATTTACGGGTTAAAGGCGTAGATAAACCCGTATGCTCTTCCATTAGTTTAGAAATTTGCCCGGTTTCCGTCTGATTCCCCGTGGCAACGACAATCCCCATTCCTTGCCCAAAGGTAACGTATCCGCCAGCGTGGGCCATATTCGAGCGATCGCCCAAGGGAATATCGGCAGGTAGCATTTCTGTGCTTTTCTCGACGGCAATGGATTCTCCGGTTAAGGCAGATTCGTTAATTTGCAAGCTTCGCACCTTAAACAGGCGCAAATCAGCAGGAACTTTATCGCCTGAATTGAGGATAACGATATCTCCTGGCACTAATTCACCGGAAGGAATGCGCTGTTTTTTGCCGGATCGAATCACTGTGGTTTCGGTTTGTACTGAAGAGGCTAAAGCTGCGATCGCTCCTTCTGCTTTAGACTCCTGAATAAAACTCAGTAGCGCATTGGTGGTGGTGACACCCCAAATTACCCCTGCATTCACCCATTCTCCCAAAATTGCCTTGGTTGCTCCTGCCCCCAGCAAGATATACAGCAGGGGTTGGTTGAATTGCAGCAAGAACTTTAACCACCAGGGCTTACCTTTTCGCCCTTGCAGTTCGTTTGCGCCATATTGCGCTAGTCTTTGCTTGACTTCCTCTGCATTTAACCCCCATTCTGGGTCACTATCAAGCAGGCTAATTGCTTTATCAATATCAAGATGATGCCAAATGACCGTCTCTTGGGAAGGAACTCTCGATTTTGATAGTGTCACCATAAATCTATAAACAAAAAAGCTTATTTATAATTTAATAGCACTATTAAATAGTGCTAGCAATCGAGATTAATAATTCCTTAATAAATCGATTGACACGATTAGATAGTTTTATGGTTGGCATTAGCCAGGAAAATGGTAATATCACCGAGCGATCTACAAACAGAAACAAGCGTGACGATCTCCAACATCTCCGCACCACTAGACTTATTTGGGCGACAGGTGCAGTTCCAGCAAATTACCCAGGCACTCGCATTAGATAGAGATGTCTTAATTGCAGGGGTGCCCGGTAGCGGACGACGAACGCTGGTAAGGCGTGCTGCTGCCGCTGTTGGGGCAAAAATGATAGAAGTAGACTGTATTCGCGCTACCGATAGCAAACGGTTCGTGCAACTGCTGTGCGAAGGCATCAGTCAAGGATGTAAGAGTCCAGAGTCGATCGCCCTATTGCACAAATGGGTAGAAGAAGAAAAGGATCTTTTTAGCCTTAAAGAAGACGGTAAAAGCATCAAGCTGCGGCAAAGCGAGACTGTAGAGCAGCTTTGGCAGGCATTTAAAAGCTTGCTCTGCCTTCCCCACCGCCTCGCCACTTCCTTGGATAAACGGGTTGTTCTCATCTTGTATGGATTTTCCCACATTCGTGCTTGGGATCGCCAGGGAGAATGGGAAACCTTACTTAGAGAGGAAATTAAACGCCAGACAGCAGTAAGTTACGTGCTAGTAGCAACGATCGCAGAAACCAGCCATCCAACCGAAGCGATTGGCAAGAACTTAGAAATTATTCAGCTAACCCCAGTCGCTAATGAAGTAGTGGCGGCTTGGGCACAGGAAGTTTTAAACCAAGAAGGGTTAGCCTTCGATCCGCGATCGCAAGCTTTGGACACTTTTTTGGATGCGGTACAGGGACATATTGCCGATGCGACAGCCTTAATAGGGCGCTTGCGTGCCGTGCGCGTCAGCCAGAAACTAATTGGCAATGCAGAAATCGAACAAGCCATTCAAGCATTACTCGCGGATTTATCGACCACCTTTGAATCCTTGCTGGTGCTGCTTCCTCCTTCTCAGGCACAACTATTAGAAAGTTTGGCGCTCGATCCTACCGATAAACCGCAGAGTCGAGATTACATTAGCAAGCATTGCCTCTGTCGCGGGGGAAGTCTCCAAGGTGCGATCGCGGGGTTACAACATAAAGGTTTGATCTATGGGTCAGAATTAGACTATCGCCTAGCGCTTCCCCTCTTTGCCCTATGGATTCGTCAGCGCCTTAGTTAAAGCGGTTATGGAGCAGTGCGATTATCTTTCTAGAAATCAAGATGCGATCGCACACTTACCGATCGTTTTTTTATCGGGGCCAAACTTTAATTGCTATGTCAGCTAAATACTCGGCACGTTTTTGAATAGTTCCTACGTTCCAAGTCTCTACATCTTTAAAAGATTTATTTAGCGACAAGTTAGATTTTTGGTAAATTGATTTCTTTTCAGCAAATGATTTATTTGATAGTTCGGAATTATAGCCTGTCAAGGTTAGATTCCCTAACGTATGAAGATATTGCTTTTGTATACTATCACAATTAGTTCCTAACAATGTTTTCCATTCACGAGTTAATTTTTGAGGCATAATATGTTCAATATTAAGAGGTTGAGGATCGACGAGTTCTTTACTTTGAAAATTCTCTAATCTTTCTAAAATAAGTTTTACTCGATCGATTGAACCAGAACTGTAAATACTTTTATTGACTATTCCTTTGCGAAAATCATCATCATTAGGCCAAACTTTCTTCCCTTCATAGCTCATTAGAACTTCACGTAAATCATTTACTAAATTCTTTGAATCTTTTACCTCTTGATACAAATTGTTGAATACATTACCTAAAACCTGTGTAGAAACTCCTGCGAATAGGCGACGCACAAAATAGGATTCTAAATATAGAAGAATATTCTCAAAATCTTGGATAGATAAGAGTTTTGCCTCGTACTCATGATAAACGTTTAATAAAAATATGTGACAAGTATTAAACTTTAAACGAAGCAATCGCTTAAACCAAGTATTTAGCCTTGGCTCTGGTTCTCTATGATTGAAGTTAAGACGTTGATAGTAGTTGGTAAATCTAACAATCTCTTTGATTTCATACTCAATTCCTTTTTCTGAATTGTCACAACGTTTTTTAATAGCTTTATAAACTTCTTTTTGACTAACTCCTTTTCCATCTTTGCGTAAATAAAACCAGAATGCCTTAGTTAGTTCTTCTACATATTCATCTTCTTTCATGTCAGCTTTAAATTTTTCTTGAAAAGGCAACCATTCATTTTGATATATTTTTTCTCTTTTTTCAGCAGGCAGCTTCATGAAAATATAGTTTCGTACTAAATCTGCCTGAGTTAAAGCCTGCCCTTTATGATTTAGGCTTTCAAATATTAGATACGGATTATCTTCATCTTCCGAAGTTATATTGACTAGCCTTAAATTTTCTAATATAACTATTTTTAACTTTGCTAGTTCTAAATTGGTTTCTCTTTCAGAGTACCATTTCTGGATTTGATTATCAAAAAAAACATAAGCTTCAGATACTTTGCTTTTTCCTTCTAATTCACTTGTATCTTCTTTAGAAATTATCTTTTTATAGGTATCCCGATCGTCTTGAGTTGGTAGAACTTTATAAGAATCATTGCTTTGTTTAAACTTATTAATTAAGTACAATTCATATAGCTCATCTGCTAGTGAATCGTTCTTCTGCTTAATCAAATGATCTCTTAGTGTTGCTAAAAGAATAGTAAGGGTTATAAGACGTTGTTGTCCATCAATCACAACAAATGGAGATATGCCATCTGCCGTTCCAGGTATTGCTTGAGTTACAATTGGACCAAGAAAATATGAACCTTCAACTTCACCATTGTAGAGACTCAGTATATCTTCCCATAAAGTTTCCCAGTTTTTCCTTTCCCAAGCATATGGACGTTGAAAAAGTGGAATCTGAAATTGTTTACCTCCTTCTAGCAAGTTACGCAGGCTAGTTTCCGATGCTTTCATTTTTACTCCTTACAGTTCTAGTTCTTTCAAGTATTCCCATAGGAACCGCTTAAATAACATAGATCTGGGGTCAATTTCCTACCAAGCGATGGAATAAAACTAGAAAAATCAGAGAACTAGCAGCTTATCAGTAAAATCAATACAATAGTATTGCTGGCATCCAAAACCTTGTTTTGCCTTATGGCACGAGCAATTTTTTGCTTTCAAGCCGAACTCAATCATTTCCTTCCGCCACACAGAAAAGGAGTAAGTTTTACTCATGAGTTTAAAGAACGCCCGTCGATTAAAGACACCATCGAAGCATTAGGCGTTCCCCACCCAGAAGTTTATGCCATTGTTGCCAATGGAGTTGCGGTAGAATTTTCTTATAGTCTTCAAGATGGCGATCGCATTACTGTCTATCCTATCTCCGCCTCTCCTGAAATTCCGTCAGGCATTAGACTTCAGCCGCCTTTACCCGAAGTTGCACGCTTTGTGTTAGATGTTCATTTAGGAAAACTAGCGTCATTGTTACGGATGCTGGGTTTTGATACTCTCTATCGCAATGACTATGAAGATGCCGAACTCGCTCAAATTTCGGCACTAGAAGATAGGATTCTTTTAACTCGCGATAAAGGAGTATTAATGAGAAATCTAGTAACCTACGGTTACTATGTAAGGGAAACCAACCCAGAAAAGCAAGTTGTCGAAGTGTTGCGACATTTTAACTTGTTTGATGCTATCAAGCCATTTCAAAGATGCATGCGTTGTAATGGTAATATCAAACCAATTGATAAAGCGTCAATTGTAGACTTGGTTCCCTCGCGAATAAGCAGAGAAATTGAAGAATTTCATTGCTGCACGGGTTGTAGCCAAATTTATTGGCAAGGGTCGCATTTTCAGCGAATGGAACGAGCAATCGAAAGGTTGATCTCTTCTGCTAGCCTCTCGTAACTTTATCAACATTTTCCAGACCATGTTTCCAGTTATTTACTCGGACGAATTTCTTGCTCACGATACAGGACGCTATCATCCAGAAAGATCGGAACGCTTGACAGCAATTGTAGAAGCCCTAAAAACAGTTACCTGGGCGAATAAACTGGACTGGCAATTGCCAACTCCCGTACCGAATAGGGATGTCATGCCATACATCCAAAAGGTACATACTCGCGCCTACATAGATAAAGTACGCCAGATTGCAGAAAGCGGCGGAGGGTTGTTGGATCTCGATACTCCCGTTTGCCCTCGCAGCTACGATCTGGCCTTATTAGCCGTCAGCGCTTGGTTAGATGGAGTC
Organism: Hydrococcus rivularis NIES-593; assembly: GCF_001904635.1. GTDB lineage: Bacteria > Cyanobacteriota > Cyanobacteriia > Cyanobacteriales > Microcystaceae > Hydrococcus > Hydrococcus rivularis. The sequence goes on from NZ_MRCB01000001.1 coordinate 417,358, forward strand.
GATAAGGTACTGGCAACCAATAACCCCGCTTTTGTCTTGGCGCGTCCGCCAGGACATCATGCAGAAAGAGAAAGAGGAATGGGATTTTGTCTGTTTTCTAATGCTGCGATCGCAGCTTATTATGCCTTAGAACAACCAGGGGTAAATCGGGTGGCAATCTTAGACTGGGACGTGCATCACGGCAATGGCACTGAAGCAATTGTCGAAACTAATCCCAATATTATTTATTGCTCGCTCCATCAATCTCCTTGCTATCCTGGAACGGGGAGGGCAAGCGATCGCGGCAAGCATAATAACGTCCTCAATATTCCTATGGCACCAGGGAGTACGTTTGAGAGTTATCAACCCGCCTTTGAAAATTTAGTCGTTCCTTTCCTCAGCGATTTCCAGCCAAATATTTTAATCGTGAGTGCGGGTTACGATGCCAATTCCGACGATCCTTTAGCTGAGATAGCTTTGCAACCAAAAGATTATGGTTCGTTTACCGATTACCTATTAAAAATTACTCGCCGCATTCTCTTCGGACTCGAAGGAGGATATGCACTCAGGGCACTATCGCAATCCGTAGTTGCAACCATCGAAAAGTGTTTATTGTAATTTTGAGCCAATCATCGAGCCGATTTTAAAAATATATTGACTAAATCGCTCGTCAATCGAGCCGTTCAACTAACATGATAGTTAGAGATAGAACGCGATCGCGCTTAGAATTCACTCATAATGAATAACAATGACTAACGTAACCGCGAAAATTTTATCGGCACTACAAAAAATTCCCCCAGGTTACTTGAACATTATGGGCTATGTTGATGAATCAGAAGTCAACGGACCTGGTTGTCGTGCTGTAGTTTGGGTGCAAGGATGCCCGCGAGAATGTCCTGGATGTTTTAATCCCTCTTCTTGGTCATTTGAAATCAATCAACTCATCTCAGTCGAAGAACTCGCTCAAAAAATCCTCAGCAATCCTCGCAACACGGGCGTTACTTTTTCCGGTGGCGAACCTTTTTGGCAAGCGCCTGCCTTGGCAGAGTTAGCTAAGCGAGTCAAAGCGGCGCGATTAAATGTCATGTCGTTTAGTGGCTTTACTTTAGAACAACTGCAATCCAAATCTGCCCCGCCAGGTTCGTCAGAGTTATTAGAACAGCTAGATATTTTAATCGATGGTCCGTATATTGAATCTCTAGCCATTCACTCTCCCGAATCGCCTGTATCCTCTAGCAATCAAAAAGTTCGCGTCTTCAATCCCGCCTTCCAAGACAAAATTACTTGGGCATCCGACCAAATAGAAATTCACATCCTCAAAGATGGCACTCGCATTATTTCGGGTTTTTGGGGTCAGATGGGACTGGAGTAAGTACCAGTTATCAGTTACCAGTTATCAGTTATTTCGCATCGCTGATAACTGATAACGGTTCGCTGCTTAAATTAGTTTAATGCTACGGAATCCAAAGTACAGTCCCAGAGCGATCGCAGTAAATAGCAATAGGATGGCTATGTAGGAGATGACTGCAAACATCGACATTTTTCCTTTAAACACTTACTAAACATTTGTTCTTTGCTATTGTACTCTTGAGAGATACCCCTATTCTCACTGCATTTTCCCAGTTCTTATTCTTCATGCTTTCTGTCATTGCGGTTAAGTTACCCGAAAACTCTTATGAAATTGCGATCGCGCCTGGTAGTCTCACTCAACTGGGTAGCTATATCAACAAGCTTAATTTAGGAAAAAAAATTTTGCTTGTCTCCAATCCAGATATTTTTAGCCATTATGGTGAAATAGCCTTAACTTCTCTCAAAGATTCTGGTTTTGATGTCTTTACTCACTCGATCCCCGAAGGCGAAGTCAATAAAACCTTAGATTCAATCGCCCAAATCTACGATACCGCCTTAGAAAATTACCTGGAACGTTCCTCTACCATGTTGGCTTTAGGAGGCGGCGTAATTGGCGATATGACGGGTTTTGCGGCGGCTACCTGGTTGCGGGGGATTAATTTCGTGCAAGTTCCTACCTCGTTACTGTCAATGGTTGATGCCTCTATTGGGGGTAAAACGGGTGTCAATCATCCCAAAGGAAAAAATCTCATTGGTGCATTTTATCAACCTCGTCTAGTATTAATCGATCCCCAAGTTTTAAAAACTTTACCCGTGAGAGAATTTCGTGCTGGGATGGCAGAAGTCATCAAATATGGCGTTATCTGGGATGGAGATTTATTCGCTAAATTAGAAGGAGCAGATCGTTTAGATGATATTGCTTATTTGAGCGAAGAATTATTACAAATCATTCTAACTCGTTCTTGCCAAGCGAAAGCCAATGTCGTTGGCAAGGATGAAAAAGAAGCCGGATTGAGAGCGATTTTAAACTACGGTCATACTATCGGTCATGCGATCGAAAGTTTGACTGGATATAGCGTCATTAATCACGGCGAAGCAGTAGCAATAGGAATGGTTGCCGCCGGAAGAATTGCGACTAAATTACAGATGTGGACTCAGGAGGAAGAAATCCGCCAAAATCATTTAATTCAAAAAGCAGGTTTGCCGACAAAAATTCCTACTGATTTGAATAGCGAAGCTGTTATTGAAACGTTGCAAACTGATAAAAAAGTAAAAGCAGGTAAGGTTCGATTTATTCTTCCCACTCAAATAGGGAAGGTGACAATAACCGACCGGGTTCCGTCGGATTTGATTCGGGAAGTTCTTGAGGAAATCAGAATTTGAAATAATAAGACGACAGATGAATTGACAAAATTCAATGGAATTATTAGATGACTATAAAAAGTATTAATTATGCCTACCTAGTGACTTATACCATTTTTCATTCATTAATGACACAGATAGTCGATCGCCCTCACCCCCAACCCCTCTCCCAAATAGGGAGAGGGGTGAAGAATGTCGATCGCGAAAACCTGAAAATTGGTATTATCTTAAAATTCAATATCTTCTTCTTTTTCTAACGTTTCTATTAATAAATTCATTCTCTCTTTCCCAATTGCTAAAAAAGATTCGCATTCGCGCAGACGTTCGATCGCGATCGCGAACTTCTCAAAAACTTCTTCTAGGGGCAGCGAACCCGATTCGATCTGCTCGATAATTTTCTCAACTTGGGCTACGGTTTCCTCATACTTCCAATTTTGATTATTTTTGCGATCGCTATTCATTGTAGAATTTCAGTAATTTTTACTTTAATAACTCCTCGACCTAACTGAATTTTTAACGTTTGCTCCGTAGCTAAATTAGAACTAGAGCGCACAATAGTATCATTTTCTTCTCTTACTACCGCATAGCCTCTTTGTAAAACTGCTCGCGGGTCGAGAGCCATTAATTTTTGTTTCAATAACTGGCAGCGTGCAGTAGCTTGTAGTAGCTGTGGAGAAGTCGAGGGGAAGCGTTTTAGACGAGTTTCCAATTGTTCCAAACGTTTCGATTCTAGGTCAATTCGCCGCTGACATACTTCAATTAGCGCTGTGACTCGTTGTTGGTGTTCGATAACCAGTTGAGAATATAAAGGAACTGCTGTTTCTGCGGCAGCTGTTGGGGTATGAGCGCTAAAATCGGCAACTAAATCAGCTAATGACTCGTCTCGTTGATGACCGATTCCTGTAATAATGGGGATTTTACTTTGAGCGATCGCCCTCGCCACTCTTTCATCATTAAAACAAGATAAATCTTCCACTGCACCGCCACCTCTTGCTAGAATCAATACTTCAGCGCGACCATCTCGATTCACTTTTTCGATTGCCTCGACGATAGAATCGGGCGCGTCTATTCCTTGAACGGTTGCAGGGGAGAGAAGAATATGCAATCCAGGATAGCGCCGTGCAAGAGTGCGTTGAATATCTCCCCAAGCAGCAGCAGTAGGAGAAGTGACTACGGCAATAGTTTGCGGATAGGGGGGAAGGGGACGTTTTCTTTCGAGATCGAACAATCCTTCAGCTTGTAGGCGCGATCGCAATTGTTGATACTGCAATGCTTGCAATCCCTCGCCGATGGCTACTGCTTGAAAAACCGTCAGTCGATATTCTCCTCGTTTCGGATAGAGACGAAGACTGCCTAGAACGATTAATAATTCTCCTCGCTGCGGTTGTCGTGCCAGTCGCGATCGCAAAGAATTCCAGACGACGCATTGGATCGCAGCATCCTCATGGGGATCGCAGAGGGTAAAAAACAATCCCCTAGAATGTTCGTGAAGGCTGGAAACTTCGCCTGCCACTACAATCTGTTGCAGCAAGCGATCGCCTTCTAAAAGGTCTCGAATATAGGCAGTGAGTTCGGCGACTGATATAGCCGTTCGGGCAGTAGACATAAGATAATTAAGTTAACTTTTTAACAAAGTTAGCGCAGACAAATGAAAGACATAGGGGAAGAACAACCCATATCCTTTGAAATCGCACTTAGAGTAGCAGATGCAGCCGTTTTTGCCAAAACTTCTCGGCATCTAAGAAATATTGAAGTCGCCGTTTTTCAGGGAGCCTTGCAAGGAAAAAGATACGACCAGATCGCAGACGAGATTGGCTATGCTCCTGAGTATATCAAGCATGATGTCGGGCCTAAGCTGTGGCAGTTACTTTCCTTAAGTCTTGGAGAAAAGGTTAGTAAAACAAATTTAATGGCAGTGCTGGCCCAGCAAGCTGCTCGAGTAGTATGTATTCGATCGCCAATCGACAGTTCTCAGGTTGTAGAATTAAAGTCGCCAGTAGGATTAATTCCCCTTAAATCGGCTTTTTATATAGAACGTCCGACCGTTGAATCGCGCTGCTATCAAGAGATTATCAGATCGGGTGCGCTCATTCGCATTAAAGCACCGACTCAAATGGGTAAGACTTCCTTAATGGTCAGAATACTCGATCGCGCCAGACAACAGATTTCAGATCGAGTCTATACTGTTCCCTTAAGCCTCCAAAGAGCAGATAAAGCCATTTTTAGCGATTTAGATCGCTTTTTGCGCTGGTTTTGTGCTTCCATTGCTCGTAAGTTACAACTATCCCAACAAGTAGACGATTATTGGAGCGATACTTTTGGCTCTAAAAGTAATTGTACGACGTATTTTGAAGACTGTTTGCTGCAAGAACTTAATGCACCTTTAGTTCTAGCACTCGATGGCGTTGACGAGGTATTTTTACATCCAGAGATTGCCGATGATTTCTTTTCGCTGTTGCGATCTTGGTACGAAGAAGCAGCTTACGGAGAAAGCGGCAATCCCCTCTGGCAAAACCTGCGGCTGATTATCGTTCATTCTACAGAAGTTTATATTCCTCTCGATATCAATCAATCGCCGTTTAATGTAGGATTGGCGATCGAATTGCATCCTTTTAGTAACGAACAAGTTCTCGATTTATCTAAACGCTATCAACTTAACTTATCTGAAGGCGAACTGTCTCAACTAATGCAACTTCTGGCAGGACATCCTTATCTTGTCCAACAGGCACTATATCATCTCGCGCGACGAGATCTGACACTCGAACAATTAATGCAAACGGCAGCGACAGATGCAGGGATTTACAGCAATCATTTACATCGCCATTTAAGCCATTTGCAAGAACATCCTCAATTGGCATCCGCTTGCGATCGCGTTATTAAAGCTTCCACTCCTGTTGAATTAGAACAAAATTTAAAATTTAAGTTACACAGCATGGGATTAGTTAATTTGCAAGGCGATCTTGTCGTTCCCAGTTGCGAGTTATATCGGCAGTATTTTTGCGATCGCATCGTATCTTCCTAAAAGTTAAGTTATCAAAGTGCATAACCTGTCCGACTGTTTTTCGATGTTGATGGGACTGGCGCTGCCGCGCAACAGCAAATTACCTCGATTGTCTTCCCGTCAGGTTCTCTGATTATTCTGAGTGCTGCTGATATCTTTGTTGGTGGTTTTTAACTAAACAAAAGTTCGGAATAAAAAATTAAACGTTAAAGAGTTATTGTTGTTCTAACTCCTTAACTTTTTTTGTTTTTGATAAGCTGCGATCGCGTCTTCAGTTTTTTGCCTATCTTAACTTCACACTTCCAACTCTCGAAAAGTTAAGTTTCTCTTCCTGCTAACTCCCTAACTTTTCTGTATCGATTCTAATTTTCAAAAGCCTTATAAAAGGATTAGCAAACAAAAGAGATAAACGGAGCCAAAATTATGAAACTTTCCTATCGCGGTTGTCAGTATGAGTTGCAAGCCATCTCTTCACCCATTCTTAAAAATGAAATAACCGTAAAATATCGCGGCATTACTTATCAAATCGAAAATCCTAAACCTCAATCGATTCTACGTCAAACAAATATTCAACTAAAATATCGCGGTATTTCCTATTCAAAAAAGATAATTTTAACCAAGCATAACCAAGCAGGTAAGACTGAGTTAAAAACAGCGATCGCTTAATCGAATATTCTAATAGGAGAAAAATAGATGAAATTTAAGGGAATTATAGCAACAACCTGCGCGATCGCATCAACAATCGCAATACCATCGGTAGCCAAAGCTGTCACCTTAAAGTTAACCATTGAGAATATAGCACCCCAACAAGGCGCTTTAGTGACTCCAGTTTGGTTTGGTTTTCACGATGGTAGCTTTAATACCTTCGATCCTGGTGCTACTGCTTCAACTGGAATCGAACACGTTGCCGAAGATGGATATACAGGGTTAGAAAATCGTCTTCCAGGTTTTGAAAATCTCGGTATCGATGTTAATAATTTCATCATTCCGCTAGAAAATACAATTTCAGGCTTATTTGCTAATAGCAATGAAGGAACGCAAGACATTCTTTCTTCCGAAGAAAATCCTTTTTTTGGACTTTTCCCCGGTCAATCTAATTCAACTCTTATTAATCTCAATGGCAATTTAGCTCAAAATCACTTCTTCAGTTATGCTGCCATGTTTTTTCCCAGCAATGATGCCTTCATTGCCGATGAAAATCCTCTTGAAATTTTTGATAGCGAAGGGAATTTTCTAGGGGCAGATTTTATTATTTCCGGCAATCAAGTTTGGGATGCAGGAACGGAAGTCAATGACGAAAGTTTAGCCAATGTTCCCTTTACCTTGCCACAAATCGCTCAGGGAGTTGAAGAAAACGGAACGATTCAACGTCACCCAGGTTTTCGTCCGCGCGGGACTGGCGGCGTTTTAGATTCAGCTAATGGATTATTTACTAATGCTGATTTTACAGCCCCAGACTATCAGATAGCTCGAATCAAAATCGAAAAAGTCAGCGTACCAGAACCAGGTATTAGTGCAGGTTTGCTAGTTTTTGGCGCAACCTTTTTAGCAGGGTATCGTTTGCGTCGGAAAGCAAATTAATCCCGAAATTATTGGAGGGGATAATTATGCCAAAACCCAAATTTTGCGATCGCGAGAAGTCCGCCCCTAGTTGGAATTACTTTTGGATGATAAGTTCAAGCAATTGGAGTCAGATTTTCCAAGAAGAATTCCTCAAAGCGAACCAAAAACCTCTCGAAGAGGAAGAGTCAATTTTTGTCAGACAAATAATATCCTTGGGAGTTTGGTTGACTCTAATCTTGTTAATTTCTATTGCAGGAATTCAAGCAACAAAAAATTCCCAAGCAGTCCAAGGACTAGACGCAAAATCAGTCAGACAATTGATGTTTCTGCGTAACTAGCTCGGAAAAAATTAACCATTAATCGTACAAAACTAAGCAATTGGAGAAAAATCTCATGACTACTATTAACATTCCTGCCGGACAAACCGTAACTGAAGGCGTAATCTTAGATGAATTTGGCGAATCTTTAAAAGTCGCAGGTCGTCTAGAGACAGATGCAACTCAACCCGCCGTCCTCACTCAAAATACACTCAATCAAATTGATGTCAAAGATAGCGGCGAGATTGTTAGTGCAGATCCAACTAATACAGCCATTCAAGTTGAAGGAATTGGTACTGTCATTAATAATGATGGCTTAATCAATGGCGGTTTCAATGGCATTAACATTGCTAATGGCGATACCGCCTCTGCTCGTATCTTCAATACTGGCACGATTACCAGTGGCAGTCGCGCTGTCAATATTGGCGGTGTTGGCGGGGTACTTATTAACGAGGGATTGATTACAGGTTCGGCAGATCCTCGTAACGGAACGGTTTACGGCGATGTAACGGCTCGCAATATCTTTATTGAAAACCGTTCTACTGGCGTTATCGATGTTGGAGAAGGCTTAAATGGCGATGCTATCTCCTTAGAGTTGGGTGCTGAAGTCAATGGTTCGGTGGTTAACCGAGGATTGGTGCAGGGACGCGGTTTGCCCGATGGTGCGCCCGATAATAATACCAACCAAGCTTCTGCGGTGCGCCTCTACTGGGTTGGCGCTTCGGGTGCAGAAACGTCCGTTTTTAAAGGCAATATCGAAAACTATGGCACTTTTGCGGCGGAAAATGGCGCAGCCGTATTGATAGAAAACCGCACGCAACTTAATGGCGACATTATCAATAGCGGCACGATTATTAGCGATAACCTTGCCAACGGAACGGGTATTCTCTTGGCAAATGGCAGCCAACTGACAGGAGAAATCGTTAACAGTGGCACGATTAACGGCGGACGAGATGGGGTTAACTTCGCTAATGGCGGTCAAGTTAATGGCGTACTTCGCAACACTGAAGATGGCATTATCACCAGTAGCAGTCGTTCTGTTAATATCGGTGGCGATGAAGTAACGCTGATTAACGAGGGATTGATTACAGGTTCGGCAGATCCTCGTAACGGAACGGTTTACGGCGATGTAACGGCTCGCAATATCTTTATTGAAAACCGTTCTACTGGCGTTATCGATGTTGGAGAAGGCTTAAATGGCGATGCTATCTCCTTAGAGTTGGGTGCTGAAGTCAATGGTTCGGTGGTTAACCGAGGATTGGTACAGGGACGCGGTTTGCCCGATGGTGCGCCCGATAACAATACTAACCAAGCTTCTGCGGTGCGTCTCTATTGGGTTGGCGCGTCGGGTGCAGAAACATCCGTTTTCAATGGCAATATCGAAAACTACGGCACTTTTGCCGCAGAAAATGGGGCAACTGTCTTGATTGAAGACCGCACTCAACTTAATGGTTGGATTATCAACCGTGGCACGATTGATGGCGGTGCTATTCCTGACGGAAAACTCGCGATCGATGCTAGCGAAGCTGAAGGATTCGTGCGGGTTCGCAACCAAGGAACGATTAACGGAGATGTCTTGCTGAGTGCTGGTAACGATCTCTTTGACGGTCGCGGTGGAACGGTCAACGGTTTGGTTTACGGCGGCGACGGAAACGACACCCTCATCGGCGGTAACGGGAAAGACTATCTTGCTGGCGGTTTAGGTAATGACGTTTTGCGCGGCAATGGCGGTGATGACTGGCTCGATGGCGGTGCGGGGAGCGACATTCTACGGGGTGGCGGCGGAGGCGATACTTTCCGCTTTGGCGGCGAGATTTTCCAAGACGGACAGCAAGATCTCGATCGCATTCGAGGTTTCCAAGCAGGAGATACCTTCGACTTTAGCGAGTATCTACAAGTTGGCGGACAAATCAGCTTCGTTCGCGGTCAGCAAGATTTACTGATTAATTTGAGTAACGAAGATTTCGTCAACGTCCGAGGCAATCTCAATGCAGCCGAACAGCAACTTTTAAATCTTACTAGCACTGTGGTTTAAAGTCTCTTGCATCAAGCTTAATTGCCTCAACAAGTAATGCCCGCCCGCGCGGGCTTCTTTTATGTTTTATCTATGCGATCGCAAGAATTAAGGCTGAAAAGTTAAGTCGATCTCATCGATAAAATCCTAACTTTTCTGTATCGAAATTTCTTCTTAAAAATCCTATAAAAAGAATATAGATTAATGCAAAATAATTTAATTCTAACAGGAGCAAAAATGACAGCTATTAATTTCAAAGAAATCTTAGAATATGGCTTGCGATCGCAGCTAGCTTATACTATCAGTCAAATCGGATGGGATATTACTGAAACATTAGGATGGAGAGTACCCAATCCATCTAAATTAATTATTCGCGAAGTGCGGCGATCGGAAGTAAATGTCATCGTTGAAGTGGACGATCTAACTCAAACTCAATGGATTGCCGTTCGAGGTTCGAGTAATTTAAGAAACTGGTTGCTTAATTTTCGCTATATGCAACGTTCCTTCAACAAAAACTTTATGGATCGTCGCGTCAATATCGACCTTCATACGGGGTTTTATATCGCTGCTGATGATGTTTATAAAGCCATTTTGCCACACCTAAACAAAGAGTATAAAACTCGAATTGCCGGACATAGTTTAGGAGGCGCGATCGCAGTTATTCTGATGATGTTCCTCAAAGAAGATGGCTATCAACTCGAAAAATGTATTACCTTCGGTCAGCCAAAAGTAACCGACCGAAAAGGCGCTCAAATGTGTCAGCATCTTCCGTTGCTTCGCATTATTAATCATGAAGATGTCGTTCCACTTTTGCCCCCAGGAACCATTTTGACCAGATTACAAGGTGGCTATCATCATTTTGGCTCAAAGATCGTGCTAGGAGAAGAAAACGGTTACACGTATACTCAACCGCAAGCTTTAGACAACTCGATGTATAACTTTTGGATGAGGTTAATTAGCGCGATCGGACAAAAGAATATTAGATATAGCACGGAAAATATTAAAGATCATAATCTCGCTTTCTATCTACTCAAAATTGCCGTAAATCTGGGAAATCCAGAGCAAAGTCTGGAAAAGTTATTGTGCAATTTATCTTATGAAACTGGAGAGTTTTACAGTCAATTAAATTGTTTAAATTTTTCAAAAGTTTAGCTGCAATCTTTAAAAGTTAAATTCTTATTCTCGATATCATCTTAATAGGGGATAGTTGTTCTGGCTGGCTGTTTCGGTTATATCAATACTGCTTGCCTCCCATGCAAAAGGAGAAAGCAAACTAACCAAGGAGACACGAACTATGATTGATGCGAACGAGGTTCTTAAGGGAATGTGCGAGAAGTATCAGGCAGCCGTTAACGCCAACGATTCAGTAGCCTATGGTCAGCTATTTGCCGCAGACGCAATTCGGATTCCACCGGGTTCAGAGCCTGAGCATGGACCGGACGAGATTGCAAAGAGCGAACAAAAGGACTATGATGTGGCGAAATGGAGTATCCAATCTCAACCCATTGATGCTCTGCGGATCGACGAGCGATGGATATACGGAATCGCGCAAGTTGACGGGACTGCTATAGCCTACGCTGATGGGACAACGAATTCATTCAAATTAACAAAGACCTGGCTTCTCCACCAAGAGGCATCAGGGGAATGGTTGATTAAAAGACAGATGTGGAATCTCAAGTAACGATCGTTGAGGTGGGTTTTCTTCTGCTGAAGAAAATAGAAAGTGCCACCTCACAATTGCATTGCACCGGACTGAAGGGATTCGCTGGGGTCAAGTTTAAAGTTGCTGGCAGCCGCTTCGCTCTCCCAAAAGTTCTGTGTTTGTTTTCATTGAAATAATAGGCTTTTTCCATGTCAGCTTCTCGACTGCTTTGTCCAGAGGTGTGCCAGCAATGGAGTTTGTATAGTTGCTCATTGTCTTAACTGCAATTCCCAAGATTACTTCAAGAGCTTGCTGGGCACAATAGCCTGCTCTGAAAAATGCCTTTAATTCGGCTTCTACTATCTTTCCTCGATTCAAGATTAAAGACTGCGTGAATCGCCGCAATGCTTCAAGCTTTGGGTCTGATAATTCTGCTCCGCGCCTTAACGCCTCAATCTCATTGGGAGGCATACCAGCAAGCTGTGAAAGCTTCGTGTGCCAAGGAACACAATATTCACATTGGTTCTCAAAATTGGCTGTTTGATAAACAACCTGACGTTCGATAAGTGATAATGACGTAGTATCAAATAGCTCCCAGAGGCGAACGTATCCCTCAAGCAGCGCGGGAGATTCAGCCATTACCTTCTCCAAATTCGGAATCGTACCGAGGTTCTTTTTTGCTTGCTCCAGCAGTGGTTTAGAAGCCTCTGGTGCAGTAGTTTCATCGTGAATTGGAAACATTTGTATTTTTTGCACTCCTAGCGATCGCTGATGTAGGTTAAGATAAAGGACTTCTAACTCAACTTCAAGACAATACTTTTTGGTAAGGTAGGTACTTTTTAGTTGCAAATATGAAATCGTCAGCGAACGCAGACTCAAAAATTTTTTCTAACTATCCATCTGACCTAATCGCTATATTTGAGGATTGTCTTGGGTGCAAGTGGACGATCCATATTCTCGCGCAAATTCGTTGTGGGACAATTCGCCCTAGCGCATTGGTGAAAACTGAAAAAGGGTTGAGTACAAAAGTATTGAATGAGTGTTTAATGAGACTGATTCAGTTCGGAATTGTAGAGAAATTAAGTTATCCAGAAGTTCCACCCCGCGTTGAGTACCGCTTAACCCCTTTTGGTCAAGAATTTGTTGAAATTCTCGATCGCATTGAAGCTTTACAGGATAAATTCGGAAATCAAGCGCGATCGCTCCCATAAAAACCTCAAAACACCACCATTCAGGTAAATTAAAGTAATTTAAGGAACGCGATCGCCTTGCTCAGAGCATTTAGTCTCTGCTGATAGATAGCCTGTGCGGAAGCCGATCCTAACATTTAGAGTGCCTGCTGCACCATTTCCAGATATTGCTTTTTCGGCTTCAGTCCTGCAATTCGAGCCAGTTCTTGCTTTTGTTTAAACAGTACTACAGTCGGAGCATTTCTAATCCCCAGTTCTATCGCCATTTCAGTTTCTTCAACTATATCGATTTCAACTAAGTGCAGGCGATCGACATATTCGGTTGCCAACCCCTCCAGCACAGGCTTGAGAGTAATACAGGAACCACAGTGCTGCGCAACGAACTTGACAATAATCAGTTTATCCGAACTTTGCATCAGTATCTGCCAAGCTGCTTTGCCAGTATAAAAGGTTTCATTTAAGTAATAAGTTTCTTGCATTTTTTGTCTCCTAAAAAGGCGATGAAATTTGAATTGACTTAGAAAAACCAAAGCATACCAACAACCAGATAATATCCCCCTGCTAGGAGTAGAGCTATGCTGCCAATGCGGACAATCCACTCCGAGTAGTTCAGCAAAAGTTTGGTTTGCTTTGCCAGTCCCGCCATTAGGCTTGTGAGAAAAATGACAATCGTGTAGCCGAGAGCATAACTGACCATTGTTAGCACTCCCATGATTTGAGATCCAGTTGCCGCCGCCGCCAGTACCGCAAATAAAACCGGACTCGCACAAGGAGAACTCACCAGTGCAAAGGTTACGCCGACTCCATAGGGACTCAAACCAGAGGTATTGACATTAACTTGAGGTAAAGGGATTTTGACAATTCCCAACAGGCTCAAACCCATTACTAAAACGATCGCGCCGACGATGAGGTTAATATAGCCTCGGTATTCGACCATAACCACTCCGGCAAACGAGGAAACCAAACCAAAGAGACTGAGGATAGTTATCGTACCGAGTACAAACAAACTTGCCTTAACAAAAGCATCTCGACGAGATTTAATATTGCGCGTGCCGATGTAGCTTAAGTTAACGGGTAGCATTGCCAAGATACAGGGGGAAATACTGGCAATCAGTCCGCCAATAAAGGCTAGAGGAAAAAGCACTAGCGGATTAGTCGTATCCTGTTTGTCCAACCATTGCTGATAGCTGTTTTCCACTACCGAGATCGAGTATTCGATTTTCTTGGAGATGGGTTCGGCAAAGATTAAGGCGATCGCTAATCCTAGCAGTACGAAACCACCAAAAAACAACCACTGTTTTTGTCGTCGAGAAATTTTACCCGTAGCAATTTTTTCGTCGGGTTTGCGGACGATTTTCATCAAGATTCTCCAAATTTTCGGGAATTCTGCGTTTCTAGAAATGCTGCTCGGATGCAAGCTAGATTTGAGCCAGAGCAGCATCGATCTGGATTGTTGCGATCGCGTACTAAAAACTACTTTTTAGCGAGTTCGGTATTGAGGACGCTAGTGTAAGCTGACAAGTCGGGATTGTTTTTGTGTTGCGCTAAGATGTTGCCTGTAGCTGGATCGATAATCGTCACCGTTCCTGTTTTGGATTTGTTCGCCGCAAAAAACTCAGCAAGTCCCAACTGGCTAGCTTTGCTTTCCGACTGCTGTGAAGCAGATTTATCGCTTACGTCGAGGACGACAAAATGAACGCGATCGCCATATTGTTGTTTCAGTTGCGATAAAGTAGGTGCGATATTCTTGCAAGCCGGACACCAACTGGCATAGATATCAACTACGACGGGTTTTCCCTGTAGTTCTCTCGATAGGGTACCGCCGACGGAACCGAGTTTACCAGCACAGGGATTGGCTGAAGCGCAAGGATTAGCCGAAGCGCAAGGATTGGCTTGAGCGACTTCAATTCTAGAGGATACGATCGCAGTGGCAGAAGTTTTTACTGAGGCGATCGCAACGAGCGATACAGAAAAGACTAGGCTACTTAAACATAGCTTGAGCAATAAATTGGAAGGTCTGTGCATAGCGATCTCCTTGAATTTTGTCGTGTCTATCTTTCATGACGATCGCTAAGACGTTTTGGATTTAAATCATCTGAAAAGTTATTGACGCGATCGTTTTAACATCAAGTATTGATGCTCTATTCCCATTCGCTCTGTGTTAATTTTTTGTAGAAAAAAACCCAATCCAATTCGCTGCGCCAAGCGTCATATAGATAGAGAATAGTTGATGCTGCTACAGGAGGGAGATTGTGGAAAAAAGTTTCTTGCTAACTTGGAAATTATCGGCTTCTTGAGAAAGCATGGAGCCTCAACTACCCAAATCCAACCCAACCGAACCTTCGTCTTTAACAGATGAAGCGTTGTTTGATGCGCTCAAAAAGGGAAATTCCTATGCGTTAAATGTTCTCTTCAATCGTTACGGTCGGCTCGTCTATGGATTAGCGCTCAAAATCCTGGGAAACTCTCAAGAAGCAGAAGACTTGACTCAAGATGTTTTTCTGGCATTGTGGCGCAATGCGTCTAGATATCCCGATTGTCGCTATTTCGTGCGCTATCTCGTTAGTATGACCCGATCTCGATCGCTCGATAAACTTCGTTCTCGCAACCGACAGCTAAAACTCCTCGAACGATGGGGACAAACCATGACTCAAGAAACATCTTATCCTACGCCAGTCGAGCAAGCTACCCTAGCAGAGCGTCAAAAACGCCTTCGCGATGCTCTCTCCCAACTCCCAGACAAGCAGCGAAGAGCGATCGAGATGGCTTACGATGGAGGACTCACTCAGGCGGAAATTGCCCGAAAACTCGATCTTCCTCTAGGGACACTCAAAACTTGCACCCGTCAGGGGTTGCTGAAACTCAAACAAATTCTCTTAGATTCCAGTGCAGTAACCTATGAATGAATCTCCAGAACGCGATCGCATCAAATCCCTCGCGGCAGGTTTTGTCGTCGATGACCTCACCCCTGAAGAAGCTGAAGAGTTTCAGCAATTACTTGCTAACAATCCCGAACTCGTCAAAGAAGTCGATGACTTACAAGAAGTCTTGCGACAAGTCCTCGATGGTTTTACCGAGGTAGAAACACCAACTCATCTATTACCAGCCATCCTCGCCAAGGCTGAAATTTCGAGCGATAAACCTACCGCAGCAAAACGATCTCGGATGCGATGGGGAAGAGTCGCTGGCAGTTTGGCGGCTTTGTTTGTTGCTGTTTTAGGGTTCGATTACTACCGCTTGCGTCAGAATTTGAGCGTTCTTACGGCAGATAACCAGCGTTTGCGCCAAGAACTCAGTCAGTCTCAAGCTGTCAATACTTTGCTTCAAGAATCAGGAACTCGCCTATTTACCTTCAAGGGAGTCAACGCAACTAATACAGCTTCAGGCAGTATTATGATGAATCCCGACCGAGAAAAAGCGGTAATGGTCGTTCGCAATCTACCTGCTCCTCCCCCAGGATACGTTTATTTGCTCTGGACGGTAATTGATAGTAGAAAGTTACCCTGCGGTGAGGTTAAGCCTTATTCTTGGGGAGACTTTACCTCTCAACTTCCCTTTACTTCTCAAATGTACGCAGAATTTTATCATCCTCAATTTAGAGGGTTAATCGTAACGCTAGAAAAAGATCCGAATTCTTCTCGTCCTACGGGTCCTATTGTGATGAAGAGTTCGCAGATATGAGTGAAGATTGGCTAGTAAATGGCAATGGCGACTGCGTTGCGCTTCCTCTAGACGAACTCGAACTACCCCAAAAGCCTTATCGTCTCTACCGATTTCTCACGGAACTAGAGGACATTCTCGATACTGTAGCAGACGATCGCGATCGCATTCGCGCGATCGCGCCCAGAGTGCGAAAGCTTCTCACTAGCTCCTATTGGCTGCAAATGCAATTTGTCGATCCCCCGAACGCTCCTGGTTGGTCGGTGCATTTTCTTTATGAGGATTGCGACTTTCCCCTGACAGTACAAATGGTAGCTTGGCTGCCAGGAAATATTTCGCCGATTCACAACCATGCCACTTGGGGAATTGTTGCTCTTATTAACGGAGAAGAAAAGCATCGGTTTTGGCGGCGATCGCCTACTCTAGAATATCCTAATCGAATCGAGTTAGTTAGCGAAAGAATTTTCGTGCCTGGAGATATTATTGGCTTTCTACCCGATACCATTCACAGCGTCGAGCCTTTGGGTTGCGAACCGACAATCTCATTTAATCTTTATGGGGTTACAGACTATTCCCAACGGTTTGAGTTCGATTCGATGACTCATACCGCCAAGAATTTCTGAAGCCAAAACCCAGTTCTACAGCAAAAGTCTTTCAAAAGTTAAGTGCGATCGCGTCTCAAATCCTTAACTTTTCTGTATCGACAGTTTGGTAATTAAACATTATTTATAAAAAATACCATCTTAGCGAAGGGAGATCGCCTGAAAATAGAAAGGCAGGTCTAGCCATGCAAAATATGCTCTCATTCTACGAATATCAAGTCGGCGGTCGCTTGAGAGTCGATGCTCCTAGTTACGTCATGCGACAAGCAGATGAAGAACTCTATCGCGCCTTGAAAGCAGGGGAGTTTTGTTATGTCTTCAACTGTCGTCAGATGGGAAAATCTAGCTTGCGAGTACAAGTCGCGAAACGATTGCAAGAGGACGGCATTGCTTGCGCGACGGTTGATCTGTCGGGGATTGGCAACCGAGGTATTACGCCGGAACAATGGTACGCCGATATCATCATGCGACTGGTAAGGACTTTTAATCTTTCCAGTCAAATTCATATCCGTAATTGGTTAGCCGAAAGACAGGATCTATCGCCTGTAGCACGATTGGGCGAGTTACTGAAAGCTACTTTACCAGAGTTAATTCCCCATGCGATCGCAATTTTTTTTGACGAGATCGATAGCACTCTCAGCTTACCTTTTAATACCGATGACTTTTTTGCCTTAATTCGAGCTTGTCACGAACAAAAACGCCTCACCTTTGCTCTACTAGGAGTAACAACGCCTTCCGATTTGATTGCCGACAAAACGCGAACGCCTTTTAATATCGGTCGAGCAATACAATTAAATGGTTTCCGCACTTGTGAAGTAGAACCGCTAGCGCAAGGATTAATCGGCGTTACAGACAATCCCACAACAGCGATGGAAGAGATTTTATCTTGGACGGGAGGACAACCATTTCTGACGCAAAAGCTGTGTCAGTTAGTCGTACAGCAGGGAAAAGAGATGAGAGGGAGAGAGGGAGATGGGGAGAGTGGGGGAAAAAATGTCAAGTTTAAGAATAGTATTGCAGATCTCGTTCGGACTTATATTATTGAGAATTGGGCAGCACAGGACGAACCACCGCATTTAAGAACGATACGCGATCGCATTCTGGTTAACGAACAACGCGCTAGCCGATTACTCGGACTCTATCAGCAAATCTTACAAACTGGAAACGTCTCGGCGGATGATTCCCCCGAACAAATCGAATTGCTCCTATCGGGATTAGTCGTCAAACAACAGGGAAAGTTGAAAGTTTACAACCGCATTTACGAGGGAGTATTTAATCTCGAATGGGTTGAAAAACAGTTCCAGAAGATTCGACCCTACGCTCAATTTCTTAATGCCTGGGTGGATTCTGGCTACCAAGATGAAACCTTTCTTTTGCGAGGAGAAACGCTAAAAGAAGCTCAAGTTTGGGCAAAAGGAAAGAGTTTGAGCAACCAAGATTATCGTTTCTTAGCTGCCAGCGAGGAATACGACAAACGAGAAGTGCAAAGCGAGTTAGCTGCTTCCCAACAGGCAAATCAAATTCTCACCGAAGCCGAACAACAAGCTAAACAGACTATTCGTAAAGGATTGCGATTGGTTTCTCTGCTTTCTTTGGGGTCCGTTGCCCTTCTGGGACTGTCAGGATTGCTGGCGTGGCAAACGTCTTATCAAAAGCGCCGAGTTGCTCTTAGCGAAGTAAATGCTATGACCATCGCCTCAGAAGTCGCCATTGAATCCGAACAACCCTTCGATGCCTTACTCCAAAGCTTGAAGGCGGGGATTAAGCTTAAACAAATCGGTTGGCAGAATGCAGACACAGACCTACAAATGCGAGTCGAAAAATCTCTTCAACAGTCCCTTTACTGGGTGCGAGAAAGCAATCGTTTAGTTGGTCATGGGGATATTGTCACGCGAGTTCAATTTAGTCCCGACGGTGAAACTTTAGCGAGTTCGAGTTGGGATAAAACGGTCAAAATTTGGGGACGCGATGGCAAGTTATTGCATACCCTGCGAGGTCATAGCGATGCCGTTTGGAGTATTAATTACAGTCCCGATGGAACGATGCTTGCCAGTGCCAGTCGCGATAAAACCGTCAAAATCTGGCGCGTTGCCGATGGCAAAGAACTAATGACTTTATCGGGTTTCCAGGATTGGGTTGCCTGCGTCGCTTGGAGTCCCGACGGAAAAACGGTGGCGGCAATGGAGTGGCACGGTAGGATGCGACTTTGGAATTTAGCAGGTCAACAGATAAAATCGTTTCAAACTCATAATGCGCCTGTGGTTGCTATTAGTTTTAGTCCAATCCCCCCAACCCCCCTTAGTAAGGGGGGCGAAGGGGGGATAATCGCTACTGCCAGTCGGGATGGCACGGCAAAGGTTTGGAGTACCGATGGCAAAGAATTGCTAACATTACGAGGGCATCTATCGTGGTTAATGTACATCAATTTTAGTCGCGACGGTCAAACGATTGTTACTTCCAGTCGAGATAAGACGGCGAAACTGTGGAATTTAAAGGGAGAAGAACTAGCAACCCTGCAAAGACACGGCGATACGGTTGCCAGTGCTATTTTTAGCCGCGACGGTCAAATTGTTGCCACAGCGAGTTGGGATCGAAGCGTTCGACTGTGGAACCGTCAAGGTCAATTATTACAAACGCTGTCGGGACATACCGATAACGTCTGGGGTGTCAGTTTCAGCCCTGATGGACAAACCCTCGCTAGCAGTAGCGAGGATGGAACGGTTAGACTGTGGAGTTTTGCGAAGACCAATGCTGGAAGTATTAATATTGGCGATGCCGCAACAGAAAGCATTAGTTTCAGTCCCAACGGCGAGATTTTCGGCACGACGGGGAAATATATGATGGCAAAACTGTGGAGTCGCCAAGGAAAAGAAATTGTTGCTCTCAACGGTCATCAAGAACTCATCAGAAATCTACAATTTAGTCCAGACGGACAGAAAATTGCTACTGCCAGTCAAGACAGAACCGTTAAGCTATGGAATTTAGTGGGTCAAGAACTGGCTACAATGCAGGGTCATCAAGCAGATGTTAGAAGTGTAAGTTTTAGCCCTGACAGTCAAACTATTGCCAGTGCTAGTTGGGATACAACCGCTAAATTGTGGAATCTGGCAGGCAAGGAACTGGTAACGTTCAAAGGTCATCAAGCAGGTTTGTGGAGTATAGCGTTTAGTCCTGACGGAATGACGATCGCGACGGCTAGCGAAGATGGTACGGCGAAACTTTGGAATCGTCAAGGGAAAGAATTGTTCGCATTGAAAGGTCATCAAGCTGGCGTTATGATGGTAAAATTTAGCCCCGACGGACAGACCATTGCTACAGCTAGCAAAGATGGGTCAGTAAAACTTTGGGATTTGCAAGGACGAGAATTGCTGACTTTTATTTGTCATGAGGGTGCAGTTAATGCGATCGCATTCAGTCCCGATGGTAAACTAATTGCTTCGGCAGGCGAGGATATGACGATCAAGCTATGGAACCTTAAAGGAGAGAGAATACAATCCTTTGGCGGTCACATGGCAGGTGTAAAAAGCTTGAGTTTTAATCGAGACGGTCGAGTATTAGCTTCTACCGATTCGGTTGGCGAAGTAATTCTCTCGAATGTGGATGCGAATTTTACGCCAGACCAACTATTAGAGAGGGGTTGCAACTGGGTAAAAGATTATCTCAAAACCAATGCCAGTCTAAAACAAGAAGACCGTCAGTTGTGCGATCGCCCCAGACAAATCTCTCAATTTCTACTTTCGTAAGGCATAACCAACACCGCGTACCGTATGAATCAAACGCTTTTCGTTGTTTTCTTCTAATTTTAGGCGCAGGTAGGGGATATAAACTTCAATAATTTAGAATCGTCCATAAAGTCGTATCCCCAGACGCGCTCTAGAATCATGTCTTTGGTAAGTACCTGTCGGGGATGACTCAGAAGATACTCCAGTAGATCGAACTCCTTGGCGGTTAGATCGATGGCGCGTTTGCTCCGATAAACCTCGCGGGTGCGGCGATTTAAACTCAAGTCTTCAAATTGTAAGACATCTTCTTCTTTTTCTTGAGTACGGCGTAGATGAGCGCGAATTCTAGCCAGTAATTCCTCGATGCTAAAGGGGTTAATCACATAATCATCGGCTCCCACATCCAAACCCGCCACGCGATCGCCGACTTCATCCTTTGAGGAATCTATTTTTACGATCCCGATGACTTTTTATTAGAAATAAGCTGCAATCCGGAAGATTAATCGCTCGACTAACCATCCAAAATTTAAATCAAGCGAATAAAATCCTTTTATTTATTTCTTTTGATTTTCCTGGGAATTTTATTTCAACATGGATATCACTGCTTTAGGCGCAATGTTTTATGTAATCTATCAAAATTTGTATAATTCATGTTTACTGTTAAATTTTAAGAGAAATTCTTAACTTAAAAAAATTGAAATGAGCTTAGTTATTGCGGGCGAACGTAGTGGGGTAGGAAAGACAACCGTCACCCTGGCGATGCTTTCATTTTTGTCTCGTCAAAAAAGCAAGGTGCAGTCTTTTAAAATCGGTCCGGATTACATCGATCCCATGTTTCATACCTCGGTCACGGATCGCCCTTGTCGCAATCTAGATCCGATCCTGACTTCCGAAGCTTATGTGCGATCCTGTTTTGCTTCCCATTGCCAAGGTATGGGCTATGCGTTAGTAGAAGGAGTCATGGGATTATTTGACGGCGTTGCATCATCTGGTGAAAACAAAGGACAAATAACAGATTTTGCTAGTACTGCTCATATCGCCCGACTGCTAGAGTTACCCGTTGTATTAGTCATTGATTGTAGTCGCTTGTCGGGTTCGGTTGCTGCCATCGTCCACGGCTATCGTTCGCTCGATCCCAGAATCAACCTTGCTGGCATAATTTTAAATCGGGTTGGGAGCGATCGCCACTTAACTTTACTCAAAAATGCCCTAGAACCTGTCAAAATTCCAATTCTAGGAATTTTGCACCGCCAAGACGAGATTGCTATCCCAGACAGACACCTCGGCTTAATTCCAAGCGCAGAACTAAACCACTTAGAAACCCTTTTCGATCGCTTAGCACACTTAGCTCACAATAGTTTCGATTGGGAACGATTGCTACCTTTACTAAAAGTCTATTCTTCACCGAGTCCCCCAGTCCCCCAGTCCCCCAGTCCCCCAGTCCCCCCGTCTCCGATTAAAATCGCTATTGCCCGCGATCGCGCCTTTAATTTTTATTATCAAGATAATCTCGACCTATTAGAAAAACTCGGCGCTGAACTTATTCCTTGGAGTCCTCTGGAAGACGCAAAACCGCCTGAAGCAGCTTGCGGACTCTACTTTGGTGGCGGGTTTCCTGAAGTCTTTGCTAGAGAGCTTGCTGAAAATCACTCGGCACGCGAAGCCGTTCGTCAAGCCGTTTTATCGGGAATGCCAACCTATGCCGAGTGCGGCGGTTTGATGTATCTGTGCGAAAAGCTAGTAGACTTTAACGAACAAACTTGGTCTATGGTCGGGATTTTGCCTGCAAATGCCGCAATGGGAAAACATCTAACCCTTGGATACCGCCAAGCAACTGCTCTAGACAACAGTTTACTCTTTAGGGCTAAAGAAACTGTTTGGGGACACGAATTTCATCGCTCTCAACTAACTTCCCAGCCTCAACCACCACTATTTGAAACTAGAGGCTGTTGGGTAAACAGTCCGGTTTTTCTAGAAGGATGGCGATTTCAACAAGTTCATGCCTCCTATATTCATTTGCATTTCGGCACCCAGCAAGCAATTGCTCAACGATTTCTTGCCCGCTGCCTTGCTTTTCACAAAGAAAATAGGTTAGGATGACAGATGTCGTCTTTGAGACATAAACCGTTCAGGCAACAAAGGAGGTGATGCCCATGGTAGAAAGTAGTAAAATCATGGGTCTCCTGGTTGATAATAGCCGGCTGCGTGCCGGGGCTGTTCTCTAGCAGTCAGTTTAACCTGTTTAAACTGCTGCTGGCGTTCCTTCCGGCAGTCAGGTTTCAACCAGAAGACCCACTAGACCGCTCTCGCATCCCGTGTCGCTAAATGAGACACTATCCCTATGCGAGAGCGGATAGCTTTTTAAGGGCGATCGCTCCCCTAGGTAGGTTGATGAGAATGGTAAAATGCAAGCACCCGAACGAGAAAAACCAGAAATGAAATACGGAGAACGCGCGATCGCACAAGGAGAGTTAATTACTTTCCCAAATCCCCGTATCGGTCGCCGTTACGATATTCACATTACTTTGCCAGAGTTTACTTGTAAATGTCCCTTTTCTGGCTATCCCGATTTTGCCACGATTTATATTACCTATTGTCCGGATGAAAAGGTCGTGGAGTTAAAAGCTCTGAAACTGTATATTAATAGCTACCGCGATCGCTATATTTCCCACGAAGAAGCGGTCAATCAAATTTTAGATGACTTTGTGGCTGCTTGCGATCCACTAGAAGCTAAAATTAAAGGGGATTTTAACCCACGGGGAAACGTACATACGGTAATTGAAGTTTGTCATCACAAGCAAAGTCAATAAATTTCTGGCTGTCATAATTCCCCGTAGCAAAGGGGTAGGGCGAATTGCTCTACCCCTCGCCTTTTTCTCAGGGTATTTAATCAACATTAACGGAATCCCTCGCTTCATATAAATTTTAAATTTCCCTCGATTTTACCGAGTTTATTTTGAAGTTTTGATGAACTTCTTTCAAAAACGTAGACGGCTTTTTTTAAGAGTGTTATTAAAGAATTAATCAAATTAAATTTTTTCTAAATCTAATCCAACAACAGGAGCAAGCTTTTAATTCTCCAGATTATTTCTGCTGTAATGGGCAGTTTTTAATTCTTGTAGAGATTTAGAAAGGATTAATAAATCTCTTTTGAGCGGCTTAATCCTGAAATTTTCTAGTACCTTTTTTTGAAAAAACTTTCATATTTTTTGACAAAAAATTGTTGGTACTATCCATAATTTTGCCGATAGGAAATAGCTTCCTTGTGTCATTACCATCTTTCAAACCGTGAGTAAAACGCGGGATAGCTCATTTTAAGGCTCTAGCTACTGACTCGATTTATGAACCCAATCTCTCTATCAACTCGGCTTTCTCGTCGGATGGATAAATCTCGTTTTTCATTTCTCTTGTCTGTTGGACTAGCCATTGCAGGGAGCGCGATCGACCTACCTGCGAACGCCGCTACCCTAGCCAATAGCTGGGTGAGCGAAGCGCTAGAGGCAGTCAAATATAATCCTAAAATAGGTCCGACAGGGGCTTCCCGCGCCTACGGCATTCTGGGAACCGCCATGTACGATGCTTGGTCGGCTTATGAACTCACGCCCATCAGCACTCAACTGGGCGATAACCTACAACGCCCCGGCAGCGAAAACACGCTTGCAAATAAAGAAACAGCTATTAGCTATGCCGCTTATCGAGTGCTTGCCGAACTGTTTCCCAATCGCATCGATTCTCTCAATGCACGTATGTCGAATCTGGGTTTCGACCCCAACAATCTCACTACCGACACGACAACAGCAGTGGGAATTGGTAATGTCATGGCAGATGCTCTCATGCAGTTGAGACGCTACGATGGATCTAACCAATTGGGAGGCTATGTAGATACGAGCGGGTATTCACCCATCAACAACAGACCAGAGAACGTTATCGACATCGAAAGATGGACGCCAGAATACATAAGCGATGAGGCAAGTGCGCCTTTGCAACAATACCTTACGCCTCATTGGGGTGAAGTAATTCCTTTTGCTCTTGCTTCGGGGAATGAGTTTCGACCTCCTGCCCCAGAACCGTTTCTATTAGTCGAGGGAGCGACGGTCGATTTGGCAGCTAAAACCATCACGCTTCAAGATGGTTCGCAAGTGAATATAGATCGCTCCCTTATTGGGACGATTATCAATCCTGGATTTATCCAACAAGCACAAGAACTAATCGATATCAGTGCCAATCTCACCGACAAGCAAAAACTGATTGCCGAATTTTGGGAAGATCCAGCCGGAACGCCTTTTCCTCCCGGTCATTGGATGTACTTCGGTCAACTGGTTTCCCAACAAAGAAATCATACTCTCGATGATGATATTCAGATGTTCTTTGCCCTTGGCAATGCCGTTATGGATGCGGGAATTGCCACTTGGGAGGCAAAAGGATTTTATGATTATACTCGTCCCGTCAGAGCAATTCGCGAGTTAGGTAGATTGGGATTGATTGGTACTGACGATGGCACTGGTACGTTTTGCATCGAGGCATGGGGAGGTGCGGGAAAAGGAACTGTCACCATGCCAGCCACCGAGTTTATAACTTACCAGACTCCAGGGAGCCATCCTTCGCCTCCGTTTGCCGAATACACGTCCGGACACAGTGCTTTTAGTTCGGCATCGGCTGAAATTCTCAAATTATTTACTGGAAGCGATGCGTTTGGGGCATCGGTAACGTTTTATCCGGGGACATCTCGATTTGAACCTGGGATAACGCCAAATGATACGGTTACTCTTTCTTGGGCGACGTTTACTGAGGCTGCCGAAGAAGCTGGTATGTCTCGTCTTTATGGAGGAATTCACTTTAGCGATGGAAATATCCAAAGCCAGATTATGGGACAAAAAGTTGGAGCGAAGGTTTGGCAGCGAACCCAGTTTTACATTAATGGCGGAGTTACAGTGCCGGAACCAGCAACAACTACAGCCTTGCTAATCTTGGGATGGTTGTCCTTAGCAGGCGCGAGAAAATGTCGGCAACAATAGAGCTGCTCTATTTCTCGCGAACGAGCCAGCCTATCCCTCTTCTGTCACTTTAGGGCAGCGAGATCTTTTAAACTCCGATCTGATAAGCGTTTTGGCGATCAAACTATGTTTTGATTTCAACAATTAAAATTAATCGCCAAAACGCTTACGTCAAAGGACATCTCGGTTATCCTTGTGATAAATGTTTTCCAGGAATGACAGAAGAGGGCTATAGACGCGATCGCAAATGAGATACAAAGTCGCTAGTCGTTGGCTCGATAAATAACTATCCTAATGTTAGGATTACTTGTGCTGTAATTGGTAAAAACTATGGCAGAAACATTACTTTTTAATGCGCTGCGCCAAGCTATAGATGAGGAAATGGCTCGCGACCAACGGGTATTTGTTCTTGGGGAAGATGTAGGACACTATGGCGGGTCTTACAAAGTTACCAAAGATTTATATCAGAAATATGGCGAGCTAAGGGTTCTCGATACGCCCATCGCAGAAAATAGTTTTACCGGATTAGCAGTAGGCGCAGCCATGACTGGGTTGCGACCGATTATTGAAGGAATGAATATGGGGTTTTTGCTCCTCGCCTTCAACCAAATTGCTAATAATGCGGGAATGCTGCGCTACACCTCCGGCGGAAATTTTAAAATTCCGATGGTGATTCGCGGTCCTGGCGGCGTAGGCAGACAATTAGGGGCAGAACATTCCCAGCGTCTCGAAGCCTATTTTCACGCCGTTCCAGGCTTAAAAATCGTTGCCTGCTCGACCCCTTATAACGCTAAAGGATTGCTCAAGTCGGCGATTCGCGACGACAATCCCGTACTTTTCTTCGAGCACGTCTTGCTTTATAACCTGAAAGAATATTTACCCGATAGGGAGTATTTAGTCCCGCTAGATAAAGCAGAAATCGTTCGTCCTGGCAAAGATGTAACAATTCTGACCTACTCGCGGATGCGTCACCATTGCTTGCAGGCATTGAAACAGTTGGAAAAAGAAGGTTGCGACCCCGAAATTATCGACTTGATTTCTCTTAAACCCTTCGACATGGAGACGATTAGCAACTCGATTCGCAAAACTCACCGAGTTATTATCGTCGAAGAATGTATGAAGACGGGGGGAATTGCGGCAGAATTAATTGCACTAATCAACGAGCAACTGTTTGATGAGTTAGACGCGCCAGTTGTCCGACTATCGTCTCAAGATATTCCCACGCCTTATAATGGCACCCTAGAGAGACTCACTATCGTCCAACCTCCCCAAATTGTTGAAGCCGTGAAGAACATGCTGGCCTTGAAGGTTTGATGATTAGTTATTAGTTGTTGGTTAGTCGTTATCGATCCGCACAACCAACAACTAACTACTAATAACTAACTATTAATAGCGAATATGCAAAAACAAAGTTGGAAAATTGCCTTAATTTTGGCGCTAATCGTCGGCGCGATCGCGACTATAATATTGATTCCCCCTCAGCTTGGCTTGGATCTTAGAGGCGGCGCGCAACTAACGATTCAGGTACAAACCACCAAGGAAGCCAAAGAGATTAAACCAGAAGATTTGACAGCCGTTAAAACGGTCATTGAAAACCGTATTAATGCGCTAGGCGTTTCAGAACCTCTCATCCAAACTGTCGGCGCCAATAAGATTTTAGTACAGTTACCGGGCGTAACCGACTCTCAACAAGCCGAACGGATTTTAGGCGGTACGGCACAGCTAGAATTTCGAGCGCAGAAAAAGGGAACGGAAGCTCAGTTTAATGCCGAGTATGCTATTAAACGGCAGTTAGAAACAGAACTCACCCAGCTCAGAAAAAATCCTCAAGGAAATGCTCAAAGAATTGCTGAATTAAATGAATCTATCAAGAAATCTAACGCAGCGATCGCACCACTCTTTGAATCGGTCGGTTTAACCGGAAAAAATCTTAAAAACGCTTATCCGAGTTCTACTCAAGGCAGTGCCTGGGAAGTGGCTATTAGCTTTGATAGCGAAGGAGCCAACAAATTTGCCGAACTGACTAAGAACTTAGCAGGAACGCGGCGCAGTATTGGAATTTTCCTCGATAACGATCTTATCAGCGCTCCGATTGTTGACGTGAAATTTGCCACAACGGGGATTACTGGTGGCAATGCCGTGATTACGGGCAACTTTACCGTTGAAACGGCTAACGAACTAGCCGTCCAGCTTCGCGGCGGTTCGCTTCCTTTCCCAGTAGAAGTGGTAGAAAACCGCACTGTCGGTGCAACGCTAGGACAAGACAGCATCCGTCGCAGTATCTATGCCGGAATGGCTGGCTTGATCTTGGTGTTAATTTTTATGGGAGTTTACTATCGACTTCCCGGACTCATTGCCGATTTAGCCTTGCTTATCTATGCGTTGCTAACGCTAGCTTGTTTTGCTTTGGTGGGAGTAACCTTAACCTTACCTGGAATCGCGGGATTTATCCTCAGTATCGGTATGGCAGTGGATGCTAACGTACTCATTTTTGAGCGCACCAGAGAAGAACTCCGCGCTGGCAACACCCTCTATCGCGCCGTTGAAGCCGGTTTTTATCGAGCTTTTTCTAGTATTTTGGATAGTAACGTTACTACATTAATTGCTTGCGGGGCGCTAGCTTGGCTGGGTTCGGGTTTAGTCAGGGGTTTTGCCGTTACGCTGGGCATCGGCGTAGGGGTCAGTATGTTCACTGCGCTGACTTGCAGTCGGACTTTCATGTTGCTATTGGTGTTGGGATTTCCAGGGATTCGACAAAAACCAGAACTCTTTTGTCCCAACTTACCTGTCTCGTTGAAGGGATGAGATGAACTCAGAAGTCAGAAATCAGAAATAATCAATGACGAATGATAATGAAATTTAGCGCTATCAAACAGCAACGCATCTGGTGGACGATATCTTTACTGGTAATTTTGGCTGGTGTCGTTGCCATGGTCATTTCCTTTTCACAATTTCAAGCCCCGCTGCGTCCCGGCTTGGATTTTGTGGGCGGTACTCGGTTGCAACTCGAACTCGATTGCTCCGTAGCGGGAAACTGCGATCGCCTGATTGACAGTGCCAAAGTTCGAGCCATTCTCTCCGAGCAAGATTTGGGAGATAGCAGCATCCAAGTTATCGAAAACTATGGTTTGTCGATCCGCAGCAAAACCCTCAATGTAGACCAACGAACCCAGTTAGAAACCAGCCTTAACCAACAAATTGGCAAATTCGATCCCCAAAAGACTCAACTCGATACAGTTGGTCCAACCATCGGTCGGGAGTTGTTTGTGTCGGGGATGCTGGCGTTAATTGTTTCCTTCTTCGGCATTCTCGTCTATCTAAGCGTCCGTTTCCAATTTGACTACGCTTTTTTTGCGTTCATAGCCCTATTCCACGACGTCTTGGTTACGGCTGGTATTTTTTCTATTTTGGGTTTGGTCGCAGGCATAGAAGTCGATAGCTTGTTTTTGGTGTCGCTGTTGACTATCATCGGTTTCTCGGTTAACGATACGGTAGTCATCTACGATCGCATTCGGGACAATCTGGTTCAGTTCCCCGATCTCTCGATTAACGAAACGGTTGATAATGCCGTCAATCAAACGTTAGGGCGATCGATCAACACGACCCTGACGACGTTACTCCCCCTAGTCGCTATTTTTTTCCTGGGGGGAGAAACGCTCAAATATTTTGCCCTAGCGTTGATTGTAGGTTTTATCGCGGGCGCGTATTCGAGTATCTTTATCGCCAGTACTCTCTTGGCTTGGTGGCGCAACCGCCAGCCCAAATCGGCAGTTGCGAAGTCCAGCTCTTAGCTAGAAGATATAGATAGCGCCAGTTCGATGCACGTTAACCGTGCTGTCCCCCGCCCGCTCGCGCTCGCCCGGTAAAATCGTAACGGTTAGCAGATTGTTAGAAGCGGCTACATCAAACTTCAAGCTACTAGCGAACTCGCCATTGCTTGGCGATGCAATGGGATTAATCAAAAGGTTAGCATCGAGGGGAACGCGGGTTAAAGTAGCGCTTTCCCTGGATGCTAACTGTCTCGGCGAAAATTCATTGGTCGTCAAGGCGTATTCAATCTGCTCGCCTGTCTGGTTGATCAATTTAACTTGAAAAGGTCGTTGCGGGTCGATCCTAGCGGCAGGTTGCCAGTAACCGGGCTTAAAAGTTTCAGCCGGTGGGTTAGTTTTTTTCGGAGCGGGAGTTGGTTGTTCAGATGCCGCCGGGGGTTTTGTTTCTGGCAGAACAACCTCGTTTTTTTGGGCAGCGCTCAAATTAATTTGAGCTTGTGGTTTCGGTTCCGACTCGCTAGAGTTGGAGTTGGCAACAACATCCGCAGGGGATTGTTCTGGTGCCGGGGTTTCTCGAGCGGCGGGAGTTGGTTCGTCTTTTAAAGGAATCGAATCAGATCGTTCGAGAAGGGGGGTTTCGAGCGGTTCTGCTTGTCTGCTTTGAGAGGAAGCGGTCTCCTCAGACTGAGTTGCCTTTTTCTCGGAGTTTTCTTCGGGTGCTTTGGTTTGTCGCTCGACTTTTTGTTCTGTGTTCCCATTCACCGAGGATTCCGTTTGCTCCCCACCTCTTCGCGAAACTAGCTCGGAGATCTGGCTTTGGAGGCGTCGCACTTTTTCGGTCAGCTCTCTTTGATAATTAGCGAACTCTTGTTGGGATTGCGAGGTAGACTCTGGGGTGGCGCTAGGTACTTCAGGCGCTCCAAACGATGAGTCTCTAGTGCCGCCGAGGCGATCGCTAATCTCTTGCAATTCCTTCTTGCCCTCGAAGGAAGACGCTTCAGCTACTTTCTTCTGCGCTTGGGCATCTCCTTTGGCAGTTTTTGGCAACGGTCGATCGCTGGCACAGTTATTGAAAACTTCGCACACAAAGGCGATTTTAGGAGATCGCTCGCCAATCGCCCACCCTCCTATCAACGACCCCGCGACTAAAACGCCTGCGGTCAGCCAGCGCACGGAAGAGGCAACCGACTGTCTTCTCCCAATTGGCTGGGAAGTTCGTTTTCTGCGCCGATGTTGGCTGGGAAGCCTACTTTTCGCTTTGGCTTGAACGCTCGTATCCCGGTCGATTTGAAGGCTCGTCCCTGGCTCTTGAATGACCGTGCGCTGCTGAGAAGGAAAACTTCTTTTCGCTGCCGATGAAGGGGGTTTGAGATAGGAATGAGCGATTAAAGTATCGTCTTCGCTCCCAAACTCTGTCCGTTCTCCTTCGTTGCGATAGTAACTACGGGGTTGGGCTGGACGGGGAGGCATCGATGAGAGCGAGCTTCTGTGCGGCAAAATAGTTGACAGAGCCATTAGGACTTCGCTAGCAGATTGAAAGCGGTCTTTGGGAATTTCTGCCAGCATCTTATCTAGAATCAGACCGAGAGAAGGGTGAAGCTTGACAAATTTTCGCCACTGCCACTTGAGAGAGTATCCGTCGCATAGTTCGCTCGGATGTCTTCCTGTCAGAAGCACCAGAGCGGTTACCGCCAGAGAATAGAGATCGCTATTGGGATAGCATTGACCGAGACGCAGCTGTTCCGGCGGTGAATAGCCCGCCTTTCCTACCATCGTTCCCCGAACTGAAGCAGCCGTTTCTTCGCTCCCGATCTGACTTCCTATCTGAGTGATAACCTGCTTGACTACCCCAAAGTCGATCAATACAGGTTTGTTTCCCTGGTTTGGGAACATGATGTTATCTGGAGAAATGTCTCGATGAATGATGCGACGACTGTGGATGTTCTCTAGAACGGGCAGTAGGTCTTTAAGCCATTGCAGTACTTCGGCTTCCGAGAAAACTTTTCCCAGGGCAAGACGTTCTTGGAGTAGTTCGCAATAAGTCTTGCCATCGATATACTCTTGTACGAGGAACAACCGTCCTCGGTCTTCAAAAAAGCCAAAACATTGAGGGATTTGAGGATGCTTGAGCTTGCACAGAACTTGTGCTTCTTGCTCGAAGAGTGAGTAACACTTTTGTATGACCGATTCTCTGTTGTCTGCTGGGGCAAATTCCTTCAGGACGCGGAGCTGAGCCGAATTCTGGTTGTCGAAAACTAGATAGGTACAACCGCAACTTCCATATCCTAATGTTCGTTGCACCAGGTAGCGATCGCCCACTAGAGTCCCAGGAGAAAGTTCTGCTGTTGCCCTCATAGAAGAAGCTCTCAATTCAATAGAAACCGTGTTTTACGTTAAAAGTAAAAAGTAAAGAACTTGTTTAGGAAAATTTAATAATCTATTTTTTGGAATAGTCCTAATTGAAGGACTTTCCTTGCTAGAGATTATGTTCCCCCGAAATGCTAATTTTATTTTTGTTAACTTAAACTCTTGTTTTGCTAACAGTTTAGCAGATAAAAGATCGATGACCTACAAACGCCGCCAATTCTTAATATTTATCGCGGGAACCGTAGGCGGTTTGGGAGTTGCGACCTGCGCTCGCCAAGCACTCCCAAATTGGGAGACGACGGCAAAACCGACCGTCCCGAACCCGTCAGCCGCTCCCGTGCGGAGGGACGCGCGCATCGTTGTCATCAGCGATCTCAATAGTTCTTATGGCTCGACGAGTTACGAACCAGAAGTCGATCGCGCGATCGCGCTCATTCCCGATTGGCAACCCGATCTCGTTCTATGCGGCGGCGACATGGTAGCCGCTCAAAAACGCTCCCTCAGCGGATCTCAGCTCAAAGCTATGTGGGAAGCTTTCGACCGCCACGTGGCGGCTCCCCTGAGAAAAGCTAACATTCCCTTGGGTTTTACCATTGGCAATCACGACGGTTCGGGAGCCTTGGCGCAAGGAAAATTTATCTTCGCGCGCGATCGCCAGTTAGCCGCTGCCTATTGGAGAGATCCCAAGCATCATCCGGGCTTGCAATTCGTCGATCGCGCGGGCTATCCTTTCTACTACACCTTTGTGCAGAACGGCATTTTTTATCTCGTTTGGGACGCTTCGACTCATATCATCCCCCCAGAGCAAATCGCCTGGGCACAAAAAAGCCTCGCCAGTCCTGCGGCCAGGCAAGCTAGGATGCGAATCGCTCTCGGTCACCTGCCTCTCTATGCCGTAGCAGCGGGCAGAGATACAGCTGGGAATTATCTCGCCGATGCCGAGCGCTTGCGCTCTCTACTGGAGAGCTATCGAGTGCATACCTACATTAGCGGACACCATCACGCCTATTTTCCCGGAAAGCAGGGCAAATTAGAGTTGCTTCATGCAGGGGCAATCGGAAGCGGCCCTCGCAAGTTATTGAATAGCAATCTTCCGCCTCGCAAGACGCTAACAGTAGTCGATGTCAATCTCAAGTCCGAATCGACCGCCTACACTACCTACGACATGAAAACCCTCGCTATAGTTGACATCAAAACTTTACCGAGAATGATTGTCGGACCTAACGGAAAAGTGCTGCGTCGAGATCTGGGGTGAGAGGATTTAAGCAAACCCGATCTATTGAGAGTCTTCTGTCTCTTCTATATCGCCTTTCTACGATCCGAGAGGGGACGTTCCTATGCAACAATAATAAGGTTATTCAAAAATGAATGCTCGATTAGGCCATGAAGCCGATCTAGTAAGAGAGAGAGAACCAAAGATGAAAGTTGGCGATCGCGTTCGCGTTACTAAATCAGTTGTAGTTTATCATTACCCAAAAAGTAAAAACCAACCCTTGGATCTCAAAGGCATGGAGGGAGAAATCATCGATATCGTGACTAATTGGCAGGGAAGACCTGTCAGCGCTAACCTTCCGATTGTAGTTAAGTTTGAAAAAAACTTTAAAGCCCATTTTCGAGAAGACGAAGTAGAAGTTATTTAAATGTTGAAGTTTGAAAGTATAATTTTGTGTTGCGATCGAAATGACTATAGGCAAGCGAGTCAGCCAACGCACGAGGGGAGTGAAAGCCAAAACGACGATCCTGTATGGTTTTCTGTCGCTCGCGATCGTTTTAGTTGCGATCTTGGGTTGGATAATCCCTGCTTTCACTCAACAAGTCGTCACCGTCTCGGTTTTAATGCACGCTCCCGAAGCCGCCGAGTGGAAGCCTTCCGTTGAAGAATTTCATCAAACTCACCCCAACATTCGCATAGAAGTTATTGAAGGTCCCAACGATGCCGACCAGCGTGAGGATCTCTACACTTCCTCATTTCTGTTGGGAAATTCTCCCTACGATCTCGTTTTCATGGATGTTACCTGGGCATCGAAATTTGCGGCGGCGGGATGGCTGATGGATCTATCGGATAGACTTTCTCCCGAACAGTTATCTGCCTTTCTCGAAGGGGATGTCAATGGCGGTCGCTATCAAGGAAAACTCTATCGCATTCCCCTGCGTTCCGATGCAGGTATGCTTTACTATCGTAAAGATTTATTAGAACAAGCCGGGTACGAACCCCCCGAAACCTTTGCAGAACTGGTTGAAATCTCTCGATCGCTACAACAGCAAGGATTGGTCGATTGGGGCTACCTCTGGCAAGGCAAACAATATGAGGGTTTATCGGCAATGTTTGTCGAAATTCTCAAAGGGTATGGAGGATTTTGGGTCGATCCGCAAACTTTGGAAGTAGGACTCGATCGCCCGGAAGCCATACAAGCTGTTCAGTTTTTACGCAGTACTATTGAGAAAGGTATTTCTCCACCCGGCACAACCACCTATACCGAAGAAGAAACCCGCCTCTTATTCCAAAATGGCAAAGCGGCTTTTTTGCGCAATTGGCCCTATGTTTTTAGCCTAGCTGCCCAAGAAGGTTCGGCAATTATCGGCAAG
The DNA here is from genome assembly GCF_001904635.1 of Hydrococcus rivularis NIES-593. Taxonomy (GTDB): domain Bacteria; phylum Cyanobacteriota; class Cyanobacteriia; order Cyanobacteriales; family Microcystaceae; genus Hydrococcus; species Hydrococcus rivularis. The sequence goes on from NZ_MRCB01000001.1 coordinate 451,477, forward strand.
TATGGCATCAAACCCATGGTGCATGCGCCAGGACGCGATAGCGGGGCATGTCAAGGGGGATGGGGACTCGGTATCGCCAAAACCAGCCAACACCCCGATGAAGCTTGGAAAGTTATCGAATTTCTAACGAGCGAGGAAATTCAGCGCAAATTTATTCTAGCAACGGGCAAAGTTCCCAGCCTCAAGTCTCTTTTTAACGATCCGACCGTTGTTGCTAAGTATCCCCACTATCCGCAACTGTTAGAAGTTATCGAAAACGCTGCCCTTCGCCCTCCTATCGCCCAGTATGCCCAAGCTTCCGACATTTTACAACGTTACCTCAGTGCGGCGATCGCTAACAGACTCAGTCCAGAAAAAGCGATGAAAGCCGCCGCCGACGAAACTCGCAGGTTATTAAATAGATAGAGAGATATACCTGGTTATTATAAAGATTCAAGAAATTCTGAGAATTTAGATGAATTTAACTTGCCAACAACTCCTACAAAACCATCCTCAAGTTTGGCAACAAGCGACAGTACATCCTTTTCTGGAACGGTGCTATTTAGGAACGATTCAACCGCAACAATTTAATACCTGGCTAGTTCAAGATTATCTGTTTGTAGTGGAATTTACTCGTTTTGTGGCTAGAGTTCTTGCCAATGCGCCCCAGGAACATTTTGATGTGATTTTAGGCGGTCTGAGCGCCCTGAAAGACGAATTGAATTGGTTTGAAGCAAAAGCCGCCGAAAGGAAGCTCAACCTAAAAACCCAGAAACAGGCAACTACTACCAAATACTCGCAGTATATGGCTCAGACGAATGAGATGCCTTATCCGGTTCAAGCGACTGCACTTTGGGCGATCGAACTCGCCTACAATCAAGCTTGGCAATTACCTGGAACGATGCCAGAACCTTACGCAGAATTTGCCAATCGTTGGGGAAACCGAGGATTTACCGAATATGTAAAGTTGCTAGAAAAACAAGCTGACGAAGCTTTGGCAACCGCTTGCGATCGCATTCAAAAACAAGCCGAATCGGCTTTTCTACAAATTGCTAGTCTAGAAAAGGATTTTTGGAACATGGCATTTTATCTGGCTTCGCAATCGTCGGCAGATAACCCCAAGAATTGAAATCATAAGGCGATCGTCCTGCGATTTATGCTTATTTTTGCTTTTGAGAAAGCCGTTTTTTGAAGAAGAAACCAAATCCCAGTGCCGTTGCTGCACCTAGAATAGTGAAAGGTTCGGGAGCGGCAGCAGTCAGAACGCGCAACTCATCATACCCCGTCCCCCGAATGTTAAAGCTCAAATCTAACGTATTTCCTCCACCGCTAATAAAGAAATCAGACAATCCCTGGCGATCTTCAGATTCCAGCCCTCGCCAATTTCCCCCATAGGAAACGCCCGCAGCGCCAAAAAGCGCGTCACTGGCTTCGAGATTGCGACGGCTCCAAATTAACCCCACAATAGGACTACTAAAGCTAATCGAACCGCTTGCAGTTTTCCAAGAATCAGAATTGCTCTCAGTATCAAAGTAAATGTTATAGCTATCTACTAATGTTCCAGGAGCGATTTTTCCGGCATTTAAAGCAATGCCGCCATCAGGGAAAGCAACATCGGTAGTTTCCTCAAATACTTGAATCGTATCGGCTGTTGGCAGATTCCCTTGAGTCGGTGTAGAGATTTGAGTAATTCCAATGGTACTGAGAATCCCTGCCAATGCTGGCGCAGGAATTAGGACGGATGTCAGTATGACAATAGAAAGCTTTAAGGCTTGCATAAAGGCTTTTAAGATTGATGAGTATTTAACAAGATAAGTAAATTTTATCTAGTAAAGATTAGAGGGCTAGCATACATTTTTACCGATTTCCAAAATTTTACGGAATCTTTAAAAAAGCAAGAAAATCTTCTTTTTATTGGTCAATACTTGTCAATAAAAAACTCCCACAGTTTGAATCTGCGGGAGTTACCAATCGAGATTGCTTGAAGCGATTAATTAACCATCTCTTTTAGAAAGTTGTGGCGCGATCGCAGCGGTTGAGGATAGGGCTTTTGACCAGTTAGTCTCAAAAAAGCTTTCTTGTTGTTGCACGATGACGGGGATGGCAGCGCGAACTTTCGTTGCGATTTCTACCGTCTTCACATCATAGGTATTCGTCGCCAACTTAGGATACAAACCGATACCGACAATCGGAATCAACAGACAGACAGTGATAAATATCTCGCGAGGCTTTGCGTCGGCTTGAAATTTTTCTAGCATCAATTCCGGATTGTTTTTTCCATAGAAGACAACTCGTAGCATTGACAGCAGATAAATAGGGGTCAGAATCAACCCTACAGCCGTCAGGAAGATCGTCACGACTTTAAAGGGAGAAGTGTAAACATCGCTGGTGGCGACTCCGAGGAACACCGTCAACTCGCCTACAAAACCACTCATGCCTGGCAACGCCAAAGAGGCCATTGAAGCTGCGGTGAAGAGGGCAAAAATCTTGGGCATAGACTTGGCCAACCCCCCCATTTCATCCATCATCAGCGTATGAGTGCGATCGTAGGTACTACCGCACAGGAAGAAGAGGGCAGCAGCAATCAAGCCGTGAGAAACCATTTGCAGTACTGCGCCATTGATTCCCAAGTCGGTAAAGGCAGCGATACCGATGAGGATGAATCCCATGTGAGAAATGGAGGAGGAAGCGAGACGGCGCTTGAGGTTGGTTTGTCCGAAGGCAGCCAATGCACCGTAGACGACGTTGATTACGCCGAGAATAGCTAGCACAGGAGCAAATTTAACGTGAGCGTGAGGCAGCATTTCCATATTCATGCGGATCAGCCCATAGCCGCCCATTTTCAGCAACACTCCGGCTAGAATCATGGAAACTGGCGCAGATGCCTCGCTATGTGCGTCGGGAAGCCAAGTATGTAAGGGAAAGATCGGTAATTTGACTCCAAAGGCAATCAGAAAACCTGCATAGGCGAGTACTTCTAGTGCAAGGGGGAATTGCTTCATTCCCAACTGAGTCATATTAAAGGTAACGTTTCCGCCATAGAATGCCATGCCTAAAGCGGCAACCAGGATAAAAATAGAAGCTAGCGCGGTATAGAGAATAAACTTAGTAGCGGCGTAGAGGCGCTTGTTGCCTCCCCAAATAGAGATCAGTATATAGACGGGTACTAATTCTAACTCCCACATGAGGAAGAATAGCAATAAATCTTGAGCGGCAAACACCCCGATTTGGGCGCTATATAATACCAGCATCAAGAAATAGAATAGTTTTGGCTTGCGCTCGATCTTCCAAGAGGCGAGAAGTGCCAGGGTACTAATTAATCCCGATAAAACAATTAATGGCATTGATATGCCATCAATGCCAACCGTCCAATTTAATCCGATTTGGGGAAGCCAAGAATAGGTTTCAACAAGTTGAAAGTTAGTATCGCGAAAGTCGTAGTTGCTCCAAAAAGCGTAGATTATTAGGGCGAAATTTGCTAAACCTACTCCTAGTGCATACCAGCGAACGGTTTTGCCATCTTTGTCGGGAATGAAGGGAATTGCCAAAGAGGCTAGTAGGGGAAAAAGAATGGTGGCAGTTAGCCACGGCAGTTGAAAGTTGTCCATCATAACATAAGGAAAAATACTTATTTATTCCTCTTGTCATTATATTAAGTTTTGTAAAAATTAGAGAAGAGGGAGAATACCCAATCTTTGCGATCGCTTGGCTCGGAAATAAGTAATTACACGCATAGGACGATGAGGAGACGGGGAGACTGGGGAGAGGGGGAAACTCCGAGACAATTAACTACTGACTACTAACTACTAACCACTAACAAATGACAAATGACAAATGACCAAAATCTAGTTAAGAATAATGAAGTGACCTTTGCAATTAACCTCATGTCTAGCTCTCAAGAAACGACGAACCAGACTTACCAAGCGATATTAGAAGCGCTAGAACAGTTAATTAAAGTCGTTGCTCGATTGCGATCGCCCGATGGAGGATGTCCCTGGGATTTGGCACAAACCTCACAAACGCTAATTCCCTACGTTATAGAAGAAGCTTATGAAGTCGTCGATGCGATCGCCACTGAAGATCCCGACGCGATCGCAGAAGAATTAGGAGATTTACTCTTACAAGTCATTCTACAAGCACAAATCGCCAGCGAATCCGGTCAGTTTACTCTCAAAGAAGTCGCCCAGGGCATTACCCAGAAACTCATCCGCCGCCATCCTCACGTTTTCGGCGACGTAACTGTAGAAGATGCGGAACAAGTGCATCACAATTGGGAAAAAATCAAAGCCGCAGAAAAGGGAGAAACGCCAAAAGAATTCCGATCGCTCAGTCGTAAAATCAGTCGCTATGCGCGTACTTTGCCACCGCTGATGGCAGGAATGAAAATTTCTCAGAAAGCTGCCGCAGCTGGATTTGAATGGGATAATGTAGAAGGAGTTTGGGAAAAGTTTGAGGAAGAATTAGCAGAATTGAAAGAAGCTCTGCAAACCGAAGATAAGACCCACCAGGAAGCAGAATTAGGCGACGTTCTTTTTACTTTAATCAATATAGCTCGCTGGTATGGGTTAGATCCCTCTGAAGCTTTACGAGAGACGAATCGACGGTTTATTCAACGCCTCTCTAAAATGGAAACGTTTGCCGAACGCCCTTTGACGGACTATACGCTAGATGAGTTAGAGCGTCTTTGGCAAAAAGCAAAAGCCCACTTAAACGGTGAGTGGCGATCGAACGATTGATGATTCACAATTGTTAATTTTGGTTTCGAGCAACTAACTTCAGTTACTGTTATGACAATTGACAAAAAAGATTTAACGACAACCGATCGCTCTCAATCCGAACCAACCAACTCTCAAAAAGCTCGAACTACTGCAAGGTCTAAATTTTGGCAATCTGTTTGGGAAAATCTGCAAATTGTCATTATTGCCCTAGTTATTGCCTTCTTAATTCGGACTTTTATTGCGGAACCTCGCTATATTCCCTCTGATTCTATGTTGCCGACGCTACAGGAGGGCGATCGCCTGGTGGTAGAAAAAGTTTCTTATTATTTTCATCCGCCGCGACGAGGCGATATTATCGTGTTTGAACCGCCTTCGCAATTACAAATGCAAGGCTATGAAAAAGACCAAGCGTTTATCAAACGAGTTATCGCTCAAGCGGGTGAAATTGTTTCCGTTGATAATGGCACTGTATACATTAATGATAAGCCTTTGCAAGAGAACTATATCCTCGACCCTCCCAACTATAATTTACCACCTCTAAAAGTCCCTGAAGGTCATTTATTCGTTATGGGAGATAATCGCAACAATAGCAATGATTCCCATATTTGGGGATTTTTGCCCCAGCAAAATGCGATCGGTCGTGCTATTTTTCGTTTTTATCCTTTCAATAAAATTGGTGGGGTAGCTTCGATCGCGCCCCGGCGCTAGAAGCAGGAAGTTGTGGATTTGGCGCGATCGCGAGAATAATTGACATCATCACTTGTTGCAAATTATTTGCAACAAGTTTAAAATTTAAAAGCGATAAATTTATCTGTTCTCGTGCCAGTCGCGTTGTCACTTATGCAAACTACTCTAGCCAACGGCAAAAGGCTACATACATTTAAACCGCGCGATCTCATTCCGCTAATGAGAGATGTTATCTGGTTCTTGCAACAAGGAGCAGTAAAAACCCTGACTTGGAACGAAGAAGGCACATTAATAACGCTAGGATACTGGGGAACTGGGGACGTAGTAGGTCAGCCATTCTCTCAAATAGTTCCTTATCAAATTCAATGTTTGACTCGCGTCAAAGCGGCTTGTATTTCTTTGCATCAGTGGAATTGGTCGTCGGATGCCGTTCGTCGCCACATCCAGCAAACAGAGGAACTCTTGTATATTCTCCGCTCGGATCGAATTCCTCAACGCTTATTCAAAATCCTAATTTGGTTGGCACAAAAATTCGGTCGGAAGGTTCAACAAGGCCAGTTAATTGAGTTACCGCTGACTCATCAAGAATTGGCGGAAGTGGCTGGTACGACGAGGGTAACCGTAACCAAGCTACTCAATCAATTTGAACGCAAAGGAACGATTTATCGTCCTTACCGCCATGCAATTGTGGTGCGATCTTCTAACCCTTATTACCAAGCTGAGTTCGATCGCAACAAGATCGAGACTATGCCTTGACAGAATCATTATTTCGTGATATGTGATGGCTTGATGCTTCTGCCAATCTTTGCAGAAGTTTCAATCGCTCTAGACGATTGATAATACGAGCGATCAATTCGGGACCAACCACGGGTTTGCTAACAAAATCATCGGCACCAGCAGCAAATACCCGATCGACCAACTTAGGGTTAATATTTGCCGTCAGAACGATAATGGGCAATCCTCCCCAATGACTATCGTTGCGAATCACTTGACACAGTTCGATGCCATTAACGTGAGGCATTTTAAGATCCAAAATCAGCAAATCGGGAGCAACGGCTTCGAGGGTTTCCCAAAATCGACGAGGATCGTCGAGGGTCGTAACTTTGAGTCCCCAAGGTTCGAGCAAGGTTCGCAAAATCGCCAAAATTTTGGGATCGTCGTCTACAACCATCACGTGAGCATCGGGCGGTTTTCCCCGGTGCAGCACCCGATCGATCGCGTTGAGGACTTGAGCGGGAGACATTGGCTTTTGCAGGAAGGCACACCCTCCCGAACGAACGAATTCGAGCCGTTCTTCCAAACCATCTCGATCTGTAAAGATTAAAACGGGGACGGGAGGTCTTTGATGCGCTAGTTGTGCGACAAACTCGAAACTTTCTTCAGGGGACTCGGATAGAAAAGGTTCGAGCAGCACGACATTAGGGCTTCGATCTTCGAGAATTTCTCTGGCGAGCAAGAGGCTGGTAGCATTTTCTGCCTCCATTCCCCAGCTTTCGGCTTCTTTAGCCAACTGTTGTGCGAGTTGACGATCGCTCTCCACCACCAATAGAAAGGGGCGCTCCTCTGGCTGAATTGTTCCTTCGGACAAAGAACTTTCCGAGGCGCGATCGATTTCGCGGCGCAAGGCTTTCACAAGCCGATGCAGCCGCAGGGTTTCTTTTTCTTCCCACAAGCGATCGACTTGCAGCAATTGTTCGATTTTTCGCGCCAATTGAGACCCTTTAGATAACCCAAACGTGCCCAAGGCACCTGCTAAGGTATGAGCTTCTTGTTCGGCTTGCTCTTGCAGTTGTCGATCGTGCGATCGCGCCAAGAGAACTGTAGCTACTTGCTCTATGACTTCCAACTGCTCGTAAATCCTAGATTGAAACCGCTTCCAAACCTCGGCTACGCCTGTTAGCGTCTGCTGTCGAGGATCGTCGTCGCCAATGTTTTCTGCCGATTCGGGCAAACACGTCCGATCTTGTTCTTTGAGGCGGTAACCGATGCCATAAACGGTTTCGATGATATCCGCCGGAGCGCCGATGGCTTTAAGTTTGTGGCGGAGTTCTTTAATGTGGGTTCTGACGGCGTTTTCTCCGGGCAACTTCTCGAATTCCCAGAGATGGTCGAGAATGGCACCGCAGCTAAACACGCGGCGGGGATTGCGTAAAAAAAGCTCCAGGATAGCGTATTCTTTTGGCGTCAGGGATAGAGGGTGTTCTTCGTAGGTGACTTCATAGGTACTCGGTTCGAGTTGTAAGTCGCCCCACTTGAGCACGGGGAGCGAGGCAGAACTTCCCCGACGTAAGAGCGCCCGAACGCGAGCTAACAACTCCTGCGAATCGATGGGTTTGAGAAGATAATCGTCAGCTCCTGCGTCTAATCCGGCGACCCCACTTTGGCTGCTGTCCGCTCTGGTTAACAGAAGAATCGGTAACGTTTGACCGCTAGAGCGGATTTGCTTGCACAGACTAATCCCATCGAGTTTTGGTAAGGTAGCGTCTACGATAATTAGATCGTAGGGAAAGACATCGATTAACTCCCATGCCGTTTCTCCATCGCTGACGGTTTCAACGATATAGTTTTGGCTCGAGAGAATTCTGTCAAGCGATTTGGCAGTTAGCTCGTCATTTTCTACCACAAGAATTTTCATCGCCGATGTTTCTGATTTGCGCCCCCTTTTTAGAACCTAGCAGATCTGCACTCAACTATGCCCAACTCAATTATCAAGCTTTATCTTTTGCCAAAAATCTTTAAACTGCGATCGCGCCCGCTACCAATTTGATGAGTCGAGAGAGGCATCTGGCGATCGCAAACTGTAAGGCGGGCACTTGAAATAAGATTGAATGGGAAATTTTACTTTTGCCTTTTTCCTTTCTCCTTATCAAACCCTTTCGTCAAATTTTGTATAAAAACCGCCGTATTTTATCCAATATTGCTTGAGATCGCTATGAGGAGGAGTATGCAAGCTCGCTTTAGCTTGATAGAGAAGAACTTGCCGATGATTTCCAATCCAAACTTTTTTGATAGGCTCGACAGAAATTAAAGTGCCTCCCAAACTGGCAACGCACTCCTCGAAGCGCTCTACTGCCGAGTATTCTAAGGTTTCAAAAATGAAAAAATTTCCCGAACAAATCAGGTGGCGACTTCGGATCCAAGCCTGCATTTTTTTGCGAGCTACTGGAGGTAGCATAATGTTTTCAAGTTCCGATACACTCATCGATTAACCCGATCGTTAGACTGTTATACGGACGCGATCGCTCGCATCTCTACTTATGAATCTGATGAAATTACAACGGGAACTTCATCGGCAAAACTCTCTCGCTTCTCAAATCTCAAAGCTCCCGCAGCCGATCCCCACACCTGCTCGTGGGTATTGACATCCATGCCTCGATCCCAACTGACAAAGGTATTTTCTGTCAGTTCTACTTCGCTAACTAAGTAGGTTTGGCGACCATTGCGTTCGATCAAACAGCAATTTCCTTCAACATTTCCCCGAAAAATCTCGTTTTCTTTTCTAAAAATCATCGAACAGTTATATCGTCTTTGAAGGCAATCGGGAGTAATGGTTTTCAAAATCGCTAAATCTCGTCCCGCACCTGCATAGCACAAGGGATCTTCAAGGCTGTAATTTTCTACATAGATAGAATCTCCGCGATCGACCAAACGATGAACGCCCTGACGATAGGGACTCCAGAGATCGTAATCATAGGTTTGCTCGGAATAAAACCCTATCCCACCAAAAAATTCCCAGGGTAAAGGACGAAAAAACACGCGAATGTGAGCGTAGGTTTTAGGGTCTTCATAGGACTGTTTTTGATTGCTAAAATCCCCAGCCAGATAACGAGCTAGAGTCAGCATTAAATCGTTTTTCATCCTTTATCCCTCATTCTTTTAAAGAACGAATTTCTGAAGAAAAAGAAGCGGTGACAACTCCCGAACCAGCACTGGTTTTAATCAGCGATACTCGCAAGCGCAAGTTAGGAGTAGCAAACCAAATTCTTTCTTCTGCTGCCGCGCGATCGTACTCGGTTTCTAGGACGAATACGCTATCTTCGGTAATGTGATATTTTCCCACCGAAGGAATGGTTTCTGCATACCCTTGGTCTCGGAGTAACCGTCCTTTGGTCGGGTTATCGGCATCGGGAATGGGAACGAGAACTGTCGTTCCTTTGATTAGCTCTTCCTCATTCCAATCCGACTCTCCTTCCCAACTCATGCGAAAGGGAGAAGTCGCAAGTTGAGGATCGATCTGGTAGGACTTACAGAGGTTAACGACCTCTGGATTATCTTTAGCCAAAGAAACGATATCGATGGTCGAAGTAACTGCTTCAAAGTGAGCAAAGGCTAGATGATGAGCGCTGCGTTGCGATCGCCAACGTCCTAGAGAAAGTTTTACGAATTCGGTAAGATCCATTACAAAATTGTTGAATTTAGCTAGATAAATTAAAGCAAGAACTCAGTAAAGCAAGATAAAAAGGCTGGCGATCGCTCGGTTCATTTTTTTCCCATTAAAGGCGAAGAACTCATTTTAATGCCTGCAATCCGACCGCCAAGGCGATCGATCCACTTCATGGTTTGATTGAGTCGAGAGTAGGGAATCATTAGGGTAAAAGTCCCTCGCCGCTTGAGTTCTTGATGACAGAAACCCGTCACCTCGATCGCGACTTTGCGCTCGTCGAATCTGCCTTGACTAGAAAAACCAATCATGTTAACTAATCTCCATAAACCACTGGATTTTAGGAAACTCAGAAGTCAGCTATCGGCTCGATCGCTAAAAACTGTGATAATTGAATTAGCTAATTTCGCTAATCCTGAGAATTTTTGCGCCCATTCTATGGATGTTTTGAATTTTCTGAGATAGTTGGTCGTAACTCACTTCGTATATGACAGAACTCGTTCTAAAGTTGGGGGCACCAACGGTACTTACAGTAATGCGAAAACGTTTGCTTGTATTGCTGTAGGCACTCGTAGACCTGCCTAAAGGAGTCACTCCTTCTGAAGCAGCCATACAATTGCTCCTATGTTTAAAAAACGAATTAAAAATGCAAAAGCGCTCTCAAAAACCAGACAGAATAGAGATGCAAAACCTGCATCTCTATCCAGACAAAATGCCAGAATTTATTGGATCTCTGTAATGCTGACAATCGTTCCGCCAGCTCGATGAATTCGCTGAATTTGCGGGGTCATCTTAGCGCCTGAAACAACATACTCAGTATTGCTGCTGCGACGAGGACTATCAAATTTAGACCCCTTCACCACGATCTTAAACATCTTTTCAGTTGCATCCTTATAGGCACCGCGACGGCCGCCAGTACTCGGTAAAGTAATCTTATTGCCGCTATTGGTAGCGATAGCTTCGACCAAGCGAGAATCTTTAAAAGCGCTATCCACGCCTGCATAACCCTGATATAGAGAAAGCGTGCGGTTATAGCCGACTTGCTTTTGTCCTACTTGACTTTTTGCGCCTTGATAGTAAGGAACGGTATTATCGCCGAATTTCTCCTGATACTCTTGGCTGTCGATATAGGAGTCGATTTCTGCATCATAGCCTGCTTCGATACAGATGCGAATATGCTCCGAAATCTCGCTGCGATCTAAGGGAGCGCGACCGAGTAAATGTTTGAAATTTAGCTCTACAAAGCGATAGGGGGAGCAGGATTCAAAATAGCGATCGCGATATAAGTCGGATTTGGCAACGGCGCGGACAAAATCGCGCACCGTTATACTACCATTTTTCAACTGCGATTCTGCCGTTACTAGGCGCTCGTTTTCCATAATGTGGGGATTGCCTAGCACTTGCTTGTACACTGCCCGAATCGCAATGTCTATATCGTCAAGGCTGCTATTGGGACGCAGTTCTATTGGAGTATCTAAAACTACAGACATTACAGTTCTCCTATTTTCAAATTTTCAATGCTTTTTGAATCAGTTATCGTAGGGGCAAAGCATGCTCTGCCCCTACAGTTTTTAGTAACTGAATTAGCCAACGGGCGTAATGCTAGCAATTACGCCGCCTTGTTGGTGGATGCGCTGATACTCTTGGGAGAGTTGATTGTAAGGGACAAAATAGACTTTGTTGCTTCGACGGAATTTAGAGACTTTGTTAACCCGACCGGGGGAACTGTAACCCGTTACTTCAACGCGGTAAACCTTGCCGTCTTCGCCAGCACCCGCACCCAGACGAGTACGGGAAGCCAAGGGACTTTCTTGGAACGACCAACCATTGCCCGTAGAACCACCAGAAGGCGGAATGACGGGAAGGGGCGTTTCCTGAATGACGTATTTATTCAATACGGGAGTTTTTCCAGCAATACTTCCTTTTAGGTCACTGCTAGAGGCTCCCCGCAAAAGCGCAAACATATGAGTAAACCCAACCATATTTTGTCCTGGCTGGGTTTTGTAGCCTCGGTAGTAGGGAACGATATTTTCTCCGTAGGCGTTTTGATACTCATCGCTATCGATGTAAGAATCTATGTCGGCTTCAAATCCCTCGTTATCCAAGATGGTGCTGTGCGCTCTCATCTCTTCTAACCCGTCGGGAGCGCGACCGAGAAAATGTTTGAAATTTAACTCGGTATAGCGATAACGAGGGCAGGTCTCGAAGAAGCGAGAGCGGTAAAGCTCGGATTTGGCAACCGCCCGGACAAACTCGCGCACGCTTAGTTCGCCTCGCTTGAATTTCGATTCGGGCACGAGCGCACGCTCGCTTTCCATCACATAGGCATTGCCTAAAATTTGCCGATAAACGGCTCGGATGACAGCTTCTGCTTCTTCTTCCGAGCAACCCGGTACCATTTCTACCGGAGGCGTGTCTTCAAATAAAGCAACACCTAATTGAGATGCGGGTCCAAAAGCCATTCAGAAATCTCCTTAATGAGAACAAAGGTTTTGGGAATCAGTTTCTTATTTTTGTTACAAAACTTAACAAGCTCGATCGAAAGAGATATTCATCGGAAGAATTCCTCAAAACGCACAGCTTGTTGTTTTAAAGTCTATTTGCTGAGAGCGACAGTCATCAAGTCTGCCAAATTACCCAAAACGCGGGAAATCTAAGCATCTTTTAGAAGATTTTAGCTTTCTACGTTTTGTACGATCTGACAGCCAGACTGTGACCTGAGCGAGCGTTAATACACTCTAACAAGTCTATTTATACAATGCTCCCTTAACCATTATTGTCAAAAATTGTAAAGATAGACAAATGATTGTTGTTAGTCGCGAAATTCCTAATCATATCGCTGCAATTCGCTCTGTTCTAGAGACAGCGTTCGATCGCTCGCTAAGCCGAAGCTAAGTTGGTTGATGCACTTCGCAGTCGAGGTGTCCTGACGCTGTCCTTAGTAGCTAGCGAGAATGCAAGGAACATTAACCGATCGCGCGGGAGTAGTGCGATATCAGCCTGAGTTTGCAGAAGTATGAAACTTAAGTTTACTTATGTTAATTTGCAATTTTAAGGTTAAAACTAAATATAGCAATCTTAGATCTTAGATCGTTAAGGGTTGCTATAACTCCAATTGCAACAATCTGTAGCTATGTTATTAAAAAGTTCGTACTCTCGCACCAAAGTTGCAGTTTCTATACTCAAAGCGATCGCTTTACCTTTGGGTATGGGCATTTTACTGCTATCGACTAACCAAAGGGTTTCAGCTCAATCTCTTTGGACAAATTCCGATACCAAGTCGCCTAACTCTGCGATTCAACTCAGTCTGGAAGAAGTCGGACGATCGCAAGAAGAAAAGGCAGAGGAAAACGAGCGATCGCGGCGAGACATCCCAGATGTCATTATCGATGATGAAGAATCTCAACCGGATGATTCATCCTCTTCAACTTCTACTGATTCCGAAGCTGAAGATGAGTCTTCTACAACTTCCACCGATACTGAATCAGAAGACGAATCTACTCCGACTTCTAGCGATCCCGAATCCGAAGAAAAATCCTCGACCTCTGCCAGCACCGAACCTCGCTTTACTTGCCAAACGGTCAATGGCGAATACACGGTAATGTACCATCCAGAAAGCCGTCCGGGCGAAGCTTATGCCTGGGCAATTCCCCGTCAAATGGGAGGCGGTTGGTCGGCAGAACGCCGCTGTGCTGAAATCAGTCGTCGCCTAGAGTTCTATCGACCAGACGGGCTGTTGGAGATGAGAACCGCCGTGGAAAATAATTACAATACCGTCTGCGTGACTACTCAGAAAAATTCGAGTTGCCGCATTGTTTTTACCGTACCTGACGGTCAAGATCCGATAGTCACTCGCGATCGCGTTTTTGAAAATCTGACCGTTGCCGATAGCGGTCAACCAACTCAGGGAGTCACTACCTTGGTTGATAACGGTCGCTCTAATCCAATTCTCGGTCAACTCGGTCAAGTCTTGGGTCAAGACCTATCCAAACTAGCGATGCGTACTAAGTCCTCTGAGGCAATTAACTTGCGTCCTTTCCTCGATCCAGCCGATGGCGGAACGGGAACGAGGTTGCAAGGCAGTCCGTTTGGTTCTCTTAACTCTCATCCTCAACGTTTACAACCTGAGAACTTTCGTTAACATCAACATTAAAATTTGTTGCTTTGTTGGCAACAAATGAGACGGCGCTCGTTGGCTTCCTCTATTCTCGGAGGAAGCTTTAATATACGTGCTATCGTCTATGTTTGAGCCGTTTCGCGAATATTTAGAAAAGCAGCTTTTTAGTCGCTTTGATTTACGCAGTCGCTCTATTCCACCAGGATTGGATTACCAGGTTAGCGATCGCGGCAAGAACCCAGCCACTATTCAAAGTTGGTGCTATCAATGTCCCGAACTGCGCAAAATTCGCTATACCTACATCGAGGCGGGAGAAACGGCGCAAGTTTTTAATAGCGTTATTTATCCCAGCCATTGTTACGACCTACCGTTATTAGGAATCGATTTTTTATCGTTTGGTCAGAAAAAAATTTTAGTCGTTTTGGATTTTCAACCCCTGTTTCGCGATCGCAAATATCTAGAAAAATACATCGAACCAATGCGATCGATTCGGGATAAATATAACGATTTGGCACAAAACTTGGAAATGAAATTTTATGATGCAAACCAGTATTTTTCTAAATACTTATTGTTTGCTAAAACTGATAGTCAAACCGTAGTAAATCGATTATTTCCAGCCTACCGAGAATATGTCGAGCTATATTGGCAATTGCTAGAGCGAGCAACGCCTTTAACCGATCCAGAAGATATCCAGCGTATTGTTAAGGCTCAAAAAGATTACGACCAATACAGTGCCGATCGCGATCCTGCCTCTGGTTTATTTAGTAGTTATTTCGGGCACGAATGGGCAGAGCGATTCCTCTATGAATTTTTGTTTGAAGATGCCGTCCCTTTAGCTGTCACCTCAACCAAAAGATAGCCGAATAGTTTGCTAAATTTAGAGATGGGAACAAGCCAAAATCCCCAATCCAAATCCTTTCATCCCATGACTCTATATCAGCCTTTTTTAGATTACGCGATCGCTCTACTAAAAGAACGGCTAGATTTATCCCCCTATCCCATTCCAGAGGGGTTTGAGTACAAAGAAGGCACGATGGGCAAAGGGAAAAAACAAGAAGCAGTCATCACGACTAGCTATGCCTTTAAATCTCCCAAACTTCGGCAAATTCGAGCCGCTCACGTTCGAGGAGGCGCTTCTCTACAAGTCCTTAATTTCGTTATTTTTCCCCATCCAGCCTACGATTTACCGTTTTTTGGCGCAGACTTAGTCACTCTACCAGGAGGGCACTTAATTGCTTTGGACATGCAGCCTCTCTTTCACGATGCTGCTTATCAGCAGAAATACAGCGAACCCATCTTGCCCATCTTTAAAGCCTATCAACAACACTTACCCTGGGGAGGAGATTTTCCAGAAGAGGCAAAACCCTTCTTTTCTCCTGCATTCTTGTGGACTCGTCCTCAAGAGATGGAAGTCGTTCAAACGCGAGTATTGGAAGCTTTTAAAGATTATCTGCAAGCCTATCTAGATTTTGTCGAAAAAGCGGAACCCGTGACAGACAGCCAGCAACGAGAAGAGATTTTAGAGGCTCAACGGCGCTATATTGCCTATCGCGCCGCAAAAGATCCGGCACGGGGAATGTTTACGCGCTTGTATGGAAGCGAGTGGACGGAGGAATATATTCATGGTTTTCTCTTTTTGCCCGATCCTCTCGCAAATGCTAATTAAGAAAATCACCAATCTAAAATTGGTTGGCTTGAGCTTGTACGTTATCTAAAGTGCGATCGCGCCAAAAAACAATCGAATCATCAAGCGGTTGCAGCTTGGTTCCCGGATAATAAAATGCCAAAATCTGCTCGGCAGACCAACCTATATTGGCTAAATTATAGGAGCCAAATTGACTTAACCCTACTCCATGTCCGAAGCCACCGCCAATAAAGGTATAGCCTTTTAATTGATTCTTTTCGTCGTACATGGGTTCGAGATAAAATAGAGTGCTGCGAGGAGTCCCAAAGCAACTGCGAATCTCATTTTTATGCAGTTCGAGTATACCTTTATCGGTTTGGATCGCCATGGTGAGGATGCGTCCCGAAGGCGATCGCTTGGTAATTTCCATCCGCTGAATTGTCTGAAAATCTGCAAGGGGATGTCTGCGTTTTTCGAGATATTCTTTTAAATCTTCATTGAGTTCTTGAAGAGTTCCTTTTCGATTCCAGCGAAATACTTTTTGTCCCGTTTCATTAAAACCCTCTTTCATGCCGATAAAACGGCGAAATGCTGCTTCATCAGCCAAAGATTGTTGGGACAAATTCCAAACTTGTCTGGGTGAATCGATAACGGGTTTTAGGTAAGGACGTTCTTCTCCATTCCAGACATCGCTAAATCTTGCCGTTATCCCACCCGTCGTTGAGGAATAGAGCGCATCGACCAATTCATTTTGGTAAGTTAAAACTAATCCTTGGGTTTCGGCGATCGCGCGATCGGCTCGCGGATTGGTATCCGACAATCCGTAGTACACTTGACAGTGTACGTCTGCACAGAGTTGATAATTATCTACCTGAAATCGTCGTAGATTTCGCAAAGCGTAGGTTCTAGCGATAATTGTCTGAGCTTTAATGGCATTGTCGGGGGCTTGATGTCCGATTTCGTGGGGAACGACTCCTCGCAAATAGGTTTCGAGCGGGACTTGATTGACTAGGGTAAAAGTTCCATAGGCATTCGGTTGCAGCCTCAACCTTCCGCCATAGATGCGGTCGTTATTTTTGAGAGCAGTTACTTGGATGAGGTCATTGCCAGCGCTAATCTCTAAATAATTTGGCTCGTAGCGCTTTCCGTTGACAGTAAAAATCGGTTGGAATTTTTCGGAGAGAATTTCCGTTTCTAGATAGGATTGGTTGAATCCCCGCGCTCTGAGACTCTGCAATAGCAGGCGACGCAGTAGAGGATTTTTATAAATCTCTCGTTTTGCCCAAACCTCCCAGCGATCTGGTTGAGCGATTTCGACTTTAATTCCTTTAGCTCGCCATTCTTTAGCACTATTTTCAGCCGTCTCGAAGGTAGAATAATTGCCAAGCACTACTCGTTCTGAGAACGTGGGAGCTTGCAAAGGTTGTTTTACAACTTGCAGTTTTACTTGGTTTGTTTGTAGGGTTTGGGTTTGTCCGCTGCGATCGGTAAAACTGAGCGTTAGGATATCTCCCTTTGTACTCGAAAGGGCGATCTCAGTATTATTTTCTTCGCCGAGTCGCTGGATGATGCCAACTTGCAGCTCAACATCTTTTGCTTTGACGCTTGGTGCCCATACTAAACCGAGCAATACGGGCAAGGTAAACGCGGTTAGAATCAATCGTTTGCCTGGTATCCGAGTCTGTTGTTGAGTGGTTGGCATATTGAAGCTCAATCGAACGGTTTATCCTAGCTTTTCATGATAGCCAACGACAAGCTCGTTTAGCTACTAAAAATTAGCTACTAAAAATGAAACGCGATCGCCAATTACGGCACTTGGCGACCTAGAAATTCATTTCTGGGCGTATTGCTTTAGTAGCTTTACTGCCAATTGATAACTGATTTAATGACCCAGTAACTTATCTCGCAGATGCTTAATTCTATCGCGATATTTGGCAGCTTCTTCAAACTCTAAATTCTTGGCTGCCTCTTTCATCTTCTCTTCAAGCTGTTGAATTAACTCAGGAATTTTTTCTAAAGGTAACTCATCTGACTGTTCCCAGACTTCTTCTAACTGTTGTGAATTCAACCTGCGAGAAATCTCTAAGAAGTCCAGGATAGAATTATGCGATCGCGTTTTAATTGGCTGAGGAGTAATGCCGTGCATCCGATTATATGCCATCTGAATCTTTCGCCGTCTTTCTGTCTCTTCGATCGCTTTGAGCATGCTATCTGTTAAATTATCGGCATACAAAATCGCTTGTCCTCGCACGTGACGCGCTGCCCTACCAATAGTTTGAATTAAAGAGCGCTCCGCTCGCAAAAATCCTTCTTTATCTGCATCTAAAATCGCTACTAAAGAAACTTCTGGTAAATCCAATCCTTCTCGCAATAAATTAACGCCGATTAAGACATCAAATTTTCCCTCGCGTAAGGATTGTAAAATTTCTATGCGCTCGATCGATTGAATTTCTGAGTGTAGATATTGAACCTGAATTCCTCTTTCTTGAAGAAATTCCGTTAAATCCTCTGCCATCCGTTTAGTTAGAGTAGTAATCAATACCCTTTCTCTGCGCTTGACTCTTTCTTTAATCTCGCCTAATAAATCGTCAACCTGACCTTCAGTTGGACGGACAAAAATTTCCGGATCGAGAACTCCTGTCGGACGGATAATTTGTTCGATGACTCGTCCATTTGACTGTTCGATCTCCCAATCTCCCGGCGTAGCAGAAACAAAAATACATTGACGAACTTTTCTCCAAAATTCTTCTGCTTTTAAAGGACGATTATCTGCTGCACTGGGAAGGCGAAATCCGTGTTCGATTAAGACTTTTTTTCGAGATTGGTCGCCATTATACATCCCTCGTAATTGAGGAACGGTAACGTGAGACTCATCTATGACTAATAGCCAATCTTTTGGAAAATAATCGACTAAACATTCTGGTGGTTCCCCAGGATTTCTTCCGGCTAAATGGCGGGAATAGTTTTCAACGCCATTGCAATAACCCACCTCTCGCAACATTTCTAGATCGTAGCGAGTTCGTTGTTCGAGGCGTTGTGCTTCTAATAGTTTCCCAGCTTTTTCTAATTCTTCTAATCGTTCTTTTAATTCTTGTTCGATGTTTTGACAAGCTTCTTCTAATTGTTCTTCAGGAGTAACGAAGTGACGCGCCGGATAGATATTCACTTTATCCATACTCTGAAGGATTTCCCCCGTAACGGGATCGAGATAGCGAATCGCATCGATTTCATCGCCAAAGAATTCGACTCGGATGACTCTATCTTCGTAGGCGGGAACAATTTCTAAAACATCTCCTTTTAGTCGAAAGCGTCCCCGTACAAGTTCGAGATCGTTGCGAGAATATTGAACGGAAACTAAATCTCGCAATAATTGACGCTGATCGATTTCTTTGCCAACTTCTATAGGAATAGCGGCTTTAAGATATTCAGATGGCATCCCCAAGCCATAGATGCAGCTAATTGATGCAACAACAATTACGTCTTTTCTCTCAAATAAAGAACGGGTTGCGGAGTGTCGCAACATATCGATTTCATCGTTAATCGAAGCGCTTTTTTCAATGTAAGTATCGGTTACGGGAATGTAGGCTTCGGGTTGATAGTAATCGTAATAACTGATAAAATATTCGACAGCATTATTAGGGAAAAATTGCCTCAGTTCGTTACAAAGTTGGGCAGCAAGCGTTTTATTGTGGGCTAACACGAGGGTAGGCTTGCCAATCTTTTCAATAACCGAGGCGATTGAAAACGTTTTTCCAGTCCCCGTAGCACCTAAAAGTGTTTGAAAGCGGTTTTCTTGTTGAAGAGATTCTACCAGTTGGGCGATCGCTTGGGGTTGATCGCCAGTCGGTTTAAAGGGAGCTTGCAGAAAAAATTGTTCCATCGAAAATACGACGCAGGACTTTTCCCCGTTTGGTAAAAATACAACGTTATCTCAATACTAGCGCTCACACCAAGCTTCTCGACCGCGCCAGCAAGAAACTCGCGCTAGGTTATATTTGTAAGTAATAACAATGCGATCTCGAACCAATGCTCAATTGTCTATGGATCGATCGTCTGGCTCTGGAAAATTGAGTATCGGCAAGCGATCGCCACGAAAGACTTCTTCGCTAGCTTGACCTAATTCAATTAAGCTTTGGGTTAGGGAACGAAAGGCTAACATACCGAGTACAAAGGGAGTAGTAGCCAAACTGAGCCAAAGGGAAACGGGAAGAGAAGACTGACGAGAAATTTTCAAGGCACTCTGTTGTCAATTAACTGACCGTTAAACCGGATTCTCTTCAATCGTACTAGAATTTTTTTCTATTGACGATCGCAGGGGTCTATTTTTCACTCGTCGGATCGGCAGGTTGGCAATTAAAGCCGTAATTCTTTGATCGCTTTCTAAGACAAATTCCATTTCATCGGAATCGATTTCTACATAGCGACCGACCACTTCTAAAATTTCTTGGCGCATGCATTCTAGCGCCTCTTGGCTCAATCCAGAGCGATCGTGAGCGAGGACGAGCTGAAGGCGGCGTTTGGCTTGTTCGCCGCTTTTGACTTGTCGCCGAAACAGTTTTTCCAGCAGTTCGAGAATCATACGAGCTATTAAAAATCCTTAATCTTAAAATAGTCTTCCGCGTCGATCCCTATGCGCCAAACAAACGGCGGATACGGGTAATGAGAGTATCGTGAGCTGCCATGAGGTCGAGAAAAGGGACTTCCTCCCCTTCTAAGCGTCTGGCAATGTTGCCAAACGCTAGGGCAGGGAGAGAAGGTTTTTCGTCGAGTACTAAGGGTTCGCCTTTGTTGGTCGAGATAATAATGCGCTCGTCGTCGGGAACGATGCCTAGCAAAGGCACGACCAACAGATCTAAAATATCCTCAACGCTAATCATTTGGTTGACCTGGATCAATTCTGGTTTGACGCGATTGACGATCAGACGAATGTTTTTGATATCTTCGGTTTCGAGCAAGCCAACTACGCGATCGGCATCTCGTACTGCTGCCATTTCGGGCGTAGTAACGATAATAGCTTCCTGTGCCGGAGCGATCGCGTTGCGGAATCCCATTTCGATTCCTGCCGGAGAGTCGATCAAAATATAGTCGTAGGTTTTGGTCAGTTGCTCTACCAAATCCTTCATTTGGTTGGGAGTGACTGCGTCTTTCGTGCGGTTTTGCGCCGCTGGCAATAACACTAGATTGGGTTGGCGCTTATCTTTGACAAGGGCTTTTTCGAGCGAGCATTCCCCTGCCAGAACATCTACTGCCGTGTAGACGACTCGTTGTTCTAACCCTAATAGCAAATCCAAGTTTCTCAGTCCGAAATCGGCATCGACTAGGGCGATTTTTTTTCCTAGTTGGGCGATTGCCGATCCCAAGTTTGCGGTAACAGTAGTTTTTCCAACCCCTCCCTTTCCGGAGGTGATGACGATAATATGACTCATATTCAGTTATCAGCGATTGGTAAACAGTAACCAGGTTATTAGAATTCGGAAGTCGGAAGTAAAGGCTTTTATGCAGGAGGCAGTTACCAGTGATTCGATGAAAGTATGAAAGGATTGGGGATTCAAATAATTCGTAATTTGTAATTCGTAATTATTTGGTGATTTGTTAGTGGTTAGTAGTTAGTAGTCAGTAGTTAATTGTCTCGGAGTCTCTTCCTCTCCCGAAGCTTCCGGAAGCTCCCCCCTCTCCCCACACTTCCCACACTCTCCTCGTCCTCCTCATCTCTATCCTTCATACTTTGTCCCTTTCTCTACCCATCCTTTGACTTTTTGAGAGAAAGAATAGGTTTTGGCAAAATCGATCGCGCCAGTAATACGAATGCCTTGCTGGGTCATATAGGCGACTTCTGGCTCGAATTCCTTTGGTGCTACGGCTGGCGCTCTAGCAACGACATCGGCAATTCGGAGTTGGGTGGGTTCCATTCTCAATGCCATAATTCGACATTCGCGATCGCCCTTTACTCCTGCACGAGCAATGCCTCGCAAGCTTCCCCAAACGATAATGTCGCCGTCGGCTGCGATTTCACCTCCTGGATTGACATCTCCTACAAGGATTACTGTACCAGGATGGCGAATTGTAACGCCAGAGCGCACCGTTGTTTTCAAATAAAGCGGTTCGGCTAATGGCAAGACAACTTGAGTCGAATTAACCCCAAAAGGTTGGGTTAGGGTTTCTTGTTCTACCGAGTAGCCCGCAGTAGCGGCTGCCACTGCGGTTTGACGGCGACTGGTACGAACGCACTTTAGCAGAAGTCGTTCTTCTTTGAGGGCTTCCGCGATCGCCTGTAGCTGTCTGCCGTCGAGCAGACGATCTTGGGCGACGAGATAAACGACCGTTCCTGCTTGAGTGGCGCGATCGTTACTCTTGAGACAGTACTTGATCTGCTGCCAAGTTTGCGACCAATCGTTGCTCTCCTCTTTTTGAGGGAGCGTTGGCAACACTAACAGCAGTTTCTCGCCCTCTCTTTTGAGATGAACTTGCGAGTAGCGTTCGAGAGGAAAGGGTGAAGGTTCTTCTTGGGAATCGGTTAACGGGAGTACGCGATCGGAAGACATTTGATGAGAGTCAATTGACTAAACGACATCCTAGCGCAATATGGGTCTTCAGTTGCCAATTATGAAATTTTAATTTTTAGCAATGGCGAGCTTCAGCGATTCAAACGGCGATAAACCGTTACCAATCCTTGCGCGTCGCCAACATTACCAGGAAATAAAACCACCGGAAGATCGGGAAATAGGGGATGCTCGGCGGAAGTGCGTACCATCGAACATCCCGGCAAAATTTGACCGAGCAACCGCGCTGCGGTCAAGCTCAGTCCCTTACTCAGTACGTCATTCGAGGTAATCCCTCCTTTGCTGATGAGAAAGCCAATGTCTGAAGGCAATCCTTGCACTACGTCCATCAATAGCGAAGAAACGACAATGCCAAAGTCCAAACGTTCTTGTACGGTTTCAAAGGCAAGTTCTTGGCGACTCGTATAGACGACGGGCGTTTTACCCGCTCGATGAACTTCTTTGACTCGTTGCAGCGTTTGCGTCAATAGAGTCTCTCTTTGAGAGGGATCGTTTCGCAATTGCGTTACATCAACTTCGATCCCGACTGTGGTGAGTTCTTTGAGTAATTGTTCTAATTGCTGAGTCGTTTTCTTAACGTGAGACCCTACTATCACCGCGCCCGGTTTAGCAGTCGGTTTGTACTTCGCCATGTCTTCTGGGGCGATGGGTTGTTTGCCCAGTTGCGCGAGAGAAGTGAGGATACTCGCGGCGCTGCGAAACAAAAATCGTTTTCCCGACGCTGCTGCCGCCAGAATATCTGCGGCAAATCGATCTAAATCGGCTTGAGTTTCTCCATCTACAACAGCGCAGCGATTGTCCTTTAAATTCATCAGGCGCTCTAGCGTTCCCTGACGAATATCCGCCAGTAAAAAGCGTTCTACCTCGCTCGCTTTGATGCGACCTTTGGTTTTTTCTTCCACGTAGTCGGGCAGGTAGCTGTGGTGATAGCCAAACACCGAATCGCGGGCAAATTCTGTTTTGTGGACGGGCGTTTCTACGCCATCGACTATTAGATAATGAATGCTATCGCGGGTGATTCGTCCTCCCTCAAAAAAAGCGGGGATGAGAAAATGCGCGTCGAACCCCCCCAGTTCTTCGGCAATGACATCGGTTTCGATGGGATAATGTCCCCGCAACGTTGAGTCAGAGCGACTGACAACTAGAAACTCTTCGATTTTTTCGGTTTCGATCGCAATTTTTAGATTGTGGCAGACTTCTCGCGTAACGCTAGCCGCTTTGTCTGGCGTTAAAGCTCTCGTGTTAGTTAGGACGAAGAATATTGGAGAATCATCCGCTAGTCCCAACCTAAGAGTTTCTACGTCCCAACGCATTAACAGCAAGCAACTGTGGACGGTTTGAGACCCAGTAGGATCGTCGTCAAGGACAATAATTTTGGGTTTGCTATTCATTGTTTATGTGCAAAACTAGCCTGGATTATTGTCTCATGTTTGCATAATCTCAAGACGAGCCGACGATTAATCCTACTGGTTGTTGGTATTATTCCTCCTGATTTTCGGTAGAACTGTTATTAGTGCTGCTGCTACGACTGGAACGGTCATAACGTCTGCGAGAAAAACGTCCGGTTCCCGATTTATTAAACTGACGAGCATAGGCTTTGTTGCGCTCGGCTTTTTCTTTTTTTAAGTTACGGCGTTTAGCCACGATTACCTCATTAAAACGACAAAAAACCTCTGGTATCAGTTTTTTCAACCCAGTCTAAATCTTCCAGAGGCATCTCTAGATTTAGATGTTGTTATGTTAGCTTGACTACCGGAAAACGATCGGCAAAATTTTCCTAGTATCGAGCGCGATAGCTGCCCCTATTTGGGTTATCCTCTCTAGGTCTGGCTTTGTTGACTCGTAATTGTCGTCCCATTAACTCAGTCCCGTCAAGATCTCGAATGGCTTGCTCTTCTTGGTCTTCTGATGACAGATCGACGAAAGCAAACCCTCTCATTCGCCCAGTTTCTCGGTCTAGAGGAAGCACGACTTTCTTAACTGTACCGTACTCGGCAAAGATTTCTTCTAAGTCTTCTTTAGCCGCTTGGTGGGATATGTTACCTACGAAAATAGTCACGAACGTTTCTCCATCTGAACGATTGCAGGGTTCAGATGAAGCTCGGCTAGCGATGCTCAAAAACTCTTCCGAGACAAATTTTTAAAAATTTCCTCGAATTTGGCGCGAAAAAGTCCGCACAGATTAATGAACCACTAATGAAACCGAACTTGCATCTAGAATATACACTTGTCCAGTTTAATACTTAATTCCTCTCTTGGGTTGAGAAAATTGCCTAGAAATTCTTATCGCCCCGTTCGACAGCTCTTTTTGAATCGGGACTCAAGAGTCGTAGTCTCGGCTTGACAATTCCTGGATTGAAAAGGTGGTCTTGAATTCATCAGCAGATTGCATCACCTACTTGAGCGCTACTCAAGCCAGACTAACTTAGTCTAAGCAAATTCATGCAAAGATCGTTCTTTAGATAGATTTTTTACTTTTAAGTATCGTTAATCTATTCTGCATTCATAAGAATCGCTCTCTGTGTCAAATTTGTCTTTGGCTTAAGCAGAAATTTTTTTCAACTTGACGACCATTTGGCGATCGCCACAATGATTGCAAAAACTCTAAAGATCTACGATCGTTCGATCTTCTTTTGCTTGGTTTGAAAAGATTAAAATGTGATTCTGCCAGGCTGGGCTTTCTTCTTCCAATTTATATCATTTAGATTTTCTATATTTTTATTGATTCGTTAGGAGAAACCCTTTATTTTAAGAGATTTATGTTATATCCTTAATGAGGAACAATTAGTTCCATTCTCAATATTGCCTATATACCCAAGATGAGTTTTATAGTCAGTTACAAAAAAATTTTTGGGTTCGCTATTCGTTGCAAAATTTAACAAAGAGACTGACCGCCTTATCCGACTTAAATACCCTAACCTACTGTTAAAGTGCGCTCTCTCAAGAATTAATAATTAGGCGGTATCATTTTGAAAAACTGTTACATACTTTATTTTAGAGAAAAGCTAAGAGACGCACTAAAGCCAAGCAAGCGATGCGCCCAGGTTTGGTGCCGTTAACACTAAACCTAGGCGACTTTCCCCTTGTTTCGATCCCTCAAGATGCAATCACAAGGAGATACAAAGATTATGGCACAGTTTATTTTTTTCATCTCAAAACCTACACTGGGCAAAAGTTTTACATCGAACGACGATCTTGTTCGCTCGAACTCTAGCTCCCCGTTACAAACGCGCAGAAAAATTTGAGGGGACTTAGAAAGAAACTTTTCTAAACATAGCCTTATATAGGCTCAGGCAGAAATTGTACATCGAACGACACCCTGTTTGGCTGTCAGTGGGTTTTAGTTTCGATTCATCCTGTGTCGATGTACTTCTTTTGGCTGACAGAAGCCTTTGGCGATTTTAATGCCAGAGAGTTTTAGAGTTCTATTGCTGCAAGAAAGTTAAAAAAATGAAACAAAATTCAAGCTTGCCAAGAGAGCCTTTCCTGGTTAGCTCAAAAGATACGGCTCGGCTACAGCAAATACTTTCAAAACAGTTAAGACTCCCTTCGGAAGAGGAAGCACTCATCTCGGATTTGGGCAAAGCGTTTGAGATGGTTGAGTTCGAGCTAGGCAATTCGCTGACAATTTCCTCCGCGAGTCGATCGCGCAATGACGTTCAGACGGAAAACAATTCCCAATATTTTTACGTAGTCTGTCAAGGACAAGTCCGATTGCTCGGCTTTGACGCACAGCAGGAAAGGGAAGTGTCCGCACAGTTGTTAGGGGAGGGGAAATCCTTTGGGGGCGACTCTTTGTTTGGCGAGATGTCCTTGCCTTATCGAGCGATGGCAGCCAGTCCGACTCAAGTTGCTAGAATCGCGATCGCACAGTTGCAACCTTGGCTTAAAAAGCTACCCTCACTTTCAAGCTACTGGCTTGCCGAAACCCAACATCGGCAAGCCTTAATCTTTTTTAAAACACTGACTGCCTTGGGAACGCTCTCCAGTCGCAGGCTCCAGCAACTCTTGCCCTGTCTAGTAGAAAAACGCATTGCAGCAGGAGAGTTCCTCGCGCGAGCAACCCCTTCAGATTCCGGTCGCTACTGGCTGCGCAGCGGTCGGATTCGGTCTCAACCGCTAGAGATAGGAAGTTCTTGGGGATATCCAGAGCCGATCCCAGCCGATTGGGTTGCCCAGACTGATTTGCTAGTCTATCAGCTCCCTAAAGCCCATTGGGAAACTGTACGTGCGCTCGATCCCCAGCTGGCTGCTGCGTTGGGAGAAAAGTCTTCCTCCGCAGAAATAGCCGCTCCTAACGGACACGAACCCGATGCGGGAGAAATGGTTTTCTCCGCTCCCCCAGAACCCGATCGCGATCGCATAGATTCACAAGCCATTGAATTTCCTCAACCCTCAAAGCACCGTCGCTGGTTTGATAGAGGTTGCCCCTTCGTCGAGCAGCAAAGCTCCTCAGACTGCGGGGCGGCTTGCCTAGCAGCGATTAGCCAGTACTGGGGCAAGCATTTCAGCCTGAATTCCCTACGCAATCTAGCCGGGATCGGACGTGCCGGCGCTTCTCTAAAAGGATTAGCCAAAGCGGCAGATAGCCTGGGATATCAAGCTCGACCCGTGCGAGCGAGTTTGAGCCGCCTGCTGGAGCAAGATTTCCCCTGGATTGCCCACTGGCAAGGCGATCACTATATCGTGGTCGATCGCATTAAGGGAGACAGGGTTCTAGTCGTCGATCCCGCGCGGGGCAAACGCTGGCTGTCTAGAGGGGAGTTTCTCTCCGGCTGGACGGGCTATGCGCTGCTGCTAGAGCCAACGGAACGCTTATATGCAACCCCTGACGAGAAGCGCACCCTAAGTCGATTTTTGAGCGTGCTCTTGCCCTATCGCACTTTGGGCGTGCAAATTATCTTGGCTTCGGTGCTGATCCAGATTCTCGGTCTGGTTAGTCCCTTGTTTACCCAAGTCATTCTCGACCAAGTGGTAGTCAACAAAAGCCAAGTAACATTAAACTTTTTTATTGCGATCGCGCTGCTTTGCGGGCTTTGGAGCATCGGTTTGTCCTCAGTCCGGCAATACCTGCTCAGTTATTTGTCGATCCGATTAGACCTCAGCTTGATTGGCGGTTTTATCAAACATGCGCTGACTCTGCCTCTCAAATTCTTTGAATCGCGCCGCGTGGGGGACATCCTCTCGCGGGTTCAAGAAAATCAAAAGATTCAACGTTTCCTAATCCAGCAAGTCCTCTTGGCTTGGTTAAATTTCGTTACGGGATTCGTCTATTTAGGGCTGATGCTCTATTACAATTGGCGGCTTACTCTTCTGATCCTAGCCCTGATCCCGCCGATCGCAATTTTGACCCTGGTGGCAACCCCACTCCTGCGTAAAATATCGCGAGAATTTTTCAACGCCCTAGAGAATCAAAATTCAACCCTGGTAGAAATGATGACGGGGGTAGCTACGATCAAAGCTGCTGCTGCCGAGCCAGAAGTGCGCTGGCGTTGGGAAGGGCGGCTGACCGAGCAACTGAACGTGCAATTTAGCGGGCAAAAAGTCGGGATTAATTTGGGAGTTCTCAGCGGGCTGATTAATTCCCTCGGCAGTCTTGCCTTGTTGTGGTACGGTGCAACGCTGGTGATTCAAGACCAACTCACCATCGGTCAGTTGGTTGCCTTCAACATGATGATCGGTCGAGTAATCAGCCCAGTGCTGACCCTGACAGACCTCTGGGACGAACTGCAAGAAGTTCTGATCTCGGTAGAGCGGCTCAACGATGTTTTTGATACCAAGTCAGAAGACCCTCCCGGAGCGCAAATGTTGGTTTTGCCGACCCTGCGGGGCGAGGTGCGATTCGAGGATGTTACCTTTCGCTACGATAGCGACGAGGAGCGCAATACGCTCCAGAATCTTTCTTTTGAAGCGAAACCGGGACAGACGATCGCGATCGTGGGACGCAGCGGTTCGGGGAAGACGACTTTGATTAAGCTATTACAAGCCTTATATCGACCTACTAGCGGTCGCATCTGGATCGACGAACACGACATCCGTCATGTTTCTCCCCAGTCGCTGCGATCGCGACTGGGCGTAGTGCCTCAGGAGTGTTTTCTATTCTCCGGCACCATTTTGGAAAACATTACCTTCTTTCGACCCGAATACACGCTAGAGCAAGCCATTGAGGTCGCCAAACTGGCCGAGGCACATGCTTTTATCCAATCAATGCCCTTGGGATACAACACCAAAGTCGGGGAGCGCGGAGTTAATCTCTCTGGCGGACAGCGACAGCGAATTGCCATTGCCCGCGCCCTGTTGGGAAACCCGCGCATTCTCATTTTGGATGAAGCTACCAGTTCCCTCGATACCGAGTCCGAGCGGCGCTTTCAGCAAAATCTCGCTCGCATGAGCCGCGATCGCACGACCTTTATCGTTGCCCACCGCCTTTCGACAGTACGCCATGCCGACCGCGTTCTAGTGCTAGATCGAGGCGTTCTTGTCGAGCAAGGCACCCACGCAGAACTAATGGCACGACAGGGACTTTACTACCACTTAGCGCAGCAGCAGCTCGATCTTTAAAATCCACGACATTAGTCATTGGTCAGTAGTAGTACAAATGACAAGTGACAAATGACAAGTTAATCAAATCGCGTAAATAATAAAAAGGTTTTCTATGATTCGCATTTTGCTGGTAGACGACCAAAAGACGGTTCGAGAAGCGCTCAAAGCCAAGCTAGAGCTATCTCCAGATCTAGAGGTATGCGGCATCGCTAGCGATGGCTATGGTGCGATCGAGCAAGTTAAGGCTTTACAACCCGATCTCGTCCTCATCGACCTGGAGATGCCTGGTTTAGATGGAATCAGCGCTACGCAGATTATCCGCCAGAACTTTAAAGACGTTAAGGTTCTCGTTTTAAGCGTGCATGACAGTGACGAATCCGTTATTGTCGCCATGCGTGCCGGGGCGATGGGGTATCTCAACAAAACCATTTGCGATCGCGAACTCATCGAAGCAATCCGGTTTGCCCACAAAGGGTACGTTCAAATCGGGCCGGGACTGTTAGAAAAAATTATTGCTAGAGGAGGGGAATCCAGCTCCCAAACCCCTAAGACAATTTCTAACGAGACGTTAGACAGTACTAGAACTGCACGCCTGTCATTGGTGCCAGCGGCTGAAGCTGTCTCGACTTATGGGGGAATGACCGGGGCGACAATGACACTTGCCGAATCTCCTGCCTCTACCACAACCCTGGCGGAGCGGACAACCGCTTGGTCTGCTGATTTTCAGGCATTTTTGGATCGACCCTCCGCCTCTCTCCCTCGTCGTCTGATTGTCGGCGGCATCGCTTTCTGCCTTGTCTTTGGGATTATGGCTTGGTTTGGTCGAGTCGAGGAAGTAGGAAGAGCCACAGGACAGTTAGTGCCAAAAGGAGAAACCTATAAAGTCGAGCCGATTGAATCGGGCAAGGTCACTCGCATCGCCGTGAAAGAGGGCGATGTAGTAAAAGCCGGACAAGTCTTGGTCGAACTAGATACCGAGTTGGCAAAAAAAGAAGTCGAGCGGTTGGAGCAAATGCTGAGTGCCTATCAATTTGAAGGTCGGCAAAAGCAAGCTCTGCTCGATCGCGCGCTTCTAGAAGCTCAAACGCTAAAGGCGATCGCAACTGAAGACGCGCAAGAACAGCGTTTGGCGATCGCTCAAGCCAGAGAAAAAATCGCAACCAAGCGAAACTTACTGACTCAATTGAGTTTGGAAATAGCAGCCGTTCGGGCAAGAAAAAGCCAGATTAAACCCCTCTCCGCCGTAGCCAAAAGACGGCTCGTGCAACTGGACTTAGAAGAAGCAGCCCATCGGGAACGGCTAAAACGGCTCAGGGCAATGCAGAAAGAAGGGGCAGTCTCTCTCGAATATATCTTTCAAGCCGAACAGTCCCTGCGCCAAGTGCAGCAGCAGATCGGTCTCAGCCAGTTACAAGAGGTAGCCAGTACCGACGAACAACTGTTTCAAGCCGAACAGTCCCTGCGCGAACTCCAAGACCGCATGACACAAAGCCAAGGCGAACTCTCCGCCTCCCTCAAAGAAGCCCAGCGACTTGAGACAGAACTGAATCAGAAACAAGCCCAGGGGCGCAGAATGCTGCTAGAAGCCGAGCAACGCATTCAGCAACTCAAAGTTGAAAGCGCTCAGATCAAAGCCAAGATTGCCGAAACGAAGAATTTGCTAGCCAGCGAGCAAGCTAAGCTCAAACAGAGATTTTTCCGCGCCCCAGTCGATGGAGTCGTCTCGCGCTTAAATCTCAAAAACGCAGGCGAGGTGGTTCAGCCGGGAGAAGCGATCGCAGAAATTGCTCCTAGCGATGCACCGCTGGTTCTTTCAGCCGTTCTGCCCGATCGAGAAGCGGGTTTCGTCAAGAAAGGAATGCCAGTCAAAGTTAAATTCGATGCTTATCCCTTTCAGGATTACGGAATTATCTCCGGCAAAATCGTCTCCATTTCTTCCGATGCCGAACAAAACGAGCGACTGGGCACAGTCTATCGGGTGAAGGTGGAATTGGATCGCAATTATGTCAATGAGGGGAGACGAACCATCAGACTCAGGGCTGGTCAGACAGGCAGTGCCGATATTATCATTCGTCGCCGTCGCTTTGCAGACATTTTATTCGACCCAATCCGACAGTTGCAGCGCAGTGGCATCGATTTATAAAGCTGTGCGGGCACGGAAAGCTCGACCCCTACCAATTGGTATCACTTTACTTAGGAGTAGCCATTCCTATGAATTCCCAATTTTCTGACTCTCAGCCCAAATTAGATAAGGCGATGACAACCGAACAATTCAATCGAATTGTTGAAGCAATTCTCGCCGGAAAATATTCCTGGGCATGCGTTCTCATCTTGCGCTACGCGGGATACAACCCACTCCACTACATCCCCTATACTACCTATATCCGATTAGTTAAAGACAACCAGCAACAGGAGGCTCAAAACCGCAAGAGAAATCTCGAAACCAAAGCCGAAAGAAAATTTTCCCAAGGCGACTCCAGCCAACTTACCGATCTCGGTTATTTAGAGACGATTGAGGAGAAAAGTGGAACCATCCGAGGCGGCAATCGCTCCCGATGGGAAAACGAGCGACTAGAAGGTAACTGCTCGCTTGCCCAGAATTTATCCTGTACTTTCAAAAGGTGCTGCGAGGAATTTTTATCGCGAATTAGATCGACTGGTTTGACCTCGAACAAAATGAATCTAGTTAATAGCTCGGTATTGAAAAACTCAAAAGAATGAAAAAACTTTCTACCAAATTGGTAACACCCACCTAATTTTTCTCGGTATCGTAAGAATGTAAACCAAGTTGCTCCAAGCAATCGGTTAATCAAAAAGGAGAAACTCAATGATTATTTCTGACCTCAACTATTTAGAAATCGTTGACCAGGCAACTGGTATCGTCGGCGGCGGCGGCGTTCGTTTTGACAGCAACATCAGAAAGAGGAAAGATCTCGATGTCAGAAGCAGAATTGACATCGACAAGAGAGTCAACGCTCGCGCTAATTTTAATGGTAACTTTGCTTTCGTAGAAGGCGTTGCTGATGCCCAAGGTCGCGACACTTTCACCGAGATTGAAGGTGGCACTCAAACGGTGGAAAACCGCTCCTCCGAATCGTTCCTTGAATCTGCATCGATCAGCAGATAAGTCGGCAGACCTCAATTTACTCATCTGCGGCAATAAAAAATAACCTAACCTAGCTGTGTGGCTTATTTGGCATGAATTTGACAATCTTTACACAGCTAGGTTTATTTAGACTGAGATCTTGCACCTTTGGCATCAACGCCTAGAACTCAAGTTCTAGGCTCAAAGCTCAACTCGATTAAAATCGACTGAAATTCCTATCGAGTCTTCTTTAGAAGACTTTTGCGATCGCACGGGAAATGAATGACAACAACAGTTGTTGAGAACGGTGCAAAATCTCAGTTGAGACTCACTTAATGGAGAGTCGATTATTGCTGGAGGACGATATATTATGACCGACAGCGAGGCAAGCCAAAGGAAGATCGTTAATTTTTCGGGCGTATCCATTACTCCTGAAGAGATTGTGGATTTCCTGAAGCACGAGATGCTTCTCAAAGATCTTTGTCAGAAACTGGTGTCTCAAAAAATTATCGCTCAAGCCGCTCAAGACAGGGGCGTAACCGTTACGCCGGAAGAAATTCAAGCCGAGGCAAACGACATCCGTTACGAAAAGCGTTTAGAGAAAGCCTCAGACGCGCTTGCCTGGCTAACCGAGCAGATGATAACTACAGATGACTGGGAGACGGGAATTCGCACTCGCTTGCTCGCTCAAAAATTAGCCGAGCATCTATTTGATAAGGAAGTAGAAAAGTTTTTCGCTCAAAATCAGCTCGATTTTGAGCAGTTCGTTCTCTATCAAATTGTCGTTCCCTACGAGCAACTAGCCTGGGAAATCTATTATCGAGTTGAAGAAGAAGAAATCAGTTTTTACGAAGCGGCTCACCTCTACGATATTGACGAACGGCGCAGGAATTACTGCGGCTATGAAGGAAAGCTTTATCGCTGGAGTTTAAAACCCGATATTGCGGCAGTTGTAATGAGCAAACCTGTCGGAAATATTATCGGTCCGCTCAAAACAGATCAAGGATATCATCTGCTAATGGTAACGGAGTTTATTCCTGCCGAACTCAACTCTGCCAGCCGTCAGGAGATTATTGATAAGCTATTTGAAGAGTGGCTAGAGAGCGAGTTAAACTACCTGCTTAATCGCTAAGAGCGAGTTCGGTCGATCGCAAATGGTTAATCGGAATTACTTTGAATTAGACCTCAAAATGCGCCTTAACGTCGAAACAGCACTTAGGACGAGTAAAGCTAAACCGAAGCTAGCTTCGGGTACTGACACGGGCGGGTCGGCAACTGATGCGCTATTCATTTGACCTTGAATTAAAGTTAGATTAGTTGGGCGATTGAAGGAACGCTCAAACGAACCTCGAACCGAAATGGTGGCAAATTCTTCGTTTCCTCCAAAAGACGTCGTTTGCGAATTGTCGGTCAACGTGATGTTGTCGCTAATGTCAGAAAGCAGAAAATCGTTGGTGTCGCCTGGAGTTGATAAATTTCCGAGAACAAGGAAGTCATCTAAGACAGTTGCGTTATCGAGCAATAACAGAGAGATATCTCCAGCAGCCGTTGCACCTTCGGTTTGAGGATCTTGAATTGAGGTTTCGAGGTCTAATGAACTGGCGAAATCAAATGAAAAAGTTTCGCCTGCTTCTATGGCAAAGGTGCCGAGAACTTGAGCTTCGCTTTGCACTTCCCCTGAATAGTTCCTACCTTCGCCGAATGATAGACTAAAGGAGCTGCTCAAAGCAGATGGAGTCTGAGGTGGAAAAAATGCCAAGGAGCGAGCCGAGTTTCTCACGTCTCCGCCGGGAGGGGCGGCAGTCGTAAAACCGTTAGTATCGGCGAAAGTAGACGTTGTTTGCGGTTTGTGACTAAGATTGTTTAACTGGAATTGGGCTTCGGAATTGGCTAGAGTGGCAGCTAGAACTGGAGAAGATGCGATCGCCGTACTAGCGACTATCGAAGTGATGCTCAACAACGAACGATGAGCCGAGCCTAGCTTTTGTTCTAGTTTTATTTTCTCCATCGCTATTCAGTTTTAAAAGTGCTACAGATAGTTCGGCGATGAGCTAATCTTAATTTGTTGTTGATTTTGTTGACTCGATCGCGATTTTTTCTAAAAATACTACAAATAGTTTACCGTTCCTTGCTTGCCTATGCAACAGTCGCTCGCTCTATCGTTTGCAAAAATTATCAGAGAGCGTCAAGCTAGTCATTAGCGACAGAAATTTTCACCCATGCAACGATATTTCAAAGTGTTGTTTTTATTCTGGAGTACTGCGATCGCGGCGGAACTTGAATATCGTCTCAATTTTCTCATTGCTACCTTCAGCAGTCTCGCTAATTTGATCGGCAGTATTTTTGGATTATTTCTCTTCTATCGAACTGGCTACAATTTTCAGGGCTGGAATTGGCAAGAAGCTATGCTAGTTTTAGGAATCTTTACTCTCCTGCAAGGTTTTTCTGCTGCGTTTCTCGTTCCCAATCTCAATCGCATTGTCGAGCAAGTCGAACGCGGTACGCTAGATTTTGTCTTGCTCAAACCGATTAGCAGTCAGTTTTGGCTATCGACGCGAATGATTTCTCCGTGGGGATTTCCCGATCTCTTTTTTGGTACGATTATTATTCTCTATGCCGGAGGACGACTGAATTTATCTGTTTGGAATTATTTATTCAGTATCGTCCCGGTTTTATTCGGTTTAATTATCCTCTACAGCCTTTGGTTTATGCTGGGAGCAACCAGTATTTGGTTTGTCAAAATTTACAATGTCACCGAAGTCCTCAGAGGGTTGTTAGAAGCCGGTCGCTATCCGATGGTTGCCTATCCTGCTGCTTATCGCGTCTTCTTTACCTTTGTCGTTCCCGTTGCGTTTTTGACCACTATTCCAGCAGAGGCGATGCTGGGTCGCAGCGAGACCACCTGGGTGTTAGGATCTGGACTTCTAGCGCTTGTCCTGTTGCTAGCTTCTAAACTTTTCTGGCAATTTGCCTTGCGTTTTTACACCAGCGCTTCGAGTTAAAGTTAGTTTAAATCGGCAATTTTTGAATATCTTTGTTGCAACCGATTACCACCATCATCATTCCTTTGTATAACCTTTCGTGGGGTGCGGGATTTATCTTAAATTTCTCATCTTTTCCGACTGCTATTAAGTTCAAACCATAGCGATTGCGAAGTTGCAATTCTGCCAGAGTTTTCCCATCAAATTCTTGAGGAACGAATACTTCTACGATACTGTGTTCTGGATCTAGATCGAAACGTTCTAAAATCGCTGGTTTGGTTAAGCTATAAGCCAAGTCGCAACCTGCATCGTATTCGGGAAAGACGACGCGATCTGCCCCAACTCGTTTCAATAATTTGCCGTGGATTTCTGATGAAGCTTTAGCAACCACATAATTAACGCCACCTTCTTTAACATTTAACGTGGTAATGATGCTTTCTTGAATAAAGTTACCAATCGCAACGATTACTGTATCGAATTCAAAGATTCCTGCTTCTTTTAAGGCAGTCAGTTCGGTTGAATCCAGTTGAATGGCATTGACAACAATTTTTTCTGCGAGTACTTGAGAGACGATTTTTTCATCGCGATCGGTTCCCAAGACATCATATCCCATCTTACAAAGCGTCTGACAAACTGCCCGACCGAAACGTCCTAACCCAATTACGGCAAACTGGCGATTTTCTCGGCGCAGGTTACTTAAAAATTTGACCGATTTTTGATACATTTCCCCTTCTTGTTTCTGTTATCAATCTATTTTTATTTTCTGCATTTTCTAGAGACAGTTAACCGACTAGCAGATTCTCTTCTGGATATTGAATTACGCTAGGACGAGGATCTCCTATAATCGCTGCTATTAAGATTATAATCCCTACCCTTCCAATATACATGACGGCAACAATAACTAATTGGGATAAAGGAGAAAGGCTGGCAGTGATTCCCATAGATAATCCTACCGTTGCAAAAGCTGATATCACCTCAAACAAAATTGCTAGCGCGTTTAAATTGTTTTCAATATAAGAAATTATCAGCGTGGCAATAAAAATAGTTATTACCGAACCGAAAACCACAGCGATCGCTTTTAAAATTAGAGGATAAGGAACTTTTCTCTGATATAAAATTACTTCTTCATCCCCTCTTAAAACCGAGCGAGTACAACTGCTAATAACTCGTAGCGTAGTTGTTTTAATTCCGCCGCCCGTCCCGCTAGGACTAGCTCCAATAAACATCAAGATCATTGTGATGAATAATCCTTCAACTGTCATCTTGCCGATATCGACGGTATTAAAACCAGCCGTTCTGCTTGTAACAGACTGGAACCAGGCAGCTAACAATTTTTCTTGAAGATTTAAATCCACAAAAGTACCATCATTTCTAAGTTCTGCGAAAAACAATGTTATCGTTCCCAATCCTAAAAGGATTATTGTCGTACTAACAACAACTTTCAAGTTCAAAGAAAAAACAAATCTCGCTTTTTTTCTTTGACATTTTTCTGTTAGCCAGGAATAGAGTTCTATAATAACTTGATAGCCAATTCCTCCAAAAATAATTAACCCCGTAATCGTTAAGTTAATAATGGGGGAAGAACGGTATCCAATTAAACTATCCTTGAACAAACTAAATCCTGCATTGTTCCAAGCACTGACGCTGTGAAAAATTGAAAGCCATAGTCCTTGCTCTAACCCATAATCTCTGGAAAATGGATAAAGCATTAAAAAGATGCCCGTAATTTCAAAAATTAGCGTCATAGCTATAATCGAACGAATTAAATTTTGACTGCCTAGTATAAAAGGTCGATCGAAAGATTCCTGAATAGCAAATCGTTGTTGGAGATCGAATTTTCGCCCAATTAATAGCATTAAGAAAGTAGTAATGGTCATATAACCCAAGCCGCCTACTTGGGCTAGTAGCAGAATAATTAGCTGCCCCCAGAAAGAAAAATAGGTTCCCGTATCGACGACGGCTAATCCTGTAACGCAGACGGCAGAAGTAGCGGTAAATAGAGCAACAATGGGGTTATTCCAACTCCCATCGCTAGTAGAAAAGGGAAAGATGAGCAACAAGGTTCCTACGGTAATAACAGCAAGAAATCCAAGGCAAATTGTCCGAGAAATCGTCATGCAATCTTAAAGTGTCAGTCAAATTTGGAAGGATTCCAGAGATAATATGGGGCAGAAAAATACAGTTTTTAATATTTTCTCTGAGAGAGTTTTTCCTATCTAAGTTCTATATACTAGAACTTTTATCGATCCATAATCCTACTAAGTTAACTCTATTAAGATATGGACGCAAGCAAAATTTTAGCCAAATTAGCCTCAAAACAGCGATCGCTAATTGAATAGAAGGTAGACGCGATATTCTGGTAGTACGAGGAGAGCTTAGCGATTCAATCGCAAGTAAAAGATCTGCTTTTCGATAGAATCGATGGGAAAGAAGGCTACGATCGCACGATTAAGCGACCGCAACAAAATAATTTTCCAGTTTCTAGGTTGACTATCTCTAGTTCCACGTCATCTCCCAAATCGACTTGCAATTGGGTCAGAGAGATCGGGAACAATTTTGGCAGAACGTTTATCTCAATAGGATGAAGGCGCAAAATCTGATGATTGACGAGTTCTAAGCCCGCACGAATAGTAGCGGGCTGTTCGTTTCCCAGGGCATCGACAATTGTTCCATGCAAAACAAGCTTATCGGCATTAAGGATAACTTTGTGCCAGCTAAGGCGATACTTCTCTAGAATAGTAGTAGGTTGAGGTTGCCCGCTCAGTTCGAGCAACATCGAGAGCAGATCGGTAAAGGCATTTGATAAAAGGGAGGATGAGAGGGAGGCATTTAAGTCTGCTTCCTCCAAATGAATTTCGCCCGTAACTTTTACGGGTTCTAATAATTGGAGGGGCTTACCTTTAAGCACTTGAGCGATATTGATGCGAATATTTTCGCCTTCTAAGCGTACTCGACTCAGGTGCAAGCCTTGATAAACGGCACGAGTGCTGTTTAGAGAGACATTGGGAATATAACCGCTTAAAATGTGGCGATTGCGTCCCGATATTTGAAACTGAAGGTCTTCTACAGAGTCGACTTGCGATCGCAACCATAGCCGCAATGCCGGAGAAAGAATCTTACTTATAATTTCACTTTTCTGACTCATTGATATCCTCTCGACTGAGGTCAGGTATTTATATGTCTATTCCTTCTTGTAAGATTTGTACAAGATTAATCAAGAATGAAGTATAGGAAAGTTTAATTTTTAGAATCTAGCATTTTAAATTTTCTTCTAATGGCAGAACGAGTACAAAAAATTTTATCCCAGTGGGGAATCGCCTCGCGTCGCCAAGCAGAACAAATGATTCTCGCCGGACGAGTGCGACTCAATGGAGAGATTGTATCATTAGGTTCCAAAGCCGATCCCCATCGAGATCGACTAGAAGTAGACGGCAAAGCGATTCAACCTGCCAATCGCCCCGAACTGATTTATATTCTGCTCAATAAACCCATCGGTGTTCTATCCACTTGCTATGATCCCCAGCATCGACCTACCGTTCTCGACTTACTCGCCGAAGACCTCCGCCAAGGTCGAGGAATTCATCCAGTAGGGAGACTCGATAGCAATTCGACAGGCGCTTTACTTCTCACCAACGATGGCAATCTGACGCTAAGCTTAACCCATCCCCGCTACCATCTGCCTAAAACCTATCAGGTTTGGATCGACGGACATCCATCCGAGTCCGTTTTGCAAAAATGGCGAGACGGGATAATGCTGATGGGGAAAAAAACCTTACCCGCACGAGTTGAAGTACTCAAACATCGCGATCGGCAAACGTTGTTAGAAGTTATTTTGGTAGAAGGAAGAAACCGACAGATTCGCCGGATCGTTCGACAGTTAGGTTTTGAAGTCCTTAAACTCCATCGCACCGCTATTGGTTCGATTCAACTCAATCGACCCAAACTGCATAGCGGTCGCTATCGATTTTTAGACGACAATGAAATCCATTTTTTAAAAAATCGCGTCAATTTAGTAACGGCGACGAACATTTAATGGCGGGGAACTTGTTGCCTGCCCGCGTTCTCAAAAGAAGCTGCACCGATTCAGTCATTATGTTTGCCAAGTTTAAAAAAAAGTCACCTCCAAAAACGCCCCAGCAAGAACGACAAGAAAAACTTGCCCAAATCGGTTCTCAACTGGCTCAAATTCGGACTGAGAAAGGGATATCTCTCAAGTTAATCGAGACAAAGACTCAAATTCCAGTTCGTCTGCTGCATGCGATCGAGACGGGCGATTTGAATTCATTGCCCGAACCCGTTTATATTCGAGGGTTAATCAAGCAATTTGCCGATGCTTTGGGATTAGACGGGACTGAAATTGCTAATACTTTTCCGATCGATTTAAACCTCGAACGGAGAAACTCGCGCTTTAGATTGCGGTTGCCTAGTTGGCAATTTCAATTACGTCCTTTTCATCTTTATTTTCTTTACATCTTGTTAGTCGTTTTGGCAGTGAGAGGGATTGCCAACGTTCTCAGACAATCCGCGCCAGAAATCGCGATCGCACCTCAACCAGTCGCTCAGCCTTCTCCGACTACTAAAACCACACCAAAAGTCACCAAACCCGCCCCAGCGCCTAAAAAACCCCAGACAAAACCTGTTGTTGTCGATCTTAAAATCAACGAGTTGAGCTGGCTAGAAATCAGAGCTGACGGCAAGAGAGTGTTTCAAGGAAATCTCCCAAAAGGAACTCAGCGTACCTGGACGGCTAACCAGCAAATAATAGTCCGTGCTGGCAATGCAGGCGGCGTTCTAGTAAAGTTTAATGACGAACCCCCCAAACTGCTCGGACAACTCGGACAGGTGCAGACAGTCACTTATCAAGCTAAACCCGCGCCAGCTAACCGCTAGTCGCTCTTGAAAATGAAGGGGAGACTGGGGGACTGGGAGACATACTTCCGAATTCCGACTTCTGCCTAAAAGCCTTCTGCCTTCACTTCCGAGTTCCGAATTCCGACTTCCGACTTCTAATAATTGGTTACTAAAAGAGCGATCTCGGCTCAAAGTAGCCTTGGCAAAACAAATCCCAACGCCAATAAAATCCCGCTAACAAAGTGAAGATTGACGGCGAGAAATTTACAGGTTCTAACTATTTCGGGGTTATCGTGATGCTGTTGGACGTGCCGTACCAATCGATTTGCCAAGGGCAGACTGCCAAAAATTAATAACGTCGAGACCGGAAAGACTCTCAAGAGGACAAAAAGAACGGTAAATGCAAAAAGACTTGCCGTTGACCAGGCTAATACCTGAGATCCCCTTGCCGTTCCCATGCGAACGATCGGCGATCGCTTTCCGGCGGCTAAATCGTCCTCAACTTGGTGGAAATGCGAGCAGAAAAGGATAATCGAGGTACTCAAACCGATGATAGCGGAAGCGGCTAAACCCATGAGAGAGAATGTTTTCGCTTGGGAATAATAAGCGGCTGCGATCGCCAGCGGACCAAAGGTGACAAAGCAAATAATTTCTCCGAGTCCTTGATATCCCAATCGGAAAGGCGGCCCTTGGTAGCTGTATCCCAAAGCGCAACAAAGCAGAACGATTCCTAAAACCATCCCGTCTTGCTGCAACCAAGCAATGGAGATAATACCCAAAATGCCCAATCCTAGCAGGAGATTGCTTATCCAGAAGACTAAAGTTTTGTTTCCCGTTAAATTAACGACCGATTCAGCTTTATTTTTATCGATCCCCGTCTCCGAGTCAAAAACATCGTTACTCAGATTTAACCAGGCAATAATTAAGATGGCTGCCCCTAAAAATGCGAAAAAGATTTCCTGGTGAAAGCGGTTGGTTTCGGCAAATGCTACTGCCGTTCCCATCGTAATTGGAATGATGGCCACGCTATACATGGGAGGTTTGATAGCAGCTAGCCATAGCTTCCGACGAGATTTGTCAATGTAACTTGTTGTAGCCATTAGACACAATTAAAGACAACGATCCTAAAACTCAGTTATGATTTTTAATTGTGCGTACCGAGGAAAGGAAAATTCGTTCTCTGTCTGAAGTCTGACTGGAGCGCCTTTCTTAGGTACTATAGTGAAGGACAGTTTGGCGACTCGTCTACCCTCAGAGACTGTAAAGCTTGACTGTCTGGCTCTAGCCGAAGTTCGGGGAGGCACGATAGCAGAAAAAACACGACGGTTTAATATTCCAGACATACCATTAATTCTGGTTTGAGAAAAAACAAATTATAAATAAATTTACGATGTCTGCTGCTGTCCCAGTCATCCCTTTTCGTGCTAGTCATTTATCTACTAACGAGAGAGAACTCCAAC
Source organism: Hydrococcus rivularis NIES-593 (assembly GCF_001904635.1). Classification (GTDB taxonomy): domain Bacteria; phylum Cyanobacteriota; class Cyanobacteriia; order Cyanobacteriales; family Microcystaceae; genus Hydrococcus; species Hydrococcus rivularis. The sequence continues at coordinate 492,463 of NZ_MRCB01000001.1, forward strand.
AATTTCTCTTAGGGCTTCAAGAGAAATCGCCTAGAAAATACAAAACACAAATTGTCAGTTTTTCGCTCCAACTCGATCCCATCGACCCCCTATCGGTTTTAGCGGCGATCGCGCGATCGGATCGCACGCATTTTTATTGGGAAAATGCTGCCCGAGAAGAGGCAATTTTAGGGTTTGAAGTGGCTAAGTCTTTTTCCATCAATTCGGGCGATCGCTTTGCCAAATCTCAGAAATTTATTGAAGAGTGCCTGGATCGAACCGTTCGGATCGGAGACCTTTGCTTGCCCGGTTCTGGTCCTTATTTATTTTGTAGTTTTACTTTCTTTGAGTCCCAGCAAAATGACCCTTCTCCTTTCCCTCGCGCAACCGTTATTCTGCCTTCTTATCAAATAGTTAGACAAAAACAAAATTGCACTTTAGTTATTAATTTAGCCATCGATTGCGATACAGAACTGCAAGATTTATTAAGAGCCATTCAGAATAAAATCAAAGCTTTTATTCAGTCAGCTAACAATCTCGCTCCCAATCGTTCGAGCGATCGAAATCAGGTAATTAAGCAAGAAGTAACCTTTCAATCGCTTGAGAATTTTAGATCGTCCGTTGCCTCTGCTCTGAAATCTATTCAAGAAAAGCAATTTAGTAAAATTGTTTTAGCTCATGCCCTAGATGTTACTTCTGATGCGCCTTTTCAAGTCGTAGAATCTTTAAATAATTTACGCCAAACCTATCCAGATTGCTATGTTTTCTCCCTCGCTAACGGAAGAGGACATCATTTTATTGGAGCGAGTCCCGAACGTTTGCTTAGCGTCCGGGATGGAGAATTAATTACTGATGCTTTAGCTGGATCGGCACCAAGGGGAAAAAATGCGATTGAAGACGATCGTTTTGCCAAAAAACTTTTGAGGAGCGAAAAAGAAAAAAGAGAACACAAAGCCGTTACTGAATTTATTGCCGAACGTCTTTCCCAACTGGGATTAAAACCCCAGCGATCGCCGCTTAAGCTGCTTAAATTATCCAATATTCAGCATTTGTGGACACCAATTTATGCCAAACTCCCTTCTAATATTCATCCCCTAGAAATTGTCGCTAAACTTCATCCAACTCCAGCGGTTGCAGGCGTTCCTACAGAAATTGCCTGCGAACAAATTCGCCAATATGAAAGCTTCAATCGCGGTCTTTACGCAGCGCCTATTGGCTGGATAAATTACCAAGGAAATGGAGAATTTATCGTAGGAATTCGTTCGGCATCGATTGAAAAAAAACGGGCGCGTTTATACGCTGGTGCGGGAATCGTTTCGGGGTCTGACCCCGATAAAGAAATGGCTGAAATTCAACTCAAATTTCAAGCATTACTTAAAGCTTTGCTTTGACTACTCCCCTGGCTGAAGTTTTCCCGCCGTCCCTTCGCGAGAAGAGCGATAGACAAACGTGGCTGTACGGTTTGCGTTTTTCTTTGAAATCGGCAATAATAAAAGATTAAGGAATTTGTACTTTTGTATAGTATAATGAAAATCGACCAGAAAAAACACTTTTAAAACGCGAGGCAAAAGAGTAGCTTGTGAGTCGGCATCAAGAGTTGTTATCTGACCCAAGTTCGGAAAATGGAATCATAAGGCGTTACGACGCAGAAGCGATCGCAAAATACTATCGCATCCGACCTTGGCTTTACATCTGGCGCACCCTAACTGTAGTCTGGGTTTTTGGAACTTTTTTCTTCAGTCTTTTGTGGGATAAATGGACGAATCGAACTGAAAAAAACAAGCAAAAACGCGCTAGCCAACTCCGCCAACTCCTCACCCATCTCGGACCTACCTTTATCAAAGTCGGACAAGCCCTCTCCACCCGACCCGACCTAATTCGTAAAGATTTTCTCGACGAACTAATTAAGTTACAAGACCAACTGCCGCCTTTTGATAATCAAATCGCCTTTGCTATTATCGAATCCGAACTCAATTGCTCTGTAGATGAAGCCTATCGAGAAATTTCACCGCATCCAGTGGCAGCGGCAAGTTTGGGTCAAGTTTACCGTGCCGTTCTCCATACGGGAGAAGAAGTAGCCGTCAAAGTTCAGCGACCCAATCTGCGGCCGATGCTTGCTCTCGATCTCTTTCTGATGCGCTGTGCCGCCCAAAGATTCGGACGCTGGTTGCCGCTTAACCTAGGACACGATCTAACCCTGATTGTAGATGAATTTGGCGCCAAGTTATTTGAAGAAATCGACTATGTAAACGAAGGGCATAACGCCGAGAAATTTGCGACTAATTTCCGCAACGATCCAGAGGTCAAAGTTCCGGCGATCTACTGGCAATACAGCAGCCATAAGGTATTGACCCTAGAGTGGATTAACGGCTACAAACTAACCGATACGGAAAAGATTCGCTCAGCAGGGATCGATCCCAACGAAATCGTAAAAATCGGCGTGACTTCTGGGTTGCGTCAACTCTTAGAACACGGTTTCTTCCACGCCGATCCCCATCCGGGTAACTTGTTTGCTACTCCCGACGGTCGCATGGCATATATCGACTTCGGGATGATGGATCAGTTGGAGGAAGAAGCAAAGGAAACCATTGCCAGTGCAGTCGTTCAACTGATTAACCAAGATTACGAGGCACTCGCAGAGGATTTTGTCAAATTAGGCTTCCTAACGCCCGATACGGACATCAAACCCATTATTCCTGCCTTAGAAAAGGTGTGGGGCAATGCAATCGGGCAAAGCGTGGGGAATTTCAACTTTAAAACCATTACCGATGAGTTTTCAGAGTTGATGTACGATTATCCTTTCCGCGTTCCTGCTAAATTTGCCCTGATTATTCGGTCTTTGATTACCCAAGAAGGACTCGCTCTCAGTCTCGATCCCAATTTTAAGATCGTCGAAGTTGCCTATCCTTACGTGGCACGACGGTTGTTGAGGGGGGAATCGCCGCAACTGCGGCGACGTTTGCTAGAAGTTTTGTTCAAGGATGGGAAATTCCAGTGGCAGCGTCTGGAAAATATGATCGCGATCGCGCGTTCCGATAAGAAATTTGACTTATTGCCAACTGCCCAGCTTGGATTGCAATATCTGATCTCAGACGAGGGTCGTTATTTGCGCCGTCAGTTGCTCCTTGCCCTGACAGAAGACGATCGCCTGCATACCGAAGAAGTACAGCGTCTGTGGGTTTTAATTAAAGACGAGATCAACCCCCAACAGTTATGGCAAGCTGCTTTAAATACCTTCCGGGAACTGTCTGTTTCGGGTGTGGCGGCATTGGTTCCCACGGTCAACACTTTAAGGTAAATTGTCGATTGGTTAGTGGTTATCAATTATTGGTTGATGTAGAAAGGCGATGTATAGCCTCTCTATCATTTACTAATAGCAAACAACAAACAAACAACCTATGTACTATTACTTACCGGAACCGCCTTATTTTTTGATATTCTTTGGATTATTTGCCGGAATTACTTCTGGATTGGCTTTTGAAGCATCATTAAAACAAATCGTCCAAGAATGGTCGAAAACAGGAATGTCTGAAACGCTCAAACAGGCGCAAGGATTCAAGTTACAATTGCCTTTTTTGGCAATGTCTGTAGGCATCTGCGTGTTTTTAGCGTCGGGTTTGGAAGTGTTTCTGTTCGATCGCTGGCTTACCTATGCGATCGCGCTTCCCGTGACGATTTTTATTGCCGCTTTGGTATGGATTCAACTCGGTAAACTGTTAAAACAGTTACAGCAAGGGGGATCGAAGGCGATCGATCTAGATGCTTTTTAAGCGCTCGGAGAGAAAAATTGAAATTGCGGATCGCGTTCCCCCTGATGTGCATTCGTCGAATTAACTCCATCTAAACAAGACAAAAGACTGGATTTAATGTCAGTCTTTTTTTTTGCGAACGAATAAGCACTTCTCAAGGAAATTATTTAGTATTATTTATTGTGGATCGTCGCCAAATAATTAACGGCTCGATTGAAGAATTATGAACGTTAAATCCCTTGACAGAATTCCTTGGCTATCTCTGGTCATACTTTGGCTGGCTTACGCCTTACTGGGGTGGTATTTATCGGCTCACCATATTATTTGGCTAGTAGGCGCTTTTGTTGCACTTGTATCGTTAGCTGTGGCTTGGAAAAGCAATCCGCTGTTAAAACGTTTGCTCGATCTCAGTTCTCAAGGTTTGGTTGTGGTCGTAATTGCGAGTGTAATTGTCAGTATATTAGTGACTTTGGCAATAATATGGAATACAGCTTTTAATCTTATTGTTATTCCTTTTGTCGCTACGGTTTTAGCTCAAGTCGAATCAAGTTTTTCTGGCTGGAGTAAACCACAAACGTTTTTAGTCTTAACCTTTGTTGCCGGATTTGGATTAATAGTTGGCGAAATCGTAGATTTGACGATTTTTTCTCATAACGTTCGCTGATATCTACATTTTTTTCCTTTTCCTTTTTAAAATTTGCTTTTTATGTTGATTTATAACTGTGTTGTCTTATTAAAAATTGTTTCATTCTAGATAGATTTTTCTATTTTGTTTGGCTAGTGCCAGCTCTTAGGATATAGACTAAAAGCGTAGGGATTAAGGAGAGAAAAAATGGCAGTCAAACTCATCCCTGATATTGAAAGTGTTGTTGAAGATCTTGGCGTTCCCGGAATTGCTGCGATCGTTCTCCTGCCCGTTCTCGTTCCAGTTGTGGCAGGCGTAGGCAAACCGATAGCTAAAGCCACTATCAAAGGAGGAATTCTCCTTTATGAAAGAGGCAAGGGAGTAATTGCCGAAGTCGGCGAAACCCTCGAAGATCTTATCGCAGAAGCTAAAGCCGAACTCGCCGAGGCAGGAACCGAAGAAGTTCAAGCAACTGAAACTGAAGCCGCAGCAAGCTAGTCAAGTTTTGGCTATGAAAAAGTTCGTTGCTTGTGGGAGAATAAAAAGCAATGTAAAACTCAAGGTCTGACTTGATACTGGAGTTTAGATAGAAAGATCTCTAGCCTAAGCTCCAGCGCTCGCATTTAAGCGATCTTATTGCTGCCAAAAAGGGAGTGACAGGCATGAATAATCTAGTTAAAGAAGGGAAAAACACCTATATCGTTCGAGCTCCACCTCCTAGCAGTCCCGATATTATGCCTTCAATTTACTGGATTGAGCTAGCAGAAGGTTTTTTGGTGGAGTGGCTGTGGACGTATTTACCAGACGGCAATCGGGTAGTTACCGATTATAATATTATACCCCCCCCCGCGAGCGATCGTAAAAAAGTTGATGGCGACGTTTGAGAAACGCGATCGCTTCGGCAGAAGATAAGTACATTTGCGCTACATTGCCGATGCTTAGCAACCAACGAGTTTCCAGTTGGGAGAGTACCCAATTTTCCTTTGGGTGAAAGGGAAGAATCTGCCAATTGCCGTTGACAGTCAATTCACAAGTAAATCCCAAATTTCTTGCCTGACTAACGACAGGTTCGCTCATGGAGAATTAGGAAACAAAAATATAGCTGACCTGCGTTTATCCTATCCTGTTTGAGGGCAGCAAGCATCTGAAAGCAAACCCGTCACATCGGAAAAGCCAACGATCCATTTTGGATTTTGGATTGGTGATTAGGGAATTTTCTCCCCACTTTCCTTTGTCCCTCTTGTTCCCCAGTCTCCCCTTGCCTCCCACACTCCCCACACCCCCATCTCCAATCATCTCTAATCCAGTTCTCGCCTTCCTTCTAAAGCTCTTGCCAGAGTAACTTCATCGGCATATTCTAAATCGCCCCCCATGGGCAAACCAAAAGCAATTCTCGTGACTTTCGTAAATGGTCTAAGAAGCTGACCGACATAAAGGGTTGTCGTCTCTCCCTCAACGCTTGGGCTAATTGCCAAAATGATTTCTTTTACTTTCTCGCGATCGACTCGCTGCACCAAAGGGGTAATATTAAGCTGTTCGGGACCGATGCCGTCCATGGGAGAGATGACTCCTCCTAGCACGTGATACTTGCCGCTATACTCTCGCGTTTTTTCGATGGCAATCACGTCGCGAGAGTCTGCCACTACGCAGATAGTGCTACTGTCCCGATTGGGATTGCGGCAGATTTCGCAGATGGGTTCGGCTGAGAGATGAAAGCAAACTTGACATAAGCCGACTTGCTTTTTTGCCTCGATTATAGCGCTAGCTAATGCTTGCACTTCGGCTTCGGAGCGCTTGAGAATATGCAGTGCCAGTCGCTGGGCGGTTTTTGGTCCTACACCGGGCAAACGTTGCAGTTGTTCGATCAGGCGAGCTAGGGGAGGTGTATAAATAGCGAGTGCGTCTCCAAATTTAGTCCTTTTTAGTCTTTTCTTATTATAGAAAGCGATCGCGCGCGATCGCTGACAACAAAAAGCGCTCTCGATCGAAAGAGCGCCTATCAATTATGATTATAACCCTAGACTTTTAGGATTTTTTGCCTGAAACTTTACCCATGAATAGAGGGAGCTGTCAAAGCGATTGGAGTGGCTTCGCCGCTAGCCAAATCCAAGGGGAAGTTGTGGGCGTTGCGTTCGTGCATGACCTCAAAGCCAAGATTAGCACGGTTCAACACGTCAGCCCAGGTGCTGATGACGCGACCTTGAGAGTCAAGAACTGACTGGTTGAAGTTGAAGCCGTTGAGGTTAAATGCCATGGTGCTGACGCCCATAGCGGTAAACCAGATGCAAACGACAGGCCAAGCACCCAAGAAGAAATGCAGGGCGCGGCTGTTGTTGAATGACGCATATTGGAAGATTAAGCGTCCGAAGTAGCCGTGAGCGGCAACGATATTATAGGTTTCCTCTTCTTGTCCGAACTTATAGCCGTAGTTCTGGGATTCATTTTCGCTAGTCTCGCGCACTAAGCTAGAGGTAACTAGGCTTCCATGCATCGCGCAGAACAGGGAACCACCAAACACGCCAGCTACGCCTAGCATGTGGAAGGGATGCATCAGAATGTTATGCTCGGCTTGGAAAACGAACATGAAGTTGAAGGTGCCGGAGATTCCCAGGGGCATCCCGTCGGAGAAGGAGCCTTGTCCGATGGGATAAATGAGGAACACGGCAAAAGCCGAAGCCAGGGGAGCGCTGTAAGCAACGCAAATCCAAGGACGCATGCCCAGGCGGTAGCTCAACTCCCACTGACGACCCATCCAGCAGCAAATTCCCAGCAAGAAGTGGAAGAGGATTAACTGGTAGGGACCGCCGTTGTAGAGCCACTCGTCGAGAGAGGCAGCTTCCCAAATCGGATAGAAGTGCAAGCCGATGGCGTTAGAGGAAGGTACGACAGCACCGGAGATAATATTGTTGCCATACAGGAGAGAACCAGATACGGGTTCGCGGATGCCATCGATGTCCACTGGGGGAGCAGCGATGAAGGCGATGATGTAACAGATGGTTGCAGTGAGAAGCGTTGGGATCATGATGACGCCGAACCAACCGATATAGATGCGGTTGTTGGTACTGGTGATCCACTCACAAAACTGCTCCCATAAAGAGGCTTTTTCGCGTGTCTGTAAAGTGGTTGTCATAGCTGAATGATTACTAAAAAGATGATACGTTGGTTTTTGATGAATTTCGCAAGAGTTACCTTGCAATATATTTTTTAAGTATATTTACATCTTTATAAGATCGGGTGACATTTTTTTGTATATTTTTATATCACTATGTTTATATAAATAAACTTATATTTCTTTGCATTAAATTTAATAAATAAAATTTACAATTGGACGATCGCTAAGAGTCCGAACGAGCTAATTTATCAGACTTTTCAGGAATTTTCCCTTGGCGCGATCGCGAGGAGAATCCTTACAATTCTTCATTATTGAAGTTGTTCTAAGATAGCTATTTTTCCCAAAAATCAGCTAATTATTAGCTTTTTTACCCTTTAAAAGCAAATTTAAATTTTAAAGTTTTGTAAATTTGCTTTTCGCCAAATTGTTAAGAATTATCCGATACTTCTAAAACAGAAGAAGCAGAACGCCCAAATTCCTCTGGGGCATATTGTAGATAAACTTCTGCACCGGGATATTCAAACCTACCGGGGGTGACGGAACGCACTAAATAGTGCATGCTATAAACGCCAGCCTTTAAGCGATCGCCATACGCCACGACTTTATCTTTATAGATTTTCTGATAGTTAATTTCCCAACTATCCTGTTGTGGCTGAAAATATGAGGTAGAAGTTTGGAAACTGGTATCGACTGCTTCAAAACCAGCCGGAAGGGGATCGTTAATTATGAGATGGTCTATGGGATGGTCGGTAATGATTTCTAATCCGATATCAAATACCTGTCCCGGCGGTACGGTAAAGGATTCGTCAGGCGCATACAAATCGATTTCGCGCAAGACTTGTGCTTGGTTAGCAGGACGGATATAGCGGATGACTCGCAACCCATTTATACGTCCGGGTTGATTTCCTTTCAGGCGATAGCGATAGGCAGTTAAATAATGCAAGTTACCTTTACCGGATTTGTTGAGGATTAAATCGTGTCGTCCTTGAGGTAACTTCTCCATCGGGACTTGCAGTTCGTAACCGGGGTTGCGATACCCTTCAAAGCGAACTTTGCCTAACTGTTTATTAGCTAGTCGAATGATAGCGCTATAGTTAGGCGGAGTCGGTTCTAGTTGAGTATATTCTACTAATGCCGTTAAAGCTTGGGCATTGTCATAGCTAGTTTGCCAAGTTTCCTCTCGCCGCATTGCCAAAAGTCCTTGCAGGAGGCGATCTAAATTTTCTGGACTCGCTTTTTGGGCAATAAACAGGCGCAAGGCTTGTGCTTGAGCAGTCGTATTAGAATTAAACCATCGCCATTCTTGCGGCAGGTTTACCGTTGCAGTGCGTCCCGTTTCGTAAACTGTTTCTTGAATCTCATTAAATAGGGTTTGTGCTTCGTCTTGCCATTCGGGGAATTGGAAGAGATAGCGGGTTAATTTAATTTGATTGACGCGATCGAATGAATTACATTGTTCGTAGATAGAGACGAGGAAATCTGTGCGTTTTTCTCCTAATTGTGCCAACGCCATCAATGCTTCTAGCTGTACTTGTCGTCTGCATGGGAGAGTACACCAATCGTATTGACCGGGATTTGCCAGAATTTTGTTTAAATAAGCCTTGAGACGGGCTATAATCTCCGAATCTACGATAAATCCTGCGGTTTTTGCTTGGGCAATACTTTCCGCCGCGTAGGGAGTTATTAGAGGATCGGACTGAGGGTTTTCTGGGGAGGGAATAGAAGCAAAACCGCCGTCGGGTTGCTGGAGTTTTTGGAGGTTTTCTAGTGCGTTAGTCGCCTCTTGGGTAGGGTTGAAATTGCTAAAGGTTTGACCGTATTTTTGAGAAAGGATTTGTAAGTTAGCCGCGATCGCAAGTTGACTTGCAGAGGTTTCTAAGAAAGGTAACCAATCTTGGGCAAAAACCTCTTTCGCTGGGGCAGTAATTTCTGGAATGAGGGTACTGGCAAGGAAAATATCTAATCCACCTGCATCGGGAAGGACGTTATTATCGATTTGCAGGGGAATTTTGACTTGACTCGTCGTTACCCCCGATTCAATTGCTTGTTCTGTCACCTCTAACTCTCTTACTTCCAGAGGAACTTCAAAAGCATCGCTTGCTTGGTTATTGAGTCGGGTGACAAACTGGACTTTCCCTTCGCCAACTTTAGAGGCAACCATTGGAAAGCGATAGGCATTGGTTCCTGATGTTGCATTGGTAGAGACGTTACATGTAGCGTCTCTACAGTTATCGGTAAATTGGAGTTTGTTTGTCACAGAACCATTAATGGTTAAATTCCCCGTTTGTCCCGTCGTATTGGTGACGGATAAACCTCCTTGAAAGCGATCGCCCAAACGAGCAAATTGCGGCAAAATGGGGTTAGTAACCAGGGGTTTAGTTGTCATAAAAGTCGCTTCTCCATTGCCGAAATGGAGATTTCCATCCGTTGCCACTGCCATGACGCGCCAAGTAGTTAAATCGTCGGGTAAAGTAAAGGTAACGCTGGCTTTTCCATTAGCATCGGCGAGGACAGAACCGTTATAGTAAGCGAGTGCCTGGAAATTCGTGCGAATGCGGGTGTTTGCTGCTGCTGCTGACTCTCCTCCGCCATATCCCCATCCTTTTTCTAACGGAGAAGCTTGGGGAGTGAGGATGACATCGGGACGATTATCGGCGAAGCGAGTGGCAATATCTTGTTCTGCATAGACGGTTGCGACTAAATCGGGAGGACGATAGCCACTCAGTTGTAAGATGGCTTCATTAACCGCCATGACGGTGAATTGTCCTCGAATGGGATTGCCTTTGTCATCCTGTAAAGTTAGGTCTACCGTTTCTTGCGTTCCTGGTTCTAGTTTGTCTTGTTGGGGAGTTATTTTTACCTGTAAATATTTATCCTCCAAGCTAGTATTAAACGGGGCAAATCCAATGCGGACGAGATTTTCGACGCTTCCCGGTTCGACTTGAGAGATAGGTTGTCCCTGACGCACTAATACTGCTTCTACGGCGGCATTGGGAACCATGTCTGGAGTCACTTGAAATTGTATCTTGGGTGCGCCGCCTTGGACTTTCTCGATGGTCTTGTAGAGAGTATCGTGGCGAATCACGGCAAAATATAACTCCGCTTCGGGATAGGGAGATTCGATTAATGCGGTAGCAGTTTCGCCCGGTTGATAGGTTTGTTTATCGAGGTGAATTTCTATGCGATTATTATCATAGCGATCGCCCCAATTCACTACATTTTCTCCCGTCACCCAGATTTGCGTATCGGTTGCGCTGACATCGCTTTGACTGTTGGCGAAATTTGCATGGATGCGATAAGAACCCGATTCGGGTGGTGTAAAAGATATCGTTTGCGGTTCGTTTCCCGAACGAATCTCCTGTTCTACGACGGTTTTATATTCCACCTGATTTTGAGAAGTCGCGCTTCCTTCTTGCAGTTGCGTGACGCTGCTATATTCCATCTGTTGCAGTTCGACGCGAACTCGTTCCCCAGGTATTATCTGACCTGCGGAATCGGTTACGATTACTTTAACTGGAAAAAATTGACCTGCTTGGGCAACAAAATCGCTTTGCAATCCAATTAAATATTTACTCGGAAAAGCTGTAAAAGTTTTCGCATTAGATACAGATAAATTAGAGACATCAGAAACTGATGCTTCTACGCGATAAGTCATCGGATACGGTAAATCTTCTGCTACTGCAAGGATTTCGCTATTTTTTCCCGATGCATCTAATACTTGACTAGCTTGTCGTACATCAGCCGAAACTTCTGGTGGTTCTTCGGGCCAAAACCACTGACGACCAAAAGAAAATTTCTCCCAACCTTTAGGAATAAATTCTGCTTTTTGGCGAGTGACATAATATTTTATCTTCCCACCTTGTACCGGAGATCCAAAGAGATAATTACTCTCCGTACTAATTCCAACTTTCTCGCCAATTGTGGCAAATTCTTTATCGAGAGTCAGATCGACTTTAAAGTTTGGTGGCTTAAATTCAGCAACGCGAAAGTCACCAGAAATTTCTACTCCATCCTCTCCCTTTGCTTGTAGGCTATAGTAACCTAACGGTCGATTTTTGTCGAGGGTTAATTCTAAAGAAAACATGCCAAATTCATTGGTTTTCTGAGTCCCTAAATCGGTTTCTTTTCCAGCAGGATCTCTGAGTGTCAATCGATAGGAAGTATTTTTATCTTGTTTGAGGACACCATTTTGTAGATAATAGGCTATTCCCGTAAACCAAGCTTTTTCTCCTGGTTGATATAACTGTCGGTCAGAAAAAATTGTTCCTCTTGCTTGAGGTTTTCCATTATCCCAACCTACGTAGATACCATAGCCATAATTGCCGCTGTATTCATCAGTTTGCGTAAAAGCCCAATCTTGACCTTCGCGGGCAATTACTAATAATTTAGGAGCATTTTTATTCTGGAGGCATTGCTGCCAATCTTGACCTTTTATTATAGCCGTTCCTGTCGGATCGGTAGTTGCGATCGCGCAGAGATTTGGTTTGGTTTTAGATTTCGTTTCTAATTGAGTTTTATAAACTTCAATCGTCGCATTTTCAACCGCAGAACCATCAGAAAGATGATTGACTCGAATCAAACCGGAGTCGGGAAACCATTGAGAAAATATTCCTAAATTTGTTAACTCAACCAATCCATAAAATTCTGGTTCCAACCAAGATTCTCGACCATTTTCTTGATAATAATTTGTTTTGGCTTTAATGCCATAAGCTAGTAATCCTGTAGCGGAACCTAGTTTTTCTTTTAAGGGAACTATATTGTCATAAATTTCATTTTTTCTTCCTCCTGCTTTGGAAGTTGACCAACTACTAGCTTGGGATAACAGTTTTTCTACACTACCTTGAGGATAATTAGCATCAATATAAACTAGATCCGTTGGTTGTAGAACTTGATAAGCAGCTTGATATCGAGAGTTAGGTAAATTAACTGTTGAAACGTGAAGTTGTAAGTTAGTATCTGCTGGAAAAATATTTAATCCGGTCGGTGCCCAAATATCCGCTGCAACATCCCCGGTATTATATTGCAGAGTGATGGGTTTTCCTAAACTCTGTCCGAATTTATCTTTGAGATTTTCCCCGATATTAATTGTATAAGTTGTAGCAGGTTCTAATGCCCAAGGATTGATACCAACTAAGTTATCATTATCATACACCTGGAAAAGTTTTACTGCTTTTTTAGGAGTAGGTGTAATACGAATATGTTTAAAAGCAGAATCTGCTACTAAACCATTATTAAATTTTAATTGAGGACTGCCTTTAATAAAGCGTCCGTAAGCTACTCCTTTCTGTAGCGCACCATAATATTCTAATTGTTCAAAAGCCAACGGCGCATAAGTAGAAACATAACTAATCCAGTTTTTTTCGCTAGGCAGATTTCCGCGAATGGGACGCAAACCAGGAGAAAATTCAATCCGGTAGCGAGTAGCTTTGTCTAAATTCTGTTGCGGTGTTATCTCGTAATTCCATGTACGAGAAGAAGGATCGAACCTTGCTTGAGATTGTTCTTCTGCCAATGAAGTTTCTTCTTCTTTAAGCGCTACATTAACTTTAATTCTTTCATCTTTATCTTTTGGCAACAGTAACAAGTGTTCTTTAATAGAATCCCGATCTAATTCTACATTAGAAGTAAAAGTTAGATTGGGTTTTAAATCGATTGGATTGGCATCGGCATCTTCAGCCTTAATACTACCTGGTAAATTAGTAATCTGGATTGGTTCGGTATTGAAAGTCCAAGCTAAATCCTTATCTAACTGATTATTATTTAAATCTCCCAATCCTGTTTTAAGAGTGACTCGAAAGCGAGTCGCTTTAGGCAGTGATTCGTCGGCTTGAAATCCTACCATACGAGGAGTTAAAAAGCGGAATTTTCCCGATATAGGTGGTAAAAGTTCAAACTTTTTTAAAAGTTCTTCTCGATCCGGACTATCGATCTTTTCGACGGGAATTAAGGGATATTTAAAGCGAATGCGAATTTGGGCTAATGGTTCGGATTGTCCGGTAGGACTAATTTGCTCGATCCAATCGGGTAGCTGCGGAAGAGGTAAAGAAGCAATAGAAGGTAACGGTTCTACTCCCGATTTGATTTTTATAAAGTCGCATCCCGCTATTCCCAAAACGAGGACGAAAATCAGTAAAAATTGTATCGAAATTTTAATAAATTGTGCGATCGCTTGCATTCCTTTTCCCCTCACAGCCTATTTCTGTCATAGCTGATGGAAAGAGAAATTAGGAAAATTTCTACAATTCTTAATTAATTAAGATCGTAGGGATTAGTTAATAGTTATTAGTTAGTAGGAATTTTTACTAATGACTACTCGCTAACCTTTTAGAAAAAGACTGACCTAATCGATCGCAACTAATAACAATTTTTGTGCAAGCGATCGCTCAATTGTACTTACCTCGTCCAAAGCCCAGTTGCTTCGGTAATACGCGCTTCAATCTCTGCCGTCAAGGTAGCCTGTGGAAATCAAACAAATTGCTTGCAGAGGGGATAGTGTTGGGAAATAAGCTATGGGATTGTGGGATTGTTCTAGATCGTCCCCGGTGAGGCAAGAATTCCTATCTGCAAGTCGGGAGAGTGTCAATTATCATCAAGGTAACCAGCCAAAAATTCAAGTTGGTGAGACAATTTTTACTAGGTTAACCTTCCTCAATTCCCATGTCTTCTTCTGCCCCCGGTCCCTACAAGAGCAGACTGTTTAACTTCCTCAATCGCCAATCGCTACAGTTTAAAGATCGGTTCGAGAAAACCGGACGACACTTAAAAGTGGCATTGGAGTGGGGAGTGCAAATCCTCATCTACCCGATGTACTTGCTGGTACAAGCTGGACGCATGGCTGGGCGGCAATTGGGAAAAACGGTTGAAAAAGCTCAATTACCAGCATCTTCTTCGCCGACGGAGACTCAGCCAAACTCTCCTCCCGCAGATCGACCGATCGCACAAGTCCTACAAGCGATCGAAGTTGCGATCGCGCCAGAAAGTTCGAGCAATTCATCTCCTCAGCCTACAGAACTGCTAGCAGGAATTCAACAGCAAACCCAAAGCACTCTTAAAACCTCCGATTTACTAAGGTCGCGATCGACGGAAAATCTAGCCGTTCGGTCTTCTTCAAAGACAGCCAAAAGCAGTCAGATAATCGTTCGAGGCATAGCTAGCTCTCTCCAGACGCGCGATCTGGTTTTAGTTACCTCAGACAATCAAATTTTAGATATCTTCTCTGGCGAACAGCAAAAAACCCTACAAAAGCGCATTTATTGGGAGATAGCTAACTTTTGGTACGAACGCCGCCTACAGCAAGAAGCAGCCAACCCATTTCCCGAACTCGTTTCGTCTTTCGAGCAAAATAGCGATAATGTCTTGCCGCCTGCAAGATTGTTCTGGAAAGTCATGCATTGGGTGCAGACGAGTCCAATCGCGATCGCGATCGATCTGTTTGGAGAATCACATCTCGTTCGTTCCCCTTCCGCCGATGCTACCCTATCTCCATCCGAACCCCAAACGGTTCGCGATCGCTCCGTGGAATGGTTACAAAGATTACAGACTGGCTTAAAGTCCTCCCAACAACCAGCCACCTCAGAACCCGATCCCTTTCAAATTCAGGCACTCATCCAAGCTGCCATTGACTACTTTTTCGGTCAGCGTCAAGAGCAATTGCAGTTGTCGGGAGACGAGACTGCCAAGGCATCGCCAGCAGAAATAGAAGATCCTTGGCTATCGTGGGACGATCTCTATAGCGAGACAGAAACGGTATCTACGAGCGATCGCACGTCTCGTCTGGGCGATTCCGTTCCAACTCAGTTGCCACCGCCTTCTGCCAAATTAGTCAAGTCTCAAAAGTCGTTCTCAACCCTTCGCCATTCCTCGCGCGATCGACAGGCAAAGCCAGCAGTTCGACATCAAAACGTTGCCGAAGTCAAACAACCGTCTTCCATCGTCCCCAGTCAACCAATGGATGATTCTCTAGAACTCGACCCCGATTGGATTGAAACGAAAGCCACTCCAGTTGGCTATGTCAAACATCCCCTAGAAAGAATCTTGGAATGGCTAGATCGCCTGTTGCTCTTGACAGAAGAATGGGTCGCGAGCATTTGGCGATGGCTGCGCCAGCGTTCTTGATCCTTTGGTCAATTTAGAATTTTTCGCGATCGCAGCAGCGAAATCCACCTAAATTACAATAATATATTAAATATACTACAAACAGACCTGACACGATTGGCAAAAATGCAGGATAATGGGCAATGCGTGCAAATTCTGTTAATCTAAAAGGTTCTATATTACAGCATCTATTAAACAACGACTATGCGAACTCATTATTGTGGAGAACTAAGAGCAACTGAGATAGGCAAAACAGTCACTCTTTTCGGTTGGGTAGATCGCCGTCGGGATCACGGAGGCGTAATTTTTATCGATCTGCGCGATCGCAGCGGCATCGTTCAGATCGTCAGCGATCCCCAGCGCACTCCCGACTCTTATAAAGCCGCAGAGTCGTTGCGTAACGAATACGTCGTGAAAGTCAGCGGACGAGTCAGCCAACGTCCGCCAGAGTCCATTAATAGCAAAATTCCTACGGGTGAGGTAGAAATTTACGCCGACAACATTGAAATTCTCAATGGAGTCTACAAACAAATGCCTTTCGTCGTCTCCAGTTCGGAGGCAGACTCAGTACGAGAGGAAGTGCGGCTGAAATATCGCTATCTAGATTTGAGACGCGATCGCATGAATAGAAACCTGCAATTGCGCCACCAAGTCGTCAAAGCCATCCGTCACTTTCTCGAAAACGAACAGAATTTCATCGAAGTTGAAACGCCTATCCTGACTCGTTCCACTCCCGAAGGTGCGAGAGATTATCTCGTTCCCTCCCGCGTCAATCCAGGAGAATGGTATGCCCTACCCCAGTCGCCACAATTATTCAAACAACTTTTAATGGTATCTGGGTTCGATCGCTACTATCAGATCGCGCGTTGCTTCCGCGATGAAGATTTGCGTGCCGACAGACAGCCAGAATTTACCCAATTAGACATGGAAATGAGCTTCATGTCTCGCGACGAGATTTTAGAACTCAATGAAGCGTTAGTTTGCCACATTTTTAAAGCCGTTAAAAATATCGATATTCCTCGTCCATTTCCGCGCCTTACCTATGCCGAAGCGATGGCGCGTTACGGAACCGATCGACCCGATACTCGCTTTAATTTAGAGCTAGTTGATGTTTCAGAAATCGTCAAAGATAGCGGATTTAAAGTCTTTTCTAGTGCCGTACAAAGTGGCGGAACTGTAAAAGTCTTGCCCATTCCTGGCGGCAATCATGCTATCTCAAATGTAAGAATTAAACCCAAAGGAGATTTATTTGAAGAAGCTTGCAATGCGGGTGCAAAAGGTATCGCTTATATACGTATTCGCGAAGACAATGAATTCGATACTATTGGCGCCATTAAAGATAATCTTTCCCAAGAACAGAAACAGCAATTAATAGAAAAAACAGGGGCGAAACCCGGTTATTTATTGCTCTTTGGCGCTGGAGATGTAGATATGGTTAATAAATCTCTGGCGAGGTTGCGTTTGGTTATTGGAGAAGAATTCGGATTAATCGATCGCAATAAAATTGATTTACTTTGGGTGACAGACTTTCCCATGTTTGAGTGGAATGCAGAAGAAAAGCGCCTAGAAGCATTGCATCACCCCTTTACTGCACCCAATCCGGAAGATTTAAACGATCTAAAAACAGCCAGAGCACAAGCTTATGACTTAGTTTATAACGGCGTAGAAATTGGCGGCGGCAGTTTGCGGATTTACCAGCGAGAAATCCAAGAAAAAGTGTTTGCAACGATTGGATTATCGATGGAGGAAGCCTACAATAAATTCGGATTCCTTCTCGAAGCGTTTGAATACGGAACGCCACCCCACGGTGGGATTGCCTATGGCTTAGATCGCTTCGTGATGCTATTAGCTGGCGAAGAATCGATTCGGGACGTAATTGCCTTTCCGAAGACACAACAAGCAAGTTGTTTGCTGACAGATGCACCCGCACCAGTCGATGAAAAACAGTTGAAAGAATTGCACGTAAAATCGACTTATAAGCCTAAGTCTTAATCTGAATGACCTGGCTCGGCAAAACTTGTTGACATCAGTAATGCCTAATAGATTGTTCTAAAATAGGTTTTAGTTCTTGCCAGCACGCATTGAGAGTTGACGAGATAGAACATCTTCGTACTCACGGGCACCGATCTAAAGTAACGTTTGTAGGTGTTCGATTAACTGGGGTGCGAGCATTACGCCTTCAATGCGATCGACGGGCTGACCATTTTTGAACAAAACTAGGGTCGGTAGGGCATGGATTTGATACTGAGATGCCAATCCGGGGTATTTATCCGTATCGATTTTGACGACTTGTAGCCGATTTTTCATCTGCATTCCCACCTGCTCTAAAATCGGAGCCATCATTTGACACGGACCACACCAAGTCGCATAAAAATCAACTAAGACGGGAATCTGTGAGTTGGCAAGAAGTTCTTGAAAACTAGAAAATTGCTTCTTAACTGCCATAATTTTCAGGAGTAAGCTATAGAAATCAGGTGCCTTGAATTGCACCCTATCTTATTTCTTATCATAGCCAATCCTTCGAGCGATCGCTTTTTTGGTGTTGCTTTCTCGAAGTACATATTCGTACTGCCACGTCTGCTTGACATTTTCTGTGCGATCGCAATGACAATCCTGACTCATATTCAGCTTTTTTCTGTTTCCTTGCCTGCCGACTAATATTTTTTGCGATCGCGAAATCTGAAAATTAAGCCCAGCGTTATTTCTTTCATGAACCAGTATAAGATTACTAAAATTAAAAAAGTAACGCTCATCATCAGCACCGACCATTTTCCCGTTAAATTATCAACAATACTATCCATTAAATTATCGGGCTTGGTTACGATATCCCAACTATTAAAACGCTGAAAGCGACCGAGATATATTCCCAGAGAACAAAGCGCGTGAGTAATTAACTCGATCCAAGGAATATATTTTCCCCATCCTAATTTATAGCAGTAGTAACCTAAGTTAATCAGAGAAATAACATAGGCTTCCATCCCAGCCAAAATAAATATTAAATATTGGGGAATCAATACTAAAGTAATCGTCCAAACCGAGTAACCTTGTCGAATTAGTTCGATTAAATGAATGATATCTGTTAAAATATAAGGAGCATTGGGGAGAAAAGCGATAAAAACGGCAAAAACACCCCACCAAAGCAGCGATCGCCGCCCAACAATCCGAAATAGCCAGACGCTTAAGACTAAAGGAATATAGGCTAGAAAAAGATTCCAAATTATGAGGGATTTGCTATAGCCTAATACCTCCCTAGCATGGGCTATCCAATCAAAAAATCGCTCCATAACGAACAAAATTTTAACGCTTTATCGGGATGACAACTCTACCATTCTAGTTTATGAAATTTAACGGTCAACCGAAGAATCGGAGCATCAGCTCCAAAAAAATCCTCTCAAATCTAACGTCTTAGTCGATAATTCGGGAATTTAACTTATACCAAATCCGGTTGAATGACCACAATAACCAGTAGTGCGACCAACAGGAGTCGCGAGCAGGACTACATATTATGACTAATTAAACGGATTTGATATTAGTTATTTGCACTTAATTGAGGAATAATATTGTCTTTTTCTTGGGCGGCCCAACTAGCAAAATGTCGGGCTAAAGGTGGCGCAAAAACTAAAGTACTGGTGAATCCAGAGAAAAGATAAGCACCAGTCAAATGATTAATTTCACCCACTAACGGGAGAGAATTTTTGGCAAAAGCAACTAGACAGCGATGCCAAGTTCCTGGTAAATTTTGTAATGAAGGTAGTATAATGGTCATTCCCGTGCGAATTTGCGCCTCGCTAATCGCCGAATCGATTTTTACTTGAGGATTGGTATAGATTTCGCTGATTTGACCGATATAAAAGCTGCCATCCAAAAATTGAACGGCACCGGGATCGAGAACGCCTGCAATAAAGTCCTGGCTTGGTTGCTCCCAGAGAGATTCTATTTCTGGTGCAGTTGCTTGTGCCTCCAGCAGCATCCGTTTCTGAGTAGCTGGCATAACTAATGTTCGCAGACGAATATCGACAGGCGGCGTTTTAATCAGTTGTGCGTGAGTGAAATAGAGTCTGATACTAATTCCTGCTTCCTTGAGGAGCATTCTACTCAAACCTCCCGCACAGACTACCGTATTGGCTGCATAGTATTGATTGCGATCGGTGACGACTCCCTCGATGCGATCGCCTTGACGTAGTAAGTTGACGACTGGCTCGATTTTCAGTTCCCCGCCCAGACGACAAAAAGCTTGTTGATAGGCGAGGTTAGTCTTGTGGGGATGGATGTGGCCGTGGGGAAATCTCAAAACTCCTGAGATAGCATTGGGATTGAGCAAAGGTTCTAATTCGCAAGCCCCGGCAACATCGAGGACTTGAGGGGCAATCGCAAATTGGGAATAATTGGTAGCGACCGTTGTAGGCTCGTCTTGTGCATCAATAGTTAGCACCAAATCGATGTCGCGAAACTCGGTATCTGCCCCTAATTCTTCAGACAAATTGCGATGAATTTCGATGCCTTCTTGACAAATTTGTCGAGTTAATTCCGTCGTTCCAGACCAGTAGGCAAGTCCCCCATAACTATAGTAGGTGGCATTATCTGGTCGAGCATCTTTTTCTAATAGCAAAGTGCGGAATCCTTTTTTTGCCAGTTCGTAGCCCAAAGCAGATCCCGTAATTCCCGCACCGATAACGATCCAATCGTAATTGGCCATATCATCTCCAATTTACAATTCGCAATGCTCAATTCATAATTATGCACCGATGCGCGAACGCGATCGCAACCCCATCGCCAATTGACGCACCCTATCACAGAATTGTGCTGAATCTTGTCTAAGTTTTATTGCCGATATAGCACGAGCAATCTTCGCGATGCCTAGACTGAAAAAGAGGCAGAAGCGATCGCTCGAACGCTATTGCATAAACTCAAGTCTCATGAGACGCTCGCTTCTGCCTTCAGATTATCCAATAGCAACCGAGAATTTTTAACGTTTTAAACGCTTAATTAACACTCCAGTCATATACAAAGGAGAGAAATATGACAACTCAAATACAAAAAGCTGTTGAACCTCAACTCAGCAGCCAAGTCTCGAAATTTTTAAACCAACCTTTCAAACACCTCATTGGCGGAAAGTGGATTGACGCGGCAAACGGTCAAACTTTACCCGTATATAATCCGGCAACCGGTCGCGTTATTGCTAGTGTTGCCTCTGGAGAACGCGAGGACATCGATCGCGCCGTAAAAGCCGCACGTCATGCCTTTGAGGAAGGAACTTGGACAAAACTCGCGGTCTCAGAACGAGGACGCTTAATTTGGAAATTAGCAGACTTATTGGAAGCCCATTTAGAAGAGTTTGCCGAATTAGAGTCCCTCGATAATGGCAAACCCATTACAGTTGCTCGCACTGCCGACGTGCCGCTGGCGATTGACCTGTTTCGCTATATGGCAGGATGGGCGACAAAAATTGAAGGGAATACCATTCCCCTATCCGTTCCTTACACGCCCGATAGCCAATACTTTGCCTACACTGTACGCGAACCCGTGGGAGTTGTCGGACAAATCATTCCCTGGAACTTTCCGTTGCTGATGGCGGCATGGAAATTAGGTCCAGCGTTAGCTGCTGGTTGTACCGTCGTCCTAAAACCTGCCGAACAAACCCCCCTGTCTGCCATCCGTTTGGGCGAATTAATCGGCGAAGCGGGATTTCCCGATGGTGTCGTCAACATCGTCACCGGTTACGGCGAAACGGCTGGTGCTGCCCTCGCTGCCCATCCCGATGTCGATAAAGTTGCCTTTACTGGTTCGACAGAAGTCGGTAAACTAATCGTGCAAGCTGCGGCCGGCAATCTCAAGAAAGTTTCGCTGGAACTGGGTGGCAAATCTCCCAATATCGTCCTCAAAGATGCGGATTTAGAAACCGCGATCGCGGGTGCAGCCAATGCGATTTTCTTCAACCACGGTCAATGCTGTTGTGCTGGTTCGAGACTTTATGTCGAGCGATCGATTTTCGATCGCGTCGTGGAAGGAGTCGCCGAGCAAGCCAAGAAAATTCAAGTGGGGCCGGGACTAGACCCTAACACGGAAATGGGCCCGTTAGTTTCTGACGAGCAACTCGATCGCGTTTGTGGCTACTTGCGATCGGGATTTGCCGAAGGAGCAAAAGCGGTAACGGGCGGACAGCGCCTCGGCGATTTGGGCTATTTTGTTGAGCCGACGGTATTAGTGGATACCAAGCAGACGATGAAGGTGGTGCAAGAGGAGATTTTTGGTCCCGTCGTCACAGCAATGCCCTTTCAAGAACTCGACGAACTCACACCGTTAGCCAACGACAGCATTTATGGGCTAGCAGCAGGCATCTGGACAAATGATTTATCAAAAGCACATCGCTTAGCAGCCAAGCTTCGTGCTGGCACTGTTTGGATTAACTGCTACAATATCTTCGATGCAGCCCTGCCTTTTGGTGGCTACAAGCAGTCAGGCTGGGGACGCGAAATGGGTCATGACGTGTTGGAACTCTATACTGAGGTCAAAGCAGTTTGCATCAAGCTTTAACCTTCTCCTGTAGGGGCTTTGCAATGTCTTGCCCCTACAGCCAATGAAACGCAAGGCAAGAACTTGGTAGGTCGATGAAAATTCCCGACCTTACTGTCAATGGGTTCTCGAAGCTCTCGAAGATTCAGCTAATTAATGGGAACTAAGGAGAACAACTCCGTTTCATAATAGACCGAGGCGATCGCAACAGGTTGAATTATACCAATTTGCAATTAGTCAGCCGTTCTAACTAGAAAATTCTTGAAAGGTGAGTCGCGATAGCGAATTTCAACCATGTTGACCCCATCGGTTTGCCTATTTAAAAGCTAGAACAAAAAACTGACATGAAAAAAGCACTTGTTGTCGGTCATACTAAAGACTCCATTACAAAGGCTCAACAAGAACCATTTCGTTATTACCAAAAACTTCTCAGCCGCCAACTTAACTTGAAGATCGAACACATAGCAGCCGAATCTTTTGATGCGATTGGAGAAGCTTGTAAAAACCAGAATGCCGAGATTATCTTCGTACTGCCTTTTTGGAATGAAAGTTCAGACCAAGCCGAACAAGTCATGCGATCGCTTCGCCAACAGCAACCGACGCGAACGATAGTCTTTATCGATCCGTTCGCCCAGGTAACCAGCAACTATTTTAATGTGCTGCCCCATGTCGATTATTTTCTCAAACGTCAGCGTTATAAGAATTTGGATGAGTATCAGCGCTCCTTCGTCGGTGGCTCGATGTTCACCGATTTTCTGGCTAGAGAGTTAAAGCTAGACTTTAGTCAATGGCACGTCGGTTCACAAGTGCCCCCACAATACCAACATCGCATTGTTTGTGGTTGGAATCTGGGAACTGCCCAACAATTCAAGAAAAAATTGCAAACCCCATCTTGGTTTGAGTTCTGGCAACCTGCCAAAGAAATCGATATTTTCTGCCGCCTATCTTTGGGTTCTAGCCACGAAAGAGATTGGTACTATGCCTATCGTCAAATGGCAGTAGAAAGTCTCAAACCCTTGCAATCCGATTATAAGGTGGTTTCTAGCGGCAAAATTCACGCTCAACTCGTTTCTCGTCGCCAATACTTTCGAGAAATTAAACGCAGTCGCATTGTCTTTAGTCCGTTTGGATGGGGCGAGAGTTGTTGGCGCGATTTTGAGGCGGTTTGTTACAATTGCTTGCTGGTAAAACCTTCGATGGCGCACATCGAGACGCAACCCAATATTTATGTGGAAGGGGAAACCTACGTGCCTGTCAGCTGGGATTTTTCAGATTTGGTAGAAAAATGCGATTATTATCTCAAGCATCCCGATGAAGCGGCTCGGATTGTTAAAAATGCCCGTCGCGCTTACCTTGACTATTTTGAGAGGGGAGAATTTTTGCAGACGATCGCACGAGTAATATAATGTCCGTCTAATTTCCCTGCCTATACCCGTCTTAAATCCAACGTCAAGGGGTATTCTGGATTTAACGGCAACGGTAGCACTTTAATGGTTGCGATCGCGGGAGGATTGGCAATAAAGCGTTCTGCGACGCGCTTGTGAGCTTGTGAGGGATTAGTCGGAAATGTATGATAAAGCTTGCCATCGGGAGGATTGACGGAGTAAGTGCAACCACCCAGCGATCGCCCTTCCCACGTATCGACAATCTCAAAAGTCAAAGGACTGTGGGAATCAATGGCAGGATGCAACATCGATGCATATTGTCTTGCCCTGAAGCGAACGCCGCCGACATATTCTCCTGCGACTCCAGTTGAAATGAGCGGCACTGGATAACCATTGCACGTAACGACGTAGCGAGCGGAAAAGGCATTTCTATTGGGAGAATTCCCCATTGCCCCGCGCAATTTTACTTGTATTCTTTCGAGGGAATCATCAACATATCGGGCAACTCCTCTATTGGCGATTTCTTCCCCTAAAACGTGCCATGGCTCGATCGCGTGACGCAACTCTAACTGGATGCCTTCTCTGGCAATTTCACCGTAACGGGGAAAACGGAACTCGAAAAATGGCTCAAACCAGTCAAATTCAAAAGGATATCTAGCTTCCTGCAAATCGGCAAGGACGACTTTCAAATCCTCGCCGATGAAATGGGGCAACATAAAGCGATCGTGCAGTGTCGTTCCCCAACGGATGAGGGGTTTGGTATAGGGAGACTCCCAAAACCAAGCCACCATAGCTCGAATCAGCAGCATTTGCAGCAGGCGCATCTCTAGATTGGGAGGCATGGCTATGGCGCTTGAGCCACTCCCACGGGCTAAAGCCCGTGGGATTCAGGCTTCATGCAGAGATTGCTGGCTGAGCCAGTCTTACATCTCCTAAGCCTGTGGACGGACTCCCGCCCACTTTAACTATCACTTTGTCTGGATTCTCAGGCGGAGGCGCAAAGTGCTTAAAGGTGCAATTGCAGAGCGGCTCAAGGAGTTGATTTATCAAGTGGCTCAAGAGATTGAGTGCAAGGTACTGGCGTTGGAGATTATGGATGACCACGTTCATTTATTCCTCAACAGCCCTCCAACGATGGCACCTTCAGACATCATGTTCAAAATCAAAGGACGTTCAGCACATCAACTAAGAAAGGAGTTTCCCGATCCGTTGATGAAAATGCCGTCGATGTGGACTCGCAGTTATTTCTGTAGTACGGCTGGCAATGTGAGCAGTTCCACAATTGAGAGATACATTGCCAACCAGAAGAGTAGATGACGGCACCTAAAGGTGCTCGTGTAAGACACTGGAGTTTAGACTAAAAAAGAAAGAACGGCAGCCAAAAGAGAACTTTAGCTACC
>NZ_MRCB01000010.1 GCF_001904635.1 Hydrococcus rivularis NIES-593
CATGGATGGCTCCGCAGGATCAGCCTCACGAGAATTTTGTCTTCCCTGAGGAGGTTCTACCTCGCGGTAACGCTCTCTAAGTTACAGCTAATTGCGAAGGATGAGTTTTTTTCATCCTTCTAAAGTTGGTAGAAAGTATGAAGAAGCCCCCATTGTTGGGGCTTATTTTTATTTGTAACTGAGAGCGGCGCTATAAATATCTCCGACTAACAAACCACTCCACGGCTTCTTTAAGGGCGCGATCGAGTGGAGATTGGGGGAGATTTAATTCTCTGACAGCTTTTGAGGCATCGTAATACATCGGCTGTTTGGACATGCGAACGCCGTCGAGGGGAACGGAAGGAGATTTGCCAAAAGGAGCGAGGACTCGTTCTTCAACCCAAGCAACCGTTAAGGGCAACCAAAGCGGAACGATATTCTGAGGCGCATCTAAACCCGTAATGGCTGCTAATTGCTCTAATAATTCTCTGAGGGAAAGATTTTGATGACCTAAAATATAGCGATCGCCGCTTACTCCTTTCTCCAAAGCTAACCAATGTCCCTGCGCGACATCCCGCACGTCGATAAAGTTCAAACCCGTATTGACGTATGCAGGCATTTGCCGACGCAAAAAACGCAGAATGATATCTCCTGTCGGTGTCGGTTTAATATCCCAAGGACCGATAGGAGCAGAAGGATTGACGATGACCACATCTTGACCCATTCGAGCGGCTTTGACGGCTTCTTGCTCGGCAAAATACTTGGATTTTTTGTAGTGACCGACTAATTGTTTGACTGGACTTTGATGGGTTTCATCGACGGCTTCCCCCACTCTGCCAACCCCAATTGCAGCTACAGAACTGGTGTAAACGGTACGCTCTATCTTCGCCATTCTCGCTGCTGCTAGGACGTTGCGGGTTCCTAACACGTTCGATTCATATAGCTTTTCTCGATCTGCTTGCCAGAGAGAGTAACGGGCGGCGACGTGAAAAAGTACCTGACAACCCCGCATCTGTCGGTACAAATCTGGATCGTTGAGATCTCCTCGGACAATTTCTAGCTCTAAACCTTGCAAATTGTTCGAGCTACTGTTGGAACGCACGAGCGTTCGTACCGAGTATCCCTTGTCCAGAAGCAACCGGATGAGGTTAGCCCCGATAAATCCCGTTCCTCCTGTCACAAAAGCGCGTGTTGTCATAGGTGGTAATCAGCGATCGATTTTTATAGGAATTTATTCATACAGCTCGAAAGTGTCAAGAGAAATAAGACCGAAGGGCTTTTATAGTGGCGCAAAACTAAAAGTTATAAATATAATTCTAAAAACTCTTGTCAGAAGATATTAGAGTCTAATATTCTATGTAAATTAGATAGACAAAAAGATTTCTCTATGGAGAGAAATTCTGCTGAGGCTTCTGGTGGTAGAAAAAATGAAAAAAATATCTCTGATGATGTCTGTGGTAGTGGGAACCACAGTAGCAAATTTGGCTCTAGAATCCCAATCGGTTTATGGTGCCAACCTGAGAAATGGGGGAACTAACGAATCTGCCTTTATTTTCAACAACAGCATTACCAAAATCGGGGAAGTCGAAGGTCAAGCTGGCGGAGTTGGTAAAGAAATTTTCTTTGGTTTTAATGGTGCCAGTACGGGCACGCCACAGAGCAGTATCGATCTTCAATGGATAGATGAGAAAATCTATAATTGGAAGTTGACTTGGGATGCGACCAATAATAAGGCAGAATTAGCGATCGCACAAAGTTCGGGAATAATTGGGACGCTCAACTATACGTTTGCCTCTAACGTCCTCGATCGATTCAATGCCTTTGGCCTGATTACTAGAGCCGACAATCCTAGCTCTAAAGTAAAATCTAGAACCACCATAAAACTATCGATCGATCGGGTCGCCTTTAGCGATAATACTCGCACAAGACTAAATCGGTCTGTTAAATCTACTTCTGGAACCAAGCGATTTGATAAACAATTTTTTATCCTCTCTCCTAGAGATCGACAAAATGGAGTAGAGATTACTTCTATGTCAGGCACTTTTGCTATGAATTGGAACGCCATTAATCCTCAGAGACAAAATGCTGGTTCTCGCGTAGCCTTTGAAATTAAAATGTTCGATCCCCCAGTTTCTAATTCTAATAGCACTTCTGTTATTTCCGAAGCAGCTAAAACCCCTGAACCATCTTCAATGCTTGGTCTGCTGGTTCTAGGAGCTTTAGGTGCTACCGCTACAATGAAACGTAAAAGCCAATCAGAAAAAATCGAGAGCAATTAACACCAAATGATTCTCCTTCTCATCGATTTTTTCTTACCTTTTTCCAAACATTTTCGCCCACCCATCCTCTAGGAGCGTATAAAGCACGGGCACGACAATCAAGCTGAGCAAAGAAGAAGTTATCAATCCCCCAATAATGACCACTGCCATTGGTTGGCGCAACTCGGCTCCGGCTCCCCATCCCAACGCGATCGGCAGCATTCCTAAAATCGTCGAGGCAGTCGTCATAATAATTGGTCGCAGGCGAACGGCTCCAGTTTCTACGAGCGCCTCTTCTCGACTCAAACCAGATTCACGTAGTTGATTGGTATAATCCATCAAAAGTAAGGCATTTTTGTCGAGCAACCCTAATAAAAAAATCAAACCGAGCAGCGAAATGACCCCAAAGTCGCTCTGAGTTACCAGAAGCCCTAACATAGCTCCCACGATCGACAAAGGTAAAGACAAACCGACTGCGATCGGTTCCAATAATCTGCCGAAAAGCAATAGGAGCAGCGATAACATGAGAAAAATCGATAAAGTCATCGTCGAGCCAAAACTACCCAACACGTCGCTGCTGTGGGCGGAACTGCCCCATCGCTTTAGGGTAATGCCTTTTGGAAATATAGATTGAGCGATTTGTTCGATTTGCAAAGCAGCATCCTCTAAGCCTTGTTGTTGGGCGAGGTTAGCGCTGAGATAGACGACTCGTTGACCGTTGAGGCGCTCGACTTCTAAGGCGTTTTCTCCTCGTTTTTCTTGTCCTGAAAGCGCTACATCGACCAATCCCGGCAATTTTTCGACGCGAGTTTCGAGCTGTTGGGCAGTTTTACGCAAAAGATTGAGATTCTCGCCCAAGATGGCGATCTGAATCGGTTTTTCGGCTTCGGTTTGCACGAAGGGAATATCTTCAACGCTGGCGCTAACGCCTTTGAGAGTTGGTAGGGCAACGCGAATTTTTGCTTGGACTTCGGCGGTTGTAAGTTTGCGATCGCCTTTGAGCCGAACATAGAGTTTGCCTTTAGTGGGATCTCCTCGCAACCCAGCCGTGATAAAGACCGACTCCACTTCAGGAAAAGTCAAGACGACCTCTTCAAGTTGCTGACCTACCTTAATAGTTTTTCTAAGTAAAAGTCTTTCGGGAGATTTGGCTAAATTTTCCATCCAAGCGAATGCACTATCATTCGATTTTGGATTTTGGTCGCCGTTGTGCTGGAAGTGCAAGGTACTCCGCCTTCTGACGGCGGAGCCTGCTTGCACTTCGTCAATTCCAGCGGCGTGCGGCGACTGCGTTCCGCAGATTTTGGCGAAGCCGCCGCACGCNTCCTTGAACCGCTTCCGGGAGAACGGCGGATTTTGGATTGGTATTAGAGGTTCCTGACTGAAATTGTCCTGCTAGCTTGGGTAGGGGAGCAGTGTAGACGATATTAAATTCGCCGCGATCGAGTTTGGGAATAAAACCTTTGGGAATGAGGGGAATAAGGGCAATTCCTGAGGCAAAGCTCAAGATTGCTATTGCGACTACGACTTTACGATTGTGCAGCGACCAGCGAAGTAAATTTCGGTAATTATTGGCGATCGCGCCTTGGGAATTATTCCTCGCTTCCAGTCTTTGTAAAGATTCATTGCCATTGTTTCTGGGTTTGAGCCAGTAAACTGCCAAGACGGGCGATAAAGTTCGAGCAACCAACAAGGAGAACAGAACGGCGGCAGAAACAGTCAGTCCGAAGGGCTTAAAAAACTCGCCGACGGCATTTCGCATCAACGCCACTGGTACGAATACTGCGGCAATGGTTAAGGTTGAAGCCGTCACTGCCAAACCGATCTCATCGGTTCCCTTGATGGCAGCTTCTCTTGAATTTTCTCCTTTCTCAACGTGGCGAGCGATATTTTCGACATCGACGATCGCGTCGTCTACAACTATCCCAATTACCAATGCCAGAGCAAGTAAAGTAATGGTTTCTAAATTAAACCCCGCGATCGCCATTACGATAAAAGTTCCCAGCAGCGATATGGGAATGGCGAGAGCAGTAATTAGGGTCGCTTTGAAATTGCGCAAAAACGGAAAAATGACTAAGATAGCCAAAACGATCGCGCCGATCAGCGCATCAATCGTAGCTTGGGTAGCTTCGCGGATGTAATCGGCTTGCGTTTCTGCTAAAACTAGCTGTAGGTCAGGAAATTTGGCTTGTAATTGTTGGACGGCTTGCTCAACTTGAGTGACGACATCTAAGGTATTTGCTTGACTGTGCTTGATAATCTGGAGAGCGATCGCATCTTGCCCGTTAAAACGCACCCGCGTCGGCAAGTTAGGTCTAAGATCTCCCAATAGATTAACCTTGAGAACTCCCGGCAATTGCTCGATCTGCGGGACAATCTGTGCTTTGGCAATTTGAATTAATTGGCTGAGGCTTTTATTTTCACCTTTGATAGCGTAGCTAATTGCAGACGACTCGTTGAGATCGATGGGAACTACTTCAAAGGTTGTTTTTGGCGGTAGGGAAACTTGCGTTAAAGCTTCCTTAACTTTTTCCGTGGCAGATTCTAGCTTGGTTCCCGGCACGAATAAAACCTTGACAACCGTTTGTCCGGGATAGGTAGAAGAGGAAAGTTCGTCAAGTCTTTCTAGAGATTGAAGCGGTTTTTCGATTGGTTTGGTGAGTTGGTTTTCTGTATCTAGCGTTGTTTCTATCGGTGCTTGCGCGGTGACGACTACTACAGGAAAAGTAATATCGGGAAACAAGGCATATTTGAGAGAACTAAAGGCAAAAATTCCTGCCACGCTTACGGCAATCCAAAAAGCGATTGTTATTCGAGGAAATTGAATAGCAAGACGCGAAATATTCAGTCGTTCTCTCAAAGAAAGCTTGCGCGAAGACTG
This sequence comes from Hydrococcus rivularis NIES-593, assembly GCF_001904635.1. Taxonomy (GTDB): domain Bacteria; phylum Cyanobacteriota; class Cyanobacteriia; order Cyanobacteriales; family Microcystaceae; genus Hydrococcus; species Hydrococcus rivularis. Next base: position 5,119 of record NZ_MRCB01000010.1, read on the forward strand.
TTTCATCACCAAATTTAAGATAAACGCTAGCGATTGGGATTTGTCTGATTCTGAAAGATTCGTCGATTTGTCGTCGAAAAAGCTTGTTCTGTTATGGTTCTATCAAGTTATTCCTCGTACATAACTTCCTCAAAACAGGACTCTCCCACTGCTGTTAGGGTTTCTGCTGCTGCTGTATTATTTTTAGATTTTTTTACTAACGATCTAAATTCTTCAAGTGTATACCGAGAGCGAAATCGATTAATCGTGCAATTGCATAAATCTTCAGCTACGTCTTGGGGTAATTTTTCCCTAGTCGCTCGTTGAAGGCATTCTTTTCTATAATCTTCAAAAGTATATTGAGTAGATGAAGCTTGAGCTACGGATAATATTCGGCTTTTTGCTGGAGAGGATAGGGTTAGTTCCAGGATACCGATAAGAAAAAGGTTATGCAGTACTGTTTTCATAACATTTAATTAGGAAAAAACTTTCCTGGCAAGCCACAATAAGCACCTGTCCTCCGAAAGTGTAGTCTTTTGCTCTAATCTGGTCAAATAGTCCTACTTGAACCGTCTTCTAGAAAAAAGTTCCTTCTATAGAAACCGCAGAGCTTTTGCTATACTAATATAGGTGCTAAAGTGGCGACATAGCCAAGTGGTAAGGCAGAGGTCTGCAAAACCTTTATTCCCCGGTTCGAATCCGGGTGTCGCCTTATATCAATTTCCTCCTTTCTGACTACAGATGAAGAGAGAGGGAACTGTGGGAAGTGTGGGTGGAATTAAATAAGGGATTTGTAGCAAGCATTTTTGAAAACGATATCAGTGAAAAAGATTTCCAACTGGTTGAGTGACAAATCTTTGTCCCCTCATCCCTAAATCCTTTCTCCCACAAGGGGCGAAGAAACTTCAGACAAAACTCAACTAGGATCTCCAATCCAATGATGAGAAAAAATCCCTAACAAATTCTTGGAAGTTGATCGCCAACCAACATATCTACAATGCGTTCGGTGCCGAATAAAGTTTGCATCAGCACCACTCCCTGCGGCGAGTCGATTACCTCTCCGATAATAGTTGCCTTTTCTGCGGTAGGATGTGCCCTCATAGCAGCTAGAACGGTTTGGGCGCGATCGCTAGGAACAACTACCGCTAACTTGCCCTCATTGGCTAAGTATAGGGGATCGAGTCCCAATAGTTCGCAAATGCCTTGAACCTCTTCTCGCACGGGCATTGAAGACTCATACAGGCGTATTCCCACTTCAGAACTGAGGGCAAATTCATTGAGTACCGTTGCCAGTCCGCCGCGCGTGGCATCCCGCATCGCCCGAACCTCTGGGCAAACATCGAGAATGGCATCGACTAAGCTATTGAGTGGCTGAGAGTCACTTTCGATCGCGCTAGAGAAAGACAGTTCGCCGCGGGCAATTAAAATAGCCGCACCATGATCGCCGAGATAGCCATTGACGATAATTTTGTCTCCCGGCTGGAGGTTGCGAGCAGAAATGGAAACGTCAGGGCGAATTACGCCAATTCCTGTCGTATTAATAAAAATTTTGTCAGCCGAACCTCGGTGAACGACTTTCGTGTCGCCCGTGACGATTTTTACGCCAGCCTCATCAGCCGCCGCTTTCATACTTCTAGCTACTCGACGCAGCGCGTCTACGGGCAATCCTTCTTCGAGAATCATGCTACAGGAAAGGTAGAAAGGTTTTGCGCCGCTGACGGCAAGATCGTTTATTGTACCGTGTACGGCTAAGGAACCAATATCGCCGCCTGGGAAAAAAATCGGATCGACGACGTAGGAATCGGTGGTGAAAGCCAAGCGATCGCCAACAGCAATCAACTCTGCTAAACTGACTCTAGCTTGATCTTCTAGTTCTGCCAGCAGGGGATTATCAAAGCTACCGACAAAAATATCGTCAATTAAGTCGCGCATTGCTTTACCGCCGCTACCGTGAGCGAGAGTAATGGTAGCATCCCGTACCTTGGCGCGACGGCGGCGGACTTGTTCGACTTTTTGGAAAAGGGAATGTTGAGTCGGGTTAGTTGGATTATGAGTCATAGGGGCTGCCATCTCGATGCATAAAAATCCAAGCGCCAGCACGATCTGTTGCAATTAGGTCATCATCGGGGTAATTGACTGTATCATGGCAAGTGCGATCGCCAATCTCTAAGTAAATGACATCTGCACTAGAACGATTGAGTAAATAATGACCATTTGCTTCTCCTGCCGGAAATCCTGCTGCCATGCCCGATCTTAAGATTTGTTCGCCAGCATTGGTTACTAGCGTAGCTTCACCTTCCAAAATATAGATAAATTCATCTTGTTTCGTATGCCAGTGACGCAGCGCAGAACGGCTTCCCGGTTTGAGTTTGACCAGATTGACCCCAAAATTTTTGAGCTTTGCCACATCCCCTAGCCGTTTCTTTACTCTTCCTGCGACTAGGGATTTAAATTGTTCGGGGTAATTTGAACCTCTTCGTTCGGGTACGTCTTTGGGATCGATTATCATAATTACGCGCTAGCAGATTTATACAACCTGAGGCAAACTTCAGCAGGATCGATGCACTTTTCCTCTAGCGTAGCCGAATTGCTTAACTTTCGCGATCGAGTGCGTTAGACTTATCGTTAATGCACTTTTAGAATTTGTTAATAATTACTTAGCATGAAAAAAGCATCTAATAATACCTCTGGAGATTTTGAACGCAAAAAATTAGATGTCGATCTCTTAACGGTTTCATTAATTGCTTTGCTTATAACAATAGTTATTTATTTAATTGTACTTCCTTTTAGAACTTCTTTTATTGGTATTTTATTATATGACCGAGGTCTGACCCAACCTTTTGCAATCTATTTTGCATGTATTGTAGCAACTTTAAATTTTCTTAAGTTTATCAAGCTGCAAAAAGAGTTGAAAGCGCTCAAAAATTTTTGGATTCCTGAAACTATTCAGTTAGACGATCCCAATGCCAAAGATATCGTACAAGTCCAAAAAACTTTAGCAAGAGATGGTCGTTTAATTGCAATTCGTTGCAGCCGCGTTATTGCTGCTTATATTCAGTCAGGCAATCGAAAAGCAGCATCAGAATTAGCTTTAGATGATTCATCTTTTTATGTTAGTGCTTCGGAGTCATCTTATACTTTCCCGCGCATTCTGATTTGGGCAATTCCCTTATTAGGATTTATCGGCACGGTTTTTGGGATAAGTGAAGCCGTTAATGGATTTTCTGGGTTACTAGAAAAAGCGGCAGATGTCGAGCAAATTAAAGAAGGAATTGGAACGGTTACTACTGGTTTGGCAATCGCTTTTGATACAACGCTATTAGCCTTATTTCTTAGCGTTTTAGTGATGATTCCCTTAGTAGCGATCGAGCGTCTTGAGTCTCGATTATTATTGGGAATTGATGTTTATATTAACGACCACCTTCTGCCTCGTTTTAAAGATAAAACCGATCTCGACGAACAAGCGATCGATCGCGCGATCGATAAAGCTGTTAAAGAACATTTACCAGAGCCTGAAGCTTTAATTAAACCCGCCCATGAATATGCTCGACAAGCAGCAACAGCTTTAGCCCAAAACTTCGTTAGTGAAGTGAGCAAACTTCAAGAGGTTAATTCTAAACTTATCGAACAAATCGGTCAAGTAAATCGCATGGCTCTTGAAGACAGATATGCTTATACAACTGCCTTAGAAAAACAAAAAAATACCAATCAAAACTTGATCGCAGAAATTCGCGGCATTGTTGAAGCGATAAAAGGAAACAATGTATCTGTTTTGGAGAAACAGAAAGAAATCCATCAAACTTTGCTGGGAGAAATTCGCGATCTAATTGGGACAGTAAAAACAACTCATGCAGAAATGTCAACAAGTTTTGTCAGTCAAACGCAACAAATTAACGCTCGACTCGAACGCGCTTCACAAATGCTAGGAACTCGAATAGCCGATCTAGAAAAAGCAGCCATGCAGCTATCAGAAATTAATCAACTTACACAAAGTCTAGAACGGGTTGTAGCATCGCTAGAACAAGCTCGCTATTTAAATCAAGCTCTTATAGAAGTTAGAGAAAGTCTTATTCAGCTTAAACCCGCTTTAGAAAAAATGAGCAAGCCCCGCATTATTACATTCGTCGATTCAGAAGAATAAAATCCAAAATTAGTATTCAATTATGAGCAGACGTTCTCATTCTCGACCATCTATTGAAACAGAATTATTTCCTTTTCTATCGGTTCTTGCTTGTACGATTGGGACGTTAATTCTCTTAATTATTGTCCTAACAATGCAGCTTTTTACCAGCCAACGGGAAGTGGCTATAGTTGCTAAAAATAAAACCAATGAAATAGGTAAAAATAGAAGTAAAACTCCTCACTATATTGAATGTCGCCACGACGGAGTGATTATTCATCCCAGTCAAAAATTTGTTGCCCAAGAAAATTTAGAAGATCCAAATTCTGCTTTAATTAACTTGATCAGCGAAGTAAAAGCAAAACGCGATCGCGAGTATGTAATCGTTGCTCTCCGACCGGATGGGCTTGAAGTTTTTCAAAAAGTTAGAGATTTAATCGAAAAAGAGGAAATCGATATCGGTTACGAACCCGTCGAGAAAGATTGGAAACTTAAAATAAATAATTAATCTTTTTCAAGCTATTGTATTACAAATCAGGCTCTAGACACAAAAATGAACCGAAGAAGACATCTAAAACCTGCCCATCCTACCCAAAATTTAGATTCATTCTTAGATATTCTGACTAATACCGTCGGAGTGTTAATGTTTATCAGTTTGTTTATTAGTCTGATCTCGATTCAAGCTAGTACGACAATTCGCACTCCTTTAGTTTCTAAAAGCGAGAAAAAAGCACACTATTTTGAGGTTCGCGGCAATAGAGTTACTTATCTAGACGATGCAGCAATCGATCGCCAGCTAACTATTTTAGTCTCATCTTTGCCCAGATGCGATCGCCCCGATATCCCTCAGAATCTAGATTCAGATCTCTACCAATACTATCTCAGCGATATAGAAGAATACGAAGTTTGCACGAATAGAGTTTTCGAGAGATTGAAAGGCTTTCAAGCGCAGACGAAAAACTACAACGTGCGATTAGTCGGCGTAGATGCCATAATGTACGAACCCACAGGAGAAAATAGCGGCGAAACGATCAAAGAAATCGCCAAATCGGATTCCGAATTCAGAACCGTTTTAAGAAAGCTCAATCCTCAAACCGATTATCTCGCTTTTATCGTCAGACCGGATAGCTTTTCTGCTTTTCGTGCTGCCAGACAACAAGCTTGGGAAAAAGGCTTTGAAATCGGTTGGGAACCTCAGTCAGTAGAGAAACCGATTGTCTTTAATATCTCCGGTTCGGGCGGCAGAGCGGTGGGCGTACAATAGATCGGGATAAATACTTAAAATAGACGCGATCGCTGTTTAGCGCTACTTATTAAAAAATTCCTAAATTTAGAATAATTAGATGGAACGAAAAAAAATTTGTGTATTACACTATAACAATATATTCGGAAAAAATCTCAAGCTACTCGTGCTTGGATTGTCTATTCTAAGAGTCTCTGCTGTCTAGGATTAGGATAGATCGTTGGGAACTCTGACATGTAACCCAATCGATCGCTCATTGGTGTGAGGTCAGTCAATCGCGGCAAGTACGAAAATTAACTCTCTAGACTGATAGACGAGTTAAGCAAAAGTTCTAAGATCGAAAGCAAGTCAAGCTTGAAGTCTTCTTCTTCTAAAAGTCATTAGTTTCTTGTCTAAGACTCAGCAACAAATTCAAGTCGCTTTTTAGAGTGGCTTTATGGTTGAGGCTGGTAAAAGAAGCTAATCACAGCCTAAGTCGAGCAAGATCCTATCTAGCGTGTGATTTAGATCGTAGGCGCAAAGACTCTGAGATGACATCTTAATAAGTAGCGCCCCCAAAAATCGAGTAGACAGTCTAAAGACTGGCTGAGACGATCTATTTTCCGAAATCATCTCATTTAAAAATGGAGTTTGAAGATAAGGATGTGAAAAAAAACATGAACGTTACTCATTCTCATTTACTACGCTTTTTACAAGAAGAACTGGCTTTGCCTGCCGATTCCCTAGCAATCGCACAACGATCTGCCGAACAAGATCGAGGTCCGCTGCCAATGATTCTCTGGCAATACGGTTTAATCACCCTAGAAGAATTAGACCGGATTTATGACTGGCTTGAAGAGATTTAACGTCAGCGAACATCGGCAAGGAGTAAATCGTTAATGTCTAGACAACTCAATTTTAGAGACAACTATTTCTCTCAGGATTTCGGTTTAAAACATCGATTGCCAAAACCCTCAAATATAACTTCAAAGCGGGTCGATTTAAGACCCGCTCTTTTTTTCCCTCAAAAAAGCCTTGATAAGCTACAAGCGCGTTTAAATTAAATTCATTACTATTCCTTTAGATCGCTATTTTGTGCGGGATCGGAAGTTTGTTGAAGATAATGTACTTTGCAAGTAGCCCCGCGATACTTTCCTTCTATCTCCACTTCAGTGACGCTACTGGTAGAAGCCGGCGGTTCGTAGGTGACGCCGCGATACTTGCGGATCGTTTTTCTCTCAACTTCATTGGATGTAGAAGTAGCACGAAAAGCGTCGGCTTTCTCTTGCCGTTCTGTCTCAAGCTGACTTTCCAACTCTAGTTTCAACCAGAATTGTCTGACAATAATAAAAACCAAAACAAGAATTAAAAGCTGAACTTGCCAAGGTGCCATAACCAGAGATGCAAGGAGACTCATAATCGTCAATGCGCCAGTTAAATAGGCGATTTCATCGGCGGATTTTTGAGAGATGTAGCCACTTATCAGACCAGTAGTTAGGGGAATCAAGAAAAGCCAGCGCATAATTGCTACCTCGATGCCAAAGTAGAAATGTTTTAGCGAGTATATAAAGCGATCGCCACTAATTATCCTATTTTTTATGTCTTAGATCTGCTCGATATTTTCCGTGATCTTAAGTACATAATTCAGCCTTGACGAACCTATCTTCATGAAAACTTAAAAAAATGGGCAATAAATTTAAATTTTTCGTGAAGTTTTGATTTTTTCTGAATTTTAGCTGGCAAATTCTCCATAATAAATGCGAATAATAACTATTACAGCTTGTAGTCTTATATAGAATTAACCACGATATCCTGACAAGAACCTCTATGGATTCATCCGTTAGCTCTCTAATTCGGACATCTTACCTAGAACAACCGAGCGCAGAGCAAGCAGTTCATCCCTCCGTCTATAGCAAAAGGAAACGCTTAATCGATATTGCAGGAGCTTTAGTAGGACTAGGAATTACTGCTATTTTGACTGTTCCTATTGCCATTGCAATGCAATTCGATAGTCCGGGCCCTATTTTTTACAGTCAAGTTCGCTGCGGGTTGAGGGGAAAACCCTTCCGAATCTGGAAATTTCGCTCCATGGTAGTAGATGCCGACCAAAAAAAACATTTAGTTCGAAATCAAGCTCAAGGACATATCTTCAAAAACGAAAACGACCCTCGCATTACTCGCGTTGGCAGGTTTCTCCGTCGCACTAGCTTAGATGAATTACCCCAATTTTGGAACGTTTTGATGGGGGAAATGAGTTTGGTAGGAACTCGCCCGCCTACCCCCGATGAAGTTCAAAAATATGACAGCCATCATTTCGAGCGTCTTAAGGTCAAACCGGGCATGACCGGAGAATGGCAAGCCAAGGGTCGCTCTAACGTAAAAGATTTTGAAGATATCGTTCGCATGGATATCGACTACCAACGCCAATGGTCGATTCTATACGACCTCTATCTGATTTTCAGGACGATTGCCGTCGTATTCGCAGGCCAAGGAGCGTATTGAGGAAAGTAAAAAGTTAGAAGTAAAAAGGCAAAATAATAGAGAGAGAATTTCAAGGGCGAATTACCGTTTTTGATTTTTACCTTTTGCCTTTTACCTTGACTGATGAACTTACCAAACTGGATCACGTTTTCTCGTCTATTAGGATTGCCATTTATCTTCTATTTTTTGCAGGTGCCAACTCCTCAAAATCGCTGGATTGGCTTGGCAATCTTTTTGTTAGCAGCTAGTACTGATTGGGTTGATGGCTATTTAGCACGCCAACTCAACCAAATAACGGAGCTGGGAAAGTTTCTCGACCCTTTGGTAGATAAGTTACTGGTACTAGCTCCCCTGTTAGTCTTAATTGAGTTAGAGAAAATTCCTGCTTGGGGAGTTTTTTTAATTTTAGGACGAGAATTGGCGATCGCAGGTTGGCGCATCAATCCCAATTTGACAGGCGAAAGCTCTATTAAAGGGGCTAATTTCTGGGGCAAACTAAAAACTGTCAGTCAAATCATCGCCGTTGCGCTTTTGATTGCCCCATTATCAGAAGCATGGACTATCCTATCGCTGGTCGCTTTTTGGATTTCCGTTCTTCTTACTTTGATTTCTGGCGTTATTTATCTGTTACCCCAAAAAAGTAGCTATTCCTCTTCAGCAGGCTGAAAATTTGCTATTTCTAGCATCTTCGACTAACTAAATTCACCTCCCATGAACGAAAAGCTGCTGCTGGATAAATCTTGCGATCGCAGAAACTTTACCATTCCCATGAACGAAAAGCTGCTGCTGGTTGAAGCGCTTTCTGAGAATCGGGATAATTATAAATCTCGTTTTGAGGCTCTTGCGATTCTAACAAGAGGCTGCGAATGAATCTCGCGATCGCTTTTTGCACTAATTTCTCGACTATTTGTTGACCCATTTGTTGAGTTTTTGGCTTAGTTACCAGTTGCGTTAGCATGGGTAGCAAATGCATTGGATCGAATCCGGGCGTTTCTTGTAAGATACGCAAGATATTTTTTAGATGTTCGATAGTCTGAGAATTCTTTCTCAACTCTGGGGGAGTTTCTTGCACGGCTACTCCCACTTGTTCGCGAACGGCAGCCGACCAATTAAACAAAGTTCGACGACCAACAAGATCGATCGCATTAACTAATTCATCGACTAATTTCTCGCGAATAAATGTCCCGCGATCCGAAAAGAGAAAATCGATCGCTTGATTTAGTGCGCTACTGAAATCATAGTCGGGGGAATTTTTGGCATTTCGTAATAAATTTTCCAGTCGATTCCAGCGAAAACTCCCTTCTTTAAATAAAAGGTCGCGCAAGGACGATCGCAATTGCGGGGAAGGATCGGTAAGCAAGCGTTTAGCGATATAAGGATAGGCTTTACTCAGAACTTTAAAGTTAGGGTCAATACCGATCGCAATTCCTTCTAAAGTTACCATCGAACGAATAATTAAAGCATAATATGCCGGAACTCTGAAGGGGAATTCATACATCATTTCCGACATTTGATCGGTAATGCTTTTGAAATTTAACTCCGCTACGCTTGCTCCTAAAGCATTTCCAAATACCTTCGCTAAAGCAGGAATAATTGGACTTAAATCGGTATCGGGCTTAAGAAAATCTAACTTGACATAATCATAAGCCAAAGCTTCAAAATCTCGGTTCACTAAATGCACGACTGCTTCGATCAAACCGTAGCGTTGATAAGGCTTGATATTGCTCATCATGCCAAAGTCTATATAAGCTAATTTTCCATCGGTCGTAGCCAATAGATTGCCAGGATGGGGATCGGCATGAAAAAAACCGTGTTCTAGCAGTTGGCGCAGAGAACAATTAACGCCTACTTCTACTAAATGGGCGGCATTAATTCCTTGCGCTTCAATGGCTTTAATATTAGTTAGTTTTGTCCCGTCGATCCATTCCATTGTCAGAACGCGCCGTCCCGTGTATTCCCAATAAATTTTAGGCACGTAAATTTCAGGAAGATGCCCGTAGAGTTCGGCAAATTTTTCAGCATTTTTGCCTTCGTGGCAATAATTCATTTCTTCAAAAATTCGGCTGGCGAGTTCGTCAGTGATTGCCACTAGATCGGAACGGATTTGCTTAAGATTTTTCTGCGCCCAGCCAGCCAAAGAACGCATGATATAAATATCTAAAGTAATGCGTCGAGCTAAATCGGGACGCTGAACTTTAACGGCAACTTTTTCTCCTGTTCTCAACCGTCCTTGATAGACTTGTCCTAGAGAAGCAGCTGCGATCGGTTTTTCAGACAGTTCTGCATAGATTTCGTCTGGTTTGGCACCGAGTTCTTCTTCAATAAAGCGATAAGCAATTTCATTAGGAAATGAAGGTAGTTGATCTTGTAGCGTGGTTAATTCCTGAAGATAAGCTGGTGGAACCAAATCGGGTCGCGTCGAGAGAGCTTGCCCTACTTTAATATAGGTAGGTCCTAAATTCGTTAACATTTCTCTGAGTTGAATTGCTCGTTTTTGTTGATTGCGTTCGAGTCTTCCGCTAATTTTGTCCGTCCATAGCCTGAAAGCAAAAAAAATAAGCGGCAAAATAATCTCAATCAATCGTCCTAAAACCTGGAAGGGACGAGAGCGATAATAGGCATTAATAACGTCTGGATGGTAGCGCCAACTTTCAGGGTCCTTATCGTTTACCGGTCCTAGGTTTTCTCTGTGTTTTTCTGGAATGTGCAGCGGCCGATCTTCAATCGTTACAATGTCTTGAGATTGCAACGTTGGCGATAGAGTAGTTTGTGACATAAGCTTAAATCCAGGCGTTTGGGGATAGACCCTTTTAATAAAAGGTTAGGATATAGTTTGTCTTTTCTCTTTGTAAACTATTGTAACAACTTCCCTTCCAAGTCGTATTGGTAAATTAAATAAAGTGTGAGTAGTTTAGGAAGCTAAAATAACTGATTCCACTTTACGCCAAGGGAAGTTGACAAAGGGATCGCTTCTTAGAATTCTCTATTCTGAATTCAGAATTTAAAATGCTTTCTTGCTTGCGGATAAAAAACTTTGCTCTGATCGACCAACTAGAACTGGAATTCAGTCGGGGTTTAACCGTCCTGACGGGGGAAACAGGCGCGGGAAAGTCGATTATTTTAGATGCAATTGACATTGCTTTGGGGGGGAAAGCGAATAACCGCCTAATTCGGCAAGGCGCTCAACAGGCAATTGTAGAAGCGACGTTTCGGGTGAATGCCGACGTTCGAGCTTGGCTACAAGAGTTAGAGATCGATCTACTAGAAGATGAAAGCGTGGTTTGCTCTAGAGAATTGACCGTTGTGGGAGATTCTTTGCGATCGCGTTCTCGGATCAATGGCATACTCGCTAACCGTCAGTTGATGGCGAAGTTGCGCGATCGCCTGGTAGAAATTACCGCTCAAGGTCAAACCGTTCAATTAATGGACTCTAGCATGCAAAGAGAGTTGCTCGATCTCTATGGTGGCAGACCCCTATGGCAACAGCGCGAAATAGTCGCCTCTACCTATAATATCGCTCAAGCGGCTAGATCGGCTTTAGAAAAACGCCGTCAATCGGAGCAGCAAAGATTACAACGACTAGATTTACTAAACTATCAAGTCAAAGAACTAGAGTCTGCTAACTTGAGCGAACCAGAAGAACTCGAGCAACTCGAACAAGAACGCGATCGCCTCGCTCACGTCGTCGATTTGCAACAATTGAGCTATCAGGCTAACCAGATTCTCTACCAAAGCGATAGCGAACAACCCGCCGTTGCCGATCTATTGGGACAAGCGGAATCTATCTTAATGGATATGGCTAAATATGACGAAGGGATCGAACCGATTCTAGAAATCATTAGAATGGCACTCAATGAAGTCATCGAAGCGGGACATCAAATTAATACCTATGGCGACGGATTAGAAGCCGATCCCGAACGACTCGCAGAAGTAGAAGAAAGAATTCTTTTCCTAAAACGCCTCTGCCGCAAATATGGAGCGAGTTTAGCCGAAGTCATTTCCTATTATCAACAACTACAGCAAGAACTTGCCGAATTAACCGATAGCGATCGATCGGTAGAAAAACTAGAAGCTGAAGATCGAATGGCTCAAGAAAATTTAAATCAAGCTTGTCAAGAGTTAACCAAGTTACGCCAACAAGCCGCTACTAAATTAGAGAAACAGTTGACTGAAGAATTAAAACCCTTGGCAATGGACAAGGTAGTTTTTGTGTGTCAAATCGATCCTTGCCCTCCCACGGCGACGGGTAGCGATCGCGTTGTTTTTTATTTTAGTCCCAATGCGGGAGAAAAAATTCAACCGCTTGCTAGCACCGCTTCTGGCGGCGAAATGAGCCGATTTTTACTCGCGCTCAAAGCGTGTTTTTCTGACTCCGAAAAGCAATCGGGGACGTTAATTTTTGACGAAATCGATGCGGGAGTATCGGGAAAAGTCGCTCAGGCAATTGCTGAAAAACTTCATCATTTAAGTCAAAAACATCAGGTTTTGTGCGTTACTCATCAACCCTTAGTAGCAGCAATGGCAGATTCCCATTTTCGAGTAGATAAACAAATTATTGAAGAATTCCCCTCAGACCTACAAGATAATAACGGTCAGAGTCATCTGCCAGAAATTCGGACGGTTGTAAGGGTGAGATCGCTAGAAAATCTTCAGATGCGGCGCGAGGAACTGGCACAACTGACAGGAGGACATTCGGCAGAAGATGCGATCGCGTTTGCAGAGTCTTTATTGGCGAAAGCTCAAGCGGCGAAAGGGTTGAGCGTAGAAGAGCCTCACGCAGAGGCGCAGAGGCGCAGAGGAAGGAGAAAGCGTTAATCTCAATATGATTCGAGCTACTTTAGAACAAATCCAACAAATTCGCGCTCATGCAGAAAACACTTATCCTGAAGAATGTTGCGGTTTGCTGATAGGGAAGATTGAGGGAGAAAACAAAATTCTGATAGAAGTGATAGCGACAGAAAATAGCTGGAATGCAGAAGCAACAGAGTTTTTGTCCGTAGAGGCTGGGAGTAAGCAAAATCGCTTCAGCATTGCGCCAGAGGTTTTGTTTCGGGTACAGAAGGAAACGCGCGATCGCAATTTATCTATTATTGGCATCTATCATTCTCATCCCGACCATCCTGCCATTCCCTCAGAATTTGACCGCGCGATCGCTTGGCAGCAATACTCGTATATGATAATATCCCTAAGTCAAGGACGTGCCGTAGAGATACGCAGTTGGTTTTTGGATGAAAATCGTCAATTTCAACCCGAAAACAATTTCTCTAACCAACTATAGCTAATTTTTCTATTGGTTCACAATTTTAAAACCTTTGGTAATTATACCAACCATGACAATTCTCGCTCGAATGCCTAGATGTCCGCTATCAGATAACGCGATGAAACCTTGGATGTCTATGCCTATCGATTGGCTGAAAGGCGAACCCACTCCCTATGGAGAAATTTATTGGTGTGAGGAATCCCAATACGGACTTGTAATGCCGCGTCCGGATCGAGAATCGGTACGAAGCTTTTACGATTTGAAAGCTTATTATACTCACGGAAGCAATCATGTTACAGAAAGTGAAAAAAATACCTTTTTAGATTGGCTTCGCGTTAACATTGCCTGGAGATTCGATCGAGGAACTGAGATAACAGCCAATTTTATCGATCGCTCTCTTGCGGGTAAAATATCTAGTATTTGTGAAATCGGTTGCGGCAACGGCGAATTACTGCAACAACTAAAAGAGATCGGACATAAGGTTTGCGGGGTAGAACCCGATGAAAAAGCGCTTGCCTTTCTCAAAGACCTAGATGTTTATCCTGGGACAGCAGAAGAAATGCCCACAGCCGTTATGTCGCGCTCTTTCGATCTAGTTATTATCAAACACGTTCTCGAACATTGCCTCGATCCTTTAGTAGCTTTGAGGAATGCATACCAGCTACTTCGTTCGGGTGGGATATTAGTCTGCGAAGTCCCTAACAATTGTGCGCTGCAACTGTCTTATGATGGAGTCACTTGGCCCTTTCTCGATATACCGCGCCACCTAAACTTCTTTACACCTACAAGTCTGCGTGCAATTTGCGAGAAATCGGGTTTTAAGATGCAGTCTTTATTTTTTAGAGGCTATACTCGGCAATTTAGTAATTCCTGGATTAATACGCAAGCTTTCATTTGGGATCGCCTTAGAGACGCTCAAGCTCAAGCCGATGCCTATCCATTACCGAAGAGAATCTCTCAAGTCCGCGTCTGGAAACACTTATTCGTTTCTTTATTGGCTCGTGCTGAAAAGAAATATGACTCTGTTGGTATCATAGCAATACGACCATGAACCTTGTTAGTTTTTTTGGAGCCTTGTGTTGCAAAAACGAAAAGCGATCGTCTAGAGAAGCCATTGGCAGACCGAATAAGGCATTTAAGAACATTTGCTGAAGTCCTCTAGAGAAAGCGATATTGTTTGTTAGACAACTGCTATGTTAAATCCGAACTTAGAAGAAATAGAACTCTCTAAAGAAGAGTATCAACGGTATTCTCGCCATATTATCTTGCCAGAAGTCGGGCTAGAAGGTCAAAAACGCCTTAAAGCTGCTAGCGTACTTTGTATCGGTACGGGTGGACTCGGTTCGCCTTTACTACTCTATTTAGCTGCTGCGGGAATCGGACGCATCGGCATTGTCGATTTTGATGTAGTCGATAGTTCCAACTTGCAGCGTCAAATCATCCACGGAACTTCTTGGGTAGGGAAACCGAAAATTCAATCGGCCAAGGATCGCATTCTGGAGATTAACCCCTACTGTCAGGTGGACTTATATGAAGTCCGCCTCACCTCCGACAATGCCCTAGATATTCTCAAACCCTACGATGTCATCATCGATGGAACTGATAACTTCCCCACCCGCTATCTCACCAACGATGCTTGCGTCATCTTGAATAAACCCAACGTTTACGGTTCTATTTTCCGCTTTGACGGACAAGCGACCGTTTTCAACTACCAAGACGGACCTAATTATCGCGATTTATACGAAGAACCACCACCGCCGGGAATGGTTCCCTCTTGCGCGGAAGGAGGAGTTTTAGGCGTTTTACCTGGGGTCATCGGTACGATTCAAGCTACCGAAGCCATTAAAATTATCTTGGGCGTACCCCCAGAAAATACCCTCAGCGGGCGGTTGCTGGTGTACAACGCCATGAATATGACGTTTCGGGAATTGAGACTCAGACGCAATCCCAATCTGGCTCCGATTGAGAAACTGATTGACTACGAACAATTCTGCGGCATTCCTCAAGCAAAAGCACAGGAGGCGCAACAGCAGATGGAAATTTCAGAAATGACAGTTCAGGAGTTAAAAGCACTCATCGACAGTGGTGCAGATGGTTACGTTCTAATTGACGTTCGCAACCCCAATGAATACGAAATTGCCAAAATTCCAGGATCGATTTTAATTCCGTTGCCTGAGATCGAAAATGGTTCGGGTATCGGAAAAGTTAAAGAACTGGTCAACGGTCATCGCTTAATCGCCCATTGCAAGATGGGAGGACGTTCTGCCAAGGCATTGAGCATCCTCAAAGAAGCAGGTATTAAAGGCATCAACGTCAAAGGCGGAATTACTGCTTGGAGTAAGGAAATCGACCCCAGCGTCCCACAATACTGATTAAAATTTTGGGTCTTTTATCCTATTCCAATTAGGAACGGTTCGCCAACCGTTCCTAATTGCTGTTGGCAAAAGAATTTCTAGATAACAGATAAAAAATATTTTCTTTGTGATTTTTTAGAGTTGGGTCAGCAGCGCTACGATAATGCTCAAAGCCAAAATAATACCTACTATCGTCAAAACATCGCGAGTACGAGGTGTTGGGGGAACGCCATATTCTGTCATGACTAAAACTTGGCTCCTTTTTAGAAAACTATTGCGAACTTTTTATTAATATTCTGAGATAAATATAGATAAATACATCTATCTTGTGGATTATTTAAATCACAGTCATTTTCATAGTAATGGGAGATGAAATTTTTAGTTTTAAGGTGAAAGACAGAGGTTTTCTCCTTCTTTTGCTATACTCCATAAAAATTTAGAAATTTCAGAATTAAATTAATCTATATAAAGGAAGAGAAAGCCTATCCTTGCTGGTTTAGCTTAGGACAAGCTTTCGGGTTTAGGTTTATTAAAAATTAAGCGATCGCGATCGATCCCTTCAATTCAAATAATTTCTCGATCGCCTCTTCTACGATCTTATCTGGCGTAGAGGCGCCAGAAGTGACTCCAACGACGATAGAACCTTCTGGCAGCCAATTTTCTGTCACTTCTAAATCCTTACCCAGTGGTTTGTGTTCGATGCGATTGCCTGGACCAATACGAGCTGCACTGTCGATATGATAGGAGGGAATGCCGCGCTCGATCGCGATCTCTTGCAGGTGAGTCGTATTAGACGAGTTGTAGCCGCCGATGACCAACATCAAAGTTAAACTTTCTTCGACGAGGTTAAACATTGCATCCTGACGTTCTTGAGTGGCATCGCAGATAGTATTGAAGCTCATAAAATGCCGATCTAACTCCGTGGGACCATATTTCTTAAGCATGGTTCGCTCAAAAAGCTTGCCGATTTGTTCGGTTTCGCTTTTGAGCATGGTAGTTTGGTTGGCAATGCCAATTTGTTCCAAATCCCTGTCAGGATCGAAGCCTTCTGAATAGGCGTTTTTAAACTTCGTTAGAAATTCTTCTCTATTGCCGCCGTTGAGAATATAGTCGCAGACGTAATTAGCTTGTTCTAAATTGAGGACGACTAAATAGGTTCCTGCAAAAGAACTGGTCGCGATCGTTTCTTCATGATTGTATTTGCCGTGAATAATAGAAGTATAATTGCGTTTTTTATGCTTTTCGACCGAATTCCAAACTTTAGAGACCCAAGGACAAGTCGTATCCACAATCGTGCAACCTTTTTCGTTGAGCAGTTGCATTTCCGCGACACTAGCACCGAAGGCGGGTAAAATCACGACATCGCCGCTCTCGACAACGGAAAAATCTTTTTTGCCATCTACAACAGAAATAAATCCTACTTCCATCTCCCGCAAACGCTGATTCACTGACGGGTTATGAATAATTTCATTGGTAATCCAAATCCGTTCGGTGGGGAAGTGCTGGCGGGTTTCATACGCCATCGCGACTGCGCGTTCGACTCCCCAACAAAAACCGAACGCTTCCGCCAGTCGAATCGTAACCTCTCCCCGTTGCAGCCGATAGTTATTGTTGCGGATTTCTTGAATTAGATTGCTTTGATATTCGGTATTCAAAACCCCCATGACTTCGGCTTCGCGACCGAATCCCTTACGGTGGTAGTTTTCAGACTGTTGCAGCGATCGCTTAAAGGCTTTAGTATCCATGTTTTTACAAGCTATGTTCCCTTATTCTTAACTCATTGTAGAGGCGACCCCTAGCGATAACCAAATCCTGTAGAAGCGATCGCTCCAATCGATTTACAATTTTTTTATCCAATGAGAGAGTTTGAGAGAGCTATAAAACCCCGTCCTCATTTAACCTCATTCATGTTCATCAACAGTGCCACAAACAAATTCATGGTCATAGAGCTTAGTCCAGATAGCTTGAGCCGTGTGATGAAAAATCGTCGAGCACGGTTCTTAGAGGGGGAGGATATGGCGACATATTCCTCTCTACTCGACAAAGACATCGAGCGTAGCGAGGTGGCTTAAGTGGGGGAGGATGTCAAGAAAACTGGAATTGTTATTTTAGGGGTCGGACGCTGGGGTGTCCATTGGGTACGAAATTTTTTTCACCATCCCCAAGCCGAACTTCTTGCCATTGTCGATCTCTCTGCTCAAAGATTAGCAGAATGTCGCGAGAAATTTCATCTCGACGAGACGAAAGTAGTTCTCGCCAAGGATTGGGAAGCGGTACGACAGCTAAAAGGCATCGATGCAGTAGTCATGGCTACGCCTGCTTCGACTCATTATCCACTCATTGCCGATGCGTTACGGCTTGGCTATCATGTTTTGGCAGAAAAACCCCTTACCCTCGATCCGAGTGAATGCTTAGAACTGACGCGCCTTGCTCAACAACAACAGCGACAGTTATTGGTCGATCATACCTATCTATTTCATCCTGCCGTGGAACGAGGTCGGCAAGTAGCGCGATCGCAACAGTTAGGAGAATTGCGCTATGGTTATGCCAGTCGTACCCATTTAGGACCAGTCCGTCAAGATGTGGATGCTTTGTGGGACTTAGCAATTCACGATATTGCCATTTTTAATGATTGGTTGGGGCAAATTCCTACGCAGGTGCAGGCTAGGGGAAGCGTTTGGTTGCAAGAGGGTTTGCCGGATTTAGTTTGGGCGACGCTGATTTATCCAAATGGGTTTCAAGCCAATCTTCATTTGTGTTGGTTGAATCCCGACAAACAGCGACGACTCTGTTTGGTGGGAACGCAGGGAAGTTTAATTTTTGATGAGATGAACTTACAAGCACCGTTAATGCTTCAGCATGGCTATTTTCAAAAGCAAGGAGAAGGGTTTATTCCTGTCGGACAATCAAGCGAGGTGTTGGAAATCGAAGCGGCTGAACCGTTGAAAAAAGTTTGCGATCGCTTTTTGCAAATGATTCGTTCTCAAGAAACTTGTTCCCTTTCTTCTGGTTGGGTTGGCGCTCAATTAGTACAAGTTCTCAGTTGTTTGAGCCTTTCTCTACAACGACAAGGAGAGATAATTTTTGTGCCTCAGTTGCACCAGTGATGGTGCTTCGCGACGGATTCGGACATTATGAACCTTCGCCTTCAAAGTTAGCCGCCGCGCAGGAGGCAAGCGGAGCGTCCAAGCAGCGCCAAATTATTACTGATATTAAATCTGGTTGAACAAGCATAGTATTGGGTAGTGCAAGCATCCCGCTCGCGAGTAAGATGCTCGCACTACCTACTTATGCTTCTCCCCTCTCCCAAATAGGGAGAGGGGTTGGGGGTGAGGGCAATCGACTATTTCTGTCATTAATGAATGAAAAATGGTATTAGCACCTATTTTAAGAGGTTTGAAATCAGGAAGATATTTTTTCTTTTTCTCCTTGAAAGGAGAAGCTTGTACCCTCTTAAATTTTGAATTTTGAATTGTTTTGGAGAGATTGCCGAGCTAAACGCGATCGTGCTTAACTTGTATAAAGTTAATTCAATCGCGTTATAGATGAAAATCGATTTTATAACTCTGTTGGGATTAATAGCTGGAATTCTGACGACGCTTGCCTATCTACCGCAGGCGATCAAAACTTGGCAATCTAAATCGGCTGACGACATTTCCTGGAGCATGTTGATAATTCTCAGCGTGGGAATCGTGCTATGGCTAGTATACGGCGTTTCGATTCGCAACATCCCCTTGATTGTCGCAAATGTGGTGACTTTTTTTCTAACCTCTATAATCTTGGTTTTGAAAATTCGATACAAGAATGTTGTCTAGAAAGATCGAGGTTTGAATAGCGATTCGGAGTCAGCAAAGCTTTAAGAAGATCGAATAGCTGATTGGCAAGCAGCATCCGCTTGGCAACTGCTATCCTGAGTCCCAGGACGACAGGATTCTTGAATCAATAAAAAAATTTTTGATGCTTCCAATTAAAACCTATAACCAAGAGCGAATAAAGATCGATATTACTAAAGATACTTGCGATCGCATAGAAAATCACTATGGAAGTTTGGCTAAATTTATAGATAAATTACAGTCTTTCAATGTCACTTTGGAGAAGAATAGAGACGAATATAATATCAATCCCTATTCCGACAAACTCGGACAAGGAATTTATATCCTCGCTAAAGATAGTTCTGAATTAGAAATCTTTCCTCATGCTAGTCTAGCTTTCAAATGCTCTCAAGGAAAATTCTTGGCTGAAAATCTGAAAAAACAGTTTGACAGGAGCATTCAACTGTCTATTGAGTTTGAAACTAAACTCAATGCTAAAGAAAGAGCGATGCTGCAAATTTGTCCGGTTTATTTGCATTTTGAAACCAGCGCGATCGATGTCTTTTTTAAACAGATTCTCTTTATGCAAAATATTGAAGGCGGCGTAACATTAGGAGAAACAAAAACTGGTTTTAGTCTGGAATTCTGCCAAGTTTTTAAGATACCTAGTCTCGAAGAAATTCTTGTCAAGCCTCAGTTTAATTTACATCTATTACTAGATAAAGATCGTCAACGACAACTCTTAAAAATTCAAACAGTTTATCTGTTTCGGAGATTGTTATCAAAAGGAATTAGAATTTTTAGTTTAAATCAAAAAAATATTTTGCTCTCTCAAGATAAATATATAATTATCGATCCCACTATAGATTTTTTGAAGCCTATATCTCCACTTTATAATATCTTGACCTATCAACTGTGTACTCACATAGCATAAATTTTCGGAGCCCTGTTTCTTCATTCTTGCACTTACGCTTTACCCCACAAGAGAATTCATGACATTTATGGTGCCTTAAACCTCGATGCTGTTTTTGCGAGTCGCCGAACTCGAATCGAATGAGGATAGTTTATTTAAATTACCAGCAGATCTACAAAAATCAGTGTAATTACTGAGTTACGAGTCTCTGTATTTAATTTAAAATTCTATTTTAGATCTATCGATCGCAAACCTTACGAGTTCTGTTGGAACTGGGATGGATTCTTCTGCGCACCTGCAAACCGAATCAACCACCGCCAAACCAATGCCAGTAGTGCAAACTTGGAATTTGGGGAAAATATACCGCACAGGCTTTTGGCTCAATCAAAAAATTCAATCCTTAAAAAGCTGCTCTCTGTCAGTATATGAGGGAGAAACTTTTGGCTTGCTCGGACCTAACGGCGCGGGAAAAACGACTTTATTAAAGACGCTACTAGGCATAGTCCGCCCTACTACAGGACGCGCTGTATTACTCGATCGTCCCATAGGCGATCGCTGTGTCAAACAACGAATCGGCTATCTTCCCGAAAATGCCTATTACTACGATTATCTCACGGGGATAGAATTTTTACAGTTTGCCGCTGGCATCTTTCAAATCCCTGCATCGGTGCAGAAAAAACGCATTCCCGAACTTCTCGATTTGGTGGGATTAGATCGCAAAACTGCTCGCAAAAAGCAACTGAGACAGTATTCTAAGGGAATGCTGCAACGCATTGGCATGGCGCAGGCATTGATCAACGATCCCGAATTGGTCTTTTTAGACGAACCGATGTCGGGACTCGATCCGATGGGACGTTACCAAGTTAGGGAAATTATTCTCTCCCTCAAAAAACAGGGAAAAACTATCTTTTTTAATTCTCACGTCCTATCGGATGTCGAGCAAATTTGCGATCGCATTGCCATCTTAGCCAGAGGAGAATTAATTTGTATGGGTTCTCTCGATGAGATTCTCGGTAGAGCAGACATTTACCAAGTCGTCGTCAAGGGAGGCGATGCCGAAGAACTCAAGCAGTGGATTGATGAGTTAATCTGGGAAGATAGTTGCTGGCACGGTCATCTCAAAGGCGATCCTCAAGAATTTCTCGTTGCGATCGATAAAATGAATGCCCAACTTATTAGCATGAACCTAGCGCGTGCTTCCCTGGAAGAATTTTTTATCCGTCAGTTGAGAGAGCGAGGGATTACTTCTAGCCAGTAGCAACTAATTAGTCAGTTAACGGACATTGTGTTGTAATGAAAGGATAGCCGTTGCACAATTGTTGCTGTTTCTACAAACAAACCTTTGATGGAGACTAAAGCCATTGGCGAGCTTTTTCCTTTATTTATCGGCGCCAGTCCAGAAACGTTAGAAAGGCTTGTTTCTGTTGCCCAAAAACAGGACTACTCAAAAGATAGTGCCGTTATTACGGAATCTGCCTGGGGCAAGGCGGTTTTCTTTATTGTCTGCGGTTGGGTAAAAATCCGCTCTTTGTATGGCAATCGGGAAGTTACCCTAGAAATTCTTAGTCGCGGCAATTGTTTTGGCGAGATGGCAGTCCTCGATGAATCTCCTCGCGCTACAGAAGCGATCGCACTTTCTGACGTACGATTACTAAGTATTTCGGCTCAACGCTTCCTGCAAATGCTCCTCAAAGATCCCGCGCTGCATCACCGCATGTTACAGTTAATGGCACACAGAATGCGCCAATTGTACTATCGTTTTCAATTATATCGTCATCCTCCTAGATTTAAGCTAATTAAAACATTAATTTTTCTTGCAGAGAACTACGGTCAACCTACGGAAAAAGGTACTAAAATTTTAAATATTCCCCATCAAGATTTAGCCGATCTGGCAGGCATTAACTGTGAAGAAACGAGCCGACTTTTGAATAAATTGCAGGATAGAGGTTGGCTAGAAATCGAACCGAGCGATCGCGCTTTATACTTAACGAATATCAAACAACTCTATCACCTTGCCAAACAGTTATAAGCATGACCAAAGCGAATCTCATCCAACAGCAAAGCTCATCTTTAACTCTTCCTATTATTTCTTATGAGGTAGCCATGCCTCAACCTACCTCTCATCTCTTTGAGGTAACTTTACAAGTTGAAAATTGGCAATCTCCCACGCTCGATCTCAAAATGCCTGTTTGGACGCCCGGATCGTATTTAGTACGGGAATATGCGAGAAATATACAAGATTTTGTTGCCCACAGTAGCGACAAAAATCAGTCATTAATTAGTCGTAAAATTAGTAAAAATCACTGGCAAGTAAAAACCTCAACTTGCTCGAAAATAACTGTCTACTACCGGGTCTTTGCCAACGAACTTTCAGTCCGCACCAATCATTTAGATGCAACCCACGGCTATTTCAATGGTGCGGCATTATTCTTCTTTATTCCAGGCTTAGAAAAGCAGCCTATCGAAGTGACAATTTTACCGCCAAACCCCGATTGGAAAATAACGACTTCCTTACCTTCAGTCGCCGGAAAAAATAATACCTTTAAGGCACAAGATTTCGATACTTTAGTCGATAGTCCCTTTGAAATTGGCATCCATCGCCTCTACAATTTTGAAGTTTTGGGCAAACCGCATCAATTAGCCATCTGGGGAGAAGGCAATGCCAATCCAGAGAAAATTATAGAAGATACGAAAAAAATTATTGAGGTAGAAGCCAACCTCTATGGAGAATTGCCTTATGAAAAGTACGTCTTTTTACTTCATTTATCAAATAATGGTTTTGGCGGATTAGAACATCAAAATTCTTGTTCGTTAAATTATCCTCGCTTTGGGTTTCGTGCCAAGGATAAATATAATCGCTTTATCCAATTAGTCGCTCACGAATTCTTCCATCTGTGGAACGTAAAGCGAATTCGCCCAAAAGCTTTAGAAACCATTGATTACGAACGAGAAAATTACACGACATCCTTATGGTTTTCGGAAGGAACGACCAGTTATTACGACCTACTAATTCCATTACGGGCGGGTATTTATGATGATAAGACCTTTTTGGAGAATTTAGACAAAGAAATTACTCGCTTTTTAACTATTCCAGGACGAAAAGTACAACCTTTAAGCGAATCGAGTTTTGACGCTTGGATTAAATTATATCGCCGAGATGCTAATAGCGATAATTCCCAAATTTCCTATTATTTAAAAGGGGAATTAGTTTCATTATTGCTAGATTTATTAATTCGAGAACGCCATAATAATGCGCGATCGCTTGATGATGTTATGCGTCAAATGTGGCAGCAGTTTGGGAAAGAGGAAATTGGTTTTACTCCCGAACAATTGCACGAAGCGATCGAATCGGTGGCTGGAATAGACTTAAGCGACTTCTTTGAGCGTTATATTGATGGAACTGATGAATTACCCTTCGATAAATATCTCGAACCCTTCGGCTTGCAACTCAAAAGCATTCTAGAAGAAGATCCCTATCCGTATCTAGGCATGAAAGTACAGGCAGAAAACAACAAACAAGTCATTAAATTTGTCGAAGCCGGTTCTCCAGCAGGAGTAGCTGGAATCGATGCAGATGATGAATTGCTAGCGATAAATGGGATGCGAGTCACTGCCGAACTATTGAACGAACGACTCAAAGATTATCAAGCTGGTGATATCATTCAAGTTACAGTCTTCCACCAGGACGAACTGAGAACGCTTACAGTCCAACTAGCAACCCCCCAACCCAGTCGTTATGAAATTGTACGGATTGAGAATCCTTCAAATATTCAAAAACAGAATTTCGTTGGTTGGCTGGAAAGAGTTAACTAGGAATCCAAGATCCTTTCATCCAAAATCCAAAATGCAAACGATGCATAATTTCCTTCCCATTGCTTATTTTGAAAACCAATTTATTGAATTTGAAAACGCAAAAATTTCTGTTGCTACCCATGCCTTACATTATGGAACGGCAGCATTTGGCGGATTGCGTGGCATTCCCGATTCTCAAAATCCTAACCAAATTTTACTATTCAGATTAGATCGCCATTGCAAACGACTAAGCCAAAGTGCTAAATTTCTAAATTACGAAATACCAGCCGATAAAATTCAGCAAATTATAGTTGATTTTGTCAAGAAAAACAGACCTACAGTATCTTTTTATATACGTCCTTTAGTCTATAGTTCTGGATTAGGAATTGCGCCCAGACTTCATAATATTGAAAAAGATTTTTTGGTCTATGGTTTAGAAATGGGAGATTATTTATCTCCCGGCGGAATTAGCTGTCGCATTAGTTCTTGGTATCGTCAAGAAGATCGCAGTTTCCCTCTCAGAGGAAAAATTACGGCTGCTTACATTACTTCAGCTTTAGCCAAAACGGAAGCGGTAGAATCAGGCTTTGACGAAGCAATTTTAATGAACTCTCAGGGGAAAGTTTGCGAAGCAACGGGCATGAATATATTTATTGTCAGAAACGGACAATTAATTACCCCTGGATACGACCAAGATATTCTCGAAGGAATTACCCGAGATAGTATTTTAACGATTGCGAGAGATATGGGAATTCCAGTCGTAGAAAGACCCGTTGATAAATCTGAATTATTTATTGCTGACGAAGTATTTTTAAGCGGAACTGCGGCTAAAATCACTCCTGTTAAAAGGATCGAGAGATTTGAATTATCACCAGAGAGACCAATTACAGATCGGTTAAAAGAAAAATTAACGGCAATCGTAGAAAATAAAGATCCCGACTATAAAGAGTGGGTCTACATTATTCCCTTGGATTGAAATTAAATTTCAGAGTGTCATGAGTAGTAAAATTTTCACACCGCCAGAAGAAAAAATTACTTTGTCAGGTATTAGTTGGCAAACCTATGAAACTTTACTGAAAGAACTCAGCCATCGCCGCCTACGCCTGACCTACAATCGTGGCACTCTAGAAATTATGGCACCGTCCCCCGAACACGAACTGTATAAAAAAGTATTAGGTCGCTTCGTTGAAACTATAGCCGAAGAGTTGGAAATAAACATTTATCCCCTTGGTTCAACTACTTTCCAACGCCCACAATTAAGTGGTGCCGAACCTGATGAATGTTTTTATCTTCAAAACCCCTAACTTTTGCCAGCGACGACCCGATGTAATAACTTTAGCTGGCGCAATCGTAATTTTACCTTTTTTCTTTAGGGGTAATATGAATTCAAAATCTTCCATGATAGGAAGAATAGGAAAGCCTCCGATTTCCCGAAAAATAGAGGCTTTGAGAAAGATAGCTCGATCGCCATAGGGAAGAGAACAAAAGCGCGATCGCAAATTCACCATCCTCTCAACTAATCGTAAAGAGTCTAGATAAAGATTCTTGAACGTTTGCGGCTTCGTTTAAAACAGGAATAATGATGCTAATTTTAGTCATCTGACAGTTATAAAAAAATTGTAATTACTTTAGCGGTGCCCAACCAAAAAGGGAATCCTTACATCTAGCAGCCATCCAATAGGGAGCCAGGAACTTAAGTTCCTGGCTAATCGTGTAAGTCCACTTAAGTGGACTTTGTAAACGAGCTGGAGAACAGCAATCGCAGGCTAGCTGGGAAAGGGAACTTCTTGAACAAGAGAGGGAATCACGATTAGTTCTCCTTTAGTAAACTAAATTGGTTTTACGAGCGTCAAGCCGCACAGCGGCAATTCGTCGCTGCTCGCCCCCCGGTTGCGCGGCGGTTCGTAATTATTACCCCATGACTAAAGTCAGAGGCTTGAAATAAGGATTGAATTGTATGAGTTTTTCTTCTTGAAAGAAGAGCGGAGCCGGAGACGCTCCGCCTCCGGGCTTGTGTCCAAAAATTACGAACCGACGCGCACGCTGCACGAGCAACCCCCCTTATCAAGGGGGGACAGCAATGATTGTTCTCGACTTGTCCCCCCTTCCTTGGGGGGATAGCGAAGTGCTCCGAGCATCGATACGAATTACGAATGACGAATTATTTTGGTCACGCTAGGTCAAACAGCAAAATTTCCCCACCTACATCGGTGCTAATTTCAAGATCTCCCTCACCGTTGATTTGCACCCCGTCGCCTGCCCGAAGCGTTCGCCGTTTAAGGTGGCTATACCTTGGGCTATTTGCAGCCATCCGTAGCGACCTGGTTGAATCTGATACGCGATCGCGCTGCCCGGTTCTAGTATAGAAGCATAGAGACAGATATCTTGATGAATGGTCGCGCTGCCTTCTCGTCCGTCGGGAGATACGACATATTTTCTGTAATATTTTCCTTGAATCGAGTTTTTTATTAAACACAATTCTAAAGAGAAGTTTTTGATGAATTCGGAAAATCTTTTTAAAGATATAGCAAAATTGATATTAATTTTCAAAAATTGTGCTTTTAGTTGATAGATAATATTACCAATCCATGCTATCGATCTATATCAATCGACTTTAGTTTAAGTCTTAAATTCCTAAATCTTACAGAGCAAATTAACGATCTTCCAATACCGATTTTGAATTAAATTAATACCTTTAGGGGATGAGAGTAAGGTTTGTTTAAAATAAGAAGAGAGTGCGAAGCGATCGATAAATCCATAAATGTCCTTGGTTTCGAGGCGCATAGCGTTTCCCTATTTGACTTTGACAGAAAACATCTCCTGCCGAACCGAATGATATGCCGTAGAATGAGGTCATTGGCACAATAAGAATTGCGATCGCATCCTTAGAAGTAGAGTAGAAGTAAGATTACAGAATGCAGAGATTATTCAGCCAAATCTGGCAAGGGCTTAAGAATTTCTTCAAGCAGTTATTTAGTCTGGGAAGGACGAAAGCTTCCGGACGCTATCGGAAAGGAAAAAGCAAGGCGGAGGATGCGCCGTCGGGGCTTTCCGATACCGATTACGAATTTTTATTTAGCCAGTTGCTTGAAGGTGTAGCCCACGGCTGGCACGAAGGACGAATCCTTAAGTTTTTTCAACAACTTGAAGAACGAGGCAAGCAAAAAGATTGGGTGGCATGGTTAGAACGCTTCGGAGCGAGAGTTCTCGCCTCAAGCGCACCCAATCAGCAGCTAGCTGCCCGCATGATGCGTTTGGGCGAGCTAGCGCGCTCCTTTCCGGCGATCGAGCAAATTGGAGAGACTTCTTATTCTATCGGCAGACAACTATATAGTAGAAATGTCGGCAGCGTTATCTGGGAATATGACGGACCCGATCTAGAAATGCCCGCAGCGCCAACAATTTCCGAGACAAACGAAGGCAGGGAATTTGAGTCGGTAACGCCAGAAACTGAGGCTTATTCTGCTGATTCAGCAACAACAGAAACCCTGACGATAGAACAATTACTCGCCAGGTTGCAGCAGGATAGCAAGCTACTAGCGCAGATGGCTCAACAGTTAGGAGTTGAAACAAACGATCCTCAAGTTATTGTCGAGAGGCTGATCGAGCAGTTCCAAACCGCTCAGCAAGAGCTGGAAGGGTTGCCTGCGCCCGATACGGTAGAAGGCTGGTTCAATCGCGGGCTGCAACAAGCAAATTTGGGCGATCTCGAAGGCGCGATCGCCTCTTGGGAATATGCCTTGGCGCTCAACCCCAACCTCCCTCAAGCGTGGCACAATCGGGGTAGTGCCTTGGCGCATCTGGGCAGATTGGAAGAAGCACTCGCCAGCTATAATAAAGCCCTAGAACTCGATCCCAGCGACCCTCAAGCCTGGAACGATCGCGCCTATGCCTTGTTTAATCTGCGGCGGTGGGAAGAGGCGATTATGTGTTGGGATAAAGTCGTCGAACTGCAACCGAACTCTTATGAAAGCTGGTACAATCGAGGCGTTGCCCTAGAAAATTGGGGACGACTGGAGTCGGCGATCGCCAGCTATAATAAAGCCCTAGAAATTAACCCCGATTTTGAGTTAGCTAAATCCAAGCGAGATCGGCTTCAAAACAATCGTCCGAATGCTTAAAAATTCTCCACAAGAGAATGAACTGCAAAAGTTCCCTTCTAGTCGATAATTAAATGAGTATTAGAAAATACAGGTTCTCCTTTGGAGAATTAATTATCTAATCAGTGTTAGAAAACTTCGATCTAAGTCCGAATTCTCCCTATGAAAAAACTACTTGAGGGGTTGCAAAGGTTTCAAACTGGCTACTTTAGCTCCCACAGAGAACTCTTCGAGCAACTTGCCCACGGTCAACACCCCAGAATTTTGTTTATTACCTGCGCGGACTCGCGGATCGACCCCAATCTAATTACCCAAGCAGAAGTAGGCGAGTTATTCGTAATTCGCAATGCCGGCAATATTATTCCGCCCTTTGGGGCTGCCAATGGCGGAGAAGGTGCTTCTATAGAATATGCGATCGATGCGTTAGGGATCGAGCAAATCGTCGTTTGCGGACACTCCCACTGCGGAGCGATGAAGGGGCTATTGAAATTAAATAGCTTAGAAGAAAAAATGCCCCTGGTGTACAATTGGCTCAAACATGCAGAAGCCACGCGCCGAGTTGTCAATGAGAACTACAGTAGTTATATAGAGGGCGAAGAATTATTAGAGCTTACTATCGCTGAAAACGTTCTCAATCAGTTAAGTAACTTACAAACTTATCCGAGCATTCGATCTAAACAGCACCAGCAAAAACTATCTCTCCATGGCTGGATCTATCGCATCGAAACTGGGGAAGTATTAGCCTACGATCCCGTATTGCACGACTTTGTTCCTCCTCAGAGTCGTCTAACTTTTCCCGAACCGGAATACGTTCTGCATCCGAGTGCGCCACTTGCGCACTATGCCCCTTTTAAAGTGCCGGATAAGGTGCCGGATATCTCACCAATGTCTACACCAGAGACTAGATCGAGGATTCAAGAATCTTTGCCTGCGAGTAACGGAAACGGGAATAATCCTGTGGGCTATTCCCATTTATCTCCCGAACAGGCAGAACGCATTTACCGAGGTTCTCAGAGTAAAGTTCGATAATCAATACTCAGATCGAATTCATTGAATTAGCGATTGGTGGCTTCACAAAAATACACTATTCGCTAACGTCTCTTTTGCTTCTCTAGAGCCGATTGCAGGTGCCTGGACGGCTCGGCAAGCAAGCTACAACCAATAAGGAGCAGAAGATTCCCAGACACACGTGTTAGAGTTATTTTGCACAACTCTATAGCGCGATCGAACCCGCGAGCTAATCATTCACGCACAATAATACCATGATTGCTAAATCTAATTCTTCTCAAGAGCCTGGATTATCCTTTTCTCTCGATGATTTTGCTAAAGCTCTCGACCAACACGACTATCAATTTGCCAAAGGACAAATAGTACGCGGTACAGTCTTTGAACATACTTCCGAGGGAGCTTATGTTGATATCGGCGGCAAATCTCCCGGTTTCGTTCCTCTCAGAGAAGCGTCTGTAAAATCCGGAGTCTCCTTGGCTGAGAGTCTGCCGCTACGAGAAGAAAAGGACTTTTTAATTGTCAGCGGGCAAAATGAAGAAGGTCAGGTAACGCTGTCGCGCCGTCAACTCGAACTTAAAAAAGCTTGGGACAGCGTAAGCGAAATCGCTCAAAGCGGAAAATCGGTACAAATGCGAGTGACGGGAGTCAATAAGGGCGGCGTAACTGGGGAAGTAGAAGGATTGCGAGGATTTATTCCGCGATCGCATTTAATTGAAAAAGAAGACTTAGAATCGTTAGTCGGCCAATTGCTGACAGCAACTTTCTTAGAAGTCGATCCAGACAACAAAAAACTCGTCCTGTCTCAACGACAAGCTGCCCGCGCTGCCGCAATTAGAAAGCTGGAGACGGGGGCGCTAATGGAAGGTAAAGTCGTCAAAATACAACCCTATGGAGTATTTGTTGACCTGGATGGAGTAACGGGATTACTGCATATCAAACAAGTTAGCGGCTCTCCCATTGATTCTTTAACAACCTTATTTAAAATCGGACAAGAGATTAAAGTAGTCATTTTGGAGATCGACGAGTATAAAAATCGCGTTTCTTTATCGACTAAAGTCTTAGAAAGTTATCCCGGAGAAATTTTAGAAAAGCTTGACGAAGTTATGGAACGCGCAATCGAACGAGCCGAACAAGCTAGAACTAACCTTTCTAATCAATGATTAGTTATCATAAGCGGTAGTGGGTTGTCTTGATAATTTGTGACACAGATCGGGCCAAGAAGCTGCGATCGCGTTACTATTTCCATGTAGCCAGTAATACATTAGATGTCCATGGAGCCAGATTCACTACCAACAGAGGTGATTCTGACGCATCCGCGTCAGTTCCTCGGCAAAGTTTGTCTGGATTGGATGCCCCAGCCCGGCAACTATCTCGAATTGAAAGGAAAAACTTACGCTGTTCTAGAACGCCACCACCACTACCAATATAAAATCGGTGGCTACAGTTTGCACAAAATTTCTCTCTACGTTCAATCCGCCAAAAGTCCTGCAGAAAAAAGCCTTATCGATGGACGCTGGGTCGTTGGCGATGCAAGTTGTCGCTTTAATGCGAAATCGGAACTCCTGCGCTGTGCCGTTAATCCTGAAGGTCCCTGCAAAGGCTGTCGTTTTTACGAGCTGTTAAGTAAGTAAACTAAGTAAGTAAACATAATTATTGCTTAGATCGTAGTGCGTTCGCGTTCGCGTAGCGGAGTCGGAGGTTCTCAGCGGGTGCAAATCGCCTCACGGCTCATCCTACATTGATATCTAACTATACTGATATCAAATTATATAGATTTTTCTATATAGCCATCTGCGACAAAGATTTATTCACAAAAGTTTACAAAGTCTAGTAAGATATCCTTATCAACAGGTAAGTATTTATTCTTATTGCCATGATAGCGGATCGATTTCCCTGGCTTACCGCGATTGTACTGCTGCCGCTCGTTGCTTCCTTAGTTATTCCCGCGCTGCCCGATAAAGACGGCAAGCGCCTGCGGTGGTATGCCCTCGGTGTAGGGATCGCGGATTTTGTCTTAATGTGTTACGTTTTTTGGAAGCATTACGATGCAAGCAGCGCTACTTTTCAACTCGCGGAAAAGTATGCCTGGGTGCCTCAGTTAGGTCTGAACTGGGCAGTTTCAGTTGATGGGCTGTCTGCTCCGCTCGTGCTTCTGGCAGGATTGGTGACAACGCTTTCGATTCTTGCAGCTTGGCAAGTCGATCGCAAGCCTCGCCTCTTCTATTTCCTGATGCTCGTACTCTATTGTGCGCAGATAGGGGTGTTCGTTGCTCAAGATTTGCTGCTGCTGTTTATTATGTGGGAACTGGAACTGGTTCCCGTCTATCTGCTCGTCTCCATTTGGGGCGGACCGAAACGTCGCTATGCAGCAATGAAATTCTTGCTGTATACTGCAGGCGCTTCCATATTTATTTTAATAGCGGCACTGGCAATGGCGCTCTATGGCAACAATATGACCTTCGATATGGTCGAGCTTGCCATGAAAGATTACCCGCTTGCTCTAGAACTGCCGATTTATGCGGGATTGCTGATTGCGTTTGGTGTCAAGCTAGCTGTTTTCCCCCTACACACCTGGCTGCCTGACGCGCACGGCGAAGCCTCCGCCCCGGTATCGATGATCTTGGCTGGCGTGTTGCTAAAAATGGGCGGATACGGGCTGATTCGGCTCAATCTGGAAATGCTCTCCGACGCACACGTTTACTTTGCACCAATTCTAGTCGTTCTCGGTGTTGTCAACATTATCTACGGCGGGTTTACCTCTTTTGGCCAGTCCAACATGAAGCGCCGCTTAGCGTATTCGTCGGTTTCTCATATGGGCTTCGTCCTGCTGGGGATTGCGTCCTTCACCGATTTAGGAATCAGCGGGGCGCTACTACAAATGATCTCCCACGGTTTGATAGCAGCGGTACTGTTCTTCCTAGCAGGCGTGCTCTACGATCGCACCCATACGCTTGCCTTGGATGAGATGGGCGATATTGGTAAAGTCATGCCCAAAGTGTTTGCCCTGTTTACGGCAGGTGCGATGGCATCGCTAGCTCTCCCCGGCATGAGCGGCTTTGTCAGCGAACTCTCGGTCTTTGTTGGCGTGACGACCAGCGACATCTACAGCTCGACCTTCCGTACCGCGACCGTCTTCCTTGCCGCAGTAGGACTCATCCTGACGCCGATTTATCTGCTCTCCATGCTGCGACAGCTATTCTACGGCTCTAATGCAGCACCCGCATGCGTCCTGACCGACGCAGGTTCGGAGAATCAGGATGCGGTTTGCTTCGGCACGAACTGCGTCCTGCCTGCCGAGGCAAAATATAGCGATGCAAAACCGCGCGAAGTGTTTATCGCTGCTTGCCTCCTGTTGCTGATTATCGGCATCGGGTTCTATCCCAAGCTGGCTACGCAGATGTACGACGCGAAAACTGTGGCGGTGAACGCTCAGGTTCGCCAATCTTATGCCCAAATCGCGCAAGCAAATCCCAAAATCTATGCCAAAGGATTCTTATTTCCTAGAATTGCAGAGCCTGAAGTAGCTTCTGTTTCGGGAATGGTCGAGTAATCTTTAATCGAGCGATCGCTTTTGCAGGGGCGATCGCTTTTTGGTCTTTCAATAAACCTGTGGGTGAAAATAGATTTTCATCCTCGATTGTGAGAGCGCGCGCCATCATGCTCGTCTCTTGCTTCAAATCAGAAAATTTAATTCTTTCTTTTCCCCAGATCTTGCCCCTACCGAAGAATCGATCCCGATTCCAAAACTTTTAGCAGCATTTCTCCCATTTGCCGACAGCCGACTTGCTGCATTCGTGCCGACATAATATCTCCCGTCCGATAGCCCAACTCCAGAACTTGGGAGACGGATTCTTCAATTTTATTAGCCGCTTGGGGTTGATTTAAGCCGTAGCGAAGCATCATAGCGGCGCTGAGGACTTGAGCGAGGGGGTTTGCCTTATCTTGACCTGCAATATCGGGCGCAGAACCGTGAACGGGTTCAAATACGCCGGGACCGTCAGCCCCCAAACTCGCAGAGGGTAACATGCCGATACTTCCCGTCAGCATTGCCGCTTCATCGGAGAGAATATCTCCAAACAAGTTCCCCGTGACGATCGTATCGAATTGTTTGGGGGCGCGAATTAGCTGCATGGCAGCGTTGTCTACATACAGGTGAGAAAGTTCGACATCGGGATAGTCTTGTGCGATTTTGGTAACGCGATCGCGCCACAATTGGGAAACATCTAGCACGTTTGCCTTATCCACCGAGCATAGCTTGTTCCTGCGCTTTCTGGCGATTTCAAAAGCAACCTTGGCAATGCGATCGATTTCCGACTCGGTATACGCCATCGTATTCACGCCTCGCCTTTCTCCCGTCTCCGTTTCAAAAATCCCTTTGGGCAGCCCGAAGTAAATCCCTCCGGTTAATTCTCGAACTACCATAATATCTACCCCTTCTACCACCTCTCGTTTGAGGGTAGAAGCGTCGATCAGTTGCGGAAAAATCGTCGCAGGTCGCAAATTGGCAAATAGTCCTAAGCCTGCCCTCAACCCTAACAAGCCAGTTTCCGGGCGTTGATGGCGCGGGAGATCGTCCCACTTATAGCCGCCAATGGCAGCCAGGAGAACCGCATCGCAACTGCGACAGCATTTCAACGTCTCTTCTGGTAGCGGCTCTCCCGTCTCATCAATTGCCGCACCGCCGATAAGGGCTTCTTGAAAATCGAATTGAATCTCAAATTGCTTGCCAATGACTTTCAGCACCTCTACCGTTACTGCCAAAATTTCGGGGCCGATGCCATCGCCAGGAAGTAAGGTGATTCGGTATTGCTGAGTCATGGTTGAGTTCTAAATCTGCTCGATGTCAATTTATTATCATATCCTATTTATTCCCTCGAAACCTGCTTTAGATAATGCTCGAACCGCTCTCGCAGTTGTTCGACCGTCAGATTCTGAGTCCAATACTCCACTAGGGCATGACCGAATGCCCAAGCATTGCGATCGGGCGAGGCAGGGGTTTCCAGCAGCAACAGCCAGAGGGAGCGCAAGTCAAAGTTGAGCGGGTTTTCACTTGCATTCAAAAGCGAGAACAGCTCGTAGGCCATCTGAAGCTTGCCAATGACGACGGGTAGCTGTTCGACTGGTATTTGCTCTGCTAGCAGATAAGCTAGGTTGGGAGATCCGGTGGACAGCGTGGAAATGAACTGGAGAACGGGACTTTTAAGCAGGGCAGTCAACCTCTGGGCGGTTGCCATTTGAAAGGTGTAGCGATCGATAATCTTGGCGGCAGCAACAGTACGAGCTTCCAGGTTTCTTAAGAAGCGGGCGAGACGGAGTTGCTTGGCAGGCGCGATCGCGTCTACTAATGCCAACGAGAGCGCGTCCGCACCCCAGGCAACTCGACCCGTTTTGAAATCCCCCGTCACGACAGGCAGAACCAAATCGCACAAATCCCCCAGTAACTGAGCGCGATATTCGGTAGCTTCTCGAATCGCTTTTTCCTTTGGGCGATCGCCCCATTGCCAATCGTAGGGAGGTTCCCACTCGCGGATGGGGCGCAGGCGATCGACTTGGGTAACGACCGCGATCGCAGGCAGATCCGTCACTTGTGCTTTGATGTCTTTGAGAAAATCCACGTCCATTTGCAAGGCAGGATCGAGGGCAGGCGTAACTAACAAAAGTAAATCTGCATGGGTAGCACAGTCCAACACTTGCTCCCGCAGTTCCCCACGGTTTACCTGTTCGTACCCTGGCGTATCCCAAAGGGTCAGCGTTTCTCCGGTTTGGGTTTGCCAGTGGTAACTGCCAATGCGATCGGTACTGGGCAAAACATCGACTTGTGTCAGTTCCGACTGAAATAGGGTATTGATCAGACTGCTTTTTCCAGCTCCCGTTCGCCCCGCCAGCAAAATCTTGACGGGTTTTTGCTCGACTGCTTCAATGGGTTCGGCACGAGCTAGGATTTCTTGCAGGGTTTTGGTTTTCGCCTTGGGTAACGTCGGCATAGGAGAGGGTGCCAAAGTTGGTGGGGTAGTGCTGCCGTAGAGCGAGATCGCCTGCCGATATAAGTTTCTCAAAGCCGCTTCTCGGAGCAATTGACTTAAATTCACCAGCAATTGCTCAGTAGCGCGATCGCTCGAACGCTGGCTCGCTTGTCTTGCCAATGCCGCCGCAGGATTCAAGAACCATTGCGCCCAGTTCCACACTTGCAAAAGTTTCCGCGCCGATGGCTCCAACTTTTGATAGCCTTCGTAGGCTTGGTATACTTGTCCGACTGTAACTTGATTGAGGGCAGGAGATAAGTTTTGTATCCACCTATCCAAATCGTCTACTGTTCCCCGAATCAATCCGTAAGCTTGGGGAACATAAATATTCAACAGGGGATATTTAACTTCAGGATTGTAGATCTCAGCGATCGCAGCGACAAGTTCCTGGCATCGCTTCCAAAAGGTTGACCAGTCTTCCCAGATGGGGCGATCGTTGTGTGCTGCTTTGAGAATTTCTTGGAGTGCTGTTTCTGCTTTTTTAGCAGCATCAGTATCTGCCGATAGCTTTATCGTGTCTTCTACAGAAGATTCTAGTTCTTCTTCGGCTTCTGCGATAGCCGCTTCAACCTGCGCCATCTGCGATCGAGTCCACTTGACCAATAGCCAACGCCAGCCTACGAATAGAAGCGTGAATACCCCCCAGATCCAGTTAATGCCCCATCGATGAATTTGCCACCCCGCCGCTATTAGTAAGAAAGCGACGATCGTGACGAGCGGGATTGCTAATACTATCCACTGCCACGGTTTTAAACGCACCATTGTTCCGTACCTGCCTAGCTCGAACGTCTCATAGGATTATTTCTGGTCTAACACACTTGCGATCGGCGTTAGTCTGCCTGTGGCAGGAAACCTCTCGCGATCGACTAAAGTTTTGAAAAAATTAGATGATCGGGTCAACAATTTGCTACACTCCAACTTTTAGAGATTGGGAATGGGGAAGGGAATTGTGAAGTGGCTGATGACGAACGCACAGAAAACTTAAAACACATTCATTCGAGAGACTTTTCGTGGTCGTTCTGGTTCGTTGTACCAATATATCCATATGGCAGGCGGCGAACGATTCGTCACGAGGTCATCAAGGATAGGATTTGGACTTTCGATCAGATCCAGGGCATCTTTTATGTGGTCGTGCCCATTCGCATGACCGTCGTTAAGCTAGAGGAAGGGGGACTGCTCGTCTATGCACCCATTGCGCCTACTCCAGAATGCATTCGGCTCGTCAATGAGTTAGTAGCAGAACACGGCGATGTTAAATACATTATCCTGCCAACGATCTCCGGTCTAGAACACAAGGTTTTCGTCGGTCCCTTTGCCAGATATTTTCGGAACGCACAAGTTTTTGTGGCTCCCAATCAGTGGAGTTTCCCGATCGATCTTCCGTTAAGTTGGCTTGGCTTTCCTGCCAAACGCACTCAAGTACTTCCAGAAGATAGTAGCAAAGCGCCTTTTGCCGAACAATTTGACTACGCGATTCTGGGTCCTATCGACTTAGGACTGCGATCGTTTGAGGAAGTTGCCTTGTTCGACAAGCGATCGCGCACTTTACTTGTTACAGATTCAGTGGTTTGCGTCCCAGAAGATCCGCCCGCGATCGTGCAATTAGAACCATACCCTTTGCTATTTCATGCCAGAGACAAGGCGACCGACCCGATCGAAGACACTCAGGAAAATCGCCGTAAGGGATGGCAGCGCATTTCTTTATTTGCATTGTACTTTCGAGCGAGCGTGCTAGAAGTTCCCACATGGGGTGAAGTATTTCTCAACGCATTTAAAGCTAGCGATCGCTCAAAAAAAGCTTACTTTGGTTTATTTCCCTTTAAATGGAAAAAAGACTGGCAGCGATCGTTTAATGCCCTACGAGGAAACGGTCGTTTGTTCGTAGCACCGATTCTACAGACGCTCATTCTCAACCGCGCACCTAGAGAAACCCTCGCTTGGGCTGATAAGGTGGCGAGTTGGAACTTTGAGCGCATCATTCCCTGTCACTTTGACTCGCCCATTACAGCAGAACCGCAGCAGTTCCGCCGAGCATTTTCTTTTCTAGAGAAGCTCCCTTCTGTCAGTGCGGGCTTGTTCGCGAGTAGCACATATCCTTTACCAGAAGAGGATTTTAAGGCACTTAAAGAAATCGATGAAGGTCTAACCAAGCGTGCGATCGTGCCGCCACCCAAGGAGAAGGTGTAGGTTGAGTCTAATACCAATTTTCAGGTTTTCGCGATCGACATCCTTCTCCCCTCTCCCAAATAGGGAGAGGGGTAGGGGGTGAGGGCGATCGACTGTCTGTGTCATTAATGAATGAAAAATGGTATGACACTTGTTGGTTTTATAGACTCAAATTTAAGGATAACCTGAGTTTTCCCTTCTGCCTTCTGCTATCGCGATCGCGCCTACTCCTAAAACCGGAATTTTTTGAGAACGCAGGAGATTGGCTGCCTCTCTAACCGTCGTTCCCGTTGTATAGATATCGTCGATTAATAAAACAGGCTCTTTGGGACGGCGTTTTTGCAAGTCTTTCCCCAAAATAAAAGCCTTGCTAAGATTATTTTCTCTCTCTACAAGAGAATTCAAACCGAACATGGGTTGTGTGTCTCGTATTCGTTCCAATCCTTTGACTTGCAAACTATGTCCGGTCAATCGGCAAAAACTTTTTGCAATTAATTCGGCTTGATTAAATCCTCTTTGTTGCAATCGCTTTTGATGTAAGGGAATGGGAATAACGATAAGTTTTTTAGGGCGATCGCGCCCAGGCGCATTGAGCCATGCTTCCCCTAACCAATATCCCATTAATTCTCCTAACTGGGGAGAATTGTTATATTTTAATGCCGCGATCGCCATCTTTAATTTTCCGCTATAAATCCCCCAAACAAATAGAGGTAGATCGCCAGACCAAAATTGACAGGGATTTTGGAAACGACAGTTGTTTAGTTGTTGTTGGCAGTAGTGACAAATATACTCGTCAGCCGAGCGATCGCATAAAGGACAGTTAGATTTAAGAAATAGAGAAAACCAGCTTTTTATCATGAAAAAAAATCTCGATGCGATCGCGCTAAGGGAGCAAATAGTATTAAGATTTCTTACTGGCACGTTGCTTCAGAATCTTTCTCAAAAATCGTTAGCTGTT
Organism: Hydrococcus rivularis NIES-593; assembly: GCF_001904635.1. GTDB lineage: Bacteria > Cyanobacteriota > Cyanobacteriia > Cyanobacteriales > Microcystaceae > Hydrococcus > Hydrococcus rivularis. The sequence continues at coordinate 43,307 of NZ_MRCB01000010.1, forward strand.
GGGGTTGACAGCGCTGAATCTGAATGCTGATTCCACGCGCTCCTTCTTCTTGCAGATCCTCGATATAGTCGCCGTAGAGACTTTTAGCTTCTTCCTCTGCGTCAAAAGGGCCAAAATAGTACGTACATTGAGGAGATTGAGTATCTATTTTGACCCACCATCGATTTTGCGCCCAAGACCTAAAGTAATAAACAACTAAAGAAAAGAGGGTGAAATATAGACCGAATAGAAGTATGCCAAGCATTGAAATGGCTCCCGCACTATCTTAAATATGTCTGTCCATAGTTTTCCCAGGCGGACTCCCCAATTTTTACTATCTTAGATAGAAAAGCTTTTTCTTGAGAACCAAATCATGCAATTTTTGCAACAATCAATTGATGAGTAGCAACCATAGCGCGATCGCAACTGACTGTCAATGGCAAGTAATAACAATTTTCAGGTTTTCGCGATCGACCTTGTTCACCCCTCTCCCTATTTGGGAGAGGGGTTGGGGGTGAGGGCGATCGACTATCTGTGTCATTAATGAATGAAANAATCGTATAACCTTATAAGTCCAGCAAAGTTTTGAGATACCATGTTAAAAAGTTTATGATTCACCTGTTAAATTTATGACTTCAGTAAACACCGATAAAACAGGCAGCGATAAAGTCCTTGAGGCAATGAAAAATTTTGCCGAACAGTACGCTAAGCGTACTGGTACCTATTTTTGTAGCGATCCCTCCGTTACAGCAGTCGTAATTGAAGGACTTGCAAAACACAAAGAAGAGTTAGGTGCCCCCCTATGCCCTTGCCGTCACTATGAAGATAAGGAAGCTGAGGTAAAAAATACCTATTGGAACTGTCCTTGCGTACCCATGCGCGAGCGGAAAGAATGTCACTGCATGTTGTTTATCACGCCAGATAACGAGTTTGCTGGCGACAAGCAAGAGATAGATCTAGAGTACATAAAAGAAGTCCGTGCAAGTATGGCTTCCTAAGGACAGTAATGCCACCGCAAGCGTTTTGGCAAGGTGTTGAAGAATTTAATCGGCAGGAGTTTTATGCCTGTCACGATACCCTAGAAGCTTTGTGGATGGAAGCCACACAAACGCAAAAAAATTTTTATCAAGGAATTTTACAAATTGCTGTTGGCTGCTATCACCTGGGAAATTATAACTGGCGTGGAGCAGTCATTTTATTAGGGGAAGGAATTAGGCGCCTGCGAGACTACCAACCCATCCACGAAGGCATTGACGTAGAGCGGTTAGTGGAACAGAGCGATCGCTTGCTCAAAACATTACAACAAATAGAGCCAGATCGAATTGCCGAGTTTGTAGAACGCTTAGACCCCTCAAAAAAGAGTGACGAAAATTTAACTTGCAGCTTGCCAAAAATAATCGCAATTGAGAACGAGCGAGTGTAAGTTAAGAAACTGGTAACAGGTCGTTAGTAACGGGTAACCGATTGATTACACTAGACTTATCTCCACACTCAGTTGGTCGCTATGTCTATCGCTCGCAAACACCGCTCGTCTTTTCTTTTGGGACTGCCAATTTTTTTGGGTAGCATTATGGCTACCTCTGGTTTGCCGACAAATGTTCAAGCTCAAACCTCGCCCTCGTCGGGAAACGCTATGACCGTCCGTTCCGATATTCAGGAGGCAAACTCGCGCACGGGAGTAATTACGGCGCGAGGTAACGTACAGGTAAATTATCCAGCTAGAAAAATTCAAGCCACCGCCGCGCAGGCACAATACTTTAGCCGAGAGCGTCGTCTGGTTCTGAGCGGGAATGTTTACGTCTTGCAAGAAGGCAATAGCATGAGAGCAGAAACGATGACTTATCTAGTCGATGAGGGGCGTTTTATTGCGACTCCGCAAGCCAATCAACAGGTAGAATCGATTTACCTCGTTACCGATCCCGAAGCGACTTCTTCCGATCCTGTCAAGGTTCCGCCCGGTCCGTCGCTCAATCCCCAACCCTAAGAACCTCCGATTGAAAATTTCTAGATATCGTGACACTCATCCTGGAGAACATTCATAAAGCTTACGGCAGACGATTCGTCGTCAATCGGGTCAATCTTCAAGTGGCACCGGGCGAGATTGTGGGCTTGCTCGGCCCCAACGGTGCTGGAAAAACAACGACGTTTTACATTGCGACGGGTTTAGTTAAGCCAAATGAGGGGAGAGTCTGGCTCGATCGCAGGGAGATCACTGCCCTACCCATCAACGAGAGAGCGCGTTTGGGGATCGGCTATCTAACTCAGCAACCAAGCATTTTTCGCTATCTCAACGTGCGGGAGAATATTGAATTAGCCCTAGAGCAGACCGGCGTACCGTTTCGTCACAGAAGCGTCCGCCTGTACGAATTACTCAAAGAGTTTCGCCTCGAAAGAGTGGCTGAGACGAAAGGCTTTCAAGTCTCTGGGGGAGAACGGCGGCGAACAGAACTGGCAAGAGCGCTAGCCGTAGGATTGGAGGGTCCGAAATTTTTATTGTTAGATGAGCCGTTCGCTGGAGTCGATCCCATTGCCGTCGCCGAAATTCAGGCAATTATCGGTCAGTTGCGCGATCGCGATATCGGTATTTTGATTACCGATCATAACGTGCGAGAAACTTTGGCAATCGTCAACCGCGCCTATATCATGCGCGACGGTCAAATTCTTGCCTCTGGAAGCGCTGAAGAACTCTACAATAATCCCCAAGTTCGGCAATATTATTTGGGAGACAAATACTACCTCTAAACGCTAAATATAAACAGAATGACATAACCGTTAATAGGATGAAGATAGGTGAATATCACTGGTTTAAAAGGCGAATTCCTGGCTTATCAGTCATGGATCGCTACATTATCGGCGAGCTGTTGTTACCCTTCCTGTTCGGAATGGGTTTGTTTACGTCGTTAGGCATCTCAATCGGCACTTTATTCGATCTCGTTCGCCGAGTCACCGAATCCGGCTTGCCGTTTAACATCGCGATTCAAATCCTGTTGCTGAAAATACCAGCCTTCGTCGTCTTGGCGTTTCCGATGGCAACCCTCTTGGCAGCGCTAATGGCTTACAGTCGCCTTGCGAGCGATAGCGAACTGATTGCCTTGCGTAGCTTGGGTCTTAGCGTCTATCGACTGGTGATTCCAGCCCTAGCCCTCAGCTTGGCGATCGCGGGGTTAACCTTTTTTGTCAGCGATGTTGTTACTCCTGCAGCCAATTATCAAGCTACTGTGACGCTCAAAACGGCGCTGAACGACAAACAACCCGCGTTCAGAGATAGAAATATGATTTTTCCCGAATACAAAAAAATCGAGCTGCCAAATGGCAATAGACGAAATGTTCTCTCGCGGCTGTTTTATGCAGAAGAGTTTGATGGCGAGCAAATGCGAGGGTTGACGATTCTCGATCGCTCTCAAGAAGGAATCAACCAAATTGTAACCGCGCGATCGGCAACTTGGAATTTTAACGAAAATATCTGGGATTTTTTTAATGGAACTATCTATGTAATCGCGCCTGACGGTTCCTATCGCAATATCGTTCGCTTCAAACACCATAAATTGGCATTTCCCAGAGCACCTCTCGATCTCACTCAAAAGCGAGATCACGAAGAAATGAGTCTCGCCCAAGCGCGAGAGTATCTAGAAATCGTCAAACTTAGCGGCAACGAAGAGAAAGTTCGCAAGCTAGAAATCCGCATCCAAGAAAAACTAGCCATTCCCTTTGCCTGCGTCGCGTTTGGGCTGGTAGGAGCCGCTCTGGGCCTTCGCCCTCAAAATGCCAGCAGGGCAACCAGTTTTGGCATTTGCATCGGATTGATTTTTGGTTATTACATGTTATTGGTTTTGACGCGATCGATAGGGACTAAAGGGCTTGTATCGCCGTTTATGGCAGCTTGGCTGCCTAACTTTTTAGGGCTGGCTGCGGGAGGATTTTTATTATTCCGCTCCTCTAAGTGAGAGAGTGGGGAGAGTGGGGAGTGTGGGAAGTGTGGGGAGATGGGGAACAAAGGGGCAAGGGGACAATTAACTACTAACTACTAACCACTGTACGGGCGGGTCGATCTAAATTGAAAATATTCTACCAATTTTCAGGTTTTCGCGATCGACATCCTTCTCCCCTCTCCCAAATAGGGAGAGGGGTTAGGGGTGAGGACAATCGACCATCTCTGTCATTAATGAATGAAAAATGGTATTAGAGATTTACTCACACCTACTGCAAAAACCCGCCCCTACGATCGATCCTTTCATCGAATTACTGGTAACTGCCTCCTGCCTTCTACCCTATAAGGTTCCAAATCCCTTCTTCTTCTTCTCTTTTTTCTTCTTGGGTTTAGAACTGCCGCCAGCATAACCGCGAAAACCTGGCGGTGGAGTTTGTCCGCCCATGCCGCCAAACATTCCTCCCATACCGCCCATTCCAGGCATTCCGGGCATAGCAGGCATTCCGCCTCGACCCATTTGCTGCATCATGTTGCGCATGCGGGTAAAGTTGGAAACGAGCTTGGTAACATCCGATTCCTCGTAGCCGGAACCTCTGGCAATACGACGACGGCGACTGGGCGATTTTGCCAGTAAATCGGGGTTCGCCCGTTCCTCCGTTGTCATGGAGTTGATCATCGCTTCGGTGCGCTTGAGTTCGGTTTCGCCTTTCTCGATATCGGCACCGCTAAGCTTACTGAAGCCCGGAATCATTTTCAAAAGACCGCCCAGAGACCCCATATTTTTGAGCAGTCGCATTTGCTTGAGAAAGTCGTTGAAATCGAATTTGGCTTCTAAGATCTTCGACTGCATCTTTTCGACATCGGCGATGTCAATTTGTTCTTGGGCTTTTTCTACCAGCGTCAGAACGTCGCCCATGTTGAGAATGCGCGAAGCCATGCGATCGGGATAAAACGGTTGCAGCGCCTCGACTTTTTCCCCAACGCCAACAAATTTAATCGGTTGACCGGAAACTTGCCGTACCGATAGGGCAGCCCCGCCGCGCGTATCCCCGTCTAGTTTAGTAAGAATGGCTCCAGTAATGCCAATTTGTTCTTGGAAGGTACGGGTTAGGTTAGCTGCCTCTTGACCCGTCATCGCATCCACGACCAGTAGCGTATCGTGGGGGTTAACCGTGGCTTTAATGCGGGCTAATTCCGCCATCATATCTCGATCGATCTGCAAACGTCCGGCAGTATCGATGAGAACGGTATCGACTCCCATTTCTTTGGCTTTTTCTACCCCAGCGCGGGCAATTTCTACCGGGTCGGCATCGCTGCCCATCTCGAAGACGGGAACGTCTATCTGCTGACCGAGGGTAATTAATTGGTCGATCGCGGCAGGTCGATACACGTCGGTCGCCACCATCAAGCAAGTTTGGTTTTGCTTGCGCAGGTACAAGGCGAGTTTAGCTGTAGCGGTGGTTTTTCCCGTCCCTTGCAATCCTGCCATCAGGATGACGGTAGGTGGCTTATCGGCTTGGGCGAGGGGAACGTTGCTTTCCCCCATTACTTTAACTAATTCGTCATAGACAATTTTGATAAATTGTTGACCTGGGTTAACCCCAGAAATCACTTCAGCACCGAGTGCTTTTTGTTCAACTTCGGCAACAAAAGTTTTTACGACTTGCAGGTTGACATCGGCTTCTAGGAGGGCGCGACGTACCTCTTGAAGCGCATCTTGAATATTCGATTGACTAATTTTGTTCTGACCGCGCAGTTTTTTCCAGGCATCTTCTAGGCGTTCGGCAAGAGCATCAAACATAAAGCAGTATTTAGCGTTATTAGTTTCTCTACTGTAGTGGTTAGGCTTCTTACCAGAATAACGTTTTTAGGGTCTAGTATGAGGCTTGTCTCTTTCCGGTAGTTCTTGGAGACAAGGCAATTAGGAGGAATAAAGGCGATGGGATTTGTTATTCTTGGAGGTGGTTGCTCAAAAGATGTAGAACCCTATATTTAGATAATTTTTCAACTTCTGTCCGCCTATTAAAAATCTCTAGAAATCGTCGAGGCAGCCGAAACTATGACAAAGACCAATCGCCGAACCTTCCTGTTGGATTTTGAAAAACCCTTATACGAATTAGAAGCTCGGATTAACCAAATCCGGGAACTCGCTGAGGAAAATAATGTCGATGTCTCTGAGAAAATCGTCGAGTTAGAAAATCGAGCCGAACAATTGCGCCAGGAAATTTTTAGCGCCCTAACCCCCTCGCAACGCCTGCAACTAGCGCGTCACCCTCGCCGTCCCAGCACCCTCGACTATATCCAAGCGATGAGCGACGAGTGGTTCGAGTTGCACGGCGATCGCGGCGGTTATGACGATCCGGCGATCGTAGGTGGCATCGCTCGCTTAGATGGACGACCCGTAACGATCTTGGGACACCAGAAAGGTCGAGATACCAAGGATAATGTCGTTCGCAATTTCGGCATGGCTTCTCCGAGCGGTTATCGCAAAGCTCTGCGCCTGATGGAACATGCCAACCAGTTTGGCATGCCAATTATTACCTTTATCGATACGCCGGGAGCATGGGCGGGAGTAGAAGCCGAAAATCGAGGGCAGGGAGAAGCGATCGCTTATAACCTTCGGCAAATGTTCGATTTTGAAGTCCCGATTATCTGCACCGTTATTGGCGAAGGCGGTTCTGGCGGCGCTTTGGGGATTGGGGTCGGCGATCGGCTCTTGATGCTAGAGCATTCTGTTTACACGGTAGCTTCTCCGGAAGCCTGCGCTGCCATCCTCTGGAAAGATGCTAAAAAATCAGATCGGGCGGCCGTGGCGCTGAAAATTACTTCCTCAGACTTAAAAGAATTGGGCATTATCGACGAGATCGTACCAGAACCTTCTGGTGGCGCTCACTCCCATCCCCTTGAGGCAGCAGCGCTTCTCAAAACCGCCCTACTGGAAAATTTAGAAAAACTCTCGCAAATGTCCCCTGGGCAGCGACAAGAACTGCGCTATCAGAAATTTCGTCGCATAGGGGCTTTTGAAGAATGCCTAGAATAGAAAATAGGTTGATTAATAGAATTTAAGAAAGTTAATATCGATAAAGCGGGCATTGCCCGCTCTATTGGGCAAACGGGAGATCGTCAAGCTCCCAATCCCATCGAGATAAACTTTTAATAGGCAGGTCAATCAATTAAACCTGCATTGCTACTACTTTTGTAAATTCCGAGAGGATAGACAGCGCCATGGGATTATTCGATCGCCTTAGCCGAGTTGTCCGAGCTAATCTTAACGATATGGTAAGCAAGGCTGAAGATCCAGAAAAAGTTCTGGAACAAGCCGTTATCGATATGCAAGAGGACTTGGTGCAGCTACGCCAAGCCGTTGCTAGGGCAATTGCGGAGCAGAAACGTACCGAGCAAAGGTACAACCAAGACCTAGGAGAAGCCAACAAGTGGGACCAACGGGCGAGACTCGCTCTTTCTAAAGGAGACGAGAACCTAGCTCGCGAAGCTCTGATGCGCAAAAAATCCCATATGGATACGGCAACCGTTCTCAAACAGCAACTCGAGGGGCAAGTCGCTCAAGTCGATAGCCTCAGAAAGAATTTGGTGGCTCTAGAAAGCAAGATTTCTGAAGCCAAAACCAAGAAAAATATGCTTCAGGCACGGGCTAGAGCGGCTAAAGCCAACGAAGAACTGCAAAAGACTCTGGGCAATATCGATATCAACAGTGCCACGGGAGCCTTCGAGCGCATGGAGACCAAAGTGCTAGAAATGGAAGCTCGCTCTCAGGCATTTGGGGAATTGAGCGGTTATGGTATAGAACAACAGTTCGCTCAGTTAGAAGCGGGCAGCGACGTAGACGACGAACTGGCAATGCTCAAAGCTCAGATGATAGAAGGGTCGAAACCTCCAGAAGCCTTACCTCAAGCTTCAGAAACTAAATCGTCTTCTGCCTCCGACTCGGTTGTCGATGCCGAGCTAGAAGAACTGCGCTCGAAGCTCAAAGATGTATAGAGACTAAGGAGTAGGAAATGGGGAAACGATAGCGCTTTCCCGTTACCTGCCCCTTATTTTTCATTTTTTTGAGAAGCGAGAACGGCTAGCTGAGATAATTAATAATCGAGCACAAAAGAACCAATAACTGATATGGGTAGTGTCCTAGAAATCACAGATACTGAATTCGAGAAAGAAGTATTTAGCGAAGACAAACCCGTTCTCGTCTATTTTTGGGCGAGTTGGTGTGGTCCTTGCCGCCTAGTCTCGCCGTCAATCGATTGGGTTGCCAATACCTACAGCGATCGCTTAAAAGTCGTTAAACTAGAGGTAGATGCTAATCCAGATGCAGTTGCTAAATGCAAGGTCGAAGGCGTTCCTGCCCTCAGACTTTTCAAAGACAAAGAACTTGTGAAATCGCACGAAGGCGCGATCGGCAAACAGCAACTCCAGACATTGGTGGATGGTTGTCTGAATTAAGTTATTGGTTATTAGTTATTGGTTAGTAGAGTTTTGCCCTAACTAATAACTACCAACAACTAACGATTAACCAACATCTCACAAAAATGAAATTCGCCGAACGGTTAAAAGCCATACAAACCAACGTGTTTGCCGATATGGATCGGGCGAAGGCAAAGGCGAGGGCAGCAGGAAAAGAAATTATAGACTTGTCCCTGGGTTCGTCCGACTTGCCCGCTTCAGACCATGTTATTGCCGCGATCGAACAGTCGCTGCACGATCCCAGCACTCACGGCTATTTGCTCTATCACGGAACGCAAGCGTTTCGAGAAGCCGTGGCTCGCTGGTATACTAACCGATTTGGCATTCCCGTCGATCCGGCAACAGAAGTTCTTTCCCTGATTGGCTCCCAAGAAGGAACGGCGCATTTGCCCCTAGCGCTGCTCGATCCGGGAGATTTTGCCCTACTCCTCGATCCCGGCTATCCTTCTCATGCAGGCGGCGTTTATCTCGCTGGCGGACAGATTTACCCGATGCCGCTATGGGCAGAAAATCAATTTTTACCCGTCCTCGAAGACGTTCCTACACCAGTTCTCGCACAAGCTCGCATGATGGTGCTGAGCTATCCCCACAATCCTACCAGCGCGATCGCGCCTTTGTCTTTTTTCGAGCAAGCGGTCGATTTCTGTCGCCAGCATAACCTCGTCCTAGTCCACGATTTCCCCTACGTCGATATCTTTTTTGACCAGACGAATCCTCCCCCGTCGATTTTGCAAGCCGATCCTCATAAAGAAGTTTCTATAGAATTTTTTACCTTCTCCAAGTCTTACAATATGGGCGGGTTTCGCATCGGTTACGCGATTGGCAACCCTCAGCTCATTTTGGCACTCAGACAAATCAAAGCCGTCGTCGATTTTAATCAATATCGAGGCATTTTACAGGGAGCGATCGCAGCTTTAGAAGGTTCTCAAGCATCGGTCAAAGAAACCGTTGCCACCTTCCAAAAACGAAGAGATGCTTTCATTGGTGCCCTGCATCGCATTGGCTGGCAAGTCCCTACACCCAAAGCTACCATGTATATCTGGGCAAAATTACCCGAACCCTGGCAGAATAACTCTGTCGAATTTTGTACCCGATTAGTCGCTGCCACTGGAGTAGCGGTTTCTCCCGGTTCGGGATTTGGAAAATGCGGCGAAGGTTACGTTCGTTTTGCCCTCGTACAAGAACCAGAAATTTTAGAAATCGCAGTCGAAAAAATAGCCGGATTTTTACAAAGAGAGTAGATAATTGGTTGGGAGAAAGTTATTCTTTGGCATCAGACAAAGAGTAGTCTCTCTAAGGTGATTGACCGTAATGCTAAGCGATTGACTGTCAGCCGTCCGCGATCGTCTTCACCAATTCTGGTAAGGTACATAGTAAGTTTTTGCTGAAATAACGAGTTTGGCTACTAAAATACCTACATAAACCTCCATAAACCTCAAAGAATATATTTACTTTTGCTATAAAAGACAAAGCGGAGTTGGACGAGAATAGTTATGTCTTCCCCCTCGATAATCGGAACCACATCCAGCAAGATATTTAATGTCAAGAGTCTTTTTATTCTTGCCTCTATAGGGATTCATGCTTTTGTTCTAGGAGTAGGATTGCCAATCTTCCCAAATACCTGGCAAAAAGACAAATCAACGAACCCGCGAGAAGTGGGATTAATAGAATTAAACCCCGCCGAGCAAAGCCGTTTGCCGAATCTCGATCGGCCCTCCTTAGAAGACATACCGCAATATCCCAATCCATCTTCTCTCAATGGCTCCTTTTTCGACTCATCTTCTCTGCCTTCTCTGCCACCATCTTATCCCAGCACGAGCAATCTTCCTTCTCTGCCGCCTCCTCCCGATACCATAGCGCTTGGCAATAACTTACCCGTCGTCGTTCCTCCGCAACAGTCAATACCAGCCTTGCCGTCTTTGCCGAGAGCATTGCCCTCACCGAGTACATTGCCCACTTTACCCTCCCAACCACCTAACTTCCAATATCCTCCCACCTATCCCTCCAATACCTCGACATCGACACCGATTCAGCCCCCTCCAATTAACGAACTCAGAACTCAAAGACCCGATTTCGGCGAACTCAGACCGCCAATTCCGGCTGATGAATTGATTAATAGGAGAGATTCTGTCGTTACTAGAAGCGGTACGCCAACGGACAATCCTGCTGAAACCTCTCAACAGGCAATGGTTAATGGCAATGGAGGACAAACCAATGCCGCAGTCAATGATAGAGCAGCCCTGCAAGAGAGACGCATCAAACAATTAGTTGCTGAAAACATCCGAGGGGCAGAGAGTCTCATCGCGGATAAAGAAAATACGACCGACGAAGAAGCTAGGGAAAATGAGGTGAACTGGAGAGTCAGGGTAAAAGTCGCGCAACCGACAGAGATTACCCTTGAAGGAACGTATCCGAAAGCAGCTTGTATGAGAAAGCTAGAAGGGACGACCGTTTATGGCGTAATGGTCAATTCCCAAGGAAGAGTGGCAAGTTCTCCGTACCGTCCCTATTTAATCAGAAGCGCGGGCTATCCCGTTCTAAATCAGCAGGCACTCAATGAGATTAAAGAGCGCAGTTTCACCAATCAAACCGGACAAACGCAACCTTACCGAGTAGTCGTGAACTATAAATACGATCCAAAGGTATGTCCGTCTTTAGCTGTAGCCCCACCAGAGTCTACCGAGAATAAACCGACTGGAGAACCGTCGGCAACGCAAAAACCCACCCCACCAGCTACCCCCGGAAAAGCACCAGAAGCGACTGGTGCAACCACCACGCCCGCACCCGAACCAGCAACCGGAGAAACGACGCCACCGACGCGCAATACCTGGCAACAGGTGCCACAAGAGACTGAGGCGACTACTACACCCGCACCCAAACCAGCCCCAGCAGAGACGACACCACCGACGCGCAATAGTTGGCGGCAAGTTCCGCAGGAGTCTGAGGCAACTACCACGCCCACTCAGTCTAAGCCACAACAGGAAAGCCTCAGCCCTGCGCTAACGGCTCCTCGGAAAACTCCAGAAGCGAATGAGACAGAAACATCGATCAAGCCCAAGCCACAATGGGAACCTGCTCCTGCATCTGCAAGCTTTAGAAAGAACCCAGAATCTCGCCCTCTCGGTACGGTCGCTCCTCGGAAACTTCAAGAAGATTCTAATAATTCTCGCGAAACCTCTTCGGACGAGCAAAAGCAATCAACGGAAGATAACGATTGATTATTAGAAAATACAAGAGAATTTTCTCTTTCTTTTTTTACCAAAGAAATGCGATCGCTTCTCATCTTTTCTTATTTTTATTATAAAGAGCGATCGCGCTAAAGAACTAAAGCAATCTTTTCTGTTTAATCTCTTTTTCTGTAATTAAAATCATCTCGTTAAGACTAAAAGTTGTAATATTGATGCAGGTTCTATTAATAGAAATCTTATATCTCTTTTCTAGAAGACGTAATATATGCGTAATATCAGTTACTGTTAAATTTAAAGATAGTAATGGAGCATCTCGATTTAACTCTTGAATTCCATAATTATTTTTCAACAACTCTAGAAGATAAATCTCAAGTTCATCTGGACTAACAAAACTGCTTTTGGAACTTTCTTCGTTCTCTTTTATACTTTTGATCTTTCTAGCAGGCACACCTCCCCATATTTCATCAGGGGGAATAATCGTACCAGGCATAACAACAGATTTATTTTGCACAATCGCTCTGTCGCCTATTCTAACATTAGCCCAAACTGTAGCACCTTCACCAATCAAAACGTTATTGCCTATTTTCACTTCACCTAAAAAAGTCGTAGAACCATCACCAGAATAATGACCGAGAACAAGACAGCCCCACCCAAGCAAGCTATTTTTTCCAATTGATACTAAATAAACGTCTTGTAAAGAATCAGGACTTGTGATTAGTGCGCTACTGTCTATCTTAGTTCCACTAATTTTATAAAAGAGATAACCTGGAAAAGGAAAGATCAATAGCCATCGTGCAGGTGTTCGTCTTACAAAAGTATTAAGAGCAATTAAGGTTTGATATTTAAGTGCATCCTTTTGAGTTTCAATCTTGCCTAATCTTGGCTTAGGAAGAAGTCTTGTTATAATAGCGCTAAGAAATAAGATCGTTAGAGGATAAATATATAATCCAAGAAGAACTACTATAGTTGCTATCACTATATTACTTTCTTGAAGCGATTTCCTAAATAAAGTAACGGGAATGACTAATGAAGTAAACTGGATAAATAATTCAAGGAAAAGATTGATAGGAAACCCCAAAACATAAAGACTATTCATGCTTTTTTTATTTTTAGTCTTTGTCATGATGTTACCCCACTATTCAGCTAAAGTAGCTTAATTAAACTCATTCTAATTTCCAAAGAAAAAGATCGCTTTTCCAAGGATTTATTTTACTTCCATCGAAAACTAAATTGGTCTTAAATTTTTGTTCTTTTTCAAGTCTTTCTCGCAAGATTTCAGAGGGATTAAGCAAGAAAAGATCGCTGAAGGAATTAGAAATTGAAGGAATTTTAGTTAAATCCTCTATCTTAGATATTAATTGAAATTTGACTTTTGGATCTAAAACATGACTAAGTGATAAAATATTAATATAGTGACTGCCTCCAGAGTCGCTAATAACTAAGGGGGATTGAGTTTGATTAATAATCCTTGCTATAGGGATATTGTCTATATTGAAATATTTATTCCACCATAAATTACTTTGAGAACTAATTGTACAAGATATAACTCCACATGAAATAAGAGCAAGCATAATAATTTTCCCTATCTGTTGTTGCCGAAAACTATTAGATACAGCACTAATTTTAATAGCTAATAAATAAGCGACAGCTAGCAGTATACACATATAGTTAGGTATTTGGAATCTTGGTATCACCGCTCTAATGCCACCTATAAACAAATCTGGCAAGAGAAAAATTAGGCTATTTACTGCAATCAAAGAAACGATAAACAACCAAACTCGTTTAGGGCTTTTTAAGCAGAGAAAATAAATTGAATAGCCAACTAAAAATAAAATCGATAAGAAGAGTGGTAAACTAATTATTCCCAGGATTACATCTATAGGTTGATAGGTATTTGGAAGTGCTTGCCAAAGAAGCTTATTAGGCACGTCAAAAAAAACGCGGATGATATTTGATAGAAAACCAACAATTACGAATACATAAGGTATTTTTCTTAAAGAAGCCCATTCAGTTGCACTATAACTTGCATAAAAGTAATTAACAATTACATATATCCAAGGTGCAAAAGTTAGCAGTCCAACAATAGAGGCAATCAGATAAGCACTTAAGGTTTTACTCAATCGGATGCCTTGCGTCCCAACTACGTAAATCCCATGTCCAATGGCAACCAATCCAGATAAGACAGTAGTATAAAATGCTAATGATAAGGTAAGTGAATAAAATACCCAACTAAATATAGTTTTGACGCGAATGGCTCGCAGCAATGCAGCACTTGTTAGCGGTATAATTACTGTCCATAAACTGTATAACCGTGCTTCTTGAGCATAGAGCATAAAAAATGGCGAGACAGCCATAAGTGCAATGGCAATCCAAGCTACGAGAGGCAACCCAAATAGTTCTATACATAGCCAATAAAGACAAGGAAATACTAACAGACTAATGACAGCAGATAGGCTTCTAATTCCTGTTATGGAATCGCCAAACCACTGTACCCAAGAGCGTAGCATTACATAGTAGAGGGGAGGTAGCTGAGGCTCCTCAATAGCTAATCCTTTGATAGTGTCAGCTAAAGTCTTTTCAGGATTCAGGTGTTGATACCTTTGCAAATCTTTGAGACTAATTACTTTACCGTTAAAGATTTGTTGCCTAATCTCTTGCTCCGTGTAGCCAGAAATTCGTAGAGAGGTAGCAGCTTCTTCAATCGAGTAAACTTTGCCATCAAGGTTAGCAAAGCGAAAAAACACACCTAATACTAGCAGAATAATAATTAAAAAACGTAACCAGTTTGGGGGAAGTCTCAAATTTTGATTCATCTTAATGCTTTTTAATCCATCAGTTAAGTTGGAAAGGCTCCGTTCAAAAGTGCCTCAGTACGGCTTAAAATGGTTTCTCGCGCGTCGAAAGAAACCAGTTTTTTTTGAAATGCTTTTATAGAAGCATGAATTTCTGAATCTTCGAGTAAACTCAAAGTGATTCTTACAAGCTTATCTATATTGAGTCGGGAAGGACGGAAAAAATATCCTAACTTGTTTCGGGCGATCGCTTCTGCATAAAAGTGCTGGTTGGCATGGGCTGGTAGGGCAATCAGTGGAACTCCACAAGACAAGGCTTGGTAAGTAGTCATTGCACCACCGGGATAGACCATAAGATTAATGTTAGGAAGGAGTTTGCTGTCGTTGACAAAATCGAAAACAAATAGATTTTTGGATTCTACTGGCATCTCAAAAGAGCGCTTGCCACGAGAGACGATCGCTTGCAGATCGCGTTCTAGGAGTTTCTCAACGTACGATTTGAGGAAGTCTGTGGGCAGAGACTCCTGGGTGCCTAGCGACACGTAGATTGTTTTTTTGTTAGGATCGAGGCGGAAAAGTTCATGGGGCAACGGCTCTGGGCGTTCCCATAACAAGGCTCCAGTGTAAAGATCGCCGGGACGTAAAGGCTCAATTGGAACTAGATCGGGGAGGTCGCAGAGCAAGCAAATATCTCCCTGACTTGCATAGTCAAAAAATGTTGGCAGTGGCTCTAAACCATAAGCGATAGATGCCTCTCGCAGAGAAATAGAAATTTTTTGAATTGTTTGCCTATTGATGACTTCACCCAGTCTAGTTCGCTGGGAGATAAAATCAAGCAGCCACAGAGGAGCAGCAAGAGTTTTGGCAAAGGGATCTGGCACGGTTCTATCGGAAACAAAATTCGGATGACAAGTCGCATCAGTCATCCCAACAGAAGGAATGCCATATTTTTTAGCTAACTGAAGGGCAGTAAACCGAAATTCAGAGACAATTAAGCAGGGTTGAAAGCGCTTGATTAGCAGATCGTCCTGAGTAAAATAGGCGATCAGATCTTCTGTTGTATACATCATGCCGCCTTGACGCAAGCGCTGGTAAATAGCAGTTGGCTCGGCAATTTCGATGCTGGCAGTTTTAAATCCCTCAGCAGCAAACAAAGAAGATGATTTATCCGGACAGGCAATTACAATATCGTGATTTAATGACTTCAGCCACTTGGCAACTATTAAGGATCGGGCAATATGTCCATAACTGATCCCTTCACAAAAGAACAGTATGGGATTAATAGCTCGGAAAACAGCGTCCATTCAATAGATTTACGTAAAAAATCTTAAATAAGTGCCAAAAACGCTAAAAACCCAAGTATAGGTAACCACCTATACTTGAGTACTGTTGGCAACAATGAAAGTCAAGTAGTTTAGTCGGTCGGTCTGGGATTAGACCAAATTTTACTGTTCTTCCTATTTCATTTGCTTGAAAGTTTTCTTGCGCTTAAGCAGCGAACCAGCTCCTAAAGCTACACCGAGTAGACCAACAACACCCGTAGGTTCGGGAACTTGTGCTGCTGGAATTGTAAAGGTGCCTGAGTAGGATGCATTTCCTATTACAACGCCAGAATCGTCGATTTGATCTAGGCTACTTAAAACGGTAGTTGAGGAGATAGAAACAGGGAGTTGTCCTGTGATGAAGGCAAAATTGGTGGGAGTGCGATCGCCACCATTCACAAAAGCCCCTTCAAACTCAAAAATATTGGGTCCAGTGTCTTGCCCCGTCCGAGTAAACGCTGTGAAATTGTATGTAGTGCCATCGGCAAATTTAAGTAATGTGGTTTCAGAAACATTGACTTTTACACCTGTTGGAAAAGGTGCGGGACTAAACAAATCAAAAATCTGGGCTCTACCACTTAAGGAAGATAAGCCGCCTTGACCTGTGACTTCGACTTCTCCAGGACTACCAGGACTTGGAAGGGAATTATTTGGGCCGGGGTTGCCCACTGTAAAGTCAATGGCGTTTTGCGTGTAAAAGGCGTTCCCAAATCTTTCGCTACTTACATCTAGCTGTCCCGGACCAACAAAAATAGCTGCTTCCGCTGGGATGGCACTGACTAACACTCCTGCTGCCACTAAAGGAAGACCGGATAAAAGAGCAATATGTTTTACTTCCATGAATACTTATCCTCCAAGGTAAATAATTACCTTACCTACGTTAAATCACTGACATCAATAGAATAATCACGGTTAAGTGAAAAAGCAAGTCTTGTCAAGCAACTTCATAAACTCTTTAAATATAAAATAAATTTTTCAAAAACTCCTCAAAGGCTATTAAGTCAATTGTGTTAGCGAGTATTAACCATTGCTCATTGCTGAAAAAACAAGGACGAATGATGCAAAATATTACGGACTTTTGTTATGGAAGAATTATAGTTTTGTATTGAGTCAGCGATCGCCATTATTATTCAGTTACGTAAAAAAGTGCGATCGCGCCTACTTATCTCACCCGATCGCTAAACAGTTTAAAGTAAGCAGAGACGCAGAACTCCTTGATAGGAAAAGCAATAAACGTCAAAGGATTGATTGTCACGATGATATTGCGAACGTCCCGTTGAGCGAGATTAACAATCTGCTTCGCCACCCAATCGCCGGACATCACGCCAAAAGGATTGAGATCGCTTTTAAACGGTCCCAGAATCAGCTTGCGCACGATACAGGGAGCATCCAAGCGACGCAGAGTTATCAAGTCTCCTAGCGATCGCTTGCTCAGTTCGTAGAGAGGACTAAAAGCAGGACTGACTTCTGCTTCTGAGGTATTAATCCAAACTTCTTTGCGAGCGATGTCTTCGTTAGTGCGGACGGTTTTAAAAAAGAGTTCCATCAATCGCCAACCTGAAAAGGTATTGATTTCGTAAGATTGGGCAACAGCTTCCTGGGTTCTCTTCCCAAAGCCGTTAATGCCGTGGTTGATAATCAGTATATCTATCGACTCTAGTAGTTCTGCTAGCTCGGATTCTTTGCCAACTTGCCACTTAAGGGTTTTTATTGGCGTATTTTCCCCGTTGATATCGAGAGTTACCGTTCGTTCCTTGGAAGTCAGGGCAATGACCTTTGCACCCCTCAGATGAAGGTGTTTTAAGAGCGATCGCCCTAACGTTCCCGATGCTCCGGTTACAGCGATGGTTTTTCCCTTGAGGGAGAGGGCAGTCCCCATGAGCTTATCGACTATAGTAAACGTACCGCTATAATAAGCCTTTTGATTGTCAAAATGATGTCGCCAGTGGTAGGGCCGATTGACCAACCAGCGAGCGGGTAAGCGGGTAAAAGCTCCCGGACGATGGGTGACATCGGTTAATTCGTCGGCGTAGGGAATACCACTTCCTCGCGCGATCGCGCCGAATAAAAAACTTAGCGTATAAAGAGAACCCATCCAAGCCGTCCATTGATGGGGCAAATCCAACGCTGTTGCGATCGCCCAAGGCAGAAGACTGAATAACAGCATAACTAAAGCTTCTGGTACGTCATTGTACCAATGGGCTTGTCGGTATATCTGCTCGCTAACAGCCGATAAATCCGGGCGAAACACGCGATGATGCCAAACATGCAGGCGATACAATAGCTGCCAATGATGAGAAAGAGCGTGGTAAAAGTCTCGAACGATTTCCACCCAGAAAACCGAACCAACTGCCAAAGTTGTCGCCGTTATGATTGCCGTCGTCATAAAGTAATTAATCGAGCAGAGCGAAATTTAAATTTTAATCAAGAAATTTAAAGCTAGCGTTTTTTCGAGCGAAAGTGGCAACACTAAAGATTGCAATAGCCATTATACGAGCAATTCAGACCTGCTCGAGCCAAAGGAAATTCACAAATATCAAAGAAAGTTAATAATCTTGGATAAAATAGACCCAAGATAACCCTAAGCGCAGCTAGTGTAGCAAAAGTCTGCCAAATTGTAATTAAAGCCAAACATCCAACTGCCAAAATCGATTATGCCAGAAAAATATTGGTCAGAAAATGAATCCGAGCAAGAGTTAGATCCCATTGGTTCCCTCTTATCCGAATGGGTCGATCCAGAAGACGAAGAGGAAGAATTTAGAAGCGATTTTTTTAAGGGATTGTCGGGGCGCAGAAAGAAAGCCGCTTTCGTGTTGATGGCGGTTTGGAGTACGACGATCGCGCTTCACCTGGTTACCTGGGGAACCTGGGTAATCATGGGCATGACTGGACTGATGGTTATTCACGGACTGCGATTGGTGTCAGCCAAAGCAGAACCTACGCCAGACTCATTATCGGATGAAGCGTTAGCCAATGCGCCTTCTGTTTCCTTGCTAGTTGCTGCCAAAAACGAAGAATCGGTGATAGGCAATTTGGTGACTATGCTATGCAATCTAGACTATCCAACCGATAAATATGAAGTTTGGGTGATTGACGACCACAGCAGCGACAAAACGCCGCAAATTTTAGAAAAACTGGCACGACAATATCCTCAACTGCGGGTCGTTCGCCGTCCTGCGGGCGCGGGTGGCGGTAAATCGGGAGCGCTCAATCAAGTTTTACCCCAGACTCGGGGAGAGATTATCGGGGTATTCGATGCAGATGCAAAAGTCACGCCAGACTTGCTCAGACGGGTGCTGCCAATATTTGAAGCACAAGAGATAGGCGCAGTCCAAGTACGCAAAGCGATCGCCAACAGCGCCGTCAATTTCTGGACGCGGGGACAAATGACAGAAATGGCGCTAGATAGCTATTATCAGCAGCAGCGCATCGCAGTCGGAGGCATCGGCGAACTGCGGGGAAACGGTCAATTTGCTCGTCGTAGCGCCCTACAACGGTGCGGTGGTTGGAACGAACAGACCATCACCGACGATCTCGATTTAACGATTCGCCTGCACTTGGATGATTGGAAAATTGGCTTTTTACTCGATCCGGCCGTAGAAGAAGAAGGCGTTACCAGCGCGATCGCTCTGTGGCACCAGCGCAACCGTTGGGCAGAGGGCGGATATCAGCGCTATCTCGACTATTGGCGATTGATTCTCAGCCAGCGGATGGGATTTAAGAAAAAGCTAGATCTGCTTTACTTCGCATTGACGCAATATATTCTCCCAACCGCAGCCGTACCGGACTTTGTGATGGCGATCGCTCGCCATCGCTTGCCAATGCTGAGTCCGTTAACGGGCTTTACGATTTCTCTTGCATTTTGGGGAATGTTGGTAGGATTGCGTCGCACTCGCAGCGAGGAAAAATTAAGCTTTTTCAATCTACCGACCATTACCTGGCAAACCCTGCGGGGCACGATTTACATGCTCCATTGGCTGGCGATTATCCCCAGCATAACAGCTCGCATGTCCGTGCGACCAAAGCGGCTCAAATGGGTGAAAACAGTTCACGAAGGAACCAGTGAAGAAAGCTTTGAGTTCTAGCCTACCAATTGCGATCCGCCAGCTTGAGTAATGCTATCCACATATCTGGCGGATTGGCATAGTAATTAATTGTCTCAACCCGATAGCAACAAAAGTCAAAGCCATTTGACAGGATCAGGCAATCGCCGCCTTCTATTCCTTGTCCTCGTCCTGTCATATAACCCTTATTTCCTTCCTCGATCGGTTCGAAGATGTAATCGTCTCCCCAGATAGAGGGGCTGTAATCGTGGGTTTTGGGCTTCCGTCCGGCTGGGCGAAAGCAAGAATGAACTCTCGATCTATTGACAAAATTCTCAAACATAAGTAAGACATGGTTGGTGAATTGATTTATGTTTTCCTCAAGCCTCATTAGAATCGTTGTTCGTATTCGATAATAGCCCTGCTATCGTCCGAGAAATTAGTAGAGCCTCGGATTACGGTATTGCCATTGATGCGGTATTGAAGCCCAAACTGAGGCAGTCGGTCGGTATTCAAAATTTTCATGGCGGAAAAAGAAACATCTTTTGTGAGATCGATTCCGGCTTCAGCCGCTATCCCGATTTGATTTCTGGAGATTCGCTCTTGTTCGTCAATTAAAGGCGTCGAGAAGATGCGAAACTCGCTAAGACCCAAGCGATCGCTTATCGCTCCCTGTATAGTGCCAGAGACGGCTGACCCAGCTAAATTAGCCAAACCCAGGGTGGTATCGCCGCGACCGAGAGTATTGACAAAACCTCCGCCTAAAAGGGCGATAATCTCTCGCTGGCTGCGAGGAGGAGTGCTGGTTAGTTCGAGGCTATTGGTCAGTTGACTGGCATACCCTTGTATCCTGGCTCGAATGCGAACGGTTTGCAAACTATCTAAGCTAGCCGTAAATGGATCGATAATTTCAGTCGAGGAAGGATTGGTCAGTACTGGGTCGCGAGTTGTCTCGGTTGCTGAAGTCAATAGCTGAACATTCAAATAGGGGTCTAGCCCCCGCTTAGGAGAAAACTGAGCACTGTTGTCCGCTCCTTTATCCAAACGGAACTGGGAAGCGAAGAGGTTGACTTGACCGCTTTTGAGCGTAATTTTACCTTGCGGGCGAGGTTGAGAGAGGCTGCCATTTAAGGTTAAACTCCCCGCTGCTAAGAAATTTAAAACGGGAGGTCGCACGATTTGGATATTGTCAGCTAAGGTGAGTTGTAGGTTGTTAAATACTGTGGATTTAAAGCCAAATTCACCGTTATTGCTGCTATTTCCCTTGTCACCGTTTTCTGTAGCGTTCTCTTCTCCTAAGAGAACTTGACCGTTAAATAATCTCAGTCTGCCGCCAATCTCCGGTTCTAGGAAGCTCCCCGCGATCGCGACTTCTCCTCGCACGCCGCCTCGATAGAGTCCTTTGAGGTTGAGAGCGAGGTTATCTAGAGTCACCGTTAGAGGATTTGGCTGGGGCGTAGATTCGACGAGGGGTAAAGTGCCAGCTAGTGCGACTTCACCGCCGCCGAATTTTCCTTTGAGACTTTCTACCTCAAGGCGGTCAAAATTGAAAAGAATTTTCCCGTTAACTTCAGTTAAAGGCTCTTCGGGAATAACTTGAGCGCCTATCGTCGCATTGTTAAACTTGGCGATTCCTTCTGCTCGTAACTGACTGGGGCGACCAAGTTGGCGATCGAATCGACCAGAAATATTCAGCGCTATCTCTCCCTCGCCATCAATCCAGGAGAGGGCATCTTTGCTGAGAATATCCAACAGTGCCATTCCTTCATTTTTCACTTGTAGATTTAGTTGCAGGCGATCGCTGTCTGGTTTGACGGTGGCAAAAGGCATTTGATAGAGAATAGAGCCTTGTAGGATTATTGGCTGAGCTTGGCGATTCAGTTTGCTGCTGGCTTGAAAATCGAGGCGACCGTTGTCGTAGGTAAAACTGCCTTGGGTGGTAGAAAGCGCAGTTTTATTGATGGTTGCCTTGGCGATCGCTAATTCTCCTTTTGCTTGTGGATTATCTCGACTGCCAGCCAGCTTTACATCTCCGTTGAGCAGTCCCCCAACAGTAACGGTTGGAGGCAAATCGACAAATTCTGAGAGCAGTTGGAGGGGCACGTTTGCCAGTTGCAGTTGACCGGAGGGAATTTTGCCCCCCACGCTGCCAGAGAAGGCAAATAGACTTTCTCCTGATTGAATTTTCAAAGGTGCGAGCGAGACGATCCCATTATGGAAGCCGCCTTTGAGATCGATCTGGTTAAAGGCAAAATCTCGCCACTGCCACCCCTTCCCTTGAAAGTCAAAGGAGGCTTTTAAACCGCTATTGGGAGCATTGCTGACGACAAGATTGCCGTCAAAAGTGCCTTTCAATTCTGCTAATTCTGGCAAAGGAGAAGCTTCTTGACGCTGTTTGCGCTGCCTTCTCAAGAGCGTTTCAATTTCTGCAATATGGCTCAGTTGGTTCAGTATAGAGCTTTCTGGCGTGCCAACGGAGAAAAGGGGGCGATTGGGGACTGGAGATTCCTGGACTTCTGTATTCTGACTCCTGCCCTGGAACTTCACTTCCGACTCCGCCGCGCACGTAACCCCCCTTTGATAAGGGGGGGTAGCGTCCGAGCAGCGCCGACTTCCGACTTCATAAAGATCGGCTGCTTTATCGTAATCGGGGGCTTTGAGTCCGCGAGTTAAGTCCGATAGTTCAAAGATTTGTAAGGTTTCGAGAACGTCTTGGATTTGTCCGCCAGAAACGGCAACTTCGGCTTGCCATTGCCAACCTCGCTGCGCGTTCGTCAGACTGCCGTTGAGGAGATATTGACTGTCATTTTTCTGAAATCGAGCATTTTGGAGAATCAAATTGCCATCTAGATAGCGGAAGTTGGCGGTTAAGCGATCGCCGCTGAGACTGCCAAAACGAGGATTCGCAATTTTCACTTGCTCTCCAGATAGTTCTGAGGTGTTGAGATTGAGGGCAAAGTCGCCCGATAGTTCTCCTGACAGCGGTTGGGCGAGCAAGGTTTCAGGTAAAGCGAATTGCGAGGCTTTGGCTATGTTTTTGAATAAGCCAACTCGTACATTATCTGCCTCTATCTGAAGCCATTCGTTTTTCCGAGTGCCCCTAACGCTCATCCGATCTAAGGCGAGATCGAAAGAGACGGGTTGGCATTTGGGATCGAGTGCTAGTTGAATTTCGTCTTCCGTGCCTGCTAGCGCAAGCTCTATTCCCTTTTCTGGCAGTCCTTTGACCGTTCCTTTGAGAGAGCGATCGAACTCAAGCCCTGCAACTTGCAGATTACCAATTGCTAAATTTCCATTAATCTTGGGCGATCGCAGCGTTCCTGCAATAATGCCGTTAAAATCCAAGCTGCCCGAATAATCGAACCTAGCTAGACTGGCTGGCACAGAGAGAGAAAAAGCCTTCAGATCGGCTCTATTGGCAGCTACTTGTAACTCGAATCGCTCGATCGCGGCGGTAGTTCCCAGTAACTCAGTTGCAATGTCTGCCCATCCGCTAGCCTGAAGTCCCTTAGCTGTGGCTTGTTGAATGTCCAATCGCCGACCGTTCCAGCTTATGGCTGTCGTCAACGGTTGTGCGATCGCGCTGATGCCGTGGCTAAATCTCAATTCTCCACTGGCTTGAATGTCTCTGAGAGTGGGATTTTCCAGACTGCCAAGTACCTGCAAATTTCCTGCTAAAGTTCCCCGTCCGTCCTTGGAGAACTGTTTTAAAGGAACTCCATCGGAAATGACTGCTGCCTTGAATTTACCATCAGCTAGTTGTAAATTCTCGGCCGCGACGATCGCGCCTTTCGATAGGACTAGATTCGCCGTTCCATTTCCTCGAACAGTTTTCAGTAAATCCTCTACCCTTCCTGCTAGGTTAAAAGTTCCATTGAGGATCCCTGCAAATTCTGAAGGAATGTTCGGAAAAAGCTCGGTAACTTGGATGCCTTGCGCTTTTAGATCGCTTGTCCAGCGTCCATTTGCCAAGGTTAACTCATTTGCGGTTGCTACCCCTTGCGCGATCGCAACGCTAGCCGATCCCGTGGCGCGAATAGTCTCTAGTCGAAAAGAATCGAGCGTTCCAGCAACAGCGAACGCACCATTTAAACGCCCTTGATGTAGTTGGGACGGCAAAGCTGGATTGAGACTAGCTAAACTAACCCCAAAAGCCTGCACGTTTCCTTGCCAGCGTTGGTTGGCAAACTGAAAATTCCTGGCGCTGACGCTTCCGCCACCCAATCGGAAATTAGCCAAACCAGTTGCTTGCAGCTTTTCTGGATTTTCTAGCGTTCCTAAAAACCGTGCTTGACCGGAAACCAGTCCGGGATTGACGGGTAAATTGGTTTGATAGAGACGTGCGATCGCTTGGGCTGGAACGTTAGTCGCCTGAAGGTCGAAAATGTATTTGGAATCCTGCCTCTTCCCCTGTGCCTTCCGACTTTCAAACTGAATCCTTCCCGTCCCCGTTAACTTTCCGCCTACGGTAGGAATGGCTTGAAATCTGCGAATAAAAAGATTAGAGTCGATGAGTTGTAAATTGGCGCGGCTACCGGGGCGAAAGTCTACGCGATCGACGCGAGTCGATCGCGTCGTCACGACATCGAGAGTCAGTTTCGGGCGTTCGAGCAATCCCGAAACCCGAATGTCTGCTTTAATTTCCCCTAAAATGGGTACGGGTGGTTTTTTGAGTCTTAAGGCTTCAACAACTTGTTGTATCCGAATGGGTTGCGTTTTGGCTTTGAGTGCATAGCCTTTTTGCAGGTCGATAATCCCATTGGCAACCCCAGGAATAGACCCAAAAACAGAAGTGACATTTTCTAGGCGAATCTCGGTTCCTTGAAAGCGCAGTTGACCGTTGCTGCGAGCGAAGGGTTGGGTCAATGCGGGTATCTGTGCGGTTACTTGTTGCAGGCTGGCAACTCCATTGACGCGAGGAATTTGTTTGTGTCTAAGTTTGACTTCTAGGTTAGCACCGATTTTTCCCGTCGAAATGTCGAAAGGAAGGGCGAGCAAATTATCGACATCAGACGCTTGCAGCTTATTTCCCCGAACGATTAGGTTAATCGCTTCTGTTTTTGGGATGCCAACTCCTGAAACCTCAAGTTCTCCTCCATTGGCAAGTTCTCCAGATAGGTCAAACTCGATAATTTTCCCGGCATCGATAAAGTCTGCTTTTCCCGTATCGATTAATACTTTAACGGGCTTTTGTACTTTACCTGCTGGCGATCGCGCTGCTAAGATGACTTCTGCCTCTTGCAGTTGCAGAGTCTTGATGTTCACTTTGAATCCGCCTTCCGAACCCTCTCTTTTGGTTGAATCAAACTGAGTTACCAACCAATTTCTTTTTTTGCCTTGCTCTAGATAAATATTGGGTTGAATCGCAGTAACGTTAAGCTGTAATTCTCTTTTGGCAAGTAATAGGAAGGGATCGAAGGTTATGTCCACAGCAGTAATAGAAACTTTAGCGGGATCGGTGGGGGTTGATAAGATTTCGCTAGCACCTAAGCGCGCGCCAAATAGCGAAATGCCCTCAAGCGAACCGAGTTTGACTGGGCGATTAAGAAAATCTGTCAGTTCCGTTTCTACTAGAGGAACTAGCTGGCGCTGAATAAAAAACCATCCGTAGGCAAGTCCGCCACCGAGACTGACCAAGACGAGACTTCCGCCCCAGACCGACAAGCGCCGCTTCCATTGCGATCTTTTAGGGAGTTTTGGATCTGGCTTTTGAGTTAACTTGACTTCCGGTTCATTATTTTCCTTGTCTGAATCGGATTTGTCTGTCATCATAAGCCTTTCCCACCCTTTGTAACAGTCTGACTAGCCAGTCGGCAACATTGCCTTTCAATTATAAAGAGTGAAATTTCGTGCTTAAGTTTCGCTAATTACGTTGATTGATATCCCACATACCCACTCATCGTTCCCATAATAACTAACAGCAATACTAACCACAGAGAATGTCTCTGCCCGTCTTTTGTCCGAAAGTCTTCGACTTGCCGCAGTTGTTCGATTAGATTCGCACTCATAACTTTTTCTCCCCCACAACACTTGCAATTTTACTGGTTTTAGGGAATGAAACAGCCCTGGGGGGATAGGGGGATAGCGAAGCGCTCCGAGCATCGATGACAATTGCGAATTGACAATTGCGAACCGCCCCGCAGGACGTTAGTCCGAGGAGCGGCGAATTGGTATAACTATCCCGACTGTTCGGGCAACAGCACTGCTAGTTCGACTAGGGGATAATCTTCTGTGGTCATGGGTAAATAGTCTCCCCGCTGCCATAGAGGTAGCTGGTCGTCGAAATTCTCTGAATCTGGGTTGCTAGACTGACCGGGAGGATTGACGTACAGAGAGTTTTCTGGATTGCTCAGATCGACGATTTGACGGTAGCTCGGTCCAGCTTCCATGCTGAAGTCGCTGGCATTGTAGGGACCGATATTGACGGTGTAGCGATCGCCACCGTAAGAAACCTGTAAATTAGGACTCGTTTGAGCTGGATTCGATGGCACAAAGCTTGCTCGGTGAATATCTCCCCAAGCCCGAATCGGTTCTCCAAGCCTTTCGATGGCATCTTCTAAAGCTCGTGCTGCTTCATCAAAAAGACCTGGCTCGCTGCCGGGGCGATCTAAGACGGGATCTCCTGCTTGAATGGCTTGGGATAGAAAAATCGGGCGATCAAAGTATTCCTGTCCGACTTCTGCGGCTGGCAATCTGGTCAGTTCGGTGTACCAAGCTTCAAAAACAGAGGCTTCTACCGAATCGGGCTGTGTGTCGCCATCCCAAGCGAGCAGGCGATCGCGCCACGTCTGCCCTGCCTCGGAAATAGGTTCAAGTCGTTCTAAAATCGGTCTGAAGTCTCGATAGAGCAAGCTTACTTGGTCAAGCTGAATCGCTTGCATATCTTCCAAGGAAAGCTTATCCTTGCTTAAAATCAACTCGCGGATACGCTCGGCTCGATAAGGAACGGCAAAATTTCCGTTAATTTCGTAAGGATAATTGGCAGGAGTCAGTTTATTATTCGCCGTGACGATAAATCCAGATTCGGGATTGTAGACTTGGGGAGCCTCTTCAAAAGGAATAAACCCTCTCCAATCAAACTCTCCCGTTCCCGGTACTGGATAGAGTCCAGAATGGTCTGGCTGACGAATGGGGAACTTTGCCGCAGCGATGTAGCCGATGTTGCCATCGACATCAGCATAAACAAAGTTTTGGCTCTGAGCTGAAGCAGCATCGTCAAAGTCGAGCGCTTCTCTAAATTCTTGCCAATTTTGCGCTTGAATAATTCCTAGAGCTGATTCCACCGTTCCGTCTACTGGCTGCAAAGCAATCGATTGGAGCGCGATCGGTTGGTTTATCCCTACAAGATCGGAAACAACGGGTCCGTAGACAGTTTCTTGGACGGGCAGAGAAACTGGCTCTGCACCTCTGACTTGAATCGTTTCTTCTCGGATTTGATAAGGTCGAACTTCACCCCGATAAACATAACCCGATCCGTTCTCCGTCTCGTCTAGTAGATAGTAATCCTCGCCATCTACTTGTGTATTGGTAACTCCCCAAGCAATATCTTGATTGCGCCCGATTAAGATCCCAGGAATTCCTGGGAAGCTAACGCCAATGACTTCATCTTCAGGCGTTTCCAAGTGAGATTGATACCAAAGCGAAGGTTCCTGCAACGGCAAATGGGGATCGTTGGCAAGGAAAGGTTTGCCCGTTGTCGTTCTGCTGCCCGATATTACCCAGTTGTTGGAAGCTTCTATCGGATTGGAGAACAGCGTCTCGACTTCCTCCATCATTTCCATTTTTAATGAATTTTCTTGAGGAAGTTTTGCGATCGCCCCTTGAAGTTCTCGTTGCCCTATAGAAGCAGTTGACGGTTGAATATCTTCAGGCTGCAAGATGGTTGGAGCATCTTCGGGATAGGGATTGATGAGTTTTTCAATGCGATCGCGACTTAATCCTCTTTCTAGCAATCGGGCGCGATCTAACTCTTCTCCATCGGTTACGCCAATGCGATTCTGCTCTTGAGCGATAACGAGAGTATCGGTTGGCTGCCAAGGTTCGGGTTGGTATCCCAAGGCTTGAAATTCTGGGGGCAAGTCAGGATTAGTGGCGAGGTAAGCGTTAACGCCAGCGCTATAGGCATCAATCGCAGCTTTTGCTTCTGGAGCTAGGTTTTGGTAAGCTGTCGCTGCTAGTTGGCTTAGTCCTAGTGTTCGATAAAACCTATCTGAATTTAGGGTATCTGCGCCGAATACCTCCGAAAGCCTCCCCGAAGCGAAGCGACGCGCAAGATCTATCTGAAACAACCGATCTTGGGCGTGAACGTAGCCCTGGGCGAAGGCTGCATCTTTTAAATTCAGTGCTTTAATATGGGGAATGCCTGAAGCGTCGCGCTCTATAGCTACCGGGTTCTGCAATTCCGGCAATTCGGAGATCTCTGCCTCAGAACTGAGTCGAGCATCGAGTCGTTCGAGAATGCCAACAAGTGGATCTTCTCCAGATTGCCCAGTTAGCGAATCGCTGTTTGCCTCTGATGCCGCCAAACCCAAATTAGCTGTGTCAAGGATATCGTTATTCTCTTGCGTTGGCAGCCGTCCGATTTCTGAAACGCGATTTGATTGAAGGTCGGCACCTGTGGGAAAGATAGAGCTGAATGCGTTTTCCGTCTCGATTAGTCCGCGCTGCGCGATCGCGTCTAGTAAGACAGTACTCTCGTCTGCAATCATTTCTATCTCCTCTGTCTTTTGCTTGTCTCTATCTGCGAAACAAAAAACGATTTATTGTTGCCAGAAATTTAGCGATCGATTCGATTTTTCCTAGAATCTCAAAGAGCGATTGCTATTGTCTTGCCAATTCTTGCCATGTTTTGCGAGTTCTTGCTCTGCGAGCAAAACTTGTTTTGCGGGTCATAGCAAATCTGTTTAATTAGTAATCCCGATCGCGAGCAAGATGCTCGCACTAATCAATTATGGTTAACTAAGACCGCACATTCTCGCCAATCCAATTCAAGTAAGACTGAGAACCCGCTACAATCGGTAAAGCAATAATTTCTGGCACTTGGTAGGAGTGTAGTTCTTTAATTTTTGCCTCTAGCACTGAAAATTGAGATAGATTGGTTTTAATAAGCAACTGCCATTCTTCTTCTGAATTGACCTGGCCCTGCCAAGTGTAAATCGATCGCACTGGTAGCAAGGTAACGCAAGCGGCTAATTTCAACTCTACCAAAGCCGATGCGATCGCTTCTCCTTCTGCTTGAGAAGAAGCCGTTACCAGTACGATTCCGTAATCAGTAGCCTTTTGTTTCATTACAGGTTGTCCCAAAAGTATAGTATGTTATGTTGAGCGTCGCGATCGCGAGGCGAAACATCTTAATACAATTCACAATTAATAATTAACAATTAACAATTAACAATTAACAATTCGCATTGAGCATCTGTAGCGTTCTTTTTTAGTTATCTTTACATAGTTTGTTTTTTCTCGCCGACTTACTTATCATAAAAAATACAATTGTTATCGCATGTAATGCTAGTAACTGATGCAGCTTGAAGATAGTAGCAACTCTCTCCAAGCAACCCTGCGCCAACGACGACAGCGCCTAGCTTGTATAATCAAAACCCCCGTTATTCTCTGGTCGGGACGCGCTCCGGATCGCAATTTCCCTGCCAATCGCTATCCGTTTCGCGCTAGCAGTCATTTCCTTTATTTTGCAGGTTTTCCCCTCGATAACGCCGCCATTCGCCTGGAAAATGGCAAGCTGGAATTATTTCTCGATGATGCTTCCCCAGAAAGTGCCCTCTGGCACGGAGAAATGCCCAAACGCAACGAGATCGCCGCCAAAATGGGGGCGGATGCTGCTTATCCCCTTGCTGAGTTAGCCTCGCGAACTGCCAATGCTGCCACCGTTGCCGTGCAAGATATCAAAACCTATCAACAGCAATGCCAACTTTTAGCAAGAACGGTAGCGCCAGCCAACGCACCGGAAGGGATCGATCGCGAGTTAGCCAAAGCCATTGTTTCTCTGCGATTAAGCCACGATACCGAAGCCCTAGCAGAAATTCGCCAAGCCGCTGCCGTATCGGTAGAAGCTCACCTAGCGGGAATAAAAGCAACTGCTAGGGCAAAGACGGAAGCGGAAGTTAGAGGGGCAATGGAAGAAGTAATAATTGCCCATAACATGCAATGTGCCTATAGCAGTATCGTGACGGTGCATGGAGAAGTATTACACAACGAACGGTATTACCACCCCTTGCAATCTGGAGACTTATTGCTAGCCGATGTCGGCGCAGAAACGCCCATGGGTTGGGCTGCCGATATTACCCGCACCTTCCCGGTTTCGGGAAAGTTTTCTTCCACCCAGCGCGATATCTACGATCTGGTATTGGCGGCGCACGACACTTGTATTGAAAAAATGCGTCCTGGGGTAGAGTACCGAGATATTCATTTACTGGCTGCCTCAGTTATTGCTGAAGGATTAGTCGAGTTGGGCATTTTGCGGGGAAACCCTACTGATTTAGTGGAAATGGACGCTCATGCGTTGTTTTTTCCCCACGGTATCGGTCATCTTTTGGGATTAGATGTCCACGACATGGAAGATTTGGGCGATTTAGCCGGATATGAGGCAGGGAGAACGAGGAGCGATCGCTTTGGTTTAGGCTATTTAAGATTGGATCGCCCCCTACGTGCGGGGATGGTCGTCACCATAGAGCCTGGATTTTACCAAGTTCCCGCCATTCTAAATTCCCCCGAATTTCGCGCTAAATATCAAGATGTCGTCAATTGGCAGCGTTTAGAACGGTTTAGAGACGTGCGGGGAATTCGTATCGAAGATGATGTCCTCGTTACGGAATCTGGGACGGAAGTTTTAACCGCTCGATTGCCGAATGCTGCCGAGGAGATTGAGGCACTATTTTAATACCTCGGTGGAGAATGACCGAGCATCCAAGGTCGCCCGCTTTGGGGACTTTGATACTTAGGTTTTTCGGGTTCTTGCTCTCGCTTGACTAACTTAGGTTCCCTGGCATTTCTTTTCTTCACTTGGAAGCTACCGACATTTAAATTGATATTAGGAGGTGAGAAAAGGCGCTTGGCAACTCCTTCGCAACTGGGACACAGCATTGGTTCGCTGCTCAGTTCGGCAATCGTGCGCCAAGCTTCAAACTCTCCGCAGGAGTCGCACCGAAACTCATAAAGTGGCATAAGATACGCTCTTAGTTTCTAAGTTGGCAATATATTTTTGTCAAAAATTTCTGTTGGCAGGGCTAGGGTACAGCAAGCGTTGGGAATATCGACAATGCCGCTGACTCGACCTTCTACAGGCGCGCAACTGAGGAGTAAGTATGCCTGCTCTCCCGTATAGCCAAATTTCTTCAAATATTCGATCGTGTTCAAACAAGCGCGGCGATAGGCAACGTGAGCGTCTAAATAATATTGCTCCCCGGTAAATTCGTCTACGGAAATTCCTTCAAAGACTAAATACTCGGAGTAGCGAGGTTCCACTGGTCCCGGTTTGAAAATGGGATTAACCATGCCGTATTTTTCTACGCCGCCTTTAATGAGATCGACATGGAGGTCGAGATAACCTGCCATTTCAATCGCGCCGCAGAAAGAAATCTCTCCGTCTCCCTGAGAGAAATGGATATCTCCCATCGAGAGTTTCGCGCCTTCTACATACACTGGGAAATAAATGCGCGATCCCTTCGAGAGGTTTTTGATATCGCAGTTGCCGCCGTGTTCGCGAGGCGGTACGGTACGTGCCCCTTCTGCCGCTACGCGATCGAATTCTGCCTCTTTAAGAGAACCCAGAATGGCATTTTCTGGGTTGGGGAGGGCAGCTAGAGGTGGAATCTGCGGCTTCCACGGAGGACCTCCCTTTTCTACCAATGCCCTCTCCCGCGAGTTCCACTTTGCTAGCAGTTCGTGGGAAGGGGCGCAACCAATCAAACCGGGATGGGAAATGCCCGCAAAGCGAACTCCTGGAATGTGCCGGGAACTGGTATAGATTCCTTGAATATCCCAAATCGCTTTGGCTGGATTGGGGAAATGATCCGTCAAGAAACCGCCGCCATTGTCCCTAGCAAAAATTCCGGTAAAGCCCCATTCATCTCCTGGTAGGGGTCCGATATCGAGGAGATCGACCACGAGAATATCTCCGGGTTGAGCACCGTTAACGTGAATGGGACCGCTGAGAACGTGAACTACACTGAGTTTTACATCGCGAATATCGTTGGGGTCGTCATTATTTTTAATTTGTCCGTCAGTCCAGTCTTTGCACTCAATGCGGAAGACATCGCCGGGATTGACTGAAACGACGGCAGGAATATCGGGATGCCAACGGTTGTGACCTACTAATTCCTGCTCGTACATGGGCTTAGTTAGGTCAACTTTGAAGAGAGTTTTTGGCATAGAAATTGCTCCTCGGTTTGCTAACTTTATCTCAAGCTAAATTGTTTTTTAATAGCCTGAAATTTTTGAACGAAAAATCATCGAGCAAAAGCTAATAATTGAAACCAAAGCATTTTGCCCTAAGAATAAATTTGACAAAAATATAGTATTTTTGCCTAAATTTACCGATTTGACTCAATTTACTTCTAAAGATTTAGCTAGGCTATCTTCTCTTATCAAAAATAGCCTTAATGTCAATTTTGCTACAAAGATCCTTTATTTTTGTTTAAAAGTTTATAAATAATTAAAATGATAATTATTATCAAATTTATTTTAAAAAATAGTTATTATTGCAATCTTATTGGGTGTGCGAGTGCGAGCGTTTTGCTCGCGTGTGTTTAAAAATCGCGAGCAAGATGCTCGCACTACCGATAAACGTTTAATAGAAATTGGTTTTACAAACTTTGACGAACTGTCGATCGCATTGCACTCCTGCCAAGAGCCTGTTGTAAAAGATGAGGATGCGATCGCACTCGCTCAAACTACTTTACAACAGGCTCTTATAAAAAAGTTTTAGGACGAGAAAAACCGTTCTTTGGATAGATGATAACGTTTTTACTCGATCGCCTCATGATTTTTATGGCAGAGGATGAAAAAGAAGATCGGGGAAAAAGTAGTTAAACACTGCCCAAGTAGAGAAAGCAACCGATACTGATAAAACAGCAAGAACTAGTGCAAGGGACAGATATTGAAGGAAATAGCCTAATTGGTTGTTTGACTTCTTCAGCATAGTTTCGCTCTCCAAAGCAAATTGATGAATTAACTAACAACTTAATTGCTAATAATTACCCGCACTTCTAGCTAAAGAGAGGATTAATAGGAAATTCTTTGGCAAAATTAAGCTCAAAAATACATCTAAGGATTTTTCATGACTAATCCAAAGGAAGTTTTACATTCGATAGATTTCCCTATTAATACAGTTTTGGATAACAAAACTTATTTGCGATCGCTTGAATTTATATAGCTCAGATTTGAGCGGTCGCCGTCCAAATCGTCCATCCATCTATCAGCAATAAAAACAAAGTAAATACCAACAAAAATAAATACATCCAAGGTTGCGATAGCGGTCGAATATCGGTAGTATCGATCCCTGTTTTTTCCTCAACGATTTTTACCAAACGAGCAAATCCTGCCACTCGCATTGGTAATAAATACGCTTTATCTGCCCCATGAGTAACGAAATAATAAACCAATCCGCCTTGTCCGGTAGTACGCAGTTTTAAATCCTTAATTTCCGACCAAGATAGCGACCATCCCTTGCGAAAAAATAGAGAAAACCAACGAGGATAAGTTACTTGAATTTTCTCTTCATCTAAAAGGACTTGTTCGCTTAATGCTCCATATAAGAAAATTAACCCAATAGCTATTCCCACCCATAAAATTAGAGGTGAAATGGGAGCAGATGTAACTTTTGTCAAGAAAGGTAAGGGAATAGTCAAGGCAATATATAAACTCATTAGAGTAATGCGAATTAAGGAAGAAATGCAAAAGGTGAACGGTAAATTAAAATGATTTTCTGTCACGATTTTTTACAACTTGGTTACTTTACACTATTTGACATTTTCTCGTAGGTATTTGTGTTATACCAGAAATGTCAAGGGTCGATAATAAAGGAGGGAATATGTTTTTAATACATAAGCCTCATGGCGAGTTAGTAGAAGTTCTCACAATAGAAAACTTGTACGATCCGTGTCAAAACCAGATTATAGGGAGATATCACTGTGGGGAAGAATTGCAAGAACCTGAAACCTTTATGAAATCGGAGCTAATGTTTCCGTCGGGTGAATCGCTTCCTGTGTGTTGGCTAGATCCGAATTATCGCCAGAAAGCCGCTTAATTTTCTCTATTGTGAATAAGAATTTAAGAAATTCCTATTGAACTGCCGGGATAACCTACGATCGCAAGTAGATTTTCCTAGCAGTTTTTTAGGAGTCTAAATTATTGTTGTTCGACGGTTCCTTCAGGTGTCCAGACGTAGCGATCGCCCTGTCCCCAAAACCCGTTATATTTGGTGATGCGGACATCTCCTCGCACTTTCGTTTGACATGCCAAACGACGATTTTTGGTAGGAGAATGGGGAGGCAGCGATCGCCTGGTTTTGTCTTTCCAGTTAGGTTCGGATACTTCACCTTCGATTTCTACCGCGCAAGTTCCGCAACTGCCAATCCCCATGCAGTTGATAATTTTGGCATTGCCGTTATAGAGATCGATACCATTTTCTATTAACACTCGGCGTAAGTTGGCACCTTGAGGGCAGGTAATAGTTTTTCCTTGGGCTGTTACTGTAGGCATTGGCGACTACCTTCTCAAAAACTGCGTTTCTTTCCTTTACATAAGTTTACATATTGTAACGATTTCATGAGTACAGCTAACCAGATTTGGCTTTACGATACCACTCTCAGAGATGGCGCACAGCAAGAGGGAATCTCCCTATCTGTGGAAGATAAACTGAGAATTGCGCAAAAACTAGACGAAATGGGAATTCCCTTTATTGAGGGAGGCTGGCCCGGAGCCAATCCAAAAGACGTACAATTTTTCTGGCAGCTAAAAGAGCAACCTCTGACGCAAGCTGAAGTCGTCGCCTTTTGCTTCACTCGCCGTCCCAACATCCTCGCCGCAGAAGATAAAATGCTGCAAGCGATTCTCGCTGCGGGGACTCGTTGGGTGACGATTGTTGGTAAATCCTGGGATCTCCATGTCACTGAAGGATTGAAAACCAGCCTAGAAGAGAACCTCAACATGATACGCGATACGATCGCGTATCTTCGCTCTCAAGGAAGGCGAGTCATTTACGATGCCGAACACTGGTTTGACGGTTACAAGCATAACCCTGACTATGCTATGCAATGCCTTAAAATGGCTAGGGATGCAGGTGCAGAATGGTTAGTTTTTTGCGATACCAATGGCGGCACGCTTCCCCATGAAATAAGTCAAGTTGTCAAAGAAGTTGTCAGAAGTTTATTAGAAGACTCAGCTACGATTCCCCAACTCGGCATTCATCCTCATAATGATGGAGGTACAGCGGTTGCCAACGCGATCGCAGCCGTCTTAGAAGGTGCGACCATGGTACAGGGAACGATCAACGGTTATGGCGAACGCTGCGGCAATGCCAATCTCTGTACGTTAATCCCCAATTTGCAGCTGAAACTCGGCTATCGCTGTCTCGAAGATTGGCAACTTGCACAACTAACTGCAACTAGCCGTTTAGTGAGCGAGGTTGTCAATATGGCTCCCAACGATCGCGCGCCTTTTGTGGGACGTTCGGCATTCGCTCACAAAGGCGGGCTTCACGTTTCAGCCGTCCAAAGAAATCCGATTACTTACGAACACATTGAGCCAGAATTAGTCGGCAACGAACGTCGAATTCTCATCTCCGAACAATCGGGATTGAGTAATGTGTTGTCTAAAGCACGTAGTTTTGGGATCGAGTTGGATAAGCAAGATGCCACTTGCCAACACATTCTAGAACGCCTCAAAACGCTAGAGAATGAAGGATATCAATTTGAAGCCGCAGAAGCGAGTTTTGAATTATTGATGCGCGAAGCTTTGGGACAGCGATCGGAGATGTTTCAGGTGAAAGGGTTTCAAGTACACTGCGATATGTTAAAGTGGACGGACATGCCTTACAGTAACGCTCTGGCGACGATTAAGGTAGTCGTTAAAGGAGAAGAGATCCTGGAAGCAGCAGAAGGAAACGGGCCCGTCTCGGCATTGGATAATGCATTGCGGAAAGCGTTAGCGAAGTTTTATCCAGAAATCGCCAATTTCCATCTAACCGATTATAAAGTCCGAATTTTAGATGGCAGTTCGGGAACCGCAGCTAAAACCCGCGTTTTGGTAGAGTCGAGCAATGGCAAAGAACGCTGGACGACGGTAGGCGTTTCGACCAATATTTTAGATGCTTCCTATCAGGCAGTAATTGAAGGAATAGAATATGGTTTGCTATTAAAATCGACAGCAAAAACTGCTGTAACTTCAATTTAATTAAATATTTTTTTTACACTACAAAAAAGCAACGATCGCTATCTTGTTCTACCTTTTAAACGACATAGCGATCGCTTTTTGCTAATACCAATTTTCAGGTTTTCGCGATCGACATTCTTCTCCTCTCTCCCAAATAGGGAGATCGACTATCTCTGTCATTAATGAATGAAAAAAAATATAGCGATGAATACGTGGAATGTATAACGGGTAGAGGAATGCCCCAATTACTGATTAGTAGATTTACAGGCAAACCAACTTCAATCGACAGCGGTAGAGAAGATTTACGCAACCTTCACGGCAGCAAACATATGTTTAACAAGTATTATCCCTCGCCAGAAATGCAGATAGATGCTGCTAAAGCACTTGAGAAAGTATGCAAAAAATATTTATTTAGATAAAAATCGGAATTGGGGAAAATATATTCAATGCTGAATGAAACCAATTTGCTCGAAAATAACTCCAACAAAGAATTTTTTAGTAAGTTAGCTAAAATTTTGCGATCGCAGATGATTATAGTCGATATTGGGGCTAATTCGGGAAAGTATACCTTTGAAGTAAATAAAGCTCTGACTAGTGGTAGTATCTATGCTATTGAACCCGATCCAATTAAGTTTGAAAAACTGAAAGAAAAGTGTTCTCAGTGGGAAAAAGACTCTGATAATAAGATACATCTTTTACAGATAGGGATCGGCGATCGCAACGGACAAAGCAATTTTTTCTTCTCTAATTCTCCTACTCATAGCATTTTAAAAGAAAATATCTCTCAAGTTAAGCAAGAACTAGACGATGCGATCGCTTGGGAAGAAATTACAGTAGATATCTATCAGCTTGATACTTTATTTAAACCGATTAAACCAGACATTATTAAAATTGATGTAAAGGGTAAAGAGTTACCAATTCTTCAGGGCTGTGTAGGTATTTTAAAAACTGGAAAAGCTAAATTTTTAATCCAATTTAGCCATCAAGATTCTTCTGAAATTGAGACAAGTAAAAAGAAGATATACGAATTCATGAAATCCTTTGATTACTATCCAAGCAACTTCTATGGCATGATTCTTTTTCGCAACCCGAAGCAAGATCATAAATCTCGTCTTATAATCGATACTTTTAA
Source organism: Hydrococcus rivularis NIES-593 (assembly GCF_001904635.1). Lineage (GTDB taxonomy): Bacteria > Cyanobacteriota > Cyanobacteriia > Cyanobacteriales > Microcystaceae > Hydrococcus > Hydrococcus rivularis. The sequence goes on from NZ_MRCB01000010.1 coordinate 80,556, forward strand.
GTCAGCTACGCGCCGAATTATATCCCCTTCTCTCCGTCACTGGATTCGTGAGTTTATCAAAAAATAAATGTTAAGTCCGATTTAATTCAAGATCGGACTTAACAATTTAATATTAACTATATTTTTCTTTATATTTTTGTATTAAAACTTTCGAGAGATTTGATTGAAGTTTTTTAGATTTTATTTTAATTGCGATCGCTCGGTCGTCTCCAAAAATTTTAAATTTTTTGGCAATTTGATAAAGTTTATACTGATATCGATTCAGAACCTTACTCTATCCTCATCAATAATTTTTAGATATTTTAAAACTTTATTGACGTGCTGTTCTGGAGATGCTACAAATTGCTCGTACTCAATAACTAATGGGGAGATTTGACGCTGCTCAAAAAATTCTTCCCAAAAACATTCTTCTTGCAAAAGCCATTGGTAATAGCTGTGTAATTTTTCGAGATCGGCATCTTTTATTTTAATCTCGTTGAGACTAGCTTGATAAGCTTTATACCTTTTATCGGTATCAATATGCCAAGTTTTTGTTTTTTGGGCAATGTATCCTGAAGCTGCCTGTGCGATTTTATCTCGCCTGATTAAATAAATAAAATTGAATCGAGCAAGTATTTCATCAAGATCCAAATTATTTTGCTCTCGAAAGGGAAAAAAATGAGATATAAATTTGGTTCCAAAAACTCCATTTTCGGTAGTCCGATAGGTCATCAAATTCCGAAGATATCTAAGGCAATCGAAATGACAATTTTGTGTAAGGACTTGACTAGGCTGTCGTAAATGTTCTTCGGGAAATCCAGCAATTTGCGTTGCTGTTAAAGCCTTACACAAAACCGTCGAACCCGATCGCGCGGTGGAGGCGATCGCATAGGCAATTTTAGGTACAATAAATTTACTGTCAGATGCCTGTAACAATGGACGATCTGACGCAACATTGACAAAAAGATCGGAAAATAACTTTAAAATAGGAGTTTCTAGATTTAATTGCTCAAGCTTTTGTTTGAGGCGATCGAAAATGAAATGCTCGTCATCAATAGATGCAACGATAATAGCTTGGTAATTTAATAGATCGTCGCGACTGTAATTAAACCCATCTGAGTTTTCAGACAAGCAGTAATAATCATAATGACTATTAGTATTACTGCGAGCGAAAAAATTTTGTAAATATTGAATCGTTTCTTCTTCGCCAACAAAAAGTAAATTGCCGCGATCGCTCAGTTTTTTTAGTAAGCGAACTTCAGCAATGCGATCGAAGATTTCCTCTACTTTCATATTAATTTTTCTTCGCTTGCAGGTTTTTATCATTATATAGCGCAAAACTTACAAGTCTTGCGCTCAAAAAAAGAGCGTTTCAACTGGGAAACGCTCAAATTTAATCGAGTCATTGGAGGATTACTTAACTGATTGAAACAGCTTCACCACCTGCCAAAACCAGTGGAAAGTGATGGGTATTCGGCGCGTGCATTGCTCTCAAACCCAAATTGGCGCGATTAATTAAGTCGGCATCGGTATAAATTGGATGACCGTGGCTGTCGAGAATGGATTGGTTGAAATTGAAACCGTTGAGATTGAACGACATCGTGCTAATACCCAGTGCAGCACACCAGATACCTATCGTGGGCAATGCAGCGAGCAAAAAGTGGATGGCACGGTGATTGCGCATGGCCAGACTGGGGATGAGAAGGCGACCCAGATAGCCAACATGTCCAGCAAGCAGATTATAGGTTACTTCTTTTTGACCGAACTTATAACCAGCATTTATCGATTCCTCATTTGTAGTTTCTCGAATCAAACTGGATGTGACCAAAGAACCATGCGTAGCAGCTAACAATGCGCCGCCAAATATGCCAGCAACTCCTAACATGTGCAGCGGATGCATCAAGATATTGTGATTGGCTTGGAATGCCAACATAAAGTGGAACGTACCGCTGATGCCCAGAGGCATTCCTTCTGCAAAAGCCCCTTGACCGATGGGATAAACCAGGAATACGGCTGTGGCGGCTGCGGCAGGTGCCGAGAATGCCACGGAAATCCAAGGACGCATCCCCAAGCGATAGCTGAGTTCCCACAGACGACCCAGATAGCACCAAATGCCAATCAGGAAATGAAGAATAATTAGTTGATAGGGACCGCCATTATAAAGCCACTCGTCCATGGAAGCCGCGTCCCAAATCGGATAGAAATGTAAGCCAATCGCAGCAGAAGTGGGAACGACGGCAGCAGTAATAAGATTGTTACCGCCCAATAGAGAACCGATTATGGGTTCCCGAATGCCGTCCATATCCACTGGGGGAGCGACGATAAAGGCAATGATAAAACAAATGCTGGCAGCGAGAAGGGTAGGAATCATCAAAACACCAAACCAACCAATGTAGATGCGATTGTCGGTACTCGTTACCCAATTGCAAAATCCTTCCCAAATCCTGCCAATGTCTAATTCGCGGCGACGTTGAATAACGCTGGTCATAGCCATTAGCTCCTACTATGAAAACTACAAGAAGATTTTTGGAAATTTCAACTAAAAAACTCTTGGAAAATTCTAGGATTTTTTATCTTAATCTACATCTATTGTAAAATGAGCATTAAAGAGATAATAGCCATATTATTGCTTTTTGAATTAATTTTTATCAATTGGTAAAAGTTTTTAAAAAAGTCAACCAATCTAAATTTTTTTATAAAAAACTTAATATCTAGAGTTTTTTTTTCGTTAAATTCTACCTTTTAAAGCTTCTAACTCTTCTCGTAGCGATCGCGGTTGATAACCTATAGCAAAAGCTTTAGAGCTATCTAAAGAAGTATCGGGAGAACGAGGAGCAGACATCGGTACGTCTTTTTGTTGACAAGTTTTGATGTTTTCTTGCGGAAGTTCCAATATTTCTGCCAATAAGCGACCGAATTGATAGCGAGATACTCTTTCTTTCCCGCCTAAATGAAGCAGTCCTACAACTTTTTTTTCTATGGCTAATAATAATCCATTAGTTGCCGTCGAACCGCTGATAGGCGTTCTAAACTCATCGGTAAATAAACTGAGTTCTTTTCCGGCTTTGAGAATCTCGATAAAAGGTTGAATAAAACTACCGGCCACCGGAGAAGCAACGCCAAACATTAACGGCATTCGACAAATGGCAGTCTTAGGATAGCATTCTAACATTCCCCGTTCGGCGAGGACTTTTTGCTCGCCGTAATAGCTAATTGGAGAAACGGGATCGGTTTCTCGATAGGGAGGATTTAGGCCGTTAAAAACTAGGTCAGTGGAAGTAAAAACGCAAGGAATAGCGCGATCGCTACACAAGCGGGCAATATTTAGGGAAGCCGTAACATTAATGGCATAAGATTCATCGGGATGCTCTTGACAAAAATTTGGCTTGGATTGAGCGGCGGTATGAATGACGGCTACTGGTTGAATGTCTGTAAATAACTGTTTGAGGGCATGAAAATCTGTTAGCTCGACCTTGAGAAGCGTAACGCCGGGAATTTCAACCGCATGGGCCAAATAAGTCCCGCAAACGTCCCATTTTTGTCGGGCTTGCTGACAAAGATTCCAGCCCAAAAAACCGCTAGCTCCTGTGACTAAAAGTTTTTGCATAAGAACTGGTCATTGGTCGCTAATAACCGAACACTGTTAAGTGTAACTCTGCCATAATTCTTAATAGGGACGATTCGGTTATTGCTGGGGCAATGAGTTTATCTATGAAACGGCTAGGCGTATATTTGAGTTTGCTAGCGATCGGCGCGGGCGCAGGAGTAGGAGGAGGTTATTACTTACTCTCCCAACAATCTAAACAGACACAAGAAACGCCCCAGATAGTTCCCACCGCTTTTAGTAAAGCCTTGCCGATTCCATCGGGTTCGGCATCCCAAGAGAATTTAAACTTTATTGCCAGGGCAGCACAAAAAGTAGGACCCGCCGTCGTGCGTATCGATGCAGCCCGTCAGGTGAGCCAACAAGTCCCGGAGTCGTTCGATCAACCCTTTTTCCGACGATTTTTCGGTCAAGACTTGCCGATTCCCAGAGAATATATAGAGAGAGGAACGGGATCGGGATTTATTCTTAGCGCCGACGGACGCTTGCTCACTAACGCACATGTAGTCGAAGGCGCAGCTCGCGTTAAGGTAACGCTCAAAGACGGTCAGATATATGATGGTCAGGTAGTGGGAATAGACAAGGTGACCGATGTAGCGGTGGTGAAAATTAATGCCAGCGACTTACCGACCGTGACGCTTGGCAATGCAGAAAACTTGCAACCGGGAGAATGGGCGATCGCAATTGGCAATCCTTTAGGTTTAGATAATACCGTCACGGTGGGAATTATTAGCGCTTTGGGTCGCTCTAGCAGCGATGTCGGCGTCCCCGACAAACGAGTCAGATTCATCCAAACCGATGCCGCGATCAATCCCGGTAACTCTGGCGGTCCCCTTCTCAACGCCGCAGGCGAAGTGATCGGGGTCAATACTGCGATTCGGGCAGACGCTCAAGGGTTGGGTTTTGCTATTCCCATCGAAACCGCCCAGCGAATTGCCGAACAACTGTTTACAAAAGGAAAAGTGGATCATCCTTACCTGGGAATCCATATGGTTACGCTGTCTCCCGAATTGCGAGAAGAACTCAATCGAGATAAAGAACTCAACTTAAATATCACTGCGGAGCGAGGTGTATTAGTCATCCGCGTCGTCCCGAACTCGCCCGCAGCAAAGGCGGGTTTTCGAGCGGGAGATATTATTGAGAGAGTCAGCGGTCAAAAGGTAGCTACGGCTGCTGACGTACAAGAACAAGTCGAAAAGAGCCAAATTGGAACGACACTAAAAGTCGAGGTCAATCGAGATGGCGACACGAAAACCTTGACCGTCGAACCCGGTGCGTTTCCGGCGGAGCAAGAAAACTAATTTCCTAACGCTCACAGGCATATCCTTTTTCTTTCCACACTTGTAAATCGACATTCGCCAACTCTTTGACATCAAAGCAAGGTGGCTGAATCAATTGGCTAAAAAATGACCAAACTATGCTGCGAGTTACATCTAATGTGGTTTTCAGTGTTGACTCTCGATTGCCTGGAACTCCCTTTTCTTGGACAGGATCTATTTCGACTGCCATTCCTTGAGCGCCTAGTAAAATTTTGGACATCCATTCCGCCCGTTCTATATGACTGCCAGAAGTAACTAATTTAACCTTGTGAGCGTTCCAGCGACGTAGAATTGGCGCGCTGAAAAAGAAATTGCCAAAAGTTGAATCGGCACATCTTTCCAACCAAATTTGCTCCAATCTAGCGCCCGCTCGTTGAAAAATGAATAAAATACAGGGATCGTCAGAACCATGAGAAATTAAGAAGGGAATATCTGGATAGTCCTTTGTCAACCATGCTGCATGAATTTCTCGTTGGATACTACCCCCCAGTACCAACACGGCATCTACGGGTTTCGAGGCATTGGTTGGCAATCGCACGGCAATATTGAATAACAAACTAGCTAGCATCGCGCCTAAGATAACGATCGCGACTACTTTGAGCAGTCTTTTTCGTTGCTTGCGAGCTAATTTGCGGCGCAAATCCAGCTTTTTCACGATTACAATAACCAGAAGTGACCAAGATAAACTTTACCATCGTTACACTTCTGTTGACCTTGTAAGACCGCGATCGTGTGTAGCTATACCATTTTTCATTCATTAATGACACAGATAGTCGATCGCCCTCACCCCCAACCCCTCTCCCTATTTGGGAGAGGGGAGAAGAATGTATATCGCGAAAACCTGAAAATTGGTATTATCGGCAATACCCAGTCAATTGCGCGAACAATTAGGCATATTAATTTAGGCATATTAATATAGTTTAGTTTTCGACCTCAAAGAATCTCCGAAAAAAACTGTGGCTTTATCTCGACGAAATTTTTTAACTTTAGCGGGTGCAGGTGCTGCTACTTTTGCCTTAGCTTCTCTTCTGAGAAATTATTATGTAAGGGCAACTACAGGTCAATCTCTATTGGCTAAAGGGTTTGGCGAACTGATTCCCGATCCCAATGGGATTTTAGATCTTCCAAAAGGATTTCAATATCGCATTCTTTCGCAAACGGGAAAGCTGATGAGCGATGGTAATCCCGTGCCAACCAGTCATGATGGCATGGCAGCTTTTCCTGGCAAAAATGGAGCAACAATTTTAGTCCGCAATCACGAACTCGATCCCGGACAAACTCCCGCAGTTATGACAGAAAATACTAATAAATACGATCGGCGATCGAGTGGGGGAACGACGACTTTGATTGTGGATAAAGATCGTCAAACCATTAAAGAATTTGTGTCTCTTGCTGGTACGAATCGTAACTGTTCTGGGGGTGCAACGCCTTGGGGGTCGTGGATTAGTTGTGAAGAAGACGATTTAGCGCCACAATTTTACGATCTCAGCAATTCGGCAACAGAATCTATCAAACACGGCTATAATTTTGAGGTTTTTGCTAATGGGAAAATTGCCGACCCATTCCTCTTGTCGCAATGGGACGTTTTCGACACGAAGCGATCGCAGTCGATCCAAAAACGGGCTATATTTATCAAACCGAAGATCGAGAAGATAGCTGTATTTATCGCTTTCGTCCTAAGCAAAATGGTAACTTAAAAGCAGGGGGAATTTTAGAAGCTTTAGTTATCAAAAATATGCCTGCGGTAAATACTAGCCTCGATTTTCCGATGGGCAAACCTAAAAAAGTAGAGTGGGTCAAAATTGAAGAGGTAGATCCCAAAGAAGATACGCTGCGCTATGAAGCACAATCGAAAGGAGCAGCTATTTTTAAGAGAGGGGAAGGAATTTGTTTTGGAAATGGCGAAATTTATTGGACTTGTACCAACGGAGGAAAGGCAGGAGCAGGGCAAATTTTTCGCTACAATCTTGCTTCTAAAACGGTAGAATTATTTGTTGAATCGCCAGGAATGGAAGTCTTGGATTATCCCGATAATTTAATCCTGACTCCTTTCGGTCATTTGATGGTTTGTGAAGATGGATTGGGCGAACAATTCTTAGTAGGAATTACCCCCGAAGGGGAATACTATCATTTTGCTCGCAATGCTTTTAATAATAGCGAATTTGCCGGAATTTGTTTTGCTCCCGACGGGAAAACTATGTTTGTTAATATTTACGATCCTGGAATTACTCTGGCAATTTGGGGGGAGTGGAATCAATCATAAAAGATTTGATAACTAACGAGGAATGCGCCAAGCAAGACGCTCGAAAATAATAACATCTTTAATAGCTAAATAAATGATTAAAACATGAAGCAAAAATATAGCAAACTGTAATATAACAATCTTATTTGATTTGTGAATATCTATTTTTAATGTAGTGCGACCATCTTGGTCGCAAGCGGGACGTATGTCCTAACGGACACGCTACGATGAACGCACTACAATTTTTACAACTAATTAATGACAAAATATGAATAGACTTTAATTATACTACTTTTCAAAAAAAATGACAGCTTTTGTAGGTTGGGTTGAACGACAGTGAAACTCAACACATATTTATTTTTCGTTGGGTTTCGTTACCTCAACTCAACCTACCATTTCTTGTGATGTAGGTTACAACTAATGAAAATTGGTATTAGATAAGGTTAATTTTAAGTAACATACACGAATAGAAAAGATGCGAGAACTCTATCCACCAATCGAACCTTACAATGAAGGCAAGTTAAAAGTTTCCGATTTACATACCATCTATTTTGAACAGACAGGCAATCCTCAAGGAAAACCCATTATTTTTCTTCATGGCGGACCGGGTGGTGGCATCGATCCTACTTATCGGCAATATTTCGATCCCCAACAATGGCGAATCGTTCTTTTCGATCAACGGGGTTGCGGAAAAAGTACGCCTCATGCTGAGTTGCAGGAAAATACTACTTGGGATTTAGTCGGCGATATCGAAAAACTGCGCGAACATTTAGGAATTGAAAAATGGGTAGTTTTTGGAGGGAGTTGGGGGAGTACGCTGTCTCTTGCCTATAGTCAAACTCATCCTCAACGTTGTCAGGGATTAATTTTACGAGGGATTTTTCTACTGCGAAAAAAAGAATTGTTTTGGTTTTATCAAGAAGGTGCCAGTAATATTTTTCCCGATGCTTGGGAAGAATATCTTAAACCCATTCCTCCTGAAGAAAGAGGCGATCTAATTTCGGCGTACTATAAACGGTTAATTAGCGAAGACGAAGAAATCAGAATGCAAGCTGCGCGTGCTTGGTCGATTTGGGAAGCAAGTACGAGTAAACTTTTTCAATCTGAGGATCTGATTCAAAAATTTGGAGAAAATCAATTTGCCGATGCATTTGCCAGAATTGAATGCCATTATTTTGTCAATGGTGGCTTTTTTAAAAGTGAAAATCAACTGTTAGAAAATATCGATCGCATTCGTCATATCCCAGCAGTCATCGTGCAAGGACGCTATGATGTAGTTTGTCCGATGATAACAGCTTGGGAACTACATAAAGCATGGCAAGAAGCAGAATTTATCGTCGTTCCCGATGCCGGACATTCTATGACAGAACCAGGAATTCGCAGTGCTTTATTAGATGCTACAGATAAGTTTGCTAATTTAACCTAGCCGTAATAATCGTGACGGGATTTAATGGAGAAAAACGAGTCATATTTCCGATGGGAACGGAACGGGATATTTGTACTTGTAATAAACGATAACTCCAATCGCGATCGCGCAACCAAACTAAACTACTATTTAAATGTTCTAAAGTTGCTAAAGCTAACACTAGAATCCCATCAGAAGCTATTTTTTTTTGACACGTTTCTAAAATATCAAGTAAATTCCCACCGCTACCTCCAATAAAAATCCGATTGGGTTCTGGTAAATCAGTTAGTAGATCTGGTGCGTTTCCATGAATTGGGATAACATTAGAAACTTGCAAGCGTAGACAATTTTTTTCAATCAAATTAATTCCCATTGCTGTTTTTTCGATCGCATATATTTGCGAGGAAGGACACAGACGAGCTATTTCAATCGAAACCGAACCCGTCCCAGCACCAATATCCCAAATAATTTGTCCGTCTTTTAATCCTAATTCTCCCAAAATACAGAGACGAGTTTCTCTTTTGGTCATTAATCCAGGTCGATCTTGAAAATTTAGAAATATGCTATCTGGCAATCCTAATAAAGGTAGATTTTCAACATTTAATGGTCGTTCTTTCTCCTCAGACTGACGCAGTAGAATAACGATATTGAGATCGGTAAAATTATTAGCTGGTAAATCGGCTAATTCTATTGCTGAAAACTGAGAAACTTTTTCTTGAGAATCTTCTAAATTTTCACAAATCCAAAAATCATATCGCGTCGGCAAATCCAACCCTAAATAAAAACGAGCGATCGCGCTTGGATTATTCTTTTCATCTGTCAAAATAGCAATTTTTTCAACCCCTTGTTGTAACAGAGGGGTTAACTCTTCTAAAGACCGTCCGTGAACGCTAATAACTTTTGCATCTTGCCAAGGAACTTTAATGCGATTAAAGGCTAATTGTACTGACGTAAGGTGGGGATGAAATCTTAATTGTTCTGATGAAAATTTTTCTAATAGCAATCGTCCCAATCCAAAAAACAAAGGATCGCCGCTAACTAAAATGACGACTCGTTCGTCTACATGCTGTTGGATTTCTTTAATGACTTCAAGAAAATTGCCGAAAACTAATTTTTTAGCTGGATGTTTGGGAAAATAACTTAAATGGCGAGCGCTTCCAACCAATAAAGTTGCATTTTCTACAATCTCTCTAACGTTCTCTGATAGTCCTGTCGCTCCATCTAATCCAATTCCAACAACTTCTATCATTATTTAATTTATAATAATTAAAAATTCTCCCACGCTAGCACTAATAACGCATTTAAAATTGCAGCAGCAACGGACGATCCTCCCTTGCGTCCTTCTACTCGAATTTGGGGGACGCTCAGCCGTGCCAAAGCTTGTTTCGACTCTACCACAGAAACAAATCCCACGGGCGCACCAATAATTAATCCTGGTTTAAGGTTTGACTCAGAAATGCGATCGCATAATGCTAGTAAGGCAGTGGGTGCATTACCAATCACATAAATTCCCTGGGGGTATTGCTCAAAGCATCTTAAAATCCCCGTTTCCGTACGGGTTTTGCCTGCGTCTGCTACGGACACCTGTTCTACAGCAGCTATCAGAAAGTTATTAAAAGTTTTTGCTACCATGGTTGTTATACCCTGCTTAACCATGCCGACATCGGTAATGATGGGCACTTTACGGCGCAGGCAAGCAATAGCGGATTCGATCGCGTCGGTACTGAATCTTAATAACTCGGCAAATTCAAAATCAGCGGTGGTGTGAATAACCCGACGGGCGATCGCATATTCCCAAGAATTTAAGCTATGATTGCCAATCTCTTGGTCGATAATCGCAAAACTCTGTTCGAGAATGGGATGATTTAACCGCTCCCCGTCGCTCATAATCTTCCGATTTTTAGGATTTATAGCGTTTTACTGGAAAATTTTTGGAATTCAGTTGCCCAGTTGACACTCTAATTACTGTCCCACTCGCTGTTACATAACTTAATAGATTCGGAAATAATAAAAATAAATATTACGTAAACTTCGTCAAGTTCCGAAACCCAACCCCAATCCGCTGAATCTTTCAGCAGGCGCACAAAAACATAGTCCTCTAATCTGCTATGGTATCCATTGCTCGTAAGAACCTACTCGAAGACTTGCCTCGCTTCTTAGTTGCCCAGGCAGGTATCATGTTTGCCGTTAGCCTAGTAACAATCCAAACAGGCATTCTCAACGGTTTTTCTCGCTCTACAGCCCTCCTCATCGATCGCTCGAAAGCAGACATCTGGCTAACTTCCGATCGGATGGTTCAATTCGAGTATACAGAACCATTGACCTACGCACAACTAGAAGAGGCAAAACAAGTAGAAGGAGTCGAACGGGCAGAACCTATTACTCTTACTACGTCGAGATGGTATCCAGCCAACAGTACCGAAAGTAGTTCCGTGCGCATCATTGGTTTCGACCCAAACGGGACACTCTTTCAGCCAGGAGATATTACGCAAGGAAACCTAAAAGCGGTATCTAACCCCTACACTATCATGGTAGAAGGAAGTCGCATAGAGGAACTACACATCAACTCCATCGGTCAGATGGGTAAAATCGGCAGCTTGCCTGCTCGCGTAGACGCAGTTACCGAGAATACTCAATCTTTAGTAGCGTCTCCGTTTGTCTTTACATCTCTTGAGAATGTCAATACCTACATGAGTGCTGGGTATACCTCTAGGGTTAACTGTCAGGCAAACGAAAGCGGAAAGTTCGATTGTACGACAATTTATGAGAAGGCTTCTGATGCCGAAACTAAGCAGTCGCAGATGCCTCCACTCAAAGCCTTGAGCTTAACCGACCCCGTTACCTATATTTTGATAAAAGCTAAACGGGGTCAAAACATGGAAGCGCTCAAAAAGCGCCTGCAAGAAACAATCCCCGGAACGACTGCCTATACTAAGGCAGAGATGTCGCAAAAAACGAGAGATTACTGGAAAGTTCGCACGGGCGTTGGCGTGATTTTGGGCATCGGAGCGGCAGTTGGGGTAATCGTCGGCATGGTCGTCGTGAGTCAAATTCTTTATTCTTCCGTATCCGAACATATTAAAGAATTTGGTACCCTCAAAGCAATCGGCGCGTCGGATAAACTGCTTTACGGGGTCATCGTAGAGCAATCCATCTGGATGGCAGTTTTAGGCTACATCCCAGGAATGCTGATCTGTTTGGGTTTGAGCGCAGCCGTCGCCGAACAGGGAATTATCATTTTGATTACTCCGGGGGCGGCAGTTGGCGTGTTTGGTATTATCGTCGCCATGTGCATCGGTTCTGCGTTTCTCGCCATTCGCAAAGTAACGCGAATCGACCCCGCGATGGTTTTCAAAGGCTAATCCTGGTTAGTGGTTAGTAGAGACACTTCAAAACCCTACGTGTAGGGTGGGCATATTTGCCCACCCTACAATTTATATCAAATCCGGTTGAACTGAGATCTTGCACCATTCTCAACAACTGTTGTTGTAATGAATTTTCCGTGCGATCGAAAAAGTCCTCTAAAGAAGACCCAATAGAAATTTCAGTCGATTTTAATCGAGTTGAGCTTTGAGCCTAGAACTTGAGTTCTAGGCGTTGATGCCAAAGATGCAAGATCTGAGGTTGAACAAACACAATAAGTAGCGCGAAAGTCCTTCGCTATCCCCTTCGCTATTGCTGGGGGCAACACTTCGCTTCGGCTCCCCGGGACGATTCGCATCTAGCTCGCGTTCGAGCAGGCATGACAAGCGAGCGAGGCGTATGGGCTTACGCGCACGCTACGATGAGCGCACTGCACTACAGATTACGATCGATTAAACGGTTTAATCTGGTTGAGTGACAAATCTTTGTCCCCTCATCCCTAAATCCCTTCTCCCATAAGGGGAGAAGGGACTTCAGGCAAAAGTTTTAAGTTTAAAGCTCCTCTCCCGCTCTGGGAGAGGGGTTGGGGTGAGGGCAATTTGAGTTTTGTCACTCAACTAGGGGATTTAATATTATTTAGTTGATATTTTCTGTAAGAATGAGTTTACCGATCGTCTACCATCCAGACTACGTTGCGCCATTGCCAGAGGGACATCGCTTTCCGATGTCTAAATTCAAACTCCTTTACGAATTGCTACTCGCCGACGGTATCGCTCAACTCGACTGCGTTTACCATCCAGAAGTCCCGTCGCGGGAGTTAATTGAATTAGTACATTTACCAGAATACGTGCGAGCCTATTGCGAGGGAACGCTAGATCCGAAGGCACAGCGCCGCATCGGGTTGCCTTGGAGTCCCGCTTTAGCCAATCGGACTTGTGTTGCGGTCGGCGGAACGATTCTGACAGCTCAACTGGCTTTGCAATATGGATTGGCTTGCAATACGGCAGGGGGAACCCACCATGCTTTTCCGGGTTATGGTTCGGGGTTTTGTATTTTTAACGATTTGGCGATCGCAACTCGCGTCTTGCAACAACTCGGACTGGTCAAAAAAGTCCTCATTGTCGATTTAGACGTTCATCAAGGCGATGGAACGGCTTGTATCTTTCAAGACGATCCCAGCGTTTTTACTTTCTCGATGCATTGCGAAGCGAATTTCCCCAATAACAAGCAAAAAAGCGATCTCGACGTGCCGCTACCCGTTGGTTTGGATGATGACGGCTATTTACACGTCCTGGCTAAATATCTCCCCGATGTACTCTCCCAAGTTCAACCCGATTTGGTGTTTTACGATGCTGGCGTAGACATTCATGCGAGCGATCGCCTGGGGAAATTAGCCCTAACGGATCTGGGAATTTATCGCCGCGAAATGCAGGTTTTGACTACCTGTTTGGCAGCTGGCTGCCCCGTTGCTTGCGTCATTGGCGGGGGATACGCCGACGATCTCCAAGGATTAGTCGCTCGGCATTCGCTCGTGCATCGAGCCGCTAAAGTAATTTACCAGCAATGTTTGGCAGTACCTTCGTAACCAAAACAATTCACGTTAATATGCTCGGAGCCATTCTCAACAAGCGTTGGAAAGTAGATGGATAGTTAGCCGTCCAAAGGTTTAGAGTCAAACAAGTACTCGCCAATCCCAGCAAAATAAACGTGACGGGGGTAACAACCCCGATGGCAAACCAAGTTCCCACGTGCAGGACTAGGATCGAAGCCAAGCAAGCCGCGATCGCTACCGACCAACGAATATGAGATTGAGGGCGAGTCAGTAAAACCATCGCTAAAGTTTGTAAAGTTATCAGCAGATTGGCTGGAACGAGAAAAGCGCAGATGGCAATGCAATGATGGTGGGAAAAATTCAAAACCGATATAAAATCTAGCATGATTTTTATCTGACAAATTTTTTAGGGTAGCTAAAAGCTTGGCTGGGAAGAGAAATCGCTGGCGATCGCAATTTTTTTCCTCGCTTCGGGCATACTAACGCTAATGTGACATAAAAAAATCATTCGAGCGATGGATTCAATCTTAGATTATCTGGCTTCTCAGTCCGAGCGCGTCGTTTCGCAGTCTAACAAAAACGCGATGGAGTTGCTAGTTGCCCAAGAAATCAAAAAACAACTAGAGCCTTGTTCGGCTCAAATCAAAGAGTTAGTCAATCAAGTCGAGGTAGCAACCTATGCTCTCAATCGTTTGCCCTCTCTCTACGCTTCGAGCGAAGAAGGTTTAGCTTGGCAAAAACAACGGGGTCAAAAAGAAATGCAACAGTTAATTACAGCCACTGTTCGCGAAGCGCTAGAAGTGGTTCGGAAAGACCCCGCTAGATTTTCCACGCCGCTTCTGCCGCCCGAACGCCAGGAAATCCAAGAAGCTAGAGAAGCCCTACAAGAGCTGTTAGATTGGCTTTGGATGTATCAAAGCGAAATTCCTCGCAACGATGCTTCTTGGCACGAACTTATCAAAATAGTCAAGCAAATTGTCAGTCAAGCCGTCAAAAAAGAAATTGATGAAAGCGAAACTCAATCGCTAAGCTAATCCAGTTTTAAATAAATTTTTATTTTTTTACTAAGCCACTTCCGTCGTTAGGGGTGGCTTTTTATCGATCTTCATAACTCAATTCCAGAAAAATTAATCCTTTATAAAAAAGTTGCGTGTGAACTTTCAGCCACCATTAATCGTGAAACCCTAGTTTCAGAAAGTGAGATAACTATAGCTTATCGGTTTAGCTTGTATGGTGAGAGGAGTAGCTTAATAACCCAAAATTTCCTTTCTTCTCGTCTTTAAAAGAAGGGAGATGAATCGATCTGTCAAAAAAAGGAAAAACCATGAAGATAGCTATTGCCAAAGAAATTGAAATTGGAGAATTTCGGGTGGCGTTAGTACCAGATACCGTCGCTCGATTAGTCAAAGGAGGTTTTGAAGTCTTAGTTCAGACTGGAGCGGGTGCGGGAGCGCACTTCTCTGACGCTGCCTATGAAGCGACTGGCGCTAAACTAATTGCCGATCCTGCCCAACTTTGGGGAGAAGCCGATCTCCTGCTCAAAGTTTCCCCTCCCAGCGAACGAGACGGACAGCCAGAAATTAATTGGCTCAAACCCGGGGCAGCTTTACTCGGAATGCTCGATCCGCTAGGCGATCCCGCTGGCATCAAAAAATTAGCCGATCGCCAAATTACTGCGTTTAGCCTAGAGCTAATTCCCCGCACCAGTCGCGCTCAAAGTATGGATGCGCTGTCATCTCAAGCTAATATTGCTGGCTACAAAGCTACCTTGCTAGCTGCTGCCTATTTGCCCAGAATCTTTCCCATGATGACCACCGCCGCAGGAACCATTCCCCCTGCCAAAGTATTAGTTATCGGCGCAGGGGTAGCCGGGTTGCAGGCGATCGCGACTGCCCGCCGTTTGGGAGCCGTGGTAGAAGCCTTTGATATCCGTCCGGCAGTCAAAGAAGAAGTCCAAAGCGTCGGCGCTAAATTCATCGACATTACTTTAGAAGAAGACGCGGTGGCAGACGGTGGCTATGCCAAAGAAGTTTCGACTGCCAGCCAAGAACGAGTTCGCGAAGTCCTGACCGAACACGTCAAACGAGCTGATGTCGTCATCACCACAGCACAGGTTCCTGGCAAGCGAGCGCCTCTAATTGTTACCGAATCGATGGTTGCTCAGATGAAACCGGGTTCTGTCATCGTGGATATCGCTGCCGAACAAGGTGGGAACTGTGCCTACACCGAACCGGGCAAAGATGTCACGCAACATGGCGTTACCATCATCGGCCCGATTAATCTGCCCGCTTCCGTGCCCGTTGATGCCAGTCAGATGTATGCCAAGAATGTACTGACCTTGGTGCAGTACCTCGTCAAAGATGGCGAGTTAAAACTCGATTTTGCGGATGACATTATCGATAGCGCCTGTGTGACCCATGCAGGAGAAATTCGCAATTCGCGAGTTCGCGAGGCTTTGTCAATCCCCGTTTAGCCTCTCAGGGACAACAAAATCATTGACAGACAAAGGAATGAAAGGGTCTATGAGTCCAGAATTACTTACAGGTATCGTTGTATTCGTGTTGGCATCATTTGTTGGTTTTGAAGTAATTAACAAAGTTCCGCCAACGCTACATACGCCTCTCATGTCAGGATCGAATGCAATCTCCGGCATCTCCATCGTCGGGGCATTACTCATGACTGGAGCCAAGGAATGGAGCCTGGTAACGATTTTAGGCTTCATTGCCGTCATTTTGGCAACCATCAACGTCGTAGGCGGCTTTTGGGTAACAGACCGAATGCTGCAAATGTTTAAGAAGAAGGAGGCGAAAGCATGAGCGACTATTTATTAACCGGGATCGAGCTGGCTTATCTAACAGCGGCGGCTCTGTTTATCCTGGGCTTGAAACAACTCGGTTCGCCTGCCACGGCTCGTCAGGGGAATGTAGTGGCGGGAGTCGGCATGTTAATCGCGATCGTTGCCACTCTGCTCCATCAGTCGATCCTGAGCTATCAGATGATTTTAGTAGGTATCGTCATTGGCTCTCTGATTGGAGCAATTTCTGCCCAAAAAGTTGCCATGACTGCCATGCCCCAGATGGTCGGGATTTTCAACGGCGTGGGCGGTGCAGCCTCGGCACTGGTTTCTGTCGGCGAATTTTGGCGACTACTCAAAACCACTGGCACCGTGCCGCTAGATGCTACGATTATTGCCATTCTGGGGGTTTTAATCGGCGGCGTGACGTTTACAGGTAGCGTCATGGCATTCGCCAAGTTACAAGAGCTTGTTACTGGCGCCCCTGTGACTTTTCCCTTCCAGCAGCCTTTCAATACTTTTCTTCTCATTAGCTTCCTAGTCAGTAGCGGCTACCTGCTGGTTCGCCCAGAAAATCTAGCAGTTTTCCTAACTTTGGTCGGGATTTCTCTGGTACTTGGCGTTATGTTCGTTCTGCCCATCGGCGGCGCTGATATGCCAGTGGTCGTCTCGCTGTTGAACTCCTTCTCCGGGTTGGCTGCTAGTGCGGCGGGCTTTATCTTGGCGAATAATATGCTCATCGTCGCTGGTGCTTTGGTGGGAGCTTCTGGCATCATCTTGACCGAAATCATGTGTAAAGCCATGAACCGCTCTCTTACCAACGTTCTCTTTGGTGCGTTTGGTAGCGATGGCACGGTTGTTGCTGGCGGATCGGGAGCGCAGCAGGATAAAGTCGTTCGCTCTGTCGATCCTGAAGAAGGGGCAATGATGTTGGGCTATGCCCGTTCTGTTGTCATCGTTCCCGGTTATGGGATGGCAGTAGCTCAGGCACAGCATGGAGTTCGAGAACTTGCCGATTGCTTGGAAAAAATGGGCGTAGAGGTTAAATATGCCATTCACCCCGTTGCGGGACGAATGCCGGGACATATGAACGTGTTATTGGCAGAGGCAAATGTCCCCTACACCCAACTCTACGATATGGATGATATCAACCCCGAATTCGATCGCACCGATGTCGCTTTAATTATCGGCGCGAATGATGTTGTCAACCCAGCCGCTCGACACGATACAAGTAGCCCTATCTACGGAATGCCAATCCTAGATGTAGATAAGGCGCAACATGCGATCGTCATCAAGCGCAGCATGAGGACAGGTTTTGCCGGAGTTGATAATGAGTTATTTTACAAGGATAAGACTCTAATGCTCTTCGGCAGCGCTCAAGATGTTGTAGCTCAGTTGGTTGCGCAGGTGAAAGATCTGTCTAATTAAGGATTTGGGCGGGCAATCCCCGCCCTTTTTATTCTCAAAAATCTTTACTTTTTGCAACAGAAACTACCAACAACAGTTGCCTTTACTAATCAATTTGCTGCCAAATTTTAATAAAATAGTCGGCGTTGCCACTGATAATTGTTTTTCCATCTGGACTAATCGCAATCGACATAACTTCGTCTGAATGTCCTTTGAGAGTGCATATTTCTTGAGTATTATTAATTTTCCAGAGCTTAATCGTCTTATCCCAACTCCCACTAATTAAAGTTTTCCCATCTGAACTGAAAGTAACCGCAGAAACTCTGTCTGTATGTCCGCTTAAAGTAGCAATTTCTCTTCCCGTTGCCAGATCCCATAATTTAATCGCGCGATTGTTCCATTTGGACTGATGGTAACTGATGAAATTTCAGCAGAATATCCCCTCAGTTCATAAAGTTCTTTTCCCGTACTTAGCTGCCAAATTTTTACTGTTTTGTCAGCACTACTGCTAACCAGGGTTTTTCCGTCGGGACTAATTGCTACAGACAAAACTTCATCTGCATGATTAGAAAACCAGTTACCGAGAGTGCGAACATTTTTAGTTTTTAAATACCAGATTTTAATACTTTTATCGCTGCTGCCACTGACTAGAAAATTGCGATCGCTCGGACACTTCTCAATATTGCTTTTTTAACTTTAATTCTGCTGCTTTTTTTAGATCGGCTTCAGCTCTTCTTTCAAAGCCTAATTTAGAGAAAATAAAGCCGCGATATTGATAGGCTTTAATACAATTGGAATCGAGACGAATGGCGACAGAAAATTCCGCGATCGCGTCTTGATAAAGTTCTTTTTGGGCATAGTTAACTCCCTCTTGATAGTGAGTTTCGGGAGTCGATCGCTGAGTCGAAAATTTCGATCCAACTTTTGAAGTTGACGCAGTTGTTGAAGAATTTACGCTTGGTTGATAATTCCTCAGTACCTCATAGGCTTCGAGAATTTTTTTAAATTTCTCTGCCGCCTCTTTTTGTTCCCGAGAGTTATTGGGAAAGCGATCTGGATGCCAAGTTTTGGCAAGCTGGCGATAAGCTTTTTTAACCTCTTCTGGAGAGGCATTTGGGATAAGTCCAAGAATTTCGTAGTACCAATGGTATTGACTCATTTTTGGAAGTTTTATGGCAATCTCCTTTTACGTCACTACAACAATTGGAAAAATAATATCTGTCCGATCTCGCTCTACCCTAACCGGTTATCCTAAAAGTATAGAATGTCATGTTGAGCGAAGCGAAACATCTCAATAGACTTCTGGCAAAGGTCATTAAGATCAAAAATTTAAAAAGTTTTTTTGGTTCTGGTTAAATATTAAGTAATATTAACAATTTGAGATTGACTATTACCCGTGAAATCACAACCGTTACCACCACTGAGCCATAATTCGAGCAAACCGATAAAAGACCCGCAATTACCAACGATCCTAGCAGATAGCCTAACCGTCTTTTGGGGAGAATGGTTGAAGTTGCGATCGCGCATCGTGCAAATCGCTTCAACGGGATTAATCTCGCCTTTAATTTACATTTTCGCCTTCGGTTTGGGATTGGGCGGCGTCCTCGATCGCGCAATGAAACCGCCAGTAGGAGATAATTACCTAGAGTTTATTTTGCCAGGAATGGTCGCGCTGTCTTCTATGACCATCAGCTTTGGAGGCACGACTTTTTCAATTTGCGGAGAACGCCTTTTTACTAAAACCTTTGAGGAAATCTTGCTTCTGCCAGTACATCCGCTTGCCTTACATCTTGGCAAAATGTTGGCAGGAATCGCGCGGGGACTGATGACTTCGGGTTCGGTTATTTTGGTGGCAGTGCTGTTTACTGGAAAAATCGGTAGTTTTCTCAATCCTTTATTTTTGTTGCTACTAACGCTCAATTGTGCCGTTTTCGCAGGGTTGGGAGTAATTATAGGATTGCGAGTTAAGTCTCTCGAAAGCGTAGGACTTTACAACAATTTTCTGATCGTTCCCATGTCCTTCTTAGGTGGAACCTTCTTCGATCCCACTACCTTGCCAGTCGCCCTTAAAATAATAGTCTATTGCCTGCCTCTAACCTATACCAGCGTCGGTTTGCGTGCGGCGGCGTATTCTTCCTTGTCTCAATTCCCTTGGTATTCCCTTCCTATCTTACTGATTGCCGCGATCGCGCTTTCTGTGGCAGGGGCTTATCAATTTTCCCACCAGCAGGATTGAAAGGGACTAGGGAGTGTGGGGAGATAATTAACGACTAACCACTAACTACTAACTAATCCCCAATCCAAGATCTAAAATCCTTTCATCTCCAATCCAAAATCCGCCGTTCTCCTTGAAGCGGTTCAAGGAGCGTGCGGCGGCTTCGCCAAAATCGAAAATCCAAAATCAAAAAACTGGTTACTGATGAACTTCTTTTTGGATCTCGGCTAACATCATGCGTAAAGCTTGGTCGTGCAGCCAACCGACGAAACCGCTGTAGAGACAGTTTTCCTCGCGATCGGCTACAAAAATATGCTGGATTTGCAATGGATTGTTCCAAGTTCGAATCGTAATGCCATTGTTGAAAGTGATATGGATCTTCGATCGCCAGAAATCTCTGGGATGGGTATCCGTCATCCCTGGAAGCGATTGCAAGCGTTGAATTAAGTGTTTTGAGAAATCGGGTTTTGGAGCGACCGTTACGAGCGGATTAGCCCAAAAATCGCGAATGAGATCTACTAGATCGGGATGATTTTTCAGGGCGGCGTGAGAGATTCCTTTTAGACAGACAAACTTGACGGGATCGAACTTAGTTGTCTCGACGGCAATCGTGCCATCGCTACCGCTGTCGATATCTCCAGCGATGACTAGCGTTGGAATTTTTGCGGCGATTCGTTGCGCGATCGCTCTGCGATTGATGCCCAAATCCCTTGCGATGCCAATACCGATGCCTAGCGGATCGATCGCGCGGGCAAGATCTGCTCCTCCCACCGGAGAGGCAACTAATACTAATGACTCTACCTTCGATCGCAGTTTCGGGTAGCGATCGAGAACTTCGAGCCAAATTAAGCCACCCATTGAATGACCGACAATCCTAATGGAGGCGTCGGGATAGCTGGCAACTGTCTCGATTGCAACTCGTGCGACATGCTCGATGAGGGGTTCGATCCACAGCCAGGTTTTCAAATAGCCCAGATTGGGAGCAATAACGAGAGTTTTTGGCGTGGCTAAGGCTTTTTTGGCAAATTGAGCGATCGCGCGGTTGGTATCTGCCCATCCGTGTTGGGCAAAGAGAATGTAATCTGAGGACATAAAAGATTCGATAGGGCTAGAGAATTTCCTGGCGCGATCGCGCGGATATTAGACTTCTTGCTGAAGTTGGGAAAGGGAAATTAAATTTTGTGCTTGAAAGCAGGAGGTCTATTCTTATTATGCAAGAGGCTGACGAGAATTGGCTTATACCAATTTTCAGGTTTTCGCGATCGGCATTCTTCTCCCCTCTCCCAAATAGGGAGAGGAGTTGGGGGTGAGAGAGATCGACTCTCTGTGTCATTAATGAATGAAAATGGTATTAACTGCCAGTCCAGTTGTGCAGTTGTGCGATCGTTGCCAAAAATCGAAGCGGCGATCGCATTTGAAGCCGCCTCTTGTCATCGATACTCAAAGCTTGCACCTTTCCACCAATTCTATGACGATAGCCAAAGTCCTCTTAAGAGGACTTTGGCTATCAGCTAGGAACTTCATCCTGGCTTAGATAGGCATAATCGCGACTCGGATAACCGCATCGTTATAGTCGGCATCGCCGCCATTGACGAGATCCTCGAAACCGAAGGTATTGTCTCCGAGCAATCGCAGATGATCGAAGCCATCCGCATTTGACGCTAGGAAGGGGAAGTAAGCTTGCGATTGGAAACCGTCAGCAAGAATATAGGGTGCATAGAAAATACCGCCTTCAATATTGACTGTCGCAGAAGTCGTGTCTTTGTCAAACTGACCGACATTTTGAGCTAGCGCCGCCTCTGCATACCCTGGCTGACCTGGAGTTATCAAAGCGCCGGTTAGGGGATCGCGCACCGCTCCAGTAGCATCTTCTAGGCGATAAAGACCTACAATATTGTCGTAGGAAGCTTCTTGGAAGATAGATATCTGAGCTTGCAAGGTTTGCCCAGTCAACTCGCTCAAATCCAGCAGTTCCCGTTGACCATCTCCTTGCAGTTTACTGCCGATGGGAACGGGTTTGTCGGTCACTTCCACGGTCAGCCGCATGTCGTTAAAGTCGCGATCGCTCCTCCGACCGCGATCTTCCCAACCGAGAGAGAAAGCACCCTCGACTTTACCGACTTCGAGATGGTTGAAATTATCGTTATTGGCTTCAGCCGTAGCAAAGAAGACGTTATCGGGAATCTCGCCTGCATCGATGCGAGCGAGAGTTGCATCGACAGTACTATCCTGTACGAAGAAGAAATTCAGGAGGTCGTCAGATCGGAAGCCTTCCATGATGCGGGTGGGATTTTCGCCGAACAATTGGGAATACCCACTCAAGGAGGAGAAGATAACGCGACCCGATCGCAGTGCCGTCTCTACGTAACCCGCTTCGCCCGGAGCAATGCCGTCAATGGTACCGTTTTCATCATCGACTGCAAAGAAGCCTACCTCGCTGACTAAATCTGCCTGGTTTTCAGTGAGAGTAAATTTGAGCCGCACTTCGGGCGCTACATTGACGTTGACCGTCGCGGTTTCTTCGTTACCGTCGGGATCGCTAACGGTGTAGGAGAAGGTATCGGTGAACGGTTGGAAGTTACCTCTGATGGAGAATAGACCTCGATTGCCCGATCGATTGAGGCTAAAAACGCTTTCTCCCTGGTTGTTAGGCGCGTAGAAAAGGCGATCGTCGCTGGGATCGTCGGGCGTGCCATTGTCATCGATCCTGACCGTCCCTCGCAGCCCTTGCGTCACGCTGACGATGCGCAAGGCTTGTCGGTTGGGATCGCTGTCGTTGCCCAAGACGTTAATGAATATGCCTGCACCAGGAATGACAGAAACATCGTCATCGGCAGCATTGGGTCGATTGGGGTCTACCTTGACAGAAACAATCGCTTCATAAGAATTGCCCAACGCATCGATCGCGGTGTAAGTAAATTCGTCTTTCCCTTCAAAACCGGGATTGGGCGTATAGACGAGAAAGTCGTCGCTGGGATCGTTGGGAGTACCATTGTCATTGATGGTAACGGTTCCGTTGGCTGGGTTGGTAACCGAACCGATCCTCAGTCCCCTGCTATCGTTGTCGAGAACTCGAATATTAACGGGTTCGTTCGGCGGCGTGGCAATACTGTCGTCTTTGGCAGGAGAGGGATTTCTGACGGCGACAGCCACGTTAGCGGTAAACTCGTTACCTTGAGCATCTCTGGCGGTATAGCTAAAGCTATCGCTGCCTGTGAAGCCAGGATTGGGCGTATAGACGAGGAAGTCGTCTGTAGGGTCGTTGGGCGTGCCGTTGTCGTTAATGGTAACGGTCCCGTTGGCTGGATTGGTAATCGAGCTAATTCTTAGTCCCTCAGCATCGTTATTGAGAACGTTGAGGAAAATCGGCGTATCCCTAAGCGCCCTGCCGCGATCGTCTGCGGCTTGGACTAGGGGGGGATTAGAGTCTCGATCGGGAAGGCGATTATCAGTGCGATCGGGGATGCCGTTGCCGTCTTGGTCGAGGTTGGGATTGAGGGGCACCCCTCCTGTTGCCGGATCGACGCTATCGGCTAGTCCGTCGCCGTTGCTGTCGCTGAAGTTATCCACTTGGCCGTCATTGTTGGCATCGACTCCGCCGGCTTCGACGAGGTCGAACTGTCCGTCGCCGTCGCTGTCGAGGTCTTGGAAATCTCTGATGCCATCGCCGTCGCTGTCGGGCGCGGACAGGGGCGTGCCATTGGTGGTTGGATCGACGCTGTCAGCTAGTCCATCGCCGTTGCTATCGATGAAGTTGTCGATAATTCCGTCGCCGTTAGCATCGATGCCTCCTGCTTCTATAACGTCGGTAATGCCGTCGTTGTCGCTGTCGCGATCGCGGAAATCGCTGACGCCATCGCCGTCGCTGTCGGGCACGGGCAAGGCTGTTCCTCCAGCAGCCGGATCGACGCTATCGGCTAAACCATTGCCGTTGCTATCGTTGAAGTTATCTATTCTGCCGTCGCCGTTAGCATCAACTCCGCCCGCCTCGACGAGAT
This sequence comes from Hydrococcus rivularis NIES-593, assembly GCF_001904635.1. GTDB lineage: Bacteria > Cyanobacteriota > Cyanobacteriia > Cyanobacteriales > Microcystaceae > Hydrococcus > Hydrococcus rivularis. The sequence goes on from NZ_MRCB01000010.1 coordinate 104,434, forward strand.
CGCTAATGCCGTCGTTGTCGCTGTCGAGGTCGAAACTGTCGGGAATCCCATCGCCGTCGGTGTCTCTGGTAGGATCTCCTTGTTGTTCGATGCTATCTAAAATGCCGTCGTTGTCGTCGTCGAGGTCGGCGCTATCGGGAATGCCATCCCCATCAAAGTCTCCATTATCTAGGCGGTCGGCTAGTCCATTGCCATTGCTGTCGAGGCTGGGATTGAGAGGCACCCCGCCCGTTTTGGGATCGATGCTATCTGCGAGTCCATCGCCGTTGCTGTCACTGAAATTATCGACAATGCCATCGCCGTTAGTATCAACTCCGCCCGCTTCGACGAGATCGGCAACGCCATCGTTGTCGCTATCGCGATCGCGAAAATCTCTGATGCCATCGCCGTCTGTATCGGGTACGGATAAGGGAGTGCCTCCAGTTGATGAGCTAACTCTGTCTGCTATACCGTCTCGGTTACTATCGATGAAATTATCGATAATGCCATCGCCGTTAGCGTCGATGCCTCCGGCTTCTATGACATCGGTAATGCCGTCGTTATCGCTGTCGAGGTCTTGAAAATCTCTGACGCCATCGCCATCGGTGTCGGGTGCGGGCAACGGAGATCCTTCTACGCTGTCGGCTACTCCATTCCCATTGCTATCGCTGAAGTTATCGACAATTCCGTCGCCGTTAGCATCAACTCCGCCCGCCTCGACGAGATCGCTAATGCCGTCGTTGTCGCTGTCGAGGTCGAAACTGTCGGGAATCCCATCGCCGTCGGTGTCTCTGGTAGGATCTCCTTGTTGTTCGATGCTATCTAAAATGCCGTCGTTGTCGTCGTCGAGGTCGGCGCTATCGGGAATGCCATCCCTATCAAAGTCTCCATTATCTAGGCGGTCGGCTAGTCCATTGCCGTCTTGGTCGAGGTTGGGATTGAGGGGCACCCCTCCTGTTGCCGGATCGACGCTATCGGCTAGTCCGTCGCCGTTGCTGTCGCTGAAGTTATCCACTTGGCCGTCATTGTTGGCATCGACTCCGCCGGCTTCGACGAGGTCGAACTGTCCGTCGCCGTCGCTGTCGAGGTCTTGGAAATCTCTGATGCCATCGCCGTCGCTGTCGGGCGCGGACAGGGGCGTGCCATTGGTGGTTGGATCGACGCTGTCGGCTAATCCGTTGCCATTGCTATCGCTGAAGTTGTCGATAATTCCGTCGCCGTTAGCGTCGATGCCTCCCGCTTCGACGAGATCGCTAATGCCGTCGTTGTCGCTGTCGAGGTCTTGAAAATCTCTGACTCCATCGCCGTCGGTATCGGGAAGGGATAGGGGTACTCCTCCCGTTTTGGAATCGACGAGATCTGCCAACCCGTCGCTGTTACTGTCGCTGAGGTTATCTAAAATGCCATCGCCGTTAGCGTCGATGCCGCCGGCTTCGACGAGATCGGCAATGCCGTCATTGTCGCTATCGAGGTCTTGGAAATCTCTGACGCCATCGCCGTCGGTATCGGGGACGGGCAACGGAGATCCCTCTATGCCATCGGCTAATCCGTTGCCATTACTATCGCTGAAGCTATCGATAATTCCATCACCGTTAGTATCAACTTCGCCGGCTTCGATTACATCGGCAATGCCGTCGTTATCGCTGTCAAGGTCTTGAAAATCGCTGATTCCATCGCCATCTGTGTCGGGCACAGACAGGGCTGTTCCTCCCGCCGCTGGGTCAACGCTGTCTGCCAGTCCATTGCCGTTGCTGTCGCTGAAGTTATCGACAATTCCGTCGCCGTTAGTATCAACTCCGCCGGCTTCGACGAGATCGCTAATGCCGTCGTTGTCACTGTCGAGGTCGAGGTTGTCGAGAATCCCGTCGCCGTCCGTATCGCGATTCGGATCTCCGTTTTGCTCGGTGTTATCTAAGATGCCGTCATTATCGCTGTCGAGGTCGCGATAATTGGCTACGCCGTCGCCATCTGTATTAAGCACGGGTAGAGGCGTACCTCCTGAACTCGGATCGACGCTGTCTCCCAGTCCGTTAGCATTTCCGTCGCTAAAATTATCTATCTCGCCATTATTGTCGGTATCGGTTCCGCCTGCTTCGAGCAAATCGAAAAGACCGTCGCCATCGCTATCTAAGTCTTGGAAATCTGGAACTCCATCGCCGTCGCTACTGGCAAGGGTATAGTTGAGACTGCCGGAGTCGGAAGTAGTTTCAACGGCATCGGCAAGACCGTTGGCTCCGAAGCCAGAGTCTATAATTCCATCATTATTGCTATCGAGAGCTGCGATTTGAGCATCGCTCAGACCGCTTTCGCGTAGATCGGTAATGCCGTCGTTGTCGCTATCGAGGTCGATACTGTCGATAATCCCGTCGCCGTCCGTGTCACGGTTAGGATCTCCATTTTGCTCGACGGCATCAGGAATGCCATCATTATCGTCGTCGAGGTCATTGACATTGATAATGCCGTCTCCATCGGTATCTGCACTAACGTTGATAGTGCTGGTAACGGGGCTACTGGTTGCGGTTCCGTCATTGGCAGTAAAAGTGAAAACGCGATCGCCATCTGTTGGCGTTGGCTTATTGTTTTGGTAGGTAATGCCCCGCAACAAAGCTGTGAAATCGGCATTGGGAATAATCCCCCCGCCTTGTTTGGTAATAGTAATCGTACTGCTGCTAACGGAGATATCAATAGGCGTATTTCCTGCCGTACCACTAGCGCTGCCATCGACTAGAGGAACTGCTGTTCCGCCGATGGTTAGAATTTCATTAGCTCCATCGGCTACGCCAGACAGGGCAATGGTTATTGTTTGAACCTCGTCGCCGTCGGGGTCAGTAGCCGTCGCTTCTGTAGGACTGGCAATGTTTACGGCAATGCCGCTTCCAATAACGGTATTACTGAAGTTTTGACCGCTGGCGCTGCCGTTGAGGTCGAGAGCGGGCGGGTCGGGCTGGGCGTTGACGGTGATGGCAATGCTGTCGGTATCAGTGCCACCGTTGCCATCGTCAGTTTGGATTTGAATGCTAGCCGAACCATTGAAGTTGGGACTTGGGGTAAAGATAAGTCCATTGAGGGCATTATTAACATCTGCTAGTGGACCGCTGACGGTTACAGTGTCCGTGCCATTGCCAGTGACGGTAACGTTAGCAGTACTGCCTAGCGTCAGGATACCGTTACTGGCAGTAAGGGTTACTGTTGGGCTGGAGTTAGCATCGACATCGGTAATGCTAATCCGGTTGCTATTGGCACTGTTGAAAGTGAGAGGATTGTCCTCGTTAATAGTCCCTGTAGCACTCTGAAGATTGTTGACGGGCGGATCGTTAACGCCCGCGATCGCAACGTTAACTGTCGCAGTATTTGTACCCCCACCCGCACCGTTCGAGATAGTATATTGAAACGTCTCGGTAGCTGTTTGACCAACCGCGAGGGTTTGATAAGCATTGTTGGGATTGTAGGAGAAAGTTCCGTCGGCATTCATCGTGACCGAAGTGCCGGAACCAAGGGTAATCGTGGTAGGCGTGCCCGAACTAACGGCAGTCCCATTAACCGCAGTAACTGTCAGGGGATTTGAATTAGGATCGCTATCTGCACCATTGCCGTTATCGGCTAAAACATTTCCACTGACCGAGTTATCTTCGTTCGTGGAAAAATTATCGTTATTGGCGACAGGGACGGTAATTGTTACGGGGTTAGAAAAGACGTACTCCAAATTGCCGTCTATGTCGAAGAAACGTCCTCCATTTTTGATAGCGTTATACGTGACTTGCCATGAGGAGACATTATCCCATTCATAATTGATTGCAGACGTAGGTCCGCCGTTCTCATTTGCACTGCCCTGAGCTTGTACCACACCCTGTACAGTGGTCACGACTAAATTCGTAGGGGTATTGACTGAGTATCTATTTGGGGCAGCCGATATCCTTTCTATCGGATCGGTCGTGCTGTTCCCATCTAAATCCGCAATCGTAAAAGTGGTATTAGCAAAGATTGGGTTAGTAGTCCCTGCCTCGAAGATCTCCCAGAGAATGGTAACTTGCCTTCCAGTAGAGCCAGAATCGATTATGAGCCTAATATCATTAGGATTAGTCGCCCGCGTCCATGTAAGCCCTCCTGAAGGATTTGCGGAGACGATCGTTCCCCTTAAATCAACAGAGGTGCCGTTGACGTTACCGACATTCTGATAGGTAGCCGAGAGTCCGTCTGGGGCAACTACTGGGTCGCTCGTTACTGTAATGAGAAGCTGTTGAAGCAAGCCTTTCCAGCCACTACGAACCTCCTCGCGAATAGGGATTGAAACTGCAATGGCTCCCAGGCGCTTATCTAAATGCCAATTGCCTCCAAGGGTTTGATGACCGATGGGAGTACTTGAGGCAGCAACAGAAGCTCCCGTGAGGCGATGGAGCTTTTCAATAAACTCGTCGCCCGCATCCCCAGCAGCTACGTTACAACCGTAGAGGAGAAGGTTAGGAGACGACCAAGATTGAAGCTGTTGGCTGTAGCGGTTTAGGGTATCCAAGCTCAGTTGGCTGTTGCCCAGATACAAGCAGCCAGGAGAGCCGTGAGAGATAATGTGAAGCGCGGCGACATTAGAAAATTTCTTGAGAATTCTTGTAATTTGCTCAACTCCATCCGAGCCAGAGTCGAGGATAAAAACTTTTGTTCCGGGAACAATACCGCTGACTAGGCTTTGATAGTCCTTAACAGCAGAATCGATAAAGATAACGGTCTCACCCACAAAAAACATGTAGTAATAGCTCCAATTGCTCAAACACTATGGATTACCAATCAAAACTCTCTTTCTTCACCCAAGCTAGCCACGCAACAGTCCTTTTTGAAGCTCGATCGCAAAATGATTTTTTGCCAATTGCTTTAAAAAGACTGAGTCAGCCAGATTTGTGAATTTTAATTTGCACTTCAAATATGCAATTAAGATTATATAAATGAATGTTTGTATTATTCCAGCGAATAATTATAAAAAAAGTTAAGATTCTAGTTTGCTTTTTTTGACAACTTATTATTATTGCGATCGCGTCTATGGTTGCGCTGAATAAAGAGATGAAATTTATCCTCAAAAAAATATGAAAAAATGAAGTCTGTCTTCTGGTTGAGTGACAAATCTTTGTCCCCTCATCCCTAAATCCCTTCTCCCACAAGAGGTGAAGGGACTTCAGTCCAAAGTCTTAAGTTAAAAGCTCCTATCCCGTTCTGGGAGAGGGGTTGGGGTGAGGACGATTTGAGTTTTGTCACTCAACTAGGTCTGTCTTAGAATCCCAAAAGTATAGAATGTCGAAGATCTTCTGCAATTTCGTCATGTTGAGCTTAGCGAGAGCGAAGCGAAACATCTGATAGCATTTTGGATGAAAGGATTTTGAAAGGTACTTCTAAAGCTCCTTCGCTTTTGCTCGGGACGCTTTACGTCTTGCCCGCTAAAGCCGGTTCGCGAGCAAGATGCTCGCACTACAATTACCTATTTAGGATGCTCCCTATACTTAAATCTTGCACCAGCTTTTCATCTACCAAGAAATAAATTTCTTGGCTGATAGCTCAAGTCAGATAAATCTGACTGCAAGAAAAGTTAAGTCTGTTTAAAATGAGATCTTGCACTATTCCCAACAACTGCTCTTGTAATGAATTTCCTGGGCGATCGAAAAAGTCTTCTAAAGAAGACTCGATAGGAATTTCAGTCGATTTTAATCGAGTTGCGCTTTGAGCCTAGAACTAAAGTTCTAGGCGTTGATGCCAAAGGTACAAGATCTCAGGATATTTACTGTTGTTTAAGTCGTTGACGAGTTTTAGAAACTCTCCAGGTGGCTATTTTCCGGATGACTTTCTGCCGAATCCATCCACCGTTTGAGCAATCGCTAATCGGCATGCAAATGGCTGGCGAATTCTAAAATTTCATTGGCGGCGCGATCGCAAACTCCCACTTCTCCCAAACAAGCACGCATTTGTGCGTAATCGGCTAAAGTTTGCTGGCGGCGATCGCGATTTAACAACAGTTCAAGCGATTCTCGAACGATCCGTTCTGGAGTCGCTTCTTCTTGGAAAAGTTCTGGCACGATAGACTTCATGACGACCAAATTGGGCGGCGACATGAAGGGAATGGAAAAATTCAGTAAATTGCGGGCAATCCAGATCGTGATGGGGCTAACCCGATAGAGAACCACTTGAGGGACGTTGAGTAAGGCGATTTCGAGATTAACCGTTCCCGACTTGGTAATGGCTAAATCGGCGGCGGCGATTGCTTCTAGCGTCTTGCCCTCAAGTAAAGTTGCTTGCAAACCATAGTCTTTAACCACCGCTGCGATCGCGCTGCGATAAGCTTCTAAAGAGAGGGGAATCCAGAAATGAACTTGAGGTAATTTAGCTTGTATTTGTTTAGCTGCCTCGCAGATGACGGGGAGAAGATATTTCAACTCTTGCTTGCGGGAAGCGGGAAGAAGGGCAATGGCTAGTCGATCTGGTTCGATTCCCAACAATTGACGTGCTTGTTCGCGACTCGGTGCCGTCTCAATGCGATCTAACAAGGGATGACCTACCCAACTGACCAACACGCCTTTCTCCTGAAAATAACGAGCCTCTCCTGGAAAAATTGCCAACAATCGGTCTATGATTTGAACCAATTGCTTGCTTTTCTGGGTCAGTATTTGGTTAGTAAGTTTAAATAATCCTTGGTTATTTTCTAGTAAAGGTGCCCAAACCCAATCTTGAGGGGCAATATAATAAACAATAGGAATTTGCGGCAAATGCTGACGAACGTAACTGCCAATCGCTAAATTAGGTTCGAGATAATCAATTAATATTAATAAATCGGGTGGATTTTGTTGCAAATCTTGTTTGGCACGATGCTGAATTTTTAGGGTCGGTAAAACAAAGGGCAAAGATTCGATCGGTCCTATAGAACCAATTGCCGTCGTATTTTCCAACAGTTTCGCCCCTGCTGCTGCCATGCGATCGCCTCCCAAGGCAACAATTTCTAATTCTATATTCCTGGCTTTTGCCTGGCGTTTCAGGGCATCGACTAGCATTGCCCCTTGCAAATCTCCAGAAACCTCGCCCGTACTGATAAAAATGCGCATGCCGTTATTGGTGATTGGTAATTGGAGATGAAAGGATTTTGGATTGAGGAGTAGTTAGTAGTTAGTGATTAGTTTTCTCCCCTTGTCTCCTTGTCTCCCGTCTCCCCGTCTCCCCGTCTCAAAAGTCTCCCACACTTCCCATACTCTCTCATCTCCCCGGAATTGGCCCTCGCCGTCCTTCGCCGGAGATAGAGGACTGTAAAAAGCGATGAAAGTGCTGGATATATTCGTTATGAGGCAGCAATTCCAGTTGCTCTAAGGCTTCTTGAAGCGTTTTATCGGAACGGTAGAGAAGACGGAAAGCTTTTTTAAGATGTCCGATTTCCTCGGAACTCAAACCCGCTCGTTGCAAACCGACCAAATTGAGCGATCGCACTCTGGCTGGATTTCCTTCTACTATCGTATAGGGCGGTACGTCCCGCTCGATTCGGCTCATTCCGCCTACCATTGACAGACTGCCAACGCGAACGAATTGATGAACGCCCAATACGCCGCTTATCCTGGCTTTTGATTCGATATGAATGTGACCTGCTAAAGCCACGGAATTAGCAATAACTACTTCGTCTTCGATTATGCAGTTATGGGCGACGTGGGCATAAGCCATCAGTAAATTATTATTGCCAATAACAGTGGCTTCTCCTTCATCGGTTGCCCGGTTTATCGTTACATACTCGCGAATTTGATTATTATCGCCAACTTTTACCCAGCTAGCTGCTCCCTTATACTTCAAGTCTTGAGGTTCCGAACCGATAACAGCGCCAGGAAAAATGCGATTGCTTTCTCCGATTTTTGTGGGTCCTTCGAGAACGACATGGGCACCGATAGTTGTTTGGGCGCCAATGGTTACTTTTTCTCCGATTACTGCGTAGGGACCGACTCGAACGGTTGGATGCAGTTCGGCCTTGGGATTAATTACAGCAGTAGGATGAATTAACGTATTCAACGGGACATCTCCGATGCGTTAGTAGGTCAGCATTGAACCAAGTAATAGCTTATATCAAGATTAACGTTAAAGAGAATTTGGAAGTTTCTAGCGATCGCCCAATCTTAACCTGAGTTAGCACAAGAAAAAAGGCAGGCTTGCCTTGCCTGCCCAAACTTAGAATTATCGGCAATGTTTACTTCACGCTGACTTTTGCACCGACTCCTTCGAGCTTTTTCTTGATTTCTTCAGCATCTTCTTTTTTGATGCCTTCTTTAAGAGGCTTGGGAGTGGCTTCAACCAAATCTTTGGCTTCCTTGAGACCTAAACCAGTGATGGTACGGACTTCTTTAAGAACGGCAATCTTCTTATCGGCAGGTACTTCTTCAAGGATGACATCAAATTCGGTTTTTTCTTCTACGGCTTCAGCGGGCGCAGCAGCAGCACCAGGAGCAGCCATCACCATGCCGCCAACAGGTGCAGCAGCGCTTACGCCGAAGGTTTCTTCGATTTGTTTGACTAGCTCGGCGGCTTCTAAAAGGGTCAGAGATTTTAGTTTTTCCAAAATTTCATCGGTTGCAGCTGACATTTTTCTATTCCTTTTCAGTAATTGTGTACGAGTTGTATGAGTTTTGGTAGTGGTCAGTGGTTGGTGAAAGACTAACTATTCACCAATAACTACTAACTAGCAGCATCGCCTTGTTCTTTTTCGGCATAGGCTTGCAGGGCGCGTGCAAAAGAAGAGGGAACTTCGTTGATACCAACGGCAATCTTGGTTGCCAAGGCGTTAATTGCGCCAGCAATTTGCCCGATCGATTGTTCCTTAGAGGGCAAGTCAGCCAGTGCCTCGACTTGAGCTTTGGTCAAGGCGCGACCTTCCATGACGCCACCGCGTAGTTCGGTTTTCTTTTTGTCTTTTTGGAAGCTCTTGTAAGCTTTGACTGCCCCTCCAACATCTTCTTTGACCGTCATCAAAGCAGAAGCGCCCTTGAGAAACTCCTGCATGGGCTGCCAGTTGTCATCTCCTTCAACAGCGATGCGCATTAGAGTATTTTTGGCAATTTTGCAAGAGCCGCCAATAGGACGCAAACGCCTGCGCAAATCGGTAATTTCAGCTACCGATAGCCCTTGATAGTCGATGACAACGGCTAATTGCGAGTCTTTCAAGAGTTCTTTGAGATCGGCTACTACCGTCTCTTTATTCTCTTTGGTTCTTCCCATCCTGTATCACCTCCTTTGTTTTTTTGGGAAACTCGTTTCATCGGCAAAAAAGAAAACCCCTACATGATTTGCCGGGGTTTTTGATTGCCTGAATACCGCTTGCTCTCTCTATCGAGAGTACGGTAAAACTTTTTGGCATCTACCTCGGCAGGATATTAAGCAAGTTGCGCCCGCTGTCTTTGGCTCGATCCAAATGAATATTTAATTTTTTGTGTAGAGACCGACAGGTCACGTCTCTACAATAACTATGCTTCTGTCAGTTTGAGGTCGCGCAGTGCGTTGATATCGACTTGGATAGAGGGTCCCATCGAGGCAGAAACGAATACGCTGCGCCAGTAACGACCCTTAGCACCAGAAGGACGATTGCGATCGATCGTTTCTTGTAGGGCTTTGAGGTTAACTAGCAAGTCTTCGGCACTGAAGGATGCCTTACCAAACATAACATGGACGATGCCCGTTCTGTCAGCCCGAAATTCCTGTTTCCCTGCTTTGAATTCCTGAATTGCTGAAGCTAAATCTGTGGTTACCGTGCCGCCTTTAGGAGAGGGCATCAAGCCGCGAGGACCTAATAAACGCCCTAATTTTGCCACTTTGGGCATCATGTCTGGAGTCGCGATCAATACCTCAAAATCCAGCATGCCGCCTTGGATTTCGTCGATGAGTTCTTCCGAACCGACGATATCAGCCCCAGCAGCACTTGCTTCTTGCACTTTTTCTCCTCTGGCAATGACGGCAACTCGCACCGTTTGTCCCGTTCCTTTTGGGAAGGTTACGGTAGTTCGCAATTGCTGGTCGGTATATTTTGGGTCAATTCCCAAGCGAATATGGGCTTCAGCCGTTTCGTTAAATTTGGCTGTTGCAGTTTCTTTGAGAAGCTGAAGGGCTTCTAGAGGTTGATATGCTTTGTCTTCTACTTTTGCTAGCGCTTCTCTAAATCGGCGCGAAACTTTCTTTGCCATTTGTCATCTCCTTGGGTCACTAACGAAGCTATGCCTCTCCCCTTTTACTGTTTGTCTTTTGTTATTGGTACTAATGACCACTACTATTCTTTAATGTTGACGCCCATATTCTTGGCGGTGCCTGCTACGATTTTCATCGCTGCTTCAATGTCGTTGGCATTGAGATCGGGCATTTTGGTTTCGGCGATTTGTCGCAGTTGGTCGCGAGTGATAGTCGCCACGATTTTTTTGTTGGGTTCGTTGGACCCTCGTTCGATTCCGGCTGCTTTGCGGATTAATACCGAGGCAGGAGGAGTTTTGAGAACGAAGGTGAAACTACGGTCTTCAAAGACCGAAATTTCTACCGGGATAATCATGCCTGCCTGGTCGGCTGTTTTGGCATTGTATTCTTTACAAAATGCCATGATATTGACCCCATGCTGACCCAACGCCGGACCGACTGGGGGAGCTGGATTTGCTTTTCCTGCTGGAAGAGCTAGTTTAATTAGTGCTACAACTTTCTTTGCCATCGCTAGCTTTGTTTTTCTATCTGATTAAATTCCAATTCTACTGGCGTGTCTCGTCCAAAAATAGAAAGCAGTGCTTTTAGCTTGCTTCTTTCTGGAGAGACTTCTATGACTTCCCCTTGAAAATCTTTGAACGGACCTGAGAGAACTACAATTTTGTCTCCCACTTCCATGTCGATTTTGACGACGGGTTCTTGTTCTTGAGCTTGTTTGAAAATACGCTCTACTTCAGTCAAGGAAAGAGGAACTGGGGTCACGTGTCCCCGTCCTCTCCCATAGCGACGTTTTTGCTCTGCTCCAACAAAGTTAATGACGTTGGGCGTGTTTTTGACGACTTGCCAAGCTTCGTCGTCCATAACCATCTTGACTAAAATATAGCCGGGGAAGACTTTTTCTTCGCCGTGCTGGCGACTTCCATCTTTACGAACTTTGACTGTTGGTGTTTTGGGAATTTCTATCTGGATAATTCTATCGCCAACATCAAAGCTGCGAATTCGCTGCTCTAGGTTTGTTTTGACTCGTTTTTCGCATCCAGAAGCGACCTGAACGGCATACCAGCGAGCAGCTTTAGCTTTTTCTTGTTGTTGCTCTAACTCTTGCGATTCTTGTATTTCTTGCGATCGCTCGTCAGCAAAACTCATCGGAATACCTTCCCTGCGCCCCTAGCAAAAATGTTACGAGCCAAACATGAACGGTTGGTTGGCTACCCACGAGAAGAAATTATCAACTAAATAAATAACAATTGCCACTAGGCTGACCATCAGAATAACAGCCGCCGATTCGCTGAGTAATTGTTGCCGACTCGGCCAGACTACTTTAGAAAGCTCTTCTTTGGTTTCGTTGATAAACTCGCCCGCTTTCAATTTATTGTTGTCGGCTGGCTTGATTTCGGTGCTTTCTTTTTTATTAACCACGCTTACAACTCTCCCCCATTTACCAAATTCACTCTAGCAATTAACGCCTTACTGACATGGAATTTAAAATTTTAGAATCGGCTTTTAGAACTACAAACTTTAACACAAACATCTATGATAGCAAAATCTCCGATCGCGATCGCGCGAGATTTTTCTTTAATGGCAGCACTGCTGCTTCGATCGCTTCTCCTGCGAACCATTAAAAACCCACATCAAGCCGCGAGTATTGCTTTGTGCTGAGCTGCGTGCTGCCCGACGCGCCCTGGAGGACTCGAACCCCCGACATCAGGTTTTGGAGACCTGCGTTCTACCAACTGAACTAAGGACGCACGTCTAGTCCGATAAGCACAGTCCGCTTCTTAGCTTTTTTGATCGTAGCGCAATTTGAAGCGAATTGGCTTCAAATCTGCGTTGTCCTCTGAAAAATTTTAGAGAGCGCGATCGAAACGCTGTTGAACGCGGGTGGCTTTACCGACGCGATCGCGAAGATAATAAAGTTTGGCTCGGCGCACTTTACCGCGACGAATGATTTTAATGCTGGCGATTCTGGGAGAATGAAGCAAAAATACCCTTTCTACACCAACTCCCTGAAAAATCCGGCGCACGGTAATGGTTTGGTTGATGCCGCCATGGCGCTTGGCAATCACGATCCCTTCATAGGGCTGAATCCGCTCTTTGCCCCCTTCTATAATTCTCACGCCAACTCTAACCGTATCGCCAACATGAACGATTGGTAAGTCAGTTTTTAGCTGCTCGCTCTCAATCGACCTAATAATTTCTTCAGCGTTCATTGCTTTTGTAAAAACTCACGATTTTTCATTATACCTCAACTTTTCCAAAAACGAACAAAATTCAAAAGAATTTTCTGTCGAATCCAAAGCAACGGACAAAGTAGTATTGACGCTAGAGTTTGCCGAACTAGAGGCGGTAGTCGAGCAACAAGAAGTCGCTGTAGGAAATTTTGGCGCAATGGTCAAGCGCTTTAACGGTCAGACAGGGGCGTTTTTATATCTACTGTCTACTGTTTGTGCTGATGTATCTTCCTGGCGTTGCTGCGACTGAAACGATTTACCGCGAAACGAATTTGAGATAAACGACAGGTTTGGCTAACCGGAGCGCAATGCTATTCTCTCAAAATGAGGGTGCGATCGTCAATTTAATAACAAGAGATATAGTGCTTCTGGTAATGCACTTGCATGCAATAACTTTTTTCAATTATTCAGATAGATAAATTTTTATATTTATACGGCTTATGTCAAAATTCAGTAATATTCTTGATTAAATCCATAAAACTTTTAAAAAACCATTGTATAATTTGCAAAATAACTGAATAGTTAAAGCGAGCTATAGTACTTAGCCAAAGATATAGTTTAAGCTTTCATGCTCTCAAAGCTCCATGTAAAAGAATTTCTGCAATAAGATTTTCTTACATAGCTAAAAAGAAATGGAAGTTAAATCTTTAGAATTTATATCAATTAACTCTCAAAGATAAGGAGTTAATTACTCTGTTATGAGAGTTTTTCAAGCATCCTAACAGATGCGCTAGTTTTTGAGTTTTTGTGTGAGGAATTGTTGTGAATAAATATCACCTAGCTTCTATTAATGGAGTAGCTTTACTGTGTTTACTCGCTGGCTCTTTCTTGCCGACAGTGGGACGGGCAAACGCTAATCCAGTAGAGGACGACACGCTTGTGTCCGAGCCAGAGCCAATGGAACAAGTTACCAGCGTTGAAGAATTGCGAGACGTATCGCCAGATGCATGGGCTTACGAAGCGCTGCAAAGTCTGGTGGAACGCTACGGCTGTATTGTAGGTTATCCAGACCAAACCTACCGAGGCAACCGCGCCCTAAGCCGCTGGGAGTTTGCTGCTGGTTTGAACGCTTGTATGAATACGATGGAGCGCCTCATCCAGGAAAACGTCGCCGTACTCAAAGAAGATGTCGATACGCTCAAGCGACTGATGCAGGAGTTTGAAGCCGAACTTGCGGCTTTAGGCGGGCGAGTCGATAATTTAGAAGGTCGCGTATCCTTCCTAGAAGACCATCAGTTCTCGACCACTACCAAACTGAGTGGAGAAGTCATCTTTTCTGTAGCGGGCGCTACGGGTGGAGAACCCGATAGCGACGATCCCCAGATTACTTTTAACAATCGGGTACGGCTGAACCTGACCACGAGTTTTACTGGGGAAGACGCGCTGATAACGGGCTTGCAATCTTATAATTTTGGCAGTGGCTTGGGTGGCGGATCGAGCTTTGGAGAAATTCTCTTCCCTAACGACGGCTCAATCCTCAGCGACAGTATGGCAAAACTGAATTACGAGCCGCAATTCCCAGGGTTCAATCCACAAAATTTAGAAGCCAATTGCGGTAACAACGATATCTGTCTCTACAAGCTACTGTACCTTTTCCCGGTGACCGATAATTTGAGCCTATTTATCGCGCCGATGGTTGAAACTACCGATGCGTTTCCGACCATTATTCCTTTTGCCAGCGAAGGACAGGGGGCGATCTCGCGATTTGCTGCGCTTAACCCAGTTCTGCGCGTCTCTGGGGGAACATCTGGAACGGGACTTGCCAGTGCTGGAGGCTTTATTTTTACCCCCATTCCTGAAATCGATATTAGAGCGCTCTACGCCAGCGTCAACGCAGCTATCCCAGAAAACGAGGGTTTTCTGGGAGGAACTCCTTTAGGAGCTGGTTTATTCAACGGCAGTTTTGTCGCTGCGACTCAATTGACGCTCAAGCCGACGGAAACGTTAGATATCGGTCTTAATTATGCCTACAGCTACCATCAGCTCAACATCTTGGCAACGGGAACGACGGGTGTTTCAACAGGAGTTCTGGGCGATTTGCCCCTGACGACACCAGTCAACATCAACTCGGTTGGGGCAAGCGTAACCTGGCGCTTTAGCGACATTGTTCACTTTACCTCCTATGGAGCTTATTTCTTTGTCAAAGAAGCTGGAGGGGATGCCTCTACCCGGTTGCTCAGTTGGATGACAGGCTTCTACTTTCCCGATGCGTTTGCTCAAGGCAATTCAGCCGGACTTATCTTCGGACAGCCCCTCTATCGGGTGGATTCAGGCGGTGAGGCGGCGCTCATCCCGGAAAATGTAGGCGATCGCACTAATCCCTATCACTTAGAGGCTTACTATAATTTTAAGCTTAACGATAATATCAGCATTACCCCAGGCGCTTTTGTCCTTTTTAACCCGGAAGGAGATGGCGATAACGATACGACTGGGGTATTCGTGTTGCGGACGACTTATACCTTCTAGCGATAATTGTGTGAGTCATTCTGACTTCCATACGGGCGGGTTTATCCAGAAACTTTAGGGACTGACCAATGGTTAATGGAAAAAACCGCCCCTACAACTAACTCCTATCTTATCTTCTAAGCTGCCTCGGACAAAGACTGAGAATTAACAATAGCCCGATAATAATCCTGTAACTGGCGCGTTGCCGCTGCCCAACCCCAACGTTCTGCTTCCAGGCGAGCGTTTTGTCGCAACTGCTCTCTTTCTGCTTTGGCTGCTAGCAGGCGCTTAGTAGCTTTAATTGCTCCTTCAGGATCGTCGGGATCGAAGAGATAACCATTCACGCCATCGGTGACGATATCGGTAATTCCGCCAGAAGCGGCTGCCACTACGGGACACCCTGCCGCCATTGCTTCTAGCAAGACCAATCCTAGCGTTTCCGTGCGGGAAGGAAAGATAAACGCATCTGCCGAGGCAAACGCCGAGGCAAGTTCTAATCCCTGGAGGTAGCCGACAAAATGGGTCTGAGTGCCGGCAAATAGAGCTTTTAATGCCTCTCGGTGTGGCCCGTCGCCAACAATTGCCAAATGTGCCTCTGGGATGGCTTCTAGGATGGGTTTAATTCGATCGATTTGCTTTTCTGCCGAGACTCGTCCTACGTATAGTAGAAGCGGACTGTCGGGATGTCCTTGTGAGAGACGCGATCGCATTTGGCGAGAGGCGAGATGGGGTTGGAACATCTCTGTATCGACTCCTCGCTGCCACAAGTTTACCCTTTCGATACCGCGACCTGTCAATTCCCGTACCATTGCCGTTGAGGTACAAAGATTGAGATGAGCTTGATTGTGTGCCAATTTGAGCAACTCCCACAACAGCCCTTCAAGGGATCCGAGTCCGTAGTGCTGTAAATACTGGGGCAGATGGGTGTGGTAGGAGGCGACCAGGGGAATATTGAGCGTTTTAGCATAATAAATCCCGCCTATTCCTAAAACGGCAGGATTGACCACATGAATCAAATCTGGCTTGAATCTCTCCAGAACTCGGCGAAGGCTCGGTCTGGGAATCGCTAGTTTCAATTCGGGATACATTGGCAGTGGAATGCCCGATACGCCGTGAATTTTGGCTCCTTTATATTCTCTCATTCCGCCGTCGGGACAGAAGACTAAAACGCGATCGCCGTGGCGTTGCAAGTGTTCGACTGTATGGCGCAAGCGAGTGACAATTCCGTCAATTTTAGGTAAAAATGTCTCGGTGAATAAAGCGATTCTCATAAGCAGTTATTAGTGACCAGCGATCGGTAACCAGTAGGGGCGATCCGCGAATCGCCCCTACTGTATGTATGTCGATGAAATTTAATTTCTGCGCCAAGAAACTTTTGGCAGAATGTGCTTCTCGTCAACGCGGTGTTTGTATTTGATAGCGAAGTTTAGCAGAGAATCTAGTAAAGAATCGGATAAATAATGGGGTTGCAATCCGAGATCGAGTAGTTTGGTGTTTTTAGCGTTGAAGTAGTGTTCTTCTAACTCGACCCTAGGGTTATTGAGGTGGTCGATCTCTACATCTAATCCCATTGCCGTTCCCGCCTTTTTCACCATTACCGCCAAATCGCCAACGCTGAATAGTTCGGTAAATTGGTTGAAGACGCGGAACTGTCCGGCATCGGCTGGGTTTGCGATCGCCAATTCCACGCAGCGCACCGTATCCCGAATATCGAGAAAGCCTCGCGTCTGTCCGCCTTTTCCGTAGACCGTCAGGGGATGTCCGATCGCAGCTTGAATGCAGAATCGATTCAATGCCGTTCCAAATACTCCGTCATAATCGAGACGGTTGACTAGCATTTCGTCCATTCCCGTCTCTTCTGTCAGAACCCCGTAGACAACCCCTTGGTTTAAATCCGTTGCCCGCAGTCCCCAAATTCGGCACGCAAAGTGGATGTTGTGGCTATCGTGAACTTTGCTCAGGTGGTAGAAACTTCCTGGCTGTTTGGGATAGGGTAACGTATCCTTGCGTCCGTTATGTTCGATGGTGATGTAGCCTTCTTCAATGTCGATGTTAGGAGTGCCATATTCGCCCATCGTTCCCAATTTCACCAAATGACAATCTGGGAAATCTTCTTTCATGGCGTAGAGGAGGTTTAGCGTCCCTACTACGTTATTGACTTGGGTCATGACCGCGTGTTCGCGATCGATCATCGAATAAGGTGCCGAACGCTGTTCCCCAAAGTGGACAATCGCCTCTGGTTCAAACTGGCGCATGGTTTTGCTGAGGAAATCGTAATCGGTGATATCGCCCACGAATAGATCGATGGACTTCCCCGTCAGATCCTGCCACCGCTGAATGCGATGGTGAATTGATGCTATGGGAGTTAGCGTGTCTACACCTAATGTTGTATCCCAATGCCGTCTGATCAAACTATCGACAATCCCGACCTCATACCCTCTATTTGAAAGGTGTAGCGCAGTTGCCCAACCGCAATAACCGTCACCACCAATAACCAGAACTTTCATACTAAATCAATAAAAATTTATTTTCCGATCTTAGGTGGAAGATAGTCCGCCGTACAACGACGGAGGCTGCTTCCACTTCTTCGTAAATGTATCAGGAATTGGTACCTTCTAAACCAAAGATGTTAAATAGTGTTGCGAATCGACCCTTGGCTCGACTTGATAAAAGAATTCAGACTTCGGATGCGTCTTCATTTCGACCAAGCAACCAACCCAAACCCGCCCCAATCGCCTCCGTCAGCAGCGCTATCAAACGGTATACAATTACAGCGCCCAGGACGACGCTGGGTTCTACTACCCTATCTAACAAACCAAGGGCAGTTGCCTCAAAAACGCCAACTCCGCCAGAGATGGGCGACACGATTCCCAATGCCCAAGCCAAGCTAAATCCGCTTGCTAGCGGGATGATTGCTACTGGGCGAACCGGAGTAAAGATCGCAACCGTCAACAAAAAGCCGACGCTTCGCAGCGCTAAAAATAAACACTGTCCTAAAATTACCCGCCAGGGATAAGATTGCATGCGAGGTCGAGTCCATTGGGAGCGGGCTAATTTATTGAAGAGCCTTTGCAGCATTAGCGCATTAGGCAGTTGCTCGATCCAACTAAAAACGCGATCGAATACGAATGGATGAACGCTGACGAGAATGCAAGCCAAACCAAGACTGCACAGTCTTTGTAATGTCGGGTCGGCAGCAATTAACAGCCCGAATATCATTCCTGCTGCCGCGATATAGACAGATTGTAAAAGGACGCTAGCGAACGCGACTGTTACGGGGATTCCTAGCTTGCGAGCCGCTACCAGCCGACCATAAGTTTGCCAAATATCGCCGGGTAGATATTTAGCAATTTCAGTTTTGATGAAAATGATTGTTGCCCATCGCCAAGGAACCGGATACTGTAAATTTCTTAAAATCTCGCCCCACACAACTCCCGACCAACAGTGAGACAGGATAGAAACTGCCACTGCCACAATGACGTACCACCAAGTTTCCTTATCAAGCTCAAGGCTTTGGACTTCTCGCCAGTTATCGTAGAGAGCTTGACCGACAACGATCGCGGTGAAGATAATGATACACCATTGAAACAGAGAGCTGAGATGTTTAGATTTCATCGATGTCGGTCTTGCTGGGAAGGTTTTCTCTCGATCTTTTCATCATTACCGGGCTGCTGCTTTTTGGTTTTCTGTAATGGGATGAGGCAAGATTTAGGTTCCTATCACCAAAATAACCGTAATAGTTAAGAGTTGCGAACCTGTCGTAGAAACGACATCTGCTTGCGATTGGCTAAAAAGGCAAAATTTCGCTTGCGCTTAACCTAAAACAGAACCGTTAAAATGAAATCAGCTGGCACATTTAAAGATTTTAAAACTTTGTGGCAATATACGCCAAAATATGCTATCAGCGGGGAAAAAATGAAATTTGCTCGGCAACACGCAATTATTACTGGCGGTTCTAGCGGCATTGGCAAAGCGACGGCTAAATTACTTGCCAGCAAAGGGGCTAACATCTCAATTATTGCCCGCGATCGCGCCAAATTAGAAGCAGCAAAATCGGAAATTGAAGCAGCCAAAATTCATTCCAAGCAGCAGATTTTTTCGGTTGAAGCTGATGTAGCACAAAGAAGTCAAATAGAACAAGCCATACAAACTTGTATTGCAACCGGAGGAACTCCCGATATTTTAATAACTTCTGCTGGAATTGCAAGCCCTGGTTATTTTCAGGAAGTGCCGATTGAAGTTTTTGAACGTACTATGGCAATTAATTATTTTGGCTCGCTTTATAGTATTAAAGCCGTATTGCCAAGTATGGAAAAACAAAAAAAAGGTCAGATCGTGCTAATCTCTTCTGGAGCGGGATTAATTGGTATTTATGGTTATACGCCTTACAGTCCGAGTAAATTTGCTTTGAGGGGATTAGCAGAGTCTTTACGAGGCGAATTAAAACCATTAGGCATTCAGATTTCTATTGTCTATCCTCCCGATACGGATACGCCTCAATTAGAAATAGAAAATAAAAGCAAACCCTTGGAAACAAAATTGATTACTCGAACCGCTCAAACTTGGAGTGCCCAAGCAGTTGCTCGCGAAATTGTTAGAGGAATCGAGACCAAAAAATTTGCGATCGCGCCTGGTTCGGAGATGGCAATCTTAGGACGATTTCATAGTCTGATCGCGCCGGGATTGAATTGGTATTTCGATCGCATTGTCGCTAAAGTCAAAAAACAGTAACTACTAACTACTAACCACTAACTAATCCCCAATCAAAAGGCAAAAGTCAGAAGGGATCGATCATGAAAATTGCTAAATGCGCGATCGCACTCGGAAGCAATCTAGGCAATTCTTATACCATTTTAGAATCTAGCCTCGAAATTCTGGCACAAACTCCTAAAATTACGCTTAAATCTCATTCTAGTTGGTATAGAACCGCTCCGATCGGTCCCCCACAACCAGATTATCTCAATGGCTGCGCTTTACTCGAAGTTCGACTGACTCCCGAAGAATTGTTAAACATTTTACTCAATATCGAACGCCAATTTGGTCGCGTGCGTCAGGAACGATGGGGACCGAGAACGCTAGACTTAGACTTACTGTTGTATGACGATCTCATTCTGGATACGTCTAACCTACAGATTCCTCACCCAAGGATGCGCGAAAGAGCATTTGTACTCGTACCTTTAGCAGAAATTGCGTCAGATTGGATCGATCCGGTATCGAAAAAAGCGATCGCGCAACTTCTTGAAGAGGTAAACTGTTCTGGGGTTATCCGACAACTGATAACTAATTAAAAATAACCGATTATGTCGCTAGGTCAAGAACCGCCAGAAATTCTACAACAACGCCTGTTTTACAAAGGTCGTAAATTCGATTTTGAAGTTAGTAGACTCCGCTTGCCGATAGGGGTTGAGGGAGATTGGGAATGCGTTCGCCATCCCGGCGGTGCGCTAGCCGTTCCCGTCACGAGCGAGGGTAAACTGGTATTGGTGCGACAGTATCGTTTTACGGTTGAAGGACGACTCTTGGAGTTCCCTGCGGGTACGGTAGAACCCAACGAAGATCCTGCCGAAACGATTAAGAGAGAAATTGAGGAAGAAACTGGCTATCGTGCAAGTAGATGGCGATCGCTAGGAAAATTTGCGCTTGCACCAGGATATTCCGATGAATATATCTATGCGTTTTTGGCACAAGATTTGCAACAATTAGAACAACCACCCGAACAGGATGATGATGAGGATATTGAGGTAGTTTTAATGAGTCCTCTGGAATTAGAAAAAGCGATTTTAGCTGGCGAACCCGTGGATGCTAAATCAATTTGTAGCTTTTTCTTGGCACGTCCGTTTTTAGGGTAATCTCGCCTAGAAAAAATTATAAAAAGTTAGTTATCTTAGGCTTGCGATCGCGTTTCTAGTTGGTAAATTTATTTCGGTTTCACGCAAAGAGGCAAAGGCGCAAAGTTAAACCGAAATTAAGCTGCGATAACCTCTTTTCAAGATCTTTTTTAGTTCCTAGAAAAAGATCGATAGGGAAATAATATACGATTAAGTTTTAAAAGAGTCGATCGAGTAATTGAGAATCTATTTATGTCTGATTTAATCCTCTTCTGGCACCGCCGCGATTTACGAATTTCCGACAATATAGGATTAGCTGCTGCCCGTCAAAAAAGTTCTAGAGTAGTTGGTGTATTTTGTCTGGATCGCAATCTACTAGAACGCGACGATATTGCACCTGCTAGAGTAACTTACATGATAGGTTGCTTACAAGAATTACAGCAAAAGTATGTTCGAGCAGGCAGTCAATTACTGATTGTCCAAGGCGATCCAAATCAAACAATTCCTGCTTTAGCAGAAGCTTTAAAAGTTCAATCTGTATTCTTTAATTTAGATATAGAACCCTACGCCAAACAACGAGACGAGGAAGTCAAAAAAACGCTTCAAGAAAAAGAAATTGCTGTTGAAACTTTCTGGGATCAGTTACTCGAAACTCCCGGAAAAATTGTTACTCAATCTGGTAATCCTTATACAGTTTACAGTCCCTTTTGGAGAAATTGGAGTCAACAATCCAAACAATCTCCCGTTCGAGATTTAGAAAATGTCAAAGGATTAACGAACCAAGAAATTGCTATTGCTAAAAAAGTAGGTGTAATTGAATTACCAACAGCAAAAGATTTAGGGTTTATTTGGGACAATCCCCTACTACTCACACCAGGAGAAACCGCCGCACAGAAAAGATTAGCTGAATTTTGCGATCGCGCAATTTATGAATATAAAGAGCAAAGAAATTTTCCTGCTATTGATGGAACATCTCGACTGAGTGCCGCACTTAAATTTGGCGCAATTGGCATTCGGACTGTTTGGCAAGCTACGATTGAGGCTAGGGAAAATAGCCGCAGCGATGAAGCTAGCGACAGCATTCAATCTTGGCAACAAGAGTTAGCTTGGAGAGAATTTTATCAACACTGTCTTTATTTTTTCCCAGAATTAGCACAAGGAGCTTATCGAAAAAACTTCAAAAATTTCTCTTGGGAAAATAACGAAGACTATTTTCAAGCTTGGTGCGAAGGAAAAACCGGATATCCCATCGTTGATGCGGCTATGAGACAGTTAAACGAAACGGGATGGATGCACAATCGCTGTCGTATGATCGTCGCCAGTTTTCTCACCAAAGATTTGCTGATTAATCCGCAGTTGGGAGAAAAATATTTCATGCAAAAACTCTATGACGGGGATTTAGCAGCTAATAATGGAGGTTGGCAGTGGAGTGCTTCGAGTGGCATGGATCCCAAACCATTGCGCATTTTTAATCCTGCCAGTCAGTCACAAAAATTCGATCCAGAAGCAGAATATATTCGGCAATGGTTGCCCGAATTAAGTTCGATAGATACCGAATATTTAGTGACGGGTAAAATTCCCGACTCAGAACGCGATCGCTGCGGTTATCCTCAACCAATTGTAGACCACAATAGGCAACAAAAAGAATTTAAACGACGCTATCAGCTAATTCAAACTACTTCCTAATTAAGCCGCTAGTTCCGACGACAGCGCAGAGAAATTGATAAATCATATTCTAGGGCGGCTGCGATACCAAACAGAATGGTACTAAATACCCAAAGGGTATCTAAAAGACCGCCAGTTTCAAAATTGCCGCGCGCTGCGACGTAAGCATATCGGACATCGGCAATATAAAGTAATAAAGCCGCGATCGTAACGACTAGCCAAGTCCGAGAAAATTGACCGCCCCAAAAGGTTAACACCAAAGTCCCGGAGAGAACTAACAAAATAACATCTAGGACTACGTAGAATAGGCTTGTAAGCTCAGCCGATGGCTTGAGCATCTCTTCTACCCCTAAAACCCATTCCGGTGCTTCTTTCTCGGCAATAGGAGAAGCGCTATCTTGCGCTACAGTTGTTGAAGGGTTTGAAGCAATAACCGTTTGCTCGACAACAGGCGAAGTTACGGCTAGCTGCGCTTGCGAAGATTCGGGTAGGAACGCACTTATCCAACCCAGCCAAATTCCCAAAATCGCGATCGCACTAATCACTCCATATTGCCAGGTTTTAAGCGTTATTCTTCTTGCTCTGAGTGCTAAAATCATTCCCCAAAGAAGCAATAGGTAAGAAACGATATAGACGGGGTCTGCTAAAGACACTTCCGGAGATCGTTGCAGAATTAACTCCCAGTAGCCAAAAATTAAGTTAGCAAGAAAGTAGAACGCACTTCTCAAACCAAACAATAACCAGATCTTGCGATCGCTAATAATCTCAGGAAGCCGCCAATCGATCAGACACAACCAAGCAACTCCTAGATGAGCGACTCCTTCAAAAATATAATTCAGAATTACGTACCACTGAGGAACCCCCTCTCCTGGCAAGGGCATGCCATAAATAATGCCAAAATAAAAGGAGATCAGTCCCCAAATAATCCCCACCATAATAACTACGATTGGAGATGGGGCGAATGCAGGTAGCGATTTTTTCATGGGATGTTTCTTTCCACCTTCCAAAAATGCGTATTTAATTTGCATTTCATGCACTTGCTTAATATTTATAGCAAAAGATTACAGGTAGAAAATTAAATAATCGAAAAACTTAAGATCGACGGCGGCGCGATCGCGTTGAGATTTCGTATTCCCAGGCTGCGCCAACGCCAAAAAAGATAGCGCTCAACGTCCAGAACGTATCGATGATACTGTTAGTTTCATAATCGGTGCGCGTGGCAACGTAGGCAAAGTGCATGTCGGCAATGTAGAGCAAGAGGGCGGCTAAGGCAATTAAAGTCCAAGTTCGAGAAAATCGGCCTCCCCAAAAGTTCAACCAAAGCGTGGCAGCCATAATTAACAACAGGACATCATAAACGATGTAAAGCCAGCTTAAAATCACGATGGATGGCTCTAATGTTTTTTCTATTCCCAGAACCCAGTCGGGAACTTCTTTACCAGCAGAAGCCATAAAAATCTGTTCTAGAGTAGCGGAATCGTCATCATAGGGAGTAGCAATCTGCCAGCCAAATCCAATGGCGCTCGCTGCTACCGCTGCCAGTACTACCCACTGCCAAACTTTTAGATTGAGACCTCTAGACTTGAGTGCTAGAAACATTCCCCAGAGTAGCAATAGATAAGAAACCATATAAAATGGATCTGCCAAAGACACGTTGGGAGAGCGTTCTAGCCCTATCTCCCAATACATAAAGATAAGGCTAGCAATTAAGTAAAGCAAAGTTCCCAGGCCAAGAAATAACCAGACGTTGCGATCGCTAATAATCTGAGGTAAGCGCCAGTTTCTCAAACACAGCAAGCTAGCTCCCAGAAAAGCTCCCTCTTCTAGAATGAAAGAAACGATCGAATACCACCTTGGCACCTTGTCTCCCGGCAGAGGCATGCCAAACGCTAGCGCCAAGTAAACTGTCAGCAATGCCCATAAGGTTCCGATTAAAACGACCGAGCTAAAACTTGGGGAAAACTGGAAAGAGGGTCTTTTCATCTGCTTTTAGCGCCGTCATTGACGAGGGCGAGTAGAGATATCGTATTCCAAAGCGGCTCCAATACCAAGCAGGATGCCGCTAAACACCCAAAGCGTATCTAGAAGTCCCCCAGTTTCAAAATTCCCGCGCGAGATAACGTAGGCATAGCGGATGTCGGCAGCATAGAGTAACAAAGCGGATGTAGCGATTACAGCCCAAGTTCGAGAAAATCGACCTCCCCAAAAAGTTAATACTAGAGTACCAGCCAGAACTAACAAAAAAACATCGCTGACAACGTAGAGCAAGCTTAAAACTCCAGCCAAGGGAGCGAGTGACTTTTCTATCTCTAAAACCCATCCCGGTGCTTCCTTCTCGGCAGCGCTTTGAGCGATAATGGCTGGCTCCAAAATCGGTGCGGTAGAGGCTAGCGCCGTCTGAGATTCTTGAGGGGGAAACGAACTCAGCCAGCCCAACCCAATACCGAAGGTGATAAGCCCCGCGATCGCAGCATATTGCCAAGGTTTTAAATTCACCTGTTTCGAGCGAACTGCCAGTACCATCCCCCACAAAAGCGCTATGTAAGAAAGGATATAAAAGGGATCTGCCACAGAGACATCGGGAAACCGTTCTAACCCCAATTCCCAGTAACCGAAGAAGAAGTTGGCAAGCAGATAAAGCCAACTCCTCAAACTAAAAAATAACCAGATGCGGCGATCGCTCAGAAGCCTGGGACAAAGCCAATTTCGCAGACACAAGAACGCCGCCTCCAAGTAAGCCACGCCGTCAAAAATGTAACCGAGGAGTGCGTACCACCTTGGCACCTCTTGTCCCGGCAAAGGCATACCAAATGCTACAGCGCAATAGAATGTCAGCAGCGACCAAAAAATGCCAGCAGCAATGACAGTTTCCGTGCTTGGAGAAAATCTTAAAGGGGAAGAAGATGGTTTCATATTTTGTATGCCTCGCCAAGCCTATCGCTTTAGATCTACCCCTTACACATCAACACAAACTGCATGCAACAATACATAAACCGAGGATTGGTATAAATCGGCAATTCCTTTAAGGTTTCAACCGCACGCTCTACAAAAGTAGTGTTGCCAAAATACCTTTTGCTCAGACGACCGACCCTGGGAAATAAAATCTCCAATTCCTTTTGTCTCCAAATTGGCAGTCCCGTTGCTATCAGAGGATCTACTGTTAGTAGCGGATTAATGGCTCCTGGCAACTCTGCGCCAGGAAGAAGACATTGCTTGAAGATTTTAGTCATCTCTTCCTGGAAAGTCCTTTTTTGGCTGGCTCCCATGAGATCCTCAATATCGTCGGCGATCGCCTGTACGATTAGCAGGCATGCCTGAGTATAAGAGTCTTCAGAAGCCACCCTAGCTGGTGTCTGAGTCGCGGCTGAGCGATCGCTTTGAACTTCAAGCCACACGCTATACGTCGGTTCTTGGTTTAACAAGACGACGGACTGTCCTCGCGTCTCAACCAAGCTCTCTGCAAGCGTCTTGGCTTTGTCTTTTTGAGCGGCACTAAATTGATTCATCAGGCGAAAGGTTCGTCCCTGATAGCTCAGAATCATGACTAACCTGCCGTCGTCGGAATCGCGAACCCTCGAAAGTTCTACATCCGATCGCTTCAGAACAAGTACGTTCTCATTCATGAGATGCTGTCAGCTTTTGTAGCTTCTGAAGTTGATTGTGGTAAAGCCCATTCAATTTTTTTCAGTATAAATTGTCCCGCGCCCAACCACCGCAAGTTCGTCAAAAAGAAGTCGGAATTCGCAAGTCCCTCCTATCACTAAATTTGACCGATAGGCGAGTATCGGTTGAATTTGTGCAAATTATGAAAGCGCTTAAAACATTATTGCAAATCCAATTTTTATTATTGTCTTTGGTAGTGAGTGGATAAAAAGCTATTTATAGCATGCATAAAGCTCGGAATGATTGCCAATTTAAATTTGCAAATTCTTAGCGAAGGATAAGCAATATTTCGGAAAAAATACGGAGGACACCCAGGAGTAAAACGATTAAACTGCAATCGTGAACCTCCCTTAGTTATAGCCAAAGCGCGAGCGAGTCAAGATTATGCAGCCAAAGAGTATAAGCGAGCAGTTTCGCGAGCAATTTCAGATATCGCTCGCTGATACTAACGATCTAAAAAAAGAAGTTTATCGAATTCGCTATGAGGTCTATTGCCAGGAACTCAACTATGAAGCAACCGATAAATTTCCCGATCGGCTAGAGACGGATATTTACGACGATCGCTCCTTGCACTGCCTTCTCAAACACCGCGCTAGCGGCGTTTACGCTGGCTGCATCCGTTTTGTCTTTCCCGATCCCTATCAACCGGAACGCTCTCTTCCTCTCAATAAAGTCTGTTCCCTCGATCTCGATCTCAGTCAACTACCTCCCTATTCCTATGGAGAAGTTTCGCGCCTAGCCGTACTTAGTCGATTTCGCAGGCGCTTTGGAGAATCACAAACGCCAGGAGGGTTGCTATTTTTTAACGATCGCTCTCAAGAAGGAGAAGAAAAACGAGGTTTTCCCGTAATTGCCCTAAGTCTTTATCTAGCTGCGACTTGCATTGGCATGGAAGCTGGTGTAGAAAGGGTTTTCGTTTTGATGGAACCTAAACTTGCCCGCCATCTTCGCTACTTTGGATTTGTCTTTACTCAGATCGGCGATTTTGTTGACTTTCGCGGCAAACGGGGACCGTACCAGATTAGACGACAAGAAGTTGAAAATAGTTTGCCTGCCCAGATTCGCGAGTTAATGGAGGTCGTGCGCTCCGATTTAATCGTCTCTCCCACGTTTATACCAATTCACAATTCGCAATTATCAATTCGCAATTAGTCAGCAGCTTTGTGTGTAAGGCTTTTTCATTAAATATCTGTAGCGTTCTTTTTTAGAAATGGTATTAAATCGCTCTCCAAAATCCCCGTCCTCTGAAACCATCTCAAACATTGTATATAACAATATGAAAAATACATTTTTTGCTTGCAGATACCAATGGACCAAGATAGAGCCATAGAAGCCTGGAGTCAGCTTTTGGGAGCCGATCGCGTTCTAAGCGATCGCTCTCTGCTGCGCGACGCTCAAACGGCAACCTTTCTAACTCGGCAGCAGATTCCCGTCATTCTCCAGCCCGGCAGCCGCGAAGAGGTACGCCAATGTCTCAAGATAGCCAACCAATACGATCTGCCCGTCTATCCCATTGGCAGCGGGAAAAATTGGGGATATGGCTCTCGCGTCCCCGTCGAAGATGGCTGCGCGCTGCTCGATCTGTCGCGCTTAAACCGCATCGTCGATTTTGACGAGGAACTGGCTTATGTCACCATCGAACCCGGAGTGACTCAGCGCCAGCTGTACGAGTTTTTGCAGCAGCAATCCTCGCGCCTGTGGATGGATGCGACGGGTTCCAGCCCCGATAGCAGTCTGATTGGCAATATTATGGAGCGAGGCTTCGGTCATACTCCCTATGGCGATCGCTTCGCCAATGTCTGCGGTATGGAAGTCGTTCTGCCGACTGGAGAGGTCGTCCATACAGGTTTTGGCAGGTTTCCGAATGCTAAAACCGCCTCAGTCTATCGCTGGGGTCTCGGTCCTTACCTCGACGGCTTGTTCTCTCAATCTAATTTTGGCATCGTCACCCAGATGACCCTATGGCTGATGCCAACCCCGGAGTATTTTCAAGCCTTTTTTTTCAGTATCAAGCAAGAAGAACAACTCCCCGAACTAATCGACGCACTGCGCCCCCTGCGCCTCAATGGAACGATTCGCAGTGCCGTTCACATCGGCAACAGCTATAAAGTTCTCTCTTCGATCCGGCAATATCCTTGGCAAGCAACTGGAGGCACAACGCCGCTATCGTCCCAAGTTATGGCGCATTTTGCCAAAACCTGGGACTTTGGCGCTTGGAACGGTTCTGGGGGCATTTATGGCAGTAGAAAACAAGTTGCTGCTGCCCGACAGTTAATCAAACAAGCCCTCAGAGGCAAGGTCAGCAAGCTCAGGTTTATAGACGACTTTACCCTGAAACTGGCACAAACTCTTGCCAAACCCTACCGAATGGCGACCGGATTGAATTTGCCGGAGTTGCTCAAGCTTCTGGAGCCAGTCTATGGGTTGATGAAAGGGGTGCCCACCAATACCCAGCTTGCCAGCACCTATTGGCGCAAGAAATTTGCCCCGTCCGAACCAATGAATCCCGATCGCGACGGTTGCGGCTTGATTTGGTGCGCTCCCGTCGCTCCCTTGGAAGGAGAACATGCAGTTAACATTAACAAAATCGTCAGCGAAACCTTGACCAAATATCAGTTTGAGCCGAGCATGTCCATGACGCTGCTAACAGAACGCTGTCTTGGCTGCGTTATTAGCATCTCCTACGATCGCGAAATCCCCGGCGAGGATGAAAAAGCGATGGCCTGTTATGACAAATTGCTCGAAAAATTAACTGGGGCAGGTTACTATCCCTATCGCGCGGGAATTCAATCGATGGAAACCCTGCAAGGAGAAGATAGCTATCGGGCACTGTTGGGCAGGCTCAAACATGCCCTCGATCCCAAGCAAATTCTCGCTCCCGGTCGCTACAGCACTAAGGACATTTAAAAGCACTGGAGGGCAAATTCCTTGCCTCCTGGGCAACCCAGGCATCGAGTTGGAGAATTGGAGGGATTTGAGATAAAGTATTACAGCAAAAGTAGAATAATCTGGTCAAACATCAGTTAATCTTACATCTAGCGCGAGTTAGATAAAATTTCACAAACTTATACAAGATAGCTTTCAAAATCTATCCTTCAATCGGCAGCAGCAATCGCCGCTGCGGCGCAAAAAAACAAAACAACCGCTTGAGTTGGCTCCGAGCAAATCCGCTCTTGTCCGAATTAACCCTCAATCGTTAAGCAATTTTTGCATATGATGAAGCAGACAACCAACCAACAGCTACAACAAAAGCTTCCCAACAGCCAGCAGGAAGCAATCCAGCGTCTCAGACAAATCATGAATCGTCTCTCGGTCAAAACCGCCGACATGAAACGCATCCAAAAAGCCGGTCTGGTAGAAGCGCTAGAGCATATGCCCCTAGACGAACTGCAAGACATTGTTGACAATCTGAGAACGGATTTAGAGAAATCGGTGCGCTTCGTCAGCGATCAAGAGGTAGAACTAGCCGCGCAAAACCAAGCGATCGCAGATTTAGAAGAAAAACTACAGGCAGCTGGCGAGTACGAGCGTTTTAGTCTAGAAGTAGAGCTAGCTAACGAGCAGGAAAGAAAAGACTTGCTGGAGGCAACCCTAATCGGTCAACGCCGTAACCTCCGCAAGCAAGAAGCAACCTATAATCAATACTGGCGCGTCCTGCGGCGGCGACAAGGCACCTTGGAAGCCGATACCTATACCCAACAAGTAGCGCTCGTCGAACCCGTTCTGGCACCGCCCCAAGCGCCAGAAACCGAAATAGAATCAGAAGAATCAATCGATCCAGCCAAGCAGCGATCGCCACAAAAACTGGCGCTAGCGATTGCCGGCTTGCTGGCTTTTAGCGTTGCCCTTCTATATGGTTTGAGGGCAACGCGCCAGCCAAATCCCACTACCGCCCCAACCGCTTCTTTAGGACAAAAAACGATCGCGACTAATGCCGTTGCAGCGTTGGGCTATATCGAACCCAAGGGAGAGGTCATCAAACTGTCTGCGCCAACGATGCAAGAGGGAGCGCGAGTTGCGCAACTGCTGGTCAATCGAGGAGATAAAGTAAAAGCCGGACAAGTCATCGCTATCTTAGACAGCCGCGATCGCCTGCAAGCCGCCCTAGAACAAGCCAAAACCAATGTGAGAATCTCTCAAGCCAATCTCGCTAAGGTCAAAGCTGGCGCTAAAAGCGGAGACATTCAGGCGCAAGACGCTAGATTTCTACGCACGCAAGCCGAATTACAAGGACAAATTGCCGCTCAAAGAGCAACGATTTCTAGCCTGGAAGGACAGTTGAGCGGGAATAAAGCTGCCCAGGAAGCGAATATTGCCAAAATTAGAGCCGAGTTGCGCGATGCCGATGGCAATTGCGATCGCTATCAGAAGTTGTTTGCCGAAGGGGGAATCGCCGAACAAGAACGCAATCGCGTTTGCTTGCAAGCGGAAACCACTCGCAGCAGCCTCAAAGCCGCCGAAGCCGACTTAAGGCGAATCGTCTCGACGCTACAGGAGCAAATTAATGAGGCAAAAGCTACCCTCAATAAGACGGTAGCCACCTTGCAAAAACAGATCGAAGAAGACCAAGCAATGCTCAGCGCCGTTTCAGAAGTTCGACCCGTGGACGTTCAAGTCGCTCAAGCCGAACTCCTATCGGCTCAAGCAGCCGTTAAACGCGCCCAAGCCGATTTAGACCGGGCTTACGTCAAAGCGCCCAGCAACGGTCAAATTCTCAAAATTCACGCCTGGCCCGGAGAAATCGTCGGCAACGACGGGATAGTAGACCTGGGACAAACCGACCAAATGTACGTCACGGCAGAAGTTTATGAAACCGATATCGCCAGAGTTCGCGTCGGTCAAACGGCAACGATCGAAAGCGATGGCATAATTGGCGATTTACGAGGGACGGTAGACGAAGTGGGCTTACAAATCGGGCAAAAAGATGTCTTGGGAACCGATCCGGTAGCGGATGTCGATGCTAGAGTCGTTGACGTGAAAATTCGCATCAATCCAGAAGATAGCCTGAAAATTGCCAATTTAACTAATTTACAAGTTAACGTCATTATCAATACCAACGATAGGGCACAAATCATTAAATAACCCAACCAAAACTGTTTAAAATTCAAAGTTCAAAGTCAATGAATTTTGAACTTTGAAGTAATTATGACGAGTTGCCAACATTCGGAAGCTTCATGCTGCAAAAATTACCTACAGCCTGGTTACAACTGAGACATCAAAAAGTCCGCTTAATCGTTGCCCTAGCGGGAGTGGTTTTCTCAGTTGTAATCGTTTTCATGCAATTTGGGTTGCAGGAAGCTTTATTTGATAGCGCCGTTCGCTTTTATAACGGGTTGGAAGGCGATTGCTTTTTACTCAGCCCTCGCTCCAATGCCTTGATTGCTATGGAAACGTTTCCAAAGCGACGTTTATCGCAAGCGCTAGCTTTTGAGGAGGTCGAATTTGTCACTCCCATTTACCTCGGACAAGGTCAGTGGAAAAATCCCGAAACTAGAGATTATTGGCGCAATATTTTTATCGTTGGATTTGACATTCGCTATCCGATTTTTAGTTTTCCAGGCGCTGAAGAAAATAGAAAGAAACTAGAACTTCCCGATGTGGTTTTATACGACCGAGATTCTCGCGCCGAATTCGGTCCAGTTGTGGCAGAATTTGAGAAAAAAGGCAGCCTAGTTACAGAAATTGGCGGTCGAGGAACCAATCGCCGCATTAAGGTGGTCGGACTGTTTAAAATGGGAACTTCATTCGGTTCGGATGGAAATCTCATTACCAGCCACCTTAACTTTTTGCGACTCTCTCCCTCCCGTCGCGAAGGTTCTATCGATGTCGGTTTGATTAAATTAAAACCCGGAGCAGACGCACAGAAATTTAAAGATCGCTTGCAAAACTATTTACCCAAAGACGTAAAGGTCTTTACCAAACAAGAATTAATCGATTTTGAGAAGCATTATTGGCAAAGCAGTACGGCGATCGGATTCGTTTTTAATCTAGGCATAATGTTAGGAATTATGGTAGGTGTTGTAGTTGTCTATCAAATTCTTTATACTAACGTTTCCGAACATCTATCTGAATATGCAACCCTAAAAGCCATCGGATATCGCCATCGCTACTTGCTATTTCTGGTTTTACAACAGGCTTTATTTATTGCTGTTTTAGGCTATATCCCCGGTTTTATAATTTCTATGATTCAGTACGAAGTGACCAAACAAGCGACGCTGCTTCCTATCGCTATGACCTTTGAAAGAGCTGTAATCGTATTGGTGGCAACGATCGCGATGTGTTTTATTTCTGGCGCTTCGGCAGTACAAAAGCTAAAAGCAGCCGATCCAGCAGATATTTTCTAGGGTTAAGGGTGCCATGCAACCAGTGATAGAGATTCGCCATCTGAATCATTACTATGGCAAAGGGACTTTAGTCAAACAGGTTTTATTTGATATCAATTTGGATATTTATCCAGGGGAAATTATTATTATGACCGGACCGTCGGGTTCGGGAAAAACGACTTTATTGTCGTTGATCGGCGCGTTGCGATCGCTTCAGGAAGGCAGTTTAAAACATTTTGGCAAAGAATTAAATGGGGCGAGCGAAGACCAATTGGTGATGGTTCGCCGCCAGATCGGCTACATTTTTCAGGCACATAATTTGCTGCCATTTATGAGCGCCAGACAAAACGTACAAATGTCGCTCGAACTCCACGAAGATATCACTCCCGCACAAGCTAAGGCTAAAGCTGAAGCAATGTTAAGATCGGTGGGTCTGGGCGATCGCGTTAACTATTACCCAGACAATCTCTCAGGCGGACAAAAGCAACGCGTCGCGATCGCACGCGCCTTGGTGAGTCACCCAAAATTAGTGCTAGCAGACGAACCTACTGCCGCTTTAGATAGCAAAACAGGTCGCGATGTGGTTAATCTGATGCAATTTCTGGCAAAAGAGCAGGGTTGTACGATTTTGCTAGTGACTCACGACAACCGCATTTTAGATATTGCCGATCGCATCGTTCACATGGAAGACGGTCGCTTGAAATCTGCTAGGTAAAATGAATAATATCTATCGAGATTTTACAATCCGAAACTGGCAAGAGCGCGATCGCGCGGCGGCGGCAAGCGTTATCGAGCAAGTGTTGCAAGAGTATGGCTTGCCTTGGGAACCGACGGGTGCGGATCGAGATGTTTTAGCAGTCGAAACCGCTTATCTTAGCGCTGGTGGAGAATTTTGGGTAGTCGAACGGCAAGGACAGATTGTGGGAACGGCTGCCTATTACCCGATTGCTCGCGGCGAGAAGGCGGTAGAAATCCGCAAAATGTATCTATTGCCAACAGCGAGGGGAATGGGACTGGGCAAACATTTGCTCGAACAGTTAGAAAACGCGATCGCAGCAAAGAGATTTCAAGAAATTTGGCTCGAAACCGCTAGCGTCCTCAAACAAGCCGTATTACTCTATGAAAAATACGGCTATCGCAGCGCTACGGGCGTAGAAACCAAACGATGCGATCGCGTTTATGTCAAGTATTTATAATGAATAATTTCAAACCGGCGATCGCAAGCTGCTATTGCAGCTTTATCTGCGCGATCGCCAGCAAATGTTTCTGCCATATCTCCCGATTCTTCGATAACGTGAGACTATACCATTTTTCATTCATTAATGACACAGATAGTCGATCGCCCTCACCCCCAACCCCTCNCCCTATTTAGGAGAGGGGAGAAGAATGTCGATCGCGAAAACCTGAAAATTGGTATTATCTATGGCGATTCTCGTTCAAGTCGTGTACTCGGCATTAATCCTTACATAGTCATAACTCAGATCGCAGCCCCAAGCCGTACCCGTTCCCGAACCGTTGCCAATACAAACCGAAATTAGCACCGTATCTTCTTGTAAATACGCTCCTGCCGCTGCTCCTTTGAGATAATTACTCGCCGCAGCGCGATCGAACTCCAACGGTTGACCGTTTTCCATCAATACAAAACTTCCCAACTTAATTTGCAAATCCTCCTGATGGAAAGAAACTCCGGCACGTCCTGCCGCCGCAGCAATCCTACCCCAGTTTGGATCGCGCCCAAAAATAGCAGATTTAACTAACGACGATCCGACGATCGTTCTAGCAATCTGACGGGCGGATTCGTCGTCTGGCGCGCCCGATACCTGCACTTCGATTAAACAAGTCGCTCCTTCGCCGTCGCGGGCGATCGCTTTGGCTAAATACTGGCATACCGCCGTCAGCATCGCTTCCAGTTTCTCGGCACTGGCTCCCATTTCGGTAATGGCTGCCGTGCGGGACTGACCGTTGGCTAGGGCAATCAAAGTATCGTTGGTGCTGGTATCCCCGTCTACCGTAATCTGATTAAAACTGCGATCGGCTGCTCGCTTGAGCATCTGCTGCCACAGGGAGGTAGAGACTGCCGCATCGCAAGTAACAAACGCTAGCAGGGTCGCCATATTGGGGTGAATCATGCCCGATCCTTTAGCGATCCCGCCCATGCGGACGGGACGACCGTCCATCGTGGTTTCTAGGGCAATGGATTTGGTGACTAAATCGGTTGTAATAATGGCTTTAGCAGCCGCATCGCTGCCATCTTCTGAGAGAGAGGCAACTAATTGGGGAATTCCGTTGCGCATTGCCTCCATGGGAATCCGCTGTCCGATAACGCCTGTCGAAGCCAACAGAATTGTGTCGGGAGAAATATTGAGGCTTTCTCCCAAAAGACGAGCGCTTTCTAGGGCATCTTCCCAACCGCGATCGCCTGTAGCTGCATTCGCCTGACCCGCATTGCAGAGAATGGCGCGGGCGCTAGCTTTGGCTTGAAGACGAGTTCGGCAATAATCGACGCAAGCAGCCCGAACTTGAGACATAGTAAATACTCCAGCCGCGATCGCTTCTGTTTCAGAAAAAATCAAGGCTAAATCTGGCGCGCCAGAGGGTTTTAATCCTGCTGTAATCCCTGCTGCTTTGTAGCCTTTGGGTGCTGTTACACCGCCGTCGATCTCTTGCCAATCTGCCATTATTCTCTTGGCTCCTTGCGCTTGGTCAGAAGCCGATTATACCAAGAAAGGTTTTTGCCTTCGAGGACAATTCAAAGACTCTTTATCAAAAATCGTTTTAGATGCAGTTTTACAAATGGCGTACAAACCATTCCAACCCAAAGATCTTCAAATTTCTTTCCTTTCATCCAGTTTTCTATAAATCCTGGGTCAATTAATTCTATAGGAGTTTTATAAGTCAACTGCACTTGATATGTACCTGGTTGCAAGTTCTCAAACCACCAGACGCTTCTACCTCTACCAGGAACATACAATTTTAATAATCCATCTGCTTGCTGAGTAAGATAAGCACCCGGAAAAAGAGTAATGATCTGTCCTGGTATAGCTAGCTGTGAATCAGATTCTTGAGCTATTCTAAATCCATAAGAAGCACCACCATTTTTTGGTAGTACGATCTGACCATCTTTTCCGATCAAGGTTGGAATTAAACTATCGAACAAGAAGAAGCGCAAGGGAGTTGAGGTGTTGTTCGTAATTTGCATTCCAATCGGGATATAAATTTTAGAATCAGACTGTGTTAATGAGACAGTTGAAATCCGATCCAATATGACGGTTTGAAAACAAATTCCATCGACTTCTACTGTACTATTATCAACAACTAGAGGCTCCACGAGTCGAAGATTCACCCAATGAGTAGGTGCATACTCTAGCTCAGAAACTCTGACTTGACAAATTTCTTTAGTATCGGCATTGAAAAAAGAAAATTCTTCAGCAGGAGACTTGTAGCTAAAGCGAAACTGATAGTTTTCTAACTTCAGATACTCAAATAACCAGTAATAGTGAAAATCGGCTATCGATTCAGGCAATCGCTCAACTTCATCAATAAATATTTGCAATTGCAGGCGATCGTTTTGCCACAACAGTTTGGCAAGCAAATATCTTACTAAAGACTGACAAGGAGGAATACCAATTCCTTTGTATAGATTAGTTCCAGGTTGTTTACTGATGAGTTTTTGTGGTAGTAAGAGTTGCTTGTCTGAATCAAGAAGTTCTGGGATTAAAAATTCATTACTGAAAGGAATAAAAGGTAATACAACGGGGGCTTCATTATGGATTAAAAATTCAAATTGAACTATACTAGTTAAATATGTATTCTTACTGATAGATATTACTATAGGGCTAGGTTCCCAAATTTCTAAATGACAAACACCATTTAATTGATACGTATTCATAAAAACTTTTATTCAAAAAATATTATTTAAGATATTCTATCAACTCTTAAAACCCAAAGAGCTGATAGAATAATAATTTATTACCTTAATTTTTTTTCAGTTTTTGGAAAACACTAACAAGACTTAATACAAACAATCCTAGTATTGAAGTAGGCTCAGGTACAGATTGCGGCCCAGGTTGGGGTTTTATATCGGGATCAGAAATATCTTTTTTGATATCCTTGAGTACCTCAAACAAGCTGTCAACAATATTATATGATGTGTAAAGCTTTCCGCCTGTCTTTTCAGATAGTTTAGAATAATAGTCAGATCCTGATGAATCGTTACCTAAAAAAACACTATAAATTGATACTGGAGAGGTAGTAGAAATAGAATTTGAGATTGAGGTCAAGCTAGCCGAAAAAGGAGAGAAACCATGAGAGTTACCAAATGACGGTATGATTGAAGAATTAGTCTGTATAGTTACTGGATTTTTAGCTGCATCTATAATTGACTGAGCCGTGTAACTTGTAAAAGGTTCTGGATCGTGAGGTGGTGCATCAGTAAAGAGAATAATTGCTTTTTTTGCCTCGTCTCGCCAACCACCAATACCATTTCCCTTAATTACATTAACTAAACCCGAATAGGCAGATTCAGACCAATCACCGCCATCACCAATAGCAACACTGTTTATAGCGCTAGTAATGTTCGTAAGTTTGTCAGAAAAAGGCAAGACAGCATTATAGGGATAATCACCATAA
The DNA here is from genome assembly GCF_001904635.1 of Hydrococcus rivularis NIES-593. Lineage (GTDB taxonomy): Bacteria > Cyanobacteriota > Cyanobacteriia > Cyanobacteriales > Microcystaceae > Hydrococcus > Hydrococcus rivularis. Next base: position 141,373 of record NZ_MRCB01000010.1, read on the forward strand.
TTACCATAAATATCGCTAGGAAAGTCTCGATAATCGGCGATAGCTACTCTTGAATCAGGAATATCAGCAAATAATTGGTTGACTATATCTGTGGCTGAGTTTTTCACTTGGTCTAGATCGTCCCACATACTGCCAGTGGTATCAAAAAGCAAGGCTAGATCCAGTGGAGGAGTGTATGTGTTTTCCCAACCCCATCTAACGCCACTATAAATTTCAACTCGATTTTTTACGATACCTGTCTCTAAATCTACGACTCCTCCTGGAACTTCATTGACTAAATAAGTTTCGGCATAGAAGTAGTGGTTTGTACGTGTATATGGAGGAGTTGAGATATATGGCAAGTCACGAAAGAGAGTTGAGTTTGAAGAACCAGGAAAAGATACATCATAATAAGGACTGCCTGCTCCACGACGAATATCGAGCTTGTCTATAGCAATTTGATCGTTTATTATGTCGCCATTTTCAAAAAAGATAAAAAATATTGTTGGGCACGCATGTTTATGTAAATTTAATTTTGCCAATTCTTTAATGGCAACCATGAAAAACAATGTCTATTTCTTATCTAGCGTTTTTGAGGAAGTTCATTAAAACTTTAAGACTGACTAGGGAAATTTAAAGAATTGATGAAGAGCGATCGCTTCGGTTTCCGAAAAAATCAAGGCGCGATTGGGTGCGCCAAAGGGTTTTAATCCGGTCATAATTCCCGCCGCCCTAAAGCCTTTGGTGCTGTTACGCCGCCATCGATCTCTTGCCAATCTGCTATTGTTTCGTTGGCTCCTTCAGCTCGGTCAAAAGCTGATTAATCAAAAAATAGATCTGATGTATCGATACACTAGATAAATAGAGACTGTAAATAGCGCTAATGGCAATCAAACGTTCCTCCGACCAACAGAGCGATCGCCCGCCAGCTAAGCGTCCGGCAAAAGGCGCTCGCCAATCCCGTTCCAAGTCTTCCGACGACAAACAACTCCTACTCGCCACTGCTAGCTGCGATGAAACCGAAGGCAGCGAAGAGAACGTACGTCCGCGTCGCCTCGATGACTATATCGGACAAAAAGATTTAAAAGAAGTGTTAGCGATCGCCATTCAAGCAGCCAAAAGCCGAGGAGAAGCACTCGATCATCTGCTACTGTACGGGCCTCCCGGACTGGGAAAAACTACCATGTCCCTAATCTTAGCCGCAGAAATGGGAGTCAACTGTAAAATTACGGCTGCACCCGCACTAGAACGTCCGAGGGATATTAGCGGACTGTTAATCAATCTCAAACCCGGAGACATTCTGTTTATCGATGAAATCCATCGCCTCAACCGCGTGACAGAAGAATTACTTTATCCGGCGATGGAAGATTACCGCTTGGATATTACGATTGGGAAAGGTCATAGCGCTAAAATTCGCAGCATTCCTCTGCCTCCGTTTACGCTTGTCGGCGCGACGACTAAGGTAGGAGCGCTCACTTCTCCTTTACGCGATCGCTTTGGCTTGATCCAACGGTTGCGCTTCTACGAACTCGACGAGCTAACTGCAATTGTATTAAGAACGGCTCAGATTCTCAAGGTTTCTATTGCCGAAGACGGCGCACAAGAAATTGCCCGCCGTGCCAGGGGAACGCCCCGCATTGCCAACCGCTTGCTCAGACGAGTGCGAGACTACGCTCAAGTGAAAGGAATGAATGCGATCGAGCGAGAATTAGTCTCAGAAGCACTCGATGTTTTAAATGTAGACTCGCGAGGTCTCGATTGGACGGATCGGCTGGTTTTAGGGACAATTATCGAACAGTTTCGTGGCGGTCCGGTAGGATTGGAGGCAGTCGCTGCCGCTACAGGAGAAGACGCCAAAACCATCGAAGAAGTTTACGAACCCTATTTGCTACAAATTGGCTATATCAACCGAACCCCTAGAGGTCGCATTGCTACAGAAGCCGCTTATCAACATTTGGGAATGATGGAAGCGAGTCGTTCGAGAGGCGAACAGCTATCGATATTGGAGGGAAGTTAGTCAAGAAATCTATATCTATAATCGCGATCGACGATATAATTTTGCTAACTAACATTAACAATGCAGTCTTTAAGACTGGGTATATC
>NZ_MRCB01000011.1 GCF_001904635.1 Hydrococcus rivularis NIES-593
AGGTTTAAACCTTATCAAGCTTGAGTAGATATTTGTCTACAAAATTAGTAACTATGATTCAGGTATTTCAGTTAGATAATACTCATAAGGCACTTCTGTTATTAATTGCTTTTCTACTAGCTATTGAATCATTAACTGGATTTGGTGTATCGCTTTTTCTATCAATTCCTTTATTTTTTAGTCTATTTCCTGATTATAAAGCCTATCGTCTGTCAATTATCGGTATTACTAATATTAATTTTAGCTTCCAGAGTAATATCAGCAATTGCTGAGTTTTTATCCTCGATCGCTATCCTTGATGATGACACTGCAACAAAGTATCGGTGCGTCTTTAGATAACAGCTTACTGTTTGCGGCGGTGCAAAATAGTGCCGCAGGCTATGCTGTGTTTACCTCTTCGGCAATTGTAGTATTAACGATGACTATTGCCAAAAACTTTGAACGGAACTCTGTTGTTAGCGAACATCAACTGGTATCTTTTGGACTCAAATCAGCATTTTTTATCTATCTCGCACTTGTATTAGGTTTCTGGGCTACCAGTTTGATAGTTCCAAAGATCTTGCACCATTCTCAACAACTGCTGTTATGATAAATTACCTATCCCATCGAAAAAGTCTTCTAAAGAAGACCCGATAGGAATTTTAGTCGATTTTAACCGAGTTGCGCTTTGAGCCTAGAACTAAAGTTCTAGGCGTTGATGCCAAAGGGGCAAGATCTCAGATAGTTCCCAACATATAATGGTTATCGCGATCGCTCATCCGGATTTGATATCACCAGATCGTGAAAAGAATTCCCCAGATTTTGCAAAGACAAAAACAAGCTAACTGATTTAGATTTAAAAAAGGAAATAACGCTGTGCCATGGGTAAAACCGTTGCAGGTTCGCAGGTTAACAACTCGCCATCTGCTCTCACTTCGTAGGTTTCTGGATCGACTTCCATCTTTGGCAAAGCATCATTTAATTTCATATCCCGCTTACTCAAATTGCGGATATTAGAAACCGCCACGGCAGGTTTTTGCAAGCCAATTTTTTCGGGAATTTTTGCTTTCAACGCCGCTTTAGAAATAAAGGTTAAAGAAGTTGCTGCGATCGCGCCGCCAAAACTGCCAAACATGGGACGCATATGCACGGGTTGAGGAGTAGGAATACTAGCATTAGCATCTCCCATTTGCGACCATGCAATAAACCCTCCTTTAATCACAATTTCTGGTTTCACGCCAAAAAAGGCAGGTCGCCACAAACATAAATCGGCTAATTTTCCTTCTTCAATCGAACCCACATAATTAGCAATGCCGTGGGTAATCGCAGGATTAATTGTATATTTGGCAATATAACGTTTAGCACGAAAATTATCGTTTTCTCCTTCTTCTGCCAGCTTTCCTCGCTGTAGCTTCATTTTATGGGCGGTTTGCCAAGTGCGAATAATCACTTCTCCTACCCTTCCCATCGCCTGCGAGTCAGATGAAATCATGCTAAACGCACCAAGATCGTGGAGGATATCTTCTGCGGCAATGGTTTCCCGGCGAATGCGAGATTCGGCAAAGGCAACATCTTCGGGAATGCTTTTATCGAGGTGGTGGCACACCATTAACATATCCAGGTGTTCTTCTAGGGTATTGATAGTGTAAGGGCGGGTGGGATTGGTAGAGGAAGGAAGTACGTTTGCTTCGCCGCAGACGCGAATGATATCGGGTGCGTGACCTCCTCCTGCGCCTTCGGTGTGGTAGGTATGAATGACGCGGTTTTTGAAGGCGGCGATGGTAGTTTCTACAAATCCTGCTTCGTTGAGAGTGTCGGTGTGAATGGCGACTTGTACGTCGTATTCATCTGCGATGGATAAGCAAGTATCGATCGCGGCAGGCGTAGTTCCCCAGTCTTCGTGTAGCTTCAATCCCATCGCACCCGCGACGATTTGTTCTGCTAATCCTTCGGGTTGACTGCTATTGCCTTTCCCCAAAAATCCCAAATTGACAGGAAAAGCATCCGCCGCTTGTAACATCCGGTAAATATTCCATGCGCCAGGAGTACAGGTTGTAGCGTTAGTTCCCGTAGCGGGTCCGGTGCCGCCGCCTATCATAGTAGTAATGCCAGACGCGATCGCAACTTCGATTTGTTGGGGACAGATGAAGTGAATGTGAGCGTCAATGCCTCCCGCCGTGAGAATCATGCCTTCTCCGGCAACGGCTTCGGTAGCGGGTCCGATAATAATATTAACGTTATCCTGAATATAGGGATTGCCTGCTTTCCCTATCTTGTAAATTTTACCGTCTTTGATCCCAACATCGGCTTTAACAATTCCCCACCAGTCGAGAATAAGAGCATTCGTAATTACCATATCGACTGCGCCATCGTCGCGGGAAATCGGAGATTGTCCCATGCCATCGCGGATGACTTTCCCGCCGCCAAATTTGACTTCATCGCCGTAGGTCGTATAATCTTGTTCGACTTCAATAAATAATTCTGTATCTGCTAAACGAACGCGATCGCCTACTGTTGGTCCATAGGTTTCTGCATAGGCGCGGCGATCCATTCTATAACTCATATTTTCTTCTCCTTATCTCCCTATAATTATAGAAGTCAAAAGTCAGTTTTTATGATTTATAATTCAGAATTTATAATTGACGAAAATGGCAGCTGAAATCGAACGAAAGTTTCTAGTTAAAGGAGATTCTTGGCGTTCTTTAGGCACTAGAAAAGTTTATCGCCAAGGCTATATTTCTACAGTTAATGGCATAACCGTTCGCGTGAGAATCGCTGGCGAGAATGGGTATTTGACTATTAAAGGGAAAACAAAAGGGATGACCAGACAGGAATTTGAGTATCCTATCCCAGTTGAAGATGCAAAAATGATGTTAGATACTCTGTGCGATCGCCCTTTGATTGAAAAGATTAGATATAAGATTTATTTAGAAGATTTGCTGTGGGAAGTCGATGAATTTTTAGGAGAAAATAAAGGATTAATTTTGGCAGAAGTTGAATTGAATGATGAGAAGCAAAAGATTGAATTGCCAGATTGGCTCGATCGCGAAGTAACGGGCGATCTAAGATATTACAATTCCAACTTAGCTAAATATCCCTATCAGCAATGGAAAGATTCTGTAGAAATGTGAATTACTATTCATACTGATTTTTTATTTAAAATTTGTAGAGTTTCTTAAACCACACATTAAAGTAATACCATTTTTCATTCATTAATGACAGAGATAGTCGATCGCGAAAACCTGAAAATTGGTATAAGCTTACAAAGCGATCGCTAAGAATTAAAAGTAGTTCTACTCCTATACTTTAGTAATTTGTCAAGTATCGGTAAGAACTTTCTTTCAATTGACAAGTACATTCAATAAAACTTTTGATATCTATAGCGAAACTTCACCCCACCACAAGGGAATGAATTTCCTGATTCGATCGCGGAATTCTTTGCCTATGGGATTAAATGATTATTGATTACTGATTACTGATTTAGCGATCGCAGCTAGTTGCATATAAGCGGGATATGTTCCCTCGGCTTTAATTCGCTTGATTTCTGCATCGGGAATGGACAGATTTTGCCTAACGGCTATGGCTTTAACGAGATCGCCGCGATCGATAACGCCAGCTACCGCACCCGACGGAGAAAGTACTGTAATCCGCCTATCCTCTATCTGTTCTAAGCAATTGATGACTTCTAGCAAAGAAGTCTTTTCTTGCACCGAAGGGATTTCGGTTAAGGGATGGGCAATATTTGCCAAAGTTTTACTCTCCCATTCGCTGCGTTCTATCGAGTGTAAATCTCTCATCCGAATCAAACCGCGATAGCGTCCCTCAGAAGCGGCATAGTAAGTACTAGGAGAAGTTATCTCGGCAAGAATATATTCCTGGGCAAAATCTCGCAGCGTTAGATTGGCGTTAACGACTCGAAACTCACGATCCATCGCATCGGCTGCCACTAAATTTAACAAACTCTCCTGCAACCCAGTCAGGCGATCGTAAGCGCTGGCATTACGCAAAACGAACCAACCAATAAAAGCAATCCAAACAGCACTAATTTCTCCCGTCAGCAAAACGAGCAACAAGCCAACCGAGATTCCCAAAAATCCCATTAACTTCCCGCTTGCAGAAGCCCAGCGCATACCTGAGAAGCGATCGCCCGTACACTTCCAGACAACAGCTTTTAAAACTTGCCCGCCATCTAGGGGAAGTCCTGGAATTAAGTTGAATAATGCCAAAACTAAATTAATCCTAGCTAAATCAGCAGCAACAAATCCTAACAGGCTAGATTCGCTGCCCAAGCGAGTCAGGCTCAAAAACAATGCAAACAGTATCAAACTGACAACTGGTCCCGCGATCGCGACTAGAAAAGCTTCTCCAGGCGTTTTTGATTCTCGGTCGATCGAAGCAATGCCCCCGAAAAGAAACAGGGTAATAGAATTGACGGAAATTCCCTGAGAACGGGCTACCAGACTGTGACCCAACTCGTGCAACAACACCGAAGCAAAAAGCAACAGAGCCAGTATCAGTCCAGCAAACCAGCCCAGTAGTGGCGAACTACCAGACAAACCGCTAGCATTGACATCCCCTGCATTGATAAAAGTAACAAAAGCTAAAATCAAAAACCATGAGAAATCTATATAAAAAGGAATGTCAAATAAAGATCCAATTCGCCAATTCGTTCGCATAGCTCACCCTGAATCGGAGATTGGTAGGAGCAAGAAGTACTTTGCCCCTACAGCCATTTCAACTCAATTGGAAGATAAACGTCACTTTATCTCCCTTGCCCAAACCGATGCGATCGCCACTTCTAAGTCGATGGCGATTACCTGGTAGAAGAGGCGTGTGGTTGATATAGGTTCCATTAGAACTGCCCATATCTTCTATATAGAAAGTATCTCCCTCCACGCGAATATCCGCATGGACGCGAGAGACAATTTCCGAATCTGGAAAACCGGAAACATCGACATCGGGAGGAATCTGCTCGTTAGGCTTACCAATGTGAATAACGGGTAGAGCATAGGAGAGTTCGATCCGAGTTTGCGTTTGAACGTGCAACAAACTCGCCGTTTGAATTTGTAGTCTTGTCGGAGCGCTGCCAGCCATAGGAGTCGAGGGATAGGGGGTGGGAGGCGGAGATGGTGACGAGCTAACTTTAGGCGGCGAGCTAACTTTAGGTGCCGATTTCGGTACGGACAATGGCTTGCTAGGAGGCGGTTCTGGCAGTGCAAGCGAACCCGCTTCTGACTCTGGTTTGGTGGCTTTCGGGTTTGCCGAGACGGGAGGAGCAACTGATGGAGGCGGCGCAATTGGCTTGGGTTCGGAGGATGCCGCCACACCTGGCTTGGAAGACGCAGCGTCGGAACTCTTGCCGACGCGACCGCCATCCGTTGCTGCCACAGCCGAATTAGCTAGGTTTACTGGCTTGGTTTGAATGGATTGCGCAACCGCGATCGCTTCTTCCTTCTCACTTTCGCTAGCCGAAACTCTGTTGGAACTGACGATTGTCTCTGGAATGTCATCAGCAGAGTCGCCCATCTCCTGTTTCAAACTAAAGCCGCACTGACCGCAAAAAGTTGCGTCCGTCTGTACGGGAGCGCCGCAGTTCGGACAGTTAGTCGTTGTCGGCAAAGGCGTGTAGCAAGCTTCGCACTGAATTGCTTCGTCAGGATTTTGGTGGTTGCAATGAGGGCAGACAATCATAGTCACTCATCAGTTATCGGTTATCAGTTATCAGTTGTTAATTATCAGTTGTCAGTTACTAATTATTAGCTTTAAGAGACTGGTCGCCGATCGCTCGTTGGTCACTGGTCGTTGAATTCAGTTCTGCTCCGGCTGCTTTGTCTAGCAGCCACCACAGTTCTCCCTTGGGTTGGACTAATCGTGCGGGATAGGTCATCTCGTCTCCTGAAGGAGCAAAAATTTGCTTTAGAGCAGGTCGTTTGCTTTCGCCCGCGACTAGAAAGATAACGCAACGAGCTTGGTTAATCAGACGGGCAGTAAAGGTTAGACGAGGTTGACCGTCTTTGTTGCCCACTGTTACCAAGCGATCGCTGACTTTAAGTGCCTCGGTACGAGGAAATAAAGATGCCGTATGTCCGTCATCTCCAATGCCCAATAACACGATATCAAAAACGGGAACTTCTCCGCTATGAAGCTTAAACCATTGCTGCAATTCTGTTTCGTAATTTTGGGCATCGCGGGCAGGGTCGCCCGCACTCGTCGGCATGGGGTGAATATTGGCAGCTGGAATGCTAACCCGATCGAGCCAAGCTTGACGAGCCATTCGCTGATTGCTTTCGGGATGGTCTGACGGAACATAGCGCTCGTCGCCCCAAAATACCTGAATTTTCTCCCAAGGCAAAGGTTGCTCCGCCAGGGCTTCGTACAAGGGTTTAGGAGTACTGCCCCCTGATAAAGCCAGCGTACACTGCCCTCGCTCTTGAATGGCGCTCTGCATTTTTTCTAGTACGAGAGTCAGCGATCGCTCTATGAGTGCTTGTTTATCGGGCAAAATCTCAACTAATTTTTTCATCACTATTCCCTTGTCTGACAAGGTTCTCCTTCTTTTACAGAGTGCTGTTTAAACTCTCAAGCAAACTTCAAAAAAACTTTACATCCCATTGGTTTCGGTTTATCTATATTATATTGAAGTGATATTTACAAAAATTCAGGGATCGGAATTCAGCATATTCTGCAACAAAGACTGCGTTCTAGAGAAAAGAACTGTTACGGAATTAGCATTATTTAACAATAATGGTAGGTCGTTCTCAGGCAACTTTGAGTTTTTAATTCCGACCTCTCTCTGTAAAGATGTAACAAACTCTGTTTTTATCTCTAATAATCGATAGTTCGATTTTTATATCAGTCACCCTCATGATAGTTTAGATTTCATTGCCTTAATTCCTAATTTGTAAACAATCGACCATAAAAGCGATGAATAGCTCGACATTTACTTCTTTATCCCTCAAATTAATCGGGACGATCTTCATTCTCTCCTCGTTACTCGACTATGTGACTCTGGGGATCCCTTTTAACTGGCAAAGTGCCCAATGGCAAATTAACTTTGTCACCAGTATTGTCGATCGCGGGATCGTTCCCATGGTAGGTATGGCTCTTATTTTGTTGGGATACTGGATCGATAGCAATAGTGGCAGTCCTGCCAAGGGGCCGGGATTGAGGCTGCCTGTATTTATTCTGGCAAGCGTTCTGGGGCTGCTATTCTTGCTGTTAGTGCCCGTTCACTTGAACAATCTCAATCAGGCTAAAACTGTTGCCCTAGAACAAATCCAGCAGGGAGCCGGACAGGGAGAAGAACAAATCAAAAATCGTTTGGCTCAGATCAATACACTTTCCCAAAATCCTCAACTCATCGACCAAGAACTCGCACGACTCAACCAAATCATTGAAACGGGTCAAGTTCAAGGAAGACAGGTTAATGCTCAAGTCCTAGAACAAGCGCGTCAAACTAGAGATCAACTACAAGGACTCAGAGACTTAGCGAAAAACCCCCAACAGTTCAAACAACGATTGGAGGAGCTGAAAAATCAATGGCAAACTCAATTGCTTGACATCCGACGCAATGCAGAAAATCAAGCCAAGAGCGAAGCACTCAAGCAAGGGCTACGAGTTGGATTGAGTAGCTTAATGCTAGCAATCGGTTACAGCGCGATCGGCTGGCTTGGTTTTAGAGGCTTGGGAAGCATGAAAACCAGCCGCTCCAGAGTTTAAACAAGCTCTACTGAATTCCCGCACCAAAATCGGAGCGGGATTTTTTTAGTTGTCAATTATGATACAATTAGTTTGAAAATCTTAATAAAATTATGTTTTGCTTCGGTTTCAAGCTACATATACACATTAAAAGCCAAATGTCAATACTTGAAACAATTTTTTGCAAGTCTTAAAAATAATAAATATACTGATAGCTATTAAGAAAAAATTATGAATGTTCCGCGCCCTGCTGTATTAGGAACCGTTTAGTTAAAACAGCAGTAGGCTTAATTTCAAAACATCCCTGGTATGAAGAATCTGCCCCCCGTGCTCCAACGCTTCAAGCAGGATCTAAAAAACGACCTTATAGCGGGTCTTCTCGTCGTTATTCCTCTAGCTACGACTATTTGGCTAACGATTACCGTAGCGAGTTGGGTAATCGATTTCCTGACTCAGATTCCCAAACAGCTAAATCCCTTTGACGGTCTCGATCCAATTGTGACCTACTTGCTCAACCTGTTGGTAGGCTTCGCTGTTCCCCTCCTGTGCATTTTGCTGATTGGCTTAATGGCACGCAATATTGCCGGGCGATGGCTGCTGGACTTGGGAGAACAGATTCTACAGGCAATACCCCTAGCTGGAGCGGTCTACAAAACCCTGCAACAAATTCTCGAAACCCTTTTTAAAGATTCCAAAAGCAAATTTCGCCGCGTCGTCATGGTAGAATACCCCCGCCCAGGAATCTGGAGTATTGGTTTTGTGACTGGAACAGTCAGTCCTATGATTCAGTCTCAGATTTCCAAACCCGTTCTAAGCGTTTTTATTCCCACAACTCCCAACCCAACGTCGGGTTGGTATGCGATAGTACCAGAAGAAGAGGCAATTACCCTTTCGATATCGATCGAAGATGCTTTTAAAATTCTCATTTCTGGCGGCATTGTCGGTGCTGATGCCCCTTCCGCCTCAGTACCGCTTTCTTTACCAAGGACATATCAAAAAATGGACCTAGAAACTCCCTCATCCGACGAAAAACGCCGAGCCGTAACCGAATCTTAGCGAATAGCGTCGGTGGTTAGTCGTTAGTCGTTTCCCCTACCGTCTCTTCTTCCCCTCTCTACATTATGCCTCCTCGTCTACAACCTCGCCGCGTTGCCCGCGAAATCGCCCTCTTAAGTCTAAGTCAATTGAAAGGAACTTCAGACAAGCTCGATCGCCAAGAATTAAACGATCTCGTTTTAATCGCTATTAGGACGCTGATCGGCGAGATTCACGAAACGCTAGAAACGTCTGCGACTGAAGTCACGCGCGCTAACGAACAATTATTAAAGAGCGAAACCCGCGCTACTAGCGTTGAAAGTGCTAAAGCAATGGTCAAAGAAGCGATCGCGCTAACGCAAAGTGCCATTAATCGACTAGCGATTGCCGTAGAACTACCAGAATTAGTGCAACTATCGAGCCAGTATGAAGTTCGCGAATACGCGATCGAATTAATTGGAACAGTCAATCGCAGGAGTCGAGAGATCGACCGACAGATTGAAGCCTCGCTTTTGGATTGGCAATTAAATCGCCTGCCGAGGATCGATCGCGATATTTTGCGGATAGCGGTAGCAGAGATTTTATTTCTCGATATTCCCCAAAAAGTTGCCATCAACGAAGCAGTGGAATTAGCCAAGCGCTATTCTGACGAAGATGGCTATCGCTTTATCAACGGCGTGCTAAGGCGAGTGAGCGATCGCCTAAAAGCCGAAGCTAAAAGCTAAAGTCCAGCGATCGATTTGGCAATCCTAATCGTTAAGATCGATTACAGAGAGTTTAGTGTAGTGAATTAACGATCGCTGTTATGTTTAATTGGTTTCGCCGCCAGACGGGAACTCCCTCCCAACCAGAAGAACAAAAGCAAACGCCAGAACAAGCGCCGCCAGAGGCTCAACCTACCGATACCGAATCGACGAAAGAAGAACCCAGTTTGACTCAAGATGAGTATCTCAACTGGGCAAAAACGGCTTTTGCCAATATCCAAAAACGAAAAGCCCAACAAGCCCAGGCACCATCCGAATCGACAGAAACCGTTGTCGAGGGCGAAACCGTAACAGTAGAATCGGCAGCAGAAACAACCGCTCCCATCGCCACGAGTTCAACGCCAACGGTTGAAATACCAGAAACAGAAGCCGCAGCGCCAAAACCGGAAACTTCCGCCCCAAGCCCCGCGCCCGCTTGGATGCGTAAGTCAGATCGGCTAGAAATTCTCAAAGAAACGGCAATTGAAACGCCAGCACCAAAAGCTAAGCAGAAGCCAGTCGCTCCTCCGGTGGCTCCGACAGAAACCGCCGATTTGCCCTTTGATGAAGAGTTTGTTTGGTCGGCTAGAGTTCTAGCCGCTCAAGGACGCAAACCAGAAGATATCTCCTCTGAAGAAATTAGCTGGCTCAAACGGCTGCGCCAAGGACTGGGGAAAACCCGTCGCAGCTTGGTCAACCAACTCAAAGCAATTGTCGGTCAAGGTCCGCTCAACCGAGATGCAGTGATGGAAATCGAGGCGCTGCTTCTCCAAGCAGATGTTGGGCTAGAAGCAACAGATTATATTATTAGTACGCTACAGAATAGATTGCGAGAAGAAGCTTTACCGCCAGAAGGCGCGATCGAATACCTCAAAACAATTCTTCGCGACATCCTAGACCGTCCTTTAAAAAATCTCGGCGATCCCGCTTTTGCCCCCGAAAAAGACATCCTCAATATCTGGTTGCTAACCGGAGTTAACGGGGTCGGAAAAACGACCACAATCGGCAAACTGGCACATCTAGCTCAAAAATCCGGCTATAGCTGCTTGATTGCAGCGGCAGATACGTTTCGCGCTGCGGCAGTAGAGCAAGTAAAAGTCTGGGGAGAGCGCAGCGGAACCCCCGTCATCGCTAATCCAGGCAAAAATACCGACCCAGCAGCAGTCGTTTATGACGGAATTGCAGCAGCTCAATCCCGCAACATAGATTTACTGTTGGTGGATACAGCGGGACGGTTGCAGAATAAGAAAAATTTGATGGAAGAACTGGCAAAGATTCGCCGTATTATCGACAAAAAAGCCGCCGATGCCAAGGTGGAATCGCTGCTAGTTTTGGATGCCACTTTGGGTCAAAATGGGCTGCGTCAGGCACAAGTATTTGCCGAAGTCGCTAAACTCAGCGGCGTGGTCCTAACCAAGTTGGATGGAACGGCGAAAGGCGGTGTCGCTTTTGCCGTTGCCCAACAGCTTAATTTACCCATTCGCTTTATCGGTGCGGGGGAGGGAATAGAAGATTTGCGTCCTTTTTCGAGCTACGAGTTCGTGGAAGCGCTATTGAATGGATAAAAAGCAATCGGCACAGGAGATACAACGAAAATCGAGGGGATCCCCAATCGAGCGCGATAGCGGATTGGGGCGCTAAATGCGAGGCGATGGAGGGATTCAACACCCCGAACATCGCCAATTAATCTTTTGGTCGCTCCTGATTGTTGATGTATTCTTTCAGTTTTTCAATTGGTGCGCCACCCGTCGAGGCAACATAATAGGAACCCGACCAAAAAGATTGAGTCCGATCCCATTTTTTGACTTCATCAGGAAATTCCTGACTCTCAGCGTAGCAGACTGGAGTAGTTCATTTTTAGCTGGAATGCCAACAGCCGTTTTACCTGACAATTTTAGCTGGAATGCCAACAGCTGTCTTACCTGCCGGAATGTCAGAAAGAACGACGGCATTAGCGCCGATGTTAACATCATCGCCAATGGTAATGTTGCCGAGAAGTTTTGCCCCTGCTCCCACGTTCACTCTCGCTCCCAACTTCGGTGCCTCGAACGGGCGATCGAGATGGCTATTTCCCAGAGTCACGCCTTGACGAATAATACAATCATCGCCAATAACGCAATTTCCGTGAATTATAATGCAGTGTTGGTGCTCGATAATGACGCGACGACCCAGCTTGACAGTATAAGGAAGATCGATTCCGTAACAATTGCGAATGGTGCGATATAAAAAGCGATAAAAAACGCTAAAAGGAGCGCGTAATAGTTTGGGTTTGATTTTCATTCTCCAGTTGCCAAACCGATGAACGGCAACCGCACGAAATCCCGGCTTCGTCCAATCGCGTCCGTGGGCTATCCAGTCTTCTTTAATTTGCTCCCACAATCCCGGCTCGACAGTCTCTCGTTGCTTGCCCATTGCATGGCGAAGAAAATCTTCTAGCAGATAGGGAGGATCGGGATCGGGTTTTCTTTGGATTACTCTGCGGACTCTCCACAAAATAAAGCCAAACAACCAGAGAAAATCGGCTAGAGCAGCATACATCCAACCGTGGTTTTTGAGAAAGTAACGCCGCCGAGAATCGAACCAATACTGTGGGCGGCGTTGAGGAGGAATTTTTGTATTTGTTACCCCCGAACTTTGTCCTACTAGATGCACGACTCGACTTTCGAGAACATACCAGCAACTCCATCCTGCTTTCTTCGCCTGCAAGCAAAAATCGACTTCTTCGTAATACATAAAGTATTCTTCGTCCATCAAGCCAATTGACTCGAATACCTCGCGACGAATCATCATGCTGGCACCCGCTACCCAATCGGTTTGACAATCCACGTCAGACACGGGCGGGGCAATTATCCACTTTGATAGTAACCGAGAAATGACTCCTAAGCGCAAACCGGACTCTAACTCGCTCAGGAGAGTATGAAAGCGAAAGGCGGAGTGTTGTGGCGTACCGTCGGGGTCTTCTAGGCGACTGCCTGCAATTCCAACTTGGGGATGTTGCTCCATGAAGTCAACTAGGGTTTTTATGGCTGCCGGACGCGCGATCGTATCTGGATTGAGCAAGAGAATATAATCGGGAGGATAGGAGGATGCGAGAGCGGCTCTTATCGCTAGATTATTACCATAGGCATAGCCGCCATTGCGTTCGGCTGCTAAAATGGTTGCCCAATCGCTCCAACCTTGAGTTTTAATAGCTGTTTCTATTTGTTCTATCGAACCATCGCCCGAATCATTATCAACGACGATCGCGCTCAGATTTGGTAAAGATTTAACTTCATTGGCTAAAGAGTGCAAGCAATCAATTGTTAAAGTCGGTGTTCGATAGTTAACGATAACAATTAATACTTTTTTTTATTATTTAAATGATTTTGGGGCAACATAATAAGATAATACTTTTAAGTTTATAAAAATCTAATTTTCAATAATTAATCATAAAAGCGATCGCGACATCGGATTGAAAATTTTTGTAATTGATTCAAAAACGATATTTTGGGAAATAAAATAGGCGATCGCGTCGTCTCTTTACCTTGCATGTTAGTTTCCCCTGCACGATCGTTTAGTTTCTAAAAATAGGTTGGTCTATTAAAAAAAGTATTGCACTACAATTAACATTCAATCTCAATTGTATTATATTACATTAGAAAAATCTAGCTAAAAAACGAGGACAAGTTAGCAAGCAGTAGCGGTGCTTGCGCTTGCCCTCAGGGACGACAAATTAAAGCTAGTTACATTAATAGTTACAAGCGATCGCAAAAATACTGACGGTACAATTCGCAACTCGGTTGTACTTCATCGCCGACCAATATTACCAACCCCATACTTTCTAACTTATAGGCTAGCGTCGGTTCTAACTGTACTCCCGTCTCGGATGTCACGACTGCTTTCATTGCGGCGGCAAGTTCTGGCGAGGATTGTAAGTTATCCCAGTGGCGACGCAAATGAGAACCATAAATTCCTCCCTGAGTTGGAGCTTCTTGTAATAACTGCTCTTTAGATAAATTCTGATGGCACAGGGCATCAAGTGCCAAGCGAATTAAATAAGGATGTCCGCCTACCATTTCAATCAAGGCAGAAGCAAACTTTTGCATCTCCACATCCTCTGTCCAATCGAGTCCGTAATGCTTGGCGAGAAGTTGCACCTGCTCTAAATTAAACCCCGGTAACTTGACCTGTCGCCCTACATTAAATGGGGATTGATTAGCATCTAATTTGATATACACTTCCGTAGAGTTAGCGATGACTAGCCGCAGATTTTGCCAGATAGGAAGATTGTTGGCTTCTTCGTGCCAATAGCGCAACATGGGTAAAAAATCTTGAGCAATGTCGGTATATTCAAAAATGCGATCGACATTATCCAATCCTAAAGCTAAAGGACTGTCGAGTTGTTCCAATAAATAGCTTTGAAAATAGGTTTTACAGCTCACTAAACTGCCAAACAATTCTTCATCCCAATAGTCATCTAACATTGGTTTTAGACCCAATTCTCGACTAATATTGGCACAAAACCAACGCAAAAATTTATCCAAGCTAGCAAACATTGCTCCTTCTGCCGCTCGCAGGTTTAAATAGACCTTGCGATAGCCACAAGTTTCTGCATAAGCGAGAATCCCTTTCAGTAAAGAAGTTTTTCCCATTTTTTCGGGAGCTTTGATCCGAATTAAAGCGCCTGGCTTAACAATTTCTTGACAGCAGTCAGATTCGATAGGCGGACGTTGAATATAAATGGGAAAATCTGACGTAATGGGAATAGAAGAATTGCTGGGGAGTGGAACCAAAAAATCTAGCGCAATATTGCCTCGCTCGCCTAGAGTCGCCGTTGTTTGATTCCACTCTGGATATTTAATTTCTTTGAGCCATTCTCGCAAGATTTGAAACTTTCCCGGTCCTTTGCTGTGGGGTTCTAATTCCGGGCAACCATTGGGTCTATCTTTAGCAAAATAACTGTAGATTTCCGTCATTTGCTTTTTATAGGTTTCATGGCTTGCGGCTTCTGCCAGTTCCCAAATTTCTTTATCGGGTTTGCGCCAATTTTCGTAAGCAAATCGGACTATAAAAATCTCTTTTAACTTGCCATGTAGGTCATAATCGCTTGCTATTTGTTTGAGAAATCGATCCCAGTCTTTTGGTTTCATCAGACCCCGCGACTTAAAAGGCTTTCTGGTTGAGAAAAATTCTGTAGAATTCCAATTCTACTATTTTCCACTTCGTTCTACTATTTTCCACTTAGGGAAGTACATCTGACTCCGAGATGCTACTGGCATTAGCCGTGTTGGTTGGGACTGACATGCTTTTGTAAAGTCGTTATTCTAGACATAGAGTGAAGGACATTTAAAGATATTAAACGCTAATTGTATAGATAGGGATAAAGGAAGGGTGTATTAATGATGAGACATAGGTTGTTGACTGGCATAGCGATCGCATTGCTCCTGATACTTGGGAGTGGAGCAATAGGAAATGCTTGGGCAGATCGCGCAGATGACTTCACTCGACTCAGCCAAGCCCAACCAGAATGCAAGGGCGATCCTGATGATTGCGAGTAGACGCTTGTGCCGTGCGTCTATGCAAGCAAGAGAGTCGGAAAAATTTTTATATCATTTTTCATTCATTAATGACACAGATAGTCGATCGCCCTCACCCCCAACCCCTCTCCCTATTTGGGAGAGGGGAGAAGAATGTCGCTCGCGAAAACCTGAAAATTGATATTATCTATTTTTTTAGCATAGCTAAAGTTGAATCAAATGCGATCGCCCCGAACAGGTAAGGTAATTGCGATCGTTTTACTATGAGAGAATTGATTCTGGCGATCGCGATCTAGAAGTCTATGCTTTCGCCCGCTGTTGTTTGAGATAGGCAAAAACCGATTTATCGCCGATATCGGGAGGAATAGGTTGTATTGCTTTGCGAACGGCAAAAACAACGAATAAAATTGTCCAAATAGCCAACAAAATTTGCTCTACATTAACAGGCAGAACTCCGACCAAATGTCCTACCAAAAGCAAAGGGATTATTGGGGTAAGCAATTTAGTTTCAAAGCGGTTGAAACAAAAGGCTTCTTTAAAAAAAATGCCCGTCAAAGCAGCGAAAGTAAAACCAACGCCCAATAAAGTTACGGGACGATTATAAATGACTAAAGCGAGGGGTTCGCTGTGAGTCAAAGCTAAAATAACCGCTGATAAGGTTCCGACCAACCAAAAAAGTTGCAGGAGTCGATGTAGTTGAATGAGATAAATATGAATGGTAACCAAACTAATGGCTAAACCGAGAGAAAAAACAGCAAATAGGGGAGTTAATGCTTGGACGACGAATGGCGTTGCTCCTTGCCAGAGAACCAAGACGCTGCCTATAGTAAAGCTTAGAGCTGCTACTATCAATCCGGCGCGGTAGATGATGACTCCGGTGCGATCGCTATCTGTGATAGCAAATTCGCCAAACTGTCCCTGATAAACTTCTGTTGATGTTGTCATCTTCATCGATCCAAATCCATTTTTTTCATCCTCGCTCGAATTGCTCTTTTTTTCCACTTCTGAAAATGGCGGCATTGAGACAAGGATGCAGAGCAACTATCGAGAATTTTAACCTTCATTACCAAACTTAGCGCGATCGCGAGGAGAATGGGACTATACCTCCGCAAAGCCAAAGAGTCAATCTTAAACTGCTTTCATGACTCTGGGATAACGAGGACGGCAAGGAGTTCCCCAAGCCACTTGCTGTTCGGGAATATCGCTAAAAACGCTGCTACGCGCCCCGATCGCGGCATTGGCGCCAATTTTCACTCCACAACCGATAAAACAGTCTGCCGCTATCCAAACCCCATTGCCTATAATAATCGGAGCGGTAACTAGATTAAAAGCGACATCGCGAAAATCGTGACTGCCAGTGCAGAGATAGGATTTTTGGGAAATGACGCACTGAGTACCGATAGTGATGCGATCTAAGCTGTACAAAACAACATCGTCCCCAATCCAGCTATAGTCGCCAATTTCAATTTTCCAGGGGTAGGTAAAGCGGGCAGTCGGTCGTATTAGCACCCCCTTGCCGATTTTTGCTCCAAACAGGCGCAATAACCAACAGCGAAATCCATGGGCATTGTGAAGACTTAGAGGAAAAGCAATTGCCTGCACTAACCACCACAACAAGATAAACCAACCCGGTTTTCCGCGATCGAACCAAGATTGATCGTAAAGGCGTAAATCTATCAGGGGCGTGGCATCTAATTTAGGAGAAAATTCGGATGGAGGCTCCATTAATTGGCGAGTTCGGCGGGTTCGGGTGAAGTTTGAGACAGGGAATCTTGAGCGGGAGTAGGAATATTCAGGCGACCTCCAAATTGCTGCAATTCGTACAGCTTTACGCCAATTTGATACTCATACTGACTCAACAGGCGAGCATAAATATAGCCTGCCTTGCCATCTAAAAAACCGAGACGAATGACGTAAAACAAGATAAATCGCAGCAGGGGTTTGAAGGGCAGTCGCACCCAAATTTTCTTGAGAAAGCGCTTGCGCTGCACTGCATCTCCGAATAAATTAGCGCCGATAGTACCGCTTTCGTCTGAATCCGTCAGAATATTGTAGTAGACGCGGGCTTCCCAGTTAGAGTAGCGGTTGTGTCTCTCCAACCAGTGATAAATATCCCGAAAGTCGATGTGTAGCATGTCATATTTCAGGTAGCCTGTCTTGCCTTCTAGAATGACGTGTTCGTGAACTTCATTATCGCCAGTATTGGGAATGTCTTCTGTTTTAAGATTTTCATAGCGACCCAATTTATGTTTAAATAATCGCAAATTCCAATCGGGATATTTGCCGCCATAGCGAATCCATTTGCCCAGAAAAAAGACGCGGCGATTGAGATAGTAGCCAGCGTAGGTCGGATCTTTAATCGCTTGGGCGATTTCGTCCCAAAGTTCTGGCGTAATGCGTTCGTCACAATCGACAATTAATACCCAATCATTGCGAAAGGGAAGCGTGTCTAACGACCAATTCTTTTTTTTGGGCCAGCGACCGTTAAAGTAAAATTGAACGACTTTTGCCCCATAGCTTTCGGCAATTTCACAGGTGCGATCGCGACTCTGAGAATCAACGAGAATAATTTCGTCAGCCCTAGCCACGCTCTCCAGGCAAGCTGGAAGGTTTTGCTCTTCATCCTTGGCTGGAATTAAAACAGAAACAGGGACTTTTTCTGGCTTAGCAGACATTCTAAAAAAGCGATAAGTTATTTAATAATGAGTTTAAGTCTTGACGCGATCGCAAGAGAAGTGCCATTAGGATAACCTTTCACAGCAACGCTGACAAGTTTGCTTTCTATTTTAATAATGAATCGATCTCGATTCCCATCCAGACAAATTATTCTCGTCACGGGTGCTGCCCGTTCTGGCAAAAGCGAATGGGCAGAAACGCTAGCCACACAGACTGGCAAATCCGTCGTCTACGTGGCGACGGCTACTATAGATCCTAGCGATTCCCAATGGCAAGCACGGATCGAAAAACATCGTCTCAGACGACCAGCAGAATGGCAAACACTACAAGTGCCCATAGAACTAGCCGCTACTTTTGAGGCAGCCACACCTCCTCAATGCTTATTGGTAGATTCGCTGGGAACTTGGGTAGCTAACTTGCTCGATCGCGATGAGACAACCTGGGAAAATATCGCTTTCGAGTTGCTCGATCGCTTACAACAAGCCGCAGTTGATATTATTTTAGTCGCAGAGGAGACGGGTTGGGGAGTGGTTCCCGCCTATCCTTCGGGCAGGCTATTTCGCGATCGCTTAGGCGATTTAGTACGTCAGATCGGCGCAATTGCTGATTCCGTCTATTTGGTTGTCGGGGGTCACGTTCTCAATCTCACTCTTTTGGGCAAACCCTTAAAAAATTCTAAACTTTCTTCTCAAGGAAATTAAAACGATAGCATAGAACAGTAAGCTTACAGCTAGCCAGCATATGACTATGGCATCACAGGAAAAAGTAAAACAGTACCTTGCCTACTGGTTTCAGCTAGGAAAGAAAGTTTTGCTAGATAACGGACAAGAAGCCATCTTGCCCGCATTAATTTTTGAAGGCGATCGCTATTCTAGAGAATTTGAATCCTGCTGGCAGCGCATTTTAGCTAGCAAGGCGGGGAGTTGTTATCTTGAAGGAACCGAACAAAGCATTCATCAACTTCTATCCCCTGCTTGGGATATAAACCCATGCGCTAGATGCGGTATGCCCGTTCCCACGATCGAGTTTGGCATTCCATCGCCTATCTGTCCCTGTCACGATCTTCCCAGTTGGCCCAATTCTGACTTACCGTCTCCCCGTTCGCCAGTAGACAGTTTGGCGCATTTAAATAAAATTAGAGAACGGTTGGGCAGAAGTAGCGAAATTTTTTGACGCATTATAAATAGTTAATTAAAAGTTTGACTTTCTTGGCTAGATTGTGAGTTATCAAGCCAAGATACAAACTCACAGGAGCTGCTAAATTATTAGGGGTTAATCTTTTCAGTTTTGTCGGCACTGTTTTAAATAGGACAGGCAAAATCGTAGAGAGCATAAGTTTTTGCGCGTTAATTGCGATCGTTAAATCTGTTGCAAAAACCTCTCACCCGCCAAGAAATTAATTTCTTGGAACCAATAAACAAAGTCCTCTTAAGAGGACTTGTGGTGTTATACCATTTTTCATTTATTCATGACAGAGATAGTCGATCGCTCTCACCCCCAACCCCTCTCCCAATTGGGGAGAGGGGAAAAAGATGTCGATCGCGAAAACCTGAAAATTGGTATTAGCTTGGGAATTCATTCCCAAGCTAGAGTAGAGACTAGATCGACTTAGGCAAGAAACCTATTATCGACACAACTGTTCTAGTGCTTTGCGTTCGGCGGTTGTGACCTCGCGCCACTCTCCCGGCGCTAAACCATCGAGATGAAACCGGACGTGCTCCCGTCCATATTGAATCCCTATCGCTACCCGCACCAGTCGCAGGGTTGGAAACCCAATCGCTGCCGTCATGCGCCGTACTTGTCGGTTGCGTCCCTCTGTAAGCGTGATTTCTAACCAGCAGGTAGGAACGTTCTTGCGATAGCGAATGGGAGGATCGCGAGGGGGCAAGTCCGGTTCTTCTAACAATCTTCTCACCATTGCCTTACGGGTGCGGTAATCTTGAATGGTAATTCCCTCTCGCAGGCGATCGAGGGCAGATTCGTCGGGAATGCGTTCGACTTGGACTAGATAGGTTCTGGGATGAGCAAACTTGCGATGAGAAAGGCGGTGTTGCAAGCGTCCGCTATCGGTGAGCAAGAGCAATCCTTCGCTGTCGCGATCGAGTCGTCCCACTGGGTAAACCGCAGGGATGGGGATGTAATCTTTTAAAGTTTGACGCGGCGCTGTTTCATCGCTATTGTCGGTGAATTGACATAATACTCCGTAGGGTTTGTAAAATAAAAGGCAGCGAAACATAAATCATAATGTTCTGCCGTATATTTAGAATTGGGAGCAGGAAAAAGAGTGCGGCTACCAATTCATGATAAAGCTTTTGGGCAGCCAAATTTTCGGGTTTTGCTTTGGATAGAAATTTGCGGTCGCGATCGTAGCGGATCCATAAAGGTTTGAATAATTCCTGTAGAGGTTAATAGAGCAATCCTAATGGATTCTCAATCCAAAAGCACGAGGTTATCGCGATGCACCACCGTTTCGGCACCAGCATAGCCTAAGATCGCGGGAATCTTCTCTGAGTGGTGCCCTTTAATCAGTTCGACCTCCGCACTGTTGTAATTAACAATTCCCCTAGCAATTTCTTTGCCGCCTGCATCGCACAACTGCACTGCTTCGGAAGCGACAAAATCTCCCTCAACGCGGGTAATCCCCGCTGCTAACAAAGATTTACTGCCCTTACAGATTGCTTCCACTGCGCCGCGATCGAGATAGAGTTTTCCCATTGGGATTAACCCATAGGCAATCCATCGCTTGCGGGCATTCTCCGTCCTCGGTTGCGCCTCAAACTGGGTTCCTATCGGTTCTCCGTGCAATATTTTTTCGATATTTTCCGGCTGTCTGCCGCGAGTAATGACCATTCTTACGCCAGCACTGGTGGCAATGCGAGCCGCCGATAATTTAGTTGCCATTCCCCCCGTTCCCCACTGGGAGCCGCTCGAACCGGCTTCTACTTGTAACTGGGCAAAGTCTGTAGAGTTGACTAGCGCGATCGGTTTGGCATCGGGAACGAGGCGCGGGTCGGCAGAATAAAGTCGATCTACATCGGTGAGGATAAATAGCCAGTCAGCCTCGATGAGACTGGCAACTAAGGCTGAGAGCGTATCGTTATCGCCGAACTTGAGTTCTTCCACGGCAACGGTATCGTTTTCGTTGACGATCGCAATAACGCCTAACTCGAAAAGCGCCTGAAAGGTATTGTAAGCATTGACATAGCAACTGCGATCCATTAGCTCCCGGCGGGTTAACAATACTTGAGCGATTGGTTGTCCGAGACTGGTGAATAAGTCGTCATATACGCGAATCAACCGTCCCTGACCGACGGCAGCTACTGCTTGTTTGAGCGACATCTTGCGCGGTCGCTCGCTTAAATTCAGTCTGGCACAGCCAACCCCCACTGCCCCCGAAGAAACTAAAACGACTCGATATCCCGCCGTTCGCAGGCGGGTTAAGGTTTCTACCAAAGCAGCAATGGTAGAGAGGGCTAGTTTACCCGTTGCCAGTTGGGTGAGACTGGAAGTGCCAATTTTGACAACGATAGTTTGGGGCATATAGAACGAGCGATCGCTTTTCGGTGTTGGGGAAAATAAGATCTCAGATTATTTCTCTAACCAAAGGTCGATCTTCTTTAATTTCACCGACCAAAATGATGTCGGCAACTCCTATAAATAGACCGTTTTCTAAAACGCCGGGAATATTATTAATCGTCTTTTCCAGACAAGCCGGATCGTCAATGCGATCGAATTTAACATCGATCACCAAGTTACCTTGATCTGTCACCACGGGTCCTGCCTTTTTAACTCCCATTCGCAGTTCGGGTTTACCTCCCAACTTTTCTAGCGATCGCATCACGGGAGCAACTGCCATCGGGATGACTTCTACAGGTAATAAAAAAGTCGAACCGAGTTTGTCAACCAGCTTACCGCTATCGACAACGACGATGAACAGATCTGCTAGGCTATCTACCACCTTTTCGCGGGTATGCGCCGCACCGCCGCCCTTGATCAAATTTTTGTTCGGATCGACTTCATCAGCCCCATCGATCGCGATGTCGATGCGATCGACGGTATCTAAACTCGTCAAAGGAATGCGATACTTTTTCGCCAACACTTCCGCCTGAAAGGAGGTGGGAATGCCGACAATATTTTTTAATTCGCCTTTTCTGAGACGTTCTCCCAAATACTCGATCGCGTATGCTGTTGTCGATCCCGTACCCAACCCTACAATCGAGTCAGATTTGACGCGACTGGCGGCTGCTTTGCCGACTTCTTGTTTCATTATGACAACGGGATCGACGTTAACTGTCATACTAAAAACTCCTTCTGTTATCTATAGAATTTATTAATGATTTACTTTGGACTACACAACAAACAGCTACCAGAAACCAGCCTTTAAAAGCCAATCGCTAGCTTCTGATAGCTGGCAACTGGTAACTGGAATTAGTTGCTGCTTTGAGCGGCTAGCATTTCCTTAAGTTGGGCTAACTGATCTGCCCAACGAGGATCGGGTTGAAATCCCTCAGCTCCCGTGCCGCCGCTACTACTATTTCCCTGAGAGCGAGGTCGCTTTTTGTTGTTCTTTCGTCCGGATGGATTAGGGCTGCTAGAAGCTGTCGTTTCCTCAGAAGAAGGGGATTGAGATGGCTCTTGAGAGTCAGATTCTTCTTTCCCTTTCCCTTTAGAACGAGGTAGGGCTTTTTCAATTTTGAGGGGGCTATCCATAAAAGACTGACCGTTGTATTTTTCGATAAATTGGTCTGCCATTTCATCCGTTGGTAGGGTGACAAAGGCAAATCCCCTGCACTTGCCGGTTTTGCGGTCTTTGATCACCTTAGTAGACAGCACCTCGCTAGCATCGGCAAACATTTCTTGTAGCGCTTGACGCTCGATAGGTTCTTTGGGTAAGTTACCTACATAAAGACGAACAGGCATAAAAAATCCCTCCAGATATTGGGTTTGCGTGAACAAATTTCGGCGCGACATTGGCGAGCCATAATTTTAATAATGTCAAATGGGCTAGGCAAGAAATTTCCCAGCGATTATTTTCCCGATTTCTCCAGTTTTTCTTATCGATATCGGCTCGTGCCGTCAAAATCTCTTTTCCTCTAGGTTTCAACTGCGATTAGAACTAAGATTCGCGCTTTGGCTCGTGGACGTTCAGTACTTGAGTCAACAGCTATATTATTTGGCTGCCATATTTGATTATTACAGAATGTTTACGCAATTCGTCAAACTATTGTGCGGTTGCTGGTCAAGTTTTCTTAAATTTTTAGGGATATATACTTAGGCTGTTGGTCAGATGGAGCGTGTTTTCTCCAAAACCCTTACTATGTAAGATTTTACCCGTTAATCGTACTACTTTCGCGAATACTTGAGATAGTGTAAGGAAATCACGAGAAAGAAGAAATTGTCATGTATCTAATACATAAGACAGATCTCTTGTCAATTTTTTTTTACATTGCTTTATACTAAAAAGTATAGGGATGATACAAATCTATCCTGAATGTTCGCAAGCGACAAACTCTAGAAAAGGAGTAAAAGCCAACTATGTCTCAACCAATCGAACTTTCTTTGGAACAACAGTTCAGCATTCGTTCTTTCCAAACTCAGGTAGAACGGATGAGTCGCGAACAGGCACAGGAGTTCCTGATCAAACTCTACGAACAAATGTTGATGCGCGAGAATATGTACAAATCCTTTATCAAGCATCAATGGGGTTTAGAGTCTAATTCCTGGTCTCAGTAGCAAACCTCGCTGGAAAGGGCGACCTCCTTCTCTAGCTAGGTTCCTTTTCGGAAAAAAGCTGGGGATGCTGGGGCGTTAACCAACAACAAATTTTGTATAGTAGTTTTTAGAGCTAAATTTATATATTAGTTTTGATGCGACTGAGAGCTTTATCAATACAATGAGTCTGGTTTAAATTGCAGCTCTCTTAATGTTTATTAGTCTAATTGCCGACTACGGTGCTAACGATCCAGCCTTTGCAGAAGTAAGCCAGCGCTTGTTGCAACATCTGCCAACCGCTCAAATTCACTGCCTTTCCGTCCCGCCATTCAGCACTCTTGCTACTGGCTTTTGGATTGCTCAACTGGGGCTGAATCCGGGGCCAGAAAGTCGCCTAATTTATCACAACTGTGCTCCCCGACAAGATAATCCCGAAGCTCGCATCGATAATGAAGGAGAAGGGTTAACTTACGCCCTTCTTCCCAATGGAGTTAGAGTTGTTGGAGTTTGGGCGGGCTATACTCTATCTTTTATCAAGAATGTAGCCTCCTCTATTCATATGATTAACGTCTCGCGGGGTGGCTCTCAGTTTCGTTCCCGCGATGTTTTTCCAGCTGCTGCCGCTGTCCTCGTTCGAGGCGATCGCAGTTTATTGGGAGATGAAATTTTGCCCGAACAAATTCCTGACTTTCCAACCGACAGAGTAGCCTGGATAGATGGCTACGGAAACCTCAAGACGACGATTTTGGCTGACTCGGTTAACCTAAAACCCGAAACTAAAGTGGTCGTGCGCGTGGGGGATGTGGTCAGCGATGCGATCTATTCTGATGGAAGCTTCCGGGTGCCAGAAGGAACGCTTGCCTTTGCGCCGGGGAGTTCTGGTTGGACGCTGCCGGGAGAGAAAAGGTCGGTGCGCTGGATGGAGTTGTTCTTGCGCGGTGGCAGCGCGTGGCGGCGCTTTGGCAAACCCAAAGTCAACCAGTTAGTGACTTATGAGCCTGTTTGAATGCGATCGCTTGCTTGTGCTTACCAATAATTTGTTACTCTGACTTTGGATGAGCAAAAATTTCTCGCTTCCAGGAGCGGGATTGATTTGTTATCTCTAGAAAAGATAGCGATTGAAAATTTAGGAACTAGCTGCTATGGATGCTTTTAGCCCTACTCCTCCCGGCTGGACTGAGACAGCCGTTCATGCGCTTGATTTTAGCTGTCCTCGCTGTAGAGCGTCTGCTACCAAAGCGCAACGAGTCTGGATCAATCGACGAGCGCCGGTGATAGGAGAGGATTATCGCCGTAAATGGCAGGAATTTTACCAATGCGAATGCGGTCAGGTTTGGTGGTCTTGGAGTAGCGATCGCCCTCCCTCCGAGCTAGCCAATCGAGTTGAGTGAATTTAAGTCCTCAAAACCGTATATTCTAACTTAAGTATCAAAACTTGAGGCGCTCGTTTATCTAATGCAATTTTCCAAGATTTTAATTGCTAATCGAGGGGAGATTGCCCTGCGGATTCTCCATAGCTGTGAAGAACTAGGGATTGCTACCGTTGCCGTTCACTCTACCATAGATCGCCACGCCCTTCACGTTCAGCTAGCCGACGAAAGTGTCTGCATCGGTCCTCCGCCGAGTAGCAAAAGCTATCTCAATATTCCCAACATTATCTCCGCAGCCTTAACTCGCAACGCGACCGCGATTCATCCCGGCTATGGATTTCTTGCCGAAAATGCCCGCTTTGCCGAAATTTGCGCCGATCACCAAATTACCTTTATCGGTCCTTCTCCCGAAGCCATTCGCGCCATGGGGGATAAATCGACGGCAAAAAAAACGATGCAGAAGGTAGGCGTGCCCACCGTTCCCGGAAGCTGGGGATTGGTGGCAGGTGAGAAGGAAGCGCTGGCGATCGCTCGCGAGATTGGTTATCCGGTTATGATTAAAGCGACGGCTGGCGGCGGCGGCAGGGGAATGCGCCTGGTGCGCGAAGACAGCGAATTCTCTCGCCTGTTTAGCGCCGCTCAAGGAGAGGCTGAAGCTGCCTTTGGCAACCCCGGCGTATATATCGAGAAATTTATCGAACGGCCTCGCCATATCGAATTTCAAATCCTAGCCGATAGCTACGGAAACGCAATCCATTTGGGAGAACGGGAATGTTCTATTCAACGGCGACACCAGAAGTTACTTGAAGAAGCTCCCAGTTCGATCCTCACGCCCCAATTGCGATCGCAGATGGGAGAAGCTGCCGTTCGCGCCGCTAAATCGATTAATTATGTCGGTGCTGGAACGGTCGAGTTCTTAGTCGATCGCGACGGTCATTTCTATTTTATGGAAATGAATACTCGCATTCAGGTCGAGCATCCCGTCACCGAGATGATTACTGGACTGGATTTAATTACCGAACAAATTCGCATTGCCCAAGGGGAAAAACTTCAACTTACTCAAGAAGATATTACTTTCCGAGGTCACGCGATCGAATGTCGCATTAATGCCGAAGATCCCGATCGCAATTTTCGTCCCCATCCCGGCAAAATTAGCGCCTATCTTCCGCCTGGCGGTCCCGGCGTGCGTATGGATTCCCATGTCTACACCGATTATGAAATCCCCCCATTCTACGATTCTCTAATCGGCAAGCTGATCGTTTGGGGACCGGATCGAGAGACAGCCATCAAGCGCATGAGACGTGCCTTAAAAGAATGTGCTATTACTGGCGTTCCCACTACTATCGGCTTCCATCAAAAAATTCTTGCCCATCCCGCTTTTGTTGCTGGGGATGTTTACACCAAGTTTGTCGAAGAGCATTTGATGAATCATTAGTCAATTTAAGGTTAAGGCAAGTAAATTTTCTATCTTTTTAAGGTTGGGATCGCCTGCTAGATAGCCAATGCCGCGATGCAGGTGCAGTCGAAATTGAGTGGCGAGGGTTTCTTTGTCCGTGCCCAAACCATCCTCATGGCAACGTTGTTTGAGCGCAATTAATAGGAGATCTGCCAGATCTCCGCCAAAGACTTTCCATGTCATCTCTACATTGCTATCGGCAGGAATGGGAACCGGAGATGGAATACTCGGTTCGGCGAGAGAACGACAAAATGCCCATCGACATAAAATATTCCATTGGTCGATTTTTGTCTGGCGCTTGAGTTTTACCAGTCGATCTTTTGCGGTTTGTGAAAGGCGAATGCGCTCGATTGGCGATTCCATATAATTAATTCTCCCTTGGCTGATAATGTTAATATAAATTTTAAGGATGGAATCTTGATAGAAAAAAGGCGTTGCACAATCATGGGATTATAGTCTCACGCAAAGGCGCAAAGAATTCCGCTAAGTTAATGGCTTTTCCAAGAAATCTATTAAGATGTTTCGCTTCGCTCAACATGATATTTTAACTTTTCAGATATTTTCTTAGAAAGGCTATTAAAGAGAAATTGAACCAATCGATCGAAAAATTATAGCCGTTAGGGGGGCTCTTACAGTCGCAGCGACTAATCCGCCCATACCTGCGACTGCAAACACGGCAGGTTGAGGAATTTGTCCTGGAAACCAACTGTTAAATTCTCTAGCAACTAACAAACTGAACAATGTAGAGATCGACAACATTGGTGCAAAGATACCACCGATGGCCCCCGATCCGTAGCAAAACATAACCAGGACAAATCGCATCACTAACGCGAATATCAGTAAAGATTGAGTTGACCAAACCAATCGAGGGCACGAAATAAACAAAAGTTGAAGCCATAGCCCAACAAACCTAACCCAACCCCAGCAGTACAAACATCCACAGATCGATTAACGGGACGCGATCGAACTGGGTAATTTTGAGGAATGCGTTTTGGCCATTGAAGTATCGGGTTGTGAGGGTTGCGGTGACACAAGCCACCATTACTGAACGGTAAGCCAATGTCCAAGATTCAAATCGAGGGCGAACTTCTTCTGTAATGAATAAAATACCCGCGATCGGAGCATTGAATGCCGCTGTTAATCCAGCACCTGCACCTGCCGCAATCAAAATCCTGAGATTTTCCTGAGACGTTTTTGCCAAACTGCCGACTATCTTGGCGATCGCACTGCCCATCTGAATCGTTGGGCCTTCAAATCCTGCCACCATGCCAGCACCCATTGACAAGATGCCACCAAATAATTTTACTGGGAGTACCCTAAAAGCGCGAAAGGTAAAAACGCCATCTAACGCTCCCTCCACTTGTGGAATACCACTTCCAGAGGTTTCTGGAGCAAATCGACGCATTAACCAAAAGCTTAGAGAAACCATCCCGCCTGAAATCAGGCTAGGAATAAACCAAGCAAGCACAGGATAGCCTGCGATCGCCTGTGCGATTAAACTGCGTTGAAGAATCAGAAAATTGACGCTATGTCGCAAAAAGGTGGCAATCAATCCAATACAAAGCCCTGAAATTGCTGCCCATATCAGTACTACATCAAGTTTCTGTCTAGCTTCTGCGAATCGTTCAGCAAGTCGGTTAAAAAAAACGAATGAGCGTCTTGAACTAGGGTTATCGTCTAACATGGCTCAGTTGCTGCTTATGCTCTCCTTTAAGACTTTGGCATTCTGGAATTTGGTGTCTCAAAATTACTCACCGCAGTAGATTTGGTACTGTAGCTTTAAATATATCCACTGTACCCTCAGCAATTAACTGAACTGCGCTCGCCAAAATTAAAAACCCCAGTATCCGATTCAGCGCTCCCATGCCAGTTGACCCTAATTTCTCAATTAATGGCTCCCCTAAAGCAAGACATAGGTAAAGTAGGATTCCCAGTAGAGCTATTCCAATTAAACAACCCAAATAATCAACCCATTGACTAGCTCTAGTTGAAAATCCAATCACAACCCCAATCGCTCCCGGACCACTAACCATCGGCACAGCCATTGGTGTAAAAGATACATCTTCTTTATCTATTGCTTCTTTATGTTCTTGGCTAGTTAGTCGCTGACGCGCAGTTATCATAAATCTGTCCATTGTGTGGGTTCAGCACGAATGCGATCGAACAATTGAGGGGGAGAGCGTGGGTGATGGCTAATTTAGCATCTTTGTACGAAAAAGATTTTCTCGAATGGACGATAGTTACCGCTCAATTGTTAAAACAACGGAATTGGGCAGAGTTAGACTTGGATAATTTAATACAAGAAATCTTGAGCATGGAGAGAAGCGAGAAAAAAAGCACTCTACGGCAATCTAAAAATCTTGTTGATGCACCTGCTTAAGTATAAATATCAACCTGAAAAGCGAACTAATAGCTGGAGAAGTAGTATTAGAGAGCATCGTCAAAGAATAGCAGAAGCTTTTATTGATAGCCCTAGTCTTAAGAATTATTTTGATACTATATTTGATGAATGTTACCAAAAAGCTCGATTGTTGGCTTCAGACGAGACGGGATTGAATGCAGATTATTTCCCTCAAGAATGTCCGTTTTCTGGTGGGCATGTATTAGATGAAAATTATCTGCCCTAGCGATCGCTTTTTTATTAGTAAAATGACGTTCGCCAGAATTTTTTTTGACAAATTTCTCTTTTTTCTGATATTATACTATTGACATTTCAAATAATAGGAATATTAATAGCTATCTACAAACAAAAATACTCCATTATTTATATAATAAAGTCAAGCGTTTGCGGAATCAAGCCCTATTTCTAAAAAAACAAAAATTTTTAGCAAAACTTAATAAAAATACCCAGTTTTTACGACAGTTTGACGCTTTTGGGAGTCATATTTTAATAAATATTCTCGCGCGATCGCGCCTTGTTCGCGTAGCTGTTCCACTTCGACTTTACCTATCTCGGTATCGGTCGAAAGTAGGATAACTTGATGGGATGCAGTAGGAAAATAGCGTTCGACTAAATTACTGCGGTGGGAAGAATCTAAACGTCCCAATGGGGTATCGATCGCAACGGGCAAATTGCGACCAGAAACTCGTGCCAGTCCCCACAAAAACGCGATCGCGAGTAATTGTTTTTCTCCAGCGGAGAGGCGATGTTTAGGAACGGGTAAACCTTGCAAATCGTAGAGAGAAAGACTGAAATTATTCGTATCGATCGCAACTCGATGAACCAAATCCGACTTATGCAAAAGATAGCGGAAACATTCAGTCACTTCTCCCTCTAATTTATTTAACTTTTTCAGAGTTAAACGTTCTCGAAAAAGCTGGAGTGTTTTTTGAACTTTTGTCACCGATTTAATGATATGTTCGTCGTTAGCGCGATCGATTGCCTGTTCGCTATATTTTTCTAGTTCTTTTTTGATCTTATCAATCGCTTTTGTCACCTCTTCATACTTGTGCTTTCCTGCCTCATAAGCTGCTTGGCATTTAATTAATTCTTTTTGCGCTTCTTTAACAAGCTGGTCTAACTTTTGATAGTCTTCTGGTGATGCAGCGACAGCTAATTGTCTCTCAGTTGAATCCAATTCTTCTTCGAGTTGTTTTAATCGTTCTATTTGTTTGCTAGCTAAATCGATCTGCATAGGGAGTTGATGTTCTAATAAATTATCTAGCTGTTTAATTCCTTCTTCATCAATACACAACCACGGTTTTTTATTGAATTCCAGTTCTGGATTTAGAGAGTGATTTTCTTCTTGAAGAAATAATTTAATCTTTTCTAACTGTTTAGAAGTCAAAGATAATTTGTCTAGGTATTTTAGCAGGCGATCGTCTCGTTGTTGGATAACATCTCTAGCCACTTTTGCTTGTAGAATCTTTGCTTCTATTTCTGCTTGTAATTTTGCTCGTTTTAATAGAGTAGTTATCAATCCTAATGGCAAAAGATCGGATGCTAAATTGCACATTTCTTGGCGTTGATTATCGGTCGCTTTAGCGAGTTCGTCGAGCTTGCTTTCTAACTGACTTCTTTGGGCAGCAATTCTGCCTCCTTCAGTCCGAAACTTATCGGCTGCTTCTTGATAGTTTTTTTGTGCTTCTTTGAGCTGTTGTTGTAATGTACCTAAAGCGGCTTGGGCAAGTTCTTTCTCTTGCTTATATTGCTTAAGTCTGGCTTCAATTTCTTCTAAATTTGACAACTGAGAAGCACTGGCTAAAGCTTTTCGTTTGCGACTGGCTAAGATATCTAGATCGATAGATAACCGTTCGGCTAATTCGAGTCCTAATAGAGATTGAATAGCTTCAATAACTGCTTGAGGAGGCGTGTCTTGTTCTGCCAGTTCTTTAACTTGTTCTCCATCAAAAAGAAAGAGATTAGAAATTCCCAAGGGAAGAATTGTTTCAATATATTCATCCCAAGTATTGGACAAGGCAGGATCGGGCCAATCCGTGTCTAAAATGCCTAAGTTGTCTTTTCCATCTTTAGGATTTTTTGTCCAACTGCGGACAATTCTAAATTCTTTCCATTGGTCATTAATAATATGTTCAAAAGCCAGTTCTATACGGGTTTGCTCTATTGGTGAAGCTTGGTTGTTAACCGCTTGAGTCAGAAATTCGCTATACCCTAAATTACCGCGAGTAGAACAGTGAGCGCGTTGTCCGTATAAAGCAAGGCGAATGGCATCCATAAGAGTTGTTTTACCGCCACCATTCATGCCACCAAAAAGAATAATTGGACGAGTATTTTCATTAATTTCTGGATTTAAGTTAATGACATGACGATTGGCATAAGGACCGAAGTTTTGTAAGACTAACTCTTTAAAAATCATGAAAATTTAAAAATAAAATTATTGATATCTTCCTAAAAAGATTGATGAGAGGATAGATTATAGCACCGATCCTTCGATCGCTAGATTTGAGCAGCACGAAAGGCAGCTCCAATCAGTCCAACTTTTGGATTGAGAACCACATAGACGGGAATTTTATTGAGAATGGGACTGACTCTTCCTTTAGCTTTGAAAGCTTTCATAAAGTCTTCTTGCTGCAAGAGAGATAAAATCTTGGCAGAAATGCCGCCAGCAATGTAGAGTCCGCCATAGGGCAATAATTTTAGCGCTAGGTTTCCTGCTTCTGCCCCATAAGCTTCTACAAATAGCCTCATAGTTTGTTGGCACAGACGATCGCTTTGCGCAATGGCTGCTTTGGAAATTTCTGCTGCTAAATCAACGGTTTTCTCTTCCTTGCCGAGTTCTTGCAACCAAGTTTGATAGATTTTGGCAAAGGCAGGAGAGGATTGAGAACTATCCCTGTCCCATAAAAACTGATAAATTGAGATAATTCCTTGTCCAGATACGATTCGTTCGACAGAAACTCGCTCTAAATTATTCTTCTCCAAAATATAATTGAGTAACTGAAACTCTAGGGTAGAATGGGGGGCAAAATCTACATGACCTCCTTCGCTGCTAAAGACGCGATAGCTGCCGTCTGAGAGAGGAATTAAAAATCCTTCTCCTAATCCCGTTCCCGCTCCTAGAATAGCGATCGGAGCATTGCGATCGCTTTCGACTGCCTGTAGCGCATACAAATCTTGCTCGGACAATCCCAATACGCCGTAACCAATAGCAGCAAAATCATTAATGAGAGATACTTTGGCAATAGATAATTCTCTCTCGATGCGATCGCCCTCCAGAGACCAACTTAAATTAGTCAGTTTCGCAGTATTGTTGGTTACTGGTCCGGCAATGCCAAAGCAAGCTTTTTCAACTATTGGTCGTTCTCCCAATTGTTCTGTCGCTGCCTCTAGTAACCGACATACGATTGGCACTAAGTCGGGAAACTCTTTACTCGAATAAGTTTGCTCGTAAAGCGTGATTAAGGTTGGGAATTTATGCGTTGTTTCCGTTTTTTCCGCTTTAACCAACCGCAAGATAGTTTTTGTGCCGCCAATGTCTCCGGCTAGTAAAATTGCCATAGTAAATTGTTGTTTTTTTGTGTTCGATCGATTAGTTTATCTTAATTTGAGAAGAATAATTTATCATTTTATGATATTAAAATCTTATTATAGGTGAGGTATTTGCAACCTAACTAGCTAACAAGTTTGGCTCGATTTACATAATTCCAAGCTGGAACAAACTCATTTCTAAGAATTAAACGATTCCAATTTATAGGATAAATATTTAGCTAAAAATTTTGTCAATGAATATTTTTGTTAAAGCAACTCTAATAGTTATTATCATTCCATTTTTATTAATATCTTATTTCAATCATCCATCTACAGATGATTTCTGCTATGCAAATAAAGTATTAGAATTAGGCTTTTGGAATACTCAAATATTTTGGTATCTTAATTGGTCGGGTCGTTATTTTGGGACAGCGGCTAATAGTTTGTATGCAGTTATAGTCGGTTTATTTGGAGAAGATAACTACACAACTAATTTTTGGATACTTTATAAGTTTGTCGCTCCATTTCTGTTTGGAATGTTCTGGATTTCACTGTTTTGCTTTTTCAAAGCGATCGCTGGCAAAATAAGCTCTAATTGGAATCTATTTTGGGCGACTTGTTTAGGATTTGTTATCTATCTGTGCGGAATGCCTTCAACGGTAGAAGGATTTTACTGGTTAAATGGAGCTTTTTACTATACCTTAGGCAATATATTTTTATTTTTTCTTTTATCTTTACTTTTATCCAAAGAGCGAATACTGAATTCTAAGAGTTGGTTTCGAAAAATTATTTATGGTTTAGGTTGTGCTTTGCTCGCTGCTGCAATTGCAGGTTCCTCTGAAATTCTTGCTATAGTTCTACTGACAATAGCTTTGATAGGCGTTTTATTAACAAGTTACACTAAGCATCATAGTTGTTTAATATGGAGAATTGTTTTAGGAGTAGCTATAATCTCCATCGCACTATCTTTTCTTTCTCCTGGAACTTCTCAGCGATATTATGTAACTGTAGAGCAAGAGCAAGTTGATTATTCCTTCAAACTGATGCTTGGAATCACAATTCAATTCATACGCACTCTCAATTTTTGGATTTTAAATCCTGTGTTATTAAGTACAAGCATCATTTTTATTCCTATAGCAATTTTATTGGCAAAACAATATAGAATACCTCAAATTATAGGATATAAAAAGTTTTTAATTATTGGATATATTGTTATTTGGATGTCTTTAGTAGCCATAACATTTTTTATGCCTTATATTTCCGCTGATTACTTACCAGGTCGAGTCTTAAACACAAGCTATTTTATATTTTTGATGGGTTGGTTTTTAGGCATTTTCATCTTAATTAAGAGTTTAGGAGAGCGGCAATCTGAAACGATAAT
Source organism: Hydrococcus rivularis NIES-593 (assembly GCF_001904635.1). GTDB lineage: Bacteria > Cyanobacteriota > Cyanobacteriia > Cyanobacteriales > Microcystaceae > Hydrococcus > Hydrococcus rivularis. The sequence continues at coordinate 33,496 of NZ_MRCB01000011.1, forward strand.
TGTCCCCAAGTATCTAACAATTTCTGCGTGGGTAGTAATGATAATGGGGCTTTTATTTGATAGTCATTTTGGACAAGCAATCTACGATTTATTAGTAAATGCTCCTCGCTATCATTCCGAATTACAAAATCGATACGAATCGATCGCCAAAAATATTGCTGAAAATGAAAAAAGTTTTAGAGTTCCAGCATTAAACAAGCGTATACCCAAAACAATATATCTTGACGATATTACTCTTAATCCTAACCATTGGAGTAATGAATGTTATGCAAAATTTTTTAATTTAGATTCCATAGCTATTACTAATAAGCGTTAATTGAGCTTAAAAGTTTAGCGAGAAAACTTAGGATGAATAGCTCTCTTGCAACCGAATTAAAATTTACCCGATCGCGGAAACTAGAATAAGGATCGGTTCCGTCATCATAAGCAAATCAGCCAATAGGATTGGATGATGTAGAATATTCCTCCATCTATTGGAAAATTTTGGGCAAACTCCTAAACGATAGAAATGGAACTAAAAATTGGCTGGCTCTATCCAACTCTTATGAGTACCTACGGCGATCGCGGGAACGTTATCTGCATAGAACGCCGCTGTCAGTGGCGCGGGATTGAGGTATCGATCGTTCCGCTAGACCAACAAACTCAAGCAACTGCATTCTACCAAGTCGATCTTATCGTCGGTGGCGGCGCACAAGACCGACAGCAAGAAATCGTCATGCGCGACTTAAAAGGGGCAAAAGCCGAAGCGCTGCGCGATAAACTCGAATCGGGCACGCCGGGAGCGTTCACCTGCGGTTCTCCCCAACTCCTCGGCCATTACTACGAACCTGCGTTTGGGCAAAGAATTGAAGGGTTAGGATTGCTCGATTTCGTTAGCAAACATCCCGGTCCCCAGGCGAAACGCTGCATCGGTAATGTCGTCTTTGAAATCACTGCCTCTCCCCTGGCGCAAGATTTAAGAGCAATGCTAGGAGAACCGCCGATTGTCATTGGCTTTGAAAATCACGGCGGTCGAACTTATTTGGGCAATATCGCCCCGTTGGGCAAGGTCATCAAAGGCTATGGCAACAATGGGGAAGATGGCAAAGAAGGAGCATTTTATCGCAACGCGATCGCAACTTATTCTCACGGACCTCTTCTGCCAAAAAATCCTTTCATTGCAGACTGGTTGATTCAAACCGCCCTGCGGCAGAAGTATCAAACCGAGATGGTCTTAACAAAACTTGATGATTCGCTCGCATGGCGAGCAAGAGAAGCAATGTTTAAACGATTAGAGTTACCTAGCTTGCACAAGACACCCTAAACTATTGATATAGAATTTTTATTTACGACGCGATTGGCAATTCTCAATTGCATAAGAGTTGCCATTTAACGATAAGAGCAACCAGAAAATATGACTGGAAAAGTATTAGAAAATGGTACGGCGGGCGTTCTTGTCCTGATTCTTCCCATTGCGGTGGCGCTAGTAGTAATCTTTACTGCCTGGCCATTACTGTTGTTACTCATAGCCTTAAGCATCGGTTTAAAAATTTGGGACAATTACCAATGGCAACAATGGTGCAAGCAAGTCAATCCCTTCTTTACTCAACTGATTAAAGAAAATCAGGGAGCTTTGACGGTAATGGACTTGTCCCTAAAAGCTAATTTAACTGGAAGAGCAGCTAAACGTTTTTTAGAAAGAAAAGCAGAGGAATACGGCGCTCAACGCAAAGACTACAAAGAGAAAGGTACGGTATATTACTTTCTTACCGTTAGTGCGTTGGGAAGTATTTTTGATGATAGCGACACGATCTCAGACGAGGAAGAGGAAGAACCGTTAGCATCGAGAAAAACAACTTCTCAATTAATTAGCGCGCCCGAAAAACCCTCTTTTAGCGCGATCGCTCAACTAGCCAACCAAAAAGAAAAAGAAGCAACTCAGCCGCCAGCAGAAGAAATTACCACTCAAGCGCAAGCAGCGATCGAGTCTGCTTCGGTTGCTGAGAAAGAACCTGCTGCCGAACCAGCGACAATAGAAGAAAGTGGCGCACCCAAACGGGAGGAATCGCGACTAGCCCTGATTCAAGCCGATCTTGCCAAACGTCTCGATATCAATGCCAGCACGGTAGCAAGGCGCAAATCTAGTCCCGATTTTCCAGAATGGAGTCAAAGCAAAGATCCAGAAGGAATCGCCTGGAAATACGTGCCAGAGACGCAAATGTTTGTCCCGGCGGATGAGTGATTTGTGCGCGATCGCTGCTCGAATTGACTTATAACAATTTTCAGGTTTTCGCGATCGACATTCTTTTCCCCTCTCCCAAATAGGGAGAGGGGTTGGGGGTGAGGGCGATCTTTTTCATTACTCCCTAGTTCCTGCTGGCAGATGTAGTTTCGGATCTTGCGCTACCCAACCCGCAGGCGATTTGTAACGAATTTCAAAATGTAAATGAGGCGCTTTTATATCCGGTTTCCCAGTCGTCCCAACCGTTCCAATGACATCTCCTGCCTTAACCGGCTGACCGATTTTGACCCGAACCTTATCTAGATGGGCATAGCGGGTTTGCCATTCTTCTCCGTGCGAGATAACGATTAAGTATCCGTAGGAACCTTCCTCTCCCACAAAAGCAACAATTCCCTCATCTGCTGCCAATACTGGCGTTCCCGATTCGGCTAGGAAATCGACGCCGCTATGAAACATCATTTTTCCTCCGTCGGCAGCCTCTTTTTGCCAGCCGTAGGGCAATCCGATGCGAGCATTTTGAGGGAGGGGATAATATTTTAGTCCCGTGTAGTTCCTCCTAGCATTGTCTCTGGCAGCCCAATTTACTCCAGGAATAAAAACGACTTTAGGAGTTTTTTGACAGCCGTTAAGTTCAAATAAAACATCTGCGCGTACTCCATAGGCATTTTCTAGGTCTTTCCAGGTTGCCCCAGCTGGAACTTCTAAGCGAACGCCGTTCATAGGAGGAATGAGAATTTCTCTTCCCACAGGCGCGGAACCTCCCTGCAAAATGGGATTGAGTCGAATCAGCGTTTCTGGCAGTAAATTATATTTTTGGGCGATAGTGGTTGTGGTTTCGCCTGGAGCAATTTTGTGACGCTGCAAGCGCGAGAGAACAGGCGGCTGACAGGATATTCCTCGAGGATTTTGTTCGGTTTCGCCTGGAGATTGAGCAACGATCGCCAGTTCGGGGTGTTTCGTCTGGAGGATTATTGCCGGATTAATTAGAGTTGCCGTAGCGAGGGAAAATAGCCAAGAAAACATGCGCTCGGTCAAATAATAATTAGCAATCGGTTATTAGAGATGCTACAACACTCTGAGAATGCTAGGAATGGTTTTAATTGCCTCCAAACAGCCAATTTCTTGCAATGCCTGACGGAAGTTCCCCTCGCGAACGTCGTGAGTCACGACGACAATTTCTGCTAACTCGCCTTGGAAACCGATTTGAACCACTGACTCCAAGCTGACTTGATGGTTGCCAAAACAGGTTCCTAAATGACCGATTACCCCAGGAATATCCCGGCATAGGAAACGGGCATAAAAACGAGTTTCTAACTCTTCAATGGGGGTAATGGTGCAATAGTGTTGGTGGGTACAGGTTAATAGGGGATCGAGGAATTGGGTTTTGCCACTACTTTTGAGGATGCCGACAATGTTCATAATATCGGATACGACGGCACTCGCAGTAGGACCGGCTCCCGCACCGGGACCGAAAAACATCACTTGTCCGAGGGGATCGCCCTCGACGAGAATGGCGTTGAAGACTCCATTAATGCTGGCTAGGGGATGAGTTTTGGGAATGAGGGTAGGATGAACTCGCAATTGCAAGGTATCGGATTCGTAGCCGCCAGATCCCTTGGCGATCGCCAGTAATTTAATCACAAACCCCAATTTATCAGCATAATTAATATCAACGGCGCTGACTTGACGGATGCCTTCGCAGTAGACATTTTCTCGTTTAACCCGTCCGCCAAATCCTAGAGAAGCAAGAATGGCGATTTTATCGGCGGCATCTAAGCCATCCACATCAGCGGTAGGATCGGCTTCGGCATAGCCTAATTTTTGCGCCTCAGCAAGGACTTCATCAAAATCAGCCCCCGCTGTGGTCATCTGGGTGAGAATGTAATTCGTCGTCCCGTTGACAATGCCGATAATGCTAGCGATGCGATTTGCCCCCAGAGATTGCTTGAGGGGTTTGATGACGGGAATGCCGCCGCCAACAGCCGCTTCTAGTAAGACATAAACGCCTGCCGCGTTAGCGGCACTATAGATTTCATCGCCGTAGCGAGCGATCGCGGCTTTGTTAGCAGTGACGACGTGCTTGCCGGCGGAGATGGCTTTGAGAATCAGCGATCGCGCAGGTTCTAATCCTCCGAGCAATTCCACGACGATATCGATTTCGGGATCGGTAACGATTGCCTCTAAATCCGTCGTCATTGCTTGGGGGGGCAATTGTATGCCTCTCGGTTTATCGAGCGATCGCACCCCTACCCGATGAATTGCTATCTCTTTGAGCAGGGAATGCCGCCCAGCAGGATTGAGGATGATTTCTGCCGTTCCCGTTCCTACCGTTCCTAATCCCAGCAAACCTATCTTAAAAGCCACTCTTATTATCCTCAATTGCTAACCCTTATCTAGATTAGCTGCTTTCCTGCACTATCTAAAAAACCTTTCTTGACGCTCCCACCGCTCATTGACCGATTATTGCTGAGTTTTCTCTACAAGCGCCCCTCCACAGCTAGAGTAAGTCAAGATCGCCAATCATCTTCGCTAAGTTCTACTAATTCTTCTTCCCTTTCTGTTTCTAGGGTTTGTGTTATCGGTTTAACGACTTTCGCGATCGCGTCTTTGACGAATGCTTTAACAAACTCATCCCTACGATTTAATTGAAACTGTCGCTGCACGACTTCAGTGATACCGCCATCTCCCCAATCTTGATCGTGACGGAAATATTCTACGAAACTTTTCCCGGCAATGCGAGTTAAATAGGCAGCCGTTACACCTTGAATGACTTTGCCAACTAAATAAGTGGCGATCTGAAATTGAAGCGCTCTGGCTAATAATTCGACTGCCCCTTTGACTACGCCCAAACTGACCAAAGTTTTGCCTAAAGATAGGGCTAATTCCTTACCGCGATCGCTATTGAGTTCGCAACCGTAAACGCGACCGATTTCGACGACCATTTGGGCATTGACTGCTGCCGTTGCCAGCATATCGACTACAGGCAAAGGAGTTACGGCAATAACGCCCGCGCCTATCCATTGATAGCGTTCGATAATTTTATCGGCTTGTTGTCGTCGCTGGCGATCGATAATTTGGCGAGCTTCTTCACCCAAACGTTGAGATTGCAATAAAATATTATCGGCAATTAAATCTTCTCCTTCTGCTCGCAAAACGGCGGCTAAGCGTTTGATTAAAGGAATAATTTCCGGTTCGGGTTCGACAATGGCACCGCTTTCTAATTGAAAAGGCTGAGGATTAGCCGCGATCGCAACCACGTCGGCAGCTTTAATAAAATCTCTTACCCTCGCCCTCAACTTGGTTAAAATTATTTCTCGTTCCTCATCGGTATAGAGATCGGTTTTGTTGAAAACGAGCAGCGATCGCTTGCCAATTTCTGCTAAAGTTTGCAAGGGTTCGTATTCCGACTGCCGCAAGTCATTATCTACCACGAACAACAGCAAATCGGCTTGGGTTGCCAACTGACGCGCCAACTGTTCCCGTTGCGTCCCGGCAATGCCCGGTTCTAGAATTCCGGGGGTATCGGTAATCAGAATTTCTCGCTCTAAGCCCCGCAATTTGAGGCGATAGGTTTCTCCGACTTGCGTCGTCCCCATTGTCGCTTCAACGTTGCCCACCATCTGTCCGATAATAGCATTGACTAGGGAAGTTTTTCCCGCCGAACCCGTCCCGAAGACGACGACTTGCAGTTCTCCTCGCGCCAAATTTGCCTCGATTTCGCGAGAACGGCTCAATAGTGCCTGCTGCGCTACCCTATCCTGCACTTGTTTGACTTGTTTTCTGAGTGCTTTGAGGGCTTCCTCTGCCGCTTCGGTTTTTTGTTCGGGCAGTTTGGTGACTAGGCGGCGCTGCTGTGCCTTTTGGCGAGACTTTTTAGCCGGATAGAGTTGAAAGTAATAAACAAAAGCAGCAATTAATAGCCCCAACAACGCGACGAGTAATAACAGTAACAAATTGGCCAGCAAAGGAGCCGTCCAGCTAATAGTCAGGTAAAGCCGATAAATCGAATGGACTAACCAGATCATTAGTCCGAAGATGACGCTCAGACCGAGAATCCAAATCAGCAGGCGGGAGAGGGGCATGTATCGTCGTTGCGATGGGATATTTCGAGATGGCTAACTAGAGCGAAAATCATAGCTTAGCGCTCCAACTATAGCCTAGCTTAGAGAAAGCTAACCCAGTTTTTTCAGGAATCTTCCCCATGGAAGTTGTATTAAATTCAGGACAAACTGGACAATCGTTCCAGATTGGTAAAAAAAACACGACTTATCTTGCTTTAGTCGATTATGGGTCAAAATCATTGGTTAAACTGGCGATTGCCAGCCAATTATTTCTGCTGGCGATCGCTAACCGTTGACTCTCGATTAAAGTTAGATTAGTCTATCCAGAGTAACCTAGCCAAGGTGAGGTAAAGAGAATGGAAACAAAATTGCTCAAAGCTGCTTTAGTGGCTCCGCTAGCCGCAGCCGGACTAGCGCTATCTGTTAATTCTGCCGAAGCTGCTACTTTTAGCACCGATCTAGGTGGCTTCGATCTCGGCGGTGGAGTCAATGTTACTGGTAGTCTTGGTGCGGATGGAAAAGCGGGTACTGAAGACGACAATGTTACGTTTAGTTTTAATCAAACTCGCGTTCTGACAGGCAGAGGAATTTATTCCGGGCTTAGCGGCACTGAGGCTACGATTAAGGATCTGACCCTGGCGCCAGCGCCTCTCAACCCTCAAGGGACTGTTTTACCGTTGGACGATTTCGTATCTTTAGCCAACGGAGAGACTTTTACGCTAGCTTCCATCAATGCGCCTGAATTTGTAGCACGTCCAACCCCTGGCGGTCAGCCAACTACATTCGTTCAGTACTCTTTTGATGGCGTGTTTAAGGGTAGCTCGGGAACAACCTTGATCGGAAGAGGAATTTTTACTTCTCAATTTACTGGCACGGTAGACGATCTTCCCGGACTCCTTGCTAATGGCGGTCTTCAGACTAGCTACTCCGCATCTTTTGCCGCCGTTCCCGAACCCCTAACCATCGCTGGTGCAGGGATGGCAGTAGGATTTGGCGCATTTTTCCGTAGAAAAACCCAAGGAAAAGCTAAGGCAAAGAAAGACTAACTAGGTTGTAGCTAGAAATTTTCGGGCGTTGCTAGATCGGCAACGCCTTTACTTTGACCGATCGATGGTTAAATTTTCAACAGTCCTTCAGGATTGACCGAAAAGATCGTTCTTCTGTGTACCCCTTCTCGCTGAAGAATTTCATTAGCCGCAAGCAAACCGCTACTAACGGCTCTCTCCATTAATCCGCAGGGAAAAGGCATTTTTACCCAATCTCCGGCAAGCATTAAATTGGGAATTTCGGTGCTGGTTTGGGGGCGATCGCAGTAGCTATTGGGCGGATAGCCAGAAAAATTCTTCTGATTGACCAATTCTCGATGGAGAACGGTTGCTTGTGCGAGTTCTGGCACAATTTCGTACAATTCCTGCTCGAAGGTTTCTAACAGGACTTCTTGAGTGGGAAAGTCTTTTTCTTTGTAACAGTAAGCATGTAACTCGACTACGCTGCCGCCAGTACGCTTTGCCCAGTCGATAAATTGCTCCTGAATGCGGTGATAGAGGGTGATACTGTCGGTAAGTTGGTAACCGGAAAGGGAGGTAAAGTTGCTGTGTTCCCAATCAAAATCGCGATCGAACCAGAAACGACCTATGGCAAAGGGATCGGCGATCGCTAATTTTTCTACCCGCGCTTTAACCGTTGAATTGACCTCGCCCGTCATTAGTCCAAATAAGTGCTGTACCCCAGGAACGTCTGTGGCGATAACGTAATAATCTGCCTGAATTTTGTCTCCAATTGGAGACAAAATTGGCGACGCAGCGACTAACTGCACCGACTCGCCTTGCCGTTGAAGGATATTAAAACGCGGTAAGTCTCGTTTGGCAGGACCTCGCACTACTTTTCCTCGCTCGTCATACAACGCGCCGTGGCAGGGACAGAGAAACTTACCATCGGCTTGTCGCCCTACCGTACAGCCCTGGTGAGTACAAGTGAGAGAAATCGCTTCATCGCTTCCTGGTTTGACGGCAAAAACGCGATCGCCCGCTCCGTAATATTCTAATCGTTCCTCTTTGAGGAAGGGATTGCGTTCTACCCAAAACGGAACGTCGGTGTAGCTGTTTCCTGTCTGATAGGTTAAATAGTCAATTTGTCCATTTTGGCAGTGAATTTCGCTGATGGTTACTTCGGTCATAATCTTGCCGCCGTTGCGCGCGATCGCACGAGCAATGGGTTGTACTAAACTCGTTCCCATATCGTCTCTAGTGCCGTTAAAAGCCAAACCTTCGGGATTGCCAAAAAAGTAGAAGTGGAAAAACTGCAATAATTCTCCCGTACTCAATACATCGGGCGCGTTGAGGCTCGATTTGGCGAAGGGAAGAAAATAGAGATCGTACAATCCTTGAGGAAAGCCTCCCCGTGCCCAGTCAGTTACGGAAATACTATCGAGGCGGTTGAAGCTTTTGGGAATTTGGAACCCTGTAATCGCGCGAAACACCTGCCAGTGAGAGGGTTTGGTTAGGTTAATTCCCCAGCGAAATCGATTGGGAGAGGAAATCGCCAAGTCAACGATATTCCAAGGAAAAGCCGAGTGACTGGGACGAAAAATTTCGGGAGCGTATTGCCCCTGACGAAACACTAGGGAATAAAATTCTAACGATTTAAAATTGTCGCTAATTTCTAGTTCTTGAACTAGGCTATTAAGGTTGTAGTACTGCGGGAAAAAGCCATGAAAGCCATGTTCCATCATAAACTCTTCTTCCCCTACTTTAATTTTCCAACTGGCGATTTTACCACCCAAATTGGGCGATCGCTCCAACAAGGTAACGGCAAAGCCTCGCTGACTCAGTTCGTAGGCACAAGCTAGTCCCGCTAACCCTGCTCCAACGACAACAACGGTTTTTTGGCAATCGAGTCGGTACGGTAGCGCCAAACTATCTTGAATAAATACCGACGGCTGGGGTTTCCAAAAGCGAGAATATCCTACCAGTCCTCCAACAGTGCCAACGCCGAGCAGTTTTAGGGCAGTTCGTCGAGAAATCGATGGGAGAGAAGAAGATCGTGATAGCTGATTCATGAACTCCTCAGACTCGTTTACGGGTTTAATTGTGTTATCGATCGAATTATTGTTAATAAATGTAATACCAATTTAAATAGCTTCTAGAGCAGATAGAGCATCGAGGATAAAGTCATATCCAGTTAAGGAAGCAATCACTTCAGACGTTAAATTATTGAGCAATCGATCGAGCTTGGTCTGTAGCTGCTCCAAGGCCTTGAACGATGACCATTTGAGGTCTGCTTTAAGATGTTGCCACAGTCGCTCAATCGGGTTGAGTTCCGGTGAATAAGGCGGTTGGAAAAACAAGATGACGTTCTCTGGAATCTCCAAATCCTTGCTGGTATGGAACCGTCCATTATCAACCTGGAGAATGTTGAGACTGTCCGGGAACTGTTGGGAAAATTCATCCAGGAACCGCTGATAGCAGTCGCTATCGACATGCGAAAACTGCAAGAACAATGCGTTTCCCGTTGCAGGTTCAACAGCTCCATAAAGCCAAAATGCTTGGAATAGCCACTGCCATTCTCCAATCGGCTTCACCCCGCAAGCCGTAATCACTTTGCCCATTATGGTTCTCAATCCAAATCGACTCTCATCTTGAGCAAAAAAACGAATCGGTCGGGGGTCGCTTTGGGTTTGGCACTCAAATTGACTTAACAGTTCGAGGTCGTCAGCAAGGTTTGCTTAAATGCCTCGCGCTTGGCGGGGTCTTGCTTCCGAACGGCGCACCCGTGTCCTCCTCTTTTGGCGTTTTCGCTTGACGTAATCGAACGGCTAACTCGTCCGCACTTTCTTTCACTTCGATTGAAGTCATCCCAACCATGAGAAGCACCAGCAACGTTGCTTCTCAGTTTAAGTCATCCGCTACTTCTTCAGTTTAAATTGGTATCAGTTCGACGAGAAAAATTGGAGCAAAGAAGAAGCTGAGACCTATGCTGGAACTAGCACCTCTTGAAGTCTCAGCTATGAACTTAAAATCTCGTCTCGATCTTACCGAAATATTTTGTGAGGTAGATGATTTCTATCAAAGCTTTGAAAAACACTAAGGAACTAGCCCACGTTATTTCAAAAATACGTTGTTCTTTCTCGCTCCCGATAAAACTAAAGTAGTTCGCACCGTTATGGAGAACTGTCGGACGCTGAAGTTCGAGCGTTAGGCATTCGAGTACGAATAGAGTACCACTATTGTCTTAATCAGGGAGCTAGCTAAACGTTTTCGAGTTGCAAAAAGCTTTATTCAAAAGATTTGAGCTAGTGACTCATCACCATGTTTATTTGAAAATCACTCTAGAAATCGGTAAAAAAGCAGTGGAGCAATGGCAATCCAGATGAGGACTACTATCCAGACTCGTCCTGCCAAGATGTTGTAGTCGCCAAGAAGCTGATTCCATGAATGTCCCACCACGTAACGACCAAAGATGAATTCAAAGGTAACAGTAAGCCCAAGCCAAATTAATCCAACTGCGATCGCTTGTTTGGGCGACTCAATCCCCCAAAGAGACATAAGTCCCCAGATATAAAGACCGAACAATAAAACGCCAGTAGCAGTCGAAATCTGATGGGCGCGTAACTCACTGACATACCTCCCGTAAGTCGCCTCTCGAATCATGGCATTGATGATGGCTAGCACCACCATAGGAATCCATGCCAGAATATATCGCCAGAGTGAAAGGGATAACATCGTATGCCGCTCGCCGAATATAGCTAGCATCTTTTTTATGGATATTTATACAGTACTATTATCGGTTATTTTCAGAACTCGTTTGGAACGACTTGGGCGATCGCTCCATCATTATTTATTGCTTGCGCTCGGTAATTGAGCATTAATAGTATGTGTGTCGAAAAAGTTTAGAATGAATGACTCTCTAAAACTAGCTTCTACTCTTCCTTCTCTAGCATCTCTCGTCGAACGAGATATCCTTCAAGAACTCCTAGCAGATAAAAAATCCCCCAATACTCGCCGCACCTACGCTAAAAGCCTGCGCGACTTTTTCCAAACGATTACAGGAGACCAAACAAGAGAACCGACAATCGATCTCGTTCAAGAATTTTTAAGCCTAGATCGATTCAGTGCCATTTCCCTGGTGCTGAAATACAAAGGGATGCTCGTCAATAAAGGGTTATCGCCAGCTACAATTAACGTGCGACTCTGCGCGATCGCAAGTTTAGTAAACTACGCTCGCAAAATCGGAAAATGCGACTTCAGTTTGGAGGATGTAGAAGGACTGAAGGTGCAAAATTATCGAGATACGACGGGAATCGAACCAGAGAGTTTTAAAACAATGATTTCGCTTCCCGATACCAATACCCTCAAAGGAAAGCGAGATTACGCTATTCTCAGGCTACTTTGGGATAATGCTCTCAGACGCAATGAAATTAGACTCGCTAATGTGAAAGATTTCGATCCAGATGGGGGAAAACTCTGGATTCAAGGGAAAGGCAACAGTCAAAAAGAAGCCATCGATCTCAGTCCGCAAGCGATCGCAGCTATCCAAGCTTGGATAGCCGCGAGGGGCAAAGTCAATAATTCCCAACCGTTATTTTGTACTTTAGATAGAGCCACCAATGGACATCGAATGAGCGGCAATGCTATCTATAAAATCGTCAGAAATACTGCTGCTGCGGCTGGAATCAAAAAGATCGTCAGTCCGCACCGCATTAGACATAGTGCCATTACCGCCGCTTTGGACGCAACGGGTGGGGATACTCGTAAAGTTCAGAAGTTATCTCGACACGCCGATTTAAATACCCTCACTCGATATGACGATAATCGCCTTCGCCATCAAAAAGAAGTGACGACGATTTTAGCTGATTTAATTTAGTTAGGATTGCGGCACTTGCTAGAGTGCTAGCATCTGATCATTGTCTGCTTAGTTCGATGCTCGACGTTCTAACTCTCATTGATTGAAAATCTTTAGGATGCAAGTAATTCTTGCGATTTTACGGAGGCGATCGCTTTAGTGCCTTTGGTTGAACTGAGAGAAACTGTCTCGGATTGCCCAAGGGCAGCTTTTTCTAACACTTGCACTTCGATATTGACACGGATGAGATAAGAACCCGCTTCATTTCCCACGGCTTGGGCGATAATCTCATTGAAATCCGGGCGTTCGCCAGTAATGGGATGTCTGAGGATACATTTATCCCAGTCGTATTGTGCCTGGGGATGGATGCTGAGAACGAAGTGGTAAGTCATGGGAAAAATCCTCAATTCGCGATCGATGCTTTTCTTCTCGATTATAGTATATTTGTACCAATTAATCCCGCATTTTCACGAAGTTAGAGGAAGACGCGGTGGGCGAAGAAGTTCGCCCACTCAAACCGTCCGTTGAGGCTTCGCCGTGAGACGGCGGAGTATCTCTAACCGATAATTACACGAGGTCAAAGCATGCCTTATCCCTACTGCCACTCTAGAGGAGTGGCTTTGGATTTGAGAACTGTAGGAATTTGTTCGATTAGTTTGGCAGTAATTTCTTGTGGGGTTTGATTTTGGGCGATCGCGATCTGTAGATCGGCTTGCTGATACAGCGGTCGTCGTATCTCAAGTAAAGATGATAATTTCTCGGCGCGATCGGCGGCTTGCAGAAGGGGTCGAGTGGTATCTTCTGCTAAGCGTTTCTGAAGCAATTCTACAGGAGCATCGAGCCAGACGATCAAGCCATGATGAAGATAGCTCCAGTTTATAGGACGCATGACGATTCCGCCACCCGTAGCGATGACGCTTTTGGTATAAGCAGATAATTCGGCTAGAACCTGCGTTTCTAGTTCTCGGAAGCGTTCTTCTCCTTGGCGCGCAAAAATCTCATTAATCGTTTGTCCCGCCACGCGCTCGATTAAAACATCCGTATCAAAAAAACGGTAGCCTAATTGTTGTGCCAAAATTTGACCTACCGTAGTTTTCCCCGTCCCCATAATGCCGACGAGGAAGACGCTGACTCCTTGTAACAAATTAGTCATGCTTGATAGATTATTGCAATTGATGGTAATGATTAACAAAAAAACTTTACTAGGTGTAAAACACTATACAGCACTAGCTGGAAGTATCTAAGCTATTCTATAGAAGAAAGGTCAGTGGTGAAAAAAGCAGATATGGCAAGCTCAACGATTTCTCCCAACCGTGAGTTTAAAGAAGACCACAAAATTTGGGACAGTTTAAAACAAGCGATCGCCCTTAGTTCTGGATTCAAGCGCTGGCAAGAAGAACAAATGACAAAAGAGCTTTCTAAAACAACTCTTGACGATCGCGTTCGCCGTTATCTGCAAGAAACCCTTGCAACCTTGGCGTATTAAAGCTTATCGGCTACAGTTTGATTTCGAGATCGTCTAGCCGTCTTGCAACATGATTAATAACATTGTAAAGTTCGACTAGGCGATCGCCATCGACATGAATCTCATAAGTTGGATAGTTTTCTAAAACTTCGATAATCTGGATCTGATTATCTGGCACGGCAGAAACCACCAACGCCCCTCGCAGAGATTGACGGCTTGCCCTCTCAGAAGGCGTATGAACGATTTCGCTGGCGCGATCGAGGAAAAATTCGCCCACAGGACTATTGAGAATTTTTGAAAGCTGAACGGGATCGACCTCAACCTCTTTTTTCAGTACCCGTTGAAGTTCATCGGGTTCGGTGTCAGCTATCTTGAGATAGTTTTTTAGCGAGGAAGGGGCTTCACCTGTATCTACCAAAGTTCTCAAGTCAGAAACTGGGATGGATTCCCGTAAAACCCGGTACTTCAAAATAACTCGTTCTGCTGCACTTGCAGGAGTAACACTCAATTCCATCCCGACTCCCGCCAGCATTATACTCAATAAGATTTTGAAATTTCGGAAAAGGCTTTTAAATCGAATATTAGAGCGTAACATAATTTTCCCCTCATAGTTTTTTCGATCCTAACGGTAGGGTTTAGCAATTCTGTATGACTAATGAATGGTTGAATGAAGACTCACAGAAACAGGAAAATTGTCAAAATTTTATACTAGAAGGGAAAAGGAAATTTTTAGAGAGGCAAGGGGCATGACTCTGAATCCTGCCATCATGAAAGCTGTCGAACAATCAGGGTATCGCGTTACAGTCGGCGATGTTGCTGCCAAAGCCGGATTGGAAGTTAATCTAGCACAGCAAGGACTGCTCGCATTGGCATCTGATGCTGGAGGACACATGCAAGTTTCGGATGTGGGAGAGATAGTGTATCTCTTTCCCAAAGACTTTCGTGCGATTCTTCGCAATAAATACTGGCAGCTACAGCTAAAGGAATGGTGGGAGAAAGTTTGGAAAGTTGTATTTTATTTAATTCGCATTTCTTTTGGTATTGTCCTGATTGCTTCGATCGTTCTCATGACAATTGCCATCCTGATTATTCTTTCTAGCAGTCGCGATAATGAAAATTCTAGCGATCGCGGCGATGGAAGAGGTATGATTTTCCTGCCTTCCTACTGGGATATTTTTTGGATACTCGATCCCGGTTACGATTACAATCGCGATCGCTACCGACAGCGATCTGCCGATCGTGCTTCCGAATTTAGCAAACAAATGAATTTTTTGGAGGCAATTTTCTCCTTTTTATTTGGCGATGGCAATCCCAATTTTGACTTGGAAGAACGTCGTTGGCAGCAAATAGGCACGGTTATTCGCAACAGCGGCGGTGCGGTAGTCGCTCAACAAATCGCACCTTATTTAGATAATATTAATGCCTACAATAGCGAAAATGAAGACTATATTTTACCCGTGCTAGCACGTTTTAATGGGTACCCTCAAGTTTCTCCAGCAGGAGAAATTATTTATTATTTTCCCCAATTACAGGTAACGGCTAGAAGACAAGAACAACAATCCGTAGCCCCTTATTTGCGCGAAAAATTATGGCGCTTCAGCGAAGCAGGAAGCGGACAAATCACACTCGCAGTCGGATTGGGAATTGTTCAGTTTGTTCTGGCAATAATCCTTGGTTCTCTCTTGCGCGATTATCCGGTGGCAGGAGGATTGATTGGGTTTGTGAGTGCGATTTACGGGGTTTTGTTGGCGTATGCGACGGGATTTTTAGTCATTCCTGCAATTCGCTATTTTTGGATTCAATGGCGCAACAGTAGAATTCAAGAGCGCAATCAAAAACGAGAAGCCCGCGCCGCATTAGTCAGTAACCCCGATGCACAATTAAAGCAAAAACTTGATTACGCCCGTCAATTTGCCAACCAAAAAGTGATTACCGATGCCGATATTACTTATTCAACCGAGAAAGATTTACTAGAGCAAGAAAGCGAGCGATCGGATAAGATCGACGAAGAATGGCGTAGACGTTTGGAATCGGGTTTCTAGAAGTTAGCTAAAGAATTTGCCTTTCTAGCCCATTCCACGTCTTTGTGAGTGATGCCGCCAGAATCGTGGGTAGTGAGTTCGACACTCACGCGGTTGTAAACATTGAACCACTCTGGATGGTGCCCCATAGACTCCGATACAAGCGCCATGCTGCTCATAAAGCCGAAGGCGCTTACAAAGTCTGGGAACTGAAATTGCCGATAAAGTTTTTTATCCTTCACTCTCCAGCCGGAGAGTTGACTGAGTTGCTGTTCTAGTTCTTGTTGCGAAAGAACGGGTGCGCTCATAAAAACCTCGCGATCGCGATGGATAAATTATTAATTAGTATATCTTCGAGGACAAGCGATCGCAGAAGCAGAGGGATCGGGAATGGTCTTAATGACCTGAGAGTGCCAGCGTTGAAATTGGTCGATTTTAATTCCCGAACCGACAATTTCATCGTCAGAATTTAATCGAATCAAACCGTTAATGCCTACCAAGCGACCTTGTTGGTCTAGGATGGGACCGCCGCTCATGCCGACTCTAACCAAGTTAGTATAAGATAGCGAATAACCCGCTGGCAGTTGAGAGTCGATCTCGGTTAATTGTCCTTGAGAAGTGAAAAAAACTCGGCTGTGCAATTTCCCGCCAGAATTCGCCCAGCCGCCAACATAGACAGTTTGTCCCGGACTGAGTTGGGTGGGATTCCCTAGCTGAGCGATCGCATAAGGAATTGTACTAGAAAAAAGAAAAATAGCTAAATCTAATTCGGGGAGTTGTCTGATAGTGTCAGACTTAATTGAGTAGCATTTTCCATCGGGAGCCACGATCCCATAGCTGCCAGTCGGTTGTAAAACATGAGCATTGGTGAGAACCGTATAAGTCTGTCCCCGGCGTTCCACGATGACTCCGCTGCCTCTGGCGGTTCCCTCAATACGCACGGTAATTGTCTGCGCTGCTTTTTTTAACTCCGGTACGGAAGCGAAAGCAGTGAATTTCTTTAGCGGCAAGTAGATAGCGACAGCGATAAAAGCAACGAAAGGCGGAAAAAACCTTGGCAATGAAAGCATGAAGAATCGAAGAAAGTTTTAGAGCCTGAACTATAGCAATCCTAAATTAGTTATGAACATTGTAGTGCGGAAAGCGTAGCGTGTCCCTTAGGACATACGTCCCGCTCGCGAGCGGGACGCTCGCACTACATTAAAAATAGACGCTCACAAATCAAATAGGATTGCTATATAACATCCTACCTATCCTACAACTATTAGACTTTGACGACGGCTTGGCGAAGAGATTGGATAGTTGCGATCGCGTGTTGTGCTACTTTATCGATCTCTTCAGTCGTAGTAAACCTGCCAATCCCAAATCTGATCGAAGCATAAGCGAGGGATTGAGAATGTCCCAATGCCGTTAGAACGTGGGAAGGAGCCGTCGAAGTAGACGAACAAGCCGAACCGGAAGAGACGGCAACGACTGGCTGCAAGCCGAGCAACAACGCCGCACCATCTACGCCTTCTACGCTTATATTCAGATTGCCGGGTAGACGCTGCGTCGGATGACCGTTGAGATGAATTCCGTCTAGTTGAGCGAGTTGTTGCCAAAGTCGCTCTCGCAATTGCATCTGGCGTTTTGATTCCGATTTGAGTTCGGCTAAACCCAATTCTACTGCCTTGGCAAATCCGACAATTTGCGGCGTACATAGAGTACCAGAACGCATTCCCCTCTCGTGTCCTCCCCCATGCATTTGAGCGGCTAAATTGACTCTGGGATTGCGACGGCGGACGTAGAGAGCGCCAATTCCTTTGGGACCATAAACCTTATGTGCAGTCAAAGACATCAGATCGATCTTCATTTTCTGCACGTCTAAAGGAATTTTGCCAATCGCCTGCGCCGCGTCGGTATGAAACAAAACCTCATGCTGGCGGCAAATTTTTCCAATTTCTTCTAGAGGCTGTATTACCCCAATTTCATTATTGGCTGCCATCACTGAGACTAAAATCGTATCGGGACGAATGGCTTCCTCAAGTTCCTCTAAATCGATTAGTCCGTCCTGGCGAACGGGTAAAAACGTTACCTCAAAGCCCAAACTTTCTAGATAATGACAGGGATCGAGGACGGCGTTATGTTCGGTTTGGGGGGTAATGATATGTCGTCCTTTGCTGAAATAGGCTTCGGCAACGCCTTTGATGGCTAAATTATTCGCTTCGGTAGCGCCGCTAGTAAAAACGATTTCTTCAGGCGTACAACCAATCGCATCTGCAAGCATTTCGCGAGCCTTTTTTACTGCCGCTTCTGCTTCCCAACCATAAACGTGAGTAATGCTAGAAGGGTTGCCAAAGTGTTCGCTAAAGTAGGGCAACATGGCATCTAGCACCCGTTTGTCCATCGGCGTTGTCGCGTGGCAGTCTAAGTAAATGGGACGTTGAGACATGGTTAAAAAAGTAGGCGATCGCAGATTTCTCTATAGTTAAGCTAACTTATTTAGATGACTTGGATCGCGATCGCCGTTGCTATTAAACTCAGGTTGTGACGATATTCTTGGCTAAACCCAACATCTTTAATCCTTGAATTACCCACCAAGTCGGATCGATTTCCCACCAACGCTGTCCGGCTTTGGCTACGCGGGGATGAGCGTGATGGTTATTATGCCAACCTTCTCCATAAGTTAAAATTGCTGCCCACCAAAGATTGCGAGAGCCGTCCTCTACAGGAAAATTACGATATCCCCGTACATGGGTAGCGGAGTTAATTAACCAGGTGCTGTGCCACAGTAAAACTGCTCTCAAAAACATGCCATAGATGACAAAAGACCATCCGCCCAAACCGTACAACAGCAAGCCCAAAGGAATCTGAAGCCACAGGAAGTTACGATTCAACCAACGATAATAGGCGTGTCGGTCTAAATCGGGCGCATATTTTTTATAGGATTCGTAGTTGAAAAAAGCTTCTCGTGGGTACAACAGCCAAAGCATATGGCTCCACCAGAAACCCCGTTTTGCTGAATAGGGGTCTTTCTCTTCATCCTCAGTATAAGCGTGATGTAGGCGATGCGACGACACCCAAAAGATCGGCCCTCCTTGTAGCGCCATAGCCCCGATGGTCGCTATGACATATTCCAACCATTGCGGCACCTGAAGGCTGCGATGGGTTAAAAGGCGATGATACCCCAAACATATACCGATACTACCAAACAGCCAGTGAAGCGCGATCGCTACGCCTAAAGCCGACCAGGAAAAGAACCACGGCGCCAACAACGCTAATGCATGAATGACGGCGAAAAAAGCCACACTTCCCCAGGAAAGCGCAAGCTCCTGCTTGCTCTCTGGCGTAATCAATTGTTTTGTCATTATTTTGTCCTTAAAAATCTTTTAGTACGCGCATCAGCCCATCCCAGCTTTATCGCTATAATTGTGGATGAGACATGCAAGTAATACTTACATTTTGTAGTGTAGCGACTTTTACTCAATTGTGCAAGTGTCACTTGCATTTAATAAACTTATGACTGCTCAAAAAAAATCGACGAGAACCCGTCTGATTGAGGCAGCACTAGAGTTATTTGCTGCCCAAGGAGTCACAGAGACCACAACTAAAGCAGTTGCCGAACGCGCACAAGTCAACGAAGTCACCTTATTTCGTCACTTTGGCAGCAAGTACGGACTTCTTTTAGCTGTAATGGAAGAGTATGCGAACTTTGCCCAGTTGGGTAAAGCGCTAGTCGAACAAGCTATCTCAAAGAAAAGTATCGCTGAGGCGTTAAAAGCTTATGCCCAGGAGAGCTTACAAGCGCTTGAGCGAGTGCCTGAATTAGTGCGCTCTGTGGTAGGCGATGCGGGTCAATATCCACTAGAGAATCGCTTAGCCATAGGAGAAGGCTTGAGTCAAGCCAATCGTCGTGTGGCTGAATGTTTGGCAGACGCGATCGCAGATAGAGGCTGGCAGAGCCGTTTTCCAGCTGAGAAATTAGCAAGTTTGCTCAATGGGTTGTTATTGGGTTACTTTATCATTGACTTGACCAGCGAAGGAGACGCACTTTGGGAAGGAAAGGAAGATTTTTTAGAGAGTTTAGTAGAATTATTTTTGCACGGCGCGATCGCACCCCAAACCCCTACCACTGCCAAAGTTGCTCCAATAGCCGATCTACCCAGCAATTTAGTTCATGCAATTCTCCAACGAGCCAGGAAACTTGGGCGACAAGAGTATGCTTTGGCGTATGTTTTGTTTGGAGGGGGGTTAACTGCCACAGAAATAGTTCGTTTAGAGCGATCGCACTCTTTGAGCGACTCTCACCAACATATTT
Source organism: Hydrococcus rivularis NIES-593 (assembly GCF_001904635.1). Taxonomy (GTDB): domain Bacteria; phylum Cyanobacteriota; class Cyanobacteriia; order Cyanobacteriales; family Microcystaceae; genus Hydrococcus; species Hydrococcus rivularis. The sequence continues at coordinate 53,402 of NZ_MRCB01000011.1, forward strand.
TGCAGATTAATTGCGGCGCAGTTCGACAAGTTCCTCTCGCTCACTGGATTATGGGAAAACGCTATGGTTCTTCTACTAATAATCCTTTGACGCAATGGCTCAAAAGTCGTAAAGACGATCGAGCAGCTTTGTTTCTCAACCAAGAAGGACAACCCATGTCCGAGCAGGAATTACAAACTTTATGGCAGAACTTAACCCAAGGTTTACTGACACTTGAGGGAAAACCCCCAACCATCGAACAAGCACGCCAGACTTGGTGCGTAGAAATGTTGATGAAGGGAATTGCGCTAGAGGATTTGAGTATCTTGAGCGGCATGGACATCGAAGAACTACAACCATTTGACCGAAGAGCCAGAGAAAAGGCAGCGATCGAACAAGCTCATCGCCTCGATCGCAAATCTGGCTAAGATCTATTCCTTATTTGACTCTAAATTTTTCGAGAACGGCGAAAAATTCTTTCTGTCTGGTTTCTTTTTCCTCTTTAGTAAAAGCTATATCGATGTTCTTAACTAACGGAGACGAAGCATCAATAGTTTCGCGATATCTTTTAAGTGCTGCTGCTACATCTGGATCGTTCCAATTGATGTTGTCATATTCAAGTTTGAGCGTCATTTTTACCCTCCTGCTCAGGAAAAAATAAAAACGCGATCGCACTCCTGATAAATTGAAACATCCGCGATCGCTATTATCTCATTTTGACAAGATTTTAGGGTTTGGCTAGCTAGACGCTATTTCAAGATTTTTGTAGCATCTTCCATCCAGTTTCCGGTATCGTCGGCTGTATCTTCAACCCAATCTCCGGCATCGTTTACAGCATCTCCTGTTGCTTCCCCAGCATCTTCAATAGCTTCTCCGGTGTCGTCTACAGCATCTTCAGTAGCTTCCCCTGTGTCGTCGGCTGCATCTTCAACCCAGTCTCCGGTATCGTCTACTGCGCCTTCTATAGCTTCCCCTGTGTCGTCGAGTGCGTCTTCAGTGTCTTTTCCAACATCTTCAAGGTCTTTTCCAGCGTTTTCTAAATCCTCTCCAGCCTCTTCAAGGTCTTCTCCAGCACTTTCTAAATCCTCTCCAACCTCTTCAAGGTCTTCTCCAGAGTTCTCTAGATCGTCCTCTACAGAACTCGATATTTCTGTTACAGATTCTCCTATATCGTCAGCTCGTGCGAGCAGATTAAAAGGAAATATTGCCAAGCTAAGGGCAACTAGACTACCAGCTAACAGTTGAAATAAGTGTGAGATTTTCATCATGCGCGCTCCTTTAATATCATTAGATGCGGCTAGTACTATTCTAGCGAGTGAAAGCATTCAATATTTAAGTTGCTGATGTCAGTAAATCTTGCATAAACCAGATAAACTCGCGCCACAATTTCTTTTAGAAGAAATTCCTTTCTGAATTTCATTTTTTTACCTTTCAATTCCTATTGAAGAGAGAAGCTGACGTGCGATCGCCTATCCATTTTCGTAAAGTTCTTGTAACATTTTCTCTGCTCGCCTGAAGTTAAAATTATAAATAATGAAAAGTTTTTCAGAATTTATCGTTTATCATTCAAATTTTTTTTGTCGGCTCTCTCTTTAGAAATAGACAAAATTAATTCTGTCCACTACTGCATCTATTGGTTTTCGCCACGGGATAAAGTGAAATATATAAACACCTCTATGGTATTAAATTATTGCATAAGCCCTCTTCTATTCTTCTCCTAACGCGCCCTATGAAGACTTCTATTGATTATTCCTACGATTATTCCTCCGTTAATTCTTTGTCTGAAATCTGGGCGATCGCAGCTCAGAAATTTGGCAATATCGTTGCTCTACACGATCCTCACGCTAAACCGGAAGTCATTCTGACCTATGCTCAATTATTAGAGAAAATAAAGCAATTTGCGGCTGGTTTGCAAGCATGCGGCATACAGCCTGATTCTAAAGTCGCATTGTTTGCTGATAATAGTCCTCGGTGGTTTATCGCCGATCAAGGGATTATTATGGCTGGCGCGGCGAATGCAGTACGCTCGGCTACAGCAGATCGAGATGAACTTCTCTACATTCTGGACGATAGCGATAGTACCAGTTTAGTTATAGAAAATTTAAACGCTTTAAACAAACTGCGTCCTCAATTAGACGATCTGCCTATTGAACTCGTAGTTTTACTTTCCGATGAAAGTCCCAATGCAAACGAACCGCTAAAAATTCTTAACTTTAAGCAGCTATTGGAACTCGGCGAAAGCCATAATTTAAACCCTATTCGGCAAGATCGGCAAACCTTAGCGACTCTTATTTATACCTCTGGAACCACTGGGAAACCTAAAGGCGTAATGCTATCTCACGGGAACTTACTGCATCAAGTGACAAATCTCATCGCTGTCATTCAACCCGAACCTGGCGATCGCGTTCTTAGCATCCTCCCGTCTTGGCACTGTTACGAGCGCAGTGGCGAATACTTTATTCTCTCCCACGGCTGCACTCAGATTTACACGAATATCCGCTCGTTTAAAAACGACCTGAAACGGTTTAAACCCCATCATATGATTGGCGTTCCTCGTCTGTGGGAATCCCTCTATGAAGCCGTCCAAAAACAATTGCGCGAACAACCAGAGAGCAAACAACGACTAGCGAACTTTTTCTTGGGAATTTCGACACGCTACATAATGGCTAGGCGCACCGAACAAGGTTTGAATTTAGAAAACCTTAATCCCTCTGGCGGCGAGCGTTTTATGGCTAAAATTACCGCTAATCTACTTGCTCCCCTACATGCTTTAGGCGATCGCCTAGTCTACCAAAAAATCCGTCAAGCAACGGGGGGAAACATCAAAACCCTTATTAGCGGTGGCGGCGCTCTCGCCATGCATTTAGATAACTTCTACGAAATTATCGGCATTCCTTTACTGGTAGGATACGGACTGACAGAAACCTCCCCCGTGACCAATGCGCGTACCCTGAAACACAATCTTCGAGGTTCGGCAGGAAAACCGATTCCAGAAACGGAAATTCGCATTGTCGATCCCGATACGCGCCAGACCCTACCCCCCACCCAAAAAGGAATCGTCCTCATTCGCGGGCCGCAGGTGATGCAAGGGTATTACAAAAAGCCCGAAGCTACGGCAAAAGTCATCGATGCAGAAGGCTGGTTCGACAGCGGCGATTTGGGTTGGGTAACGCCCACCAACGATCTCGTTTTGACGGGACGGGCAAAAGATACCATCGTCCTCTCCAACGGAGAGAATATCGAACCACAACCCATCGAAGATGCTTGCATCCGCAGTCCGTACATCGATCAGATTATGTTAGTCGGTCAAGACCAAAAAGCGCTTGGTGCCTTAATCGTCCCCAATTTAGAAACCCTCAAGCATTGGGCGCAGTCGCAACAACTCAATCTAACATTTCCAGAACCCAGCGCATCGCGAGATGCGATCGAACGCAGCGACCTTTACAATAAAGCTGTTAGGGATTTATTCCGTCAAGAATTGAACCGAGAAGTCAACAACCGTTCCGGCTATCGCCCAGACGACCAGATTAAGGTTTTTGAGCTGATTCTAGAACCGTTCTCTATCGAAAACGGCATGATGACTCAAACCCTAAAAGTTAAACGTCCGGTCGTTAGCGAACGGTATCGCGATATTATTGACAGGATGTTTAAAAAATAATAGTCATTGGTCGTTGGTTATTGGTAATTCTAAAGACAGAGGACAAATGACTAATGACGAAAGATAAAGGACAATAGTTATGGACGATATGCAAACTAGCTTGCTCTTAAAACGACCGGTCGTTGTTAAAGCTATAGTTACCTCTCGTTGGAAAGCTGAGGTGTTAGAGCGATTGAAAGCACAAATCGGTCAGCTTGACGCTCAGATACAACAATTAGATTTGCAGGGTCAAAGGGCGATCGCGGAATTGCAAAAACAAAGCATCAGCTTGCCTGGTTCTCAAACCTCCCAGCAAGTTGAAAGCATTCAAAGTCAAGTTAACCAAAAGAAAAGCGAACTACTTGAGAAAAAAAATCAGTTTCTTCAGCAGATACAACAGGTGCAGCAATTTGAATTAGAGCAGGAAGTTTTTGAAGCACAAATGGAAAGCTTTTTTCGCATTGAAAAAGGCGAAAATTTAATCAAAAAATTAAATGTTGAAATCGTGTTGCGAGACGGCGTGGTAGAAGAAATTCGCGGCGAGATTTAATTCTATTGGGGTTTACTGCTATCCTCTCTCACTTAGATGAGATGGATCTATCTCGGTTTTTGGACAAGGGAAGAGGAAAGTTCCTCTTTTTCCTCTTGTTATAGCAATGCTAATCGATTGCTCGGTGGTGCGAAAGCTCCTTCGCGCTTTGCCTCTTACTCGCTTTTAGGGAAATCGCGAGCATTCCGGCTCGCACTCCCTAAAAACTCTGATTAATTTATCTAAGAGTACTATATTTACGAGCGATCGCTTTTTTCCTGTGAATTCTTTAGGTGTGGATTCAACTTAGATGGTGCTAGTTTAACTTGCTCGATCGCTTGTTCGATGCTAAGGTCAGAGCCAAAATGATGGCTCTCTTGAGCGAAAACTTTAGGAAAGTATAGGGTGACGGCGAATAGAGCCACGATAAAAAAAGGCAAATAATCTAACATTGTCTTCATGCGATCGATTTTTCCCAAGACCAATTAATTTAACCATGCTTACCTATTCTATTCGGCGATCGCTGGCAAATGTGGCAAACGTCTACCTCTGCGAGTAGACTCTCAAGTAATTTTCAAATTTTACAAACAATTTTAAGAAAGAAACAAAATGTTACGTTTTAGACGTGATACAATACGAAACAGACGCAATGCTTAAATCTTAGTCAGGGTAAAGGTTTCGGCTCGATTGGCTAAGACGAGCGCTTCTCGTCACCTGAGAAGTTGTAACGACAGATTAAGCACAAACCCTCGATAACTCGAAATAGTTTGGCATCTTTTAACAATGTTTTCTAAGCAAGTAACCGATTCTAAAGTCTATCAATGGTTTGAGGAACGCTTGGAAGTTCAAGCGATCGCTGACGACATTACCAGCAAATACGTTCCTCCCCACGTCAATATCTTCTACTGCTTGGGTGGGATTACCCTGGTTTGCTTCCTAATCCAGTTCGCCACTGGATTTGCCATGACTTTCTACTACAAGCCAACCGTTACCGAAGCTTTTTCCTCTGTTGAGTACATCATGAACGAGGTAAACTTCGGCTGGCTAATCCGCTCCGTCCATCGCTGGTCTGCCAGTATGATGGTACTGATGATGATCCTGCACGTCTTCCGCGTTTACCTAACTGGCGGTTTCAAAAAGCCTCGCGAGTTAACCTGGATCACGGGAGTCATCATGGCAGTAATCACCGTTTCTTTCGGCGTAACGGGCTACTCTCTACCTTGGGATCAGGTGGGCTACTGGGCTGTCAAGATCGTGTCAGGCGTACCCGCAGCTATTCCTGTCGTGGGAGACCAACTGGTTGAGTTGATTCGTGGCGGTAGCAGCGTCGGACAAGCAACCCTAACTCGCTTCTACAGCTTGCATACCTTTGTGTTCCCTTGGCTAATGGCGGTCTTTATGTTAGGTCACTTCCTGATGATCCGCAAGCAGGGAATCTCTGGTCCCTTATAATTCAGTGAACAGCGAACAGTCGATAATAAAAAGACATCCGATAATCGATCTTAAATAGCTAATGGCTGTAATGGCTTTTAGCTATTACCCGATCGCTGGTAACTGAGATTTAATCTAAATCTACTAAGATTAACCGATCCTGAGTTAGTTAAGGAGAAAACAAACGCATGGCTACTTTAAAAAAGCCGGATCTGAGCGATCCAGAACTACGGGCTAAACTAGCCAAAGGCATGGGTCACAACTACTATGGCGAACCTGCTTGGCCCAACGACCTACTTTATGTATTTCCCGTTGTGATTCTGGGAACGATTGGCTTAGTCGTTGCTTTAGCCGTTCTCGATCCTGCGATGATTGGCGAACCTTCTAATCCTTTCGCTACTCCCTTGGAAATTCTACCAGAATGGTATCTCTACCCCGTATTCCAAATTTTGCGCATTCTGCCTAATAAACTGTTGGGTATCGCTTGCCAAGCTTTGATTCCTCTGGGGTTGATGCTCATTCCCTTCATCGAAAACGTCAACAAATTCCAAAACCCCTTCCGCCGTCCGGTTGCTACCGCCATGTTCCTGTTTGGAACTGTGGTAACACTTTGGTTGGGTGCTGGCGCTACCTTCCCCATTGACAAATCCTTGACTCTCGGTTTGTTCTAAGACAAGTCGAGTTTTAATCCGGTGCCTGCGGTTATCTTGCGATCGCAGGCATTTTTTTGTTAGATAAGTCTATTTCTATTTAACAACTGCTGCCGCAAAATTCATTAGGATGACTTGACAAAGCCATACAGTCTTTGGTGTGTTTAAAGATGTGCTCATAATACCTACTGAATGCTAGGTAGAAAAGCAGTGCCAAATCCTTATTTTCCTAAAAGAATAGATAAAATTCGGCTCGATCGTCTATCTTTTAAAACCTACTGAGCGTTCAATAGCCAAAGAAGGAATTTATGTTGCCAAAATTTCGAGACAATGTTCTATTATTTGCAGTACTAGGAAGTTTAGCGCTTCCGTCCTCTGTCCAAGCCGAACTCAGCAGCCAATTAACCGTTGAGGTTGATGGACTGAGAAACCAAAAAGGGCAGGTTTGTGTGAGTCTATTTGCCAGTAGCAAAGGCTCCCAAGTAATGGGACTGATGCGGTACAAAATCAGTGTATGGTAATTACAGCCATGCCACAACTTGTAACCTTCGAGAATTTGCAACCCGGCAGTTACGCTGTCGCAGTTCTCCACGATGCCAATAACGATGGTGAAGCGAATCGCAACGCTTTAGGAATTCCGGTGGAAGGATTTGGGTTTTCTAGAAATCCAGTCATACGCACGGGTCCACCCAAGTTTAACGATGCTGTCGTCCTGGTCTTGGGTTCTAGTACAAAGATCCAGATTCAGTTGAATTACTTCTAGTTAAAAGCTGCGGCAGTTCTCGTATTCGCAGTCATTCTTTAATTTATTGGATATAAAGCACAATGATAATCCCTGTCGATAACGATGGAGAAGATCGCAAGTGGATTCGGATTGACAAGAACAGAAACACCGTTAAGCTGCTACATACAAAAATGGAACTTGAATACACAGAAGGCGAACTACTCAGGACTCAGGTCAGTTACCTTCCGAATCCTACCTGACGCAAAGATTAAACTAGCGAGGACAGTCACTTTCACTATTCCTCAAGAATCTCAATAAAATCGCGATCGCGTTCAGCAATGCTCTATTTTTTCGCTACATTAGATAAGGTCGATAATTAACAATTCTTCATAAAGAATTTTCTATACCTATTACCCAAGGGATAGTCGTGTTTCAAGAAAACTTTGATGAAAACACTCCTGAGTTAAACAAAAAGCCTATACCTGACACAAATGGATCGGAGCCATACCTAGCCTCGCAGCTTTACGATGAGTTGCAGCTAGAGAAATTATTCCTAGAAAAAAATGGGAAAACCTCCCCTCTGCCTTGCGAGAAAAAAGGTAAATCGGTAGTTCCTTCGATCGCTTTGGAAGAAGGCCAAGAGAACGAAGCGATCGAGTATCGGCAAGAAAAATCTTCTCGCCCTTGGTTATCAGGCAGGCGTGCCGTGTTGCTGGGTGTTGGCATTGGCATTGGAATAACGCTGATAGGAACTCGCTTTTTACCTTTTTCAGGGCAAAAATCAGCTAAAAGTCCTGCTGCCGCACCTGTAGCTAACGTTCGTGTTCCTGCTCAAAGCGTAACCGTAGCGCAAGTCAAAACTGCTCCCGTCAATCGTACCTTGAAAGCGACGGGTACGGTAGCGGCATTTGAAATGACTCCCGTCACGTCTCAAGCAACGGGACTGCAAATTCAGCAAGTTTTAGTAGACGAAGGCGATTTTGTTAAAGCCGGACAATTGCTCGTCAAACTCGATGATTCGGTTCTCCAGGCAGAATTGACACGGGCACAAGCAGCCGTTGCCGAAGCAGAAGCCAATTTGGAGAAACTAAAGACGGGAAATCGTTCGGAAGAAATCGAACGGGCGAGAGAACAGGTGAGAATGGCGCAAGCAGAAGCAATGCAAGCCGAATCCGATTTAGAATTAGCCAGAAAGCGAGTAGAACGCAATCGGAATCTAGAAGCAGAAGGCGCGATCGCGCGCGATCGCCTCGACGAGATCGTCAACGAAGAACGCAGCAAGCAATCTGCCTTCAATACAGCACAAGCAAAACTGCGAGAAGCACAGCAAAAACTCAAAGAACTAGAAACAGGCGCCCGTCGAGAAGAAATTGCCCAAGCAGCCGCCAAACTTGCCCAAGCCAAAGGACAAGTTAAAGTAGTTATGGCACAGTTGAAAGATACGCGAGTCATCGCACCTGTAAGCGGCAAAGTTGCCGAAAGAAAGGCTCGCGTCGGCGATCTTACCTCAACCTCTGAAAAACTATTTACCATCATTGAAAACGGGCGCTTAGAACTGAGAGTTAAGGTTCCTGAAACGCAACTGCCTCTCATCCGTCTCGGACAATCGGTAGAAATTACTTCTGATGTGGATAGTAGCTTGAAACTGGTAGGACGAGTGAGAGAAATTATCCCCATCGTTAATGAAGAATCCCGTCAAGCAACGGTGGAAGTCGATTTACCCGCCCAGAGTGGTTTAAAACCGGGTATGTTTTTGCGTGCCTCGATTACGACCTCTACCGCCACTAGCTTAACTACACCGATGGGAGCCATTTTACCGCAAGCAGACGGCAGTTCCATCGCCTATGTCCTTCAAGAAAACCAAACCGTTAAGGCACAGCCAGTCAAAACGGGAGAAATTCTTTCGGGCGATCGCATTGAAATTGTCGAAGGATTGCAAGCCGGCGATCGCGTCGTCGTTAAAGGAGCAGCCTATCTCAAAGACGGCGATCGCATCTCAGTTATCAGTCCCCAGTAGGAGCAAAACATGCCTTGCCCGTACAGGAGATATCTAGTTTTTAATAAATTGATTTCAATGAACGCTATTAGTAAGAAGTTATTTTTTCCTCGTCGCCCGCCAGGAAGTCACTTTTGTTTTGCAACTAAAGAGTTTTGCAATCATAAGTTGAACAATTTTGAATTCGTAGTGCGGTCATCTTGCCCGCGCGAGCGAAACGCTCGCACTACTGATTTTTACTTGATGCCTAATTAATAACAATTAACTAATAAAAAATCACTCAAATGTCATTTCATATCTCTGCTTGGTCGATTAAAAATCCGATTCCTGTTATCGTAACTTTCCTAGTTCTAGCAATAGTCGGATTTTTTTCGTTTTTAAGCCTGGGCATCGATAATAGTCCCAATATTGACGTTCCATCGGTGACAGTTACCGTAACGCAACGCGGCGCGGGACCGGAAGAACTCGAATCCGAGGTCACCAAAAAAATTGAGGACGCGATCGCCAGCATCGGCAATATCGACCAGCTTACCTCAACGGTTACCGACGGCACTTCTACCACAACCGTCAATTTCGTCTTGGGAACGGATAGCGATCGCGCTACCAATGACGTTCGCAACGCGATCGATCGAGTTCGCCAAGACTTACCCCAAGACATCGACGACCCCATCGTCAAGCGAGTACAATTTGCTGGCGGTGCGGTCATGACTTACGCCGTCAGTTCCCAGAAGCGATCCGTCGCCGAACTCAGCGATCTCCTCGATCGCACAATTAATCGAGAACTGGCCAATGTTCCGGGCGTTGCCCAAATCGATCGCCTCGGCGGACTCGACCGAGAAATTCGCGTCGATCTCGATCCGAGTCGCCTGCAAGCCTATGGCATTACAGCGACTCAAGTTAACGACCAAATTCGCAACTTTAATGTTAACTTGCCTGGGGGTCGCTCCGAAATCGGCGGCAGCGAACAAAACGTCCGCACTTTAGGCAGTGCCAAAACCGTCGAAGATTTACAAAAATATCGCATCGTGTTGCCGGGAGGGGATTCGGTTCCGCTGTCGAGTTTGGGTCAAGTTAGAGATGACCGTGGCGAAGCGCGACAATCGGCATTTCTGAATGGAAAACCCGTGGTCGCTTTTTCGGTGCGACGGAGTACGGGCAGTACCCTAGTTAGTGTTGAAGAAGGCGTGCGCCAAAAGATAGAAGAACTGAAAAAAACGCTACCTCAAGATATCAAATTTAATTTAATTTTTACTCGTGCCGATGCAATTCGGGCTTCTTACCAAGACATGATTAACGATCTGGTCTTTGGCTGCCTGCTGACAGTAATTACCATCGGGTTATTTTTGTGGAATGCGCGAGTAACCTTAATTACGGCGCTGTCTCTGCCGCTTTCCATCATTGCTACCTTCGGCATGATGAAAGTTTTTGGCTACACCCTCAATAATATGACGCTTCTGGCACTAGCGCTGGCGATTGGGAACTTAATCGACGATGCAGTGTGCATGATCGAAATTATCGACCAGCATTTGTTGATGGGTAAAAAACCCATGCAAGCGGCATTAGATGGTGCAAAAGAATTGGGCTTAGCAGTCTTGGCGACGGCTGCTACGATTATCGCCGTTTTCATTCCGGTTGCTTTTATGGGAGGGGTAGCAGGGCAATTTTTTATGCCTTTTGGCGTAACCATTGCCGTCTCGACTATTTTTTCTACCCTCGTCGCTTGCACGCTCACCCCAATGCTAGCGGCTTATGTTTTGAAACCGAAAAAGAAATCCACGATTCAAAATTCAAAAATCCAATATCGCATACAACCTTACCGCAATATTTTGGCTTGGGCGCTGAGACATCGGATTACGACAATGTTAATCGCGATCGCGTTTTTCATCGGCAGCGTACAACTGATTCCTTTCATTCCCAAAGGCTTATTTAATAGCGGCGATACGGGGCTGAGTACCCTATCTGTCGAATTGCCCCCCGGATCTACGCTTCAAGAAACCGAACAAGTCAGCCAAGAAATCTATCGCTTGCTTAAAGATAAGCCTGCCGTTGAAAATGTTCTAGCTACCATTGGCAATGAGGACAGAATTAACAATGCAACTATTTACGTTAAACTTATGCCCAAAGAGCAACGGGACATCTCCCAGAAACAATTTCAGGAAGAAATGCGCGAGGCATTTTTGCAAATTCCAGGTGCTCGCGTGAGTTTTCGCGCCCAAGGCGGGGCAGGCAGTAATAAGGATTTAACAATCGTCCTCAAAAGCGAAAATATTCCCGTTTTGACGAAAACTGCTAATGAAGTGGAAAGACAAATGCGGGAAGTACCGGGTTTGGTAGAGGTTACTTCCAGCATTAGTTTGGTCAAACCGGAGATTGTCATCATACCGAATGCCGAACGGGCAGCCGATTTAGGCGTGTCCGTACAGGCGATCGCCCGAACTGCCTCGCTTGCCCTCATCGGCGATAACGATTCTAACTTGGCAAAATTTAATCTTCCCGACCGACAAATTCCCATTCGGGTTCAGATAGAACCCAAACGGCGCAACGATATTGAAACTCTGAAAAACCTTCGCATTCCTGGCAATGATGGCACTTTAGTTCCCCTCAGCGCGGTAGCCGATATTCGCCTAGGCAGCGGCCCGGCAGAAATTAAGCGCTTCAACCGGAATCGACAGGTGGAATTGAGCGCCAATTTGCAAGGTCTGTCCCTCGGACAAGCGGTCGCTAAAGTAAGAGCCTTACCTGCTATGAATTCTCTCCCTCCCGAAGTCACAGAAGAACCCGCAGGCGATGCCAAAATCATGCGCGAGATCTTCGGTCGGTTTTTAGGCGCTTTGGGACTCTCAATCCTTTCAATTTATGCCATCCTCGTGCTCCTGTATAACAATTTTCTTTATCCGTTTGGCATTTTGGCATCTCTCCCGCTATCGGTGGGAGGTACTTTCTTAGCCCTATTGATTACCCAGAAAGAGTTTGGGCTATATGCCCTCATCGGGATCGTCCTCCTGGTAGGATTGGTTATCAAAAATGCTATTTTATTAATAGATTTTGCCTTAATAGAAATTAAAGCGGGCAAATCGCTTTTTAAGGGCGTATTTGATGCTAGTATCTCCCGCTTTCGACCTATTATGATGACTTCCATCTCTACGATCGCTGGAATGTTGCCCATTGCCCTGGGATTGGGAGCAGACGGAGAAGTTCGCAGTCCCATGGCAGTCGCCGCGATTGGGGGGTTTACCACTTCTACCTTGCTAACATTAGTGGTCGTTCCCGTTATATTCACTTATATCTATAATTTCTATCGCTGGTTGCGTCGGTTAACCGGAGAGAAAAAATTGGCTCCAGTCAAGGTGCAAAATTTGAGTGGATATAGCACTAAAAGTTAACGCAACTACCTTTTTTCTATTCGATCTAGAGCTTGTTTGGCTTTCAAAATCGCTTTTAGATAGGCAATTTGACTTTGCCAAGCTTGACGAGGCAATAGGAGAGGTTCTGGCTCGATTTCATTTGCCGATTTCTCTCGCTCGTTGTCTATATTTTCGACCATCGGCGATCGCCTCCTCGTAATTTCCTATCAAATTTTAATCAACTACAGCACCAATCAACTCGGATTCTTCCTGCCAGTTTGCCGACCACTGGATGCGATCGGATGTAAAATGCAGGGAATCGTTTTCTGGTAAAGGAGCATCAATCGGCTCTTCGATTAGCTCGAATTCCCCATTGTCAAAAGGTAGTCCCTGCGCCCCTACTTTAAAAACGACGCGCTCCCGAATGCCTTGCTCTGCTTGAAAGAGCGCCCGATGATGGCAGTAAGGATTATTTCCTCGACGGTTGAAAAAAACGTGAGCAGTCCAAGTGCAACCCCCACGACACAGTTCTGCAAACTCGCAGGTTTTGCAGAACCCCCACAGATGAGCGGTTCCCTGGAGCGTTCCCGCGCCGAGATTGAAACGCAGTTGCTCTGATTCTTCGACGATTTCCCGCAGCGAATGCTCTCGAATGTTGCCGCCCGTGTAAGCCGAAGTTGGCAGCGAAGGACACCCTTTAATCGCGCCGTCTGCCTCGATTCCCAAGGTTGAAAGTCCGGCAGCGCACCCCTGCCAAAATGCCCATTCGCTATCGCTTCCTCGTCCCCGTAAGAGTCGTTCGTAAGGACCATAATAACCAATATTGTTGCCAGGCTGGATCTGAACGCCTTCTTGCCGTGCCCGACGGGCTACGCGGGCTATCATTGGGTAGAGATCTAGTAACTCGTAGGGTTGCAGCAAAATATTGGCATTGTCTGCTGCTCTTCCCATCGGTACGGTTAGCTGAATTTGCCAAGCCCTAGCACCAGCGTCGCGAATGCGTTCGTAAATGAGGGGAAATTCCGGCGCAGAAAGACGGTTGATTTGGGTGTTGCAGCCAAAGAAAATCCCGACTTCTCGCAGGTGGCTCATAGTCTTAAAAGCAGCTTGCCAGGAGCCTTTTCTTGCCCGCAGGCGATCGTGGGTTTCCTCTAGCCCATCAATGGAAACCGAAACCGAAGCGATGCCTGCTGCCTTCATTTTACGCGCCGTCTCCAGCGAAATGCCATAGCCACCAGTCGTCATACTGCATAGCATCCCCGCCTTAGTAATAGCCTCTGCAATTTGCAGCCAGTCTGGACGAAGAAATGCCTCGCCGCCAATCAACGTCACCTCTGTAATTCCTACATCCGCCATCTGCCAGACGAGATCGAGAGCCTCTTGTGTCGAGAGTTCCTTAGCCCTGGTATGTCCCGCTCGCGAACCGCAGTGACTACAAGCTAAATTGCACTTTAGGGTAATTTCCCAAACAGCATAACTGGTTCTGCGATAAGTCATCTCAGATTCACCTCAATCTCAACTATAGGAAGCGATCGCAATCTGTCTGCTAAAACTTGGTTAGAGAACAAAAGCGCTCGTCCGTCCTAGCAGGCATAAAGAGATGATTATGAATCGTTTGAGACAACTACCCCATACATCGGCTGCACGTCAACAGGCGGCTTCCAAGGAGAAGGTATAGGCGATGGCTTCGGCAACGGACTTGGAAAGCGCCAACCCCAATCCTTACCGGGCTTGGGATCTCCTACTACTGCTCCGTACATTGCTTGAATGAGTCCGTAGATCCCGCTACCTCCAGTAACCCCGCCAACGGCTGTCACTAACTCTTCTTCTGTCAGTTCGTGAAACTCGTCTCGTTCTTTTAAATCGAGTAGCTCAATCGTAGCTGTCTCAAATTCTTCTTTTGAGAAAATATAGCCAGCTTCTTGTAAGATGTTTCTAACTTCGTCGATTGAATTATTCTGAAGTTGAGATTGGAAAGCTTCGTCTTTAACTAGCCTGACGAAAAACTCTTTGACTTTTTCTAAGATATTTGAGGACATACACCTATCCCTCTCATTCGATTGATAAGGTTAAATTGACACGACTGGAGAGTTCTGTGTATGCGCTCAGGTGCGCTATTTTGAGTCCCAGAGTTCGCCAGTCATTTTATTAAATGGATTTCTGTCGCTAATTTAACCCAGGCGATCGCAGATCGGTTGCCAAAATGGCAAATCGGTATCGATTCGGGAGAGTGTCAAATAAAGTAACTTCCAGAAAACACGCGCTTGGCAGGACCAGTCATATAAACTCGCTCGTCAGTTTCCGACCAGTGAATTTTGAGACAGCCGCCAGGAAGTTCAACGGTACAGAGGCGATCGCTCTTTCCAGTCAATACGCCAGCCACGACGGAAGCGCAAGCCCCCGTGCCACAAGCCAGGGTTGCGCCTGCACCTCTTTCCCAGACTCGCATTTTCAGATAATCGGGGCGGATGATTTGGATGAATTCTGTATTTGTCCGTTGAGGAAAGACGGGATGGCGTTCAAATTGAGGACCGATCGTTTCTAGCACGATCGCGTCTGTATTTTCTACAAAGGTGATACAGTGAGGATTGCCCATACTCACGCAAGTTACCAGCCAAGATTTCCCGCCAACTTCTAAAGATTGCTCGATAACTTTCTCTTCGGGTTTGCCCAAAGTCGTCGGAATTTGCGCCGCCGTCAACTGAGGCGTTCCCATATCGACGCTCACTTGCTCGTCTCCTTCCAAGCGAGGCGTAATGACTCCTGCTAGGGTATGAATGCGATAGGATTTGCCAGCGGTTTCCGTTCCTTCTAGCTGTGCGATAAATCGCGCCAAACAACGAATGCCATTGCCGCACATTTCCGGTTCGGAACCGTCGGCGTTAAAAATCCGCATTGCGTAGTCCGTGCCATCTTGTCCGGGAAGGGCAAAAATCACTCCATCCGCACCGATGCCGAAATGGCGATCGCACATTTGTACCGCTATCTCTGGCGAGATAAGCGGTTCAGAGCGATGGCGATTGTCGAGCAAAATAAAATCATTGCCAAGTCCGTGATATTTGGTAAACTCAATGACCATAGGTCGGTACCCGAATCATTTGTTACAATTAAATTTTTGTATTATGTCTGACTTCAACACGGGTTTGCCCAGTATTCGTCAAATTCAGAGTTCAATCAAAGATAAACGAGAAGTTGAATTGAAATTAGTCACCAACGATCTCCTGATGGGAAAAATCCTCTGGCAAGATTCTAATTGTATCTGTTTAGTCGATGAAAACGAGCAGCAAATCCTGATTTGGCGGCGAGCGATCGCCTATCTGAAACCGAAAGCTTGAGTGCGATTTTTTTATTCTAATTGGGAACTATAAATATCATTGGGCTTAAATTGCACTAAAGACTCAAGGAAATAACGCAATGAGCATTCAAAGAATAGTCGAACAAGCTCTTAGAGATGGCTATCTCACGCCAACCATGGAAGCTGAGGTAGGGCGTATCTGCGATACTTCCTCCGAACTGTCGGTTGAAGAGTATATGGCATTGGATCGCCTGATGGGAGCACTTCTGACGGGCGAAGTCGTGGCAATGCCTCGCAAACAGTTTATTAACGTGATGGAAGAGTTGGTTATCAGCGAAGTCGTCAAGCGCGTTTCAGAAGTTGATGGCAATGATAGCGCTCTTGATGTCGGCGATATCGCCGCCTATGCCCTCAATCGCTTGCCTCCCCTTTATGCAACCACGGAAGAGGGTGCGGATTATCAGCGCCAGAGAGCTAAAGAAGAACTTCGGGATTTGATTGCCGAGCAAGTTCAAGAAGCCATGGGTCGCTATCTCGACAGACCAGAATTCTTCCCAGAACGAAACGCGATCGGCAAAAAGACCCGCGAGAATATTCTTGACGAAATGAGTGCCTTGCTAAAATCCTATGCCCCCAATTACGAACGAGGTGCTACGGGAAATGTTTAGCGATCGGCTATTGGCAAGCGTCTGTTGGCTGATTCTCTTAACTTTGGGTGAATATCTAACCGCCGACTGCTGATAGCTACGCCAAAATAGGTCAGAATTTAATTTTCGTTTTGTGGGAACTTTTGGTTATGCCAATCGATCTAAAGACGAACGAGGAGTAATGTTGCTTTGAGGACATTCATGAATCAAGCGATCTCTGCATCTTGGTCTAACGTTGAGAGAAAACTATCTCCAACTGACGTGTCTCCTGACAAACTTTCTAATTACGATCTGATTTTGCGCTGTCAGGAAGGATTCCAGCCCGAACGCGGGGCTTTTGCCGAACTACTGCGTCGATATCAGTCTCATGTAGAAAAGCTCTTATATCATCTCGCCCCCGACTGGCAAGATCGAGCGGATTTGGCGCAAGAAGTTTGGATTCGCGTCTATCGCAATATCAAACGTTTGAACGAACCGATGAAGTTTCGGGGCTGGTTGAGCCGCATTGCTACCAATTTATTCTACGACGAGTTGCGCAAGCGCAAGCGGGTCAACAATCCTCTGTCTTTAGATGCCCCGCGCCGAATGGACGATGGGGAAGTTGATTGGGATATTGTCTCCGAGTATCCCAGCCCTGACGATAACCTGGCAACGCGAGAATTTTACGAGCGACTCAGAGTGGCGATCGCGGATTTACCAGAAGCTTTTCGGACTACAATTGTACTTCGAGAAATAGAAGGTATGGCTTACGAAGAAATTGCCGAACTGACAGGCGTATCCCTGGGAACGGTAAAATCAAGAATTGCCAGAGCCAGAGCCAAACTGCAATCTGTCTTACAAAACTATCTAGAATAAAAATAGCTCGATTCAAAAAACGCCTAAATTTTTGTGAGGAGTGGGCTTGCCTTATTAATTCTACAGGCTGGTCTCCGCGATAAATGATTTGATTTTCGCTCAATAGAGGTTCGTATGGAATCTAGTTTTGAAGAGCGTGAAAACGACATGCAACTAGCTTGCGAATCGTCCGTAGCAGACGAACGATATGCTCGCTTCGAGTTGTTGAGTGCGTATCTAGATGGGGAAGTGACCGCCGCCGAACGCAAGCAAGTTCAAAAGTGGCTCGACACCGATCCGCAAATCCAAAAACTGTATACCCAATTGCTGAGATTGCACCAGGGAATTGATAGCATTCCCATACAGCCAGCTACTCCATCTGCCTTAGAGCTCTCAGAACAAGTATTTCAGCGCGTCGATCGTCAGCAGCGGGGCAAGCGACTGATCTTTATCGGAGGAGCTGCAATCGTAGCCGTGGTTGTCGGTGCCATCAATCTCCTATTCGGACACGATTCTCCCATTCATCGCGTTGCAGATGCTCCTCAAGCTCCGCTTGAGTTAGATTCCGAACAGTTGACGATCGCGCTAAACCATCCCATTGTCGAAATTCCCTCCGCAGCTCTCCTTCCCTCCGAACAACTTAACGAGTCAAATAAAAAATAAAGGCAGAAGGCAGAAGTAGGGGGAGTTGGGAGACAATGAACGACTAACCACTATCCACTAACAATCCAAAATCCACCGTTCTCCTTGAAGCGGTTCAAGGAGCGTGCGGCAACTTCGCCAAAATCCAAAATTAATAACCGATTGTAGTCCACCAACCAGAAGGAACGAGAACGCCTCCCAATTGTCGTACCTTTTCTGGTGCCATCACGTAGCCCCAAGCTTCTCCGAGAGGCTCTCCCGACAGGTCATAGACGAGGAGTTTTTGGCGTTCGTATTCGTTTTCTTGGGGCGATCGCTGCGGATGATAATCTTCCAATTCATCTAGCCTTTCTAAAACCCCTTCATCAGCAAAGGTAAGCAAGAATCCAATCGCCTTACGATTTCCCAGGGTCAAAGCTGGATAGCCAAAAAACGGAAGATGATAGAGTTCGCCCCAAGTATAGGCTTTTTTCGCCTCTATTACTCGATCGGCGCAGTAAGACTGATAATTGCATTCCCCAGGTTTTAGCGTTCCGTAGACAAAAACTTTGAGTCTCAATTGTCCGTCCGATACTAACCATCGACGATCGATTGTAGCAAGTGTAGCAAGTTCCTAAAATCGAATTAGGCTACAACAATTTTCAAGCCAGGGTAATACAGACGGGTTAAAATGAACGGGGGAATTGATACAGTATTGAGTCCTAAAAAATTTTATGAGTAAATTTGTCTTTATTACTGGCGGCGTTGTCTCCAGTATAGGGAAAGGAATTGTTGCTGCTAGTTTGGGAAGGTTGTTCAAATCGCGAGATTATTCCGTCTCTATCCTCAAACTCGATCCTTATATTAACGTCGATCCGGGCACGATGAGTCCTTTCCAACACGGAGAGGTATTCGTCACCGAAGATGGGGCGGAAACGGACCTAGATTTAGGACATTACGAACGCTTTACCGATACGCCTACCTCCCGTCTCAATAGCGTAACTACGGGATTGATTTATCAGGCAGTCATTAACAAAGAACGTCGCGGCGCTTATATGGGGGGAACGGTTCAGGTCATTCCTCATATTACCAACGAAATCAAAGAGCGCATCCGTCGCGTTGCCAAAGATACCAATCCCGACATCGTAATTACCGAAGTGGGCGGAACGGTCGGCGATATTGAATCTTTGCCCTTTCTAGAGGCGATTCGTCAGTTCCGCAAGGATGTGGGACGTAATAACGTGGTTTATATGCACGTTACGCTCATTCCTTGGATTCCTGCCGCCAAAGAAATGAAAACAAAGCCAACGCAGCACTCGGTTAAAGAATTGCGCTCGATCGGCATTCAGCCAGATGTCTTAGTCTGTCGCTGCGATCGCCCCCTACATCCCGGCATGAAAGAAAAACTGTCGGAATTCTGCGATGTTCCGGTGGAGTCGGTCATCACTGCCCAAGATGCTAGCAGCATCTACGAGGTTCCTTTAATCTTGGAAAAGGAGGGACTGGCACAACAAACGCTAGAATTGCTGAACTTAAACCCGCGCCAACCCGATCTCAGTCAATGGCAAAGCTTGGTAGACAGGATGCAATCTCCCAAGAAGCAAATCGAGATAGCAATTGTCGGAAAATATATTCAGTTGAGCGATGCTTATCTGTCGGTTGTAGAAGCCCTAAGTCACGGCGCGATCGCACTCGATAGCGAAGTCAAACTCCGTTGGGTCAATGCTGAAGATCTCGAAGAAGAGGGAGGCGAATCTCATCTCAATGGCGTTAGCGGGATCCTCGTTCCTGGCGGTTTCGGCGTTCGCGGAGTCGATGGCAAAGTCAAAGCGATCGCGCATGCACGCCAGCACAAAATTCCTTTCCTCGGTCTGTGTTTGGGAATGCAGTGTTCCGTCATTGAATGGGCACGTAATGTCGCTCATTTGGAAAAGGCTAATAGTGCTGAATTCGATCCCGACACGCCCAACCCCGTAATCAACCTGCTCCCAGAACAACAGGACGTAGTAGATTTGGGCGGTACGATGCGCTTGGGGTTATATCCCTGTCGTCTCGCCTCAGATACGCTTGCCTTTTCTCTGTATCAAAAAGAAGTCGTCTACGAACGCCATCGCCATCGCTATGAATTCAACAATGCCTATCGCAGTCTATTTTTAGACACTGGCTATGTTATTAGCGGCACGTCTCCCGATGGTCGTTTGGTAGAGATTATCGAACTTCCAGGACATCCCTTTTTCCTCGCGACTCAATTTCATCCAGAATTTCGTTCTCGTCCTAATAGCGCTCATCCTTTATTCTTGGGATTTGTTAAAGCAGCTTTGAAACATCGTTTTGTTAGTCTTGAGTCTTCCGAGTCGGAAATTCATTTTATGACTCCCGAAGCTGTATAGTTTCCAGTTCCAGAAATGGGCTAATAGACAAGAAAGTTTGCCGATCTGCGCGGGAAGCCCGTACATTTTCTTCCGCGCTTTTTAATGTTTTTGGTTCAAACTACGATATTGTTCTTCATTAATGCGCCCTGCTTCGTAGAGAGTTTCTGTGATTTCAGAAATGGTTAACACAGAATGTGCCCGGTAGCCATTTTTTTTAAGTCTATCTTTAACCCCTTGTTCATGGTCGATAAAGACGACAATATCTTCGACCTCTAATCCTACTGACTTCAGTTTTTCTGCACCTTCCATTGCACTTTTGCCGGTGATGAGAATGTCGTCTATAATAACGACTTTTTCTCCAGGATGAAAATTTCCTTCGATTAAACGACGAGTTCCGTGTGCTTTGACTTCTTTGCGCGGATAAATCATGGGACGATGAAGGCTTAAAGATAGTCCGGTGGCAGTTGGCAGAGAACCGTAGGGAATGCCAGCAATGCGATCGAAGGTTAAGTTTTGTAGAATTTCAGCATAAGCATTGAGTACTTGATGAAAAATTTGGGGATTAGAAATAATTCGGCGCAAGTCGATATAGTAAGAAAAAGTTGCCCCAGAAGCTTGAACGTATTGGCCAAAGAGAAGACAATCGATATCATAGAGTTGCAAAATTAAATCTTGATGGGGATGTTGATTTAATAAACAAACATCGGGTACCCAAAGATCGCAACTAGAATTTGCTGGTGTAATTTGACTTTTGACTTGGTTAATTTCTTCTCTAATAGCCCAAATCTTTTCTGCTAAATTGTCTTCTAAAAACAAGCCTTGCGGGACGGGAATCAGCAATCCTGCGCCATTGTTATTCAATCCAGCCGTTAGAAGTTGTTTGAGGCGATCGCCTTCTCCCCAAATACTTCGCACTAAAATAATTCTCTCAGGTGCAAGAGAGCGAATTTTAGTCAGGACTTCTATTTCTGCGGTTCCTACTTCTAAAAATAACTGTTCCGGCGATCCCCAAGTTTTGGCTTCCCTGACGACTTGTAAATAAAAAGGCGAATCCGGAATGGGATAATCTTGCAGGGCAACTGCACCGGGATTGGCAGTATGGCAGAGAATAAAAACACCTTTATCGGAGTAGACTAGAAAAGGCGCAACGTGGTCTTGTCCCGCATAGGGATTGAGGGTAACAGCATCAACTTGCCACCCGTCAAAAATGGTGCGAGCAAATACCGTGCTAGTGTTGAGATCGCCGTGTTTAGCATCCAAGATGACGGGAATATCTGTAGGAATCGTCGCTAAGACTTGAGAGAGTAATTGAAATCCCTCTGTGCCCAGTGCTTCATAAAAGCCGAGAGTCGGTTTGTAGGCGCAGACGAGATGGGAGGTTTCGGCAACGATCGATTGCAACCAATCCTCCATCTTTTTGATATTGCAGTCAGCGCGATAGTTTGGAGGCATTATTTCTGGATTGGGATCGAGGGCGGCAACAAGTAAACTTTGATTGCGGGCGATCGCGCGATCGAGTTTTTCAAAAAAGCTCATTTTTTTGTCTGTCTTAGGCAGCAGGGTTTGTAGTATCAACTATTATGATTAACAAATATTATTGCTGCGATCGCGTCCTTCAAAGGTACTTATTTGCCTATCTGGGTCACTGGTTGGACTTTAGATTCTCTTTGCCAATCTTGCCATCTTTCGTGCAGCCAGAATAATAATGCCAAAACCGCAATTTCTATCATTTGGCAAGCGTGGTGAACGGTGGCGATTGCTAAACTCTCAGCCATTGGCGCCCCAAATTTGCTTAGGGCAAAGGCGAGTGATGCTTCGTATACCCCCAAATTTCCCGGCGAGATAGGTACTGAAATTCCCAAATTTAGGATGAGGATGGAAAATACCAGTTCGGGATAGGACAAAGAAAATCCCAAGGCAACGCACAGAATATGTAAGGCAATGACTTTGCTTAAAGAATTGCCTGCGCCCATGAGAAGCGCACTAGAAAACCGTTTGGGTTCTCGCAAAGCTTGCAGTCCTACTTTGAACCCCTCAATCCATTGCGCGATCGCGCCCGATCGCTTGCGAAATCCAAAAAAGAGAATATAAAAAACAAGCGATAAAACTATCGCGCCCAATAAAATCAATCTAACATGTTTGTTCCACTCGATTTCGGGAAGCGCGATCGGAGCTTGCAACAAGGCTATAAGAGTCAGTAAGATAATCGAACCTACATCTGCCAGTTTGTCTACTACAAACACGATCGCACTCGATTCGGAGGCTTCGACTTGGCGACCTTGTTTATCTTCATGTTTTCTGGTCAGAACGACTTTCAAAACATCTCCCGCACCATTGGGTCCGAAGGTGTTGAGAAACTGTCCGTAGGTAAACGCGCGGGCAGTATGCGCCCATTTCAATTTAGCTTCTTTTGGGAACAGAACCCACAGACGATTAATCTGAAAAATCGTTTGGAAAAATGCGGCAGCAAGGGCAGCTAAGCAGTAAGTCAATTGAAACTTCGCGATCGCATTAAAATAAGCACCTCGATCGAGGTGCATCGTTTTAGCAATAAAAATTACACTGATTCCAATGACCAGAAAAGTAACAACAATAAGAGTAAGTTTGTTTTTCATTTAAAATTCATTTAAATAGGTAACACAGCAGGTCGTGAGAGCAGAACGAGTTATCTCCGCTATGTTTAGTATTCCCACTTTAAGGATTTTTCTCTCTATTTTCTGGATAGACGCATTATTCCTTAAACGGGTTTTTCAGAGACAGAAGCATTTGGGATTTGGCTATTATCTTAACATCTCGATCGTCTCCTAAACGCTAGATGTGGTCAGTTTGTCGATCGCACATTTTATTATTTATTAGATAAGATGGATTTTGTTTGGATTGACTCAAAGACCATACAATTACTGAGATTTAGTGGAGATTTTCACGGACATGAGGAGTGATTTAAACTCAAATCAAATTCAATCGAGCAAGAAATTCTCTTTAGAAAACTTTAAGATGACATGGCGTAATCTTGTCATCTATGGGATTGGCGTAAAGATACTTTGGCAGCTTGAAAAGCTTATTCCTCGCTACTCTCTAATTGGCGACACGCCTTTCTTTAAGAGAGAACAGTTTGATTGGGTGCCGCTATTGGAAGCTAACTGGAAAATTATTCGCCAAGAACTCGATGAAATCTTAAAGTATAGCGAGCAATTACCAAATTTCCAAGATATTTCTCCAGACCAAGCCTACAGAACGAGTCAAGATAATCTCTGGAAAACCTATTTTCTTTATGGATACGGTTTTAAAGCTGAAAAAAATTGCGCTCGCTGTCCGGAAACCACCCGTATTCTCGAACAAATTCCTGGCATGAAAACTGCCTTCTTTTCTATTTTATTACCGGGAAAACATATCCCCGAACATCGAGGTCCTTATAAAGGTTTGATTCGCTGTCTTCTCGGTCTAAAAATTCCCGAACCTAAAGAAAAATGCCGCATTCGCGTTGGTGATGAAATTCGCCACTGGGAAGAGGGAGAATGTATGTTATTCGATGATTCTTTTCAACATGAAGCTTGGAACGAAACCGATGACGTTCGCGTCGTTTTATTCATAGATATTGTCAGACCGATGCGCTTTCCTTTATCGTTTTTTAACGATCTTTTCTTGAAATTGATTGCTATATCGCCCTATATCCAAGATGCAACCAAGAATCAAAAGAAATGGGATAGCCGCTTGGAAGAGTTATTTGCAGCCAACGTGGTTAAAGACCTATAGTTGACTGGCAATGCGATCGAGGGATCTACCTAGTAGATTATCCCGATCGCAAAATTTAACAAGATAGTGAATAAGTAATTCCCACGAAAAACCGAGCAACAACCATGACTAAACTTAGCTTCTGCGCCATTGTCAAAAACGAAGAAGCTTCTTTGCCAAAATGCTTAGAAAGCGTCAAAAATGTCGTTGATGAGATGATAGTCATGGATACGGGTTCTACCGATAAAACGGTAGAAATTGCCGAAAAATTTGGAGCAAAAGTCCTGCATTATGACTGGCATAATAATTTTTCCGCCGCGCGAAATGAAACCCTAAAATACGTTCGAGGAGAATGGATTTTGGTATTAGATGCAGATGAAGTACTCTCTTCTGAAATCGTGCCTCAAATGCGACACGCAATGGAAGATAAAAATGCTATCGTTATTAACTTAATTCGTCAAGAAGTCGGTGCCGCTCAATCTCCTTATTCTTTGGTTTCGCGCCTATTTCGCAATCATCCAGAAGTTAAATTTACTCGTCCCTATCATTCAATCGTTGACGATAGCGTCGCTCAATTACTCAAAAAAGAACCTCACTGGAAAGTTATCGATTTAACCCCAGTTGCGATCGTTCATTATGGTTATACGCCAGAGGCGATCGCGTCTTTGGATAAATATAATCGAGCTAGAAAGTTAATGGAAGAATTTTTTGCCGCCTATCCCAACGATCCCTATGTTTGTAGTAAATTAGGTGGACTTTATTTACAAATTGGAAAAGAAAAAGAAGGCATTCAATTACTCAGACAAGGATTAAAATCAAACCAAGCAGACGCACATATTTTATTTGAATTACATTATCATCTCGGTAATGCTTACGCCCGCCAAAAAAAACAACTAAAGCAAGCAGTCAAGCATTATCAAAAAGCAATAGAACAGCCGATTTTACCAATACTAAAACTAGGTGCTTACAATAATTTTGGCAGTTTATTGAAAGAAGTTGGAGATTTACAAAATGCCCAAAAAGCTTATGAAATTGTTGTTAAAATCGATCCTAACTTTGCATTAGGCTACTATAATCTTGGCACGACTCTCAAAGCAATGGGGCGGTTGCCAGAAGCGATCGCAGCCTATCAAAGCGCAATTAAACTCAATCCAAATTATGCTCTTGCCTATCAAAATTTAGGGGTCGCTCTTCTAAAAGTTGGTTATTTCCCAGAAAGTATAGAAGCTTTTGAAAAAGCTATTTCTCTTCACGAAACTCAAAATCCTCAAGAAGCAGCAAGACTCCGCCAAGGATTGCGAGAAATGGGAATCAGAAATATAGAATCTAATCAATAGTTTATCTAGGCTCGCTACAATGAATATAGGTTGAGTTGCTTCTACGCGAAACGCGAGATAGCCTTTTTAAGAGGCTAGCGGCTATCATTCGATTCAGTCGTTAAATCCTCATTCGTGGTTGATGCACTCACCACTCGTCCAGCGAGCGAGATTTTAGATAGCTTCACTCAATAATAATATTGTGCCTACTTAGCATCAACCGTAACCGTAGCGACTAGAACTGCAAGCGTGAAATTTACCTCAAAATCCCGCTCTAAGGCTTCTGCCTCATAGTTATTTGAGAAGGTAAATTATGCTGAATACTCCTTCGTCTTCCGGTTCTATTAGCGGGATAAGTCAATTTTGTGCGTTTGCCGAACTTTTTCGGCTTCCAGTCAGCCTCGTTGCTGCCCTAGCGGGCTGTGCCACGACTTATGCCCTAAATTCAGCGCTTCCACTCCAGCTATACCTACTAACGGCAGGTGTTTTATTCTGTATGACTGCTGCTGCCTGCGCGATTAACGACTATTGGGATCTAAATAAAGATCGAATCAATCATCCCAACAGACCACTTCCATCCGGTCGTCTTTCAATCGAGCAAGCATGGTGGGCTGCTGTCGTTCTATTTACTTGTGCTCTGATAGCTGCTATTCCTTTGGGGCTTTATTCCTTCATCCTGGTCGCTGTCAGTATCGTTTTACTGTGGAATTACTCTCATTTGCTTATCTACAGCGGTATTCTTGGCAATGTGCTCGTTGCAGCCATCATTGCCTTTCTAATTTTGCTGGGCAGTTTGGTTGCCGGAAAGCCGTTCGCGATGATTTACCCATTAGGGTTTCTCTTCTGCTATGCCTTGGCTAGGGAACTGATTTGGGACGTACACGATGCAAAAGGCGATCGCGATTATGGGATTATTACAGTTGCCAATCGGTGGGGCGAGCAAACAGCTTTCTCAATCGCTTGGGTTTTGATTGGCGTATTGAGTGCGTCAATTCCGGTTTCTCTCATCGGTTTACCGATGGCGCATCCTCTGTTATTTGCAGCATTCTCCTCAGTTATGCTGCTGATCTTTGGAACCACATTGTTTCCCTATCAACAGCAACCTAGCGAGCGAACTTACGAAAGATTCGTCTTCTGGGAGCGCATTGGTATGCTGTTGGGAGTGCTAGGGCTATTAGGTGCCGCTCCACCATTTTGAAGCACAAAAACTTTTCCCGTTATCTTAAGCGATAAAAATTGACGAAGTGCTTTTCAGGCTCCGCCGTGAGACGGCGGAGTTTCTTCTTCGACGTTTACAAATTTAATGCTTTATTAGCTTATACCAATTTTCAGGTTTTCGCGATCGACATCTTTTTCCCCTCTCCCAAACTGGAAGAGGGGTTGGGGGTGAGGACGATCGACCATCTCTGTCATTAATGAATGAAAAATGGTATTACTCAATCGAAGTCCGCAATCGTGAGAAGATAATCGATAAACTCTAAGAATTCTACAAACTATTAACTCATCTTTGCTATTTGCAAATTAAATTTTCTTAAAAACAAAGAAAAACTCGAATGATATTAGATCGCTGAAAAAAACACCTATTTAATTTTTAACTTCCCCAAATTTTTCCGCCATTTTGAACATTGCACGCAATGAACAAGCAGATTGCCAAAAGTCTTGAAAAAATCCCGTTACGTCTTTTGCTTCTAGTGCCCTTTGTTTTACAAATCTTTGCCGCTGTAGGATTGACAGGATATCTATCCCTACAAAACGGACAAAAGGCTGTCAATGACCTTGCGAGTCAGCTACAGAGAGAAATTAGCTCGCGGATCGACCAGCACCTCGATAGTTATTTAAAAACCCCGCGAGCAATCAATCAAATCAATGTGGATGCCGTAAGGTTAGGTCTGCTCAATCTAGGAGACATCAAAAAAACCGGACATTACTTTTGGAAACAAATGCAAGCATTTGAGGATGTCGGTTACATCAGTTACGTACTAACGACAGGCGAATATACAGGCGCGGGACGCTGGATGGAAGGCAAGGGAGTCACCATTGATGAAGTTTCTGCCAATACCAAATGGAAAAACTATACCTACGCAACCGATCGTCAAGGAAATCGTACCGAAGTAGTCTTTACCTCTGACTACAAGCCTTTAACAGAATCTTGGTATACGGACACGGTTCGGGCAGGCAAACCGATATGGAGTCAAGTTTTTTCCTGGAGTGACGTTCCAGATATTTTGTCGATCTCGGTTAGCTATCCAATTTACGACTACACCAAAAAACTAAAAGGGGTCTTGAGCGTTGATTTCCGGCTTACAGGGATTAGCGATTTTTTGAGCAATTTAGAAGTCAGTCCGTCAGCAAAAATATTTATCTTAGAACGCAACGGGCTAGTGTTAGCCAGTTCGAGTCCTGAAAAACCTTACAAAATGGTGAACGGTAAGGCGCAAAGACTGAATGTTCTAGAAAGTAAAGATTTTTTAATTCGAGCCACAGCCGACTATTTAAGAAAACATTTCGGTAGCTTTAACGAAATTCAAAATAGTCAACAGCTTGAGTTTATGCTCGATGGCAAACGCCAGTTTGTCCGAGTCACCCCTTGGCGAGATGAGTTAGGTCTAGACTGGTTAGTAGCGATCGCGGTGCCAGAATCGGATTTCATGGCACAAATTAATGCTAATACTCGAACTACGATTTGGTTATGCTTGGGCGCTCTAGCAATAGCAACTGTCTTGGGAATCTATACGTCTCGTTGGATTAGCCGACCGCTTCTGCGATTGAGCCAAGCATCCCAAGCCATTGCGAACGGTCAACTAGATCGACAAGTTAAGGTCGAAGGGGTAAGCGAACTGAGAATTCTGGCTCGCTCTTTCAACCAAATGGCTAAGCAACTTCGAGACTCTTTTGCCGCGCTTCAAAAAACCAACGCAGAACTAGAAACCCGCGTCGAACAGAGAACCGCTCAATTCAAAAAAGCCGTGCAAGCAGCGATGAAAGCAGCTTCAGAAAGCGCTACCGCCAAACAAGCCGCAGAAGCAGCCAATCGCGCCAAAGGCGAGTTTTTGGCAAATATAAGCCACGAACTGCGCACTCCTCTCAATAGCGTCATTGGTTATGCCAATATCTTGATGAACGATCGCGCTCTATCTGCCCAACAAGCCAAAAGAGCCAAAATTATTCAGCGCAGCGGAACCTATTTATTAACGCTGATTAGCGACATTCTAGACTTTTCTAAGGCAGAAGCCAGCAAGCTCGAACTCGAACCTACTGATTTTCATTTTCCCAGTTTTTTAGAAGAAATCTGTGGCATCGTTGAGATGCGGGCACAAGAAAAGAAACTGCTGTTTCAGTGCCAGATGACGGGCGACATTCCCACTGGCGTAAGAGCCGATGAAAAGCGACTCAGACAGGTATTAATTAATTTGCTCGGCAATGCCGTCAAGTTTACCGACAAAGGGCAAATACTCCTCAAAGTTAGCGAAATCGGCACGAACTATAGATCGAATTTCATCCCTCATAAACAAATTCGCTTTGAAGTCGTCGATACGGGAGTGGGAATTAGCCCATTGCATTTAGAGACAATTTTTCAACCCTTTGAACAAGTTGGCGATCGCGATCGCAAGAGAGGCGGTACGGGTTTGGGCTTAGCAATTAGCAAACAACTGGTGGAATTGATGGGCAGCCAACTACAAGTATCAAGCCAACTACAGCAAGGTTCGACTTTTTGGTTCGATCTCGCCTTACCCGTCGTCGAGATAGCTTTGGAAACCCAACCGAAGGAACGAATTAAAGGTTACCAAGGAAAACCGTGCAGAATTCTTGTGGTAGGCGACCGACAAGAAAATCGTTCGCTTCTGCTCAGTTTGCTGAAACCCTTGGGGTTTGAGGTAATGATGGCAAAAAATGGCGAGCAAGGATTGACCATTGCCCGTCAACTTAAACCCGATCTCATCTTGACCGATATCATGATGAGCGTTAAGACTGGCTTGACAATGACCAGAGAAATTCGAGAAATTCCTGAAATTAAAGACGTGCCAATTATCGCGATTTCAGCCAGTCTAATCGAAATGATGGAGGAAACTTGTTTGCGTGCTGGCTGTAATGCTTTCTTGCCAAAACCTATAGACCAACAGCAGTTGCTCTCTTTACTGAAAGAATACTTGCACTTGGAATGGATTTATGAAGGCGGATACTAATATTTAGTCTCCAGTCACCCCGATTTAGCTCAAAACTATGCTTGTTCGGGTTCTTGATAGATGCATAAATCGAACCAGAAAGTCGTTCCTACCCCCACCTCGCTAATCAAATGCACTTTGCTATGGTGCTTCTCGATAATATTTTTAACGATTGACAGTCCAAGTCCCGTTCCCTCTAGGGTATGAACCCGATTTTCAACGCGGAAGAAACGTTCAAAAATCGCTTCTCGATCTTCGGGATCGATCCCAATCCCTGTATCCGATACTTCTACTCTAACTTGAGACTGACGATCCCAACGGTCGAACTTGTAGGCACGAATGCTAATCTTGCCCCCCGCTTCCGTAAACTTGAGAGAATTGCCAACTAAGTTAGTTATTACTTGCAGTAATAAATCGTAATGACCCAAAACAGGCGGTAAATTTGGCTCGACCTCTTGGATGATTTCTAGTCCCTTATCCTTGGCATTGAGTTGATAGGTTCGCAGTGTTTGTTCGATGATTTGAGCGATATCGACAGCATCGAGATGATAGGTTTTTGAAGATTCTAGACGAGATAAATCGAGTACGTCATTGACCAATCGAGTCAGGCGATCGGTTTCGTGATTAGCTGTTTCTAAGAACTCTCGACGTTCGTTTTCCGTTAAATCGTTTCCAAATTCGCAAAGGGTTTCAATAAATGATTTGATATTAAACAGAGGCGTTCTCAATTCGTGAGAGACATTGCTGATGAATTGACTTTTGGCTTCATTTAATTGCGCCTCGCGAGTTACATCCTGTAATGTCATGGCAATTCCTTTAATCGCCTCGCTATGGCGATCGAGAACTTGCGTTAAGAAGATGCGAACGGTCCGTCGAGTAGGTTGCGCTATAGTCAAGCGAAATTCTTCTGGAGAGGTGCTGCTATCACCTAGAGACAGGCGATCGAAATTTTCAGCTGGCGGCAGGTCATTTCCTAACTCGGCATTTTCTGATTTAAGGACGTGACCGGAAGCAAGTTGGTGTAGTGGTTCGCTCAGTTGTTCCTTCAACTCTGCGGGAAAAAGGTCGAGAACGTTAGCCCCGATCGCGTCTCGTCCTTCCCAACCCAACATTTGCCTTGCCGTGGGATTGACTAATAGTAATTGCAAGTTAGGATCGAGCAAAATCGCACCATCGGCAATAGTAGACACCAGCGTTTCTAACTTGGCTTTCTCTGCCGTGAGTTCTTCGATATTTTGCTCTTCATAGCGTTCTAGCCGTTCTGCCATCTCGTTGAAGCTGAAAATTAACTCGCCCAGTTCGCCGCCAAAGGGCAGATCGATTCTCTGTTTAAAGTTTCCAGCCGCGATATTTTTGACCCCTACCAATAACTCTTTAATGGGTTTGGTGATAGCGAGGGCGTTAAAGACAGCCCCTAAGATAACCATTGCCCAAATGGAAATAAAAACGGCGATCGTGACATCTCTGGTTATGTTAGAAGAAGCAACAACTGTCGGATTGGGATTTATGCCGATCGCCAGCACGCCTAGATATTTCCCTTCGTGTCTGAGGGGGACGAATACGTCAGTCACTTCTCCGTCTGGCGTAATATGCTGGCGCACCATCGGCAGTTCGGTACTGTCAGCGTAATCCTCTGGTAGCTGTATGCGACGTTCGATAGTCAGCGAGTTTTTTACTTCAGCTTCCGAGTAGGGAATGCCAAAAAAAATCTTGCCTTCTTGGTCGGCGTAAATCATGTAGCGTACGCTGGAAGTACTCTGATAAAAACGACTGGAGAAGCGTGCCACCTCTGTCAAATTGTCTTCAGCGATCGAAGGAACAACATTAGCAGCTAGCAGGAGTCCCAAATCTCGACCGAAGCGCGTGTCGTTTAAGCGGGCATCTTGCTGAATGGTATTGACTGCCCAAAAAGTCAGACCACTCATGAGCAAGGATACAACTAATGTTGCAGCCGCCATTAACTTGGTTTGAAGCGTGAACTCCGACCACCAACGGGCAATAATTTCTCGAATTGTTTTGAGGAGATCCAACAAGTTCAATTCTATTCTAAGGAAAAGAAGAAATCTCTATGTAGATATGATTTTCCCCATTTATTATATCGCCTTCTTTACTTCCCTTGCTTTAACAGTTCCGATGTTCTCTCGCTTTTAGGGATAACGAGAATTGCGTTGGCTTTGTCTGTTAACAGTTTTTTTGTTACCGACGGTAATGACTTGTTATGAGGTTGTCACAATAGTACTCTGCGTACATATTAGGAACTTCATCCTTGCTGCTCAATTAGATTTGTGCGAAGCTAACCGTGCCATTTCATACAGATGTTTTTGGGATTTCTGGGCGATCGCCGTTGCCAATTCACTCATTTCTCTAGCTTTGTCTTCAGCAAGTTTGGCAATTTCCAAAGCCTCTAGCAGTTTTGCTTTTTGCTCTTCGCTCAGGGATAATCGTGTCATCGTAAATCTTCCAAAATCCTAATACCAATTTTCAGGTTTTCGCGATCGACATTGTTCACCCCTCTCCCAAATTGTGAGATGGGTTGGGGGTGAGAATGAATGAAAAATGGCATAACAGCTTTGCTAACCAGTATTTTAGTCTCCAGTACCCGAAGTACCCGACTTAACAACTCTCCTAAATCTTCATTAGTTTTTAAAATGCTCGATCGCTAGTTTTAACAGAAATTTGTTAGGCGATCGAATAGAGGTTTTACAATAATTTCGTTGTCAGCGCCTCAACTCCCGCTTATGCCACAGTTTCCCTCCCTAGAAGCCGCCCTGAAGCATTTTTTCGGTTACGAGCATTTTCGTCCGGGGCAGCGAAAAATCGTCGAAGAAGCGCTACAAAACCGCGATTTGCTGGTCATTATGCCTACAGGCGGTGGAAAATCCCTTTGTTTTCAATTGCCTGCCTTACTCAAACCGGGACTTACCGTAGTCGTGTCGCCTCTGATTGCGCTGATGCAAGATCAGGTAGATGCCTTGCAGGACAACGGCATTGGGGCAACGTTTCTCAATAGCACTCTGACATTCTCAGAAGTGCGATCGCGAGAAACTGCCATTCTCGACGGCAAGATTAAATTACTCTACGTTGCGCCGGAAAGACTATTGAGCGAAAGATTTCGTAACTTTCTCGACTTGATAGCGACAAAAGTTAGTATTGCTGCTTTTGCGATCGATGAAGCCCATTGCGTTTCGGAATGGGGACACGATTTTCGCCCAGAGTATCGACAATTGATCCAACTGCGCCAAAGATATCCTCACGTTCCGATGTTTGCCTTGACCGCAACCGCAACCAAACGGGTACAAGAAGATATTATTCAACAATTAGGACTGCGTCAGCCCGGAATTCATTTGGCTAGTTTTAATCGTTCCAATATTTATTACGAAGTCCAACCCAAAGAACGCCGTAGCTATAATCAATTATTAAAACTTATTCGCACGCAACAAGGGTCGGGAATTGTCTATTGTCTCAGTCGTCGCAATGTCGATGAAATTGCGTTTCGCTTGCAAAAAGATGGCATATCAACCGTTCCCTATCATGCCGGAATGACTGATGAAGCAAGAACCTTAAATCAAACTCGATTTATCCGAGATGACGTAAAAGTTATCGTCGCAACTATTGCCTTTGGCATGGGGATCGATAAACCCGACGTTCGCTTTGTCATTCACTACGATTTACCCCGCAATCTAGAGAGTTATTATCAAGAATCGGGACGGGCGGGAAGAGATGGAGAACCTGCTAGTTGCACGCTATTTTTAAGTCTAGGAGATGTCAAACGAATTGAATATATTATCGACCAAAAAAGCGATCCTCAAGAGCAAAGAATTGCTCGCCAACAATTACGTCAAGTCATTAATTATGCAGAAGGAACTGAATGTCGCCGCACAATTATTTTACGCTATTTTGGTGAAAGATTTCCGGGAAATTGTTCTGGCTGCGATAATTGTCGCAATCCGAAACCTATAGAAGATTGGACGATTGAAGCGCAAAAATTTCTTTCTTGCGTGGCACGAACTCAAGAAAGATTTGGCATGATGCATATTATCGATGTATTGCGAGGGTCGAGCAAAAGAAAAATTGAAGAATATGGTCATCACCTTTTATCTACCTATAGCATTGGCAAAGATAAAACGGTGAAAGAATGGAAAATGTTAGGACGATCTTTAATTCATCAAGGATTAGTCGATGAAACGACCGATGGCTATCCCGTACTGAAATTAAATAGACGGAGTTGGGAAATCCTACGAAAAGTGCGATCGGTGCAAATAGCTGTTACTGCGCAATCAAATTCTAAAGTTTTAGAAGGATATAATCCCAAGGCAGCAGAAGTTGAGATTCTTTTGGAAAGATTAAAGCAATTGCGCAAACAAATAGCCGATCTTCATTCTCTTCCCCCTTACGTTATTTTTTCCGATTCTAGCCTCAAATTAATGGCGCAAATACAACCAAAAACTTTACAAGAATTTGCTAAAATTTCTGGTGTTGGCGCTCACAAACTCGAACGGTATGGCGATCGGTTCGTTTCTGAAATTCGTGCTTTTTGTCAGGAACAAAAATTACCCGTTTCTCTGCCATCAAATAGTCAAAAAATGACTCTACAACTTTATCAGCAGGGCTTGTCTGTAGAAGAAATCGCCCAGAGACGAGGTTTTACCATCTCGACTATTTATACTCACTTGTGCGAACTGATAGAAACGAATCAGCCGATAGATATTAATGATTTCGTGGTTCCAGCCAAGCAAGAATTAATTATCCAAGCCATACAAACAAAAAGAGCCGATTCTCTAAAAAGTTTGAAAGAAGCTTTAGGAGAAAGCTTTAGCTACGAAGAAATTAAACTGGTACGCGCTTGGTGGCGAAGAGAAAAATAGCGATCGCTACTATACTTAACTTGCGCTGGAGAAAGGGAAAGCAAGTGCAGTTCGCTATGCTGTTTTTGAATCCGGTATTATAGTTAGAGCTATTGCCAGAGCGATCGCGAGTCTATTGGGTTATGAAACTCGGCCGATATCTAGTAAGACACAATTGCTTCTGTAGAGATAAAGAATCTTTTGTCGATAAGGGACAACTTGCATCACAATGGGATAGGAGGAACACCGAAGGAGCAACCCTATCATGCTGGCATACATCCTAGCGATCGTCGTCGGACTCGGCAGCCTAGCCCTTTTCCTAACCGCTTTCTTTCGCCCCAAGCTTCATCGCCAAGATGACTTTCTCTGGAGCGGTGTTGGCTTATTCTATGCCCTAGTCCTCTGGCTTGGTGCCCAACAACTTCGAGGAGGCTTGTTGTTAGGTCAAGTAGCAGGTGCGGCTCTCATCCTGACCTTCGGCTGGCAAACTCTAAAATTGAGATGGGCGATCGCCAATCCAGAAGCGATCGCCGAAATAGAAAGCTTTTCTTTATTAGTGTGGTTGCAAAACCGTGTGGGCAGCGCCTTTAAGAAGAAACAACCTTCACCCCCGCCTGTAACTGTTGCCCCTCCAGCTTCTAAAACAACATTAGAAGTTGTTGAAACCCCTCCAGAAGTAGAAGCTGAGGAACCAGTGCCACCCCAAACAGAAGTCATCACCTCAGAGACAGTAGAAGAAACTACCCAACCCTCGGAGCCATCTGAATCCGCCACACCCGAACCAACTAGCGAAACGGTCGTTCGAGAAGCAATTTCGACCTCCCCAGAAGGCGAGACGGCGCAAGAGGAAATTACTCAAGCCACGACTCCCGAAGTTAAACCAGCAACGCAAAGCAAAGAAAGCTTTTCTTTTAAAAAGCTATTCGGTTTTGGCAAGCAAAAGCCCAAACCTAAAATCCCTTCTGCCAAACCAGAAAGCATTACAGCAGCCCTAGACTCGTCGGAAGCCGAAACAGAAAGCAGCAATGAAACTGATGGGGACGCAAGCGTTCCCCAAGCTTCAGAGCCAGCGGCTATCATCGAATCTACAGACGCGATCGCCGCATCCGAGCCAGAAACAGAGACATCTAACCAAGCAGAAATTGAAGTAGAAGCCCGCGATGGAGACGCAGAAACGCTTATTGAAGCTTATCGAGCCGAAGCCGAGAGTACCCAAACGGAAGCGAGCGAGGAAACTGTCAAGGAAATAAAAGTAACCGAGGTTTCCTCGAAACCCGTAGCAGAAATCATTGATGCTAGGGCAAACCGCGAGGAAATGACACCAGAGTTAGAACGAGAACATTCCACCTCCGAGATTTCGAAAACGGTAGATGAGGAAAACGTACCGGAAACTCCTAATTCTTCTAGCTCTCCGAGTTCGCTAGAAGAAAATAAACAATAAATATACAATCAATCCGGAAATTTAGCAAAGCCCTCTGAAGTATAAGAGTGTTAGCGCATAAATTCAGATTCTGATAAAGATTATGAATAACAATCTCGCCAGTACTCAATCTAAGGTACTGATCGTTGGCTATGGGAATGACTTGCGCAGCGATGATGGCGTCGGACAGGAAATCGCTAAAGTTGTTGCCCGGCAGAATCGAGTCGGAGTGCGATCGCTTTGGAGGCATCAATTAACCCCCGAACTTGCCGCCGATATTGCCGAGACAGAACTTGTTATTTTTGTCGATGCCTATCTGGCTTCACAGATGCAAGATGTACAAGATGTAAAAATTTGCTCGGTAGAACCGCTTGACTCTGGCACCCCAAGCAGCCACAGTAGCGATCCGCGCGGGGTGCTGTTGCTTGCTCGAACTGTCTTCGGTCATTGTCCGCCAGCTTGGTTAATCGCCGTACCGGGAACGAACTTTGAACTGGGAGAGAGCTTTTCGCCGACTGCCCAAAAAGGTATAAAGCGAGCCTTAGAACAGCTCGATCGTCTCCTTGAAACTCATCGATTCACGATAGCTTCATAGAACAAATAGAAAAATCATTGATAAGAATTTCGCTGCCATGTAAATAACTTAATTTAAATTGCATATCTTAAAATGAGAGAAAAACAGCAATTGGCTCTTTATTGATTTTCTAATTAGCTTATTTTATGCTTTTTTGAATCGACAAATTAGATAATTAGCGGTCTAACTTCCTAGCTAACTTCGATTGCCTCATAGATTGCTGAGTATATTTACTTAGTAAGCGATCTTGTTAACTTTTTTCCTAAAAAGATTTTTTAAAGAATTATAGTAAGTTAACAATCGTTTGTGTTATAAATTACTTTATTTTGTGAGTTTTAAGTTTAACTTACATTAATATCAATGATTCTTTTAAGTGATAGTTAACCTTAAGATGAAAACCAAAAAGAATTCACAGAATCTTTACAAAAGCCAGTGTATTCTTGACAAAAGTCTTATACATCTTTAAAGCTATTGCTTATAGCATAGAAAAAGAAGATAATTAATCGCTAATAGTTCCCTAGCCAAATTAGCTTCAACGTTATGTTCACCCTAAGTCATTAGGAAAAATGTCTAACAAAAGAAAAAAAAGAAGTCAAATTCAAAAGTTCTATTGTCCTTGCTGTCAAAAACGTCTGTGGCGTCTAGGGGGTCCAAAATACCATTTGTTTTATCAGGACATATCAGAGCTTAAAAAAAACCTGGGGATCACTCGAAAAAAAGCCAGTTTTTTAGCAACCCAAAATTCTGCCTATGTTGACCGCAATGCTTGGTTAGAAGAGTTCTTTTGCGAGGAACACGGCACGATTTGGATGCGACTTTCCAAGCAAGCAGATGGTACGCTAGCAGCAATTCCCGCTAAAAGAAGCGATTGGAAATCTACAACTCGCACGATCGATCCAGAAATTCCCAATCCATCGGTTAGTGAATTCAGCTACCACATGAGTCGTCGGGCAAGCACTCAGTTGGTCTGAGGGAAGAAATGCCAAGACTTTGTTCTTCGCAAACCACTCGAAGACCAACAACGCTTGACCTAGAGTCGGGTTCGCAACAATCGCGATAAGCCGAACGACAATGTTTAGAATGAGACAGCCAAAACCCGCCGCGAATGACCCGCGATTCCTCCTGTCCCCCGGCAATCAACCAAGCACTGCCATCAGCAGGCGCTCCTTCATAATCGTCGTGCCAGAGATCGAGACACCATTCGTAGACATTGCCGTGCATGTCATACAAGCCGAAAGCGTTAGCTACTCCAAAGGCTCCTACTGGTGTGGTTCCCTCAACTTTCTTACTTCTCAGTTGCGAGCTGCGAGTATTAACCAGATGCTGCGGCAGTCTCTTACCAAAATGGAAAGGGGTTATCGTTCCAGCTCGACAGGCATATTCCCATTCAGCCTCAGTAGGAAGTCGATAATTTCTGCTATTAAGTTGCGACAGTCGCCGACAAAACTCGACGGCTTCGTACCAAGAGACTCTCTCGATCGGGCGATCGGCTCCTTTGAATTTGGAGGGATTAGGAATGAGGGGTAGCTCAACGGGATCTAAGGTAGCGATTGCCTGCCACTGAGCTTGGGTAATGGGGTATTTGCTCATAAAAAATGGTTTGATCGCAACCCAATGTTGAGGTCTTTCGTTGTCGTATCTTTCGATTTCATCGTCCGGCGAACCCATCGCGTAGATTCCAGCAGGAATAGCTACCATCTCTAGAATGACGCCATTGCCAAGCTCTTCGCTAAAATAGCGACCTTGAACGCGGCTTAGCTTAAGTTCTTGCGCTTGTGGTTTTACAGTTGCCACGTCAAATTCAAAAACATGGGTATTCATTACCGCTCAACCTCTTTTTATGAGTCAGCCAATTCCCATTAGCTATATCTATACGATTCACGTTTTCAGAGGAGTAATTTATGCAGCTTTTACTCAACTTTGGATATTAGTTTGTCAGGAAATAGTAAAAAAGTTGGGCAGATTCTCTAGATTCAAATGCCCTATCGATCCTAACGATCCCTGCTTTTAGCGGTTTTATCTTTAAAAATCGATTGATTGCTTTACTTAACTCGTTAAAAACAATATTCTTGCCTTATAAATTAAATAAAAATCTGCCTATGTCTAATGCTTTAGATCGGCCCAAACGGATGATTCTACTCACTACGGGGTTAATCGTATCAACCGTAGCCATAATAATCGATCCTCAAGTCGCAACAGCTCGATCGTCGTCTATCGAAGTAGCACTAACGTCCGCCGAAACCAGTGCAGGCGCTTCCGAAACGGCTTATATTTTAGGAGCAGGCGATCGCGTTCGCGTCGATGTCTTTCAGTTACCCCAATACAGCGGCGAGCATCAGGTTTTGATCGACGGTTCGCTCAACTTACCCAGAATTGGCAGCGTGCCAGTTGGGGGAATGACCTTAGAACAAGCAGCCAAAGCCATTGCCACTAAATACGCAAGTGCTAGGGTTCTCCGAGATCCCCAAGTGACCGTTAATTTGCTAACACCGCGTCCGGTGAGAATTGGGATTGCTGGAGAAGTTAACCGTCCCGGATCCTACACCATGTCGCGCGAAGCTCGCGAAGGAGGGACGGGTGGGCAATTGCCCACTATTGCCCAAGCCTTGCAGCTTGCCGGAGGAATCACTCAAGCCGCAGACTTACGTAACGTTCGAGTGAGTCGTCTCCAAGGTCGGGGTTCCAAGCAGACGATTACTGTCGATCTGTGGCAGGTAATCCAGACAGGTAATCTCGGTAACGACTTAACGCTGCGAGATGGCGATACTATCTTTATCCCGACTGCCAACCAGATTAACCTGGCAGAAGCTCCCCAGCTAGCTGCTGCTAGCTTTTCTGTCGATAGAAACCGCCCGATCAATATCGCCGTTTTGGGCGAGGTTCGACAGCCAGGTACTCATACCATTCAAGGTCAAGGTCAGCCAGGTCAGCAGGGCGCTGGACTGCCAACCGTCACGCAGGCACTCAAAGCAGCTGGTGGAATCAATCCCCTCGCTGACATTCGTAAGGTTCAGATTCGTCGGCGCACCCATGCCGGTTCCGAACAAATCGTCGAAGTAGACCTCATGCAACTCTTGCAAGCTGCCGATTTTCGGCAAGATTTGCTCCTTCAAGACGGAGACACCGTCTACGTTCCCACATCGGAAGAGATAAACCTAGCACAAGCCTCTCAATTGCGCTCTGCTAGTTTTGCTCCCGATAAAACTCAACCTCTCAACATTACCGTAATCGGTGAAGTTTTTCGTCCGGGTCCCTATACAGTGACAGGCAGTGCCAGAACCGGTCAAGCAGGCGTACCTGGGGGAACGGGTGGGGGTGAAAGCGTCGCTCCTACCGTAACTCGCGCCATTCAGGTAGCTGGCGGGATCAAACCCCTCGCCAACGTTCGTCAGGTCGAAGTTCGTCGCCTAACAAGCACAGGAGAGCAGCGGACTATCACAGTCGATCTTTGGAAGCTTCTGCAACAAGGAGATTCGAGTCAGGACGCAGTATTACAGGAAGGAGATACGATTGTCGTACCGCTGGCAACGGCACAAGATCCTGGAGAAGCTGCTCAGGTAGCTGCGGCTAGTTTTTCTCCAGACACGATCAAGGTTAATGTAGTTGGAGAAGTCCAGAAACCCGGAATCGTAGAAGTTCCCCCAAATAGCCCGTTAAATCAAGCCATATTTGCTGCGGGAGGATTTACCAATCGAGCAGAGAATGATACGGTAGAACTAATCCGCCTTAACCCAAACGGTACGGTGTCTCGACAAGAAATTTCTATCGATTTTGCCCAAAAGCTTAACAACGAAAATAATCCCGTCCTCTACAACAACGACGTGATCGTAGTTGGTCGCTCTTCTCTGGCAGGTATTTCAGATACGCTCGATGCAGTATTAAACCCTGTAGGAAGATTCTTTTCGATCTTTACTTTGCCAT
This sequence comes from Hydrococcus rivularis NIES-593, assembly GCF_001904635.1. Classification (GTDB taxonomy): domain Bacteria; phylum Cyanobacteriota; class Cyanobacteriia; order Cyanobacteriales; family Microcystaceae; genus Hydrococcus; species Hydrococcus rivularis. The sequence goes on from NZ_MRCB01000011.1 coordinate 93,431, forward strand.
TTACTTTATTTAATCTTTTTGATTAAACAGGAACGATCATGAACTCTGAACGCAATTCTCACCCGTGGCTGCTAGCCAGTGCTGCTCGGTTTAACGAGAGTGATGAAGGGGGATTAAATCTAGGGCAAATCATCGCCGTTATCCGTCGTAAGGCCGTTTTAATCGCTGGTATCACTCTCGGAGTCGCAGCTTTAGCTGGACTTAAGGCTATTACCGACGATCCGATCTATCAAGGTCAGTTCGAGATTTTAATCGAGCCAGAGACGATTGAATCTAAAGTCATCTCTTCGGCTAACCGCGATACCATAAGCGATAAAGGTATCGACACCGTCCAGGAAGACGAAGTCAAGCTCAAGATATTAAAGAGTCCCGAAGTGATGGCTCCCATTGTCAAACAGCTTCAAGCTCTTTATCCAAAGATTACCTACGAATCCCTTTTTAACGACGTAAACATTACGACCAAGGGAGAAAAAACCCTAATTTTGACAGTCTCCTACCAAAATAAAGATCCCAAACAAGTCAAAACCGTTTTAGATACCGTTTCTAAGGCTTATTTGGACTATAGCCTTAATACTCGTCAGACTGGAATCCGACGAGGGATCGACTTTGTTGAAGGACAACTGCCCCAATTGCAAGAGAGCGTCGCCGTTCAGCAACAGCGACTGCAAAAAATCCGGCAGCAGAATAATATTATCGATCCAGAAGTCAAAGGTCAACAACTGTCTACTTTGATTGGCTCTTTCGAGCAACAGCAGTTGCAAACTCAGCTCGAACTCAATGAAGCCAAAGCGCTCTATGCTTCGATGCAACAAGAATTGACGCGACAGGAAGCTAGTTCGGTTGCCCTGGCAGCGTTGGCTGAAAATACTCGCTATCAGAACTTACTCAACCAGTTGCTCGAAATCGACAGTCAAATGGCGAAAAGCTCCGCCTTACTGCTGGAAGAAAGTGCAGAAATGAAGACTCTCAAGCAGCAGCGGCAAAATTTACTGCCCTTGCTCCGTCGCGAAGGGCTTAGGGTAGCTAGAGAGACCTCTAATCGCATCCAGCAGCTAGAAACCCGAAATAAACTCTTAACGCAGACGCTAGATCGTCTCAATCGAGACGTGAAGCAATTGTCGTTAGTTCTGCGTCAATACAATGACATTCAGCGAGAACTGGAAATCGCCACAGAAAACCTGAATCAATTTCTATCTAAACGCGAAGGCTTGAAAATCGACGCAGCTCAAAAGGAATTGCCTTGGCGGTTATTGACTCCTCCTCCAGAGGAACTCGTACCAGTCTCTATTAGTCTCCGGAAAAACTTATTGTTGGGGGCGATTTTAGGATTGCTATTGGGTTTGGGAGCAGCTTTAGCCTCAGACAAACTGAGCAATCTACTTTATACTTCTCAAGAAGTTAAGGAAGTCGCCAAGCTGCCAATTCTAGGCGTGATTCCTTTTGAAAGAGTCTTAGAAAAATGGTCTCCCCTCGAAGAGCGCTCCGCTCCGATCGACGGACCCGCTCGCGTTCTGATGCCGAGCGACAGAAACGGAAAATCTCAAGCTTTTTCTGTAAGCCCTGCTTTTCTGGAAGCTTTCCGCTTTCTCTATACCAATATTCGTCTGCTCAAATCCAATCCTCCCATCCAATCGCTTGTCGTCAGTTCGGCTTCGTCTGAAGACGGAAAGTCTACCGTTGCTCTCTATCTGGCTCAGACGGCAGCAAGCATGGGTCAGCGAGTTTTATTGGTAGATGTCGATCTGCGCTATCCCAGCCTGCACGAGCGCTTGATGTTGTCCAACCAACAAGGGGTATCGGATATTCTGTCTTCAGAAACGCTCGACTTCAACCATGCCATCCAGCGATCGCCGCTTGAAGATAACCTCTACATTCTGACCTCTGGATCGATTCCAGCCGATCCGACCAGATTTCTCGCTTCTGTAAAAATGCAGGAGTTAATGGAGAGACTGCAAGCTGCCTTCGATCTCGTTATCTATAAAGCCTCATCTCTTTCAGAATTTGCCGATCCCTATCTACTAGCCAACCATACTAATGGCATTCTGCTCGTTGCCGGATTGGGCAAGCTAAAACGCCCAGTGCTCGAACACGCTCTAGATGAGTTAAGGATATCCGGCACGCCAATTTTAGGGGTCGTGGCTAATATGGCGAGAAATTCCATGTCGGCTTCTCGTCGAGAGGAATTGACAAAAGAGCGGGTAGCTTATTAGTTTTTTCTCTAAAATTTTTGTCGAGTCTTGCGGGCTTCTTGCCCTGAAAAAACAATTGATTTGAATGGCTGAAAAATTGTTTGTTGTCCGTCGAGCCAGAATTCTCGACGCTTGACGCGATCGCTCTCTCACTTATGGGTGAATCCGGACCGATCCAGGGGACACAATTAATGATAAGTTTTTCTCAAACCGACTGCCAACTTTTGGTAGCCCTATGAGATCCGGTTCGACCAGTGAGAGCTTATGGTGAAAAATGTAGAAATGACTAATGTTGAGCAACTGCTAAGACAATATTGGGCAGGAGAAAGAGATTTCAAAAGAATCAATCTTCATGCTGCCGATTTGAAAGAAGTCTGCTTGATAGATGCCGATTTAGAGGAAGCCAACTTGGAGGGGGCAAATCTTTACCGAGCTAACCTAAAAGGAAGTTGCCTCTATAGAACCAATCTAGCTCGTTCCAATCTCAGAGAAGCTAACCTGAGCGGCGCTGAAATGTGGAAGATCGATCTCGGTCAAGCTAATCTGGAAGAAACCGACCTGAGCGGCGCCAATTTGAACGGAGCCTATCTTTGGAAAGCAAAACTCTGTATCGCCAACCTGGAGCGAGCTTACCTTAAAGAGGTCAATTTGGTTCAATGCGACTTATGGAGAGCGAACTTGAGAGGGGCTTACCTGATTGGTGCAAACCTTACAGGAGCGAGTTTAAAAGGGGCTTGCTTGGAGAGAGCTAAGTACGATGAAAAAACGATTTTTCCAGATGATTTCGATCCCATCAGTGCTGGAATGCAGCCCTGTGAAGGATATTAACAATTCACAATTGAGCGACTGAGGTTCCAGACCATCAGTTTTAGTCTTGGAAAGGAAAAAAATTCTTCCTCTACTCCAAATCCTTGCTTTGCGGGTGCAGGCTCGTATTGGTGAATTGGTCAAAATCTACTAACCCGATTCGATTGAATTTTTATCATTTGATAGAGGCAAAAAATAGTTGGTAAATATACTTGACATCTTATGTGTAGTAAAGCTACCTTTGATAGGTAATAGATGAATAAGTGATGCTTAATATCATACTGTTTTTTGCAGCAGCTAAGCTGCTGTGAATTACTTGAGAAGACACCTGCGAGTGCGCTTGAGTAATTCTGAAGAGGGGAATAATATTGTCTTTTTTCAGAGAAAGCTTTTTACTAAGAAAAAATTAAGTTAAATCTAACAAGTTGTCCCAAAAGTGTAGCAAGGTATTCCGCTGTGAAACGACGCAGTCTGCTTGCACTTCGTCATGTTAAACGTCGCAATAGCGAAGTGAAGCATCTCAGCATACCAACTCCAATCCTAGATTCTTCGTTACGTTCTCCTGCACTCAAAATGACAAAATGGACTTTTGGGATGTCCTCTAAAGATTTATAGACAAGCCTTTTTAGAATGAGTAAAACTACTAATCTCTAGTCTCATCTGAGCTAGAGCGTCTTTATTAATCGATAGGCATTTTGTTACTTGATAGGCAACGTCTTGACAGTGAAAAGAAAACTGATCGAAAAGCGCATCACCATAGGCTTTAGCAAACCCGAAATCGAGAAGCTAGAAGCTTACTGTAAGGTAACAGGCAGAAGCTACACCGATGTAATTAGGGAATGTGTGAGAAATCTAACAATTTCTACGGTTAAACAACCATCAAGTTAATAAATAGAGAGCGGGCAAACTCTATAGTCTTTGGCTTAGATAGAACCCACTCGCTTGCCAAGAGAGTAAGACTGAGGCGCGAGCGAACTAATCCCTGTTGTCGCTTTTGCACAAAAAATTAGATCGTCAGATCAGATCTAGTGCCTGCGCGATGTCTCTTGATTAAAATACGCGCGATCGATTACACGGCTCCTACAAAGAGTAGTTGTGCGAGCTGTACCTGCAATTATTCTTTAGAGGTATCTACTTGCTGAAGTTGATTAGAAAGAAATTCCGTAATTCAGACCCCGATCGCTTCTTGCGAGTCGATAGCGTAAAGGCAGATCTTAAGGGTCATTCCGTTCGCGGTGGAGCAGTTACCGTCGCTACCGAAATTATTAAATTTCTCCTTTACCTAGGATCGTTCGCAATCCTAGCTCGACTGCTCTTGCCAGAAGACTATGGACTCCTCGGCATGGTCAATGTTGTTCTCGTCTTCTTTGGTTTGTTCGAGGATTTGGGACTTGCTACAGCAACAGTCCAGGCACCCGAAATCAATCACAAGCAGGTCAGCACTCTGTTTTGGATTAATGTAGCGTTGGGTTTTACTCTGTTTTTAATTTTTGCCGCCCTGTCTCCTCTTCTGGCTCTGTTTTATCGAGAACCTCGCTTGATCGGAATTACGATCGCGTTGGGAAGCAACTTTATCTTCAGTAGCTTATCCGTTCAGCACCGAGCCATCCTAAGAAGACAGATGCAATTTGCCAGCCTTGCCAGAATGCAGTTGGTTGCCATGGCAAGTGGTTTGCTCGTCGCCATCGCAGCGGCTTCATACGGAATGGGGTACTGGTCGTTAGTAATCTTGCAACTAGCGATGTCCATTACTGGTTTGGTAGGATTTTGGAGCGTTTGCGGTTGGCGACCCGGACTGCCGCAGTGGACTCCCGAAGTTCGCTCTATGGTCTCCTTCGGGGGAAATGTTACTGGGTTTTACTTCTTTGACTACCTATCTCGCAACTTAGACAATATCTTAATCGGTCGCTTTTGGGGAGCGCAACAGCTCGGACTTTATGCCAAAGCTTACCAACTGTTAATGCTGCCAATTCAGCAGTTCACCGGTCCAATTTCAGGGGTAGCGCTTTCGGCTCTCAGTCGCCTGCGAGAGGAACCAGAACGATACCGATCTTATTACTACAAATCCACGCAGTTCATAGCAACGCTGGGAATGCCAGTCGTTGTCTTCATGTTCGTAGCGCTCGATAAAGTCATCCTGACGGTTTTAGGAGAGCAATGGCTGGGGATCGTTCCTATCTTTCGTTTTCTGGCACCCGCTGCCTTTCTAGGAACATTTACGTGGACGGGATGGGTTTATCAGTCATTAGGACGCGGCGATCGCATGTTACGTTGGGGCGTTATCTCCTCGACTGTAGATGTTATTGCCTTCGTAATTGGCGTTCGTTGGGGAACTCTGGGGATCGCTACGGCATTTAGTCTATCCCAGTTAATTCTTTTAATCCCCAATTTTGTTTACTGTTTCAAAGGAACGTCTTTAAAAATGTCTCAATTAGCGATCGCCGTATCGCGACCAGCTATCGCATCAATCGGTGCAGGAGCGATAACTCTTGGCATCGGTCAACAATTTCTCAATATTCCCAATGTAGCGCTCGGCTTCTTAGTGGATTGCATTTTGTATGGTTTATTTTACTTCGGATTATGGCTGCTTCTGCCTGGTGGAAAGTCTACTTTGCTGGAAATGTTACAAACAGTTAAGACATTGAAAAGCAAGCCTAAAGAAGCACTTGAATAATTCTTGTAAGCTAGCTGCTATGCAGGTTAACTATTCTGTTTAATTCTTTGCCGCTCGATTGTGGGAATGATTTCTATCAATCGTCTGCATAGAGTAACAGAAGAAATTCAAACCCAAATTTAGGGAATTGTTGATAGCTGCACCAACAAATTATGAGACGTTATGTAATATAAATTACTTGCTCGATGAAGTAGTAGATCTATAATCGAAGAACTTTTTGTTGTATTTAGCTTATTAGATCTATGAAATTAGCATATGTAACTATCTACGATGCCAGAGTTTTAGGAACTTCTAGTTCTAATGAGTGGTCGGGAACTGGTTATTACATAGCTGAAGCTATTAAGAGTCGCGCGGTTTCTCTGGAGTATATCGGTCCGCTAGAAAGTAACTTAACGATCGAAATCATAGGTAAGCTCAAGCGTCACTATCACGAATTGTTTCACAAAACTTACGTCAAACATGTTGCGCCTTTACTACTCAAAAATTATGCAAAACAGGTTTCTCAAAAACTATCGACAATCGAGCCAGACATTATATTTAGTGCAACAGTAGAACCAATTGCTTACCTCGAATGCGATCGCCCAATCGTTTTCTGGGCAGATGCTACTTTCGCCAATCTAATCGATTTTTATCCTCAATACAGCAATCTTTGCCAAGAATCGATTAACTGCGGTCATCGAATGGAGAAATTGGCTCTGCAAAAATGCGACTTGGCAATTTATGCATCTGATTGGGCGGCTCAAACAGCGATCGATTATTACCAAGCCGATCCATCAAAAGTAAAAGTAGTCCCGTTTGGAGCCAACCTCAAAAACGAACGCAATTTTGAGCAAGTAAAGACGCTCGTAAAATCTAGACCGTCAAACAAATGCAAATTACTGTTTTTGGGGGTAGATTGGTATCGCAAAGGCGGCGATATTGCCCTCAAGATTGCCAAAGAGCTGAATAAAAAAGGATTAGAGACAGAGCTAACAGTTGTTGGCTGTCAACCCATTGTAGAAGAGCCTTTACCCGATTTTGTCAACGTTTTAGGTTTCATCAGCAAAAGCTCCCAAGAAGGACTGCAATTGATTCATCAACTGATATCAGAGTCTCACTTTTTAATTCTGCCCTCAATAGCTGAATGCTATGGCGTAGTTCTATGCGAAGCCAATTCTTTTGGCGTTCCCTGCCTTGCCACCAAGGTGGGCGGCATTCCGACAATTATTAAAAACAATGTTAATGGCAGACTTTTTAACAAAAATGCAGATATTGTCGAATATTGCCAATATATTGCCTATTTCTTTAGAAATTACCCTAGCTATGAAAAATTGGCTCTCTCTTCTTTTCACGAATATAAGTCGCGTCTGAACTGGTCGGTAGCCGGTCAAACTATCAAAAAATTGCTAACGTCCGCGATGCCGTTTAAACAGCCGCAAAGCAGATATTACGCAATTAGTTCTCGTACTTAGATCGATAAGAAAAGAGATATTTTTATATTTTTATATCTTCTTTCATGAAAATGAGCGAGGGAGGTGTTAGGTGTGGAAACTCAGCCGCTAGTCAGCATTATTATTAACAACTACAACTACGATCGCTTTTTAGCACGGGCAATTGATAGCGCTCTCAATCAAACCTATCCTCGCACTGAAGTCATCGTCGTCGATGATGGCTCTACTGACAATTCGCGCAATATTATTGCCAGTTACGGCGATCGCATTATTGCCAAGTTACAAGAAAACGGCAAGCAGGCTGCTGCTTTCAACAGTGGATTTGCTATCAGTAAAGGAGAGATCGTTATCTTTTTAGATTCTGACGATTACCTTTTTCCCGAAGCCGTCGAACGCATCGTCGCAGTCTGGAAACCGGGACTTGCCAAAGTTCACTATCGCCTAGAAGTCGTCGATGCCTCTGGAGAGCCTCTCGGCTACTCAAGCCCTCAAGGTAACGCCCCGTTATCTACGGGAGAAGTCTGGCGAATTTTACTAGAAGATGGAGGATATGTCAGTACGCCCACCAGCGGTAACGCGCTCAACCGCAAAGCCATGGAGCCAATCTTTCCAATTCCAGACGAATATAAGCTCACGGCTGACGACTATTTATCAACCCTGATTCCTTTTTATGGAGAAGTCGAGGCAATTGAAGCCCCCCTGGGGGCTTACCGCATTCATAACAAAAATCAGTGGGCTTTGGCGACAGTAACGAGCGATCGCTTTCATCGGTTTGTCCGACACGATTTACAAAACTATGGGCTGTTGGTAAAAAAAGCCAACGAATTGGGCTACAAAGTGCCGGAAGATTTGGAACTACGGTCTATTGGACGGTTGTGGTCTCGAATCAGCTCCCTTAGATTGGACGCTCGCAAGCACCCCGTTCCTTCAGATCGCAGCCTACCACTGATTTATCAAGGAATTCGCACTTTATGGAAATATTCGGGCTTTAAGTGGCAAAAGCGGCTGATTTATAGCTTATGGTTCGTTTGGGTAGGACTGATGCCTCTGCCCTTGGCAAAGCCAGCCATTACCTGGTTATACGCGCCGCACTATCGCCCTAAAGCCATTGATTGGACGCTGACTAAAATTCGCTCGCTAGTTGGCTGATTGCGTTTCCGTCCGTTTTACTCCCTAGTTTCCCTTAAAATTTGCCATTGGTTGTTCTCATACCAATTCCCTAACAATCCGCTTCAGATCGAGCTTCGCGTCATCTGTAGCGACTTTTTTATAGTGAAAAGGTATTAGTGACGATGGATAACCTAACTAAATCTAAATAGACACAATAGACACAACTTGTATGATGGATTTTCCCTTGCGCGTCTTGTTTGTCAGTCACGCCTATGTCGTCGGCGTAAATCAGGGAAAGCTCAATGCGATCGCCAACACTGGCAAAGCTAAAGTTGGTTTGCTGGCTCCGAGCAATTGGAAAGCTGTGGAGTGGAATCGCATTATTGAGGTAGAAAAACCTTATCCGAATCTTCAAATTTATTCATCGCCTGTTTTCTTTAGCGGTCGAGTCGGCGCTCACTTCTATAATCCACGGGCTATCTGGCAAGTCTTAAATGACTTCCAACCCGATATCGTGCAAGTCGAAGAAGAAGCGTTTTCTCTAACTAGCTTCGAGATTGCGGTTTGGAGCAAGCTAACGGGTAAGCCCATGGTTGTATTTGGTTGGGAAAACATGGAGCGTCGCCTGCCCCTGCCGCGCTGGTGGATTTGTCAATTCGTGCTCGACGTGGCTAGCGCCATAATTCCCGGCAATCAAGACGGCGCAACGATCGTGCAGCGATGGGGATACCAAGGACTGCTAGAAGTGATGCCGCAGATAGGAGTAGACGATCGCTTCTTTGCACCGCGCGGACGGAAAACGTCGGAAATATCTGAGGATAGCGATCGCGAATTGCGCATCGGCTACTTAGGACGCATCACCCTCAGTAAGGGCATCGATCTGATCTTTGCCGCCGTTCGCCAATTGCGAGAACGCGGCTTGAACTGTCAAGTCATTCTATGTGGTTCGGGGGGCGATGAAACCATCCTCAAGCAACAAGCCCAAGAGCTACAAGTAGCAGACCTCGTAACTTGGCGCGGAGCCGTCCGCCACGAACAAACCCCGGAAGAAATCGCCAAATTTGACGTTTTAGTACTGCCTTCGCGCACTACCGCTACCTGGAAAGAGCAGTTCGGTCACGTTTTGATTGAAGCTATGGCAATGGGGGTTCCCGTAGTCGGATCTTCCTCCGGCGAAATTCCCAATGTCATCGGTCGAGCGGATTTAATCTTTCAAGAAGAAAACGCAGCAGAATTGGCAGCCATTTTGGAGCGCGCGATCCGCGAACCAGACTGGCGGCAGGAAGTAGCGCACTATGGAATGCAACGAGTCAGCCAACTCTACACCCACGAGCGAATTGCCGAGCGGTTACTCAATCTTTGGCAAACGGTACTCTCCCAAAGATACGGGCAAATTAGCAACGAACTAGACGAGGCGATCCTTAGCGAACCAAGCAATGCAATCTTAGAAGATTCGCAAGCTTAGCGATCGATAGATGGAGATCGATCTGAAGCGGCAATGCCCAAAAGACAGAAACTCGCTTAGACAGTCTTTTCAAAGAATTGTAAGAAGTTGGAGAGGGATTTATAAGAATATATGGGAGTCTCAATGCGTGTAGCGATCGCGCGACCAATGACTGAGGTCAGCATAGACATCTATAGCGATAATCTACTGGCAGGACTGAGAAAAGTTCGCCCTGACTGGGAGTTTATCGAGCTAGCCCCCCAGTCATTCGATCGAGGTAGTTCCTCGCTGTCCCTGCGATTGCAGAAGTACTACGAGCGATTTTGGCGCTACCCAAAAGCAGTCAAGCGGCAGGTCGCCGACATCTTCCACATCCACGAACCCAGCGAAGCGCACCTCGTTTATTGGTTGCGAAAGCTCGGTCTGCCCACAGTCGTTACCTGTCACGACCTGATTAACTTCTTCTACCCCAACAATCTGCAAGGAGCGGTGCAACTGCCGATTATTAGTCGAAGGGCATGGCTTTATGCCATCAGAGGCATGAAATACGCCGATCGCATCATTGCCGTCTCTTCTGCCACAGCTCGCGATACGACTCAAATCCTAAACATCGAGCCAGAAAGGATTAGCGTCATTCCTAATGCAGTCGAGCCGATTTTCGGTCCTCTACCCAAAGAACGAGCCGAATCCTTTCGCCAGCAGCAGGGAGCGACACCGGAAACTTTTTGTTTGCTCAATGTAGGCGCTAACTCGCCCCGCAAAAACATTTCCACTATCCTCGAAGCGGCGGCAATTTTGTGGCAGAGCGGCATCCCCATCCAGATGTGGAAAGTAGGGGCGGACTTCTCGCCCGAACAAAAAGCCTTCATCCGGGCTCGCGGCATAGAGTCCTGCATCAGGTATTTGGGAGTTCCCGATAAAGCTACCCTAGTGCAAATCTACAATGCAGCAGACGCTCTCATGGCACCGTCGCTCTTTGAAGGATTCGGCCTTACCCTCCTAGAAGCCATGGCTTGCGCTACGCCAGTCATTACCTCCAATGTTTCGGCTATGCCAGAAGTCGTTGGCGATGCAGGTTTGTTGGTCAACCCAAGAGACAGCCACCAGATAGCCGAAGCAGCGATTCACCTTTACAAAAATCCAGTCGCTCGCCAGGAATTGGTCGAGAAAGGTCTGGTGCGAGTTCGAGCCTTTACTTGGGAAAACACAGCCGAGCAAGTCGCTCAAGTCTACGAAAAGCTTCACTTTAACAAGCTATTGCATCAATGAAATCGAGAGCGAAAGTACCAGAGAGCCGAGAAAACTATAAAAATCCAAGGAAATAGATTGATGGTTGCAATGGCTACAAAAGAATTAGTTCGCAAAATCCTGCCTCCCTCGATTGTCATTCATTTGATGGCGGCAATGAACTGCTACAGCGGCGAACCCGAACTAAAACTGCTGAAATTCCTAGTCGAGCCAACTAAAAATAGTATCGATATTGGTGCTAATAAAGGTGTCTATACTCATTTTCTGTCTCAACTCTCGCGTCATGTATTCGCCTACGAACCCAATCCAGAACTGGCAAAGTTTCTTGTGCAAGCCGTTCGCTCGAATGTGAGCGTCTATCCGATCGCGCTGTCAGATACCGAGGGACAAGCCATCCTATCGATACCGATCGTCGATAATTTTGTCTACGATCAACTCGGAACCTTGGAGAACAATCCTGCTCCCGTCGAGCCGACGAGGAGCGAAACCTACAAAGTTCCCCTAGAACGACTCGACGATCGAGGTCATACCAATGTTGGATTTATCAAAATTGACGTTGAAGGACATGAAGAAGCGGTCATCGATGGCGCGATCGATCTATTAACGCGGCAGCATCCCAATCTCGTGATCGAAATCGAGCAAAAACATCACCCTAATAAAGATATCTCCGAAATATTTTCCAAAATCTTGGCGTTGGGTTACGAAGGATTCTTTCTTCTAGATAACAAACTGAGAAGCTTGAATGAATTTTCCCCAGAAAAACATCAAGATCTCAGGAATTATCGCGGTCTGTCGTCATTGGGGAAAACTTACGTTTGCAATTTTATCTTTAAGCCCAAATTAGCTTAGAGCCTTATTCAAGACATTGCAACGAATTATTTAGCTAGCTGCTGCCGATATCACTCACTTATGAAAGTTTTAATATCTGCTTACTCCTGCGAACCGGGTATGGGTTCCGAACCCGGCGTAGGTTGGAATATCGCACGGGAAGTTGCCAATTATCACGAGGTCTGGGTCATCACTCGACCCGATGAAAGCCGAGATATCATCGAGGCAGAGTTGGCACGCAATCCCGTCCCCAATCTTCATTTTGTCTATTTCACTCTGCCTTTTTGGCACGATAGCCGACGCTGGGGGTATTCGGGAGGAATGCAGTTGCACTATTATCTGTGGCAAATTCAGGCATACTTCGTTGCCCGTCGCCTGCATCAAAAAATCGGCTTTGACCTGATACACCACGTCACCTTTGTTAAGTACTCCAATCCGAGTTTTCTATCGCTGCTACCCGTTCCCTTGATTTGGGGTCCGGTAGGCGGAGGAGAATCTGCGCCAAAACCCTTTTGGAAGGATTTCAGCCGTCAAGCTAAAACCTATGAAATTTCGAGAAGCTTGGTTCGCTGGCTGGGAGAGCAAGATCCGTTCGTCCATATCACTGCCAGGAAAAGTGCTGTAGTCCGAGCCACTACCAAAGATACTGCCGAGCGGCTGTATCGCATGGGCGTAAATTACGTGCAAATTCTGCCCGAATCGGGGTTGTCCGAGCAAGACATCGCCATGCTGGCTCGATACGAAATGCCCCCCGAACAACCAGTAAGGTTTATTAGTATGGGCAGGCTCCTGCATTGGAAAGGCTTTCACTTGGGACTGAGCGCCTTTGCGCGGGCAAATTTACCCAATGCAGAGTATTGGATCTGCGGAGACGGACCCGAACGCGATCGCCTGCAAGCGCTAGCTCAAGACTTAGGAATCGCTCGTCAAGTTAAATTCTGGGGCAAACTTCCTCGCCATAAGACTTTAGAGAAATTGAGCGAATCTCACGTGTTGGTTCATCCCAGCTTACACGACTCTGGAGGATGGGTGTGCATGGAGGCTATGGCAGCCGGTCGCCCAGTCATCTGTCTGGATTTAGGCGGTCCTGCCGTTCAAGTAACCGAGGAAACCGGCTTCAAAATTCCGGCTAGCGAACCCGATCGCGCTGTCAGCGAGCTAGCACAAGCAATGATTTGCACGGCTCAAAACCCAGAACTGAGAGTCAAGATGGGACGAGCGGGTCGAATCCTTGTCAGTCAAAACTACAGTTGGAAAGTCATTGGCGAGCGTTTGAGCAAGCTCTACGTAGAGGTTGTCGAGCAACAGCGATCGAGCTTTCCCCCCTCGCTCGATCCCCAGACTCCCTCGCAGTTCCGCACCTATTAGTTTTTTTGCACCTCCCCCTATGCACGTTGCGATCGCTGCCCTACACAGACCTTCAAAGCCGACTGGTGTTTGCCGACATGCGGCAAATCTCGCTCGCGCTCTCGCCCAAACCAACCAAGTAACCAAAGTGACTCTCATTGTCGGGGCATGGCAAAAACATTACTTTGAAACCTTCTTTTCTTCCGAAAAGATAGAGTTGCTCGATGTAGACATCAGCAATAGCTCGTCGGCAAGAAATCTTTGGTTTCTCTTTGGATTGCCCAAATTGGTCAACCGCCTTCGCCCCGACATCATTCACATGTCATTCCCATTTCCCTTCTTCCGTCCGCTTTTCTCAGCTTCCGTCGTTTCTACCATTCACGATTTATATCCTTATGAGAAACCGGAAGTTTTTGGCTATCCAAACGTTATCTTCAACCGTTTGTTTTTACAGCAATGCGTCAGTAATAGCGACGGTCTGACTTGCGTTTCTAAAACGACCTTAGAAAGTTTTAACCGCTATTTTCCCAAGTTTCATTTACGCAAAGCGATCGCGGTTACTTACAACTACGTAGATTTTAGTCAGCTCGTTCCTAAAGCACTCGCTCGCCCAGAGCTTGGCGAAAACGATCCTTTCTTATTGTGGGTTGCCCAGCATCGTAAAAATAAAAATATCGATTTATTAATCGAGGCATACTCGACGCTAATTAAAAGCGATCGCCTCAAGCCTTCAACCAAACTAATTATAGTTGGCAGTCCCGGACCGGAGACAGAAAACCTGCACGAGCAAATTCAGACCCTTTCCTTGCAAGATCGAGTTTTGCTCCTTTCTTCTATCCAAGACAGCGAGTTATGTTGGCTCTACCAAAATTGTGAAATTTTTGTTGCTCCTTCGTCTCAAGAAGGATTTTGTCTGCCGCTAGCAGAAGCACTTTATTTTTCCTGTAAGGTGGTTTGCTCCGATATTCCCATATTTAGAGAAATTGGTTCCTCCAGTTGCATTTATTTCAGCCTTGAAGGTGACCCCCTCAATAATCTCTCGCAAGCCATTGTTCAATCTTTAGAGCAACCTTCTAAAAAAACTTCTGGCGATTGTCGTTTTTCCAAATCAAAGGTAGCAGAGCAATATTTAGCATTATATTCCGCACTAAAATAATCCTTTCTTAAAACTTCAATTAAAATCTTTAAAGCTTTAAAAAACTGAGGCTTAGCACATGAGTTTATCCTACGAGGAAGATGAGAAAATAGCTACTAGAAAAAAGAAAAAAAGTTTTTCTATTAATAACTCGACCCTGATTCTCTTGGCTTTTTCCACTGCTTTCTATTCTCGGATTTTTTGTTCGATAACTGGTGCTCCTTCAGCCCTCAATTTTTTTCACTTCGTATCGGTTTCTTTTGCCCTGGTAGTTGCGCTGGCGACAAGTCGAACCAGAGATCGCAAGCAAATCGCGCTCTCATGGACACTTTTATGGTGGCTCTTAGTTTTCTTAGGAACTATGGTCGCCAGTGCCCTTATCAATGGTGCGGGAATCATCAATGTAGTTTTTAATTTCCTTCTCCTCGGAGAGCCTTTTATGTTTCTGCTGGCGATAGTCGTCATTCCCCTATCGCCAGCAAGTCTCAAACAAATGAGACTATGGCTCTTAGTTTCTGCTCTGATTAATTTATTGTTGGCTCAACTCCAAAGAATTCTTTTGCTTTCCGGTAATATTAGTGCGGCGGGAATGAGGGGAACAATGGACGCGACGGATGGCGTTCAAGGAGTCTTTTTTGTGACGGGAGCGGGGGGTTACGTATCTGCTGCCGTCAGTGTAAGCGCTGCTCTGTACTTTTTTCTATATGTTAAAGCAGTTCCTCTCTGGATAAGAATCTTTGGATTAATTGGTGCAATCCATCAGATCCTTATCTCCGATACCAAACAAGTGCTTTTAACGTCGATCCTAGCCTGGGTAGTCTTAGTTTTAACGAAAGTTCAGAATATTAAAAAGCTCTTGGGATATTTAATTGCTTTTGCCCTAGCTGTCTCAGCATTTGTTTGGGCTGCACAAAACCTAGAAGCTTTTTCCGTCTACGGCTATTGGTTTGGTAGAAGCTATCTGTTTGGTATCGATGACCCTCAAAACAGCGCATTAGGAGTCAAGTCCGAGGGAATTCGCATGGTGCTTTCTCACTACCACTCGCCCTTAAATTGGTTTTTTGGTCTCGGTCCCGGTCATACGTTAGGACGATTGGGAGGATGGTCGATTCGCGAGTATTGGACGATATTAAGTCGTCTAGGAGCGACAGATCCGCCACTATATGACGAAATATGGAAGTTTATCAATGGAAATTGGCTTGCTTTGACAACAACTCTGGTCGTTCCTTTATTTAGTTGGGCTGGTATTTGGGGAGATTTAGGCTGGGTTGGACTTGGGGTTTATCTATATCTTGGATTTATAGTTTGGCAACGGCTTTGTCTAGATGACCTATCCAGGTTTTTATTACTCACTGTCTTCGTCTATGGTTTTTTTCTTACACAAATGGAAGAGCCAGGTTTTATGCTTACCATAGCTGCTTTCATCGGTTTGCGCTGGCATGAAAACCGAAGTAAGTTTCAGAACTATTTGTACGAACGCAAAAGCCAACTCCAATTTTCGGTGCTGCAAGACCCTAGTTCGTTCTCGCCGAATCGAACTCCCTAAAACAATTTGTATTCGCGATCTTTAAATTTTATTCAGCTTAAATATTCGGCAAAAAGAAAGGAAATCGAACTTCTTTCATGTTCTTTTCATGTTCTTTTTTAATTGCAATTTAATCAGAGCTCAGGAGGCATTAAGGATTTAAAAAATGATTCCTCAACCTTTGATTCCGAAAAAATATGTGCTTAATGCACCCATTACCGCCTTAACTTTTGAGGAACAGATTTTTTTAATTCTGAGGTGGGCAAGAGCGCGAGAGAGTAGGATCGTCTGTCTAGCCAACGTTCACATGCTCATGGAAGCTCACTGGCATCCAGAATTTGCCTCAGTATTAGCAGCAGCCGATCTCGTTTCTCCCGATGGCATGCCTTTGGTGTGGATGCTCAGAAAAATGGGAAAGCGCAGCCAAGACCGCGTCGCCGGAATGGACGTTTTTCTTCGTTTATGTCAGTTAAGCTCCCAAAGCGGCGTGAGTCCGTTTTTCTTGGGGTCTCAATCAGAGGTTCTAGAGCGAATGAGGAAAAAATTAGAACGAGAATTTCCCAACCTCAAGATTGCTGGCATGGAACCCTTGCCCTTTAGACCTCTGAGTCCGACTGAAGACCAAGCTCTGATTGAAAAAATCAACGCTAGCGGTGCTGGGTTGGTCTTAGTTTGTTTGGGATGTCCCAAACAAGAATATTGGATGCTTCAGCACCTCGATAAAATCCAGGCAGTCATGATTGGAGTAGGTGCGGTTTTTCCACTCTATGCGGGCATTCACCAAAGAGCGCCTCGCTTAGTGCGAGATACGGGTTTGGAGTGGTTATATCGATTGATACAAGAGCCAAATCGACTCTGGTATCGCTACAGTCATACCATTCCGCCCTTTATTTGGTTGGCTTCGCAACAACTGCTCGCACAGCCTAAGCGTCTGCCTGCAAGCAACCCAATTAAAAATTGCTTTTCTCCTTCTAAATCTGCGAATGTTATTGATTCCGCACAGGAATTGCCAATCGTCAATTTAGAATCTTCTAAAATTGGCGAAATTTTAGTAAGGCAAAACTTAATTTCTGAAACCGCTCTGTCAGCAGTGTTAGAAGAACAGCTCGGTCGTTCGGAGAAAAAGATCGGCGAACTTTTAGTGGAACGAGGGTATATTACTCAAGCCGAACTTGAATATCATCTGAGAAATCAAAAAATTAAGTTGGGCGAACTTTTAGTTCAGCGTCAGGTGATTTCTCAAGCCAAATTAAACAAATTGCTAAATTGGCAAAAATCTACTTTCACTTCTAAAAAATTAGGAGAGATTTTACTCCAGCAAAAACTTCTCTGTGCCGATGAGCTTTCACAAGTTTTAGTAGAGCAATACTGGCGGAGAAAAGGCTTATGGTTAATGACTGACAAGGTTGACGATCGCTATTCTTGGCAACTTGAAAGCCTGCATGTAAGCAATTGAAATAGTCAAAAAAGGAGAGGTTATGAAAGTAGCAATTCTGGCTGGCGGTCTGGGCACTCGGATCGCCGAAGAAACCGAGAATAAACCGAAACCGATGGTGGAGATTGGCGGACAGCCAATTCTCTGGCATATTATGATGCACTATTCCCACTATGGCTTTAAAAATTTTACGATCGCCCTCGGTTATAAGGGAGCGGTTATCAAAAAGTACATGGTAGACTATTGCTCCCTCAACAGCAACCACCTCACCGTAGAAATGCGAAACGGCCAGGTCAAGCATCATGGCGGCTACCAACTCGATTGGACGGTCGAATTAGTCGATACCGGACTGCACACCAATACAGGCGGTCGCATCAAACGCCTCGCTCCCCACATAGGCAATGAAACCTTCATGCTGACTTGGGGAGACGGCGTTTCCGACATCAATTTACACGATCTATTAGCTTTTCATCGCGCTCACGGCAAACTAGCTACCCTCACTGCCGTTCGTCCGCCAGCACGTTTTGGTCACTTAGAACTAGATGGCGATCGCATCGCAGAGTTCTCCGAAAAGCCTCAAACTAAAGAAGGCTGGATCAACGGTGCGTTTTTCGTCCTCGAACCCGAAGTGTTCGACTATATCGATGGCGACGATACTCAGTGGGAAAAAGAGCCACTGGAAAGATTAGCCAAAGACGGTCAGCTAATGGCTTACAAGCATGACTCATTCTGGCAATGTATGGATACGTTGCGCGACAAGCGTTTGTTAGAAAACCTATGGGCAAGCGGTAAAGCACCTTGGAAAACTTGGGAGGAATCAAATGAGAATACTACTAACTGGTCACAAGGGATACATCGGCACGGTAACAGTGCCAATGCTACTAGCCAGAGGGCATGAAGTCGTCGGGCTAGATAGCGATCTATACGAACGCAGCACCTTCGGAGAAGGACTGCCAGAAATCCCAGAAATTAAAAAAGATATCCGCGACGTGGAAGCCTCGGATTTAGAAGGATTCGATGCCGTGCTTCACCTAGCCGGACTCTCTAACGACCCGCTGGGCAACCTCAATCCCGATCTAACCTACGAGATCAACCATCTCGCCTCGGTTCGTCTGGCGAAATTAGCCAAACAAGTCGGTGTCGAGCGCTTCATCTTCTCCTCTTCTTGTAGCAATTATGGGGCGGGTGGAGAAGATTGGCTGACCGAAGACTCCCCTTTCAATCCCGTCACGCCCTATGGAATTTCCAAAGTTCGGGTAGAGCAGGATGTCGCGCAACTAGCAGACGACAATTTCAGTCCCACCTATCTGCGCAATGCGACCGCCTATGGAGTCTCGCCCCGTCTACGGTTCGACCTCGTTCTCAACAACCTAGTTGCTTGGGCGTTTACCACGGGTCGGATTTATATCAAAAGCGACGGTACCCCCTGGCGACCAATCGTCCACATTGAAGATATCTCTCGCGCTTTCATTGCTTCTGTTGAAGCCCCTCTCGAGTTAGTACACAATCAAGCTTTCAACGTCGGGCGCAACGAAGACAATTATCGCATTCGAGATATCGCCGAGATCGTTCGCGAGACAGTTCCTGACTGCCAGATCGAGTATGCCAAAGATGGCGGGCCGGATAAGCGCTGCTACCGGGTTGACTGTAGCAAAATTACCTGCACCTTGCCAGACTTCCAACCCCAATGGAATGCTCGCAAGGGAGCGGCAGAACTCTACGCGGCTTACCAAAAAGTTGGGTTAACCCTCGAAGAATTTGAAGGGCCGAGATACCAACGCATCGCTCACATCCAACAGTTACTCAGTAATGGATTGCTCGATGAAAATCTGCGCTGGAAAACTGAAGCGCTAGCAACTAATCGGGCATAAATATAAATCCCTAACCCTAATGCTGCGCGGAGGCGGCGGCAAAAAGCGATCGCCACCCAACCGTCTATCCAGAATGTCAAATTCTCTATCTGTACTGTTATTAAGAGAGGATTGAATTAAATTGAAATTGTCTCGTCGTTATTTATTTACTTCCGAATCCGTTACTGAGGGGCATCCCGATAAAATCTGCGACCAGATCTCCGATACGATTCTAGATGCTTTACTGGCAAGCGACGATCGCAGTCGCGTTGCCGCAGAAGTTGTCGTCAATACGGGTTTAGTCCTGATTACGGGAGAAATTACCACTAAAGCCCAAATTAACTATGCAGATTTAGCGCGGCGAAAAATTGCCGAAATCGGTTACACCAATGCCGAAAACGGATTTGCTGCCAATAGCTGTTCGGTTTTGGTCGCTTTAGACGAACAGTCGCCCGATATCGCCCAAGGAGTGATGGTGGCTCAAGAACAACGCGAAGAACTCAGCGATGACGAATTGGATCGCATCGGCGCTGGCGATCAGGGGATCGTGTTCGGTTATGCCTGCCGAGAAACGCCCGAACTGATGCCCATGCCCATCAGCTTGGCGCATCGCATCTCGCGCCGCTTGGCAGCCGTTCGCAAAACGGGAGATTTGCCCTACCTGCGTCCCGACGGAAAAACCCAGGTTTCCGTTATTTATGAAGATGGGCAACCTATCGGAATCGATACGATTTTAATTTCTACCCAGCACGCCGAGACCATTGGCGAGATTGCCGACAACGCAACCGTCCAGGCAAAAATTAAAAGCGATCTCTGGGATGCCGTCGTCAAACCCGTCTTTGCTGATATTGAAGTTAAACCTACTCAAGAAACTCGTTTCCTGGTCAACCCTACCGGAAAATTCGTCATTGGCGGTCCCCAAGGAGATGCCGGACTGACTGGACGCAAAATTATTGTCGATACCTATGGCGGTTACTCCCGTCACGGCGGCGGCGCTTTTTCGGGTAAAGATCCGACCAAGGTAGACCGTTCGGCTGCCTATGCCTGTCGCTATGTGGCTAAGAATATCGTGGCAGCAGGGCTGGCAGATAAGTGCGAGGTACAGGCAAGCTACGCGATCGGAGTCGCTCGACCCGTGAGTATTATGGTAGAAACCTTTGGCACGGGTAAAGTGGACGAGGAAAAACTGCTAGCCTTTATCAGAGAGTATTTTGAATTGCGTCCGGCTGGTATCATTCAGGATTTTAACCTGCGTCGCCTCCCAGCCGAGCGAGGCGGTCGTTTTTATCAAGATGTAGCAGCTTACGGACATTTCGGGCGCACGGATCTCGATTTGCCTTGGGAACGCACCGACAAAGCGGCGCTTTTGCAAGATGCTTTTGCTACTCCTTTATCAGAAGTGATAGTCGGAGTTTAATATTAAATCCGGTCGAACGTCCGCAACAATGATGGTCGGAGTGGGTTTTGAAACCTGCCCCGACATACTAAAGATGTTCGGATTGGATTATAACGAGCAAGCCTCGACATTTGATAACTCAATAAGCGGTTGGATAAATTTATGCACCAAATCGCGGCTGGAGCGGACAAACCCATACTAGCTGGAATTTTTTTGCTCAAATCGGCTAAAACTGCTGAATTTATCAATCGCTACGTGCCTGGGGTCGAAATCCCGCAAGACATCATCAAACGACTGGCAGATGCCCCCGATCCCCTGCAAGAAGGCGTTCAAATCGCAGCCGAACAGGTGCGGCTAGCCAAGCAACTCTGCCAGGGAGTACACCTGATGGCAGTCAAACGAGAAGATTTGATTCCCCAAATTTTGGATCTAGCAGGAATGTTACCCGTCGCTTGCAGCGAGGCAATTTCAGGACTGCTCGTCTAGCTCGACTCGATTAATTTCACTTTATATTTCGCCTTTCGCCACAAACGAAGAAATTATAGGAATAGTAAATTATGCAAGACCCAAAGCTAACTTGCCGCTCTTGCGGAAATTCCGATTTAGATTTGATTATCTCCTTTGGTTATACGCCACTAGCCGACGGACTCCTGACTAAAGACCAACTCGACAAACCAGAATATACCGCTCCTCTCGATCTGGCTTTTTGTCCCGACTGCGGACTCGTTCAGATTACAGAAATCGTTCCGCCCGAAATTCTCTTCTGCCGAGACTATCCCTATTTTTCTTCCGTGTCTCCATCCCTGCTCAAACACTTTGGAGACAGTGCCAAAGCCATCATCGAATCGAGACAACTTAATAGCAACAGCCTCGTCGTCGAAGCGGCTAGCAATGATGGCTACATGCTCAAGAACTTCTTCGAGCGAGGGATTCCCGTGTTGGGAATCGATCCAGCCTCCGGTCCGGCAGAAGCCGCGCAAAAGGATGGTATTCCCACCCTGTGTACCTTTTTTACTCAGGAGCTAGCCAAACAACTTTTAGCGGAAGGCAAGCAAGCAGATGTTTTTCTTGCTAACAATGTCTTGGCTCACGTGCCAGATCTCAATGGGTTTGTAGCTGGCATCGGCATGCTCTTGAAAAAAACGGGCGTGGCAGTAATTGAGGCTCCCTACGTCGTCGATCTGGTTGACCACTGCGAATTTGACACGATTTATCACCAGCACCTTTGCTATTTTTCCGTAACTGCTCTGGACAAACTCTTTAGAAGACATTCGCTCTATCTCAACGATATCCAGCGCACCTCCATCCACGGCGGTTCTTTGCGCCTATTTGTCGAGCCTCGCGAAGCCGTAAAGGAGTCAGTGAAGGCATTATTGAAAAAAGAAGCAGAATTGGGAGTCGATCGCATCGATTATTATCGAGAGTTTGGCGATCGCGTAATGAGCGTCAAGTATTCCCTGCTAGATATTCTTTGGGATCTCAAAAAACAAGGCAAAAAAATTGCTGCCTACGGTGCCGCCGCTAAAGCCACAACTCTGCTAAGTTACGTCGGCATCAATAAAACCCTGGTCGATTACGTGGTGGATTTGAATAAGTTCAAACAAGGACGCTACATGGGCATCAATCACCTACCCATTTTCCCGCCCTCGAAGCTTCTAGAGGATATGCCAGACTATGTTTTAATCTTGGCTTGGAATTTCGCCGAAGAGATTATGCAACAGCAAGAAGCTTATCGACAAAAAGGTGGAAAGTTTATTATTCCGATTCCAGAACCTACAATTGTCTAGTCGAAAAGCCGAGATAGCGAAACTGTAGCCTTTAGCCAATCCGAGAGCTGAGAATTCATGAAAGTAGCCTTTGTCAATCAACCTTGGGGGACGGTCGAACCTCCGGTTCAAGCAGGTTCTATTCCCATCATCATTTACCAAACCGCACGTCGTTTGGCTCGTTCTTGCGAGGTAACCGTCTATGCCAGGGGTAAATTTCGCAAGCAAGAAAAACCCCATGAAGGGGTAACTTATCGATACATCCCCCTCATTTTTGACAAATTCCTGCTGAAGCTACTGTCTAAATTTCCGCGACTTTTCGGTCTCAAAAGCGCTCCCGGCACCTCGGATTTTCATTACCCAGGCTATACGCTGCAAATAGCGATCGAACTGAGAAAGCAGAAATATGATATCGTTCACCTTCATAATTTTTCTCAGTTCGTTCCCCTCATTCGAGCGATTAATCCCAAAATCAAAATCGCCTTGCACATGCATTGTGAGTGGCTGACGCAACTCGATGCAGCGCTTGTCGAGAAACGGTTGCGCCACGTCGATCTCATTGTTGGTTGCAGCGAATATATTACTAACAAAGTTCGACAAAAGTTCCCTCAATTTGCCCATCGCTGCCATACCGTTTTTAACGGCATCGATGTCAATGCCTTTATTAACGAGACACACAGTCATCAAACCGATCGCGATCGCGCCAATCAACTCCTGTTTGTTGGCAGAATTTCTCCAGAAAAAGGCTTGCACGTCTTGATAGATGCCTTTCGAGAGGTCGTTCGCCACTATCCCAATACAGAACTAAAAATCGTCGGACCAGAAGAAGGGGTTCCCTTTAACTTTATTGTGGGAATAAGCGACGATCCTAAAGTTCTCGAATTGGCAACTTTTTATCGGGGCAATTATTTCTCCCAGTTAAAAGAGAGAATTTCGCCGGAGATTGCTAATAAAATCTCGTTTGTGGGTGCAGTTCCCCATTCTCAATTAGTCGAGTACTACCGAAATGCGGATGTCCTAATTAACCCATCGCTAAGCGAAGCCTTTGGCATGACTTTGGCTGAGGCAATGGCAATGAAGATCCCCGTTATCGGGGCGCGAGTCGGTGGGATGGTAGATGTGGTCGAAGATGGCAAGACGGGTTTCCTGTTTGAGTCGGCAGACCATCGGGCGCTAGCCGAAGCGATCGCGCGACTCCTGGCAGACGAAACGCTTAGAGAAAGGATGGGCAAGGCAGGTCGTCAGCGCGTTCTGGAGCTTTTTGACTGGGAGAGAGTGGTTGAAAATTTACTGTGCCAATACAAGAAAATCGGTGAGGCGAATGAGCAAGTTATCTCTGACGAGTCCGGTGCGTCAGTTTTATCGGTTCCTCCTCAACTCCACCCTTAACGAAAGTGGCGAAGACGATCTGGGGCAATCGGCGATGGTTTTTTCCCCCCACCAAGATGACGAAACCTTGGGCTGTGGCGGAACGATTATCCGTAAGAAAAAGGCGGGAGCCGATGTCAAACTCGTTTTTATGACCGATGGCAGCAGCTCTCATGCCCATCTCATTTCCGAAAACGAGCTAAAGTCTATCAGAGAGCGAGAAGCGATCGCGGCGGCTCGTCTCCTTGGGCTAGAGGCTAGCGATACGCTCTTTCTCGCCTTCAAAGACGGACGGCTAGAAAAACATCGGGATGCCGCCATTGAGAAAGTCAAAACCATTCTTCTCTCCCATCAACCTCAAGCGGTTTTTATTCCTTACTACAAAGAATCGCCCTCCGATCACTGGGTTACCAATCGAGTTGTTTTATCCGCCCTCAAACAAAGCGGGATAAAGGCAACAGTTTATGAGTATCCCATCTGGTTTTGGCATCATTGGCCCTGGATAGGGTTAGGGGGGAGCAGACGAGAAAAATTGTCTCTTTTAAAGAAAAGTCTACTGTCTGGCTTCGGATTGCAGATTCTCAAAGATTTCAGATGTGCCGTCTACATCGGTGAGGTTTTGGAACTCAAACGACTTGCCCTCAGCCAGCATAAATCTCAAATGACGCGACTCCTGAGCGATCCCAGTTGGCTTACACTTAACGACGTGTCAAATGGGGAGTTTGTAGAATGTTTTTTCCAGAACTTTGAGTTGTTTTATAAATATAATTTGCCGGAACGGTAGAGCTTTTTTAGTTTTTTTAGCAAGGAATAGCGTTGATGAAATTGCACGGACGAAAGCGATCGCAAGTGACGGTCGCCTATAGCGATCGCCTAACCGACTCGTATTCGGATAATCTGCCTGCTGGAAAAGTGATTGGTACTAGCAGCCCTGGCGGCACTATCCGCAGGGGCGCAGACGTAGAAAAGCAGATCGCGATCGACAACGGTGCGTTGCGATTTCAAACCCTGATAAAACCTGGCTGGGGAAGACAAGGCATTGCTTACGGTCCCTATGCCCGCGTCAATGGATTAGCTTTCTCAGTCTTTCTCCTTAACGGGCACAATACTTCCGAATCTGAAAATATCGGACAGCGTCTAATAACGCGGTTTTGGCGCTGGATTCGTGGCAGCGAGACTGAGAACCCAGCGTTGCGACTCCTGCGTTGGCTTGGCTGCAAACACAAGCAGCAAACCCTACGGGTTTTCCTGTGGTGGATTCGCAACCATAAAAGAGTTAAAACACCTCGTATAGATGAAAACCTGGCAGTAGGTTGGTTTCCCGATGAAGTTCCCTCTAATCCCCTAGTACAGGGAAATGGAGCGATCGTTCATGCAACGGGACCGGAAAATGGAGAGCTATGGATTCGCGTTGGTAACGAGCTGCTCTCGACCTTTAAGGGATTACAAAACCTCCCAGTATATTACATCATTATTCTGCGCGAGAAGGGCGCAGCCTATTACGCCGCCTCTGTCCCCAATGCCCATGGTCTGGCCGCCTATCCCAATATGCGTCCCCTGGCGATCGATCCGTTCAACGACGATGCCACCGTCTATGCTGCCCTCTATCAGAGCGTTTTAGGACAGGCAGGTTTCCGGGTCGATACGCGGGTTTATAGCGCCCATGTAGAGCTAGTTCCAGAACTGGCTAGTTGGTATGGCACCGCTCATGTAGCCGATGACCTGATTGGCGAAGGATTATTGGCAGGATCGCCAGCAGAAGTGGGCGGTGCTTGGAGCGTGTATCGAGGCAGTTACGGATTAACTGCCAACGGCGTCAGATCCTTGCAAACGGATAGCCTAGCTGTCCTTAAACCCAGCGCTCCTTCCGGGCTGATCCACGCGATTATCGAAACGCCAGCGATTGTAACTACGTGCGGTTTTCTGTGGCGCGTTCGAGACAAAAACAACTTCTGGAGTTTTCTCATCTCAGGCAATCGGTGTCAGCTTCAGATTCAGGAAAATGGCATCTCAAATGTGGTAGCAGTTAGCGATGAATGGTATCTAGCGCCTAACACCACCAACTCGGTACAGATATTGGACGACGGCGAGACATTTGGTTTGTACTTAAATGGCAAGCAGGTATTTAACACCTGGTTCGCCGATACGCGCTTGCAAGAAGCCACGGGAGTTGGTCTTAGTACGGTCGAGGCAAACGAAAGTCTCTACATTCGCCACTTTGAAGCTCACCCGCGCAGCCTTTTGATTCCCAGAGGTCTCGATCTTGGCTCTCCTTGGATAGCACAAGGGACTCAGGTGGTTGTCAGCGATGATTTTGACGGTGCAGCTAGGAACTTGGAGCGAAAAACGACCAGCATTGGAAACAAAGTCTGGCACAAGGAAATTGGTCGGGGCGCGATCGCGCTCAGTGGAAGTGGCACAGCCAAAGTCCAAGCAAACGCGCAAAGTCCCAATCCAGGACGAACGGCTTATACTATCGCCTGGGATAACCCTAACCTAGCCGATTTGCAAGTAGACATTACTCCCCCAGGCACCGACCGAGGTCAGGGGCACAAAAGTCGTGCTGGGTTGATCTTCTGGCAGGACGCTAACAACTACATCATCGTTAACAACTGGCTGGATGATTTTTACGGAGGTGCATCCGTTTCGTCTTTCTTTTATCTCGATGGTTTCGAGGAATTATATGACGCGGTTTGGACAAATGTTGGCAGTCGCATTTATTGGGGCGTGCCCTATACTCTGCGCGTCGTCTTTGACGGAATGCATTACATGGCTTTTGTCAACGGCGAGCCAGTCCTATATCGTGCCCTGACAGATGTTTATCCCGATACCCCACGGCTCGCTATTAACCGCGTTGGCATTGTTGCCAACTGGGAATGGGGAAATGATACGGGCAGCCTATTTGATAACTTTATCGCCAAGGTCTAGAACAATGAGATTGAACGACTCTCGCTCTTTGCTCAAGCGACTCCTAGGCTATCTTTTAAGACTTCTGCCACTAAGTTGGATCGAATGGCTATGTCAATTAGAGTCAAGCCCGAATATTCGTCGCATTGCTCGCTTAGGCTTGAGGAATCGGGACGTAACTCTCGGTAATGGCGTAGGGAAAGGACTAAAGTTCAATGCGGCTGAGGCTAATCCAGATAGTGCCCTCGGTATTTATGAACTGCCCATGCAGCAAGTGCTGGCAAGCCACCTCAAGCCAGGGGACACTTTCTATGATATTGGAGCCAATGTAGGCTTTTTTACCGTTCTTGCCGCTAAGCTAGTTGGTTCGTCTGGACGAGTTTACGCCTTCGAACCCGTTCCAGAGAACGCCGATGTTATCCGACACAATGTCATACTCAATAACTTCTCTAATGTCATTATCTTGGAGAAAGCGGTTTCTGACTCGACAGGCAAAGGCAAACTGCTGCTAGCCGAACACCCCGGAGGTCATACTTTATCAACAGTAGGTATGCCCCCCGATCTGAAAGGTTCGACTACTGTTGAGTTGGTTTCTATTGATGACCTAGTGACACAAAAAACAATAACTCCTCCCTCAGTGATAAAAATTGATGTTGAGGGAGCAGAACTCGACGTTCTTCGCGGCACGTTCCGAACTCTTGAAGAATTTAAACCTATCCTTATTTATGAGGTAGATGATAGCGATCGAGAAGCTTTTATGCGCAAAAGTCAAGAAATTGAAACTTTTGTGCGATCGCGCGGATACACGATCGCCCATCTAGAAGAAGCTTATTCCAACCTAGGATGGTACGTCGGACACGCGATCGCAACCCCAGCGCGAACAGAATCCGTCTCTCGATAACCTTCGCTCGCTCCTTGAAGAGGAATCAATTCAGGTAGCGCTCATAAACTCTATGGCAAAATGGACGAGCTAAAGCCATGAAATGGAAACGAACCGCTATTTTCATAGGAATCGTAATTCTAGCAGCGATAGCAGTCATTCAATTTCGCCATCCCAGCGATCCTGCTAGCCATCTGGTTGACGGCAAAGCGATCGCGTCCGATAAATTCGGTCACAAAGTCATCGACCCCTCTCCCCCTTCGGGTTCCGATTGCTGCCTAGATATACTAGCCATTGGAGATATTGACGGGGATCGCAAACCCGATGTTATGGTGGGGTCTGAAAAATCGATTGGGGCGCTATGGTATCATTATCCATCCTGGACTCGTTATCCCATCGGCGATGGTGACTTTACTACCGACGGAGACATTGCCGATCTAGATAGAGATGGAGACGGAGATGTGGTCATCAGTTCCATCTCCCGCGACGCAATCGAATGGTGGGAAAATACGGGCAATCCCTTTGAAAAATCCGGTTGGGTTCGCCACGAAATCGGTTCGCAATTCTCCCACGACCTAGCCGTTGGAGATCTTAACGGCGACGGACATCCAGATGTTGCCATGTTCAGAAAAGACGAACCCAGACAGCTAACTTGGTTTGAAGCACCTGCCGATCCGCGACAACCCTGGACTCGTCACGAGGTCGATACGCCGCCTGGAGAGGGATTGGATCTCGGAGATATCGATGGAGATGGCGACTTAGATATTGCAGGCAGTGTTAACTGGTACGAAAATGAAGACGGGAAAGCGATCGAATTCAAGAAGCATCCTTTAAATATTGCTTCTTGGGGACAAGAAACGCGGGATATCATCGCCGACATGAACGGCGATGGGAAAAAAGATATCGTACTCAGCCATGCCGAGGGAGACGGCAGAGTTTCCTGGTTTGAAAACCCTACCTGGAAAGAACGCGCGATCGAGCCTGAAGTTCTCAAGGGCGCTCACAGCCTAGAAGTCGGCGATTTCGATAAAGACGGCGACCCCGATGTTTTCGTAGGCGAAATGAATACTGGTGGCGGTCGGATTAGGGTTTATTTGAATGCTGGTAATGCTCAAGGCTGGAACCGCCTCACTCTCGGCACTGGGGGGACTCACAATGCTCGCATTGGCGATATTAGTGCCGATGGCGACTTAGATATCGTCGGCAAGAACTATACGGGTCCAAAAGTGGTAGAGATGTGGGAGAATAACGCCGCCAAAGCCAGTAAGGGGGTAAGTCTCGGTCGATGGACCGAGATTCAGGTAGACGATCGCAGAGGGGTCTACAGTCAAGGAAAATATTTCGGCGCGCTCAATCTGATTCGAGATAGCGCCATCAAATACTTCGGTTTAGCCATGGGAGATATGACGGGCGATGGCTACGGGGATATCGTATCGGGACGCTATTTTTACCGCAATCCGGGCACAGATATGACGGGGGATTGGTCTCGCGTCGATTTTCCCATCAACGTCGATGCCATGCTGGTTGTAGACGTAGATGGCGACGACAAAGCCGATGTCATTGGAGAAGCCCTTCCAGACGTTTATTGGTTAGAAGCGAAAGATACTCAGGGCAGTTCTTGGCAAGCGACTAAAATCGGCACGATCCCGAAAACCGCTCACGGAAACGGACAGGGCTATCAACTCGCCCAGATCGTCGCCGGGGGCAAACCGGAAATCCTTCTAGCGGGCGGAGAGGAAAAAGGTGAAATTTACTACTTTCAAATCCCCAACAATCCCAGCGCGGGAAACTGGCCTCGCACCTTAATTACGAACGAAGCTAGCGAAGAAGGGATCGGCGTTGGGGATATAGATGGCGATCGCGATATCGACATCGCTGCTGGGGATATGTATACTGGAGGGGACAAAATTGCCTGGTGGGAAAACCCAGGCAACGGTCGAGGAAATTGGCTCAAACATAAGATCGGCACTGTCGAGCACTGGCCCGACCGCTTTGCCATAGCAGATATCAATGGGGACGGGCGCTTGGATATCGTCGTCAGCGAGGAAAATGAGGGCAAAGAACCCAACGCTCATGTTTATTGGTTCGAGCAACCCGATAATCCCACAAATCCCAATTGGTCGCGCCATCTAGTAGCAACTCAGTATACCACCAATGCTATGGACGTTGCCGATATGGATAAAGATGGAGCCGCAGACATCATTACTGGCGAACACCGAGGCACAAAAATCGTCGCGATTTGGAAAAACGTCGATAAGGGTTCTGCTTGGATTAGACACGTGGTTTCTGTTGGCAAAGAAAGCCATCTAGGAGCCAGAGTTGCCGATCTCAACCGAGATGGAAATCCAGAAATCGTCAGTATTGCCTGGGACGACTACCCCAATCTTTACCTTTGGCGCAATGATGCCAAAGCCTCGCCAAACCCATCCGACTAACTTTATCGATCCTTTCATGAGTGAGAATATCAAGCCCAAAATTGTCATAATCGGCGGG
This sequence comes from Hydrococcus rivularis NIES-593, assembly GCF_001904635.1. GTDB lineage: Bacteria > Cyanobacteriota > Cyanobacteriia > Cyanobacteriales > Microcystaceae > Hydrococcus > Hydrococcus rivularis. Next base: position 123,263 of record NZ_MRCB01000011.1, read on the forward strand.
GGTTCTGGCGTAAGTACCGTACTGAGCGAGTTGAAAAAAGTCGCCGATGTTACTGCCGTCGTCTCGATGATGGACAGTGGCGGCAGTAGCGGTCGGCTGCGAGACGAACACGGAATTCTACCTCCTGGCGACGTTCTCAAATGTATCTCCGAGTTGTTGCCCGATGACGAGTACAGTCAAAAATGGCGCGATTTGCTCAATTACCGCTTTCACAAAGGGGAAGGACTCAAGGGACACAGTTTAGGAAACTTGATCCTTGCCTCTGCCTATGACTGGGAGGGCGGCGCTTCCTTTGGGATCGAAGCCATTTCTCAATTATTAAAGATCCAGGGTCGCGTTTTGCCAGTGACGCTCAATGACGTGAATCTGATTGCCAAATTAAACGACGGCAGCGATTTGATCGGCGAATCTTTAATCGACCTGCGTTCCAACTTCGAGCTAGCGATCGAATATATCTATCTTTCCCGCCGCGCTCAAGTTTATAAACCAGTCGTGCAGGCGATTCTAGAAGCAGACCACGTTATTATCGGACCGGGCAGCTTGTTTACCAGCATTCTGCCCAATTTTTTGGTAGAAGGACTCCCGGAAGCCTTAAGGCAAACGACCGCGCCGAAAACCTATGTCGTCAATCTGGTGACAGACCCATCTGAAACCAATGGCTATAAAGCCTCTGATTTTATTAAAAAAATAGAGGAATATTACTGCGACGGAACTCGCATCGATTACGCCGTGGTGAATGTAGAAGCGATCGATGAGAGGCTGAGTCGCCTCTATGCAAAAGAATATAAGTTTCCCGTCGAGCCAGATCTCGAAGCCTGTCAAAAACTGGTCGCTAAAAAGGTCATTAGCGGCAATTTGGTCAAAGGCAAAACTATCTTGCGGCATAACAGTCAGCGCCTGGCAGAGATTCTGCTGGCTTACTCAAAACCCCTCGCCGAGGAACATGCAGATGCGAAGAGTTACTTGCAGATTAAATCCTCAGCCTTGAATAGCGAACTAGGCAACAGATATGCGCAAGCTTGTGTCTGATGCTGTCGCAAGCGATAGTAAAGACTTAATCCCAGTAAATTAATCACTTACAAGGAACTTTAGATGATTCAACAGCCATCAGTCAAAAATTCCGCCTTAAAAGAAACAGCTTATTCGGCAGACCATCAATGTCCGAACTGCACTCATCAAGGACTGTCGCTTTTTTATGAAGTGCGAAACGTTCCCGTTCACAGTTGCTTGATGCTATCCACCCAGCAAGAGGCGCTCGATTTTCCTTGCGGCGATGTTGCTTTGGGATTTTGCGATCGCTGTGGCTTCGTCACAAACGTGCTATTTGACTCCAAATGGTCGGCTTACGCGCCCAACTACGAAGATCAACAAAGTTTTTCGCCCACCTTCAATAAGTTTGCCCTCGATCTCGCCAATCGCCTAATCGAAAAATACGATCTGCGCGACAAAGATCTCGTTGAAATTGGTTGCTCCAAGGGGGATTTTCTTCTACTTCTATGCGAATTGGGCAACAATCGCGGCGTTGGGATCGATCCGAGTGTCGTCGCGGGCAGAGTTAAGAGCCAAGCTGCCGATCGCGTTAAATTTATTCAAGATTATTATTCACAAAAGCATGCCGAGTACGTCGGCGATTTTATTTGCTGTCGCCACACGCTAGAGCACATCCATCCTACCTTTGAATTTATCAGAACCGTGCGCCGTTCCATCGGCGATCGCGCCAACATTCCCGTCTTCTTTGAAATCCCAGACACGACCCGCGTCCTCAGAGATATGGCTTTTGAGGATATCTATTACGAGCATTGCTCTTATTTCACGCCGGGATCGCTAGCTCGCCTGTTCCGTTCTTGCGGTTTTGAAGTGACCGATCTCTATCGAGACTACGGCGATCAGTATCTCATGATTGAAGCTTTACCCGTCGATCTTCCATCTGACAAAACCCATCCTCTAGAAGAAACCCTCGAACAAATGAAAGAGGACGTACACTATTTTGCAACCAACATTAAAAACAAGCTGGAAACATGGAAGCAAAATTTAGAACAGTGGCAAGCACAGGGACAACGAGTAGTCGTCTGGGGTTCGGGTTCTAAATGCGTCGCTTTTCTGACGACCCTCAATACGATCGATAAAATTCAATACGTTATCGACATCAATCCCCATCGTCACGGAAAATTTATTCCTGGCGTGGGCAAAGAAATCAAGTCGCCGGAATTCTTGAAAGAGTACCAACCGGATCGAGTCATTGTGATGAATTCCATTTACTGCGATGAAATTGGGCAAATGCTAAACGAAATGGGAGTCGTCACAGAAGTCGTTCCCCTCTAAAAAGCCTAAACTATACTTCTATTTCTGCACGAACCGAGGACCCCTCACCAAATAACAACGAGCTACTTTCTCCCAAGGATATGAATATTTATCTCTATCTCAAAATGTTCCCACCCTTTGGCGATGGTGAGGCGATGAATAATGGCGCTGTCAAGTACGTAAGCGGTTTCGCTGCCGGACTGGTAAGCTGCGGCGCTCAAGTGACAGTGTTGTGTGAGGGTTCCCTCTCGCGGGATGCGAGTGATAGTTCCTATCAAACCGACGCAGGCTACGAAATTAAATGGTTTGCTAATCCTAGCAAACACATGAGTTTTAACATTTCTAACGGTTTGCGGAACTATATTCAAAACGATATGAAATCGGGGTTGGTAGTAATTAACGGGATTTTTCACCCTAGCGTTTATGCCATCTCCCGCCTACTTGCTCGCCAAAATATCCCTTATATCGCGTCGCCGCTCGATCCCTACCACCCTTCTATTTTTGCTAAAAATGCTTATCTAAAGTGGCCCTACTGGTATTTCCTAGAGCGGCGAATGCTCAAGCAAGCGAAAGCCATACAACTCTTGGACATTCGCCATACCGAATGGCTGCATCGTCTGGGAGTGCGAACTCCGACGATTGAGACTCCCTGTAGCTTCTCAGCCGAAAATGTCCCGCCTGAGTCGGCGTTGCAGTGGCGAGACAATGATGAAGATCCCCAAATCCTCTTTCTCGGTCGCATAGACGCTCACAATAAAGGACTCGATTTGCTGCTGGATGCATTCGCCCAAATTTCTGAGGCGACGAATGCTCGACTGGTCATTCAAGGACCGGACAATGGAGACAGAAAAGCCCTAGAACAACGGGCTGCCGAGCTTTCAATCTCACAGAGAGTTTCTTTTTTGGGACCCGATTTCGATCGCCGTGCCTCGTCAATTGCAGGAGAGTGCGATATCTTCTGCATTCCTTCGCGTTTTGAGGGATTCAGCTTGGCAGCGCTCGAAGCCATGCTAGCGGGTCGAGTCTTGCTAGTTTCAGAAGTGGCTGGCATCGCGCCTCACGTCAAAGCAAGTGGGTGTGGCGTTCTCGTCATGCCAGAAGTCGCAGCGATAAAAAAGGGTTTGCTGGAGCTAGTAGCGCTTCGTCCCCAGTGGCGAGACATGGGTCTGCGCGGGCGAGACTACGTACTCAATAATCTTCAATGGAATAAGATTGCCTCTACTGCCTTAGAGCATTATCAAAAATTAATTCATCTATAGAGAAAAAAGCGAGGAAAAATAATATAATGAACAATTGGAAACCACGAGTTAGTATGGGGATTCCCGTCTATAATGGCGAGAATTTTTTAAGGGAAGTTTTAGATTCGCTTCTGGCTCAAACTTTTGAAGATTTTGAGTTAATCATTTCGGATAACGCCTCTAGCGATCGAACAGAGGAAATTTGTCGAAGCTATGCGGCAAAAGATAAGCGCATTCGCTACCATCGCCAAGAGATAAATCGGGGTCCGGCATGGAATTTCAATCGAGTCTTTGAGTTAGCCCAGGGCGAGTACTTCAAGTGGGTAGCCCACGACGATATCTATGCCCCAGAGTTTTTAGCCAAGTGCGTCGAAGTCCTCGATCGCGACGATTCGGTCGTGCTGTGCTATGCAAAGACTAAGTTTATCGATTCAGAAGGGAAAATTCTCAAAGAATACGATTACCAGATCGCTACCGATTCGCCACAGCCAGCAGAGCGCTATCGCAGCCTGGTATTAGTCAACCACAGGAAACATGCCGCCGTTGAAATTTTTGGGCTGATCCGTAGCGATGCCCTTAAGAAAACCCCGCTTCTCGGTTACTACGCCCGTGGGGATAGCGTTCTCCTAGTTAGACTGAGTTTGTTGGGTAGATTTTATGAGATTCCCGAATATTTATTTTTTAACAGAGATCATTCCCAGCGATCGGTCAAAGAAAAGCAGGTTCAAATCGCTAGAGGAAGAACTATAGTCGCCAAATTTCTTGGCATGGGACCATTACCGCCTACAGAGTGGTTCGATCCGTCGAGAAAAGGAAAAATTGATTTTCCGGAGTGGAGACTTTTTTATGAATATTTCATCTCTGTAAAATCTTTTCCACTCGCTGTAAAAGAGCAAATCTCTTGTTATCTATACCTTGGCTATTGGTTGTTTAAAAATTGGATGAAGTTAGTGAGAGATTTATTAATAGCCGCAGAACAGCTAGTGAGAGCTTCCTATAAAGCGCAAAAAATCATTGAAATATCTCTAGAAAAGAGATTTTAAAAAACTGGCAATCTTTAAAAAAAGTAAGCTATACTAATATGAAAAGTCTAGTAAAAGTTCAGGCAAATACAGAAAAGATAAAGACTTTTACCGAGGCTTTCGATCCTAGGGAAAATAGTCTTGGCTTTCTCCGTTTTTTTCTGTCAATTCTTGTACTCTTCTCTCACAGCCATTTAATTGGTAAGTTTGATTTTAATACCGAATTTTTATATGTTTGGAGTAAAGGAGAAAAAGGATTTGGAGATTTTGCTGTTGATGGTTTTTTCGCTCTTAGTGGTTTTTTGATTACCGATAGCTATCTTAAAAACCCTAATATTTGGCGTTATCTCTGGAAACGTGGATTGCGAATTTTCCCAGGATTTTGGTTCTGTCTTTTCGTGACTGCTTTTCTGATTGGTCCAATAGTTTATTTTTTCGACCATCACGATTTAAGATATTTCTTTCTTGCTCAAGAAGGTCCATTTAGCTATGTTAAAAATAACTTCTTACTAAAGATAAATCAAGAAACAATAGCAGATCTTTTTAGTAATAATGCTCAGCAGTGGCCGGGTCCAATAGTTAATGGTTCTCTCTGGTCTTTATTCAAGGAATTACAGTGTTACTTGCTTGTACCAATACTTGGTATCTTAGGTTTTTTTGGAAAAAATAAAACCGTTTTTCTGAGGTTTTTTGTTGTATTTTTGCTTTTATTTTTTTCTAGAGATATTCACTTAAACTTTTTCAATTTTACTTTATTTTTTCCAAGATTGCTCATATTCTTTTTGGGAGGAGTTTTATTTTATTTATACAAAGACAAAATTCCTGTTAAATCTACAATCTTTTTGGTTTTATGTCTAGCAATTTTTCTGGGATTTCGCTTAGGATACTATAATCTTATTGCCCCCTTAGCACTTCCCTATATTTTGTTTTGGCTAGGGATCTATTTACCTTTTAGTAGGTTTGAGAAATATGTTCGTGGAGATTACTCTTATGGGACTTACCTCTATGGATACCCTTTACAGCAAACCCTTGCTTGGTCTGGAGTTAGTAGACATAGCCTTTGGCTATTTTTCATTTTCTCAGTAACACTTACCCTACCATTCGCAATAATAAGTTGGCGATATATTGAAAAACCCTGTTTACTTTATAAAAACATAAATTTACCTAGTTTTCGATAACAAAAGTGACTGAGTCGATATCAGTAATACTCGGTTAAGATTGAAGTCTAAAAAATTTAAATTTTTATACCATTTCTAGGAGTCAGATTACCCGTGTTTGACTTTGCCATTATTGGTGGAGGAATTGTCGGATTGTCCGCAGCGATGGCTTTGGGACAACGCTATCCAGATGCCAGAATTTTAGTTTTAGAAAAGGAAAGCGATTGGGCGGCTCACCAAACTGGAAATAACAGCGGTGTCATTCACTCTGGGATTTACTACAAACCGGGCAGTTTCAAAGCTAAATTTTGTCGCGACGGCTGCCGATCGATGGTTGTCTTCTGCCAAGAGCATAACATCGCTTATGAAGTCTGCGGCAAGGTAATTGTTGCCACCGAAGAGAAAGAGTTACCTTTACTAGAAAATCTCTACCAACGAGGACTAGCAAACGGCATAGAAATCGCCAAGATGAGCGGGGAAGAAGTCAAAGAAATCGAGCCTCACGTCAGTTGCTTGGCGGGAATTCGAGTTTACTCGACTGGAATCGCCGATTATAGGCAGGTTTGTCAAAAATATGTCGAGCTAATTCGCGATCGCGGTGGGGAACTGCGCCTCAACACCAGGGTTGAAAAAATTCTCGAAACCCCGCAAGGAAAAGTATTGGAAACTAACCAAGGCACCTTTACGGCTAATTTTGTCATCAATTGTGCCGGACTGCATAGCGATCGCGTGGCTCGATTGGGTCGCGTCAATCCCCAAGCCAAGATCGTTCCCTTCCGAGGCGAGTATTACGAGCTAAAGCCAGAAAAACGCTATCTGGTCAAAAACCTGATTTATCCCGTTCCCAACCCCAATTTTCCCTTCCTGGGAGTTCATTTTACCCGCATGATAGACGGAAGCGTCCACGCCGGACCAAATGCCGTACTCAGCTTCAAGCGAGAAGGCTATAAAAAGACCGATTTCGACCTGTGGGACTTTCTCGAAACCATGACTTACCCCGGTTTGTGGAAACTGGCTGCCAAACATGCCGATGAAGGGATTAAAGAGATCGTTCGCTCTTTCAGTAAAGCTGCCTTCGTTCGCAGTTTGCAACGGCTCATTCCCGAAGTGCAGTCCGACGACTTGCTCCCAACTCATGCAGGCGTTCGAGCGCAAGCTCTGATGGACGATGGCAAGCTGGTGGATGATTTTCTCATTGTCGAGGGTCGCAATGCTTTACACGTTTGTAACGCTCCCTCGCCAGCAGCGACTTCTTCGCTCGAAATCGGAAAGGAGATCGCCGAACGAGTTCCCGCACCGCAGCATTTAAAGATAGCGGTTGGCTGAGAGCCAATTGCTAAACTTGAGAATGACTTCCTAGCATAATCTTAAAGCAGGCTATGAATCCACACGATCGTCTTACCGGATCTTCTGTCGCCATTATCGATCGACTGGTGGAGCGATGGACTCCTGCTCTAGTAATTGGTAGCTTTTTGTTGGTGCTGGTCGCCACGCTGTACCCCTTTAACTTTTCGTTTCAACATGGGATCTCGATCGAATTAATTACCCACAGTTTTTACCATCCCAGTAATTCGGGCGATCTGGTCAGAAATATCCTGTTGTTTGTTCCCTTTGGTTTTGGAGCGACCTGTCTGACGCAGAGGCTCAAGCTGGGATCGATCGCCAGTTTTTTAGCCGTCGCGATCGCCAGTACTGTTTTATCGGTGACGGTCGAGATCCTTCAGGTATTCATCCCTTCGAGAGCGCCTACGATCGCAGATATCGCGACCAATAGTATCGGAGGCTATTTGGGGTTTGTCTGTTTTTACCTGTTGCAGCTTATCCCCCTCGGTTTTGCCTGGGCGATCGCCAAAAGAAAATGGCTTCTCTCACCCAAGACATTAACAGCGGGGTTCATCGGCTATTTCAGCCTGATGTGTCTAATCGCGATCGCCCTACAGAATACAGTAAATCTTAGCAATTGGGAGTCGAGTTTTCCGCTGTTGCTGGGCAACGAGCAAACGGGGGATCGACCCTGGCAAGGGTATATTTCTCAAGTTGATATCGCCGACCGCGCCCTTTCTAAAGCAGAGATAGCCCAAATTTTTAACAATCCAAATGGCTTGACTCCGCTTGAAGACGCGGCAATTGCCTCCTATCGCTTGAGTGGCAAAGGCAGCTACGCCGATCTAAAAGGAAATCTTCCCGATCTATCTTGGCAGGGAAAACCGTCAGACTCTGAAAACCGAGCAGGGATCTTTCTCTCTGACAGTCACTGGTTGCAAACAGTCGCTCCTGCCGCCGCGATCGCGCAAAAAATCGGCGCAGCCTCTCAATTTACCATTGGAATCGTTCTGGCAACGGCTGACACGAGACAGTACGGTCCTGCGCGTATCCTTTCCCTTTCAAGCGATCTTTTTCAGCGCAATTTTACCTTGGGGCAGGAGGGATCTGACTTAGTGTTTCGCCTGCGAACGCCAGTCACGGGAACAAATGGTAACCATCCCGATTTCGTTGTAGCCAATGTATTTTCCGATACTGATTTCCATCGTTCGATCGTTACCTATAATGGTGTGACCCTTCGCGTTTATGTCGATCGCGTCGAACCTTTTTCGTCTCTCGATTTGACTCCAGAAATTGCCCTGTCTCGATATGTATTATGTTTTTTGGATGGTTGGAGCGTTAGTCTCGATTCTTTGAGCAAAAAAGCTTATAATCTCTTTTACTACGGGCTGATTTTCATTCCTCTGGGATGTTTTCTAGGACTTATTTTAACAATCTCACGGGGAGATATTCGGTTTGCGAGCGCGATCGTTGTAGGAGGAATCCTTTTCCCAGTTGGGATTCTAGAAGGCATTTTAATGGGTGGCAGCGACAGGTCTGCAAGCTGGGAAAACCTGCTACATAGCCTGATAATTTTCTCTGCCACCGTGGTCTTAGTCAAAGGAAAAGCCGCGTCTTGGTTGGCAAGCAGTTAGCCCAGGGCGATCGCACTCCAGTAGACAGAGAATAAATTCTCTGTCAGCAATGCTAAAGTCTCTCTTACCTGAGATCTTGCACCAGTCTCAATAGTCCGCCCCTCGATGTTCGATCGCTGCTTCATATTTAGAGTCGTCTAAAAACGACTGCATAAGTGTTTGAGTCGATTTTAATCGACTTAGTATATGAGACGGGGAATTAATTCCCCGGCGATTGGCTTGATAGTTGGGGGACAAGAAATTTATACTATTATTTCTAAAAAAGAATGCTCAAGGAAAAAGCCTTACACCCCGAGTCGCTGACTAATTGCGAACTGATAATTGCCAACCGACGCGGACTCCCACGAAGTGGAGGAGCATCAGCGAATTAGTATTATTTCTTGGTGCGATCGAGTCACAATGAGATAACTCTGCGTTAGCTAAGCGCTAACCGCTAAAAAATATTATGCATTTTAGATGAACTGGAGACAGAAAATGAACGAGTTAGCCGATCGCGTCTGTGCTGTTTGTGGGTCTCGGGATCTAGAGTTATTTTTTGAAATGTTGGACGTTCCCGTCTACTGCAATCTCTTGTGGACGGAACGAGAAGCTGCTCGGAACTGTCCTAAGGGAGATATCAAACTCGCTTTCTGCCATAGCTGCGGCTTCATTACCAATGTGGCATTCGATCCAGCCAAATTAGGCTATAATCGAGATTACGAAAACTCTCTACACTACTCGCCTCGGTTTCAGCAATATGCCGACTCCCTCGCTGCTGACTTGGTAGAGCGGCATCATCTCTATAACAAAGACATTATCGAAATTGGCTGCGGCAAAGGAGATTTTCTGATTTCTCTGTGCGAACTGGGCAATAATCGCGGCATTGGTTTCGATCCCAGCTATGTGCCCAGAAAGGAACATGACCCCCTAGCCGATCGCGTTAAATTTATTCAGGATTATTATTCGCAGCAATACAAAAATTATCAAGCCGATCTGATCGTTTGTCGGCACACCCTAGAACACGTCACCAATCCTGCCGATTTACTTGAGCCGCTGCGACAGGCGATTGGCGATCGCCTCGATACCCCTGTTTTCTTTGAAGTTCCCAACGCACTGTATACTTTTCGCCATCTCGCGATCTGGGATATTATCTACGAACATTGCAGTTATTTCGTGCCGACTTCTCTCAAACAAACCTTTTCTCATTGTGGGTTTGTACCGCAGGAAGTTCGTGAAGTATTTGACGGACAGTTTATTTGTTTAGAATCCCTACCAGCGAACGGACAAATTGCTAGCAGCGATCGCGCGGATGAAATCGAGGTATTGTCAAAAGATATTGCTAACTTTAAGACAAAATTCGATGCCTTAGTGGAAACCTGGCGAGAAAAACTGGGAAAAATGGCGCGTTTGGGACAAAAAGTCGTTATTTGGGGAACTGGCTCAAAGGGAGTGACTTTTTTGAATCTCCTGAACGTCGGGAACGCGATCGAGTATGCCGTCGATATCAATCCTCGCAAACAGGGAATGTACGTGGCTGGAGAGGGACAGCAAATTGTCTCGCCGGAATTTCTGCGATCGGATCGACCAGATGTCGTCATCGTGATGAATCCAATCTATGAACGCGAAATCCAACAGGCGATCGCAGATTTGGGCTGCGATGCCGAGACGATTTGCGTTTGAGTTTCAATTTTAAAAATATACTTTTAAGGAAAACGGCTAGCGCTTGTTGAAGAAGGAATAAATAAGTACACTATTCGTCTCCAAACTGAAGCGAAGTGTAAAATTTTAAGCGTAGTTGAGGAGGAAAACGTGAACAAAACCCGTATTTTGATGACTTTAACAGCAACAGCAGTAGCACTAAGTCTCACACCGGCAGCCACATACGCCGTCACAGTAGGTCAACCATTCTTCCATCCAATGCGAGAAGACATCTTCTCGGATTCGATGATAGAAGATCCCTCTGCGGATATGATGGGATTCAATTTAGCCCAATTATTTGAAACCCATTTTTCTTTTAAAGCTCTCAACGTAACTATAGCAAATAGCTCGACTGTAGCATCCGACTTAAGAGCCAGATTCAGCTCGACTGCAACTCGATCGGCTGTAGCCAATGAAGCTATCGGAGACGATCTCCAACCCGTCCCCGAACCCTTCACTATCCTTGGCACAGGTTTAGCTCTGGGATTCGGAGGCTTGTTGCATAGAGAGTATTCGAGGAAGCAAAAGACATCGAAGCAAAAGACTCAATGAAAAGGTTTCCTGTTTCCCCTAAGAGGACATCCCAAAAGTCCATTTTGTTATTTCCAGTGCAGGAGAACGTAACGAAGAATCTATGTTTAGAGTTGATATACTCAGATGTTTCGCTACGCTCAACATGACGAAGTGCTTTTCAGGCTCCGCCGTGAGACGGTGGAGTATCTTGCACATTTTATACTTTTGGGACAACCTGTAAGATGACAGAGCTACCGCGACACGTACATGAAAGCAATCCTCTTTACTCGGGTTAGATACCTAAAAAACTTCCAATTCTGGCTATTGGGGATTGCAGCAGGCCTAATCGCCATTCACCTGACGGTGACTTGGAGATTTGGAGATATTAACCTGCTGGGCATCGCTGTTTTGTTTTGGCTGGCTGTCTCGTCTTTAATCTGGAGAAAGCGTAGTTGTCTAAATTTAGACAGTGATGCGCTATCTAGCTTCCTGGGTGCATCGATCGTGGCGGTCGTGCTGCTAAAGAGTACATCTCTAACTGGCAGTCACTTCATTCGTCTCTCACCTTTCATGTCTGCCGTCGGTCTTGCCCTGCTTGCTTCCGGTTTTAAGGGACTCAAGCAATACTGGCAAGAACTGACCGTTCTCTTTTTTTTGGGCGTGCCTCAAGTAATCCTATCGTCGCTATCGATCGATCCTTCCTTAATCACGGCTCGATATGCTGCTTTTATCCTTTGGTATTCGGGCTTTGAAGTCTCTCGCCAAGGAGTTTATATCAGTCTCCCTGGGGGAGGTGTAGAAGTCTATCCTGGCTGTTCGGGTTTGGAAAACATGACCTACTTGCTAGGGCTAGCAATTCTTTTTCTGGCGATGTTTCCCATGAATTGGGGACAAAAAATCCTTGCACCCATCGTTGCCGTCACCCTGGCTTTTTTAGTCAATGGATTTCGAGTTGCTTTCATGACCGTCCTAGCCGCCTCCTCCCACCCAGAAGCCTTTGAATACTGGCATAAAGGCAGCGGTTCTCTCATGTTTTCGCTGATTGCCGTGCTACTTTTCGGTTTATTCTGCCTTTTCTCGATCCGACAGCAGGAACCCGTCAAGCGGGATACGGCATAGTTCTGGGAGCGATGATGTTCTGGAAACCAATCCGATACTCGTTTTTAGTCGTAACGTTTGGAGGTGTCCTGTTCGTTTTAGGAAAGTCAATCATAGCTCCGACGATAAGTTACCGTACCATTGCCGACTCCTTTGTTTTTCCTTCAAAAGTGCCCTTACCAGGATGGCAGCCTCTAGCAAGTCGCCCCTTGACCAAATCTAATTACGAGTTTCCCAAATTAGTTACTGGAAGGCACTATCGATATCAACAGAACGGTTTGAATCTCGACATTGAAATGCGTTATTTTACCGCTACTAATGGAGATGTCAGAATCTTTATCCAACAGTATGCTGGGATTGAGCCATCTCTTGTCGTGCGCCAGCATCAGGAGACAGGCTTTTACGGTCTTTTTGCACGCCAGCAGAGAGCTTACCTGAGCGCCTGCATTAACCGACGCGGCGGTAGTACAGTGACTACCAAACAGTTTGAACAGAATCGCTATCTCTACGACATCAGCTTGAATCGTCTATTACCTTGGTTACTCGGTCAAGAACCCCTCAGAGACAAGCGCTGTCTGTGGGCACATTTATCCATTGCCGTGCCAAATGTTTCTTCTGAAGCTGCCTATCGGGATCTAGAAAAAATCTGGGTTTCCTGGTATAACTGGTGGAATCCACGCTTTCCAAAGCCATAAATTCGGGTTTACTCAAACTTTTGCGAGCGTAATTGTCAAATTAATGGCTAAATCATCCACGAACAAACCAACTGACAAACTCACTGAAACCGTAGACGAACTATGGCAGTTTAGTTCTGGTCTATCGCGTTCTCTTAATCTTTTGCACTGGATCGGTTATGGCTTCTTGGCATTAACGTTGTTCGACCTAGTTGAAATTTTTGTGCCGTCACGCTTTATGAATCCCGTCTGGGAAATGCAGATGTTGGGCGCGCTAGTCGAACAAGCTCCCGTCCCTTTAATTGGGTTAGCGCTGGTGTTTTTTGGAGAACCCAATCTACGGGCGAGATGGGAGCGACCTATCTTAAAGTTTTTGTCTTGGTCGGCTTTGTTGCTGGCGGTGCTGTTTTTTTTGCTGATTCCTTTGGGACTGTTAAATACTGTAAGGCTCGACCGACAGATCGATAAGGAAATCAGTGCCCAGCTCGATCGGGATATAGCCCAGTTTCAACAAGTTAAATCCCAATTGGAATTGGTTCAGACACAAGAAGAGCTGGAAAAGCTCGTGAGCCGCCTCGACAGTCAAGCGCTGGCTCAGGAGGTGAAAAATGCTCCTCAATTGGAAGAGGGAAAAAAACAAGTCGCTTCTTCGATCGCTATTGCTCAAAGAAAGATAACTGTCGAGGCTGAGGAAACGCAAGCTAGCCGACAGCTAACCCTACTCAAGAAGTCGGTCAAGTGGAACTTGGGCGCTCTCATCTGCGGGGTTTTGTTTCTGCTGACGTGGCAGGCTACCTACTGGGCAAGACTACTATAATTTTCTGGTACTTAGCCGATCGCTCGATTAAAACTTATTAGTAATCCAAGCACATTGATAGGGCTTGAGGGTAAATTTGTCGTGGAGATTTTCAATTGGATGCCCGCTTAGGAGATCGCACCAGGGATCGATAATAAATAAATTTAAGTCGGAGAGACGCAGTTTTTGAGTGCGATCGCTCAAATTATTAATGCAGAAAATACTTTGATCGCGATAAATGCTTTGTCTCCAGAAGACGAACAGCGCCTTATTTAAGGGATGCAAAGTATATTGGGTTGCATTGGGATGAAAGGCGGGTTGTTTGCGACGAATTTTGATGCGTCGGCTGAGTTCTTTTAATACAATTGACTGAGGAGATTTGGGATTTTTTAAACGTTTTTCTAACTCTTCATAATCCCATTTGTAGCGGTTAATAGAGCGATTTCTTCCGTTTTTTTCCACGCCGTCAAGGTGGTTGGGCGTTGCCAATAAACTATGAATATAAAAAGCCGGAATTCCTTCGAGGGCTAGCATAATCGTTTGCGAGCAAAGAAAGCGCTGAATTTGCCATTTATCTTTACCTTTAGCAGTACCTTGCATCGCGTCGAAGAAAGAAATATTGACCTCATAAGGAACTTCGGTTCCGTCGGATTTCTTTCTCATGCTGATTTTGCCGCCGAATTCCTGCATCTTTTCTAATAGGGTTTGATACTCGTCTTCGTATAACAATCCTTCAGTAGGACGCAGACCAATTCCATCGTGGGAAGCGGTAAAATTGAGATACGCACACCCAATAGGTGCAGGAGGCATGCTCATCATCCAGGTTTTTAAATGATCGGATTTTCCTTGTAATAAAGCATTCAAAATGAGGGGAGGGAGGCTGAAATTATAAATCATGTGCGCCTCATTTCGATTGCCAAAATAACTCAGATTTTCTCGGTTGGGGACGTTAGTTTCCGATATTAAAGCTACCATCGGATCGAGCATTTGTACGATTTCCCGTAAAAGCCTAATAACGGTATGAGTTTCTGGTAAATGAATGCAGGGAGTGCCAATTTTTTTCCAGAGAAATCCTACGGCATCGAGTCGAATATATTTTGCCCCTTTCTTGATATAGAAAAGAATAATTTTGACGTACTCCAAAAAAACCTCTGGATTGGCAAAATTAACATCGATTTGGTCTTCGCTAAAGGTTGCCCAGACATATTTTTCTCCCTTAACTGTGCTGACTTTAGCTAGCAATGGCGTACTGCGAGGACGAACGACTTGAGATAAATCGGTAGCGGGATCGACTTCGATAAAATAATCGCATCCCGGCTTAATGCCTTGCTTAAATTGCTCAAACCAAGCGTGTTGGCTGGAAACGTGATCGATGACGAGATCGACCATTAAATTAAATTTTCCAGCAATCCGTTGAATATCTTCCCAATCTCCTAATTGCGGATCGACTTTGAGATAGTCGATGACAGCAAACCCATCGTCGGAACTGTAGGGGAAAAAAGGCAGAATATGAACGCCTGTCAGCGTATCTCGCAAGTGTTCGTCTAAAAAGCGATCGAGCGTAACTAAGGGTTTTTCGCCTTCTTTGAGGATACTATCTCCGTAGGTTATGAGTTGAACGTTATTTTCCGTCCATTTATTTAAATTTTCATCGACGCGATCGGCAAAATGTTCTTCGAGGAGATAGTACAAACGCTCTAAAAAATGAGCGGCAGTTTTTTTATCGTAGAGAGTTTCTAGGAGAGGCTTGACTCGGAGGGAAAAATATTCAAATTGCTTGTTAGCTTCACTCATTACTCAAAATCGTTACGCTTTAGAAGAAAACGTTAGCAAGGTGTGATAACTAAGTTGTTCGGTAAGAACTTTTTAATATAGTCCTTATCTTTGCAGCTAAAGTTGCGATTATACCAAGATAGCGGCTGGGGAGATTTTTGAGAACGACGATAGAGAGAAAACCTTTTGGAGAAGTACTTTGTCCTAACTTTTGCGGCGGGTAGCATTCCTCCTCCACTCGAAAGGATGGGGATTCTCGCCGCTTTCCTTGTGAGTTACCTTTAATGGTGCTTTGCCAAGCTTGCGCGTGTCATTGAAATTCATAGGCTCCCTTAAGTTGCTAAGGTCAAACGAGTATCTTATCAGAGTTACTCAGACTACTGCACTTGCTTGACCCTTTCGCTACTATGGCGATCGTTTAGACATCGTTTCATTAATTTAAACTCGGTAGGGACACCGAGTTTTTCTTATGCTTGTATAAAATTTTTACATACTGAAAACGATGTGTCAGCCGATGTCATGAGAGACTAGCTCGATTTAAGAGGACATCCCAAAAGTTCATTTTGTCATTCCCAGTGCAGTAGACGTAACAAAGAATCCCTGTTTGGAGTTGGTATACTCAGATGTTTCGCTTCGCGATCGCTACGCTCAATATGACATTCTCTACTTTTTAGACAACCTGTAAGAATAAATCAATCGTTTTTAAGGTAATTTTATATTTTTCTTTTTTTTCTATAATCTCTCCCTTCCTAAATTTACATATTTATTCTTCTATCTAAAGTGACATTTTTTCTTAAAAATACGATTTATCTAAAGAACTAATCGAATACTGATAATAGTAACCGTAGTAAACTCATTTAGGATGGGCAGATGATAAAGCTAAGTTTTAAATGAATAAACAAGAAACTAGAGTTAGAGGATTTTTAATCAGATCGCTAAACTTAAGCGATCGCAAATCTAAAATTCAAAAACTTCAACAAGCTCGACGAGAATTCAAAAACAAATCAGGAAAAAAAACAAGCAAATTTATTTCTCGTGCCCGACAAAGAAAGGCTTGGAATCTCGAAGCAATCGCCTTGTATTTAAACTTCTCTATATCGTTTTGGATAGAACTCAAGAAATACTATTGGCTTCAATAATTGGTTTTGTTATATTAATTTTGTTGGTTGCTTGAGAAGTGGCTCAGGTAGAAGGAAATATATTTGTCAGGGCTATTTCATTGTGGAAAGTCATGTGTCAGACGGCTGGTAGGACAAGCGAAGGATGGCTGCGAGAAGAAGATATCGATAACTTTCCCTGTGAAGATTTACGCATCCTCAACCAACTCTAGCTTCACTGAGGTAGTGGACGTGGTTGCTCATGATACAGAGAGCATACAGTTGAAATTAAACTTGTCTCTGGCTCGTTTGAGGGCGTAGAGGAACACCTCACGGCATTCATGACGGATTAGTTTGAATTCTCGGTTATTACAGCGGACTGTGACGTGATAGCAGTAGTTGGGCTTGAGGTCGCGGGGTTTTCGAGGCATCTTTCTAAATAAGCAGCGTTGTTTTCATTTTTTTGCGATCGCCCATAATTGAAATAGAATCTACTAACCAGGCAGTAACCATGACTCTCACAGCGACTGAGTACAAACATATAGTGCTTGACGATCGCAAAGTTCCACTCATTGCTGGAACTACCATGAAAGTGATTGAATTAGTTACGGGCCAGATTGCTCATGGCTGGAGTCCTGAAGAGCTTCAGTTTCAGCATCCTTACTTGACAATGAGCAAAATTCACTCAGCACTAGCGTATTATTGGGATCATAAACAAGAGCTAGATGCCGATATAGAGCAGCGAGAGCAATATGTAGAGCAATTGCGACAGCAAGCTGGAGAATCTCCCCTAGCTAAGAGACTCCGTGCTAGAGAATTAATTCAGTGACTATTGCTCTGTATATGGACGAACATATCCCTCGTGCCATTACAATAGGCTTACGCTTACGGGGTGTTGATGTCTTGACAGTTCAGGAAGATGGACTTGCAGGTACGCCAAATCCAATTTTGCTTGACCGAGCTACACAACTTCAAAGGGTAATATTTTCTCATGACCAAGATTTTCTGGTTGAAGCTAATCGTCGCCAAACTGAGGGCATTGATTTTACAGGTGTCATTTATACCTCGCAACTGTCCATCTCTATTGGAGACTGTATACGGGATTTAGAAATTATTACTCAAGCAGCTGAACTCAAAGATTGAGCTAACAGCATTTCATATTTACCATTATAAATGCTCAGTCTTACGAGAATCTGCCAAGTCCTTCGCTGCTAGAATTCGAGGTTACTGGGGAGTCGAGAACCGGGTTTATTATGTACGCGATGTGACCCAAAAAGAAGACAAATCTCGCATTCGTATTGGTTCTCTCCCCAATTTATGGGCAGTGGCGAGGAATTTAGCTATCAATTTATAGAGCAGGGAGCAAAACCAACCTTAATTTCTATCAGTTAGAGCCGATTAAACGAGTTCGTTTAGTGCGTAGAGCTGATGGGGACTACGCACAATTTGCCATTGATATAGATGTTAGGATAGAGACACAGCTTACATTAAAGGCTGTAGGGTTGGATTTGGGCTTACAATACTTCATTGCCGACACTTCGGGAGTAACGATTGAAACCTGACGGGGTAACAACAAGGCTAAAAGGTTTGCTGTATAATGTTCATAGCCCTGAGTCCTTTCTGATAAAATGGTAACTTATTGAGATTAAGTCTCATCAATTCTTCTACCCATCGCTCAACAAATTCTCTGGTTATTATCCAAACATCCCCATATAATCCAATCCAAAAATTACTATTTCTCGTCAAAGATTGTTGGATTTTTCTCTCTCGACCGATATATTTCCGTTGTCCCTTCGACTTAATCACTAGACCTTTTAAGGTTGAACAGGTATACGCGATCGCTATCAAGAACACCAGGCGAGTTAAGCGCTCAATAGAAGCTTTTGAGCCTTCTAAATTATACCCACCCGTTTTACAATCCTTAAACATTGCCTCAATACCGGAACGCTGTTTATAAGCTTTGAGGGCTTCTTCTAAACTAGGAAGATTGGTTAGTAAATACCATGCTTATTTTTCAACTTTGCCTCGATAGGCTCGTTTCCAATAAGCGGCAATATAAGCTTTTCCAAAACCATGAGCTTTAGTTAGTTTAATTCCCGTAAAAAATCTTTTCATTTAGATCGGCAGAGCGCGTCGTTCTATTATGACCGCTATGACGAAGAGGTTTTTATCTTTCCACTGCGTTCTATCTATGGCTAGATACAGTCGTTAACCTAACTTAATTTTCCGTTGAATCACCGCTTCAATTATAGGAAACCAGATTAGGGGAATACTGAGAGCAGATAATTTTAAAAATCTTTGAATGTGACGACGACGGCTCTCAAATAATATTGGTAACGGAAAATGCGCTGCTAATCATTCAAGTTTGACTTGTTTGTGAACTTGTAGTAGCCATACTAAAATTTCTAAAGTTAGTAATTGTGAATAAGTCAGTTGATTTTGTAAACTAATACGATATAATTCAGGTAACATTTTTTTGAGTCGGTCTTGCTAATAAAATCTAGACCGATCTTTTTTTACCATAAATCGCCCTAAGTCTGTTAGCGTCAGGTTTTCCTGGGGGTTGTCACCCCGTCAGGGCAAGCGAGTTAAGAAGTCGCTATCGACTAGAACTCATGCTTGCCCTTGCGGAT
>NZ_MRCB01000012.1 GCF_001904635.1 Hydrococcus rivularis NIES-593
TAAAACTCCGTTCTACCATTTTTGTGACACCTAGTTAATATTTCGGACAGGTCTAATGGTTAAAAAGTCGCAAATAGTATAATAAGGCTTGGCAATGCCAAGCTTTTACCATAGCTTGCGGTCGGGAGTATGTCACAGTATTCGGTATGCACTTTTTGGCGCTAGCCACTGACTATGACGGCACGTTAGCTGCTGATGGGCGAGTAACCGAGGCAACTGTAGCAGCATTAGAACGGCTGCGCGAGTCGGGAAGAAAACTCATACTCGTAACAGGAAGGCAGCTTGACGACTTGTGCCGAGTCTTTCCCAACGTCGATCTCTTTGAGAGTGTAGTAGCTGAAAATGGTGCATTGCTGTACTTTCCAGCAACAAAAGAAGAGCAATTATTGGGCGATCGCCCGCCAGAAGCCTTTATCGAAAAGTTGCGATCGCTCGACGTTCGCCCCCTCTCCGTCGGCAAAGTCATCGTTGCTACTTGGGAACCCAACGAAACAACCGTTCTTGCTGCTATTCGAGATTTAGGGTTAGAGTGGCAGATTATCTTCAACAAAGGCGCTGTCATGAGCTTGCCTTCGGGCATCGATAAAGCTACCGGACTGAACGCTGCCTTAAATCGCATGGGTTTGTCCGCAGATAACGTCATCGCTGTTGGAGATGCCGAAAATGATTTAAGCTTTCTCAAGCTTTGTGGATTTTCTGTTGCCGTTGCTAATGCGCTACCGATGGTCAAGCAAGCAGCGGATTGGGTAACGCAAGGAAGCACAGGAGAAGGAATAATCGAATTAATCGAGCGACTGCTCGCGAGATAGCGAGCTATTTGTAGCAGATATTTAAATGTTAGATGGATGAAATAGGGTCGCCAATTGAGATTTAGAGGCTTACACTCGATAAGTAACCTTCTTTGTGACTATTAATAGTTATTTTTTTAAGTGATGAAGCTAGCGATCGCGTTTCCATCTACCATTCGAGGCGGTGCAGAAGAACATGCTTTAACCCTAGCCTCAGCCGCAGTGAAAGAAGGTTGGCAAGTCTATGCGGCTTTTCCCAACACCCAGGGGACGACTTCTTTAATTGAAGCTTTTCAAGCAGTAGGAGTAGATTATCGCGAGCTAAATATTGCCGACACAAACGTCCGCGAATTAAAAAAAGTAGGCGACTATTTGCCGCAATTGGCTCGAACCCTAGCCTTACTCGTCAAAATCAAACCTGACGTCGTACAACTCAATATTCCCTATCCCGATCGCTGTTTGGGTCCTCTGCTTGCCTGTGGACTTTTAAAAATCCCGACGGCAGCGGTATTTCAATTAGTTCCTCCCCAATTTTCATTGACGCCGACACTTTTAAAAGTACATGCTTGGGCCAGAAAAAGAAATCAGCAGTGGATTGCAATTTCTCAAAACAATCGCCGCTTGCTTTGCGATTATTTTCAGCTTTCCCAAGACCAATTAACGCTAATTTATAACGGCACTAAAATTGCATCGGGTGCGAACGATGATTCCCCCCAGGCAATTGCGAAATTGCGCGATCGCGTCCGGGAGGAACTCGGCTTATCTAAGACTAGCAAGCTTTTACTGACAGTGGGTCGCTTGAGCGCCCAAAAAGGTTATCACGATCTCATCCCAATCGTAGCTCCAATTGTGAGCGAATTTCCCGAAGTCAAATTTATTTGGGTTGGACAGGGAGAGAAAAAAGAATCTCTAATCAAACAAGCCAAACTATGTGGCGTTGCAGAGCATATATTATTTTTAGGGTATCGTTCTGACGTTGCTAGGTTACTAAAAGCTGCCGATTTGTTCGTTTTTCCAACTTATTTTGAAGGACTTCCTTTTGCACCGATTGAAGCCTTGGCAAACGGCTTGCCGATTGTTGCCTCAAATGCAAGCAGCCTTCCAGAAATCGTTGAGGATAAGGTTAGCGGTCTTCTCTTTCCGGTGGGAGATAAAGAAAAATTACTCGAATCCATTCTTTGGGCGCTCAGAAATCCCGAAGCCATGCAAGAAATGGCTTGTAAGGCACGATTGCGTGCTAGGAATTTCTCACAAGAAAAAATGATCAAAGACTATATTGAGGTTTGGCAGGCGTTGAGCGGAAAATCTCTCTCTTTTCATTACCCGTCCAAGTTAAATAATGAGGGTTAAGATCGCAACATTGGTAGGGGCAGGTTTGAAAATCTGCTCCTACAAGTTTCATGGTTATTTAATCTGGAAGCGTGAGAATCTCCACCCCATTTTCAGTAATTGCAATGGTATGCTCGAACTGTGCCGAAAGCTTGCCATCTTTTGTTACAGCCGTCCATCCATCATCAAGAACGACTGCTTCCCAAGTCCCTTCATTAATCATCGGCTCGATGGTAAATACCATACCGGGGCGCAGGCGCTTGCCTTTTCCTCGCGTACCGTAATGAGGAATTTGCGGCGCTGTATGGAAAACGGTACTAACTCCGTGTCCGACAAAATCTCTCACCACAGAAAAGCCGTTGGCTTCAGCATATTCCTGGATAGCAGCACCGATGTCGCCAATTCTGCCATCGGGTTTGACGGCGGCAATGCCTCGCCTTAAACATTCTTCGGTCACTTCAACTAATTTCTTGGCAATTGGAGAGGGAGTTCCCACGAAAAAAGTTCTTGATGTATCGCCGTGATATCCATCTAAAATTGGAGTCACGTCAATATTGATAATGTCGCCTTCTTTGAGAATTTGTTTGGGGCTGGGAATGCCATGACAGATTACTTCATTAACGCTGGTACAAATCGACTTGGGAAAATTAATTTTTACCCCAGGATAGCCTAGAGGAGCGCTTTTAGCTCCGTGCGCCTGCGTCCAGCGTTCTGCTTCATCGTTAAGTTCTTGCGTGCTTATACCGGGTTTGACCATTGTGGCGAGATGATCCAAAAGTTGGGCAGCCAAACGTCCAGCCCGACGCATTTTTTCTATTTCTCGTTTTGATAGCAGAGTAATCGTTTCGCTTCCCATTCGTTTTTCAGTAGCTAATTTAGAAACCGGTGAAATATTTAGCGCGATCTAATGTCAGCAGCTTTTTATCGTTGTCTTTTGAGTCGATCTTAACAAATTGCTTTTATCTATTGAAAATTAGATTAGATTGTCGTAGCGATCGCTTGCCTCTCGAACTGCTGAGATATGTGTCTGTGACCATTCAGCAGGGCATCCTAGCGGCTCGATCGAGGTTTCGCATAGAGGCGCAAGAGAATATTCTAACCCGGAAGGGACAGCTGGATATACCTTTCTCTCTACTATTCCATGCCGTTCTAAATTTCGCCAATTTGTATATATAACGACATTATTCGGAATTTTCTCGAATAATTGCTTGCAATTTCAGGGCATCTCGAGCAGCGTAGCCACATTCATCGTTATCAAAATAACAATAAATTTCTTTTCCAAATCTCGTCAAATTTGAGAAAATATTTGCCAACTCGATTAACTTTTGAATGCTATATTGACCTTGATAGGCACCATCAGAACCATGGAATCGCCAATAAGTAAAGTTGGCAGTAATTTCTTGAGGGGAAAGTTGCTCGGCTAATTCATAAATGCAAAAAGCGACTTTCTGAGTTGATAGCATTTCGTAAACTTGAGGATTAAACCAACTGCGATCGCGAAATTCAAAAGCATAGCGATAATCTTTAGGCAGTGCCAGAAGAAACTCCTTCAAACGCTCGCGATCGCAGCGCCAATGCGGTGGCAACTGAAATAGAATGGGTCCTAATTTGTCCCCTAATATCGTTAAGCGCTCTAGCAAATTATGCAGCGTTTGTTGGGGATCTTTTAGCTTTTTCTGATGCGTAATGTAACGGCTGGCTTTAACTGAAAAAGTAAAATCGGCAGAAACCGTATCTCGCCATTTTTTCAATGTTTCTTCTGATGGTAGTTTATAGAATGAGTTGTTAATTTCTACTGTACGAAAATGTTGAGCATAATATTTGAGCCAGTCCTTCTTAACCAGTTCTTTGGGATAAAAAACATCGCACCAGTGTTGGTAATGCCAACCAGAAGTTCCAATATGGACGAGTTTAGACATTTGCATAGATTATTGCTTTTTGGGCAATCGCAGGGGAGAAGAAGAACGAATGGGCAGCAAAATTTGCGTCAGTTGGCGCAACTGTTCTGCCGTGCCCATGCAGATGAGTAAATCGCCTGCCATGAGAACGGTATCGCCTGTCGGTCCGCCGATAAGCGTCCCGTCAGCGCGACGAACCGCTAAAACTAACGCCCCAGATTGCGATCGCAGTCGTGCTTCGCTCAACGTTTGCCCCACGCAAGGGCACGTCTTGGGATCGATGAGAAATTCTTCCATATAAAAAGCACTATTCGTCCCTGTAAGAATGCCATCGACAAAGTCCATCACTTGCGGCCTGAGGGCGGCGGCTGCCAAGCGTCTGCCTCCGGTAATATAAGGGGAAACGACTGCATCTGCCCCAGCTCTTTGAAGTTTTTGAACGGCTTCTTCGGTGCTGGCACGTGCGATCGCGCGAATTCTGGGGTTGAGAGTTTTGGCAGAGAGAACCGTGTAAAGATTCTCGGCATCGGAAGTCAGGGCAGCAACGATACAGGCTGCCGTATCAATTTTAGCCGCTAAAAGCGACTCATCTAAGGTCGCATCTCCGAGGATGACCCGATAACCCAACTCTTTAGCTTTTTCGATTTGTTCGGGATCGGAATCGACCAGTACAAAGGGAATCCCTTCTGCTTGAAACTCTAGCGCCACCTGACGACCCGTGCGTCCGAATCCACAAACAATATAGTGTTCTACTAACGTTTCTATCAAGCGTTTCTCCTGCCTCCGTCGAATGCCTGCTTGAAAATATCCCTGAATGAGAGCCTCGGTAAACCGATTGACGATATAACCAATGGTAATCAACCCCATCACGATTAAAACCATCGTAAAGAGACGACCGCGTTCTCCCAAAGGATTGATTTCGCCAAATCCCACGGTCGCCAGCGTACTCATGGTCATGTAAGCAGCATCTAACCACGTCCATTGTTCTACAAACCGATACCAGAGAGTACCGATGAGAAAAACGATTCCTAAGGCAACGACACCACCGATAAGTTCTTGTCGCAGTCTCCGGTATTTAGGATCGAGTGCAGCCAATGTCGTTATACCTCAATCAAAATGTTTGTTTGTGGATACTATCTAGTTAGTTAAGATGAAATATTGTTTAAATGCGATCGAAAAGAATTTTTTCTCGCACTCTGATTAAAATTGCCCATAGACCTTAACGTTAGTCAGGAGTCAACCGTGAGTCCAGAAGCCTTGCTTAAAAATCCCTCAGCTATCCCCGAATCGGATTTCAATCGAGAGGAATTCGATACCTATGTCATGAACACCTATGCTCGTTTTCCCATCGCCATAGCACGAGGAGAGGGATGTCGCCTGTGGGATACACAAGGACGCGAGTATCTAGACTTTGTTGCTGGAATCGCTACCTGTACGTTAGGGCACGCTCACCCGACTTTGGTTGAAACAGTAACCAAGCAAATTCAAAAGCTGCACCATGTTTCTAATCTTTTCTACATTCCAGAACAAGGAGAACTCGCCAAGTGGATTGTAGAACATTCCTGTGCCGATCGCGTATTTTTCTGTAACTCAGGAGCTGAGGCGAATGAGGCAGCTATCAAACTGGTACGCAAGTATGCCCATACGGTTTTAGATTTTCTAGAACAGCCCGTCATTTTAACCGCCCAAGCCAGCTTTCACGGGCGTACCCTAGCCACGATTACCGCCACCGGACAGCCGAAATATCAAAAGGATTTCGAGCCGCTAGTTCCCGGTTTTGAATACGTTCCCTACAACGATCTCGAAGCGATCGAAAATGCCATTACCGATCTCGATGAGGGTAACCGTCGGGTAGCGGCTATCATGCTCGAACCGTTGCAGGGAGAAGGCGGCGTTCGTCCCGGCGAGATCGATTATTTCTTGCAGCTACGGAAAATTTGCGATGAAAATAATATCCTTTTAGTGTTTGATGAAGTGCAAGTTGGGGTAGGACGGACGGGAAAACTATGGGGCTATGAAAATCTGGGAGTCGAACCGGATATCTTTACTAGCGCCAAGGGACTTGCAGGCGGTATTCCTATCGGGGCAATGATGTGCAAGAAATTCTGCGATGTCTTTGAACCGGGAAACCACGCTAGCACTTTTGGGGGCAATCCCTTCGCTTGTGCTGCAGCGCTAACCGTGTTGCAGACGATAGAGAAAGAGAATCTTCTGCAAAACGTACAGGCGCGGGGAGAACAACTTCGGGCAAATTTGTGTACAATTGTACACAAATTTCCCAATCTCTTTACAGAGGTTCGCGGCTGGGGATTGATTAGTGGCATGGAATTGAATGCAGATATCCCATTAACGTCAATGGATATCGTCAATGCAGCTATAGAAGAAGGCTTGTTACTAGCACCAGCCGGACCGAAAGTTTTGAGATTTGTTCCGCCATTAATTGTTTCCGAAGCAGAGGTCGATCGCGCGATAGAAATGCTGGAGAAGGCGATCGCCAAAGTCATTGCTCGAACTTAGATCTTGCACCAGCTTTTCATCTCACCAAGAAATAAATTTCTTGGCTTATAGCTAAAGTAACAAAATATATCTCCAATGCCAAAATGGTGTTGATGAGGAGGTTTTCTAAGGCTCTAGTGTATGCTTTCACAAATCGTTCGCCCTCTGGTACAAACTCAAATTCGCTTACTGGCCAACTCTCAGAAAACTCGTGAAACTTTACTGGAAACCGTTTCCCGCTGGCTTGGCTATCTGGGCGTTCGCGCTTGTGTGACTCATCTGGCTCCTCAATCCGATCGAATTCACGTTTGTCTGAGCGTCAGCAAGCCCGAATCCTGTGACGCGAGCGATTGGCAGAAAATTCTTCAGCATCTAGAACAAAGTCCTCAAACCGATGAATTCTCCTCAGATACCTACGATCGCATGAGTCTATCCCAGCAAAATAAATTAGCTCGGTTACTCGCTTACCTAATCCAAGCTGGCACAGAACAGCCGAGTAACTGGGACGAGATCTCCCCGCAGCTAGAGCGTCTAAATTTAGATCGATCGATACTCGCAGGCATTAAATCGGCTCTCAAAGTTCCCCAATCCCCAGACCAGTTACTCAAAGGATTGGAACCCGATCTAGCTGCGATCGCGCTGCCCATCGCAGTTAGCATTGTTTGGCTCGATCGCAGCATTAATCAAAAAGAAAATAGCGCTCTCATGGCATTATTGGAGGCGATGAAATAAACTTAGGCTCTTTTAAGCGCCTGTTTCACTAAAGTACTGCCAAAATCCCAAATCGTACCGGGGTAGCGATGGCAGTCTGCCAAAACATCCTCAAAGGCGTTAACAAAAGCACTCACCTCTTGCTCGGTAATAATCAGCGGCGGAAGGAGTTTTATGACATTCATATTATGTCCTGCCACTTGCGTGAGAATCCGATGGCGTTGAAAGAGAGGAACGGTAATGAGCTGGCTGAAGAGTCCTTTTTGTGCCGTTTCTAGCATCGTCCAGCCCAGTTTGAGTTGGAGCGATCTCGGCGCGCGGAATTCCAAACCGAGCATCAATCCCTTGCCTCGTACCTCATAAAAGCATTCATACTTTTCAGTCAACGGTTGCAATACCTTCGTAAAAGCCTCGCCCATCCGCGCTGCATGTTCAATTAAATTCTCCGCTTCTAAAACGTGAAGCGTTGCCAGTCCCGCTGCCATTGCCAGGGGATTTTTGCCGAAAGTAGAACCGTGAACTAAGGCTCGATCCATGCGGTGAAACACCCGCTCAAAAATCGCGCCCCGACAGAGAACTGCTCCCACAGGAACGTATCCGCCCGATAGCGCCTTGGCGATCGCAATCATGTCCGGTTCGATCCCCCAGTGTTCGAAAGCAAAAAACTTGCCAGTACGCCCCAATCCCGTCTGTACTTCATCCGCTACCATCAAGGTACCATACTGGCGACACAGCCGTTGTGCTTCGGTGAAATAGCTATCGGTTGGCAGATTAACCCCTTTTCCTTGAATTGGCTCGAAGAAGAATGCAGCCACATCTCCAGTCGCCATTGCCCTAGCCAGTGCGTCGATATCTCCAAACGGGATGCTCTCGCACTCGGGTAACAGCGGTTCAAACCCCTGGCGAAATTCTTTAGCGCCGTTGAGCGACAGGGAGCCGTAGGTTAAGCCATGGAAGGCCTGCTCGCAATAAAGAATGCGCGATCGCCCCGTCGCATAGCGAGCAAACTTGATAGCAGCTTCGATCGCTTCCGTGCCGCTGTTGGCAAAAAAACAGCGATCGAGCGACTTGGGAGCCTTGGCCAACAGCGCTTCGGCTAACATTCCCGGCAATAAGGCGCAGTCGAATTGAACTAACGCGGGAAGATCGGCGTCCAAGACATCGGCTAAAGCCTTTTTGACGACAGGATGGTTGCGTCCGAGGGCAAATACCCCAAAACCAGAGAGAAAATCTAGATAGCGATCGCCCTTGCCATCGATGAGATAGGCACCTTCGCCCCGTTCGTAACAGCGATCGTAGCCAATCGTATTGAGAACGCGAACTAACTGAGCATTGAGATATTCGCGGTGAAGGCGATAGTTCTCACCCCGCCGCTTTTCGATTTCCTGAAGTAGGTTGAAGGACATCGATCGCTCAAAAGTCAAGAGTTAGTAAATACTAGAAAGTTTTAAAAGCAATTTAAAGTATCGCGGGTGTTTCGTCCCGTTACTGGATTGGTTCCCCTTGCGATTTCGCATAATTTTTTCTCGGTATCGGGGCGCAACAAAACATCGGTAAAATCCGCCCCGTCGATAATCGCTCCATTAAACAGCGTATTAGTAGCAAAAGCGCCGACTAATATAGCATTGGTGAAGTTGGCGCGAACTAATCTCGCCGATTCCAAATCGGCGCCAGTGAGATCCGCACCCTCGAAATTGGCTGATTCTAAATTAGCGGCGAAAAAGCGTACACCTTGCAATTTTGCGTTGCTGAAGTTGCTCCCCCGCAGATTGGCATGATCGAAAATAGAATCGGTCAAATCTTGACCGGAAAAGTCATTTTCGACTAAATTTCGTTTGCCATAATCGATCGCCCAAGCAGGTGCGGCAATTGGGTTGAAAACCAATGCGATCGCGATTAATAAGACTAATAATGTACGCGCGATCGCAGTAAAAATAGAAGTTTGTTGATTCTGAGTGCGGTTCGCCATCGCGGTTAACATAGAGAAAGTTTCTTGAAAAACAGTAAATTTAAAAGGATTTGTTTTAGGCTAGATATCTGTCATCCTATCAAGAATTGTCTCTCGTTTATGACCCGCGATCGCCAATCGAACCATAAAATCGGCAGACTCGGAGAACGATTAGTGTCGCAATGGTTGGAGTCGCGAGGTTGGATAACGCTACATCATCGCTGGTCTACTCGTTGGGGAGAAGTTGACGTAATTGCCCAAGCTAAATCCTCCAATACGCTAGCCTTTGTCGAGATCAAAACCCGCGGTCGAGGAAACTGGGATGGTGAGGGAATTTTAGCGATTACTCCCCAAAAACAGGCAAAACTTTGCCATGCAGCCGCACTATTTCTAGCCGAACGTCCCGATTTAGCCGAGTCTTCTTGTCGCTTTGACGTGGCTTTGGTTGGCTATCATAAAAGTCAGATTGGCTCGAATCATCTGACAGATACGCGCGATCGCGCTATCGTTCTAGGAAAACCGATTATCTTGGCAGAATATCAGATGATTTTACACGATTATATCGAGTCAGCTTTTTATTGTTAGTCGTTCAACTTAAGCACATCCTCTTTTGCGATCGCGCTCCCGATACAAGCGTTCTGTGTTATTTGTCCCGTGTAACTAATAACCAATAACTAATAAAAATTACGAATTACGAATTATCCTAACCTCCTAAATAACGGCGCAAGAAACTTTCTAGCGACTCCAATTTGATATTGTAAATGGACTCAAGATGGGCAATTTCTTGAGGGGTGCAGAAAAATTCGTTTGCCAACAGCGTCCGCAGCGTACCAAGGGAACGTTGGGTTTGAGGATTGAATAATCCTATTGCAGACCGCAAACCATCGAATAGAAATAGGGGAACATTAATAACAATGGGTTCCTTGTTAAATAGGCGGGAAAAAATGCGGGGAATATCTTCTCGTTTGAGAACGTCGGGGCCGCCGACGGGCAAAATCTGATTTTTGGCTCCTTCAACGCTAACCGATGCGATCGCAATTTTAGCAAGATCGTCTGTACTAATAATCGACGAACGATTTTTGGGATCGCCGATGAGTAAATAAATCCCAGTCTCGCGAAATCGTTCTGCCAAAGGAAGCAGGTTATTCGCAAATCCAGAGGGACGTAAAATCGTATAATTTAACCCGCTAGCGACGAGATATTTTTCGACTTCTCGCTTTGCCTTGAAGACGGGCGCATCTTCATATCCTCTATCTACCCCCAAAACGGATATAAAAACGAAATGCTTGACATTATTAGCTTTTGCTTGGTCGATTAATGCTATATTAGCTCGATAATCTAGTGCCTGCGGATCGCCATTGGAACCATGGGCGCTAATAATATATTCGACTCCCTGACAAGCTTTCTCGATATCTCGATCTTGTCGCAAATCGCCGATAAAAATTTCTGCCCCTCGATGTTCTAATTCTTCGTAACGAGAAAACAGCCGTACAAATGCTCGCACGGGGGTTTCTTGTTCTCTGAGTTGTCTGACGATGCGACGACCTAGCGATCCCGTTGCCCCAGTGACTAAAAACATGAACGAGCACCTCTATCTAATTTCTACTAACTTGGTATAAGTAGACCAATTTGAGCGCTTTAACTATTTCAATTATGGCAAGAGACTTGCGGGGATTCATCAAACTATTGGAAGAAAAGGGACAACTACGACGCATTAGCACCCTGGTCGATCCCGATCTCGAAATTGCCGAGATTTCTAACCGAATGCTACAAGCAGGGGGTCCTGCCCTACTGTTTGAAAATGTCAAAGGTGCGTCCTTTCCCGTTGCGATTAACTTGATGGGAACGGTAGAGAGAATTTGCTGGGCAATGAACATGCAGCATCCCGAAGAGTTAGAGGCACTAGGAAAGAAACTGGCAATGCTGCAACAACCCAAACCTCCGAAAAAGTTGTCTCAAGCAGTCGATTTTGGGAAAGTTCTCTTCGATGTCCTCAAAGCAAAACCGGGAAAAAGTTTTTTCCCACCTTGTCGGCAAGTAATAGTCGAAGGAGATAATTTAGATCTCAACAAAATTCCGCTCATTCGTCCCTATCCCGGCGATGCTGGCAAGATTATTACGTTGGGATTGGTCATCACCAAAGATTGCGAGACGGGAACGCCCAACGTCGGCGTATATCGCTTGCAACTCCAGTCGAAAACTAGCATGACCGTCCATTGGCTATCGGTACGCGGCGGGGCAAGACATCTACGCAAGGCGGCACAGAGAGGGAAAAAGTTAGAAGTTGCGATCGCTCTCGGCGTCGATCCTCTCATCATTATG
Organism: Hydrococcus rivularis NIES-593; assembly: GCF_001904635.1. Lineage (GTDB taxonomy): Bacteria > Cyanobacteriota > Cyanobacteriia > Cyanobacteriales > Microcystaceae > Hydrococcus > Hydrococcus rivularis. Next base: position 11,493 of record NZ_MRCB01000012.1, read on the forward strand.
GCAGCCGCTACCCCCATTCCGGTAGATCTCTCAGAATGGCTATTTGCTGGGTTATATGGCGGTTCGGGGGTGCAATTGGCAAAATGCAAAACCCTCGATTTAGAAGTGCCCTCAAACTCAGAAATCGTCTTAGAAGGAACGATTACGCCTGGGGAGGTATTACCCGACGGGCCCTTTGGCGATCACATGGGATATTACGGCGGCGTGGAAGATTCGCCTCTGATTCGTTTCCACTGCATGACCCATCGCAAAGACCCAATTTATTTAACCACATTTAGCGGTCGTCCTCCCAAGGAAGAGGCAATGATGGCTATTGCTTTGAATCGAATCTATACGCCGATTTTGCGTCAACAAGTTTCAGAAATTACTGACTTTTTCTTACCAATGGAGGCACTTAGTTACAAAGCAGCCATTATCTCCATCGACAAAGCCTATCCAGGACAAGCAAAACGGGCGGCATTGGCGTTTTGGAGTGCTCTGCCTCAATTTACTTATACCAAGTTTGTCATTGTTGTAGATAAAGACATTAATATCCGCGATCCGCGTCAAGTTGTTTGGGCAATTAGTTCTAAAGTTGACCCGTCAAGAGATGTATTTATTCTGCCAGAAACGCCATTTGATAGTTTAGATTTTGCCAGTCAAAAGATCGGTTTGGGCGGCAGAATGGGCATCGATGCGACAACTAAAATTCCTCCCGAAACCGAACACGAATGGGGCGCAGTTTTGGAGTCCGATCCCGATGTGGCAGCAATGGTCGATCGCCGTTGGGCAGAATATGGATTAGCGGATTTAAATTTGCAACAAGTCGATCCCAATTTGTTCGGGTATGAGATGAGATGATTGAATTTCGCTCAATTTTCAATTGACGGGGAAGGGGGAAGGGAAAAATTCCTCTTCCCGTTCCCTCGATCGCTTTAAAACACTATCATCGAACTCACGTTGCCACTAACGCTTTTTCTGTGGCAACGCCTGCGCCCTCGCGCAAGCGAACTAGGAGGGCATCTACATTCTTCTTCGCATCGCCAAAGAGCATTTGCGTATTCTCTCTGTAGAATAAAGGATTCTCGACTCCTGCATAACCGCTTGCCATACTGCGCTTCATGACAACTACATGAGCAGCTTTCCAAACTTCTAGCACGGGCATCCCAGCGATGGGACTGTTCGGATCTTCTAGGGCGCTGGGGTTTACGGTATCGTTAGCCCCAATCACCAGCACCACATCCGTTTTCGGGAAGTCCGCGTTGATCTCGTCCATTTCTAGAACGATATCGTAAGGTACTTTTGCCTCCGCTAGCAGTACGTTCATATGTCCGGGAAGTCGTCCGGCTACAGGATGGATGCCAAAGCGGACGTTAACGCCGCGATCGCGTAAAATCTTAGTAATCTCCGATACGGCGTGCTGTGCTTGGGCAACTGCCATACCATAACCGGGGGTAATAATAACGCTCTTGGCATTGCGTAACAGTTCGGCAGTTTCTTCAACCGTCGTTGAATTGACTTTACCGGCAGGTTTTTGTTCTGCTGTCGCAGCGGTTTTGCCTACCCCTTCGCCAAAACCGCCCAGAATCACGCTAATAAAGGAGCGATTCATAGCACGACACATAATATAACTCAAAATCGCGCCGCTACTGCCGACTAGCGCCCCCGTGATGATAAGCAGGTCGTTAGATAGCATAAATCCTGCTGCCGCTGCTGCCCAACCGGAATAACTGTTGAGCATGGAAATCACGACTGGCATATCCGCACCACCAATAGCTGCTACCAGATGTATTCCTAGGACGCAAGCAATTCCCGTCATGATTAATAAGGGTTGCAGTCCGTTGGGAAACTCTGCGCCCATAAATTGAAATCCCAGCCATACGGAAGCGACTAACATGCCCAGATTGAGTAAGTGGCGTGCTGGCAGCATCAAGGGTTTGCTGCTAATAATAGCTCGCAGTTTCCCGAAAGCCACTATCGATCCCGTAAAGGTGATTGCCCCGATGAAGACTCCGACATAGATTTCAATTTGGTGAATGGTTTCTTCTGTCCCGACTAAGGAAGGATCGGGGCTGAGATAATTAGCTATCCCCACCAGCACGGCTGCCAAACCGACAAAACTGTGCAGCATTGCCACCAATTCTGGCATTGAGGTCATGGCAACGCGAGAAGCCACGATCGCACCGATAATAGCACCCGGCAGGATTACAGAAACTAAAAGCCCATATCCCGTTACCTGGGGACTCAACGCGGTCGCGACAAAGGCGATTAGCATGCCAATGATGCCGTAAATATTGCCTTTACGCGCCGTTTCCTGATGCGATAATCCCCCCAGGCTCAGAATAAATAAAGCACTTGCCGCAATATATGCGACTGATAGCAAGCTATTTGACATAATTTCCTTTTTTGTTAGTTGTTAGTTGTTGGTTATTAGCGATCGGTGATTTTCTTCCTGCTAACCACTAACCAATTCTTTATTTGCTAAACATCCTCAGCATCCGTTGGGTAACCAGGAAGCCGCCAGAAACGTTAATGGTTCCTACCAAAACTGCGATCGCGCCCAAGATCGTGGTTGGCGAATTCAGAGAACCGGAAATCTGAAGCATGCCGCCAATAATGATGATGCCGCTAATCGCGTTCGTCACGCTCATCAAAGGCGTATGCAGCGCTGGCGTTACACTCCAAATCACCTGCCAACCGACAAAGCAAGCGAGGACGAATACCGTGAAGTGCGACAGGAACGAGGGCGGCGCAACAGCTCCAACTCCAAATAGCGCTAAACCTGCCAGTACAATCCAGAGTAAGCCGCTAATTCCCTTTTTTTGAGTTTCTTTTGCGGCTACTGTTGAAGCTGCCGCTTGCGATTGAGAGGTTGCTTGGGTTTGGGGAGAGGGAGTACTGGGTTTCGGTGGGGGCCAAGTGACTTTTCCTTCGTGGAGTACTAAAGCACCTCGAACGACTTCGTCTTCAAAATCGACCTTATAGTCTTCTGCCCCGCCCATATCTTTGAGCAGATGCCAAAGATTGGTGCCATAAAGCTGACTCGACTGAGTTGCCATGCGACTGGGCAAATCTGTTAACCCAATAATGGTTACTCCTTTGTAACGATAAACCTCTCCTGGCTTTGTTACTTCGCAGTTTCCCCCCTGTTCCGCCGCCATATCGACAATGACGGAACCATCCTTCATGCTCGATACCATTTCCTCGGTAATCAGACGCGGGGCAGGTTTGCCTGGAATCAGTGCCGTAGTAATGATAATGTCTACGTCTTTCGCTTGCTGGGCAAATAGCGCCATCTCGGCTTCGATGAATTCCTTGCTCATCACCTTGGCGTAACCGCCTTCGCCCGTTCCTTCTTCTTTAAAGTCCAGTTCCAAAAACTCTGCGCCCATGCTCTCGACTTGCTCTTTCACTTCGGGGCGAGTATCGAAAGCGCGAACGATCGCTCCCAATCCTTTGGCGGCTCCAATCGCAGCCAGTCCGGCTACACCAGCACCAATCACTAAAACTTTGGCTGGCGGCATTTTTCCGGCTGCCGTAATCTGTCCGGTAAAGAAGCGCCCAAAGTGATTGGCTGCCTCAACTACCGCCCGATAGCCAGCGATATTGGCCATCGAACTGAGCGCATCCATTTTCTGAGCGCGGCTGATGCGCGGCACTGCATCCATCGCTAATACAGTAGCTCGGCGAGCGGCTAGCTTTTGCAGTAGTTCTTGATTTTGGGCGGGCCAGATAAAACTAATCAGGGTTCCCCCTTCAGGAAACATTTCGACTTCTTGAGGTTCGGGGGCGCGCACTTTTAAAATAATATCTGATTCTGCCCAGAGCGTTCGAGTATCGGGAACAATCCGACAGCCTGCTTCTGTGTAAGCTTCATCGGAGAAATTTGCAGCTACTCCCGCCCCTGCTTCAATGAAAATTTCAAAACCCAGCTTTTGGAGCTTCTTAGCTGTATCGGGTGTAACAGCAACTCGGCACTCGTTAGGATAAATTTCTTTAGGTACGCCGATTTTTTTAGGCTTTTTGGATCGCAAGACAGATTTTTCGTCTGTCTCAAGCTCTTTTGGGACAGCTACAGTCATATTAAGTTTCTCCTTTGTTACCGACTTAAACGATAATCCTTCAAATCGTTAAATTGTTCGAGAGCCATTTGCGTTTTTATTTGCAAGTTTTGAATAAGAATAATGACTCTTTTACAAAATAGAGCGTTTCTTTACGAATTAACAAATGCTCATATGTTACAGCACTCCTAAAAATTTTGGTAAAATCTTTAGAATGCCTTTAGATGTTGATTTTTTTTACGGAGTAGTAATTCCGATTACCCTACCATTTCTAACATAACATTACAGATTATTCTTTTGTATTGAATAACGTTAATTTACATAGACTGATTATTTGTTGTCCAACCTTGTCTAACCTAATCTTAAAATTTCTTGTTTCCATTATTTATCTTCAGACTATTGGCAACAATTTTTAAGTTAGTGTAATACAGAGATAATTTTCCCAGGCAAATATCTTTTTTGAAAATCATCCCATAAGACTCAGTAGATACGATGAACCAAGGTACTGTAGTTTCAGTAAGAGGGAGCGTTATCGATGCTTATTTTCCCAAGCACTTGCCAGAGCTTTATCATCAGTTGGCGGCGGGAGAAAATGGCAGAGTGCAAATTGAAGTCGTCGCTCATCTCAACGCCGAGATGGTCAGGGCGATCGCCCTTACGCCAACGGCAGGATTAGCTCGCGGTTCGCCAGTAATCGATCGCGGACATTCCCTAAAAGTCCCTGTAGGAGAGCGGTTGCTCGGCAGAATGTTGAACGTATTTGGAGAGGCGATCGACGGCGGCGAACCCTTACAGGGAGGGGAGTGGCGATCGCTGCACGCCAAACCCGTATCTCTCATGCAAAGAGCGACAACTTCAGAGATCCTCCGAACGGGGATCAAGGCGATCGACGTTCTCGCCCCCTTGGAGAGGGGCGGCAAAGCCGGACTCTTGGGCGGCGCTGGCGTTGGCAAAACCGTGTTGATTACCGAAACGATCCATAACATGGCGCAGCAGCATCGGGGAGTCAGCCTCTTTTGCGGCATTGGCGAGCGATGTCGGGAAGCCCAGGAACTGTATCAGGAAATGCAGACAACGGGGGTCTTGCCCAATACGGTTTTGGTCTTCGGGCAGATGAATGAACCGCCAGGAGCGCGATTTCGGGTAGGTCACGCCGCCCTGACGATCGCGGAGTACTTCCGGGACGATGCCAGGCAAGATGTTTTGCTGCTAATCGATAATATCTTCCGGTTTATCCAAGCTGGGGCAGAGGTTTCTGGATTGATGGGACAGTTGCCTTCTCGCGTGGGCTATCAACCTACTCTGGCTACGGAGTTGGCGGAACTCGAAGAGCGCATTTGCAATACGGCAATGGGAGCAATTACCTCGATCCAGGCAGTCTACGTCCCCGCCGACGATTTCACCGATCCCGCTGCCGTCCATACCTTTTCCCACCTCTCGGCGGCGATCGTGCTGTCTCGCAAACGGGCTAGCGAGGGCTTCTATCCTGCCGTAGATTTGCTTCAGTCCAGTTCAAAAATGTTGATGCCCCAAATCGTAGGCGAGCGGCACTACCGCATTGCTCAAGCAGTGCGACAAACTTTAGCCAACTACGAGGAACTCAAGGATATCATTGCTATGCTGGGGCTGGAGGAACTTTCCCAGAGCGATCGCCAGATCGTCTATCGAGCGCGGCGGCTGGAGAGGTTTTTAACCCAACCGTTCTTTTCTACCGAGCAATTCACCGGACTGCCAGGTAAATTTGTGGAACTCGAAGCGGCATTGGCAGGGTGCGATCGCATTCTCAACGACGAGTTTTCTGACTATCGAGAGAAATCCCTGTACATGATTGGCACGATTGACGAGGCGAAAAAGCCTTAATACTATTTTAAATTTAGTTCAAGAAATTAGCTCGACTAAATGTATCTGAAAGCGTCACATCGGGTAATAATTAAAAAAGTTGGTAGGTTCAAGGCAATTAAAACATGGTCACGACAGATGAAATAGTAGCAGAGGAGAAACAATCGTCAAATTTCGATCTGGCTTTCTACCTAGAGGAAAAAAAACAGTTGGTAGAAGCTGCTTTAGAGCGATCGCTCTCCATCGGCAAGCCAGAAAAAATTTACGAGGCGATGCGTTATTCGCTATTGGCAGGGGGAAAGCGCTTGCGCCCGATTCTTTGCCTTGCAACCTGCGAACTGACTGGCGGAACAACAGAAATGGCGATGCCGACCGCCTGCGCCCTAGAAATGATTCATACCATGTCATTGATTCACGACGACCTCCCAGCCATGGACAATGACGATTACAGGCGGGGCAAGTTAACCAACCACAAAGTTTTTGGCGAAGATATTGCGATTTTAGCAGGCGACGGTTTGTTGGCTTACGCTTTTGAATACGTAGCCGCTCAGACTCAAAACGTTCCCCCTCAGAGAATCCTAGATGTCATTGCCCGTCTGGGTCGTACCGTAGGCGCAGCCGGATTGGTGGGCGGTCAAGTGCTAGATTTAGAATCGGAAGGCCAACCCGACATTTCCGTCGATACCCTGACGTTTATTCACACCCACAAAACCGGAGCTTTGTTGGAAACGTCGGTAGTTTCGGGAGCTATACTAGCGGGTGCATCGGATGACGAGATCCAACGGTTGTCTAAGTACGCGCAAGATATCGGTTTAGCCTTTCAGATCGTAGACGATATTTTAGATGTTACGGCTACGCAAGAAGAATTGGGGAAAACGGCAGGAAAAGACTTACAGGCGCAAAAAGCTACCTATCCGAGTCTATGGGGACTAGAGGAATCGAGAAAACAAGCCCAGCAGCTAGTGGATGCGGCTATTGCTGAGTTAGCTTCTTATGGGGAGGAAGCAGAACCCTTAAGAGCGATCGCCAGCTATATCGTGACCCGCAAACACTAAACCGCCTAAAACCATTTATCATGTACGATTTTGAAACAATTTTGAGCAATCGGGTATTAATAGTTTCGCTTCTGGCTTGTTTTATCGCTCAGGGACTGAAATTTTTTATTGAATTAATCAGAAATGGGAAGGTTAACCTACGATATTTGGTGACGACGGGGGGAATGCCGAGTGCTCATTCTGCCCTAGTCGGGTCGCTAGCAACTGGCGTGGGATTGACAGCGGGGTGGTCGTCGCCCGAATTCGCGATCGCTTGTCTGTTTGCGGTAATTGTTATGTACGATGCGGCAGGCGTTCGTCAGGCGGCGGGCAAACAGGCGCGAATTCTCAATCAAATTCTCGATGAATTTTTTCACGACAGACACCAATTAAATGAGGAACGGCTCAAAGAATTATTGGGACATACCCCCTTTCAAGTCTTTGTCGGATTGGCGTTGGGAATCGGGATTTCTCTGATTGCCTTTCCCGCTTGGTGATCGATTGGTTTCGGATCGACATAACATGCAAGGGCGAAGCGATTAGCTAGTGCTTGCATCTCTATAAGCTAGATTCTTCGTTGGGCGGAGCCTGTCCTCGAACGAAGTGAAGGAGGACTCCACTCACAATGGCAAAGAATCCTTTTCAGACATCCTCTAAGCCATTAAAGCGGTTTATTATGCTGTAACATAACGCACCGCTTTTATTTTCATTTAAATCTCTTCAACTTCCAGTTGAGCGACAGTAATAGCTGCAAAGGCAAAAGCAAAGACAATCGGCATAGGACACCGCAGAATATAGCTAAGCGCAGCAGCAACGAGCGCTAACACCGTAGCAGAAATTATCCACACTTTTTCTTCAGGACACAATCCCTTTTCCGCTTTAATTGCTCTTAGAGTTTTAGTAGGAATTGGTTCTGGAATTACTGCACCCGGAGGAAACGCCCAATAAAAGTCGCGACGTTCCATAAACAAGTCCGTCCAGCCATTATTGTCGCACCATTCCTGAATCCAACCATCGCAGTAGTGTTTCATAATTCCTTAAGACAATCTTTGAAAATTTACGAATTTTTGTAACAGAAATAAATAACAGCTAGAAGTTGGACTTTTATAATAGCAAGGCTAGCCCAGAGAGAGGTTTAATTCAATAAAACTTAATACTAAAAATTGAGAATTTTTAACCAAATGATGATTGATAAGTTTAAGCAAAAATACTCGAATACTTTGTAAAAGTTAGTAAAGAAAAGTGCTTGTTTCGGTACAGACAGCTTGCAATCTTTTATCCCAAGGTTCGACAGGAAGTTGGGGTAAATGTGCAAAATCAAAGATAACTCCCACTGTAGGAATCTTCGACCACTGAGGAGAAGCGAGCAAGCGGTCGTAAAACCCTCCTCCGTAACCTAAACGATAGCCCTGGTAGTCACAAGCGACAGCAGGAACGAGAATGAGATCGACTTGTGAAGGGTGTAGGGACGGCGCATCGGGGAAGGGTTCATCAATGCCGTAAATTCCGGATTGTAAGGGATCGCCGGGACGCCAGCGATGCCAAACTAAAGACTTTTCAACGCAGCGCGAAAATCCCCAGCGACGGTTAGCAGTAAATAAGGGACTGAGATCCGGTTCTTGACGAAAACTGAAATAGGCAAGAACGGTTTTTGCTTCGATAAATAGCGATAGTGTTTGTAACTTCTCGCAGAGGCGATCGCTTTTTTCTCGCCAGATATCTTGAGGCAGCGATCGCCGTTTTTTTAACAGTTCTTGACGTAATTGAATTTTATGTTGCTGCTGTTTCATTGATAAACCAACGATGCGAGATGAGGTAAGCTATAAATTATAAAATTTTTCACAAAAAATTGACCCAATAGGATCGCTATTAGTCAATTCCAGAGAGAATTTTTACTTTTTGACTCTATGGCTCCGAACGCTATTTATAGGCTAGCATCAGTCATTTCGGCTACTACTATCCTAACTTTTTTGGGTATTAGGAGAAGCAATGGCACAAACGTTTAGTCCTGCTCTTCTAAGCACAGGACAAAACACAAAGTTATTTACTGTGCTGATAGTTATTGCTAGCAAAAGCCAAAAAATTAAGCGAAACAATCCCAACTTTGTCGAAGAAGATCTTGCTTTTTACGCTTACGGGGCAGGCTCTAACCTGGGTACGCCAATCGATCGTTTCCAAAATTCTCTCGTGCCAGGAACATATTTTTATGCCAACGAAGCGGAACAAACTCTTCTCGGTAACCGTAGCCATGTCGAAGCAGGTCTTGCTTTTGAAGTTGGGATTTAGTTTTTGCGATCGCACCGCACCTATCTTTCATCATCTCCCTATACTGTGACATCCTCCTGCGCTAAATCAAAGACTATGGCGCAGGCTTCCCAATCTCGCGACCGGGCATTCCTAGTTATTTCCATAAAAACAGCTTTTATAAGCTGTTTTTCGATAAAGTAAGATTAATTTGGAACCACTGAAGAATTACTTTGTCTGCGCTCTAAAATTACCGAATTCTATGTTGACAATGGTTACATTAACTCTGGGGCTTTTTTGCCCAGCAATCAAGACCTCAACAGCGGGATCGTCCAAATTCAAGTCGTTGAAGGTAAACTCGAAAAGATTGAAATCAATGGTTTAGATCGCTTGCAAGAAGGATAGGTGCGATCGCGCATCGAACGATGCACAGATCGACCCTTAAATCAACAACGCTTAGAAGAAGTTCTATAACTCCTATAGCTATAGCCAACGAGATTAGGGAGTAAACGAAAAGGGGGACCATAGCGTCTACCCGATTTCAATGGCTAAAGCTTATATAACAAAGGCGATTCATTACAAGACAATGGTTTTTATTTTTCCTTGCACTACCAGCCTTTTTAACCTAAGTAACCTGAGTTTGGGTTAAGCAAATTGAGGTAAAAGCCAGTTAAGACGAAGGCTAGGCTTTTTAGGTTGGTAGCAATAAGCAGACATTCTTTAAATATCCTTATTCGTCCGGCTAAATCCCAAAATAGCGATCGCGCTAGTCGATAATAGACTGATAGACTGAAATGGTTTGTTTGGCGATCGCACTCCAGCTATAGCGTTCTATAACTAATTTACGAGCGTTGGAACCTCGTAGTTTTCTTTCTTCAACCGTTTCTAAAGCTGACCTCAGCGTTTCGGTTAAAGATTCAACCTCAGTCGAACAGATCCATCCCGCACCAGCATCCTGCACGTCTTGCCAAATATAAACGCGATCCGAAATCACCACTGGCACTCCCGCCGCCATCGCCTCAGCCACTGCCAGACCAAAATTTTCATAGTAAGAAGGCAAAACGAAAATATCCGCATCTTGCAAGAGTGCTAACTTAAAATCTCCCGATACAAAACCCGTAACTGTGCTACAGCTTGACAGTTCGGAAGCTTGTACGCTTTCTCGGATCTGTTTCTCGTAATCTGGATCCTGAGGATTCGACCCCGCCAGTACAAAATAAAACGGCAATCCTTCTTTTAAGAGCGCTTCCAAAGCCGGAACGAGCAAATCTAAGCCTTTTTTGGGATCGATGCGGGACATGAACAACAGCAGGGGGAGATCGTCAGGAATGCCAAATTGCTGGCGTGCTTGTCCCAAAGAAGGCAAATTTTCGGGCAGGCTTACTCCTAAAGGAATGACTAAATCTTTTGTTTGAATGCCAAAGCGTTCGGAGATTTTACATTCTTCTTGAGTAGTAAAATGAATTCCAGCTGCCCCCGCGAGATTGGGTCTTTCCAAGAGCAATCCATAAAGTTGCTTCAATTGCTTTTTTTTGCGTAAATCTGACGGGTCGAGCGTTCCCAGCGGGCGTAGAATATAGGGCAGATTTTGCCATCGCGCGATCGTTGCTGCTGCCGTACAGACGGGAGAAAATAGGGCATGAATGTGCGCTAAATCGTAATCGCAAGCGTGCTTAGCCAACCAGCGCAATAAACCGAGGGAAAACTTATAGCGACGGAAAGGAGAACAGGGAAAATAAATGATTTGATAGCCGTCTTGAGGGATGGGTTTGCCAATCGGGACATCGAGGGGAGGTTGGCCCGCGTCTCCATTCGCGTTCGTCGTGAGAATGGTAACGTCGATTCCTTCAGCCGCCAGTGCCGTCGAGAGTCCTTGCACCATTTGACTAGGACCGCCATAGACAAGAGAAATAGACGGGATAATTTGGAGAATTTTCATATAATTGCGGTTGGGCGATCGGGTATAAAAAGTTTAGGGATATGGATAACAATAAGATAAAGGTTCTCTATATTTCAGGATGGGGACGCAGTGGCAGCACTATATTAGCCAGAATTTTGGGGCAAATTGACGGTTTTTTCCATGGCGGCGAATTGCGAACGATTTGGGTAGATGGACTAAAACCAAATGGCTTGTGCGGGTGCGGCGTTTTAGTGCGAGAATGTCCGATTTGGAAGGCAATTTGCGATCGCGCTTTTGGAGGGATCGATAAAATCGACCCTCCAGAAATCACTCGCTTGCAGCGCAGCAGCGAACCTCGCACCCAAGAAGTCTTATTAGCTAAATTTCTTCCCAATGCTCGCTCAAAATTAAAGTCTCGTTTAGAAAACTATCACGCTATTTTAGATAAGCTTTATCGCGCCATTTATGAGGTAACTGGAAGTCGAGTTATCGTTGACGATTCCAACCATCCCGGTTATGCCTACGCACTGTCAATGATGCCAGGAATCGATCTCTATATCATTCATTTAATTCGAGATCCTCGCGCCACTGCCTATTCTTGGTCGCAGCGCCAGAAAAAAGGATTGGGAACTTACACAATTCGCGATAACTCTCTCGGTTGGAATATCCGCAATCTCGTGACTGAATCGCTTTCTAGAACAGTTTCGGGAAAATATTTGAGACTTTTTTATGAAGATTTTGCCGCTAAACCTAAGCTAGCAATTCAACAAATCCTAAATCTGCTAGAAGAGCAACCTTCGCAACTGCCATTCGCATCAGAAAATGAGGTTCGACTGGGTATCAGTCACAGCGTATTCGGCAATCCCAATCGAACCGACAGCGGAACTATCACGATAAAGCTAGATGATGAGTGGAAGAGAAAATTAGATAAATCGGATCGAACAACCGTGACAACTCTAACCTTTCCTTTGCTGCTCAAGTACGGATATTTCAGGGTTATGGGGGATAGGTAATTAGCCGAGATTTTCCACAATTAAGTAGGCGAGCAGAATTAATTTCCAGATTATTGTAATGCGAGCAAGATGCTCGCTCTTCGGGTTATGTCCTACGGACTGAGAGCCTCCGGCTCCGCTACACTTTCCGCACTACGCCTATTTAATTTTGCCTCCCTACTTGTCAATCGCGATCGCAAGTTTGTCTAATTTTTTTGTTGCCAGTACGGGCATAGCAATGAACTCAATGCGTTACAAGCATTTTTGAATTTGACCACGTCTTTTACTGCTTGCAATAACATCTACCATTGGGCATAGAAAAATATATACTTTTGTAAAGATCTAAAGATTAATTTTTAATTAAGTGAGGAAAAAGAAGTGTATATCGTACATATAGCCTCTGAGTGCGCCCCGGTCATCAAAGCCGGAGGTTTAGGAGATGTTGTTTACGGACTCAGCAGGGAATTAGAAATTCGGGGTCACTGTGTCGAGATTATTCTCCCCATGTACGATTGCATGAGGTACGACCAGATTTGGGGACTCCACGAAGCCTACCGGGATCTGTGGGTGCCTTGGTATGGGAGCACTATTCACTGTACCGTGTTCTGTGGCTGGGTACACGGACGGCTTTGTTTCTTTATTCAACCTCACTCTGGGGATAATTTCTTCAACCGAGGTCACTACTATGGTGCTTTGGACGATCATATGCGCTTTGCCTTCTTTAGCAAAGCTGCCCTAGAGTTTCTGTTAGTCAGCAACAAGCGTCCTGATATCATCCATTGCCATGACTGGCAAACGGGTTTAGTCCCAGTCATGCTCTTCGAGATTTATAAATGGCATGGGATGTGGAACCAGCGAGTTTGCTATACCATCCACAATTTTAAGCACCAAGGTATTGCGGGCGTAGACGTTCTTTGGGCAACGGGGCTGAACAACGAACCCTATTATTTTAGTTACGATCGCTTGCGGGATAACTTTAACGATACCGCAATTAACTTCATGAAAGGCGGCATCGTCTACTCCAATTTTGTCAACACCGTTTCGCCTCACCACGCCTGGGAAGCCCGCTACAGCGAGGTTGGCTGCGGTCTGGGTCACACCTTAGAAATCCACCATCATAAATTTGGCGGCATTCTCAACGGCATCGATTACAATATCTGGAATCCGGAACTAGACAACTATATTCCCTATCACTACAGCGTAGATAACTTCGAGGAAAAAGCCAAGAACAAAAAAGCCCTCCGAGAAAGGCTGTTGTTACGCGATGCCGATAAGCCGTTAGTTTGTTACATCGGTCGGCTCGACGATCAAAAAGGCGTTCATCTGGTGCATCATTCAATTTACTACTCGCTCAACAGAGGAGCGCAATTTGTCCTGTTGGGTTCGCCTACAGAATCGGCGATCGGCTCTTGGTTCTGGCACGAAAAATGTCACCTTAACGACAACCCAGACTGTCATTTAGAACTCGGTTTTAACGAAGAACTCGCCCACTTAATCTATGCGGGAGCAGATATCATCGTCGTCCCTAGCAACTACGAACCCTGCGGACTAACGCAGATGATTGGCTTGAAGTATGGTACCATACCGATTGTCCGGGGAGTTGGCGGTTTGCTGAATACGGTATTTGATTATGACTATGATGAATTGCACTTGCCAGAAGAACGTAACGGTTATGTATTCTTCCAACCCGACAATCACGCTTTGGAGTCGGCTTTGGGACGGGCGCTTGAGCTATGGTATACCTCTCCCAAAGAATTCCGCCAACTTGCCATGCAGGGAATGGCGTACGACTACTCCTGGAATCATCCCGGCGAAAAATATCTAGGGGTTTACGAGCATATCCGACATAAGTGATGACCTGCTATTGTTGATAAGGACGTATGGCAATGCGTCCTTATCTGCCCAACTCTCAAAAATGCTTACAAGCCTAGCTGTTTTTAGCTCGCAATCCTCCAATTAAGGCAATTTCAAGTCAGATATCATCTTAGGAAGGGGACAAAGAATAGATTTGTCCGTCCATCAAAAGACGAGTAATTCCTTTTGCTTGCAGATAGGAGCTAGTTTTATGAAGCATGCGACCGTCGGGAACTTTAATAACCCGTTGAGAGCGATTAGAAAAACGTCTTGCCACTCGATGATTATCAAAAACGGGAAGCGTTTTTTGCTGAAATTCTTCAGCCGGAATTTTACCGAGGTCGGCAAAATCTTTTAAGGGTCGAGTGATTAACTCAGCTGCGCGATCGATCACCAAATAACAAGTTTTTGGGAACGCAGCTGCTGATAAAGGTAACACTTGAATCTTAACTTTAGGCGAAATAGATGGGGTATAAGCTGCCTCTACTTCTTCCTCTTCCCAATCTTCGTAGTCTTCCTCTTCTAACTCGTCTTCATCTTCATCGAGACTAACTAAATCTTCTCCAATAATTTCCCCTAAGGCAACCACCTCGCCAACAGGGGCGACGGTTTCATTGTCGAAGAATTCTTCGGCTTTTGGAGTCGAAATCGTCCACTCTTGTAAAGCAGCCGCTTTATCTTCAGGGGGGAAGCTTTCCGCAACCTCTGAGCGCAGAGGGACGGGTTTGACCGGTTCGACTGCTTTTTCTTCGCTAGCGAGGGGGATTGGCTTTCCGGGCGTTCTTGCCAAACGTTTTTGCTGGATCAGATCTTCGTATTCTGCCTCAGATAAATGACTTTTGAGGAAGCGACTGATCGTCGAGCTACTCACCCCATAGCGATCGGCTAAGGTAGAGGTAGTCTCCTCCGTTTGCCGATAAAGCTTAAGAATTTCTTGTTTATCCTCGTCAGTCAATTTTCTGGGACTCATACGGTTTATTCGCCCTTTTAGGGATTGGGACTCTGCCTCTTTGAGCTAGTTGCGATCTGCTATGATTATTGCGATCGCAAAACGTTCGTCAATCGGGCAAACTTTATCGATAGATTAAATTGGCTATCTATTCTAGTCTATCGCTCGCCGCCCAAAAATATAATGATAGCTTATTAGCAAATCAATCTGAACGTCTATGCCAATTGCAGAGGCTAAGCCAGCCCTATTAGTTCTTGCCGACGGAACTTCCTATCGAGGATGGTCGTTCGGCGCTACGGGAACGGCAGTCGGAGAAGTGGTATTTAACACCGGAATGACCGGCTATCAGGAAGTGTTAACCGATCCCAGTTACTGCGGTCAACTCGTTACCTTTACTTACCCAGAATTGGGCAATGTGGGCGTCAACCCGGAAGATGAAGAATCCAATCGCCCCCATGTCAAAGCCGTCATCGCCCGCAACATCACCTATCGCCCTAGTAACTGGCGGGCAACTAAATCCTTACCAGACTATCTCGTCGAACATGATATCCCTGGGATCTACGGCGTGGATACCCGTGCTATCACGCGCAAGATTCGCTCGGTCGGCGCGATGAATGGCGGCGTTTCCTCTGAAATTCTCGACCCTCAAACGTTATTGCGCCAAGTGCAAGCGGCGCCGAGTATGGCGGGATTGAATTTGGTTAAAGAAGTTACCACCCGAGAAGTCTACGAATGGACTAACCCAACCGATCCTCATTGGGAGTTTCGTCCCCTTGATGGCGATGGAGACAGAGAAACCCTGACGGTCGTCGCGATCGATTTCGGCATCAAACGAAATATTCTGCGCCGTTTGGCTAGTTATGGCTGTCGCGTCATCGTCGTTCCCGCCGATACAACTGTAGAAACAATCCTCAAATACGATCCCGATGGCATTTTCCTCTCCAACGGTCCCGGAGATCCGGCAGCGAATACCGAGGGAATTGAAACGACCAGAGCGCTTCTAGAATTAGGTATGCCTACCTTTGGCATTTGTATGGGACACCAAATTTTGGGGTTATCTCTGGGGGCAAAAACCTTTAAGCTGAAGTTTGGACATCGGGGATTGAATCAACCGGCGGGTTTGTGCCAACAAGTGGAGATTACCAGCCAAAATCATGGGTTTGCGGTTAATGCCGATACCTTAAATCCAGAGGTAGAAATTACTCACTTGAATTTAAACGATCGCACGGTAGCGGGATTGCGCCATAAATCTTTACCTTTCTTTTCGGTGCAGTATCATCCAGAAGCCAGTCCCGGCCCCCACGACGCTGACTATTTATTCGAGCAGTTTGTAAAATTAATGAAAGAGAAACGCGCTAGGAGTGGCGATCGGTAGAGACGCGAGCGGCAGGCAGTAATCTCTCTATCGAGAGAGGTCGTGCAGGATTAATGACTGATTAGCGATTTTTACCGCGCCGTCCCCGCTAAATTCAAAATTGAGAGTTGATAACTGAGAATTCAGACTGCGCTATACTATAGCATTGACCTGTTAACCCTATGATGACTAAGGAGGGAAGCTATTCCTGAGCAACTAAACTTGACCGTCAGTTTGAGAGGAACTCGTGAAGTCAAGGACAACTACCAAATCTTTCGTTTGACTGGTTTGTTAGATGCTTTTTCCGAACCGACTTTTCGGAAAGTCCTCAGCACTTATATCGATGAAGGTCCCAAGAACGTTATCTTAGTCCTCTCGCAAATCGACTTCATCGACAGTTCTGGTTTGGGCGCTCTCGTTCAGCTCGTCAAGCAAGCCAAAACGGGAGGAGGCAGCCTGCAAATCGTTACCAATCCCCGCGTTACCCAGACGGTGAAACTCGTTCGTCTCGAAAATTTTCTCTCTCTTCAACCTTCGGTAGACGCAGCGATCGCTAATGTCACAAAATAGCTACCCTAGAAAAAGAAGGAGTCGCGATCGACTATTACCTAATGCTCTGGCCAGCAGAAAGTTGAAGGGTCACGAAAAAAATCGAGGTCAACGATAGGGGTGGACGTACAGCAGTCAAAGTGGAATCCAGTTAATCTCGTGTTCGTCCCTTCCCTCTCCCAAGGGACAGATGTTGGCTGTGAAATTGCCTGTACCGATACCGAACGCGCGGATCTAATCAGTCAATTGTCGCCAGCATCGCTAGCTTACATTGGGGATGCAGTCTACGAATTGTACGTGCGAACTCGCTATCTGCTGCCTCCAAAACGGTTATCCGATTACCACGATCGCGTGGTTGCTCAAGTTCGAGCAGAAAGCCAAGCAGCTTGTTTGCGCGTGCTAGAATCTTATCTCACCGACGAGGAACGGGAAATATTAAGGCGCGGGCGCAATGCTGCGACGGGAAAACCTCGCCGTTTATCGCCCGAACTCTATCAACAAGCAACGAGTTTAGAGACTTTGATTGGATATCTTTATCTTCAGAATCCTCGACGTTTAAATGAATTATTAGAACACCTTAATTTAGAGTAGATTTCTCAAAAAAAATTATTATTTCTTAACAAAGAATGGCTCAAAAGAAACGCCAAGCGCGGGAGACTGACACAAAAAAACGTCGAATCATTCCCGCTAAAGGTCGCACGGACAATTTTCCAGTCAGTCGCAAGCGCCTGCCGACCCCTCAAGCTGTCGAAGAAGAGGCTAGCGATCTCGTCTACGGTCGCCATCCCGTCATAGCGGCTTTAGAGAGCGATCGCCAGCTCAATCGGATTTGGATTGTTCCCAAATTACGCTATGATTCTCGCTTTCTCTCGCTTCTTCAAGATGCCAAAGCCAAGGGAACCGTTATTGATGAAGTTGACTCTTCCCGCCTCGATCGAATTACCCATGGAGCCAATCATCAGGGCATAGCGGCTCAAATCGCTCCTCATGCCTATATCGAACTAGCCGATTTAATCGAACGAGCCAAAGCCACTACTCCAGAACCCGTCATCGTGATTGCCGACGGAATCACCGATCCCCACAACTTGGGAGCAATTATTCGCACGGCGGAAGCCTTTGGAGCGCAGGGACTCGTCATTCCCCAACGACGAGCGGCCGGGATCACGTCTACAGTCATGAAAGTAGCGGCTGGTGCGCTGGAACACTTTCCCGTCGCCAGAGTGGTTAATCTGACTCGTGCCCTGGAAGAGTTAAAACAGGCAGGGTTTTGGATTTATGGCACTGCGGCGGGATCGGGTAAACCACTACACAGTATTAAATGGCACGGGGCTATAGGATTAGTTATCGGATCGGAAGGAGAAGGATTGAGTTTGCTGACGCAACGCTCCTGCGACGAGCTAGTCACGATTCCTTTAGCGGGGAAAACGCCTAGCTTGAATGCTTCTGTATCAGCCGCGATCGCTCTTTACGAGATTTATCGCCAGCGCTGGTCAGATAAACTTTATTTATCAAAGCCCGAATCTGTCTTCTCAGATACTTCCCAAAAGGAAGGTAAGGAAGTATAACAAATAAAGACGCTCGATAACGAAACATCAAGATTTGTTAAAAAATAAGATATAGAGTTTACATAGAAAATTTGAACAAAGCCAAGCTGGGGAAGGTAATGAAAGAATTTTTGCTTTGGATACTCAATCTTTTGGGATTAGCCTACTGGATAGAAATCGTCACCGATTACCCTAAATGTACCTACTATTTCGGTCCCTTTATGAGTTACGAAGAGGCTCGCATGGCTCAAGGGGGATACATCGAAGACTTGCAACAAGAAAAAGCGCAGGGAATTGCAGTCATTATCAAGCGAACCAAGCCAGTTACTCTGACAATTTTTGATGAAAAAGAAGACATCAAGCCATCCAAGAGAGTGATGAGCTTTGGTAGCTCGGTTTCTTAAATCTATTGGAGTTAATGGCCAGCCCCCTCGCTTAACTCCGAATGATGTTGAAACAGGCGGTCCGTTAAAACGAGATCGGTAGGGGGCGAATCGTACCGCCATAGTTTTCGTCATCCACGCCAACGAAAATTTCTCCTTTACTATTGTTGAGTTCGCGAATCGCAAGACCTTCTACCTTGAAGCCATCGACATTCGCTAAACGCTTTGGCGTGTCGCACAAAACTATCTGGGGCTTGCCGTTTTCGTTTTCCGCGATCGCGCCGATTTGCCAGATAATACTACTAAAAGGTCCTTTATTACCGGGATCGGAAGTTGAGGCGACATAAAGTCGGCTCTCGCGATCGATTTCCATCGCACTAATTAGGCGAACTTCAGAATCGCCAGGAATAGGATTAGTAAAAGTCACTTCCTCAATCGAACCAATCTTTAATGGCTGTAGCGATAGCGATGCCCATCGGATCTCGGTTGCGGGTTTTCCTTCTGCCCTTTCCGCATAAAGAAAGATTAACTGTTCTCCAACTTTTGCCACCGCAGTTCCTTCAACATTGCTAACGGGTGTAGGGAACCGAGTAAAAGCAATAATTTTTAATTGTGGTTGCTGGTATTGTGCTAAAAAAATTCGAGCAAATTGTTGACCTAGCGAACCGCTTTCTGCTAACAGAAAGTATTGAGTATTGGGGATGCGAGAAATGCTTTCTAAATCTTGAGCGATCTCCGATGAATCATTCCAGTTAAGATTAAGAAAACGCCAGAAAATTCCCCTCGATGACTGAGGAAGTTCTATCAGGGTTGCTCTGGGTTGAATGTCGCTCTGGAAATTTTTAGCATCGTGAACGGCGATGAATTTATCTCCTTCCAGCCAAGCTAGCCCGCTAATATCTGGGAATTTTCCCGTTAAAAATTGCGATTCTTGAGTGTTGGCAACGGAGTGAGTTCCCAGAAGTATAATTGCGAGCGAACAGAGAATGAGCGCGATCGCATTAATGCGTCTCTTCATTAGCTAAACTTTTTTGCCCAGAAATTCAACTAATGGTTTGAAAACGGATACCAACTCAGCCCGACTGACTGCCAAACAGGGAAAAGAGCGATCGCCATAATTGTGGCCCACTTTGAGAGGAAATATCGGTTGTGCAGCTAAGGAAACAAACACGCCGCCTGCTGCCTGTACGATGACCCACGCGGCGGCAATATCCCAAATTTTAGGCGTTGCTTCGACTCCGCCAAGGGCAGCCCCAGATGCCACGAGAAGTAAATTATAACTTGCTACTCCAATGGTGCGAATTTTGCAAGGAAACGGGCGCTTAAGAACGTCGGTACTGCGAGCACAGATGCTAAAAAGATGATTTTTACTGGGATTGTCGGGGCTGGTGTGAATCGGTTCGCCATTCATATACGCCCCAGTCGGACCAGTCAGTCCCGACTCTCCATACCAATAGCCATAGAAAGACTGATTTAGCTGCGGCAGGTGGACAAAACCAAAAACAGGCGTTCCTCGATAAAGCAATCCCAGAGAAATGCCCCAAATCGGAATTCCTCGCGTAAAGTTGGTCGTGCCGTCGATGGGATCGACGATCCAACACCAATCGTTAGCCGGAAAAATATGTTCGGTTTCTTCGGTGAGAACGCCATGGTCGGGGAATACAGTTGCGATCGCGTCTCGAATCTCTTTATCCGCCCATTTATCTGCCTGCGTCACCAACGTTCCGTCTTCCTTACGAGTTGGCTGCAATTTGCCGAAATCGGCAATTAACTGACTGCCGATATTTTTCGCCGTGGTTTGGGCAAACTCTAAAACCTGCGTCCAAAAATCTTGCATTAGCATTCGGGAAATAAAATTTAGGTTTTTGAGAATAGAGTCTCATTCTATACACAGTCATGCAATTCTGCGACTGCTTATTGCTTTGGAACAATCCATAAATAAATGGTAGTACCACCTACCTGCACGGTACGCTGGGGTTTCCAGTTGCCCATGTCGAAGGAGTGGGACACGATCCGAGTGCCCGGTCTGAGTTCCTGCAACAGTTTAGGACGAAGTTTTAAGTTGACTTCCGGTAGCAGGTAAAGCGTGACTACCGTTGCTTGGCGCAGGTCGGTTTTAAATAGGTCTTGCTGGATAAATCGCACTCGATCTGTCACTCCTGCCTTTTGAGCGTTGGCGTTAGACTCTTGAATGCGTTCTGGATCGATGTCTACACCGACGCCGCGCGCACCATATTTTTGCGCGGCAGTAATCGGAATTCGTCCATCTCCGCTGCCAAGATCATAAACCACGTCATTTTTATTGACTTGGGCAAGTTCTAGCATTGCCTCTACGACTGGTTGCGAGGTCGGGACGTAAGGTACGTCTCTTGGGCGTTCTTGGGGGGTTGTTGTTGGGGCGGGGGGTTGTGCCTGTGCTTTTAAGTCGCGCTTTTGCGCGTATCCAGTAATTGCTAAGCTGACAATACTAAGCCCTATAACCAGTAAAGTTGGGATTTTTTGGAAATACACGATTTTGTTCTCCTTGTCTCGATAGTCCAAAGGTATAAACGCTACAGGCAAATCCCAGCAAGGGAATAAAACCTGTTGGAATTATCCTAATCCCTATTCGACATCAAAATAAAACCGCGATCGCGTAGCTTGAATCAACTAACCAATAAGACGAGCCGCTATCATTTTCTGCGATCGGAAATTATCCACCAGGAAATTAATTTTCGGCTCATATAGAAAGTCCATTTGTATCGATTAGGCTATAAAATTTGGAGTCGGTTTAAACGGACTTAATATGTGAGACGGAGAATTTATTCTCCGGCGGACTTGCTAATACCAATTTGAAAAATCTTGGCTACAGATGGGTTTTTAAAACCTTTATGAGATGGGTCTTTCTCAATCCAAAATCCACAATCCTTTCATCCAAAATGGTATGATACCAATTTTCAGGTTTTCGCGATCGACATTCTTCTCCCCTCTCCCTATTTGGGAGAGGGGTTGGGGGTGAGGGCAATCGACTATCTCTGTCATTAATGAATGAAAAATAGTATAAGAAATTGGGGAGGTGCGATCGCGATTCAGCACGTAACCCGCTAGGAAATTAATTTCCTGGCTAACATATTTTTAATGGACTAGCCTATGCAATTTAGAGTCGGTTGCAACAGGAAAATAATCCTTCCAGTGACATTTTCTGAGAACGAGCTGGCAAAACCGAGCATGGAGCTAAGCGGATTTGAACCGCTGACCCCTGCAATGCCATTGCAGTGCTCTACCAACTGAGCTATAACCCCATAAAGCGCATCTTCTATCTTGCCTTATTTTTTTTATTTTGTCAAGGGTTAATTAATTAACTTTTAGTAATAAAATTAATTAAAAAAAATAAAGTATCGGTCAGCCGAAGTTAGATCAAATAGCTCAAGCAATGACCCATCAGGAAATAAACGACTAACATCGCCGCAGCAGCGAGGGCAACCAGAGTTCCGGCCAGCATGAGGGAAAATTCTTGCTGCTCGAACGCCTCTTGCATAAGATGAAGCGACCAAGCTACCAAAGCCACATCAAATATGAGAATAGGAATCAACATATTTTAAAAAATGTTAACTTTAATCTATTCTAATACATATTTTTAAGGTGGAAAATCTTGGCTACTCTAACCTTAAGATTATCTCAATACTTTTCTTACAGTGTCCGCGTCGGGACTTGGCGTTCTTGCAGGTAGGTTTTTACTTGGGAGATAGTTAATTGTCCGTAATGCAGCAGGGAAGCCAATAACGCTGCTTCTGCCCTCCCTTGTGTAAGGGCTTCATAGATGTGTTGGCAGTTGCCAGCCCCTCCAGAAGCAATGACGGGAATTTCTACTCGTTCGGCAATGGTGCGAGTTAACGCTAAGTCATACCCTGCCTGGGTTCCGTCGGCATCCATGCTAGTAACGAGCAACTCTCCCGCGCCTCGTTTTTGGGCTTCTTTTGCCCAGGCGATCGCGTCGATCCCCGTATTTTCCCGGCCGCCGCGCACGTAAACATCCCAGCCCGGATTGCTAGGATCGTTGCGCCGTCTAGCATCGATCGCAATTACAATACACTGTTTGCCAAAGCGATCGCTAGCTTCGTCGATCAAATCTGGGTTGCGTACTGCTGCCGAATTAATACTAACTTTATCTGCCCCCGCTCTTAACAAATTTTTAATCATTTCTAAGGATTGGATGCCTCCGCCAACGGTTAGAGGAATAAAAACTTGTTCCGCCGTCCGGTAAACGACATCGATAATGATGTCGCGATCTTCGTGGGTTGCTGTAATATCGAGGAAGACCAGTTCGTCTGCACCTGCATCGTTGTAGATTTTAGCAAGTTCTACTGGGTCGCCAGCATCTTTGAGATCGACAAAATTCACGCCTTTGACGACGCGACCCGCTTTTACATCCAAACAAGGCAAAATTCTCTTGGCAAGCATCAGTTAAATCAGTTGTCGGTAAACAGTTATCAGTTATCAGTGTAAGTGTTTCTCTGATGTTGCAAAAAATGTCCCACTAGATATAAAGAACCGCATAAAATAACCAAGCGATTGGGATGAGTGTGAATAGCAGTCTCTAAAGCGAGAAAAAGATCGGGAAAGGTTTGAAGGCTTTCTAATCCCGGACAAATTTTTGCTGCTAGCGTTGCCAGATCTTTTGGATCGGCGGTACTATGGTCGGGAATGGGGACGAGATATAAATGTTCGCCCGATCGCAGTAAGGCTTTAAAAATCTCGTCGTGTTCTTTATTAGAAAGAATGCCCATCACCCAAACAATGGGTTTCTCTAGGGTATCGACATATTGACGCAAAGCTTTGGCGGCGGCGGGGTTGTGTGCCCCATCGATGAGGAGGGGATAATGATTCCAGGTCGTCCATTGCATGCGTCCCAACCAGCGAGTTTTTGCCATTCCAGTTTGAATTGCCGCTAAGGGAATCTGCCAACCTTGTTGCTGGAGAATTTGCAAAGACGCGATCGCAATGGCAGAATTCATTAATTGAATGTCTCCCAATAAAGGCAAAGGATATTCAATTTCTCCATATTTGGCCCAACCTTCTTTGAGTTTTTCCGCTGGTTCTACCCAAACGGCAGGACAATTTAATTGTTGGATTCGTGCAGAAATAACCGCTTTTGCTTCGCCTGGAAGGTTACCAATGACGGCGGGACGATTGGGTTTAAGGATGCCTGCCTTTTCGCCTGCGATATCTGCAAGGGTTGGACCGAGAACTTGCCAGTGTTCGCGACTGATAGAAGTGATGACGCTAACTAGAGGGCGATCGCAAACATTTGTTGCATCCAATCGTCCGCCCAATCCCACTTCTATAATGGCAATATCTACCCGCGATCGGGCAAAATATAACCAAGCCGCAGCCGTAATGACTTCAAATTGAGTCGGACTTTCTTCATTTGCTGCGATCGCAACCCGAACTTGTTGAATAATTTCTTCTAGGTCGCGGGAAGAAATAGGCTGGTCGTTAATGCAAATGCGTTCCGTCCAATCGACTAAATGGGGAGAAATATAGCGTCCGACTTTGTAGCCCGCTTCTGCAAGTACTGTAGAAAGATAGGCGCAAACAGAACCTTTGCCATTGGTTCCCGCTACGTGAATTAGAGGAACGCTGCGATGGGGATTGCCTAAAGCTGCTAGGAGGCGTTCTATGCGTTCTAATCCGAGATGAACGCCAAAGCGTTGAAAGGGCTTGAGGAGAGAGTCAATGGTCACGTAGGAGTTGATTGTGTAGACTTAATTACTACAATAAATGGTTTGTGTATCGCGGGCGATCGCATCTCCTAGATTAAAAAACTTATACATTTGATTTTTCCACTGCTGGTAATTTCATTCATCAAGCATCCCTCTATAAATCTCCTAGATCGATCGCCAATTCCCAATCCAAAATAGTATAACGTTACCCAAGTTACCTAAGAGATGCTAAGTAGCGATCGCAAAGCTTGGTCAAAAGCTATTGAAAAACCCGCCCAAGAATTTCCTCTGACTCCTCTACCCGTCCTCTATGGCAAAATTCCCGAAGGGCTGCGGGGAAGTTTCTATCGCAACGGGCCCGGACGCTTAGAACGAGGTGGAATGCGAGTGGGACATTGGTTTGATGGAGATGGGGCAATCTTAGCCGTCCATTTTAACGATGCAGGGGCAAGGGGAACTTATCGCTATGTCCAAACGGATGGCTATCAAAAAGAAGCAGCTGCCAATAAATTTCTGTTTCCCAATTATGGCATGAAGGCTCCAGGAGCATTTTGGAATCAATGGGGAAAAAAGGTCAAAAATTCGGCTAATACTTCGGTTTTGGCTTTGCCAGACAAACTATTAGCCCTTTGGGAAGGGGGCAATCCCCACGCACTGGATTTAGAGACGCTAGAAACTAAGGGACTCGATAATTTATCGGGATTGACAAGAAGCGAACCGTTTTCCGCCCATCCTAAAATCGATCCTCGGACAGGAGAAATTTTTAATTTTGGTATCGTTGCCGAGTTAAGTATCACGCTGAATCTTTACCGATTCGATCGCACTGGCAAAGTTGCGAACAAGAATGCGATCGAATGGAAAGACTTGCCTTTAATCCACGATTTTGTCTTAACGGGGCAGTATTTAGTCTTTTTTGTTCCGCCAGTTCGAGTCAATATCTTGAACGTTGTATCGGGGATGAAGAGTTTCAGCGATGCGATGCAGTGGAAACCGGAATTGGGTACGCAAGTTCTCGTATTCGATCGCGATACGCTTTCTCTTGTCAGTCGTGGCGAAGCCGATCCCTGGTTTCAGTGGCATTTCGGAAATGGATATACAGATACTGATGGGTCGCTTGTCATTATAGTTGCCCGCTATCGAGATTTTCAGACCAATCAGAATTTAAAAGAAGTCGCCACGGGGAAGATAGAAACTCCAGCCAAGGCAACGCTGTGGCAAATTCGCCTCAATCCCCAGACGGGGAAAGTTATCTCCACCGAAGAAGTTCTGGACAAGGAATGCGAATTTCCTACCGTTGCGCCCCATCAAGTCGGACAGCCATGGCGCTATAGTTATTTATCAACCCATCGAGACGGCGCGAATAATTCTCAAGAACTCTTCAGCGCGATCGCTCGTTTTGACCATAAAACGAGCAATTTGTCAATAGCAGACCCAGGAGAAAATTGCTATCCCAGCGAACCAATTTTTGTCCCCAATGGTCCAAATTCAGAAGAAGGCTGGGTGTTGACAGTAGTTTACGATGGCAATAGCGATACTAGCGAAGTGAGAATTTACGGGTGCGATCGCTTAGAAGACGAACCCATCTGTTGTTTGGGATTGCCAAGCGTCGTTCCTCACGGCTTCCACGGAACTTGGAAACCTGCTCGACTAAGATAATTCACATTCGCAATTAACGATTAATCAATTGCGAATGTGAATGGCGAACGCGTTATTTTTACCACCAAATTCGATTGCCGTTTTCGTCCATGCGAGCTTGACGAATGACATCAGAAATTTCTTCTGCATCCTTGACATGGTGAAGTGCTTTCTTTTCACCATTGGGATATTCCACAATAAAATAAGTTGGGACTTTAATATGGTCGCCCGTGATATCTGGAACGTCAACGGCGATTTGTTTGGCTTTTTGTTCAATTGTTTGAGGTTCATCGGCAATGCGATCGCCAGGATTGGCTGCTAAACTTCTTGCTTTAGGACTGAGTTTTTGTTCGGCTGGAACAGTATCTTTGGCTTCTACTGGAATTTCTTCAGAATTAATAGACAGATCTCGATTTTTTAATTGTTCTGTAACTTTTTCTCGTTGCATAGTTCGCTCTTTTCTAAACAACATTTTTCCCGATTGCTATCCTTTTACTTGCTTCCGGTAGCATTGTGCTAGCGCTGGTCGAACGTAGATGTGGAAATATTCCACTTCCCGCCTCATTTCGACAGCAATAAATCTATTCGTTTTTTTGGCTTTGCCGTTCTGTTGTTGCAGGTTGTTTGTGGCTACTGCCATTAGCGTTTTTGTCTTCTTCTTTGCTTTTATTTTCGTCTCGATTGCTTTTACGCGAACTCTTGCCACCTTCGCGACCGATCTCTGCCATGTGTTCGCGGTCTTTACTCACAGCTTCACCCCCCTTACGACCAGCTTCTCTGGCTTCTTCTGGGGTAAACTCGTGGGCAGTTCCCTTGGCATGGGCTGCTTTTCCGCCTTTGCTGGCAATTTCGCGCTGCTTTTGTGCATCCATGGATGCAAATCCACGTTTGCTCGTGTCGGTCATAAAATATCTCCTTTTGCTCGCAGTTTTTATATTGAGTAATTGCTCGAATATTTATATCTAATTTAAAAAAAAATAAGACCGATCGGCTTCTTACTAAAAGGAGAGTTTTCGCTCAAGCTAAAGACATAGTTTTTGAGTTATCAGTCATCCATTACCAGTTATCAACAATGAGAAAAAAATTGGTTGAGCGATCGCGCCTCAATTTAACCGATCGGAAGGAGTAGGCTGGCGATCGCTCATAGCAATTCTAAACATCAAATTTTCTGCTCTTTTGATAAAAACTTGCCCAAACCTAAAATGAAGGATAATAAAATTTCAAGTTCTTATTTTTCTATCTCTTTCTGGTCTTTGTTTTCTGGCAGATCGACAAATACTCGCTCTCCGGGGGTCAATCCATTTAGGATTTGGGTTTTGTCATTGAGGACGAGTCCGATGGTTACGGGTTTAAACATAGGTTTTTGGTTTTCGTCGGGAACCATCACTCCAGTTTGACCTTCTTGGGTGACGATCGCGACCGTGGGAACCACCAAAGCGTTGCTAAGTTGTCTGCCCACAAAATCGACATCGACGTTCATCTTAGAACGCAGCGTCTCTTGACCGGTGAGAATACGAACGGTAACCTCAAACGAAGTCACGTTTTGCTCGACCACAGCTTCTGGAGCGATTTTAACAACCTGTCCTTGAAAAACCTTATCGGGATAGGCATCAGCAACGATTCTTGCAGGTTGTCCCAATTGCAATTGACCGATATCGACTTCCGGTACTTTAGCAACAACTTCTAGCCCATTTGCCAGTGCTAGAATGGATGCTGAGGTAGCAGAAGCCGTAGCGGAAGCAGAAGTCGTCGGCGTGACAAAAGCACCAACCGTTGCATATTTCTGGGTAACCACCCCATCAAAAGGCGCTCTAATAAAAGTGTCTTGATATTGAATTTTAATTCGTTCGAGTTCTGCTCTGGCTGCTTCTGCGGCAGCTTGGAGTTGGGCAAGTTCTATTTCCGCAGTTTTTTGGCGCTGCTCCAATTGAACTTGGGCTTCGGCAACAGCTGCTTTTAGGCGATCTATTTCGGGAAAGCTAGTCGTTTTAGCTTGCTCAAAACGCTGTTGCGCTTCCATCCCAGTGGCTAGAGCCGTCCGAAAATCATTTAACACTGCGTCGTATTCATCTTGAGTCACCGCCCCTTCCTTGAGTAAGGCTCCATTGCGCTGAATGCGAGCTTGTGCCAATTGAAATCGCGCTTCAGCAGCCTGGAGTTGCGCTTGTGCTTGTTTAATGTCTTTGGGAAGTTTGGCTTGAGCTTGTTTGAGACTGGCTTGAGCCTGAGCTAAACGGGTTTTGGCTTGGGCAATTTCTCCTGGAATTCTAAGCTGCGCTTCCTTCAACTGGGCAAGGGCTTGTTTGAATTTTGCTTGAGCTTGGTATCCCTGCGCCTGAATTTCAAAATTTTCCATCACGGCAAGAATTTGCCCTTTTTTGACTCGCATGCCTTGAGTAACTCGTAACTGTACTAAGCGACCGGGGTTTTTCGGGCTAATATTGACGCTCTCAATCGGCTCGACAGTTCCGCTGGCTTCTATTTCCGCTGCCAAGGTCTCTTTTGTGGCAGGGACGGTCAGTTGCTCGACCAACTGCTCGGATGAGGGAGTTTCGACCATCCGATAAGTCATCAAACCGACAACTAGGATACCGCCTGTCATAATTCCCAGTATCCAAAGAAGCGGATTTTTCAATTTGCCTTGCAGGGGAAATTCCATGGAATGAAGAATAAAACGATTTACTTGGCACCCTAAATTGTGCTTTGTAAGTTTATACTAACCTTTCTCTATTGCCGAGCGAGGTAATGGTTGTTTATGGTAGCCGATAATATGCTAGATTCAGGTTTATGTTTGCTTCACTTTGAGAAAATGGGGCAAGAAAAAGATTAAATTTATAGAGTGTCGATCGAGAAGCGGGAATCCCGCTTTGCTTTCGACTCGCGTTCTCGGTAATACGAGGTTTTTAGCGGTTAAGGAAACAGCAATGAATCAAGAAGTTTTTGAAAAGGTCAAAAAAATTGTTGTCGAACAACTAGAAGTCAATCCCGATGAGGTCAAGCCCGAATCTAGCTTTGCTAACGACTTGGGTGCAGATTCTCTAGATACCGTCGAATTGGTGATGGCGCTAGAAGAAGAATTTGATATTGAAATCCCCGATGAGGCAGCCGAACAGATCGATACTGTCGCTAAAGCAGTAGAGTATATCAGCCAGAAGATAGAGGCTGCTGCTTAGATTTTATTGTTATAGACTTTGGCATCGCCAAATCATTACATTAATTACTTTCCGTATTATCTGCATTCCGGGCAAAATCAAGCCTTTATCAATCGTAGGATCGTGGCAAATATGCAACTCAAACGTGTCGTCGTAACGGGGCTAGGTGCGATTACCCCGATTGGAAATAACCTCACTGAATACTGGGAAGGGTTGTTAAGCGGGCGTAACGGAATTGCTCCCATTACCCGATTTGACGCTTCGCAGCATGCCTGTCGCATTGCCGCCGAAGTCAAAGGTTTTGACCCTCACGACTACCTCGATCGCAAAGACGCTAAGCGGATGGATCGCTTCTCCCAGTTGGGCGTAGCTGCTAGCTTGCAGGCACTTGCCGATGCCAAACTGACGATCGACGATTTGAATGCAGACCAAGTGGGGGTAATTATCGGAACTGGTGTTGGCGGGCTGAAAGTCCTCGAAGATCAGCAAGAAGTCTTGCTCGCACGCGGTCCGAGTCGAATTAGTCCCTTTATGATTCCCATGATGATCGCCAATATGGCAGCGGGACTGACTGCGATTCATACAGGGGCAAAAGGTCCCAATACCTGTACGGTGACGGCCTGTGCGGCTGGATCGAACGCGATCGGCGATGCCTTTCGTCTAATTCAGCGAGGATACGCAAAAGCGATGATTTGCGGCGGAACGGAAGCAGCAGTAACGCCGTTATCGATGGCGGGCTTTGCCTCGATGAAAGCGCTGTCCACTCGCAATGAAGACCCAGCCCGTGCGTCCCGACCTTTCGATCGCGATCGCGACGGCTTCGTCATGGGAGAAGGGGCAGGAATCTTGATCCTAGAAGAATTGGAACAAGCCCTAGAACGCGATGCCAAAATTTATGCAGAAATCGTCGGCTACGGCATGACTTGCGACGCCTATCACATGACCGCACCGTCGGGTCAAGGGGCAACGCAAGCGATCGAACTCGCCCTCAAAGATGGAGGGCTGCAACCAGAGGCGATTCACTATATCAACGCTCACGGAACGAGTACGCCTGCCAACGATCCGACAGAAACTAAGGCAATTAAGAAAGCCCTGGGAGAACAGGCCTATAAAGTAGCGATTAGTTCCACCAAATCGATGACGGGACACCTGCTGGGAGGATCTGGCGGGATTGAAGCCGTGGCAACGGTAATGGCGATCGCCTGCGACCGCATTCCGCCTACGATCAATCTAGAAAACCCCGACCCCGAATGCGATTTGGATTACGTGCCCGGTCAAAGTCGTGCCCAAACAGTAGAAGCCGCCCTCTCCAATTCCTTTGGCTTTGGCGGCCACAACGTTACGCTAGCTTTCAAAAAATATCATTGAATCTAGCTTTTAGAATTTTTTAAAAATTCGCCATAGTTATTGCCCGTCGTCCCCGAAAATGGGATGATGGGTATGAGCCTTGGGGCAACCTAGAGCCATCAAGCTTTTACTCACACCAATTGTTGTTTTATTCGTCGTTTACGCTAAGAAAATTATGGTTGTTGCCACCCAGTCACTCGAAGAACGGTGCATTAATTCTATCCGCTTTTTAGCAATTGATGCCGTAGAAAAAGCTAAGTCCGGTCACCCAGGGCTGCCGATGGGAGCTGCTCCAATGGCTTTCGTCCTCTGGGATCGCTTTATGCGTTACAATCCCAAAAACCCCAAGTGGTTTAACCGCGATCGCTTTGTCCTCTCCGCCGGACACGGTTGCATGTTACAGTACGCCTTGCTTTACCTGACGGGCTACGACAGCGTTACCCTCGACGAAATCAAAAATTTCCGCCAGTGGGGTTCTAAAACTCCCGGTCACCCAGAAAATCATATCACGCCAGGGGTAGAAGTCACTACGGGTCCCTTGGGACAGGGAATTGCTAACGCCGTCGGTCTGGCGATAGCCGAAGCCCACTTGGCGGCTAAATTTAACAAGCCCGATTGCAAGCTGGTAGACCACTACACCTACGTTATCCTCGGCGATGGCTGCAACATGGAAGGAATTTCCGGCGAAGCTTGCTCCCTCGCCGGACACTTAGGCTTGGGCAAGCTGATTGCCCTCTACGACGACAACCACATCTCTATCGACGGTTCCACCGATATTGCCTTTACCGAAGATGTGAGCAAGCGCTTTGAAGCCTATGGTTGGCACGTGTTGCACGTAGAAGACGGCAACAAAGACATAGAGAGCATTACCAAAGCGGTCGAAGCGGCTAAAGCCGTCACTGACAAGCCTTCGATGATTAAAGTCACCACCACCATCGGCTATGGCTCTCCGAATAAAGCCAATACCGCAGGCGTTCATGGGGCTGCTCTCGGCAGCGATGAAGTCAAAGCCACCCGCGAGAACCTGGGTTGGCAATACGAACCCTTCGTCGTTCCCGACGACGCGCTAGCGCACTTCCGCAAAGCCGTCGAACGGGGCGCTAGCTATGAAGCCGAATGGCAAGAAACCTTAGCTCGGTACAAGACTAAATATCCTCAAGAAGCTGCCGAATTCGAGCGGCTGCTGAGCGGGAAATTACCCGAAGGATGGGAAAAAGCCCTCCCCACTTATACGCCCGAAGACAAAGCACAAGCTACTCGTAAGTTTTCGGAAGCGACGCTGAACGCCCTAGCGCCCGTCGTCCCCGAACTCATCGGCGGTTCTGCCGACCTCACTCACTCCAACAATACCCTAATCAAGGTGTCTGGCGATTTTCAAAAGGGACAGTACCAAAATCGCAACCTCCGCTTTGGCGTGCGCGAACATGGCATGGGAGCAATCTGTAACGGCATTGCCCTCCACGGTTCGGGCTTGATTCCTTACGGAGCGACCTTCCTAGTCTTCACCGACTACATGCGTAACGCCATTCGTCTCTCGGCTTTATCCGAAGCGGGCGTAATTTGGATTATGACGCACGACTCGGTTGGATTGGGCGAAGATGGTCCTACGCACCAACCCGTCGAACACCTTGCCTCGCTGCGGGCGATTCCTAACCTTACCGTCATTCGTCCGGCAGACGGCAACGAAACCGCTGGCGCATACAAAGTCGCGATCGAAAACCGTCACGCTCCCACGCTGCTAGCGCTGTCTCGTCAAAATCTGCCCAACCTAGCTGGAAGCTCGATCGCAGCAACGACTAAAGGAGCTTACATCCTCAGTGACAGCGAAGGTACGCCCGATCTGATCTTGATCGGTACGGGGAGCGAAACTCAATTGTGCGTTAAGGCAGCCGAAGTGCTGCGCGGTGAAGGAAAGAAAGTGCGCGTGGTTTCTATGCCAAGCTGGGAGCTATTTGAGAAACAAGACGCGGCCTACAAAGAGTCCGTTTTTCCGAAAGCTGTGAGAAAGCGCCTCGCCGTTGAAGCCGGTTCTAGCATGGGCTGGTGTCGCTATGTTACTGATGAAGGCGCGAGCATTAGCATCGATACCTTTGGGGCATCTGCTCCCGGTAATGTTGTTATGGAGAAGTTTGGCTTTACCGTAGATAACGTCATAGCCAAAGCTAAAGCTTTGTTGGGATAAAGTCAAACTTTCCCAAGCTTGAGAACGAAAAGCCCTCTTCGGAGGGCTTTTTAGCGATCGCCTCCAGAAATTAAGCTAGCCTTTACCAGCAGCTTATTGAGTTCTCGGATTAAGCGTTGTGCTTGGTGTTTGTAGAGCATAATTGGTAAGGTTCCCGGCAGATGATTCATTAATTCCCTTGCCTGGCCCAGACTACAGCCAGTAATCCGCGCGATCGCGTTCGCCCCTTCAAAAATAGCCTCTGAAGACAGCGCTCTCTCAACTCTGACCTGCCAGTGTTTGGCGCTGGTATCGATCGTTCCCCGTTCGATGCGTTGCAGTCCGTCGATGGTCGCTAGAACCACCAAGCGATCGCCCACAGCCAAGCGAATATCTCCCAAAGGCATCAAAATTGAAGAATTGGGCAGTTTTTGGTGGAGAATTGGGACTACCCCATAACCGTAAGCGACTTCGCTCAGTAGCAATCCGTTGAGAGTATCTTCAGATTCGATTTGATACTCCGTCACCAAAATCGTCTGGTTGTTGAAGCGAAACAGAGCAATAACCTTCTCGCCAAACGCCGCAGTAGCAAACGCTTCAGCCACTACTGCATGGGTTCCCAAAACCTGTGCCCTGGGCAATAATTGACTCAGATGCTCGCTTAAGCGTTGACTGGAAGTGCGAATAACCAAATGACTGTCAGGATTAATTGCCCGCGCCATCAAAGCAACTTCTAAATTGAGAACTTCATCGTCGGTGACGATAACAACGCTTTTGGCAGTAGAAAGATTGGCTTTTGCAAGAGCTTCCTTCAAATTGCCAAAAATCAAAGGAATATCGAGTATATTTGTCTGCTCGAAGTCGGGATTAAAGGTAATGCCCACTATAGCTTGCTTAAATTCTTGCAATAGCCTTGCTATTCGTTGACCGACCCTACCAAGACCGATAATAGCAATGTGAGCTTGTTGGGGAATGGGGGGACGGCGCTTGATAAACTGGAATTTTGAAGATAGCAGCGCTTCTGTGAGCAAAGCGTACAAGACTCCCACGAACGTCGTACCGGCTAGGCTCAATCCCAAAGAAAAGAGCTGTAACCACCAAGGAATCACTCCTATCTGTTCTAAATTTCCAAATAAATCTCCATAGCCTCCCAACAAAAGAATGACAGTTGCAGTAAAAGCTGCCAGAAAAGTAATCCCTGGATAGTACAGCTCAAACAGCACAGTTCCCATCAACAGAAGAATCGAAACCGTAATCCCGCACAAAAGTGCAACCCGTCGAACTCGCTGCTGAAAGCTTAACTGCCAGAATTTAGACAACTGCCCCCTAAATCGCTTGGGAAAGCGAAGAATGTTTTTTTGCCACTCCCTTCGCTTTAGCTGTCGAGATGGGAGCGTTTGTGCGGGGGAAAAAAACAATTGCTCGGCTGTTTCGAGGTAGACTAGCGTGTCTTCAGCTTGAAGGAGTTCGTTGGGTTCCCAGTCATGGAAAGTGCGAGGTAGGGAGCCGGGATAATGGGTATGATAGAGAATCTGTCGCTGGCGGCTGCCTAATTCGTGGAGAAGACGAACATTGCACCAGCGATCGCTCGAATTTATCTGACGCTTGAGAACTTGCAGCCACTGTCCGTCTAGTTTGAAAAAACATAGCGTTTCGCTGCCCAGTGCGGCAAAGGCAAAAGCCGAGGCAGGTAGTTGAATCGGATCGAAAGCAATAAAATCGCCCAGTTGTTCGCTCAACAGTTGATTGAGATTTTCTTTTGCCGAACGAACGACTAGGCGAGTGCGGGGATTGAGTTGGCGGATCGCTAAAGCAGTCTCTGCATTGACTTGCTCGTTACTGGTTACAATTAGCGCCGCTCGACAGCGGTGGATCTTTGCCCTCTCCAAAATACTATTTTGGCGACAGTCTCCTAAGATTAAGTCTTCCAATAAGTTTGGCAGGTCAGAGATTTCCCAACTATGAGGCTGTACCTGCTCGATAACAATTACGCTAACTCCAAATTCCTTGAGGGCGGCAACGCAGTGTTGCCCTAAACTCCCCAGTCCACAAACCAAAAATCGATCTAATTGTAACTGGGTATCGCGAGCGCTCATTTAGCCAAATCGAGCAAACTCTCTAGCTTTGTCCTTATTTAGCGACTAGCGCCACTTCCATAATATTCATTTTTTGGCACGTCGATCGCGATCGCTCTGCCCGAATGATAATTGGGCGATTTATCTCCTGAGAACCAGATCGGAGTTTAGAGTTAAAGTCAGATCTGAGTTGGGATCGATGGAGATCAATTCGACTTTGCCACTGCCTAAAATCCATCCGGCTAGAGCGCCCAATCCCGCTCCACCCAAGACTTCTTCGATATCGATGTCGCCGAGAATTTCCGCCAGGATGGTAGCGGCAGCACCGCCAATGGCAGCGCCTTCGAGAATATCGTCTGCGCTAGCTCCTTTTTCGACGACTTCGGTTCTCTTGACGACTTTGGAAGTCGCATCGATCGATCGTTCTATCGTCCGTTCTCCCTCGCGATCGATGACGATCTTTTCGGCGACAAACTGCGAGCCGCCTTTTCTGGGTCGAAGTTCGCCAATAATTTCGCTTCCGGCAGGAATGAGAATTGCCCCCGCGCGATTTCTGAGATTAGCAGCGACTTGTAATGTCAGAGGCGCAGTTTCATCCTTGGTCACCAAAATTTTTTCCGCCTTTTCGTATCTGACGGGAATTTGAGTTCCTTCAGGAATGACGACTCGACCTCGACGAGAAACACTGTTAGAAGAATTTCTCGTCGGAAACAGTTGCGCAGAAGCAGACGCAAATGAGATGATAGGAGCAAAAGCCATAATGCTCATCGTCAGAGCGATGAGAATAGAAGTTCTCGCTCGTGCGTTACGTTTTCGTTTGGACATCGGTAAGAGCCTCCTAAATGTCTCTTTAGCAAAAATAGAAGACGTTATGCCGCGATCGCTGGTTCCAGAGTGGAATACAGCTATCACCCCTCTAGCTTAGCGATAAGGAGGGACAAAAATCATGAGAAAATTCCCCCTGACCCTTGCATTCGCCTTCGTATTAACGATGAATTGGGGTTGGCTTCCCCAAGCAAGCCTGAAAGCGCAAACTGGCATAGAAAGAGGCGCCACAGGTAGCGATCGCCCCTCTCAAGTTCCTCCGCAACCTGCCAGCCAACAGCTCGATTATCGGACTCCCCAGCAAATCTTTCTCAGGCGGACGAACAACGCGACGATTACGTGCGCCGAGACGAGTTCAAAGGAGTGCGATCGCGTGATTCCCCAAGTCGAATCGCAAGAAAATAATGAAACCCTCAATCGGCTTCGAGAATCAAGACAAGAAGCAGTAGGAGGCGGCGATCGGCAACCCAACAATTAAACGCCGATCGCGACCGCTAACATAGAGATTGGTTGTAACTATTCTAACGAGCTAATGCCAAAACAACGGATCAACCCAACCTACCTTCTAGGTGGCTCAGGAGCGCTCTTGCTAGCATTGCTAGGCTCGGTCTGGCTCAATCCTCAAGCCGTAGACTGGATAGAACAACGAACCTCCCTCGATCTCGGCTCGGAGCGAACGTCGCACTCAGAAGAACTCGATCGACCGTCGGCTGTTTTAAATTTAACCACCTTACCAGCACAGGAAAGAGAGTCGCAACTCAAAGAAATTGCCTCATCGGGAAAATCCGCGCTAGACAGAAGTCGCGCTCGCTATCTCTTGGCATCGGATCTGATTAAAAAATACGAGGGAGGTCCAGCGCTGCGGCAGTTAGAAGGATTGGAAGACAAATATCCAGTGCTGGCTCCCTACATTCTTCTCAAACGAGGTCGAGCCTACGAACTGACCAACGAAACGCAGCAAGCCACTGAAACCTGGCAGAAGCTGCTCGAAACCTATCCCCAGTCTCCCATCGCTGCCGAAGCGCTTTATAAATTAGGGCAATCGAATCCCAAATACTGGGATCGGGCGATCGCCCAATTTCCCCAACATCCGCGTACCCACGATATCATTGGCGAGCGTCTCAAAAAAAATCCCAAACAGCCCCAATTGATGCTGCTCCTGGTCAAATACGACCCCGACGGCGAAGGAAGCAATGCGATTCGCGATCGCCTCGTCAAAGAGTTTGGCAAGCAGTTAAAACCAGAAGATTGGAGCATGATTGCTGCGGGTTACTGGAAGACAGCCGAATACAAAAAAGCTGCCCAAGCTTATGCGAAAGCCACTCCAACCCCCGAAAGCGCTTACCGCCTTGCCAGAAGTCTACAACTTTCTGACAAAATAGAAGAGGCAAAGAAAGCCTATCAACAACTGATTCAGAGATTTCCTAACGCTGAGGAAACCGGATTGGGATTGCGGCGTTTAGCCAGTCTTTCCAAAACCCAAGAAGCCATCAAATATCTCGATCGCGTCACGAACAAATTTCCCAAAGAAACTCCAGAAGCTCTCCTCGAAAAAGCCAAACTTTTCGATACCCTCAACAATCAAAAAGCAGCCTCTCAAGCGCGACAGAAGTTGCTCTCTCAATACGCCAAATCCGATGCAGCAGCCGAATATCGCTGGCAGGTCGCCCAACAGTATGCCGATGCCGGAGAATTGGTGAAAGCTTGGCAATGGGCCCAGTCGATTGCGACTAACAATGCTGAAAGTCCTCTAGCTCCTAAAGCGACTTTTTGGATCGGCAAGTGGGCGCAACAGCTCGGTCGCCAACAGGATGCTAAAGCCGCTTTCGAACATGTTCTGGCACGCCATCCCCAATCCTATTACGCTTGGCGTGCTGCCGTCCTGTTAGGGTGGAATGTGGGCAATTTTAACAACGTGCGCCAGATGCAACCGACTCTCGTCAAACCGACGCTAAGACCGATGCCAACCGCAGGTTCGGAAACTTTTCAAGAACTCTATCGCCTCGGTTTAAACGACGAAGCTTGGACGCTGTTTCGTGCCGAAGTGCGCGATCCGTGGAAACTCACGGTAGACGAACAGTTTACCAAAGGGCTGCTCAAACTCGCCCAAGGCAAACATTTACAAGGGATTAACAACGTTGGCACGCTACGCGATCGAAAAGACCCTCAAGATCGAAGCCAATGGCAAGCCTTGCGGCAAAAACCCGAATACTGGTACGCTCTCTTTCCTTTTCCGTTTTACCAATCTATTCTCTCTTGGTCGCAGCAGCGCCAGCTCAATCCCGTCCTAGTTACTTCTCTGATTCGCCAAGAATCCCGCTTTGAAACCGACATCCGCTCTCCTGTTGGAGCAGTTGGCTTGATGCAAGTCATGCCAAAAACCGGAGAATGGATTGCCAAGCAACTACAACTCAAGGAATATTCTCTGACCGATCCTCAAGACAACATCAAATTAGGGACTTGGTATCTCGACCACACCCATCAAGAGTACGACAATAATTCGCTTTTGGCGATCGCCAGTTACAATGCCGGTCCCGGAAATGTCGCTCAATGGCTGGAAAGATATCGCACTAGCGATCCCGATGTTTTTGTCGAAAAAATTCCTTTTCGGGAAACTAAAGGCTACGTCGAGTCAGTGTTTGGGAATTACTGGAATTACTTGCGCATTTACGATCCTGAGATTGCTAATTTGCTCGCGCAATACACCAACCAACCATTTAATCCTCGATCGAATTAGAAGAAATTTTGGCATGGGCGAGCAAGCGGCGATCGCACTGGGAGATTGTTCGGCGCTGACACTGTTCTTTCGCTGTAGAACGGTTTAATTATGCCGTGGTACTCAGCCATTGCAGAAGCAGCCAGTTTTGCAAGAATATTTGGCGATCGGGAGAATGATTCATCCCAACGTCGCTCGTCCTCTATTTCTTCCAAAATCATTGCAGCGATCGCATCCTGCTCGTCAGCAGGTAAAGTTTTCAGTTGGGCGATCGCCCGTTCAGGCAATTCGGTCATTGCCAAAGCACTCTCATCATCAAGGTTACTAACTATTATCGCTCACTGAACAGCCGAAAGAACTCCTGTGCGGCTCAGTGTGTATAGTTAGCAGTCGCAAGCATGATGGAATTCGTAAGGGCTTTAGGCGGCATGGAAATATGGAAATATTGGCTTTCCGATCGTCAACTCAGCCTACAGCAATGAGCACTCTCTTAAGTAAGCAACCATAAATAAACGATCTACTTAACTATATTGAATACTTCTCAACAAACTTCATACCGGAAACAAACAGCCTCCAAATGACTGCTGCAACCAGCAAGCGAAGCCGTAGAACAGAAAGTTATGCTAGCCTAGTTGAACTATCGAGTCGATCGTTCTTGTTTCGCCAAAACAATACTTATGACGATTGACTTGCGATCGAGGAGACGAAAAAATTATCTCGCGGACGTTTCCAGAACCGACACTAATAGTCGAACGAGTGTTAGCTGCGCGAATATATTTATCTAAACCAACCCAAACTTTAGAATAGTTGACTAATGACGACAGATATTCAAACCGAATTAAAACAAGCAGTAGAACGAAGAAGAAATTTTGCCATTATTTCTCACCCAGACGCAGGGAAAACAACCCTGACAGAAAAGCTTCTTCTCTATGGGGGTGCCATTCACCAAGCGGGTGCAGTAAAAGCAAGACGCACACAACGCAAAGCAACGTCTGACTGGATGGCGATGGAACAGCAGCGGGGAATCTCTATCACTTCGACGGTGTTGCAATTCGATTACAACAATTATCAGATTAACCTGTTAGATACGCCAGGACACCAAGACTTTAGCGAAGATACCTATCGGACTCTGGCGGCAGCAGATAATGCAGTGATGTTAATCGACGCGGCAAAAGGTTTGGAACCGCAGACGCGAAAACTGTTTGAAGTTTGTAAAATGCGATCGCTGCCCATTTTTACCTTTATCAATAAACTCGATCGCCCCGGACGCGAACCGTTAGAATCGATCGATGAAATCGAGCAAGAATTAGGGTTACAAACCTATGCGGTCAATTGGCCCATTGGGATGGGCGATCGCTTTAAAGGCATATTCGATCGTCGCCAACAAGCTATACACCTATTTGAACGTCGCGCCCACGGCAGCCAGCAAGCCGAAGAAAGGGTGATAAGCCTCGGCGACCCCAAAATTGAAGAATATCTCGATCGAGACCTCTATTACCAGCTCAAAGAAGATTTAGAACTTCTTGGCGAACTGGGCGGAGAGTTAGATTTAGAAGCCGTTCATGCCGGACAAATGACCCCGGTTTTCTTTGGCAGTGCCATGACTAATTTTGGAGTTCGGCTATTTCTGGAAGCCTTTCTAGAGTATGCCCTAAAACCAGGCGGGCGCAATTCTTCCCTTGGCGTTCTCGATCCGATTTATCCAGAGTTCACGGGATTCGTCTTCAAGCTGCAAGCAAATATGGATCCCAAACATCGGGACAGAGTTGCCTTCATTCGCGTTTGCACCGGAAAGTTTGAAAAAGACATGACGGTAAACCACGCACGCACGGGTAAAACAATACGCCTCTCTCGTCCTCAAAAACTCTTTGCCCAGGATCGGGAGTCGATTGAAACTGCCTATCCAGGAGACGTAATCGGATTGAATAACCCAGGCGTATTCGCGATCGGCGACACGATATATAATGGCAAAAAGTTGGAATACGAAGGCATCCCCTGCTTCTCTCCCGAACTGTTTGCCTACCTGAAAAATCCCAATCCGTCTAAATTTAAGCAATTCCAAAAAGGCATTCAGGAGTTGCGCGAAGAAGGTGCAGTTCAGATTATGTATTCGATGGATGATTTCAAGCGCGATCCGATTTTAGCTGCGGTAGGACAGTTACAGTTTGAAGTCGTCCAGTTTCGCATGCAAAACGAGTACGGCGTAGAAACTACAATAGAACCCTTACCCTATAACCTAGCCCGTTGGGTAGCAGGTGGTTGGGACGCGATCGAAAAGGCAGGGAGAATATTCAATACGCTTACTGTCAAAGATAATTGGGGTCGTCCCGTGTTGCTGTTTAAGAATGAGTGGAATTTGCAGCAAGTTAAAGAAGACCACCCAGAATTGCAATTAAATGCGATCGCACCTGTAGGTTCGGGATTGCAACCGGAGAATTAGTGGTTAATAGTTACAGGTGTTTGGTGTAGATCGACTTATGAACATCGACTTTTAAACAACGCGATCGCACAAAACTAAAAGACAGGAGAAAAATCTCCTGCCTTTGCTGCATTTTACTGAACCGGAGTCAGGGTTTTTTCTTTTTCTTCTACTGCCTCAGGATTGGTTTCTGGCGCGTTTGCCTCCGATGGCGGAACGACTTGCCAGAATTTGTCAAGATAGGACTTCCAGTTGTTGAGGATGGCTTTACCTTTAGGGCTGCCTGTCTTTTCGACGTGTGCCTCGATTAGCCCTTTCAACAATTCTTCACCAGCCGGCGTACAGATCCGTTGAATTTTAACAATGTCTTTATTGACTTTTTCCGGGAAAGACCCATCCTCATCGAGGAAGTATGCTAAGCCTCCCGTCATACCAGCCCCGACGTTGCGCCCGACAGAACCGAGGACGACCACTACGCCACCCGTCATGTATTCGCAACAGTGGTCGCCCGCCCCTTCGATAACGGCTTTAGCGAGGGAATTACGGACGGCAAATCGTTCGCCCGCGCGACCGTTGGCATACAGTAAGCCGCCTGTTGCCCCGTAGAGACAGGTATTGCCGACGATCGCGTTTTCTGAGGGATCGTAGGTAGCTTCCTTGGGAGGCACGATCGCGATTTCGCCGCCGTGCATGCCTTTACCGACATAATCGTTTGCCTCTCCTTCTAGCAATAGCTTTATGCCGGGTAGGTTAAAAGCGCCAAAACTTTGACCGGCAGAACCCTTGAATTTCAAGGTAATTTCTCCTTCAAAGCCGTTGTTTCCATATTGTTGAGCGATCGCGCCGGCAATTCTTGCCCCAACCGTGCGATCGGTGTTGACGATCGCGATTTCCTTGGTGATAACGCCTTGGTTTTGGATGGCTGCGGCTATTTCAGGATCTGCCAGCAAGCGATCGTCGAGAACGTGGCCGTTACTATGGACTTCTTCGTGGTTTAACCAACTGCGGTTTTCTCGAACGTTGGGCAGATTGAGCAAACAATCGAGATTGAGTGCCTGGGTTTTAGTTAATTTGGCTCCTTCTCTCATTTTCAATAAGTCGGTGCGACCGATAATTTCGTCCAGACGACGATAGCCTAACCGCGCCAGCAGCGATCGCACCTCTTGGGCGATGAAGTAAAAGAAATTGACCACATGTTCTGGTATGCCAGTAAACCTCGCTCTCAAGCGTTCCTGTTGAGTAGCGACTCCTACCGGACAGTTATTGGTATGACAGATCCGCGCCATAATGCAGCCTTCGGCAATCATGGAAATCGAGCCGAAGCCGAATTCTTCTGCACCCATTAAAGCTGCCATAACGACATCCCAACCCGTTTTCAACCCGCCATCTGCTCGCAGAATCACGCGATCGCGCAATTGATTTTCAAGCAGCACGCGATGAACTTCCGTCACGCCCAATTCCCAGGGACCGCCAGCATGCTTGATCGAACTGAGGGGAGATGCTCCCGTACCGCCGTCGTGACCGGAAATTTGAATGATGTCTGCATTTGCCTTAGCAACGCCAGCCGCTACCGTACCGATGCCGATTTCAGCAACCAGCTTGACCGATACTTGCGCTTTCGGGTTGATCTGATGTAGGTCGAAGATTAGCTGCGCCAAGTCCTCAATTGAATAGATATCGTGGTGGGGCGGCGGAGAAATCAAGTCAACTCCGGGTTTAGAACGCCGCAACATGGCGATGTAGGGGCTGACTTTCTTGCCGGGTAACTGACCGCCTTCTCCTGGCTTCGCGCCTTGGGCAATCTTAATTTCTAGTTGCTTAGCGCTCATTAAATATTCGGGGGTAACTCCAAAGCGTCCAGAGGCGATCTGTTTGATGGCAGAACTTGCCGTATCGCCGTTGCGCAGTCCCTTCAGGTGAGGCAAGGTAGGAGAGTTGCCGTTTTCGTCTACATCGTCGAGAATCTTGAAGCGGATGGGATCTTCGCCGCCTTCTCCCGAATTGGATTTGCCGCCGAGACGGTTCATCGCGATCGCTAGGATTTCGTGTGCTTCTCGCGACAGTGCCCCTAATGACATGCCGCCCGTGCAGAAGCGCTTGACAATCGATTCGATGGATTCGACTTCTTCGATGGGAATAGAAGCGCGATCGGGTTGGAAATCCAATAAATCTCGCAGCGCCGTCACCGGACGGTCTGCCAGGTATTTTTGGTAGACTTCGTAGTGGTCGTAAGCTTCCTTGTTATCAGAAGAGCCGTTGTTTTCACCTTTGTAGGCTGCAACTGCCTTATGCAGCGCCTTTGCCATCTCTGGGGAGTTCATATGATATTCTCCGCCGGGACGGTAGTTGACAAAACCGTAATTTTCTAATTTCTTAAGCGTTAGGTTGGGGAAGGCTTGTCTGTGGAAGGAAATGACTTCTTGCGCCAATTCTTCTACGCTCAAGCCGCCAACTCGACTGGTAGTTCCCCTAAACGCCAGATCGATTAATTTGCCTCCCAAACCGATCGCTTCAAAGATTTGCGCTCCATGGTAGGACGAGAGAAGCGAAATTCCCATTTTGGAGAGAATCTTCAACAAGCCAGCTTCTACCGCCTTGCGATAGCGTTTGAGAGCTGTTTCTAGAGTAATAGCTTCTAGCTTGCCATTGGCCATCATCTTTTGCGTTTTTGAGTCGTTCCACCAATGGCGCACAGATTCTAGGGCCAGGTAGGGGCAGACTGCCGACGCGCCGTAGCCGATTAAACAAGCAAAGTGGTGGGTACTCCAACACTGGGCGGTATCTACAATTAATGAGGCGCTCAAGCGCAGCCCTTCCCGAATCAGATGATGGTGTACTGCCCCCACTGCTAGCAGGGGAGGAATGTAGCTCTGAGTTTCATCAATGGTACGTCCGTTAGCGCGATCGCTCAGGATTAGAATTTCTGCTCCCGAACGAACGGCTTGGGCAGCTTCGTCGCACAGCCGCCGCAAAGCGATTTCTAACCCCCTTGGTCCGTTGGCGATTTCAAATAAAGTCGATAGTTCTACCGTAGCAAACTCGGAGGCTTTAATAGCTGCAAACTCGGTTTCGTTGAGAATGGGGGTTTCCAGTTTCAGGAGACGAGCGGCTTCTGGACTGGGAGCGAGTAG
Organism: Hydrococcus rivularis NIES-593; assembly: GCF_001904635.1. Classification (GTDB taxonomy): domain Bacteria; phylum Cyanobacteriota; class Cyanobacteriia; order Cyanobacteriales; family Microcystaceae; genus Hydrococcus; species Hydrococcus rivularis. The sequence continues at coordinate 55,338 of NZ_MRCB01000012.1, forward strand.
ATTGCCCCGTTTGCCCAACAGCACCTCCAACGACATGACTAAGCTTTCCCGCAGGGGATCGATAGGCGGATTGGTGACTTGAGCAAAGCGCTGTTTGAAATAGTCGTAGAGTAAGCGGGGTTTACTCGATAGCACTGCCAAGGGGGTATCGTCTCCCATACAGAAGGTAGGTTCTTTGCCTTGACTTGCCATCGGCTCGATAATCATCTCGACATCTTCTGCCGTATAGCCAAAAGCCGTCTGATAGCGCAGTAAAGCTGCGTCGTCTTCTATCTGGAGCTTTTCACAGAAGGATTGCACTCCGACTTCTTGGCGAAAAGCATTTACCCACTCGCCGTAGGGATGCTGTTTGGCAATGCGCTGCTTGATCTCCCAATTTTTCAGAATTTCTTGGGTTTCTAGATTCACTGCGATCGCTTCTCCGGGACCCAAGCGCCCTTTCTCGACGATCTCCGCCTCTGGAAGGGAAACGACTCCCGCTTCGGAGGCGACGACGACGTAGCCATCTTTGGTGATGCTGTAACGAGCGGGGCGCAAACCGTTGCGATCCAAGCAGGCACCAACGGTCTTACCATCGCTAAAGACGAGCAAAGCGGGTCCGTCCCAGGGTTCTTGCAGTCCGCTGTAGTAGCGATAGAACTCGACGATTTCTGGGTAGTTCTTTAAATCGGGCTGGTTTTGGTACGCTTCCGGCACCAGGATCGTCGCTGCTTCTAGGGGGCTGCGTCCGGTACGCACTAACAGCTCCATCGAGCTATCCAGGTTGTAGGAGTCGCTGTTATCGATATTAACGATGGGCGTGAGCGCGTCGAGTTGCTCTGCCGTCCATCCCGGCACTTCTAGATTCATTTCCCGTGCCGCCATCCAGTTGATATTGCCTAGCAGAGTGTTGATCTCGCCGTTATGACCCAATAACCGCATTGGCTGAGCGAGGGGCCATTTAGGCATGGTGTTGGTGCTGAAGCGGCGGTGGTAGACGGCAAACTGACTTTGATAGTTAGGATCTTTGAGGTCGAGATAAAACTCTCCCAGGACTGCTGCTCTCACCATGCCTTTGTAGACGATCGTGCGGCAGGAAAACGAGCAAACATAAAAATCGTCGGCTAATTTTTTTCCAACTCGCGATCGCGCTATGTAGAGAACCTTATCTAATGCATCTCCAGCCAAGTTATCGGGAGATTTCACCATAATTTGCGCGATGTAAGGCTGATTTTCCCGCGCTTGCACTCCCAGCACTTCCGGACGCACGGGAACTTCTCGCCATCCCAGTACGGTTAATTTTTCGGCTTTGACTGCCTCTTCTACATCAGCCATCGCCTCCGCTCGTCTGGAGGGTTCTTGAGGCAAAAACACCATCCCCACGCCCAGACGTTCTGCTGGCGGCATGGAAAGATTATTGGCTCTAAACCAGCCCTCAAATAGTCGCAGCGGCAGGGCAGTCATTACGCCCGAACCATCGCCCGAATCGTTATCTGCACTGCACGCTCCCCGATGCTCCATACAGCCTAACGCCGATAGGGCTTGTTCGATGAGTGCGTAACTCCCTCGACCTTTAACGTCGGCGATAAAGCCAACTCCGCAAGCATCCCGTTCCTCCGTTAGCCATCTGGGACCGAGATAAGGCATTTCCCGTTCGGGTTGGTTGGTTGATTGACTGCGATTCTCTCTATTCATTCTCTTTCTACGATCTATGCTGGTTTAAGGTAAAGGTATTGATATTATTGGTTAGCTTTAAAATGGCTGCTGCCGCCAAATTCCGGTTGACAAATACGAGATTTGGATCCGATTATGAGGGAAACAAAATTAAGCTTGATTAAATTTGTTTATTTAGTCTAAGTTTATTTAGTCTAAATATTAGGATATCCTGTCCGCATTTTCGCGCAGAACGTCCTAAGTGCATTTGCCCTTAACCCAAACAATTCGCCATTCACTGTACGATCGATTGCGAATTGGATTGCCCCGTCTATTTGCCCAACTTAGCCGCGACGGTATCGCTCAACAATCGTTAGCAACTGCTGAGTTTTAAAGAATGACCTTTTGGCTTTATCGAAGTGAAGCAACTGGCGTTCTCCAAGATATCTGGTAAATCTTGGCGGATAGGTGAATTTTCTCCGCTTAGCAATAATCAATATTATAAGAAATATTGAATTTTAACAATCTCCAGTTCGAGTTGGTGTTATTTTAATTGGCTTAGGCTTGCTACTACCATCAAGCCAGCAATAGCAATCGCGATCGCCCGTTCGAGTCAGAGAGATCGAAACGAAAAAGTCATCAATCCATGATGTATTACAATCATTTTTGTGCGATCGCAGCGCGATCGGAATAAAAATTAAATTCTTAATAAAGTAACTTGAGGGCGTATCTGTGACTGACTCAATTTGGAAATCAGTAGGCTTGTTTTCTTTTTCTCTACTCGCGACGCTAGTTGTCTACTCCTTCTCAGTTGGTTCGTCGGCTGAAACAGAACGCGATCGCCCTCAGAAGTTAGATGTAGGAGAGAGTTTGGAAATCCGCTCGCCTAGAAGTCAGGAGGATTTCAAGGCAGAGAACCAGGATCGCTACACCGCCCCGCCAATTCGCGAAACGCCCGTACAGAAGTTAGAAGCTGTTCGAGTGTCTGCTACCATCCCTCAAACCAGTACTGCTGCGAACGCAGAACTTACCGCAATCGAGCATTCAAAATTCAGAATTCAGAATTCTTTAATCGCTCAAACTCCCTCTCCCGACTTCCAACCAAGTCGGGAAATCTCTCTCAACGGACGCCGGTTTCCGATCGCTTGGACGCAATGGAACGAAAATGGTTCGGTTCGCACGGGCATTACCGACACCGGAGCCATGCAAGCCTTGGGAGTAGAACTCCTCAGTACCAATAGATCGGACGTACAGCCCGTACTTTGGTTTCCAGCCGATCCCAATCGACCGATTTCTCTTGGAGCAAAATTGATTAGCCCGTACCGCTATATCGATATTACCGAGCTAGTCAATCGAGCAGGCGGTCAATTGCAAGTAGCAGGCAACATTCTCAACATCGACTTTCCCCAACCGCAGATCCTCAACATTCGTCAAGGCAATCAAACTTGGGGCAAGCGCCTGGTTATCGATTTGGATCGTCCGGTTTTCTGGCAAGTCAGTCAAGCCCCCAAGCAAGGAGCCGTGATCGTTGAAGGCCTGGCAACTCCCGAACTATTAGCCCAATTTCAACCATCGCCTACAGCTGACAATGCCATTCAGGCAACCGATGAGGACGATATGGGCAGCGGGGCTCCCTCGCCTGCGCCCACTAAGCTTGACGAGCAGTTGTTTTCCTTGCAAAGCGATGGCAAAATTACTAAGTTACTGATCGACTTGCCAACGGCTCATGGGGTGCAAGTATTTAGCCTAGCCAATCCCAACCGATTAGTCGTCGATATTCGTCCCGATGTCATGAAGCAGCGAGATATTGTCTGGGCACCGGGAGTGATTTGGCGACAGCGGTTTGTCAGGCTCGATCGCAGCTATTTTCCAGTGAATTGGTTGGAGATCGACCCGCGCGCGCCGGGAATCTCCCTCAAACCCATCACCAGCAATCCCAATACCTTAGAAGGCATTGCTCCCCTAGTAATGACTGCTCGTTCTTGGCAGGCAACGGCGGCAATTAACGGCGGCTTCTTCAACCGCGATAGCAAGCTGCCGCTGGGGGCAATTCGTCAGGATAACCGTTGGCTATCGAGTCCCATTCTCAACCGAGGCGCGATCGCATGGAATGACAAAGGACAGGTTAAAATCGGTCGCCTCGCATTTCGAGAAACGCTAGCAACATCGACGGGAGAGCGTCTGCCGATTCTCTTCCTCAATAGCGGCTACGTAGACGCGGGAATGGCTCGCTATACGCCTGAGTGGGGAGCGAATTACAAAACTCTGACAGATAACGAGACAATCGTTGTCGTACAAAATAACCGCGTTACCCAACAGCTACAGGCAGGATTGGCTGGAAAAGATGCATTTGCCATCCCCACGGATGGCTATTTATTGGCAATTCGCAAAAATGGCGTACCTGCCGCCGCCTTGCTCGTCGGCACGCAAGTGACGCTGGAGAGCAGCACATTTCCAGCCGACTTTGCTAGTTACCCTCACGTTTTAGGGGCGGGCCCTCTTTTAGTCCAAAACGGTCGCATCGTCCTCAACGCCGCCTCGGAACGATTCAGCACGAGTTTCCAAAAACAAATGGCGTCTCGCAGCGCGATCGCGACGAGCGATCGGGGTACGTTAATTATTGCTACAGTTCACAACCGCGTAGGCGGACGAGGGGCAACCCTTGGCGAACTGGCTCAGATTATGCAAAAGTTAGGGGCAGTCGATGCCCTCAATCTCGATGGAGGAAGTTCGACCTCTCTATCGCTTGGCGGTCAACTGATCGATCGCTCTCCCGTTACCGCCGCTCGCGTCCATAATGGAATTGGGATTTTCCTGTCTACTTCCCCATAAACTCATCGAGTTTTTGCATCTTTTTTCTTCAGCGAGGCGAGCCGATTTTGCACGGCTTGATAGGCTTCTGTATTTCCCTGTTGCTTGAAAATCTCGGCGGCTTGCTTCAAATCGAGGATAGCACCTTCTCGATTGCCTAAATCCCAACGAGCGAGAGCGCGATTGTAATAAGCTTCCGCATATTCCGGATTGCTAGCAATCACTTGAGAAAGTTCAAAGTCAGCGCCTTTGTTGTCTCCTGTATTCAAATAGACGAGACCCAAAGTATTATGGGCAAAGGGTTCGTTGGGATTCAGTTTAAGTGCTGCCCGAGCATCGGCGATCGCGTTTTTATAATCTCCCGATTGTAAATAGATATTAGCTCGGTTAACGTAAGCCTCGATAAAGTTGGGATCGAGTTGCAAGGCTTTAGTAAAATCGGCGATCGCTTTCTCGGTTTCTCCCAATTGACTGTAGGCAAAACCTCGGTTGAAATAAGCGTCTGCATCATTACTATTAATTTTCAGGGCTTTAGTAAAGTCTTCGCTTGCTCCTTTGTAGTCGCCGCCTTGGGTTTTTTCGATTCCCCGTTGGACTAGCTCTACAGAATTGACTTGAATAAGCTGGCTGTTAATCTGTCCGGTTTCGCTTGGCGACAGAAAGGTACAGGCACTTGCCAGACCAACCAGAATAGCCGTCAAACCTAGCAAAGGAGTGGAATAGGTAGACATGTTCGATTTTCTAGAAGGGCAGAAGTCGGAACTCGGAACTCAGAAGTTAGAAGTTAGAAGTCACAATTAGAAACAACTCACTACTAACTACTAACTATTAACTCTCACCAATCCCCAATCCAAAATCCAAAATCAATCAATGGTCATTGGTTGGTGTCAGCCAGAGGGCTAAGTTTTTGACATAGCACTGAATATCTGCCAAAGCCTGCGGTTCTTTTTGCATTCCCTCGCCAGGAGGCTCGTCTACAAAGCTAGGACAGCCTTTGCTGATATCCCAATTGTAGTCTACGAAATGATGAAAGCGGGCGATTCCGGTTAGGTCTCGATCGCTCAGACCGCCCCCTACGTCTAGGGCAAATAACCAGAGTTCGTCAAAATCTTGGCGATCGAGATTGCTCAGCACGCGATCGTTTCCTTGGGCATCGGGCTGGCGATCGCGTGCCGTCACTTGACACAGCGAGTTTCCCCGCTCGTCCGTTAGAGAAGCTAGATAGTCGTGCAGCACCCCAAAGCGCGCGATCGTCCAATCGTCTTCTTCACTCGGCAGTAGAGTCGTTTGCAGTAGGATGCGAATAGACATGATTCATGGAAGTCCATAGAGACCGGATTCAGTATTTAGTAGTCAGTTAACTGCTAACAGTTAATGGTTAATTTCTCCACAATCGATGCAGATCCTTGTACCCACAGGGTCAAAGAAACCGATCGCCGATCTAGTCACCTTTTTAATTTACTAGCGCATAATGGGTGAAAAACCAGAAAAATCCTTGCTTTAAATTTAAAAAATATACAATTTAGATTTTTATATCTTTAAATTTCACCGACTTGACTACTCGCGATCCCGAATTATCATTTATGATATGAATCCATATATGGAGTTTCCCATCTAGAAGACCACCATATCTGTGGTTTAATACTAAGATACTAAGAGGCGTATTAGTTTAGCGTTTGCGTATCTCAATCGTCGAGTTATTTGTAGAATTACCTAGACTTATGCAACAGTCCTTATCGACTACAATTTCCAATACCACCGACCGACGCAATCAGTTCGCTTCTTGTGCTGTCGGTAACGGGCACTCGCCACATGCTAACGACATACAGGTCATCAGACGAGATGGTTCGAGAACTCCCCTAAATATTGCCAAAATTCGTGCCGTGGTCGATTGGGCTTGTGCTGGAGTTGAGGTCAATCCCATTGCCCTGGAAGCTGGATTAAAAACTCGCTTGCGCAACGGCATTACGACGAGAGAGATTCAGGACAATCTGATTAACTGCGCCTTGGAAATGTGCAGCCCCGAAGAACCAGACTGGCGCTACGTGGCGGGAAGACTTCATATCTGGAGTTTGTGGAAAGATACCCAAGTCAGTCGCGGCTATCAATACGGCGATTACGAACAGACCGTTCGGACGATGGTTGCGGCAAAAAAGTACGACGAGAGAATCTTGACCTATTCGTCACAGGAATTACAGAAAGCTGGAAGCTGGATTAATACCGATTGGGATACCGATTATGATTATGCCGGTGCAGTTTTGCTGACCAGTCGCTATCTCTTACCAGACGAGTTACCCCAAGAAGCCCTGCTGACTTGTGCCCTGCTGTTGGCTACCGTTGAAGCGCCAGAAAATCGCCTCATTTGGGCGAGAAAATTTTACGAAGCGATCGCGTCTCGGAAAATTTCCCTTGCTACCCCTATTCTGGCAAATTTGAGGGTTCCTGGCGGTTCTTTGACCAGTTGTTTTATTCTCTCTATTGACGACAATTTAGAGAGTATTTTTGCCGAGATTACCAACACTGCCAGAATCTCGAAAAACGGCGGTGGTGTGGGCGTTAACGTCAGCCGCATTCGCGCTACCGGAAGCTGGGTGATGGGCAAGGCAAATGCCTCTGGCGGCGTAATTCCCTGGATTAAGTTACTCAATGATACCGCGATCGCAGTCAATCAAGGCGGTCGTCGGGCGGGTGCGGTTACGGTTAGTATAGACGTATGGCACCTCGATGTCCCCGAATTTTTAGAGATGCAAACCGAAAACGGGGATCAGCGTCGCAAAGCTTACGATATTTTCCCGCAATTAGTCCTTCCCGATGAGTTCATGCGTCGGGTAGTCAATAAAGAAGAATGGACGCTAGTCGATCCTTATGAAATTCGTACCAAGTTAGGCATAGAACTTGCCGAATTGTGGGGAGAAGAATTTGAGCGTGCCTATCGACTCATCGAAGCAAAATTAGATAAAGAAATTGCACTCTACAAGCGAGTCAATGCCCGCGAATTATTTAAAACGATTATGCGATCGCAGGTAGAAACGGGAATGCCCTACCTAGCTTTCAAAGATACCATCAATCGGGCAAATCCGAACAAGCATAAAGGCTATATTCCGGGAGTAAATTTGTGTGTTGCCCCAGAAACGAGAATTCTTACCGACAAAGGTCAATTTCCTATTGCCGATTTAGCCGGACAAAAAGTTAATGTTTGGAACGGTTTTGAATGGTCTGAAGTTGAAGTTAAAAAAACTGGAACGAACCAGCCTTTATTAAAGGTTCGCCTGTCTAATGGAGAAGCTTTAGAGTGTACTTATTACCATCATTTCTGGGTTCAAGATAGTTATCGTTCTAAACCTCGCAAAGTAGAGGCTAAAGATTTACAACCTGGAGACCAACTAATTAAATACAGTTTGCCTTTAGTAGAATCAGAAGACGATATTGAGTTTCCCTATGCTTATACTGCTGGTCTATTTTGTGGCGATGGAAGTTATTCTCTGCAAGGATACCCAGAGTTAGATTTGTACGGTGAAAAGAAAAACCTTGTTTCGCATATCTCCATCCGTAATAAATTACATGGCAGCCGCTGGGGAACAAAAGAAAGAAATTCTGTTGCTATTTATGATGACGTAAAACAGGATCGTTTGGTATGCAAACTTCCCTTAGATCTTTCTCCAAAATTTACCGTTCCTTTAAATGGATACACGATTAAATCTCGCTTAGAGTGGTTAGCCGGATTGTTAGATGCTGATGGAACTGTCATGCGAAATGGTACTAATGAATCGCTAAGTATCTGTTCCATTGACAAAAACTTTTTGCTTGAAGTTCGACTACTACTTCAAACCCTTGGCGTTGATTCTAAAGTTACTAAGTTTCATAAGGCTGGTTTTCAGGCAATGCCCGATGGAAAAGGAGGGAAAAAAGATTACTTCCGTAAGGAATCTTACAGGCTATTAATTTCTTCCAATGGCTTATTTCAATTGGCACAGCTTGGGTTAAAAACCTATCGTCTTCAGTGGACGTTAAAAGAACCTCAAAGAGAAGCCAGTCAATTTATTAAAGTTGTTGATGTAGAACTAACTTGTCGTCGAGACGATACCTACTGTTTTACCGAACCCAAGCGCCATTTGGGAATGTTTAACGGCATTCTAACGGGACAATGTACCGAATCCTTCTCCAATGTAGCGCCAGGAACGGAAGCGCACTGTTGCAATTTAGTCAGTCTTAATCTAGCCAATATCGAAGACGACGAACTCGATCGCGTTTGCAATATAGCCGTGAGAATGTTAGATAATACTATCGACATCACCAATCCTCCCTTCGATGCGGCAAAAAATCACAATAATAAATACCGCACTATCGGCGTGGGTTGTATGGGATTAGCTGACTGGTTGGCAAAGCATCGCCTCTCTTACGCCAACTTGCTAGAAATCAGCGATCTCTTTGAAGAAATTGGCTATTGGTGTACGCAAACTTCGATGGAATTAGCTAAAGAAAGAGGCGCATACGATGCTTTTGAAGGCAGCGAATGGAGTCAGGGGAAATTAATTGGGGCGAAACCCATAGAATGGTTCCTAGAAAATGCGAATCATAAAGAAAGATGGGTACAACTTTCTGAAGATATTCAAAAATATGGCATTCGCAATTCTCATATTACCGCGATCGCGCCGAATACTTCTTCATCTTTAGTACAGGGTTGTACGGCAAGCATTCTTCCCGTCTACAGTCGTTTCTTCTACGACAAATGGGCAAAAGGAACCGTTCCCGTCGCCCCTCCATTTATTAATAATTACTTCTGGTTTTATCCAGAAAATAAAACCATCGATCAAACTATTGTTGTCAAAGCAGTCGCAACGATGCAACAGTGGATCGATACGGGAATCTCCATGGAATTGTTATTCAATCTCAATCAAGGCGTTTATTTTCCCGACGAACCCAATCGCGCGATCGCAGCTAAAGATATCTTTGAAACATTAGTAATGGCATGGCAACAAGGGTGCAAAGCCATCTACTATATCCGCACCGTACAAAAAGATGGTTTTAAAGAGTCAGAAAATAATTGTACGGCGTGTGCGAATTAATGGATTTAATGAATGTTATAACAAAGCTAGACAGAAAGCGGCAATTGAAACTGGATTACTAATTGAAACTTTTTCAGTCGAATCTCCTTTGACTCCAAAAGAAACTCTCAACCCTGAATACTTGCCAGATTAAATCAATTAGTAACAAACTCTTTTAAGGTTAGGAAATGTATATTGATTCAACCTCAAAAATGTCAATCAACCCCATCTTTAATCCCAATGGGGACGATACAATCGAAAACCGTTCCATTTGGTTTGGCAACACAACAAACCTGATGCAACTCAACGATGTTCGTTATACTTGGGCGCTGGGATTGTATCAACAAATGAGAGAGAACTTTTGGATTCCGCAGCGCCTAGATGTCACTCAAGATGTGACAGATTATTGGAATTTAACGCCAGAAGAACGTCATGCCTACGATGGCATTTTGTCCTATCTTACCTTTTTAGATTCCATTCAAACCTGCAATATTCCTCACTTAAAAAGCAGTATTACTGCCCCAGAAGTTAGCTTGTGCATGGCGGAACAAATTTCTCAAGAGGCAATGCACAATCAGAGCTATCAGTATATCATTGAAACCGTGATTCCGCCCGATCGCAGAAATGCTGTGTATGATTTCTGGCGGACTGATAAAGTTCTCAAAGATCGCTGCGAATTTATTGCTAAGCTGTATCAAAAATACATAGACAATCCGACCTCAGAGAACTATTTTATCGCTTTAGTAGCCGATTATTTGCTCGAAGGACTTTATTTCTATAATGGATTTATTTTCTTCTATAATCTGGCTTCTCGGATGTTAATGCCGGGTTCGGCTGATATTTTCAAAATGATTAACCGCGACGAACTGTCTCACGTGAGACTATATCAAAAATTAATCCCAGAAGCAATGCAAATTTTCCCGCATTCTGTCGAGCAAATTTATGAAATGTTTGACGAGGCAGTCAAACACGAATGCCGCTGGACAAATCACATCGTTGGCAACGATATTTTGGGGATTACAGAAGCCAGCACGGAACGATATACAAAGTATTTAGCAAATATGAGGCTGCGTTCCATTGGTTTGGAAGCACTTTATTCAGAGGAGAAATATAAGAAGAGTCCCTACACTCATTTAGAGCGTTTTTCGGATACGAAGAAAGAAGCCCATACTAAAGCAAATTTCTTTGAGGCAACTGTTACCAGTTATGTCATGTCTTCTGGGGTAAGTGGTTGGGACGAAATCTGACTCAAGAATTATGAATTATGAATCATGAATTCATGATTTAGAATTGATTTAAATATAGTACATCAGACCTTCTTGCTTGAGAGCGTCGCGTCGCTGGCATAGATCTTGGAGAGTGTAACGATTCAAAATCTCTAGAGAGGCATGGTTGGCTTTCTGCCAGATTTCAGCAACCAATGCGCGATCGATCGAGTTATCAGACTCCTTTTGTTTGCGATCGCCCTCCACGAGAGCAACAACTTCTAGGACGGTAATTTGCCAAGGTTCGCGGGCAAGTATATAACCTCCTCTGGAACCGCGTAGACTTTGCACCAAGCCTCCCCGTCGCAGGCTGGTAAAAATATGCTCTAAATAGCGATCGGGAATATTTTGTCTTGTCGAGATCTCGCTAATTGTCAAAAGATTGGTTTTACCGGGGTGACTTGCCAATTCTAAAAGTGCGAGTAAGGCATATTCCACTTTGGAGGGAAGTTCTAGAAGAATATAGTTTCGACGGTCTGCATCGGTGTTCATCATCGTATGATTGGTCGATAAATTTATCGATCGCTCTATTGACTTAACCTCTCAGGATTTAGTGACAGTATTCCAATTATCCCCCAAATACTATATCTTGAGCGCCTTATTGTATTTTTGTTTCTCTCGCGCCAGATAACTCTGGCTGAGGGATAAACAGAACCAAGGTGGGCTAAGCCTTTACTCAACCCACCTACTGACCAGCAACCACTAACGACTCGCAGAATTTATTCCCAAATCTGACAAACTAAATCGCCAGCTTTTTGAGAGAAACGGATATTTTCGTTGTAGTCTACGGGACAGTCGATTACTGTCGGAACGTCCTGTTCTAAAGCTGTTTTCAGCGTTGGAATTAAATCGAGAGTCGATTCGACGCGGTAGCCTTTCAACCCCATACTTTCGGCAAATTTGACGAAATCGGGGTTGCCAAACTTGACAAAGGAAGCTTCGCCAAACTGGTTTATCTGTTTCCACTCGATCAAGCCATAGCCGTTGTCGTTGAAAATCAAAGTGACAAAAGGCGTTCCTACCCGCAAGGCGGTTTCTAATTCCTGATTGTTCATCATAAAGCCGCCGTCTCCGGTGACCGCAACTACTTTTTTATTGGGATGTACCAATTTAGCTGCGATCGCACCGGGAATAGCAATGCCCATCGCTGCAAATCCATTGGAAATAATGCAAGTATTAGGGGTATCGCAATGGTAGTGCCTTGCCATCCACATTTTATGGGCGCCCACGTCTGAGATGACGATATCTTCGGGTCCCATCACTTGTCTGAGGTCGTAAATTAGTTTTTGGGGTTTGATGGGGAAGCCTTCATCGTTAGCATACTTTTCGTACTCGGCGCGAATTTCGGAACGCAATTTGGCAGCGTGTGGCGTGGGTTTGCCTTGACGATCCGTCCGCTTCATCAACTCCATCAGAGAGTCGGAAATGTCTCCCACAACTTCTACAAACGGAATGTAGCTGCTATCGATTTCTGCCGCCGTCATGCCAATGTGAATGATGGGGATTGTTCCTTGGGGATTCCAGCGTTTCGGGGAATATTCGACCAAATCGTAGCCGACTGCAATTATCAAATCGCTTTCCTCAAAAGCACAACTGATCAGATCCCTCTGTTGCAGACCAAATGACCACAAGGCAAGCGGATGGGTGTAAGGAATGACTCCTTTGCCCATGAAGGTGTTGACGACTGGAATATTGAGTTGCGTGGCAAATTCGGTAACGGCTTCGCTTGCATTGGCGCGAATTGCGCCGTTACCTACCATAATAATCGGATTTTTCGCTTTCGCGATCGCCACTGCCGCATTGTTGAGACTGCGGTAGGAAGCATAAACTTTTTCCTGACTGTTCCGATTGAGGGGTTTCCCTTCCACTGGCATAGCTGCAATGTTTTCGGGCAAGTCGATGTGAACGGCACCGGGTTTTTCGCTTTGGGCGATCTTGAAGGCTTTGCGAACGACTTCTGGCGTAATCCCCGGACGAACGATTTGCTTGTTCCATTTGGTGACGGGGGCAAACATTGCCACTAAGTCTAAGTATTGGTGGGATTCGATGTGCATGCGATCGGTTCCCACTTGACCCGTAATTGCCACCAGTGGGGCGCGATCCAAGTTAGCATCGGCTACCCCCGTCATTAGGTTGGTCGCACCGGGACCTAAGGTGGACAGACACACTCCGGCTTTTCCGGTCAACCGTCCGTAAACATCTGCCATGAAGGCTGCCCCTTGTTCGTGACGGGTTGTGATAAATTTAATCGAAGAATGTTTCAGTGCCTCCAAAACATGTAGGTTTTCTTCGCCTGGAAGCCCAAAAATATATTCGACTCCCTCATTTTCGAGGCATTGAACGAGTAATGTGGCTGTGTTTAATTCCCCCATGACTTTATTCCCCAGTGCATTTTTTGTGTTAGTTTTTCGTCCACAGACAAATGATTTCCTCTGGAATTGATGCTTCGATCGCATCGATCCCTTGGCAAATTAGATAGTAGGCGGTTTATCCAATCGAGTTGCTCGAATAAATCTTGATAAGATTTCCTACTTCCACTTTAACTATTGTTAAGCGATCCAAACGGTTTTGATATTGACAAACTCATGAATCCCTTGAATTCCCAATTCTCGACCGTAACCCGATCGCTTGATGCCGCCAAAGGGCAGGCGCGGATCGGATTTGACCATGCCATTAATAAAAACTGCCCCCGCTTCGATTTCGTTAACCAGGCGATCGCGTTCTTGGGGATCGTTCGTCCAAGCGCTTGCCCCCAGACCAAAATTGGTGCTGTTGGCTATTTCGATGGCTTCATCGAGATTCGCCGCGCGGAATAATAACGCAACCGGACCGAAAAATTCTTCTTTGGCGATCGCGCAATCGGCAGGAAGATTGGCGACAATGGTAGGCGGATAGAAGTTTCCCGGACGATCCGATAATGGTTTGCCTCCGATTAAGATTTTGCCTCCCGACGCTGCGGCTTCTTGCACTTGGCGATCGAGATTGCAGAGAATCTTTGGCGTTGCTAAGGGACCGATATCGGTATTTTCATCCATCGGATCTCCTACCTTAAGCGCCTGATATTTAGCCAGCAGACGTTTTTCAAATTCATCCGCCACTGCCTCAAGGACGATAAACCGCTTGGCGGCAATGCAAGATTGACCGTTATTGAGCATTCTAGCCGTTACTGCCGTAGTGACGGCTTTTTCGAGATCGGCGCTTTCGGTGACGATAAAGGGATCGCTACCGCCCAATTCGAGAACCGTTTTCTTGATTTGCTTGCCCGCCGCCGCCGCTAAACTCATCCCAGCCGGTTCGCTGCCCGTCAAAGTTGCCGCTTTCACCCGTTCGTCATTGATTATAGATTCAACGCGATCGGCGCCGACGAGTAAGCTTTGAAATACGCCTTCGGGGAATCCTGCTTCCTTAAAGATTGCTTCGATCGCCAGGGCACATTGAGGCACGTTAGAGGCGTGTTTGAGTATGCCCACATTTGCTGCCATCAAAGCGGGTGCGGCAAAGCGAAAGACTTGCCAGAAGGGGAAATTCCAGGGCATTACTGCTAAAATAGTCCCTAGTGGCTGATAGCGGACGAAACTGCTGCTCGCATCGGTTGAACTCGGTACGTCTTTGAGAAATTCTGCGGCATTTTCGGCGTAGTAGCGACAAACCCAAGCGCATTTTTGTGCCTCGGCGATCGCGCTTTTGAGGGTTTTCCCCATTTCCAGGGTCATTATCTTGGCAAACTCTACCTGCTTGCTTTCTAGAATTTCTGCTGCCCGATTCATCCATTCGCTTCTCTGCGCGATCGAGGTTTGGCGATATGATTTGAATGCCGATGCTGCCAGGGCAAGCTTGGCTTCGAGTTCTTCATTGGTTAGTGGTTTAAAAGTTTTTAGCGTTTCTCCGGTTGCTGGGTTGACTGTAGCGATCCCCATATTTCCTCCTACCCCTCATCGCTGAGGTATTTAATCGGCATCTTAAGTTTGATGCCTTCTTTAAGGATAAAACTTAATTTTTTGGCAATTTTTAATTTCTATTACTAGCTTTGCTCTCAAATCAGCCGATGAGCTGAAATCTTAACATTTTGATACATTTGAAAAAAATAGGATTTTCCTACTTTTTCTTAGTCGCGCTTATCTCTAGATTAAGACTCTTGACGAAAGTTTACGAAAATCTAATTTTTATTGACAGATTTTGGCGGGCTTATCGCTTAGTTTATGAGATTTTTTTGATTAAACTTCATATTCAAACTCAGTTAAATAGAGATTTCCTCAATCTCATCAATGAATGCTATCCAATCTTTCTCGATCGCTTTGCGATCGCTGTCTAAAAAAGCGCCAGATTCTAATAAGGATTGATAATAGGGACAACTTTCTTGACAGTTAGACAGATGAGGAAATGAAGTTCCAGTATTAGAATAATTGTCCAGCCAGCGATCGAGCTGGGTTAACAAACGAGTTAAGTCTTGGCGATTTTTTTCATGTTGGACACTGTTATATACAAACGTCAGGCTTTGGGGTTGCGTAGGAAGCTTAACAAACCAATAGGTCATAGAGATCTGTTCTGGCAAGTAATCTGTAGTTTCTGCCAGGACATAAAGATACAGTCGCGTTTGCCAATTTTTCGCCAGTTTTGCGCGATTTTCTGGAAAGAAATACGTTTTCCAATCTACTATTTTGGCTTTAGCGCGATCGCCCATCAGCAAGTCATAAACTACTGTCAGTAAATATCCCTGAAAGCTGAGAGTGCGACAATGTTCTGCCTCGCGCCAACTTCCTGATTCGGACTGCCAGATTTCAGGTGCTGCATTCATTAATGCAGTTATTGAATGTTGCAGTTGTTCGTCCTGGGCGATTAACGATTCAATTGACAATCCCAATTCTTTTTGCTGCATCAAAAGGTGAAACTGACTTCCCCAAGTTTGCTTTTCCTGTTGCTGCGGACTGAGAGGAGAACCTAACTGTTCGAGATAAAGGCGTTGAAACTGAGGGGGACAAGTTTCGAGTAAATTGAGTTGTGCTTGGGAAAGACGAATGAGGTCATTAGTCATTGGTCATTCGTTCGTGATAATCTTCTAGGGTTTGTAGCTTTTGTTGTTATCTATATAATAAAATCCTCTCCAGCAGGTGAGACGGAGAGGAAAAAGAAGCACACAATTGTTGTTATCAACGCCACCATCTAGAAAAAGCGGCGTTGCTGAATTAGGATATGAATCTGAGTTGTGAGAGGAAAGAGTAACGAACAGGTACATCCCAGAACTTAAGGTAGTCAATTAACAACTGGATAGAATGTCTCAGCATTTCCTCGGACTTCGAATAACATAGCGTCTTGCGATGAAGTCGAGCTAGATAATGACGTAAACGGGGATTTCCCCCCTCAACTCGGGTCATATAATACCAATTTTTCTTGTTTTTTTCTGAGAATCTCAGTGGGTTTCCTTAAGTCTATCGGCTGAAAGAAAATCTACTTAGCTTCTCGAAAAAGAGAGTGGAAACTTTAGTATTCTTGCTGAGGTTGACGACAACTTACCCGATTAATTTAAAAGCATAAAGCTCTTGTGACAGGGTAAAAATCTTTGATAAAAAAGAGATTTTTTATGCTTTTTGAATTCGTCTTGGCATCATTTAGTTGCGTCACTTTCTCTGCTTGTAACTCTCAAGCCAATCTTTTAAAAACCCCACAAGTGACTGAGGTGGAATCGACTAACTTTCTTGAAATTCCTACAGAAAATTTGACCCCAAAAAAACTAAACTCGAAAAAATCCACGTTCGCGTCAACTTCAGATTCGAGTTTTGAAAAAGGTGACGAGAGCAAGAACTCAATTGCCTTGAGCAGTCAGGGCAGCTACATGACGCTAACCCCAACCGGACTAACCAACACACTAGGTAATCCGCTTTACGAACTTCGCCTTTATGCAAATGGGCAGTTGAGAGGGACTTACACGACTGTCAGCGGACGGGCTTATACCCAAAACCGAAATCGCCATCAAGCCGGAACCGAAGCTCCCTTGCCAGATGGAATTTACAAAGTGGCTAAAACGTCTGTGGCTGGAACGATTGCCGAAGCAGGCGATCGCTTCCTCGCTATACAACCGTTATTTAGGACTGGACGTTCGGCATTAGGCATTCATTACGACCCATCTTTTGAGAAAAATAATGGCGAAGACGGAACATCAGGGTGCATTGCACTAACCAACCGAAGAGATCTTGACTTGGTGTTGAACTACGTTCGCACTTATCAACCCCAATATCTCGAAGTTAACATTCAGTAATTTTCTCACACACAAAGGAGTTTAAAACCGTGTTCAAAACTTTCACAATTAGCGTACTAATGCTTACTGCTGCTCTACCAGTCAAAGCTCAGGTTGGTCCAGGACTTGGTGTTACCGACCATGTAGCATCTGGCGTAGAAAGTTATGCCCAAGTCTGTACCCGCAATTCTAATGGTCGCCTCTCCCTACGCACTGGACCCGGACAAAACTTCCGCAAGATTAAAGAAATTCCTAACGGACATTTTATAGGTTTGGTTACAGGTAGATATAGTCAGGATGGTTTTTGGTGGTGGAATGTCTACCATAACGGCAGTCGTGGTTGGGTTCGCTCTGATTATGTTTGCGGCGATCCTCAATAACGGCTTTCTCATCCAAAGGTGAGCCTAAAAGTTTGATGGGGATCCGAGCGGAAATGGGCTGAAAGCCAAGTCATCCCCAAATCATCCCTTATTTGCTCTCTACAAAGGCTTGGAAGAGAAATTTCTAAAAATTCAATGGCACTGTAAAATCGCCATTTGCCATTTCTAGTTATGTTCTCAAATTTGTGGCTATGTTAAAACGCATTCTTTTATTGTCTTCTGCTGCAAGCATTGTTCTAACGGATCAGGGCGTAGCAGCACAAGAATACTCTCCATCAACTTATGGAAATGTAGAGATTAATTATGTCGCTCATCTCGGCGGTCGTTGTATGCGACTTCTAATTGATAATGAAGATGCCACTTCATACTGTCGAGATTACTTTGTACAGATGTCATTAGATAATGGGCGCGTCATTTACATGATTCCTCTCAATGAAGATGAAGGTGTATTCATGAGTTTAAGTTAGTGAATCGCTCGTGGCTGGGACTTGTGAATTGTATGGCAATCCCGATCGCGAACAAGCAACACACGAATGCGTCGTACAAACGGCAGATGGAAGCGAAATGCGTTTTCAATTTGTCTCTGACCCCAATCAGATTGAAGTTTTCAATTGATTAATAAGTCAATCCGTCTCTATGTTTCATAGGAATTACAGAATTACAATGGCTATCTATACTAACCGCGATCGCTTCTTTAATATTTACGTTCCATCGGTTCAAAGCGATTGATGACCACGGGCATATAGTTAATATCGATTCCCGCAGGCGAATAATACGCCAAAGTATGCTTGAGGAAATTGGAGTCATCTCGCTGGGGATAATCTTCTCTTGAATGTGCGCCTCGACTTTCCTTGCGGTTAAATGCCGAAGCCATAATGATCTCTCCTACTATCATTAAACTTCTCAATTCAAGTGCTTCGATTAACTCTGTATTCCAGTCAGTGTTTTTATCGTCTAAATAAATCTGGGAATATTTTTGTTTTAACTCCTGTATTTTTGCCAAGCCTTCCTTCATGGCGTCTTCGCTGCGGAAAACACCGCAATGCTCTGTCATACAATCTTGGAATAGCTGGCGCAACTGACCGATGCGCATCGTTCCTTTTTGGTCGAGAAGGCTTTGGATTTCTTTTTTGGTGGCAGCGAGATAGGTTTCGGCATTGAGTTCGGGAAACTTGCGCTCTTGAACGTACCGGGCGATCGCAGCCCCCGTTCTCCTGCCATAGACCACGCATTCGAGGAGAGAATTACTGCCTAAACGGTTTGCCCCGTGAACCGACACGCAGGCACATTCTCCTGCCGCAAAAAAGCCTTCAATTAAACTGTCTGGACTCCGGCGTACCCGACCATCCGTATTCACGGGAATCCCGCCCATACAATAATGAACGGTAGGGCGCACGGGCATGGGTTGATGTACCGCATCGATGCCCAGAAGTCGGTGTGCTTCCTCCCAGCAGAAAGGAATTCGACTCATAATCTTTTCTTTGCCCAGGTGGCGCAAATCTAGATAGACGAAGGGACCGCCAGCGGTGCCATCGGGATGGATGCCTCGTCCGGCGCGGATTTCTAGGGTAATTGCACGGGAAGTAATGTCGCGGGGTGCAAGTTCCATGCGACTGGGGGCATAGTTTGCCATAAAGCGATCGCCTTCGCTATTAATTAAATAAGCCCCTTCTCCTCTGACTGCCTCGGAAATCAGAACGCCTACCGGATACAACCCCGTTGGGTGGAACTGAACGAATTCCATATCTTCTAAGGGAAGACCAGCCGCAGCGGTCATCGCCAGACCATCGCCCGTGGAGGAAAAGTCATTGGAAGTCGTATTGAACACCCTTCCATAGCCCCCCGTGGCAAACATTACGGCTTTAGCACGGACAATTTCTATCTCTCCGTCCCAGATATGATACATGACAATTCCCTTTGCCTCTCCCTGTTCAACAATCAATTGCATCACGTACCATTCATCGTAAATTTGCACGCCATTACGACGCAGGTTGTTGACCAATTCGTGTAAGATGGCATGACCTGTCTTATCGGCTGCATAACAAGTCCGTCTCTGAGAATGTCCGCCGAAGGCGCGTTGGGCAATTCTGCCATCGCTCAAGCGAGAAAAAAGAACCCCCATGTGTTCTAAGTCGATAATCACATCGGGGGCTTCTTTGGTAAGGATTTCTACCGCATCTTGGTCGGCTAAATAGTCAGAACCTTTAACTGTATCGAAAGCGTGTGCCTCCCAACTATCTTCAGGGTCTACATTTTTTAGCGTTGCTGCAATTCCGCCTTGGGCGGCAACAGAGTGGGAACGAATGGGATGGGTTTTAGCAACGAGTGCGACATCGATACTTGGGTTAGTGCGTTTAATTTCTAGGGCGGCACGACAACCCGCTAAACCACCGCCGACAATCACTACATCGTGTTCTCTCATCTTAAATCGACAGATTGTGGACCTCTATGTCTATCGTGACGCAACTAAAGGTTAACTTGCAGAAAGTTACAGAACTTTTTCACATTAAAGTCGATTTAATGATTTGCAGCGACCGAACAAACGACTACTTGGGTAGGAGAAATTTAAACTGTCAAAATTTGAAAGCCTGCTTGTGCAAAATGACTGTCAAAAGTCGGAACTTTACTGACTCCCTCCTATCACATGACTTCAAATGAAATGCAATTGACTAATCTCCATTGTTTATCTTGATATTTTTTGTATAGTTCAAAAGCGCGATCGAATAATTGTGGTAATAATTCTTAGGAGTCATATACTATCTCCCCTAATTTTTTAAAAAAAGTTGCTATTTTTACAAAGCGATCGCAAAAAAGTTCCAAAAAGCGAATTCTGAATTCCGAATACACAAGTCTTTTCAGAATTCAGAATTCAGAATTCTTAGGCTTGTCGAGAATAGTACTCTACCACCAGTAGTTCGTTGACGGATAGGGCAACCCATTCCCGTTCGACAACGCCGTTAACTTTACCCGTAAGCGTATTTTTATCGAATTCTAAGTGGCTGGGGAGGTTAGCTAAACCAGGATACTCCATATTAGCTTGTACCAGACGACGAGATTTGTCGCGATCTCTAACAGCAATTACGTCTCCAGGACGACACTGATAGCTAGGAATATCGACAACCTTGCCATTGACGGTAATGTGACCGTGACAGACTAACTGACGCGCGGCTGGAATTGTCCCCGCCATTCCCAGGCGAAAGACGGTATTATCCAAGCGCATTTCAAGTAATTGCAGTAGGGTTTGACCCGTAGAACCCGTGGCACGACGGGCTTTGCGCACATAGCGGAGTAATTGTCTTTCACTCACGCCGTAGTTAAAGCGCAGTTTCTGCTTTTCTTCTAAGCGGATAGCGTATTCGGAGCGCTTTTTGCGGTTTTGGCCGTGTTGTCCTGGCGGATAGGAACGACGCGCTGATTTGCGAGTTAAGCCGGGCAGTTCTCCCAAGCGTCTTACGACTCTAAGGCGAGGACCTCTATAGCGAGACATATAGGTGATTTTCTCCTAATTTACACTTTATCCCAAAATTTCTATTGTACGTCTTTTCAATGGAAGAAGGAAGGAGGGAAAAGGAAGATTAGCAGGTGGCTTTGATGGTATTGCTGGCTTGTCGAGCTTCTTGGCGCAATTGACAGCCAAATGTTAGCAATAAATAAGCCCTACCAAAAGCAGGGCTTCAAGAGAATCTAGAACTATAAGTAGAGCTACTGTTTAGTCTGCTCTAGAAAGTAAAGGTAGTTCTGATAGTACCGACAAATGCATCGTCGCCATCTTCTTCCTGTTCGGGATTGGAAAGCCAGATCACCCCAGGAGTGATGGAGATGTTATCGGTTAGCTGATACTTGTAGAAAGCTTCAACATGAATTGGGATGTCGCCGGGCGCATCTCCTCGATATGGCTGAGCGCCTGCAAAGATACCCAACACGCTTCCTTCTTTACCGAGGTCGGGGAAGCTAAATCCACCGCCATAAGTCCAGTATTCTGTATCGCTACCGCCGCGAGCATAGACTTCGCCCCAGCTACCAAAGGCGCTAAAGCTAATTGCGTCGGTGATTCTGAACGATCCTTGCAGTCCGACGTTAATTGTCGATCTGTCGAATCCGTCGTTAAAGTTATTAATAGCTCTTGTCCCAACTACACCATCGCCAGGGCCAGCATCAGTACCAATGCCGCCTAAGCTGAAGATAGGACTGCCTGCCTTATGGTAAGAGTGGACAAAAGTAGCACCGAGTTCGACTCGTTCGATAGGACTGAAGTTTAACTGACCCAAAACGGCATAGTCGCCATTAAACAATCCCGAACCCTCATCAGGATTGGCAGCATTGCTTGCTAGGTAACCACCTGTGACTTGTACCGGACCGATGTCAAAGTTAGCAGCAATCCCCGTACCGCCGCCGATTCTGAAAATTGGGTTCTCGCTAGCAAAGGTAGAAAGGGCACCGTTACCGCCGTCGAAATCCTCGAAGAAGGGATTGCTAGTAGGGGCAATGTCACTCCAAATACCGCCAACGGCTGCTACGTAGGTATTGATTGTAAAGTCATCGCCAAATTTGAGGGGATAGTAGTAGGACAACCAATCGATCGCAACGTCATTGTTATCGCCTGGTTTAAGGTTAAAGGTTTGGGTCGTCGTAGGCTCTAGCGCTCCATCTCCGGTAACGTTAAACGCCTCCAAGTTTCCAGCCGCCAGACGGGTTACTAAGCGGTCTTCTCCGGTGAAGCTGGTATTGAGCGTTAGGCGAACGCGATCGCCGAAAACGGTTTGGGTGTTATCATCTTCTCCAAAGGTGTCCGTTGCAGCGAAGATGACCTCACCCTGGAGTTTAGTAGTAGTAGAAAACTGGTTATCCTCTAAGAAAGCCACTCGACCTTCTAAGTTATCGACGCGCGCTCCTAGAGCGGCGAGTTCGGCTTCAAACTCCTGCATCAGTCGCTTGAGCGTATCGACATCTTCTTTAAGAACGGCGACGTTCTCCTGAATGAGACGCTCCATGGTGTTCATACAAGCGTTCAAACCAGCGGCGAACTCCCAACGGGTTAGAGCGCGGTTGCCTCGGTAGGTCTGGTCGGGATAACCGACGATACATCCATAGCGTTCTACCAAACTCCGAAGCGCTTCATATGCCCATTCAGTAGGGGCGACATCCTTCAGTTCGTTGACGCTGGTAACTTGATCCTCAGAGCTTCTAGAGCCTTGACCTTCGTTGCTATAGTTGTCTAGCTGATTTAATGTCGGATCGCTATTTTGAGATGTTGCATCCGGTTGAGCTTGCGCCAATTGCATCGATGAAGCTGCATTGAGGTTAAATTCAGCTTTGGTCGTATCTTTAGCTGAATTTTCCTCTAAGGATATTGCTTCAATTTCCGATGTGGCATTTAGTTTGAATTCAGTTTTTGTCGTGTCCTCTGCTGCCTTTGCTCCAGATGAAAATGCTAAAGCTGCTACCAAAACAGCCGGACTGACTAGAAGTGATTTCCACAGTATCTTGAACATTTTTCGCTTTTCCTCACACCTTTTTTGACTACAAAGTTTATAGCCTTATATTTTTTATTATACATAGTCTACTTGGATCGCAATCAAGATGATTAGCTAGACGTTAAGCTAAGTAAAACCGCAAAAATATTTGTAAAAAGCATCATTAATGATCGACTTAGTAAAGGCTTGACTTTACCCCTATAGGACAAGATGTTAACTTAAGGCAAAAACGCTCAGTCGTCGCTATATGTATGTTAAGAATCGGTGACTTTGCTCAACTCAGCCGAGGTCGATAGCGATACGGGTTATCGCTACTATTTCGATCGCGTTTCGATCGCGCAATTACCTCGCCTTAAATCTGTAGGCTCTGAATTGGTTGCTGCCTCTCTGGGAGTCATTCCTAGCTATCAAAAATCAAAAAAATTTCAGCAAAGCATGCTCTTTTCTGGTTCGAGAATTGTTTCGCCCCTTACGCCTTGGAGATTGGCTCCTTCAAAATTTGTCCCTTTCAGCGTGGCTTCGGTAAGGTCAGCTTGGTTAAGGTCTGCATCTTCCAGGTTGGCTTCGCTAAGATTTGCTCTAGCGAAATTCACCCATTGCAAGTTTGCCTGGCTGAGGTTGGTTTTTTCCAAGTTGGCTTCGCCGAGGTTTGCCCAACGCAGGTCTGCACCTTGCAAATTGGCTTCGCTCAAATTTGTCTTGCGCAAATCTGCTTTGACGAGTTTTACATGGGTGAGGTTTGCCCCGCTTAGGTTTGCCTGACGTAGGTCTGCTCGATTAAGGTTGGCTCCTTCCAGATTTGCTTCTTCAAGGTTTGCCCAACGCAGATCGGCTCCTCCCAAGTTAGCTTGACTCAGATTTGTCTTGCGCAGATTGGCTTTGATACAATTTGCCCATGGAAGACTGGCTCCACTGAGATTTTTTCCTGCTAGATTCGCTTCGCGGAGATCGGGCCAAACGATCGTATTCCTCTGTTTGGAATTATTCCAGACGGCTACTCCTTGCTTGAGCAGCGCAAGGTGTTGTTGGTTTGCCATATGGCTCACCTCCGAGAAAGTTTTTGTGGTAGTTGAGATCGGGGATTGGAGTTGAATGATTTATTGTCGTCATACCCCCTTAACTCTATCTTGCCGCGTCATTGTGCCACTGAGAGGGAGTTTAAAAATTGGGGATGTTTCGCTTTGCTGTCGCTACGCTCAACATGACGAAGTGCAAGCCGGCTCTGCCGTCTCACTTGGCGGAGTAACCG
This sequence comes from Hydrococcus rivularis NIES-593, assembly GCF_001904635.1. GTDB lineage: Bacteria > Cyanobacteriota > Cyanobacteriia > Cyanobacteriales > Microcystaceae > Hydrococcus > Hydrococcus rivularis. Next base: position 79,426 of record NZ_MRCB01000012.1, read on the forward strand.
GCACATCCTCTACTTTTGGGACGATCTGTTAGAAGATTTACATATCCTTCTTACGAGCCACTTCTCCAGCAACGCGACTAATTCCTGGCAAGCGCACCGACTTTCCTTGCCACAGACGGATCATTAATCCCAAACACGTCAGAATATAGCCAGAAGTAAGCAAACCATTCAGATAGAGCAAACGCAGTGTCAAAAATTCTGAAGTTTGTGCCGCTCCCAGCCACAGGATAACATAGACCAGCAGCCAAGTTAATGTCAAGGTAACTGACAGGCGGCTGACAGATTGTTGCTCGCGATCGCCTTTTTTCCAATACAGCGTCCACAGAGCGGGCACCCAGCCTACAATCGGAAGTAAATAGATCGATAATTGAAATTTATTGAGCTTTTGCTCTTTAAAGGGATCGTTATCTTTCATACAAGCTCGAAGGCGATCGCAGGTCGATCGATTAAACCATGACACAGTTCGCAGCCATTATTCTAGCTGGGGGACAGAGTTCCCGTATGGGACGAGATAAAGCCGCGATCGAAATCCAGGGGCAACCTTTCCTGAAAAAAATTTGCCTCCTAGCCACTCAATGTGCCAGTCAAGTCTATGTTATTACTCCCTGGATAGAAAAATATCAAGCGATCGCTCCTAGCGATTGTCAAATGATTCGAGAGGTTGCGTTACCAGGGGAAACTGAACCTCATGGTCCTTTAATTGGCTTTGCCCAAGCATTAACTTATGTAAAAACTGAATGGGTATTGCTACTCGCTTGCGATCTTCCTAATCTTACGGAGTCTGAGATTCAGAAATGGTCGAGTTATTTAGAAACAACTCCGCCAGAAGCGATCGCGGCATTACCAAAAAGTCCTAAAGGCTGGGAACCGCTGTGTGGTTTTTATCGCCGTCGTTGTTTGCCTATGCTCAATGAATTTATCGATCGCGGTGGCAGATCTTTTCAGGGTTGGTTAGCGCAACATCCCGTGCGAGAACTTCCCGTCAGCGATGCCAACATCTTGTTTAATTGCAATACGCCTGCCGATTTAGAGCAAATCCAAAAAGGATGATTAGGACTCCTCATTTTCCCTTACAATCCACTGCCGATGGCTCTTTTACCTTCTTTTCCGATGAATTTGGCGAAACCTTTCATTCTTCTTCCGGTGCCAAACAAGAAGCGGAAAAAAAATTTGTCGAACCTTGTCAATTAAGAGAAAAAGCTAAGGCTAACAATTCTCTTAAATTACTCGATGTTTGCTATGGATTGGGCTATAATAGCGCAGCTGCCCTAGAAGCGATTTGGACAGCGAATCCCGATTGTCAGGTAGAGTTAATTGCCCTAGAACTCGATCGCTCCGTTCCCCGTCAAGCGATCGCCGAGCAACTACTCGTTCGATGGTCGCCACCGATTCCCGACTTATTAAAAGAATTAGCGGAAAATTATCGGGTAAAAACTGGTCGATTAGATGCTCGATTATTAATCGGAGATGCTAGAGAAAAAATTCAACAAGTCCAACAATCTGGCTTTCAAGCTGATGCGATCTTTTTAGATCCCTTTTCTCCTCCGAAATGTCCGCAATTGTGGACAGTAGAATTTTTAGCAATTGTCGCTCGCTGTTTGAAACCGGATGGCAGACTTGCCACCTATTCCTGTGCGGCTTCGGTGCGCACTGCCCTACAATTGGCGGGGTTGCGAGTTGGCGCATCCAATAGCGTTGGCAGACGATCGCCGGGAACTGTCGCCAGTTTTTGCGATCGGGATTTACCGCCTCTTTCTCAACAAGAATCCGAACATTTACAGACTCGCGCTGCAATTCCCTATCGCGATCCCCAACTGCAAAATTCAGTCGCAGCGATCGCCGAGCAACGACGAATCGAGCAGCGATCGAGTTCCCTAGAACCGACAAGCCAATGGAAAAAACGTTGGTCTAGAGTTTTTACCGATATTAATTCAATTCCAGTAGACTCTCGTAAATAAAATTCCGTAGAAAAACTGATGTGCAAAAGAACGACGATTATCCATACTAGAGTTAGTATAGATCGTAAAGTTTCATATTCATCCTGTTGCTGTGAGTACTCTAGTTAGTTCCGAGCAAGCTAAAATCCTAGTCGTTGACGATCACCGCTACAGCCGGATGGCAGCCGTCGATTTGCTATCGCTAGATGGCTACAAAGTCCTAGAAGCCGATGATAGCAAAGATGTCCTGAAAGTCGTCCTCGACAACAAGCCAGATTTAATCTTGCTAGATGTTATCATGCCTCACACAGATGGCTTTGAGATCTGCGAGCGATTGAAACAGGATGAAAGAACTCGCTCGATCCCAGTAATTTTTATCACTGCCTCCGACGATAGAAACTGGCGAGTCAAAGGTCGCGAAGTTGGCGGCGATGATTTCCTAGCCAAACCCCTCGATCGCCTCGAACTGTTAACCAAAGTCAAATTATTGATCCAGCAAAAACGCCTCAATGAAGGCTTAGATCAAACCGAACAGCTTTTATTTTCCATTGCTAGCGCGATTGAAAATCGTTCTACAAAAGATGGAAGAACGTTTGCCAAACTGGAGAACTTAGCGCAATCCTTTGGAGAATACCTGCAACTTTCAGGGACGGAAATTAGCGATCTGATCTTTGCCGCACGCCTGCACGATATCGGTACTGTCTGCATCCCCGATGCGGTTTTGCTTAAAAAAGGCGAACTCACAGCAGAAGAACGGGAACTGATCGAGCAGCACGTTTTAGTTGGGGAGAAAATTTGTCAGCCCATGCAAAACCGACGGGGAGTATTGCCCATTATCCGCCATCACCACGAACGGTGGGACGGTAGCGGCTACCCCGATGGCTTGTCAGGAGAAGAGATTCCTTGGCTAGCACAGGTGTTTCAAATTCTCGATATTTACGTTGCCCTCACGAGCGAGCGACCCTACAAACAAGCCCTAACCCCCGACGAAGCGATCGCAGTCATTGCTGAAGAAACCGAGAAAGGTTGGCGCAACCCCGAACTGGTCAACCAGTTTACCGCCTTTATCCAAGCAACTGCAATAACGTCGTAAACGCGGGATAAAATAATTCAAAGATTAGAGTTCAAAGTTCAAAATTGGTCGTTTACGCCTGAAGTCAGGGGATTGAAAGAAGAAACTTCGCTATTTTACTTTTTCCAAAACTAAATTTAGAGACTTGAAACCTAAATTAATTTTGAATTTTAAACTTTGAACTTTGAACTGTTGAGCAACGGAATCGAGACGCGATATACTCCAGTCGAAGAAGTTAAAAAGTATTAAAGCAATGGTAGCGGTAGCAATTTTAGCGGCTGGGCGCGGAACCCGGATGAAATCAAATCTGCCCAAGGTTTTACATTCTCTAGGCGGGCGATCGCTGCTTGAGAGAACCCTCGATAGTTGCCGACTGCTAAACCCGCAACGGCGGATCGCGATCGTTGGCTACCAAGCAGAACGAGTAAAAGAAGCACTTCAACACCAACAAGGATTAGAATTTGTCGAACAAACCGAACAATTAGGAACCGGACACGCAGTTCAGCAACTGCTGCCCCATTTAGAAGGATTTACGGGAGATTTGCTCGTTCTGAATGGGGACGTTCCCCTGCTGCGACCGGAAACTCTCCAACGGCTCTTACAAATTCATAAAACCCATCAAAATGCCGCGACGCTTTTAACCGCCCATTTGCCCAATCCGAAAGGCTATGGGCGCGTTTTTTGCGACGGGAACAATATCGTCACGCAAATCGTTGAAGACCGAGATTGTACTGCCGCCCAAAAACAAAATCACCGCATCAATGGGGGAATTTATTGCTTTAATTGGCAGAAACTTGCGGAAATTCTGCCCAAACTCAGCGCTAACAACAAGCAACAAGAATACTATCTTACTGAGGCGATCGCTTATCTTCAGCCCGTGATGGCAGTAGATGTAGAAGATTATCTAGAAATTAGCGGCATTAACGATCGCAAACAACTAGCAGAAGCCTATCAAATTCTGCAAACCCGCATTAAAGATTACTGGATGGCAGCAGGGGTGACGTTAATTGACCCCGAGAGCATCACCATCGACGATACGGTAATTTTGCACCCAGATACCATCGTAGAACCGCAGACTCACTTACGTGGAAATACCGAGATTGGTTCGGGCTGCCGCATCGGTCCCGGTAGTTTGATAGAAAATAGTCAGATTGGCGAAAACGTGACGGTAATGTATTCCGTGGTGAGTAATAGTCACGTAGAAGCTGGTTGCCGCATCGGACCTTATGCCCATTTACGGGGCGAAGTCAGGATAGGGGAGTCTTGCCGCATTGGCAATTTTGTGGAAATCAAGAAAGCCACGATTGGAAATAAAACCAATGTGGCTCACCTATCTTATATTGGAGATGCCACGATCGGCGATCGCGTTAATGTCGGTGCCGGAACGATTACCGCTAACTATGACGGCGTGAAGAAACATCACACCCACATCGGCAGCGGTACTAAAACCGGAGCCAATAGCGTTTTCGTCGCTCCCGTTACTATTGGAGAAGACGTAACTGTGGCGGCGGGTTCGGTGATTACCAAAAATGTCCCCAACGAAGCTCTCGCGATCGCTAGAGAAAATCAAAAAATCATCGAAGGATGGCATAAGATAAAAACCGATATGGGAAATCGTAAGGCATAAAAACAATTCGCAATTGACAATTTGCAATTATTTGCCGATTTTTGGACTTTTCAGGTGGTTATACCATTTTTCATTCATTAATGACAGAGATAGTCGATCGCCCTCACCCCCAACCCCTCTCCCTATTTGGGAGAGGGGAGAAGAATGTCGCTCGCGAAAACCTGAAAATTGGTATTATTCCTGATTCTTGTCTCAACCTGATTCTTGTCTCAAAATTCATTCGATAGGAGTCAACCAAAGACGATTGCGCGATCGCACTGCACGAGTGGTACATCGAACAATACCGTAAACCTGGCCAAGCCGCCATACGCTCCCCGAAGCGTTTCGGGGGGAACGACGGTTACGGAGATCGTGTGGCAGCGAAATAATCGAGATAATAAAGACAATCCCCTAGCTGGTACGAACAGCTAGGGGATAGCAGAAAAATTTCATCTATCTAATAGAAGTTTACCAAAATGTCCAACACACCGATTCAGGTGACGACCGACTTAGGCAAAATCTTAGAGCGAATAGAGCAGAAAATAGATAAGCTCGATGAAAAGTTCGAGACTAAGCGCGATACCCTTGATAAGAAAGTTGAAACCAAGCTCGACAAGATTGATGAACGACTCAATAGGCTAGAGGTCAATAGGCTAGAGGTAGGGCAAACCAAGCTAGGGGGCGATCTCAAAGCGTTGGAAACTAAAGTAGGCGAACTTGGTAAGCAAATTGATGACCAGAAATTTATCAATTGCAGTGTTCTGATTGGCTTGATTGTAACAATCTTAGGCGGTGCTGCCAAACTGTTTGGGTTGGTAGGCAATCCCTAAACCTTCATTGCCAAGCGACTACCTGATTCCTCTACAAAAGTGCTACGTTTTTAAGAGGGGCTTCGTGCCCCTTTTTTATGTCTACTTAAATTTCCAATTATATTAGCCAAGAAATTAATTTCTTGGCGGGTGAGGGATTTTGGCAAGAGATTTACTATCGATCTTGCCGTCGATTTTGACGACGATTGGGCTGCTCCTCGCTCTCTTCTTGCTTTTCTTCTTGACGATCGCGATTCGGATTGGTTTGAACGTCAAATCCTTGATCTTGCAGAATTTCCGAGGCTGCTGGGCTGGGATTGTAGTTATAGCCAAACTGCGATCGGGGATTATCATCGATAATCTGAGGAGTCAGCATAATAATAACCTCAGCCCGTTCCTTGATGTTATCAGTGCTTCTAAACAGAGCGCCGAGAATGGGAATATCTCCTAAGATCGGTACTTTGCTAACAATCGTGCGATCGCTGTCCTGAATGATCCCGGATACGATCAGGGTTTGACCGTCCCGCAGTCGAATCAGCCCAGAACTCAGTTCTCGACGATTTAATAAGGTAAGAGTGTTTACAGAGCCTGCACCGCTATCGAACTCGACTGTATTTCCAGGCGCAGCGACGGTGGGACTAACCGACAAGTTAACGAAGCCGTTATCGTCAATTCTTTCAATATTAACTGTAAGAGTTAATCCAGCATCGGACAGAACAGGAGTAGTCGTTCTTACGCCACTCAGGGGATCGACCTGGGTGTTGACGCTTTCGAGAACCTTTTCCGTTAGTCTAACCGTCGCTTCTTGTCCTTCTTGGACAACCAATGTAGGATCGGTCAAAATCTTAGCATTCCCGCTCGTGATTTGAGATTGTAACGTCAGCAGAAATTTGTCAGGGAAGCGGAACAACCCAGGCAGTTGATATTCATACTCAATCTGACCAGTTGTTGAGTCGATCTTAATATCTGATATACCAGGTTGGAATGGATTTGCCTGCGTGCCAAAATTAGGGCGCGCGTAAGGAGCAAAGCGATCGGTAAACTGTTCAAAACCGATATTATTTCCACCGAAAGGAGCACCTGTTTGTATATCGAAGAACGGCGTTAATTCAGCATCGCCAGCAACTGTATCTGGAAAAGGTACGACAGGAGGTGCAAATGTACTACCTCTGACTTGAGCTTGATTGGGTGGATTAAGCCTGCCGAAATTAAGGATAGCGGTTCCTCGATCTTGAATAAAAAAGCCATCATCAAACCCAAAGGAAAAACTACTACCAAAGTTTTCTGTATTGCTCAAATTAACATCTACCACTTTGACATTCACGGCGACTTGACGGCGGCGAGCATCTAGCTGAGTTAGCATCGAAGTAGCTACTTCGACTTGACGCGGATCGCCAGTCAAGGTGAGTGCATTGAGGCGATCGTCCGCCGTTACCGTCAGTCCCGCTAGCAACAAAGGCGAGCCGGCTCCCGCTTCTTCGCCGACTTTGATAGGCTGAATTTCTGCGGGTTTCTCGACTCGACGAACAACTCTTTGGGTGACTGGATCGACAACTTCTTCAACTGGGGTAACGACGCGCTGAAAGCTAGCTCCTTGAGATGCCAAGACCGTTCCTGCATTGACGACGCTAGCTTGATTGAGACGCAGCGTACGGCTGACTAGATTGCGTGCTTCATGGGGTAAGTTTGAGCCAACAAAGATAGTGCGTCCCCGGCGGTTAGCGTTTAACCCAGAGACTAATAGCACCGAATTAAAAACTTCTTGTACTGACTCGTTTTCCAAGTCGAGAGAAACTGTTGGCTCTGCTGCCGTCTGCGCCTGTTCTTGCCCCTGTCCACCTGGTTGTATTCCGTCTGTAAAGACAAGATTCAAACCTGCATAGCGAGCTAATACAGCCAATACTTCCCGTGCGGGGGCTTGTCGCAGAACTAAACGGGGAACGAGTACGTCTGTTCCCAGATCGATTAAATCTGCCGAGGGATCGATATTTGAGATCGCTATGTCTCCTACTGGAGGCGCTACCGCACGAGGTAGGACGGGAGCTACTGGTGTGGTGGGTTGAAGTATGTCTGTGGGTGCATTGGCATTCGGGTCTATATTTACGTTTACCCCTGTATTGGTATTCCCATTGTCCTGAATCGTAATTTGTGGTTGCGGAACCATTGGCGCAGGAGAGGAAGTAGAAGGCATACCTTGTGCCTGATTGGTATTCCCTGGATTAGAATTATTGCTTTCCTGGATAGTGACTTGCGGTTGCGGCACCATCGGAGCAGAAGAGGGATTGGGAGTTGGAAGAGTGGGTGTTTGGGCGAGCCATTGTTGCGATTTGCTCGTTGAAAGACTATCGAAGTCACTGCTTTTGGAAAACGCTGGTTCTTTTTTTGTGCGATTTTTTTTGTCAATCGCTTTGTTTTTTGTGGCAGATTTATCTTGAGAAAACTGCTCTAAATTTTCAAAATAATCGACTGCTTCTGTCAGTATTTCTTGTTTGAGTTCGGCAGCATTTTTTCTAGATTTATTTTCGTTTTCCGTCGCTGCTTGTGCCGATCGCGCTGCTAGGAGCATGATAGCTGCTCCACCAATCATTAGCGGATAATAATAACTTTTCACGATTCACTCCTCACTTAAATTATGTAGTTAATTCTCAAAAGCGATGCAATCGCGATCGCAGATGAGAGATTTAATTTTTTTGTTCCCTCAAATAGGCATTACTAAGATTTTTGCTGTTGCTGACCCTCCTGTGCGGGTGGTTGTGCTACTGCTGCCGCTTCTTCAGGCGTTAGGGGCAAGACTACATCGAGCGTTAGTGTAGTTTTCAGCATCGATGGCAGAGAAATTAATTCAGTTTGTTTTGTCTTTGGATTCGGTAGGACAACAAAGGGACTTACAGTCATTTTCGAGCTGATGTTTTTTACCAACAAGAGAGGTTGCAGTCGCTCGATATCCCTGAGAATGGATTGGGTTTGCTCAAAGGTTCCCTCCAGTTCTAGGTTAATTGTCTGACGTTTGAGCTTATTATTAACTAATGTTCCCAAAGAACCGTCGTTGACAATAGTAGCCTCATTCCCTTGAGGTTTATAATTGACTAATTTAGCATTTTTAGAAGCAACAAATTTATTGATATCTATCAATAAAGTATCGAGGGTTGCTTGACTAGAAAATAGATTCAAAACCTCTGACTTTAGATTCTGGGCTTGTTTGAGCTTAGTTTCTGTCTCTTGAAGTTTCTTTTCGATGACACCTGATTTTTGCTGATTGACTTGGTCTTCTTTTGCTTTCTCATCAGTTGTAAGCGTTTGATAATTCTGATAAGCTGGCATGACAAAATTGGCTAGGATATAAACCGCGCCTAGCACTCCTAAAAGAGCGAGCGCAATGCCGCTAACTTGAGGAGTAAAGGTAATGCCAAAAGCAGTTGGATAATTAACCTGTTCTTCAGCTTCCAGCCCATTTTTGCTTATAGGTTCGTCAGCAAATGTCATGGTTGAATGGCTCCTTTTTGCTCCAATGTTCTAATCCGAGTTACCAGTCCTACAGCTCCCTTGCGAGCTAGCTCTGGCATTAACTTAGAAGCCGGAATATCGCCTAGCTCGGTCTTGATCTGATACTTGATGACTTTGGGAAACACGTACAGATCTTTGACGCTTGTCACGCTTGTATTTTTGGGAAGACCGGGAACTTTACCCTGCTCGATGATTCTGGATATTTCTTGACGAGCTTCTTCCTTGATGTCTTGAACGGGTGCATCTACTAGCTCGGCGTTAGTTAAAACAGTTTTCTGAGCTTTCAAAAAGTTAGATTGCTGCAAGGAGAGAACCAAATCATTCGCGTCATCGTAGGAGCGAGCGATACCCGTGAGGGTTAACTGTATCCCCGGTGTCGCCGAACCGCCTTGAGGTGCTGCTGCTGCCTCCTGTTCGATCGATTCAATTTGGACTCCTGCCGGCGTGCGATCGCGAATGTCTTGCAAAACGGCAGACCAAGGCTTAATCTGATTGAAAACGCTCACCAGCGCCTGCGTCTCTTCGTTGACGGAGCTAACTTGTTTTTCTACCTCCTGAATCCTCTGATTTTGCGCGGTGAGCTGAGCGATTTGACTTTCCAGCTCTTGGATGCGCTGTTGCGTACTTGCGGTTTGCGCATTGATGACCCACAACAAACTGCCAGTAGCCGCAGGTAGGAGAATCATCACTCCCGCACCAATCAGCATAGGTAAATTTTTCCCTAGCGAGAATCCGGGAGCTTCAATTAGAGTAGTCTTTTTAGCGTCCTCCTCGACTTTGCGATCCTTGAGGAAATTAATATCTAAGCTATACATGGCTTTAAACCTCTCGAAGTCCTAAACCCAGCACGGTTCCCAATCCCGGTCGCGCGATCGCAGGAATTTCGCGATCGATTTGTAATGATAGTGCTGACACCGGATCGATTTGCATGGTCGGAACGCTCAATCGCTGGGTAAAAAATTCATCTAGTTGTCCGATGCCGCCGCCGGGACCTGCCAGAAGGAGTTGAACGACTTCCAATCCCTCGCTCTGATTCAAATAGAAATTAATCGAGCGACGCAGTTCGTCTGTCAGTTCGCTGACAATTCTCAGCAAAGCACTCATCCCCGGATTTACGGCTATCCCTTGAGTGCTCAGACTGTCGAAGGGCGTGTTGGGAATGGTAATATCTCTGAGAATTTCAGGATCTCTCGACGGCGGTAAATTCATGGCGCGAGCTAAAGCCGTCTGCATTTGAAATGTGCCAATGGGAACTGTTCGAGAAAATTGAGGAACCCCATCGACGACAATGGCAATTTCCGTACTGTCGAATTCGATATCGACGAGGACGGCAGCTTCTTTCGAGCCAAATTGCCTCAGTTGCTCCCTAATCGTGCGAATTAAGGCAAAGCTATTGATTTCCAAGACATCTACTTCCAATCCAGCTTGTTTGAAAGTCTCTATATAAGAGTCAGTCACCTCTCGCCGGGTGGCTACCAATAGGACTTGGACTTTTTCAATGCCATCTTCGTCTTCAAAATAGCCTAACTTTTGATAGTCGAGATCCACTTCCTCGCGGGGAAAAGGCAAATATAAACTCGCTTCGTGGTTCAAAACCAAATCCCGCAATTCTTGCTCGTCTAGTTCTGCTGGTAAGGGAAGAATACGAAGAATCGCTTCCCGCATCGGCACTGCCGTTGCTACCCGCTTTGCTTTAATTTTGTATTCTTTGAGCAGTTCTTGAATGCGTTCGGCTAAGGTTAGCGAGTCAACAATTTTGCCCTCTTCAAATACGCCTTCGGGGATTTCCGAAGAACAATATTTAACAAGTTTGTACGTTTGCCCTTGTTTGCTCAGTTGTGCTAAGTTAATCCTCTCAGGAGTGATTTCTAACCCAAACCCCGTACTTTTGGTTGGTAGAAGACTTTTTAAACGCTCCAGCATATCTCTCTAACATATCGCGATCGATACATATTATGAATGTAATATTTTCAATGTGCGAGGAAAACGACTTAAATATATGCTACCCAATCTCCTGCCAAAATAAAACAATCGAGAGATTTTTAACCTCGGAGAAAAAAAACTGACAGGAAATCTATTGTGCATATTGTAACAGCATAAGAATGAGCAAAATTGTCAGGTTAAGAAATGTATGCCTGTGGGCGCTGCTGGGTTTGTTATTCAGCTGGCTGCTGAGTTGTCAGTCCAATCCCTCATCGGGCCAGGAAATAGAATTTTGGACGATGCAGCTACAGCCCCAATTTACTCAGTATTTCAACGAGCTAATCGCCACGTTTGAGAAAGAAAATCAAGGAGTCAAGGTACGCTGGGTAGACGTACCTTGGGAGGCAATGGAAAATAAAATCCTGAGTGCCGTTTCTGCTAAAACCGCACCGGATGTAGTCAACCTCAATCCAAATTTTGCCTCCCAGTTAGCGACGCGCGATGCGTGGCTAGACTTAAACAAACAGTTAACGACCGAAAACAAACAACAGTATTTACCTAAGATTTGGCAAGCGAGTACGATTAACAATATTAGTTTTGGCATTCCCTGGTATCTAACCACGCGAGTTACGATTTATAACAAAGATTTATTAGCTAAAGCCGGAATTAGCGAACCGCCAAAAACTTATGAGGAACTGGCAAAAGTAGCGGCACAAGTTAAAGAAAAGACGGGCAAGTATGCCTTTTTTATCACCTTCGTCCCTGGCGATTCTGCTGAAGTATTAGAGTCCCTGGTACAGATGGGAGTCAAATTGGTTGATGAAAAAGGGAAAGCCGCCTTTAATACGCCAGAGGGCATAGCAGCATTTAAATACTGGGTAGATTTATATCAAAAAGAACTTCTGCCGCCAGAAGTCCTTACCCAAGGACATCGCTATGCCGCAGAACTGTATCAGGCAGGCGAGACGGCATTATTAGCTTCTGGGGCAGAATCTCTCCAGACGATAGAGAATAATGCGCCAAACATTGCCCAAGTCTCCGCCGCCGCCCCTCAAATTTCGGGGAAAACGGGCAAGAAAAATGTAGCGGTAATGAATTTGACAATTCCTCGCGATACCGATAAACCAGAGCAAGCGGTTAAATTTGCCTTATTTGTGACCAATAGCGCCAATCAGCTAGCCTTTGCTAAGGCAGCTAATGTTTTGCCTTCGACAGAGGAGGCGGTAAAGGAATACATTAAAGAATTGGACAAAGGGGGCAACGCGACTCCAATCGAACAAGCGCGAAGAGTTAGCGCCACTCAGCTTAAAGATGCCGAGATATTAGTCCCAGCCATGAAAAACCTCAACCAACTGCAAAAAGCAATCTATGAAAATTTACAGGCAGCCATGTTGAAGAAAAAAACGGTAGAACAAGCTGTCAAAGATGCTGCTCAAGCATGGAATAGCGGACAAGCTTAAAAATTTCGGCAAAATGTAACGACTTGTGAGTCAGCCGTCCATGAAGGGGATCAAATCTTCTAAAATTTATGTCCATGAATCTCCAGATCGCGCGATCGCGCCTTCTGAAGAAACAAGCAATATGCGGCATAATCTATATTGGTCGCAATCCGCATCAGGAGAGCTGGTAACAAAGATAGTTGACTCAAACTTCCCCTGAAACCAGCACAAGCCTGGTAAATAACCAAAAGCCCGATTATGCCAATGAGGATAAAAAGCCTCAAAGACCGTGGAGATCGAGCAGCCAACATTCAGTAATCAGTGTTCGGCATCCAGTAACCAGTAAACTGCCAGCGAATAACTGATAACTGATAATGTAGCGATTCAAAAATCTTGAGAGAACACGCCGATATGCATATAAGTGAAATTACTCATCCGAACCAGTTGCACGGCTTGTCAATTCGCCAACTAGAGGATATTGCCCGTCAAATTCGAGAAAAACATTTACAAACTATTGCAGCTAGCGGCGGACACCTTGGACCTGGACTAGGAGTTGTCGAACTGACCCTTGCTTTGTATCAAACCCTCGACCTCGACCGCGATAAAGTTATTTGGGACGTAGGACACCAGGCCTATCCCCACAAAATGCTAACGGGACGCTATCATCGCTTTCACACGTTGCGACAAAAGAACGGTATTGCAGGCTATCTCAAGCGCTGTGAAAGCAAATTCGATCATTTTGGGGCAGGACATGCTTCTACTAGCATTTCTGCTGCTTTAGGGATGGCACTAGCGCGGGATGCTAAAGGGGAAGACTTCAAAGTCGTAGCCATCATTGGCGATGGGGCACTGACTGGCGGGATGGCATTGGAAGCCATCAACCATGCCGGACATTTGCCCCATACTAACCTGATGGTCGTATTAAACGACAATGAAATGTCAATTTCTCCTAATGTAGGAGCGATTTCTCGCTATCTTAATAAAGTTCGTCTCAGCGATCCCATTCAGTTCATTTCCGATAATTTAGAAGAACAATTTAAGCATCTGCCTTTCTTCGGCGAATCTCTTACCCCCGATATGGAACGCCTCAAAGAAGGAATGAAGAGGCTTGCCGTTCCTAAAGTCGGGGCAGTGATCGAGGAATTGGGATTTACTTATTTCGGCCCGATTGACGGTCACAACCTCTCAGAACTCATCTCTACCTTTAAACAGGCACATAAAGTTCCCGGTCCCGTCTTCGTTCACGTTGCCACGGTGAAAGGAAAAGGCTACGAAGTTGCGGAAAAAGACCAAGTAGGCTACCATGCTCAAAATCCCTTTAATCTTGCTACGGGCAAACCCATTCCCTCCAGCAAACCCAAGCCCCCAGCATACTCCAAAGTTTTTGGTCACACGCTCACCAGACTAGCCGAAAATAATCCCAAAATTATCGGCATCACGGCGGCAATGGCAACGGGAACGGGGTTAGACAAGCTTCACGCCAAACTTCCCAAGCAATACATTGATGTGGGGATTGCCGAACAACACGCCGTTACTTTAGCAGCAGGCTTGGCTTGCGAAGGTATGCGTCCTGTGGTAGCGATTTACTCTACCTTCCTGCAACGCGCCTACGACCAAGTCATTCACGATGTTTGCATCCAAAACCTCCCTGTCTTCTTCTGTATGGATAGGGCGGGGATTGTCGGTGCCGACGGTCCGACGCATCAAGGATTGTACGACATTGCCTATTTGCGCTGCATTCCCAACATGGTCGCGATGGCACCGAAAGACGAAGCCGAACTGCAACGAATGGTGGTGACGGGAGTTAACTATACCGACGGTCCCATTGCCATGCGCTATCCTCGCGGTAACGGAATCGGCGTTCCTCTGATGGAAGAAGGTTGGGAACCTTTACCTATTGGCAAAGGCGAAATTCTCCGCAACGGAGACGATGTTTTGCTCTTGGGTTATGGCACGATGGTCAACACCGCCATGCAAGTAGCTGAAATTCTCGTCGAACACGGGGTTGAAGCAACCGTTATCAATGCTCGATTCGTCAAGCCTCTGGATACGGAGTTAATTCTGCCGCTGGCGCAACGCATCGGCAAGATCGTTACCCTAGAAGAAGGCTGTCTGATGGGTGGCTTTGGTTCTGCGGTGGCGGAAGCTTTGCAGGATAATAATATCCTGGTGCCTGTAAAGCGTTTTGGCGTACCCGATAAGTTAGTAGACCATGCCAAACCAGATGAATCTCTTGTCGATTTGGGATTGACGGGGTCTCAAATTGCCGAACAAGTGCTGGGTGTCTTTTTCAGCAACAAGCTACCTTCGGTTGTTAGTTAGATAACTTCGCGGAATGCGATCGCATTCCGCGACTTGGTTCGCGCCGTAGTTTAGCTCGGCGACGGGAAGAGTACCGCTACGACCACTTCCAGTTGAGAATTTCAGGCTTGTCAATGCCATGTTCGCGAGCGTAATGAAGGTTCTCGATAATCTGGTTCTTCATGCGCTCTTTGGCGTGGGCAGCAGCAGATTGTAATTTGGGAACGCGATCGATAACATCGATAACCAGATTAAAGCGATCGATCTGATTTTCGATCGCCAATTCGAGCGGCGTATTGATATTACCTTTTTCTTTATAACCGCGCACGTGAATGCGCTCTTGATTGGTACGGCGGTAGGCGAGCTTGTGAATCAGCCAAGGATAGCCGTGGAAATTAAAAATGACTGGTTTATCCGGGGTAAAAAGGGTATCGAAATCCCTATTTGATAAGCCGTGAGGATGTTCGGTGTCTGATTGCAGTTTAAACAGATCGACCACGTTAATAAAGCGAACCTTGAGTTGGGGAAATTCTTGGCGCAAGATAGCCGTTGCTGCCAAAGATTCCTGAGTCGCGATATCTCCGCAGCAAGCCATGATAACATCGGGAATATCGGGTTCAACGCCGCGATCGTCGTTACTTGCCCAATCCCAAATCCCAATCCCTTTGCTACAGTGCTTAATTGCTTCATCCATCGTCAGATAGGCAAGATGTTTCTGCTTGTCTGCGACGATTACATTGACATAGCCAGTGCTGCGCAAACAATGATCGGCAACGGAAAGCAAGCAGTTCGCATCGGGGGGCAAATAGATGCGGGTAACTTCGGCACTCTTGTTAGTCACCACATCGATAAAACCGGGGTCTTGATGGCTAAAGCCGTTATGGTCTTGCCGCCAGACGGTGGAAGAAAGCAAGATATTCAGCGATGAGATAGGTACTCGCCAGGGAACTTCATGCCGGGAGACATCGAGCCACTTGGCATGCTGGTTAAACATGGAATCGATGATGTGGACAAAAGCCTCGTAAGTGTTAAACAAACCGTGTCGTCCGGTGAGAAGGTATCCCTCCAGCCAGCCTTCTAAGGTTTGTTCGCTGAGCATTTCCATCACGCGACCATCTCTGGACAGTTCGCTGCCGTCGAGGTCTTCTGGTTTGAATTCTGCCATCCAGGTTTTTTTGGTAACTTCGTAGACGCCGTTAAGGCGATTCGACGCGGTTTCGTCGGGTCCAAACAGCCGGAAATTATCTCGATTATTGCGCATCACGTCGCGCAGAAAATTGGCGAGAACTCGCGTCGGTTCCACCTCAGTCGTACCCGGTTTGGACACCTCAACAGCATAGTCGCGAAAGTCGGGCAGGCGAAGTTCTTTACGTACCAGACCGCCGTTGGTAATCGGGTTAGCACTCATACGGCGATGACCGACGGGTGCGAGTTCCTTTAATTCGTGAATCAACTTGCCCTTTTCATCAAACAATTCTTCAGGTTGATAGCCGCGCATCCAATCTTCCAACAACTTCAGATGATGGGGATTGCTTTGCATTTCTGCCATGGGAACTTGATGGGCGCGCCAGAAGCCTTCCACCTTATGACCGTCCACTTCTTTCGGTCCCGTCCAACCTTTAGGAGAGCGCAAAATAATCATAGGCCAGCGAGGACGTTTAGCTTCCCCAGTTCGGCGAGCTTCCTCCTGGATAGAACGAATCTGGTTGATGCAGCGTTCTAGGGCAGCAGCCATTTTTTGATGCGAGACAGTGACATCTTCCCCTTCCGGACATTCCACTACGTAGGGAGTATAGCCATATCCGACGAACAGACTCTCTAACTCTTCTGGCGCGATGCGTGCCAGGATAGTTGGGTTAGCGATTTTGTAGCCATTTAAATGCAAGATGGGTAGTACGGCGCCATCGCGGATGGGATTGAGAAACTTGTTGGAGTGCCAAGCTGTGGCTAATGCGCCCGTTTCAGCCTCGCCATCTCCAACAACGCAGGCAACAATCAAATCTGGATTGTCAAAAGCTGCACCGTAGGCATGAGAGAGACTATAACCTAACTCCCCTCCTTCGTGAATCGAGCCGGGCATTTCGGGGGTGCAGTGACTGCCAATTCCGCCAGGGAAGGAAAACTGTTTGAAGAACTTTTTCATCCCTTCCTCATCCTCGCTTCTGTCGGGATAAATCTCGGAGTAGGTTCCCTCTAGATAGATGGGAGCGAGAACGCCCGGAGCACCGTGACCGGGTCCGGCGATGAAAATCATATTGAGATCGTATTTTTTAATTAAGCGATTGAGATGGATATAAGTGAAGCTTAGACCGGGACTCGATCCCCAATGTCCTAACAGGCGATACTTGACGTGTTCTGGTTTGAGAGGTTCTCTTAGTAGCGGATTGTCCCGCAGATAGATCATTCCGACGGCAAGATAGTTACAGGCACGCCAGTAAGCATCTATTTTGCGCAGTTCTTCGGCGGAAAGCGGATTTTGCTCGATTGGAAGTTGGCTAGGCGCTACTGTCATGGTTCGCTCCTGTTATTGGTTGTTTTTAATGGTTGATTTTTTGTCTAGTCTATTTTTATTTCTTAGTTAGCCTAACTCTGGTATCAATTAAGTTTGAGTTAAAGGAAGTTTAAAAACCACTATTCTTGCTAAAATTAGCCTTGACAGGTCTTTAAAAAGGTCGTTTGCTAAATGCGATCGCAACTACAACTTTTATCCTTGAATTTAAGTCAGATATTTTGACTTTTATCTAAGATAATGAGTTTTATCTGTCTTCTTGCCGATCGATACTCCAGCGATCGCGTCGATTAACTCATCAATAGATGTCAGAGACTTAAATGCTTATTTCTTAATAGCTCGCTTTGTCAGAATATTTAGATTATAAAGTGTAGCTGGTCAGATCGAAAAATGCCATCTGCTCTTAAACTATTTTTAATCTGCCGATCGTAAGACAAAGTTAAAAATCTCTTGGCGAATGGTCTGAAAAATTCTACCTAAAGACAGAGGCAAAATAAAATTACTCGTGTCAAGCAAACGATCGCTGACCCTACCATTATTAACTCTAAATCTTAGCACTTATAGATTGAAAAGATTCAATCGATATAATTTACTAAAAGCTGGATGTTAGCCAAAAAAGCGATCGCGATCGCAATGAGCATAACTCGTTCGTTCGACAGTTGCAAAATTGGGAAAATCTGAAGTTTTTATTTAGCTATCGGACACCCGCCAAAAAATTCTTAGCATAATTAGCATAAAGATAATCTGGAGCGCGCAGTTAATAAAGACATCAGCTTGGCTGACAGCCATCCTTACCTTTCTCCAACTCGACGAGCATAACAAGGAGATATTTTCATGACAGTCAAAATTGGGATTAACGGATTCGGTCGTATCGGAAGACTCATGTTTCGCGCGGGAATCAATAACCCAGAAATTGAATTTTGTTGCATCAACGATCTCGTCCCGCCAGACAATATTGCCTATTTGTTAAAGTACGACTCCACCCACGGTCGTTTTTCGGGTACCGTAGAAGCAAAAGAAGACGGAATCGTCGTCAATGACAAATTTATTCCTTGCGTCTCCATCAAAAACCCTGAAGAACTGCCTTGGAAGCAATACGGAGTTGATTACGTCGTTGAGTCTACTGGCTTATTTACCACCTACGAAGGAGCTTCCAAACACTTGAAAGCAGGAGCGAAGCGAGTCATCATTTCTGCTCCCTCAAAAGACCCCGATAAAATCCGCACCCTATTAGTGGGAGTCAATCATCAGACCTACGACCCCGCTAAGGATACCATCGTATCCAATGCTAGCTGTACGACTAACTGCCTCGCGCCTGTCGCCAAAGTCATCCACGATAACTTCGGATTAGCGGAAGGACTGATGACAACCGTTCACGCCATGACTGCCACTCAGCCAACCGTCGATGGTCCCTCCAAAAAAGACTGGCGCGGCGGACGGGGAGCGGCACAAAACATTATCCCCGCTTCTACTGGTGCTGCTAAGGCAGTTACCTTGGTCTTGCCAGAGTTGAAAGGCAAACTTACGGGAATGGCATTCCGAGTTCCTACCCCAGATGTATCGGTGGTCGATTTGACTTTTCGTACCGAAAAAGCCACTTCCTACCAAGAAATCTGCGCGGCGATGAAAGCGGCAGCGGAAGGCGAAATGAAAGGTATTCTGGGTTATACCGAAGATGAAGTCGTCTCCAGCGACTTTACTGGCGACTACCATTCGAGTATCTTTGATGCTAAAGCCGGAATCGAACTGAACTCCAACTTCTTCAAAGTCGTCGCTTGGTACGATAACGAGTGGGGTTACTCAATGCGCATGCTCGACTTGATCCTCTATATGGCAGCTAAGGACGCATCGATGGTTGCGACAGTTTAAGAAAAGCATTAATGCGAGCTTAGATTTTAATAGAGATGTAGAGGCACCTAGCTACATCTCTATAAGTCCATAGCTAATTTCCCATTCCCGGAATCAAACTTTTTTTCAATCGCTGCATTGCATAGTCGGTGATATCGCCATAACGCAACTCTCCACAGAGAATTTTAGCCATGACTTGTGCTGCGGTAGGTCGCTTGACACCGAATTTGTAGGCAATTTTGGGAAACTGATAGAATAATCCAGCCAAGCGGGAAGCCAAAACCATATCAGAACCCCATTCCTGAGCGATGACTTGGGTATAGTTGGCCAAAGCTTGTCCGTCGCCTGCGATCGCGCGATCGATCGCTTCTGCCGCTTTCATGCCTGTAAAAATAGAAGGGCGAATTCCTTCGCCACTCAAGGGATCGAGAATTCCTGCTGCCTCGCCGGCAATAACGGCGCGATTGGCGTGTAAGGGTTGGTTTTCCGTCCACAAACTCAGGGAATAATCGCTATAGCGACTATTCGCCAGGTCGATTCCAAACGCTTTAGCATAGTCAGTAAGATGCTTTTTCAATTCATCGGGTTTGGTTTTACCGCGCATGCAGCCCGCACTCAGAGAATAGCCATCGGCTTTGGGAAAGTTCCAGATGTAGCCATTCTTGAGCGTACCAAAGTCAAAGTAGGCGGTCTTTTGCTTGTCGGCGGGTACGGCGGTTTTGACTTCCAGCGTGGCGCCGAGAAATTCTTGACGCGGCTTCAACCCCAACAACTGGGTTAGCAAACTCCTACCCCCATCAGCGGCGATCAGATAGGAAGCTTCATAGATTCCGTCAGATGTATTAACTTGCCAGCCTCCCTTGTTAGGGGAGATTGCCTTAACTTCCGTATTATCTTTTGCCCGTGCGCCTTTTTGTTGGGCTTGCTCGATCAAATAATTGTCGAACTCATCGCGTTTTACCATCCACATGGGTTCTTTCATGTTTAATTCGGTTTCCATGGGATCGCCCATTTTCCAGGTATATTGCACCTTGGTGATGGTGTTGTTAATAACGGGGGTAAAATCAAAGTCAAACCACTTGGCGATCGCGGGGGAAACTCCTCCGCCACAAGGTTTATAGCGCGGTAAAGCGGCTTTTTCTAAGACTAAAACCGAGCGTCCTAGTTTAGCTAGATGATAAGCGGCAGTTGCTCCCGCAGGACCAGCACCGACAACAATACAATCAAACATTTTGGGTAAGCAGGAGTAATATGGGTCAATTCCGTTTTAGACGGGCTAATCGATCGGTTTATTTATTCGCAAACCCTAATATAATATCCTGCATGGGCTAATTTGTTCTCAGGTTTCTTTACGTTGAGCGAGTCGCAGTTTTGCCGAGCGAGAACGCGGATTTTGCGCTTCTTCGTCGGGTTGAGGAGTAATAGGCTTTTTGGTGAGGACTTCTAATAAAGGTGAGTCGCGCAGCCGATGCTTGACGATGCGGTCTTCTAGACTATGAAAACTAATAATACCGATTCTGCCGCCTATTTTCAGCCAATAAGGCGCTTTGTCGAGAAAGCGTTCTAAAGATTCCAGCTCCTGATTGACGGCAATGCGAAGAGCTTGAAAAACGCGGGTGGCGGGGTGAATTCTGCCATAGCGATATTTTGGAGGAACGCAACGAGCGATCGCCTCGGCTAGTTCTGTTGTAGTTTGAAAAGGACGCTGGCGAACGATCTGTTTGGCAATGCGCCGCGACAGTCTTTCTTCTCCGTATTCGTAGAAAATCTTGGCTAGCTTCTCCTCGTCCCAATCATTGATAATGTCTGCGGCAGTCAGGGACTGAGTGCGATCCATGCGCATATCTAGAGGGGCTTGGTGGCGAAAACTAAAACCGCGATCGGGAATATCTAATTGAGCCGAACTGACCCCTAAATCAGCTATAATCCCATCATACCTTACGTTCTCCGGTTGATAGTCAGCAAAGTTTCCCTGCCAAAATGTCAAACGCTCCGCGCCATATTCTGCTAAATTTGCCTTTGCCGCTGCGATTGCTCGTTCGTCGCGATCGATGCCCGTTACCTTCACATCTGGAAAAGTTTCTAGAATTAAGCGGCTATGCCCTCCTCCTCCAATTGTGGCATCGAGGTAATGCCCACCTGGATTAATCTTTAATCGAGCAATTAATTCCCGACTTAGGACAGGAATATGAACGAAAGCGGATGCGTTTTTCTCTGATGTATTGGTAATCGTGCTCATATTTAACGAAAGAGGAATTAGCGCTCGGCAAGCAGCCAAGAGTTCGTTAGGAATTTCTTTTCTTGTCAGCCATTGCTTGGCAATCTTCAACCATGGAACTTCTAGTACATAAATTAATTCAAAAAAAGTCAGAGAATCTCTGTGGAGATTTGGCTATGATAATATATTTGCCGAATAACGCGCATGATTGTTATTGACTGTGTCTCGTTTGATTTGAACAGAGTTTTTACTCGTTCTTTAATAGCTTGTGTGATGGCAGCAATGAGCATTCTTTGCGGCGTTATCCCTGAATTTTCCTGGCATTCCGCCAGGATTATTTTCAGCTCCTATGCTCGAACTCAAGAGTTTAGTGAAGAACAGATAATGAAATATGCTAGGGCAGTTTTAGAAATAGAAACCCGTCGCCAACAAGCATACCAAAAAATTCAACAAATTATCGGTCAGTCGCCTCCAGATATTATTTGCGATCGACCCAACACTTTCAGAAATCTCCCTAGAGAAGCTCAAAGAGTTGCTGTAGACTACTGCACGAGTTCTAAAACAATTGTCGAAAAGAGCGGTTTAACTGTTGCTGAGTTTAATGCTATTACATTAAGGGTACGATCCGATCGCGAATTAGAAAGACGCATTCAAAATGCAATGATTCGCATCAGGCAACGCCAATAAAAAAGTCAGAATTAATCTAATCTGTTGCTCCCAATCATAGAACCATGCTGACTTTTACCGAACGCTTATCCGAGGTTATCGATCGCTCGATTATTCCCCAGCCAGTCATTCCTTTATTTACGTTATCGCTTTCGGCTGAAGAACGAACTCGCAGCCGCCATCGCTTTGAAACTCCCGACGGACAAAGTTTGTTTCTGCGCTTGCCGAGGGGGACAATCTTACAAGATGGGGATTTACTGAAAGCGGAAACCGGAGAAATTATTAAAATTGCAGCTAAACCAGAACCCGTATTGACGGTAACGGCTCAAAATCCTCTAGATTTACTGCGGGCAGCTTATCATCTCGGAAATCGCCACGTTCCTTTAGAAGTTGCGCCTAACTATTTACGCTTATCTCCCGATCCCGTACTCAAAGACATGTTAGAACGAATGGGAGTCACGGCGATCGAAGAAATCGTTCCTTTTCAACCAGAAATCGGAGCTTATCACGCACATAGTTAATAATTAAGCGAATTCGGCGCTGCTTGGTAGAGGCAGTTTGCAATTCCGAATTATTTTGGTCACGAGTTTGTTACACAATTGTCATGAGAATGTCACATGGCTTTTATAAGGTTTTGAGAATTGCAACCCAACAGTCTTAAAAAAGCAACACTTTTAAGGCTTTCAATGGTGCTTGTCGTAGGTAAAGATATGAAAAAGAAAAAGATAGAGTTTGAGCGGATGATTTTTTTTAGCGATGCTGTCTTTGCCATTGCCATTACCCTGTTAGCATTCAATCTCAAACTCCCTGAAAATAGCAGTCATCTAGCAAGAACTTCACTATCGAATTACCTAAGCTCGATTTCACCCCAGTTTCATGGTTATATTGTCAGTTTCCTGGTTATTGGCTTTTACTGGGTGAGCCACCACCGTTACTTCCGCTACATCAAGCACTACAACTACATCTTAGTCTGGTTAAATATTGGCTTTTTGATGTGTATTGCGTTTCTGCCTTTTTCTACTGCTATTTTGAACGATTACAGCGGACAGCGACTAGCGGTAATCTTGTATGCTGGCAGTATGGCGTTCGTGGGACTAATGAAAGCGCTACTCTGGTGGTATGCTTCCAGCCATCGCCGTTTAGTGGCTTCTAGCCTCTCTAATCGCCTGATTCGCTCTCTTACCTATCACACGCTAGTGCCGCCACTGATTTTTCTAGGTTCGATAGCGATCGCTTACTTGAATCCTTTTCTGGCTGAGTTTTCCTGGTTGTCAATACTGATTTACTTTGTTGTGTTGAAGATCCGGTGGCTGTGAAAAAAATGCTCGATGACTCCGTACTTTTATCTTTATTACAGCTCGTCAGTCCTGCATTACCCGTGGGAGCCTATAGTTATTCTGAAGGACTGGAAGCGCTAGTCGATCGCGGCGTTATTAATAGAAAAGAAACCCTAGAAAACTGGATAAGGCAACAATTGCAATACGGATCGATTCGCATAGAAGCGGCGGTGATGCTGCGAACCTATCAAAGCTTTCGCGGTGAGGATTTAGAAGCAATTGCCAAGTGGAATGCTTGGCTGTCTGCCGCTAGAGAAACAGCAGAATTGCGACAGCAGAGTTGGCAAATGGGGCGATCGCTGCTGAAACTATTAATTGAGTTACAACCTCAACTCCGGTCAATTGCTGGTGCGATCGATTCTTCGTGCAATTATGCAGTTGCCTTTGGCATTGCTGCTGCCTGCTGGCAAATCGCTCCCCAAGCAACAATCATCGGTTATTTACAAAGTTGGGCAGCGAACTTGATTAGTGCAGGAGTCAAATTAATTCCCCTCGGTCAAACAGCAGGTCAACAGATTCTTCTCAATCTGCGCGACCTTATAATTCGGGCAGCCCAGGAGATTTTATGCTTAAAAGATGAACAGCTGAGCAGTTGCAGTTGGGGATTAGCCCTTGCTAGTATGGCCCATCAGACACAGTATACGCGATTATTTCGCAGTTAAAAGCCAGCGATCGCAGTCATACTGAGTGCAGCCCTTCACTGTTTCAGCTTCGATTTCCACCATCTATGCCAGCTAAACCAGACAGTTTCTAGATTTTGATAAGCTTGTTGGGAAGTCGAACCAGAATCCGAGGCAACCGGAGTGGATAACAGCGTCCACAAACAGCGCCCATCCAACAGATCGTCGCGACCTAAAATCCACCCAATCGTCCGTTGGGGACTCCAACCGTAGCTATATTTATTTTGAACGAATTGTTGTTCGGTGACCGTACTTTGACCCACAGGATTGAGACAGGCACTGAGATAGGCTTTTTCCTTGTACTCGAACAGACTATAATAGCCGATATCTTCTCGATATTTGACGGTCGGCACGACGGTTGCGGGTTCGATTGGCGTGTAAACGACTAGCAGACGACCGATATTGCCATCCGTATAGTGCTCGTAACGCGCCTCGATCTCCACGCGCTTTTGATTTTGACTGTATTGATACCGTTTGCCGAAATCGGATTGTGACGGTTTAGTTGCCGTCAGGAGTTTGGCACTAACCAGTTGCCATTGCGGTATGGGAACTGTAGCGGGAAAGTCAAAGGTACCTAACTGACGTTCGTTCTCCGCATGGGGGAATAAAATTGCCTTTGCGAGTACGCCGACTACGCCACCCAAGGTTAAAGCGATCGCGACAATTCTTATGGGCTGCCATCGGGATGCTATCATTAGGGTTCACCGGAATTAGGAGTAACTGTTAAATGGCGAACATATGCCCACCAGCAAAACGTTCCAAACAAGAAGACTGAAATCATCGAGAAAATAAAACTCCCGTCACCGCCATGCCAGTAATCGAAAGCGCTTTTTTGGGAATAAGCCACCAAGATTGCCAAAATAGACACTCGCAAGCTGTTGATAAAAAATCCTAAGACGATGGCTACTAACATACAAATCGCTTGCTGGCGTCGGCTGAGAGGTACTATTAGCAAAAACAGCACCGAGATACACAACATCAAAATAATACTATCTATCCCAGAACAAGCACCATACACTTCGACTCTCCCCGTCGGCATCAGGATCTGAGTGCCTTCTCGATCGGCATTAAATCCAGCTGCCCAAAGCATAAAGGCAGAGAATTTAGCCGTTAGCATTGACAAATCGATAGCCTTAAGCAATCCAGAAAAAACCGGATAGAGAACCAATAAGCCTAGAATCAGAAGTTCTTTCCAGTAGTGATGCAAGCGCTTGATGCCAGATGCTATCAAACACAAACCCAAGCCTGAGACAAACGGTGAAATCCGAATATGATATCCTGCCGGCGCCAAACTTCGCAGCAGAATTAGAGCAATTAAAGATATGCCGAGAAAGGTTGAGAAAACTCCACTTTCTAGCTTTAATTTGTCGCGCCTATCCCAGATAGAGGAGGCGATTCCCAACCAAAATAAGAGGCTCAGGCTCATTAAATTAGGCTCATCTGCCTGGCTTAGGTAGGTTAAATGAAGGGCAACTAAAGCCGCAGCTAGACTCAGTAACCAATAGTTAGGTTGGAGTATTGTTTTTAGCCAATTCATTTTATTTATTTAAAGTTTTGGTAAAGCCAACTCAAATAAGTGCTTTTCTCAATCTCTTTTATCATTATTCGACATTTGATAGCAACTTAGTATAATTGGTTGCGCTCTTTTTTAGCAATGGTATTAGCTTTTGAATAATGCGATCGCGCTTCGGTTTCCCGATGCAATAGCCAAAGAGAATTTATTCTCTGGCTTTCGAGAATGAAATCGCCCCGATCGAACTGACGATCGCACTTTTTATCAGGTTTAGCACTTTTTCTAGTTTGACCATTGAATAATGCCAAAGTAAGTTGGTTACCTTCTCAAATTTGTAATTAAATAAAATCTCCATCATATCTTCTACTGAAAGAGATTTTAAAACAGCTACTCTGCGATCGATCTTTTCATCGGGATATTCTAGATAAACGCGACGGCTAATCCGATCGGAGATATTCCATTTATAGGCAAAGTATTTATGCATAGATTTTTGATAGCCTTGAAAATTTTCAATCTTGCTTTTTAGATACTCTTGAATATATTCATTGGCAATTTCTGCCCCTTGCATTGCGTGTCGGATGCCCTCTCCCCCCAAAAAGTTGACAGTAGAAACTGCATCACCAATAGCGATGATATTGTCTCGGAAGTATCGATCGTTTAATCCGATGGAATATTCTAGAATAGAACCATGAATGTCAACAATTTTATAGCGATCGAGTTGCATATATTCTTTAAAAATTAAGTAAATATATTCTTTTAAAGGTTTAATGCGATCGACAAACTTATGAGGTTCTTCCAAACAAGCAGAACCAACTTTTAGTTGATTATTATTCATGGGAAATATCCAAGAATACCCCTTAGGAATCCATTTGTAACCCATAAAAAAAACAAGGGAATTGGAATATTTTTCATAATCGCGATCGCTGACTTCTATCAAATACTCTATGCCAGTTCCTTTAAGAAACTTGGGGCGATCGCGCTTTTTCTCATACATAACCGCTCTAGCATAACCGGTAGCATCGACTAGAACTTTAGTCGAAACGGCGATCGCGTCGCTATTTTTAGGTTTAATTGAGACAACTGTTTTTTCAGCTTCTTGCCAAGATTTTAGATAGCGATGACCCAGCCAAACTTCTCCTCCACTTCTCTCGACTTCTTGAGCCAGAAATTCTCTTAGTTTGGCAAAATCAAAAACAGCCCCTAAAGTTTTCTGAGATTCCCAATCCTGTCTAACTTTAGAGGTAACTATCGTTATTTTTTGCCAAACACTTGCCACAACATCTTGAGGTAAATCGAATTTTTCTAATGTTTCTAATGGAGTAGCTGCGCTAGAAAAATTATTTTGATAGAAATGTTCGCATTGCTCTATCAATAAAACTTGATAATTCGATTTAGCTAACAATCGCGCACAGTGGCCACCCGCCGGACCACCCCCTACAATGACAACATCAAATTCTTTCATTAGTATGCGATCGGAATTCGTTAATGATTGACAATTTATCGCCCAGGGCTATTTCATTCTCGAAAGCCAGAGAATCAATTCTCTGTCTAATCCCTTAAGTCCTATAAGACGGACTTAAATTTTGAGCCAAGAAATTCATTTCTTGGTTAACTGCAATCAGAATGAAATAACCCTGTTTATCGCCGAGCGAGTAGCGATGACAATTCACCAGGTTTAACGGCACCTTTCTCAGTAATAATGGCAGTAATTAATTCAGCATTGGTAACATCAAAAGCCGGATTATAAAACTCTACTCCACCAGGACAAATAGTCGTTTCTCCAATTCGATAAATTTCTGAGGGATGGCGTTCTTCAATCGGAATCGAATCGCCATTTGGCAAGTCGAAATCGATAGTAGAAAGGGGTGCAGCAACGAAGAAAGGAACGTTATGCATTTTAGCGACTACTGCCAAAGAATAGGTGCCAATTTTATTAGCAGTATCTCCATTGGCGGCGATTCTATCCGCACCAACAATTGCCGCATCAATTAGTCCTTGTTTCATACAGTGAGCCGCCATACTATCGGTAATCAACGTTACGGGGATACCTTCTTGGACGCATTCCCAAGCCGTTAATTTGGCTCCCTGGAGGCGAGGACGAGTTTCATCGGCATAAACTCTTGCCAGTCGTCCCCCATACCAAGCAGAGCGAATGACTCCCAAAGCCGTACCGTATCCAGCCGTTGCTAGCGATCCCGTATTGCAGTGGGTGAGGATAGTTAGCTTATCGGGTTTGGAAGGCAAAACCGCTAAACCATTAGCGCCGATCGCTTTACAGGTTTGTAAATCTTCTGAGTGAATTTCTTGGGCAGTTTTAAAGAGATTGGCTCTAATTTCTTCAACCGTACCAATCGTTTCATAGGCAGTTTTGAGCATTCGAGAAATTGCCCAAAATAAATTGACTGCGGTAGGACGAGTTTGGCGCAGTAGATTGGCGACTGATTCTAACTCTTTTAAAAATGAATCGCGATCGCTCGTTTGAATGTCTCTTGCCCCTAGATACATCCCATAGGCAGCAGCAACGCCAATAGCTGGCGCACCTCGCACGATCATCGTTCTAATTGCCTGCGCCATATCCTCACAACGACTGATTTCCACGACTTCATATTCGTTGGGAAGTCGAGTTTGATCGATTAAGGATACTTTATCGTGATGCCAAAGAACGGGATAAATTTGATTGGAGGAAGTCATAAAAAAGTTGGAAATCGGCAGTCTGAATTCAGAGCGCTTGGACAACAGTAACAGAGAAGTAATACCATTTTTCATTCATCAATGACAGAGATAGTCGATCGCCCTCACCCCCAACCCCTCTCCCTATTTAGGAGAGGGGAGAAGAATGTCGATCGCGAAAACCTGAAAATTGGTATAACAGATGTTTATTGTACAAGCGATCGCCAATTCGCGTGATAAGTTATCGTCGAGACGAACTTAACTAATAAGCCTTTTCAAAACCTCAGCCAAGTATTGATATTGGTCGAGCCTGTTGTAAAATTGAGCTGAAATTCTTATCAGACAGGAGCGATCGGATAAAGGTACAATCGGCACTTCGATCTTAAACTCCTCCAGCAACTTTGACTGCAATGATTCCCAAGACAGAGGAACTGTTCCCAAGGGAATCGATGCCATCGAACCGAGCATCTCGTCGGGGCAAGGAATTGCCACTTCAAGCGTTTTACAAAGAACCTGCCTCGCTGCGAGTATGAGCTTTCGATTGCGCTCCCTCAGTGAAGACCATCCCCCCGGCAGGAGCGATCCCATCACTCGAATGGCTTCTGGAACGCATAGATAAGCCGTCGGATCGTCCGTCCCCGTCCAATCAAATTCTAAGCGAAAGCGAGAACGGTCTGTACGCAGGGAATTGGCTCCATGGCTAATCGCTAGAGGGCGAATGCTAGCTTGCTTATCCCTTCTTACGTAGAGGAACGCCGCACCCTTGGGAGCGCACAACCATTTGTGACAGTTTCCTGTATAGTAGGTTACATCGAGAGAACGTAAGTCTAAAGAAACAAAACCAGGCCCATGAGCGCCATCGACTAGGGTATCAATCCCTCGGCAAGCTAATTCCTTAACCAGGGTTTCGATAGGAAAGATCGAGGCTGTCGGACTGGTAACGTGGTCTAGCAAAGCTAGTTTAGTTTTCGGCGAAACTTTCTCTAAGATGGCTGTTACTACCTGTTGGGAAGACTCCAAAGGAAAGGGAACGGATGCAACAATGATTTTTGCACCAGTGCTATGAGCGACGAACTCTGCGGCATTGCGGCAGGCGTTGTAGGTACAATTGGTTATCAGGATTTCGTCGTCTGGCTTAAAGGCTAGAGAGCGCAAAACCGTATTGACACCAACAGTTGCATTGGGAATAAAAGCTAGCTCATCCGCATCTGCCCCAATAAAATCAGCCAATTGCGATCGCGCTTCATCTAGCAATCCTTCTAATTCTCGCGTCAGAAAGCGAACGGGTTCGCGTTCCATCCGTTCTCTGAGGGATTGTTGATAGTTTAAAACTGCGATCGGCGTGGCTCCAAAAGAGCCATGATTGAGATAATGAATGTTTGGCTTTAGTAACCAGATTGGCTCTGATGCGTTATTCATTAGAGTAGAGAGATGTTTTTTCCATCATGTTAAAGATTATGGACTACTCTCAAATCAAACAAAATTGGGAAAAGCGCGGCTTTAGCTTTGGTGTCTGGAGCGATCCTCCCGGACAAATTTGGGCTGACTATACTCACGATACCGATGAGTTAGTCATGCTCGCAGAAGGAGAGATTGAATTATCTTTTGGCGGTCAAATCCTTCGCCCTCGCGTCGGAGAAGAAATCCTCATTCCTGCCAGAGAACCGCATACCGTCAGAAATATCGGTCAAACAACCAATCGTTGGTACTACGGGTACAAACACAAATCTATGCGATAGGGGCGATACATTCGGGTTTCTCGTTGCCAGGATTGTTGACTGCCGAACTAACGGGAGTTGCTTTCATTGCCTTACTATCGTAAGGTTTTAGCAATTCCTGAAGGGTTTGAGGATCGGTTGAGGTGGGATCGAGCCATCGCTCGTAACTATCCGGCGCTAGTATAACTGGCATGCGATCGT
Source organism: Hydrococcus rivularis NIES-593 (assembly GCF_001904635.1). Classification (GTDB taxonomy): domain Bacteria; phylum Cyanobacteriota; class Cyanobacteriia; order Cyanobacteriales; family Microcystaceae; genus Hydrococcus; species Hydrococcus rivularis. The sequence continues at coordinate 109,377 of NZ_MRCB01000012.1, forward strand.
GAATAGGCTCTGCGAGAGAATTGGCGTTGGTAGTAATAATCGTACACGAAACAATCTCTTCTCCTTCGGGTGGCTGCCAGGTATCCCACAAACCAGCGAAGGCAAAGGGTTTGCCATCCTGCATTTGAAGGTAATAGGGCTGCTTGCGGTTGTCTACTTTTTGCCATTCGTAAAAGCCATCGGCAATTATCAGACAGCGCCTATGCTTGAAAGCCTTGCGAAAAGAAGGTTTTTCTGTTAAGGTTTCGGCTCTAGCGTTGATTAATTTGTTGCCAATGTCCGGATCTTTTGCCCAACTGGGTATCAATCCCCACCGCATCCACTGAAACTGTCGCTGAGTTTTTTGGAGAATTGTCCCGATTTGCTGAGTGGGGGCGATATTGTAGCGAGGAATTAGATTGGGAATTTCCGGCAACTGAAAGATTTGGGCAATCGTCTCGGCAGATTGAGCTAAGCTAAATCGTCCGCACATGATAAAAATTAATTTCGTATTTTATTCCAGGAAACTCTAATCAACCGCATTCGGTAACAAATCGCTGCGATAGTCGGCGGAGACGATCCGAGTAGCTTCTCATCACTTCTAGGGCAAACAGGGGTGTTTCCTGAACGGCAAACAGAAACCTTTCTCGATCTAGGAATGCCAGTTTGCAGTCACTTTTTGCGATCGCACTCGAAGCTCTCAGATGGTCGGGACGAAGCAATGCTCCTTCGCCAAAAACATCGCCTGCTGCGAGCGTTTCTACTATCTTGCCATCGACTAATATCTCAATCTCACCTTCGATGATACCATACATTATATTACCTGGCTCTCCTTGGGAAAAGATAATCTCACCAGCCACAAAGGTTACAGGAGAGGAAAATTGAAAAATTGCTACCGTTCTCGCTGGTTCCAACATGGTTATTCCCATTTGACTCCCTAATCTCACTCCGTCTACCCGTTTTTACCAAACGCGATCGCCGACTATACCTATTGTCAGACGAGTAGCGTCTTAGGTAAAAAAAAGATTAACAATTGGTTAAAAATTGTCGCGATCGCTTTACCTCTCAAAACTTGCTGTTGGAGTTGCCTAGTTCTTTTTTAGAAACGACATGTATGCTCGCGAGACAAAGAACATTCGCAGTGCGGACATAAATGCCATCTTTCGTGCAACTCTTTAGAGACTTTAGCCAAGAGAGATAATTAGAGTAAAATACTTGTAAACTTGGCTTAAAAAACTTGTATTTATGGTCAAAATTCTCAGTCGAAAATCCCTAGGAATTCAATCTGTCTACGATATTGGTGTAGAAAAAGACCATAATTTTCTTTTAGCAAATGGGTTAGTAGCTTCCAATTGTTTCAATAAATCCCATTCGACTGCCTATGCTTACATCACTTATCAAACTGCCTACTTAAAAGCTAATTATCCTGTCGAATATATGGCAGCTTTACTAACCGCTAGCAGCGACAGCCAAGAAAAAATTGAAAAATATCGGGAAAATTGCCAAAAAATGGGCATTGATGTTTTGCCGCCCGATATCAATCGATCGCACAAAGATTTTACTCCCTTTGGCGAACAAATTTTATTTGGACTTTCTGCTGTAAAAGGGTTAGGAGAAAAAGCCATAGAAAATATTATTAAAGCCAGAAAAGAAGCAGGCGGCAAGTTTACATCTTTAGCAGATTTTTGTTCTCATATAGACTTACAAATCGTGAAAAAAAATGCTATAGAAACATTAATTTTAGGAGGGGCATTTGACAAAATTCAACCGAATCGTAATCAACTAATGCACGATTTAGAATTAGTCATCAACTGGGCGCAAAAACGTGCTAGAGAAAAAGAAAGCGGACAGATGAATTTATTTGATTTGATGGGAGGTAGTAGCTTAGAAAAAAACTCTCAAGATACAAGTTTTGAACAAGCGCCTAGTGCTTCACCTGTAGAAGATTTTTCCTTAAAAGAAAAACTAGAAAAAGAAAAAGCTACTTTGGGCTTCTATGTTTCCGAACATCCGCTAAAAGCCATTCAAAAAGCTACTCAAATTCTTTCTCCTATCAACCTAAATGAATTTGAACAAAAAGTTAAGAAAAGAGTCAGTGCCGTTGTGATAGTAAATGCCGTCAAAAGAATTACAACCAAGCAAGGTAAATCGATGGCATTTCTAGGAATAGAAGATATTTCTGGGCAAGCAGAAGCCGTTGTCTTTACCGATACCTATGAGAAAATTCAGAAATATTTGATTGAAGATTCTCATCTAATTCTCTGGGGAAAAGTCGATCGCAGAGAAGACAAACTACAGCTAATTGTTGAAGATGCCGAACCGATAGAAACCGTAAAAATGGTTATGGTCAGACTATCTCTCCAGGAAGCCACTGACTTAATTACTCAACAAAATCTTAAAGTCATTTTGCAAGAACAATCGGCAGACAAAAAACAAGCTACAGTTCCTGTCATTGGCATTATTGGCAGCGGACAACATCGTCAATTTGTTCGCTTCGGACAGAATTATTGGGTACAGAATGAATATAGAGCCGTTGATGCTTTAATTAAAGCTGGATTTTCTGCTTATGCCGAGCCTCTCATTCCAATTTCTTCGTAATTACTAGGCAATTTTTCTAATTAATTCTCGTAACAGGTTGTCCCAAAAGTAGAGAATGTCGAAGATACTCTGCCGCTCAATTGGTGGAGTCGGCTTCAACTTTGTCATGTTGAGCGTAGCGAGATATCTCGTAGCAGATTTTGGTTAGATGAGAGACAAAATTTTTGTCAATGCTAAAGTATTAAAGAGATAAAAAAAGAATAATGTAGCTAAGTAAATTTCATTTCTTTAGGAGAAAACCTCTGTCTCTGGAAGCCATTTCAATTCCCCCTGCTAGTGGGAATCCGCCCACCCACCTATTTATTGCCCTACATGGCTGGGGAGCTGATGCTAGAGATTTAGCGCCTCTAGCATCGATGTTTAATTTGCCCGATTATCAATTTCTCTTTCCCAATGCGCCTTTTCCCCATCCTCAAGTACCGGGGGGAAAGGCTTGGTATGCGCTAGAAACTGAGGACTATGCGGGTATATTAGAAAGTCGGCAAATGCTGTTCGACTGGCTTGTGTCCCTAGAAAGTGAGACGGGCGTTCCTCTAGAACGCACGATTTTGAGTGGCTTTTCTCAAGGAGGCGCAATGATATTAGATATAGGATTGAACTTGCCCGTAGCGGGTTTGTGCAGTATGAGCGGTTATTTACATGCCAAGCCACAAGCTAGCAATTCTCCCTTGCCTCCAATCTTAATCGTTCATGGCAGACAAGACCCGATCGTTCCCGTTCAAGCCGCCCGACAGGCAAGGGATGAGCTAACCGCCATAGGCGCAACGGTTGAGTATCACGAATTCGACATGGGACACGAAATTCGACCAGCCGTTTTAGATCTTCTACAACAATTCATTTTGGCGAGGCACTAAACTTGCCCGATTTTCGCCTTCGTTGAGATCGATGACGACATTAACCTGTAAGTTGGTCAACCCGGCAACTTTCTGGCTAGCGGTCGAATCGAGGCGGATTTTCACTTCGACGACTCTGGAGTCAATATCGGCAGTTGGATCGGTACTGAGGACATCTTTTTTGCCAATTTGCAAACCAATTTCATCGACCCTGCCCGACAATTCTCCGAGAAACCCGAAGCTGGTAATTTTGGCTTTTTGACCGATGCGGATTTTGCTAATATCGGTTTCGTAGACTTCTGCGATCGCGTACATCTGGTCGGTTTTTCCAATTGCCACAATGCCTTGGTCTGCGATCGCTTCTCCCGGTCGAGTATGAATTTTGAGAATTTGGCCGTTTTCGGGAGCGCGGATGTAAGCTGCATTCAGATTAGCCTGGGCTTGTTTGATGGCTGCTCGAGCTTCTTCGAGTTCGGCAACTGCAACCCCTACATCGACGGGTCGGACTTCGGCAATGTCCTCTAGGGTAGCTTGGGCTTCGGAAAGCTGCTTGAGAAGGGTTTTCTCGGTTCGGTTGCGAGTGGCTTGGGCTTCCTCTAACTGGTCTTGAAGGGTATTTGGTTTCAAACAGGTGTTGTCGCGTTCGGAAGCCGAAAGCACGCCATCTTGATATAACTTTTGGTAGCGCCAACATTCGGTTTTGGCATTGTGTAATTTAGCTTTAATGCGATCGATGTTAGCTTGATGAGCAGCTGCTTGCCCTTGCAGTTCGGCTTCTATGCGATTAATGTTGGCTTTTTGAGCTGCGATCGCGCCTTTTTTTGCACCTGCTTGGATTTTCGCCAGACGAGCTTGAGCGACTCTGACTTGGGTTTGGCTTCGTTTGAGAGCGGCTTCGAGGCGATCGCGGTTGTCGAGAATGGCGATCGTCTCTCCTGCTTTAACTTTATCTCCTACTTTGACTAACATCCGATCGACTCGCACGCTTTGTGACGAGTTAGGGGCAGACAAGTTAATAACTTCTCCTTGAGGTTCCAAGCGTCCTTGGGCGGCAACCGCATCAACGGGCGATCGCTTAACCGAAACGAGCGTTTTAGAAGGCGAACTGAACTTGGTTGTCTTTGCAAACAGGAGATGGTGAGCAACGACAAAAACGAGCGTTGAAGATGCGATCGCGGCTACGGTTGTCATTCCTAAAACTATTCTTCGCGCACTTCTAGGTTTGAATAAAGGCGTTTCCGTCATAGGCTGTGAATAATCGAGCTAGTTAGGGGATTGAGGAAGTAGAAGTCAGAAAATTGTACATTTTTTTTATTTTTAAATGCAATTTAAATTAATTATCTGCGCTCAAACTTCCATTTTTATGGGGTTGGGAAAAAGGTTAAAAACTTGATTAGGAATTTTGCAGTTTTTAGCTTTTCAAAGTCTTGCACTCGATGCGCCCGTTTGTCAAAAGAAGAATCTTGATTTTTATCGCTTGAAAATCGCGCTAAATTACACATAAAAGATAAAAATGCGAATATTCAAGAAACTTTTTAGGGACTCTAATACCAACAGGAGTTACACAGTTGAGTCTCAAGTTTCGTTGGCATTGGCATTGTATAAGAGTGCGAACGTCTCGCTCGCAACCAAGTTGCATATGAGATCTTGCACCTTTAGCATCAACGCCTAGAACTTTAGTTCTAGGCTCAAAGCTCAACTCGATTAAAATCGAGCTGAAATTCTTATTGGGTCTTCTTTAGAAGACTTTTTCGCTCGCACAGGAAATGAATGACAACAACAGTTGTTGAGAATGGTGCAAGTTCTCGGTTGCATTGCATATAATGCCAACCCCAATAGTTATTTACTGCATTTGAACCGATCGCGCCGTTCTTCGCCTCAGCAACACGTAGACGGCAGGCAAAAAGTAGAGAGCAAGAAAGGTTGTGCCTCCTAACCCTCCAGCAACGACAATCGCCAACGGATTCCAAAAACCCGTCGGATCGACCAAGAGCGGCGCAAACCCAGCCACATCAGTAATCGTAGTAGTAATCATGTGACGAGTAGCATGAAGAACCACTTCGCCCGTTGCCTTGCGATCGCCCCGTCGCGCCCAGCGATCTTCGAGGAGTGCCGCCAGGGTTACTGTGGACTCATTGACGGCAATCCCGATCAGTCCGATCGTGCCCACGACGGCGGTAAACCCGAAGGGAAAGCCAGAAACCCACAGCGCAAGGAATCCCAGTCCTACTGAGAGGATAGCCACAACCACAACCAATCCAGCTAGGATAAAGGAATTGAACGTCAGCACCAGAGTCGCCAGCATCAGAACTCCTAGCACGCCGACAGTAGAGACTAAATTAGCAACAGCCGAGTTGCGTTCCTCTGCCTCGCCACCGATTTCTAATCGATAACCAGAGGGTAAAGTAAACCCACTCGCTTTGAGTCGAGCTTGAAAATCTTTCAGTACCACCGAGGGAAGCACGCCTGCCGCGACGAATCCATCAATTGTATTAACCCGTTGCCCGTCCCGGCGAACGATAGCAGCTTGTTCGGGAATAAGCTCGAGTTTGCCCAATGCAGAAAGCGGGATTGGTCGATCCGAGCCGCTGCCCGAAGAGGAGCGCAAATTGAGGGAGCTGATTTGGCTGAGGTCGGCGCGATCGCCTTCTGAGAGTCGTACCCGCACGGGGAGTTCTTCAGTCCCTTCCAAGATTGAGCCGCCGACCGTTCCCTCTAAAGTCGTGTCGAGTTGTTGGGCGATCGCCGTTTTGTCGAGTCCGGCGATACGAGCTTGTTCCTCGTCCAAACTCAGCGCCAATGTCGGCAGAGATTCTCCAAGGGTTGCCCGCGTCTGAATCACGCGATCGACTTTAGCGAGTTCCGAGCGCAACTGCTCGCCGAGCGCTTGTAATTGACCGAGATCGGGTCCGTAGAGCCGCATTTCAACGGGTGCCTCATAGGCGGGTCCTTGTTCTAATTGACGCACCAGTACTCGTGCTTGCGGAAACGCTTGCTCTAGTCGTTTCTGGAGATTTTGAATCGCGAGATGGGGTGGGATGTCGAGACGCAGTTGTACGATCGCCTGGGCATAATTGGCTGACTCCCGACCGGTCGGAGAGTTGTAATAAATTTTTGGGGCGTTGCTACCGACAAACCAATGTACGTCTTCTACGCCAGGTTGTTGTCGAATCAGTTCCCGCGCTTGCAAAACCGTAGACTCGGTTTCTTTTATGGAACTTTGAGTGGGAAGTTCAAACTCAATCGAAAATTGATCGCGTCCCGAAGGGGGAAAAAATTGCTCCTCCAAATGAGGAAATAGGGTAAAACCTATGACGGGCATCACCAAAGCAAGGCCAATGGCTAGCATGGGTTGGCTGAAGGCGCGATCTAACGACCAGCGATAGATTCGGGTGAGACGAGGATGGGAAAATCCTGCCTGCCACCAACTTGGAGCGCTAGCAATCGGTCGCCAATCGTGCAGCTTTCCCGCTAGTGCTGGCAAGATTGTCAGGGAAACAAACAGAGAACTAAACAGTCCGAAAATTGCCGTAATGCCGATAGTATTGACGAACTCGCCGATACTGCCAGAAGCTAACGCGATCGGCATGAAGGCGATCGCGGTAGTCAGCGTGGAACTGAAAAGGGGAACGCTCATAGTGCGGGCGCTTTGGGCGATCGCGTCTGCCGCTGTCATTCCCTTGAGCAAGCGAACTTGCACTTCGTCTGCCATGACGATTGCGTTATCGATCAACAGCCCTAGGGCAATAATCATACCGACGATGGAAATCTGATGCAGGGGGATTCCCAAGACATTCATCTCCCCGAATACCATCAGACCCGACAGCGGCAAAGTAACCCCTATTACTAGCGCCGAGCGCCAGCCCATTAAGAGAAATACCGTCGTCATTGCCAGCAGCGAGCCGACAATCAGTTCTTGAATGACTGAATCGATCCTTGCCTCCACATAGCGGTTCTGATCGAGAATGACCTGCACGCTAATGCCCTTCGGCAGCTCGGTGCGGAATTGGGCAAGCAATTCACTTGCCTCCTGTTTCCACACATCCAATCGTCTGTTTGACTCCACTAACACGCCCAACGCGATCGCGGGTTTACCGCTCACCCACGCTAGCGTGGTGGCAGGCATGGCGATGCCTTTCTCGACGCGAGCGATATCGCTCAACCGAGCCAACTGCCCGCTTGCGCTCGCCCGAATCGGGATGCGCCGAATTCTCTCGAGCGAGTCTAATTCCCCTTCGATCTCCAGCAGTAAATCGTTCTGCTGCCCCCGCACCTGTCCCGCCGAAACCTTGGCATCGCTAGCTTTGATTTGCTCTACTACCTCTTGTGTCGTCAGCCCCAGCCCTGCGAGTTCTTTTGGATTTACCTCCACTACGATTTCTTCGTCGGGAGCGCCAAAGAACTCGACTTTCTCCGTACCGCTGATTGCGCGGAGGCGATTTTCTAATTCCTTGCTCCAACGTCGCAGAATTGCATAGTTGGCAGGAGAGTCTAACTCCCAGGTAAGAGCGACGATCGCAGCATTAGCTCGCACGTCGGTTTCTCGGAATTCTGGTTCCCGCGCGCCAGCAGGTAATTGGGCAACGACGTCGTTAAGGCGATCGCGCACCCGCGACCACACTGGCTCGACATCTTTCACCCAATCGTAGAGTTCTACATAGATAATCGAAATCCCAACCTGCGAGCTAGATTCCACCCAATCTACCTCTTCGATTTCATCTAGCTCCTGCTCTATCGGTTCGGATACCAACGCCTCTACTCGTTCCGGCGTTGCTCCCGGAAAGCGAGTCGTCACTAGCGCTCCTCGCTCCACGCCTACCGGATCTTCCATCCGAGGCAGGCTCAGGAAGGACGACAACCCCCAGACCAGAATCAGACCAATGCTGAGAATTAGGAGGAGACGATTGCGATAGAAAAGATTGAACATGCCGTTGTCGATCGCTTCCTTAAATTATCTATCAACTTTCACAAGTTTCACTACTATAAAGGCAAGCTAACTGGAAACTGCCAAGACCGACAACGCGATAGGTGTTGATTTTAGAAGGAGAGAGATTGCACGAATCAGTAAGGGTAAATCAATCAAGAATCCCTTCTAAATCGAGGACAAAACCTGGCAGCACATTTTCACCGGATAACTGAGATGGATTTTCTGACATCCTCCGGCAAACGCCGAGAAAAGAGTATTACGTCACTGTTGCATCAGATCGCCTAAAATTAAGGGACGGAGAGGGAGGGATTCGAACCCTCGTTAGAGTCACCCCTAAACAGCATTTCCAGTGCTGCGCCTTCAACCACTCGGCCACCTCTCCAGTGGGGTCACAATCTACAATTATACAATAATACTCGGTTATTAGTAAAAAAAAATCATAATTATGACGCGATATTATCAAATTCGCATTCACAATCGCCAAGCCGGAACCGAACACACCCTAAAAGTTCCAGAAAATAAATATATTCTCCGCAGTGCGGAACTTCAGAGCTGCGAGTTGCCTTTCTCTTGTCGCAATGGAGCTTGTACGACCTGTGCGGTGCGCGTTCTGTCCGGTGAAATTTATCAACCAGAAGCCATGGGACTGTCGCCAGAATTAAAGCAAAAAGGTTACGCGCTGTTATGCGTCAGCTATCCCCGTTCTGACTTAGAAGTCGAAACGCAAGACGAAGATGAAGTCTACGAACTGCAATTCGGTCGCTATTTTGCCAAGGGAAAAGTGCGCTTTGGCTTGCCGTTGGATGAAGATTAGAAAGCCTGTAAGCAGCTTGACTGAAACCTCCCCCCTTCTTGCCTTTAAAATTTAAGAGCGAAAATCTAACCTCGTTATAATGGCTCGACTTTCTTCCAACCAACTGCAAATTTTCTTAGATATCGCCACAGAAGCCGCGATGTCTGCTGGCGCTATTTTGCTAGATTGCTGGGGCAAGATAGAAACAATAGAAGAAAAAGGTCGTCCGGACGATCTAGTGACAGAAGCGGATAAAAAAGCAGAAGATGCGATTCTTGCCGTATTGCGCCGTCACGTTCCCGACCATCAAATTTTAGCCGAAGAATCCGGTCGGCTTGGGAATGGAGAGAATGATTATCTCTGGGCGATCGATCCCCTCGATGGCACGACTAACTATGCTCACGGCTATCCGGTTGCTGTGGTTTCGGTAGGATTGCTTGTCGAAGGTATCCCGCAGGTAGGGGCAGTATACAATCCCTTTCGTAACGAATTATTTCGGGCGGCTAGAGGATTGGGCGCAACGCTCAATCGCCGTCCCATCCGCGTTTCTGGAACTGAAGAATTAAGTAAAAGCCTTCTCGTCACCGGATTTGCTTACGATCGCCGGGAAACAACCGATAACAACTACGCCGAATTTTGTTACCTAACCCATCTAACTCAGGGCGTGCGTCGCAGCGGTTCGGCAGCGCACGATTTAACCGATGTTGCTTGCGGCAGGCTTGATGGTTACTGGGAAAGAGGCATTCGCCCTTGGGATATGGCAGCAGGGCTTGTGATTCTCGAAGAAGCTGGTGGGGTTGTGACTGCTTACGACGGAAGTCCTCTTGTCATCGAGTCCGGTCGCGTTTTGGCGACTAACGGGAAAATCCATGCTAGCCTGAGTCAAGCCCTCCAAGAAGCGGCAACGCGATCGCCATACTTTGGCGATCGCACTCACGCTATTGCGAAAGAACAATTGCTGAAATAGATTAGTATTGCTATCTTCAGCAGAATCTGAGAGATACTAGAAAGATACTAGAAAAAGCTATCGATACTGCCAAACTATTATGAACCCCTATGTCTTTTAAGATCCAACAAGGACTATTTAAACTCGATATTGTCGATCACTATGCAATTCTGGGCATTTCCCTAGATTCGGATACCAAGCAAATTCGTCAGCGCTATCTCAAAATAGCTCAACGATTGCATCCCGATACCTGTAAAGCTACCAGCAACGCAGAAAAACAACAAGCCAATCAAATCCTGTCGAAGCTAGTCAATCCCGCCTACGAACAGTTGTCTAAAGACGGCACTCGGACAGAATATCTCTTAATTCTGTCTCAAATGGGAAAAACTTTAACCTTGGATGGCGGCAAAATTACGCTTGTTAGCGAATCTGCTAAGCAATTGGCTCAAGCAATTGGCAATGCAGACCAACTCTATAAAAAATTACTGCAATCTCTGGCTTTAGAGCAATATACATCGATCGATAAAATTCTCGGCACGATCGCTCAGATCAGCGAACTGAACTTAGTTTACTTGATGCTCAAACAGGGTCAGATCGCTCCAGTAAAAGCAACTCAGACTTTCGCTGCCAAGCCAGCAGCGGAGAGCCAAGTTAAAAAAATAGAGCCAGAAACTCCTGTATCTCCAGTGGCAAGCTATATTCGCCGCGCTCAAGAGTATTTGGATAGAAAGAACTCCGCCCAAGCCATCGTCGAGATGCGAGATGCGCTTAAGATAGAGCCGAATAATAGCACTTGCCACGGTTTGATGGGTTTGGCGTATCTCCAACAGAACCAGATGACAATGGCAAAAGTTCATATCAATAAAGCTTGGCAAGCTAATCCTAAAGATCCTATTGCCATGAAAGCGAAGCAGGAACTTAATAAGCTGGTTCCATCCAGCGATAGCAAGTCCAAGACTTCAGCCGAGCAATCGTCGAGCAGTGGTTTTTTAGGCGGCCTGTTTGGTGGTAAAAAGAAGTGATTGGGAAGAGGGGAAGATGGGGTGAACAAACCTCCAGAATTCTGGTTCCTGTAGGGGCGGGTTTTGAAGATTAACAGTCGGTAAGTTTCTAGAGTCTCTATATAAACCCGCCCCTACAACTCCTGACTCCTAAAACTGATTACTGATTATTGATTACTGAAATGATTCATCAACCACCAGCAGGGGCAAGAGATTTACTCCCCCTAGAAGTCGTCCAAAAAGGCTGGATTAACGATCGCCTCCAAGAAGTGTTTCGGCAATGGGGGTATCAGCGCATCGTTACTTCGACGATTGAATGGCTTGATACGCTCATGGCTGGTGGCGCGATCGAGCGTTCGACGGTCATTCAACTGCGCGAAGAATCGGAGGGAACGCTAGGACTGCGCCCGGAATTAACGGCTTCTATTGCCCGCGCCGCCGTAACTCGCATGGCAGACGGCACCTATCCGCAACGCCTCTGTTACCGTGCCAATGTCTTTCGCAATCCCCCGCCAGGATACCACGGACGGCAACTGGAGTTTTATCAAGCTGGGGTTGAGTTGCTCTTTGCTGGCGGCGTGCTGGCAGATGCAGAAATTCTGTTACTGCTCGCCGACTGTTTGGATAAGCTGGGGCTGCAACAGTGGCAGTTGCTCCTGGGAGAAGCCCAATTGACGCGATCGCTGCTGTCTCCTTTTCCAGACTCCCTACGACGACAAGTTCGCTATTGTATCGCTCAGCTCGATCGCATTGCCCTAGAAAATCTAGACTATCCCTCTGCTGTACTCAAACAACGGGCAATGATTTTGTTCGACTTGCGCGGCAAACCTGCCGATGTTCTGCCAACCGTGATGGGTTTTGAGCTAGATGAAACCGCCCAGCAGATTGTCGGCAATCTCAAGTCCCTCGTCGAACTCCTGCAAAAAAGCTCTCCGAAGCCGTTTCCTTTGATTTTGGATCTCAGTTTGTTACAAACCTTTGACTATTACACCGGGATTGTTTTTCAGGCAGTCAGTCAAAGCGAAAATCAACTTTGCATCCTCGGACAAGGCGGACGCTACGACGAATTGCTAGGCGTATACCATCCCCAAGGCAAAGCCGCTCCAGGAATCGGTTTTTCTCTCAATCTAGAAGATTTGCACCTCTGTCTCCTCTCTAGTGCGGCTCTCCCCCAGCAAACGCCGCCGATTGACTGGCTCGTTGTTGCCGAAACGCCTCAAGCACAGGCAGCAGCGTTTATCTATGCCCAAAGGTTGAGGAATAAAGAGCCTCAGCTTCGAGTTGAAGTAGATTTGGGCGGGCGATCGCCTCAAGCCATCCGCGACTATGCGCGTCGCTGCCGCATCAATCGCCTCGCCTGGGTAAGAGAAGACTTAGAGGCACTCGTCGAGACTTTAGGTTATTAAAACAACAAGCTTGCGATCGCTAGAAAATTTTTAAAGTTCGCAAACGGTTCAAAGCAGCCGCTAATTCAAAGCGTCGAAATAAGGCTAAATCTCCTTGAGGAAATTTGGTCAAGATATCTAATCCTTTTGCCTGAATATCCTCCATGACAAGTTCTAAAATCTCTGGAATCGTTCGCTTTGTGTCGAGATATTTTTCTTTGGCATAGACAATCGCAGACGCGATCGCTCTCAACTGTCCGGGATCGACAATTTGTTCTACGGCGGCTAAATCGATATCTTCTTCTCCAAAAGCCACTTCATCGACATCGCGTACCTTTAACTTGACTGCCCTGCGTCCGCGACTGGGATCGATGCTTTCTGCTAAAGGAATTCTGGGAGTAATTGTTCCGAATCGTTCTCCGCCTTCTCGTATGCGTTCGTTTAGATGTTCTTTGGCGATCGCTTTGGCTTTTTCCGTTACATCTTGCGGTTGAAAATTCTCCATGGCGATAACGGTATCGGCTACGTCAAAATAATCGCCGCTGCCGCCCATGACTAAAATGGTAGAAACGCCATAATCGGTATAAAGTTGCCTGACTTTATCAATAAAAGGAGTAATTGGTTCTTTATCTTTAGAAATTAACTGTTGCATGCGGCGATCGCGAATCATAAAATTTGTCGCTGAGGTATCTTCATCGACTAACAATAGTTCCGAACCCACCTCTAAAGCTTCGATAATATTTGCCGCTTGAGACGTACTTCCACTCGCATTTTCTGTCGAAAAATTCGTTGTAGAACGACCTTGAGGCAACCGATCGATAAATGGAGAAATATCGACTCCGACAATACTGCGCCCGTCCTCGGCGCGAATCTTTACCGCCGTCGGATTGGTAATAACAAATTCTCTTCCATCTCCGGGAATATGATTGTAAACTCCTAATTCAATCGCTTGCAATAAAGTCGTTTTTCCGTGATAGCCACCGCCTACAATTAAGGTAATTCCCATCGGAATTCCCATTCCTTTAATGGCTCCTCGATTGGGGCAATTAAATTCAACTTCTAAAGACGGTGGAGACTGAAAAGCAACAGCATCTTTTAATAACGGACGGAAATCTACACCACTTCGTCGCGGCAAAATCGAATCATTAGCAACAAATGCGACTAATCCTCTTTCTTTTAACTGTTGCCGCAGCCAATCGGCATCTTCATTCGTTTCTACGTGCTTTTGAATTTCTCGTGTATTCAGCGAGGCAGATTTAAGGGTTTTCTCGACGATTTCCGGGATATCTTTGCATAGCATTTCTGTCGCCTGACGACCTAAAATCATCCGTCCTCGTGCGGGAAGTCCGACTAAAAATCTCACTTCAACCCATTCGTCATCAATAAAAGCACAAGTGCGTTCTAATATTTCTTGTCCGATGCGAACGATAGAAATCAATCCACTTTTCCCCGTGCCGCGATAGGAATTTAAGTCTCTGGCAACGCGATCGAACTGACGAGTGAGATAATCTCGTAGGGCAACTTCTCGACTAGCAGACTGGTAGAGACTGCGAGGAAAGTTGGCAATTGACTGGGGAACTTTGACGATGAATTTGCTAGGCGAGGCGAAGGGATCGCCCTGTACGCGATCGATAATCAAGGTAAAGTCTGGAAACTGGTAGCTTCCCTCGATCTCTTTATAAGCTTTGTAACCGCGTCCGTCTAGTTGCAGCAAAGTAGAGCGCAGATTCTCCCGATCCGACATAAGATCGCAAAGAGGAAATTCAATTGTTTCCAAACTACCACGAAAAAACGCGCTCTATCGGTTAGACAAATCCAAGCTCAACCGCACTCGATTTGATAAACTTCTTCCGCGACTCGTTTGAGTCGTTTTAATTGAGCTTTCATATCGTTTTTTGTCCAATTGGCAGCAAAGCGATCGAAACCCCAACCGATCAGGGGATTGGGAATCTCGAATTCAAAGCGATTGATGAGTTGGGTTCCTTTGGGATTGGGTTGGCATTCCCAGCGATCGCGCCCTTTAAAAAAACCATCAAATTCCCATACGATTAATCCGGGTTCTCGTTCGACTACTACGCTTTTTAAGGTAGGTTCGATAACAGGAATTTTAATAATAAATCGACTTCGACTTCCTATTTTCGTACTCCATTCGCCAACGGGTTGGCAACGCAGAACTGGATTTAACCAGCGATGCATCAGATCGAGATCGGTAATGCAACGCTCGACAATTGTTGAACTGGCATTAATTTGAACTGATTGTTCAAAAACTGTCTTTTCCATTTAAAAGTTAGCTGAAGGCTAAGGCGTGAAAGTTTCTAAAGTAAAAGCTCTAAAGCCACGCGAATCAAAGTAACGGATGCCACGATACCAAAGAGCAGAAGTTGCTAGCCAATCTACCGCAAAAAAATGCTCTTTTCCCCATTCTATCTGCGGCGGGCAACTAATTGAAACTCCTTCTGGAAAGTGTAATGTAAGATGATGTTCTCTCAAATCTTCTAGTCGTTTCCACTGAGTTGCTTCTGCGGGGGATGTTATCAACTCTGGCGTTATCGACCTCAGTACTCCTCGCCAGTTATTGCTTTCCAATTCCGTTAAAGAATGAGGCGTTAATTCGATAAAATGAGCGAGATTTTCGGGAATTGTTAAAATTTTGTTTAATCTACCGTTTTCGTTATAGGTTGCTACAATACTGGCACGGCGATTTTTATATCTAAAACCAGTCTCAAAAAAGAAAGAAGAATCGGTTTCGAGTGTCGTCGTTCCCCAGGAAAAGCTATTATCTAAGAACAACGCTCTTGCAGTATTTTTGTTGTACGGACCAAAGGTTTTCGTCTCAGTCTTATTGTCAGTATAAAAATAATGGTTTTGATGGGTAATTTCTTTTCCATCAGAACTAACATGTAAGCTTCTAATACATTTAAAAAAATCAACAACTTTTCCTTCTGAAGAATAAATCGTCCAAGTTCCATGCCAGTCTCCTATAGCATGGTGCTGACAAAAATTCTCCCAATTTTGTTGGACTTGTATTTCTGTTTTAGCGTTTGGATTCATCTTTGGTAGTGAGAGCTTTTCGCTTACAGGGAAATCCTAACAAAGCTAAGCCAAGCAAAGCAATTGTTCCAACACTTGTTGGTTTTGGTACGGCACTTCCCGATGAAAAGCGATAATAGACGTGTCCTCAAAAATCTCAAATTGCCTGACTTTCTAAGCAACCACTTGGCGATCGCGACTCAAAAGCTTGCTTGCGATGAAATTATTGGCTTTGAGAATTTCATCGAGATAAATATTAGTTTCTAACAAACAAGCATGACCGCTGTCAGGCAGGATGACCGTTTGAGTGTTAGGAAGAAAACTGTCTAATCGTTTCGCTTCTTCGACTGACGGCAGTACTCGATCGCCAGTACTGGCAATCAGTAACGTGGGTTGAGCAATGCGGCGCAAATCATTCTCGGCAACCGCGAAATTCTTCAGGAGCGACAATCGCCACGATACAACATGGGGCGGAATCGAATTCATTGCTCTGAGTAAAGCCATGCGATCGCCCGACGACATTCTCTCTAAAGAAGCCAAAAAAGGCAACAACGCCAAGGCTGACACTGGATGTAGAAAGTCCGGCATCGAGTGAGTAATTTGAATCCCCCAACTCAAGCACGGTCGTCGATTGAAAGAAGAGGACGGATTGACCAAAATGAGGCGATCGAACAGCTTCGGTGCTTCTAAAACCAATTTCAGCGCCAAACATCCCCCGAAGGATTCGCCGCACAGATAAACGGGATGAGGGGAGGCATAAGAAGATTTTCCATCTCTATCTCTTTGTCTATTCAGAAGTTCGTTTTTGATGAGAGCGACGGTTTTCTTAGCAAGACCATCCCAGTCGTTCATATCGTCTGGGGGAATAGCCAGACACCGAATATCAAAAAACTTGGCTAATCGATCGGCTTGTCGTTGATAGAGTTGACCTGTCCCATCCATTCCAGGCAGAAAGATAAACAGAGGCAACTCTGGCTGGATGGGGGTTGGGGTAATAAAACTCAGACGACTGGTGATTTTTGACATTTAACTCGATTCGGTTTGCAACAGTTGGGCGATTTCTTGGCGACAGTAATCGGTTAATTCGGTAACTACCTGTTTGGCGCTTCCTCCCTGATACTGTTGGCGGTGCCGCGCGGTAATCCAATAAGGACGACCGATTAATACATTAGCATGGCGATAGACTAACACTGGATGCCATCCCGTGTCATTGAATAAGGGTTCTGAGGAATCGAAAAGCCGCAGCAACCGCACGGGAAAAGTTAAAGCGATGTTTTCGGCTTCCGACGCGATCGCGACGGGCAGTACCGCTAAGTCGGGAACCGACGCCCTGAGGGCTAAATGAGCGAATCCTCGCTGAAACTTCCTTATTTCCCTGGGTCGGGTTAACTGGATCATCGGCGAGGCCCCTTCGGGAAAGATTCCCACCCATTGCCGAGATTGCAATAGTCTAGTGGCTCGCTCGAAAAATTGTCTTCCGCGTTTTTTCGGTTCATCTAAGGGGATGCAGCCTAGTAGGTCGATCGCTTCTTTTAAGATTGGCGTTTGACCCATATAGCGATGGCAGGCAACGCGAACCGGTCGTCTGAGCGCTTGAATTAAAATCGGGGCGTCCATAAAACTGCGATGATTGCTCACAACCACCACTGCGCCAGCCTCCTGGGGAATCCGGTCTTCGTGATAAACAAACATCCGCATTCCCATCGCCCCCAAGAGCGATTGAGAAACCGGAAGAGAAGTCTTAGTTGCGTCGTAGGACATAAGCAAAAGAGGCTGTGTAAAATAAAAGGTAAAAGGCACGGTCAGCCGCGATCGCGAGTTAAAATTTTACCGAGAATCTCTGACTCGGCTCGAACGAATTGCTCTGCTTGCTGAGGATAGAAGCCTCTCTAGCTTCGATCCCTTCCATGACTGCCATAGTCAACCCGCTTCTATCCTCAAACATTTCGTTCGCTAATGCATCAGCTTTGAGGCATAACCCAATTGGTTGGATCGATCTCAAACTGCTTAATATTACTTTACCTCAAGTCGAGTTCGTACTATACTGGAGTGATTTAATAGTTTTTACTAAAAATTAATTCATCTTTATTCCGTATTTTTCTATAGGCGAAAAGCTTAACAATGTTTTTATCGATACAAGCAAAGGAGCTAGATTAAGACAGATATAAGGTAGACAAACTAGCAACTAAAATAAAAAATTGGAGCTTGGCGCCAGCCACTAAGAGAGCATTGGCGCTCGTTATTCTTTTTAGATCAGTTATATAAGATTACATGAGTCAAGATAAGACAAGTAACCGTAAATTTGCCCTAACAACACCGCTATATTACGTAAACGATATTCCCCATGTAGGGAGTGCCTACCCGACCATGGCGGCAGACGCGATCGCGCGTTTTAAACGTCTCGAGGGAAATTCCGTGCTTTTTATTACAGGAACCGACGAACACGGACAAAAAATTCAACGCAAAGCCCAAGAGAAAGGATTAGCCCCTCAAGAATACTGCGACCAAATCGTACCGAGTTTCGAGGCACTTTGGCACAAGCTCAATATTCGCTACGATCGCTTCAGTCGTACCACATCAGAACGCCATCGCGCGATCGTCAACGAATTCTTTGAGCGAGTCTGGGATCGCGGCGATATTTACCTAGCGCGGCAACAGGGATGGTATTGCGTTGCCTGCGAAGAATTTAAAGAAAAAAGGGAATTATTAGAAGGGGGCGAATGCGCTATCCATACTAACTTGAAAGCTGAATGGCGAGATGAAGAAAATTATTTTTTTCGACTCTCAAACTACCAACAGCAATTAGAAAAACATTATGAACAAAACCCCGATTTTATCCAACCTGAGAGCCGTCGCAATGAGGTTCTAAATTTTGTCAAACAGGGACTGCAAGACTTTTCTATTTCTCGGATTAATATGGATTGGGGATTTCCAGTCCCTCGCGATCCCAAGCACACCATTTATGTTTGGTTCGACGCCCTTTTAGGGTATGTTACCGCTCTACTAGAACCGGAGCAAGAACCCACTTTAGAGAATGCCTTATCTCAATGGTGGCCCATCAATTTACATTTAATTGGTAAAGATATTTTGCGCTTTCATGCCGTTTATTGGCCCGCCATGTTAATTTCGGCAGGATTGCCTTTACCAGACAGAGTATTCGGACACGGATTCCTGACTAAAAACGGACAAAAAATGGGAAAAAGTTTGGGAAATACCCTCGATCCTTTCGATTTAGTCAGTCGCTATGGATCTGATGCGGTGCGATACTATTTTCTGAAAGAAATTGAATTTGGACGGGACGGTGATTTTAATGAAACTCGATTTATAAACATTCTCAATGCGGATTTAGCCAATGACCTTGGCAATTTACTCAATCGAACTCTAGGTATGGTGAGGAAATACTGCAATGGAGTTGGTCCGCAACTGAGTGCAGTCGATATTTCTGAAGATAATCCTCTAAAAGCTTTTGGAGTAGAATTGGGCGATCGCGTTGCGAAAGCCTACGACGAACTCAAATTTCATCAAGCCTGCGAAGAAATTTTTACGCTGATTCGCAGCAGTAATAAATTCATTGATGAAAGCGCTCCTTGGAGTTTATTTAAAGCAGGCAAACAAGCAGAAGTCGAACGAGTTTTATATTCAGTTTTAGAATCAGTCAGACTGAGCGCTTATCTGTTATCACCTATTATTCCCAATTTGAGCAGTAATATTTATCAACAACTCGGTTTTTCTCTTGATTTTAATGAATTCGATCGCGTCAAAAAAATTGCTCCTTTTAGCGAACACGCTCGTTGGGGAAAACTAACGGCTAACCAACAGTTAAGTAAGCCTCAACCGATCTTTGCCAAACTGGAACACCCTGGCGAGGATTAAACGTCACGATCCCTACCAGAAACTCGATCGAAAACAAGCGAGCAGATTTAGCTAAGAGGCTCGAAACTATGACAATAACAAATCTTTTTTTAGATAACAAAACCGCTTTTCATAATAAACGAGGAATAAAAAAAATGTTTAACGATTATGACGCTAACCCGATCTTTACGCCCGAGCAAGTATTAGAAAATCGGGGAAGAGTAGCGATTTTTATCGACGGATCGAACTTATTTTATGCAGCGCTTCAATTGGGCATCGAAATCGATTACACCAAACTTCTCTGTCGCTTGACAGCGGGATCGCGCCTGCTGCGGGCGTTCTTTTATACCGGAGTCGATCGCACCAACGAGAAACAACAGGGGTTTTTGTTGTGGATGCGCCGCAACGGCTACCGAGTCATCGCCAAAGACCTCGTGCAACTTCCAGACGGCTCGAAAAAAGCTAACCTAGACGTAGAAATAGCCGTCGATCTCATGGCGTTGGTAGGCGCATACGATACAGCCGTAATCGTCAGCGGAGACGGGGATCTTGCCTACGCCGCCGATGCAGTGAGCTATCGGGGAGCAAGAATCGAGGTAGTCAGCTTGCGATCGATGACCAGCGATAGTTTAATCAATGTAGCCGACCGCTACATCGACCTAGAACAAATCAAAGAGGAGATTCAAAAAACGCCCAGGCAGAGTATAGGTTATACTAGCTTCTCTACTCTAGGAGCGTTGGACGAGGATCAACCCAGATGAAAATAGGCGCTCTTGTCAAGGGAGGTTTGTTAGCGATTTTGTTGCTTAGCCTTGGGGCATGTCAACAGCAAAGAGAGCAACCGGAAAAAGTCGATAACAATTCTTCCCCTGCCTCAGAGCCAGAAACTCGCCTAGTTTTGAATAATGCGACCTTAGAACAATCGAATAATCGGGGACAACCCCTTTGGAAAATTCAGGTAGAGAAAGCTAGCTACAGCCCCGATCGCAAAATGGCACAAGTGAGTAAAATTCGGGGAAATCTCTATCAAGATGGCAAAGTCGTTTTGCAAGTCAGCGCAGATACGGGAGAAATTTATAGAGACGGCGAGCAGATTTTTCTCAAGAAAAATATTATTGCCACCGACCCGCGCAACGGAGCTGTTATCCGCAGCGAAGAAGTAGAGTGGCGACCGAAAGAAGACGTGCTGATGGCACGCCAGAATCTCAGGGGTAGCAATGCCAAATTTAACGCATTGGCAAAAGAAGGCAAATACTATACTCGGCAAGAACGCCTGGAGTTAATTGGCAACATTATCGCCACGGCAAAAGAGCCGCAACTGCAACTGAAAACCGAGCATCTCAATTGGAATATTCCCCAAGACAAAGTAATTGGCGATCGCCCGTTGACGATGGTTCGCTTCCAAGATAAAACGGTTACTGACACAGTAGCTGCCGATCGCGGCGAGGTCAATCTCAAAATTTCCAGCACCACGATTCAAGATAACGTCGAGTTTCGCTCCGTCGATCCCCCAGTCCAGATTGCCGCCGATACAGTCACCTGGAATTATCGAAATCGCCTCGTTCTCTCCAATCGACCAGTCCGACTGTATCACTATACAGAGCAAGTGACCATTACAGGCAATCAGGCACAGGTAGATTTAGCCAAAGAAGTGGCTCGACTCAAGGGCGGCGTTCGGGGATATGGCAGCCGCAACCAGGCAAAACTTTATTCTCGTGAGATGACCTGGTATGTTTCCTCGCAGAGAGTCGAGGCAGTGGGAAACGTAATTTACGAGCAAGCCGACCCCCAGTTTAATGTGACGGGAGATAGGGCAGTGGGAAGGCTTCAAGATAATAACGTCGTCGTCAGCGGCAATAGTCAAGATAGAGTGGTGACGGAGATCGTTCCCGAATAGGGGATCGCGATCGAATAAGGCTTTTGAAATTTAGATAAATAAATAACGCCTATTTAAAATATAAATTTGACTTGACTCCCGACCAAAGATAAGGAACACTATTAGCGTAATGGCAATCTGAATGGTGTGAGGAGAGGTTGAATTCAGATGGCATCAAAACGGAATTTAGCATTTTTCGCAGCCACCCTGCGCTTTTTTGCGCGTCGTCCTTGGTGGCTTGCTCTATTGGTTTGGCTCGTCCTAATCGCCCCAGCACAAGCGGCAGTCGAACTTCGAGTGGCGATTAAAAAGAATCTCGATCGCGTTAAAGTGGGCAGTTCCACCCCTGCGGTCGTTCGCGATGAGACAGGTCGAAAACTGGGGGAAATTACCGCTCTGGACGCTTTCTCAGCAAGGACTGGCAGTCGCGGGGTTGCTCTCGGTAACTGGAGTGGCAATCGCCTCTACATCGAACCAACCGAAGAGGGTTACGTTTGGATTGGAGATAACTGGTATCGGGGGCGCACCGAACTGATTCGGCAAGGGCAGGGAGTTACAGCCATCAATCGCGTCGATTTAGAAGAATATCTCTACAGCGTCGTTGGTTCGGAAGCGATTCCCAGTTGGCATCAGGAAGCCTTGAAAGCCCAAGCCGTTGCTGCCCGAACCTATGCTCTCTATCAACGGACTATCTCGGCAAATCGTCTCTACGATCTGGAGACGACAACCCAAACGCAAGTATATAAGGGGATTAGCAGCGAGTATATCAGCACCCAAGAGGCAGTCAAGGCAACTGCCGGACAGATATTGACTTACCACGGGAAGGCAATTCTGGCGGCTTTTCATTCGTCTTCTGGCGGACACACCGAAAACGTGGAAGATGTCTGGAGTTCTCGCCTGCCCTATCTTCGAGGCGTGATAGATTACGACCAGCGATCGCCCGTTTTCCGGTGGACAAAAACTTTTTCGTCTGAAGAACTCGCCCGTCGTATTAGCGGGATTGGCAATGTCAAAGCCCTGATCCCAGAACGAACTACACCTCGCGGACGGATTGTGACGATGAGAATCGTAGGCGATCGCGGCACGAAAACTCTGACTGGCGCTCAACTGCGTCAAGCCCTGGATCTCCGCAGTACCCTCTTTACCGTCTCTGCCGAAAACGGCACGTTCCAAATTAACGGACGCGGCTTCGGTCACGGCATCGGGTTGAGTCAGTGGGGAACCTACTATTTAGCCGATCGAGGAGTAAATTATCAGCGAATTCTTGCCCACTATTATCAAAATGCTCGCCTGACTCAAATGTAATAGGAAGAGTCCGATCCTTCGGGAGAATGTTCCTGGTCAGCAGTTGCCAGCAAGTTTTTCAACTTCAATAGGCTCTCAACAATCCGCTGTACCAGGCTTGTTATGCATCACCTTGATGTTTTAAGAACGGCACTAAATGCATCATAAAATCGCGTTTTCCTATTGAAGCTCCTTCCATACGTAGGATGTTATACGCTGTCGTCAGATGAAAATAAAAATTTGGTATTAGAAAATCATTTACATACGAGAGTCCAGATAATTCTACATATAGCCCTTGCCCAAGCTCAAACCGATAGATTTCTGAAAGCTTGGCATCGACAACATTGATAGCGGCCAGAAGCTCCTTGGTGGATGAAATATGGCTACGAGCTTCAGTTAACGATGTTACGTTAGGGTTTAAGTTGTTCGCGGACTGACCTAGGCACCATAATGCGAAGTTGCGAGGCTGATTACAAGTAAACGCTATTTGTGTCCCAAAAGGGAACATATCAGGCGCTATGCGTCCCTGCAAAAGAGACTCCACATCGTCTGTGAAATGACTCTCAGCCACATCTAAGAGATGGCTCAAAGTATCGAGCCTAGAATTGAAAATATTTTGTAATGCTGCGATCTTCTGTCTTTCCATACGTTTTTTAGAAATATAACTTGTGATACATAACGTAGTTAACTGAATCGATCTCGACGCTGGTTTCTACTCCTGCTGCTAGCTCGATCGCGATCGCAAGAAAACGATTTTTGGGTTGTTGACATACTCCCCACTCCCAGTAGACCTGTCCGAAATATTAACTAGGTGTCACAAAAATGGTAGAACGGAGTTTTA
>NZ_MRCB01000013.1 GCF_001904635.1 Hydrococcus rivularis NIES-593
CGGCGAAGATACTGGTCGGGTCGCTGACTGGGACAATAGTTCGATGCCAGGTTAAATTTTAAAATTAGAGCTTTTCCTTGTTCATGGGAAAAGCTCTAATTTTTTGTCACGTTTTAGTATAGTTCTCGTTATGATCGCTAGAGACAGGCGCATGGTGAGGCACGCTAACTGTTTCTTGAACGACAATTCCTCCCATAACCATTTCTTGTACTAGGGGAAGGAAGGCAGCGATCGCGTCTGCGGTATCGATAATTGTTATTACCATTGGCAAATCTGAGGAAAGTTCTAGAATTCTGGCAGTATGAATACTGTGATGGTTCCGCTTTCCATAACCAACTACTCCTCTAGTGACGGTCGCTCCCGCGAGTCCTCTCTGCTGTGCTTTTTCAACTAAAGCAAGATATACGGGTTTTCCATGCCACCGATCTGACTCGCCTACATAAATTGTCAGCCGTTCTAAAGTCTTCATTGTCACTTTCTCATTAAATTGCTTTTGAATTCGCGTCGCACAATTTCAGATCGACAAAGTCACACAGTTTTTTGATTTTTGTCTGTAATAAAAACATCTATCTATTTCAATTATGGAGAAAAAAAACGAGAAAGATTGTTGGGAATTTACAGAGATTAATTAAGTTGCTTCCAAACGCTTATGGGAGCTTTCTGGCTAAAAAGCTGCCGATTTCCAGACTCAAAAACCCTAAAACAGCACTTCCTAACCAGTAAAATAGGGCTAGCCCTTTATTTCCTGACTGTAAGAGGACAGAAGTATCCAAAGCGTAGGTAGAGAATGTGGTGTAAGATCCCAAAAAGCCTACAGCAATTAACAGGCGCAGGTCTGGGGAAGTGATAGTTCGCTCTAGGGTTAGGGTGACAAAAAAGCCCATCACTAAAGCACCCGTAATGTTAATAACAAACGTGCCAAAGGGAAAACTTGTTCCTAAAGTGCGAGCCAAGAATAGGGTTAGGTAGTAGCGACTTAAAGCACCAGGAATAGAGCCAAGACTGATTGCAAAAGAAGCACGAATCACTGGATCGGATGGAAATACTAGACCCAGCGTTTTACTCAACCCACCTAGCAACGTGTGAAATAAACTAGCTAGCATTCATAACTCCTGGAATTGAGGCAAGGTTTTGAGCCATATCTATCTAAAATAAAATCTAGATTATACGCGATCGACAAATCTTAACTTATTATTCCTTAATGTATTTAAAAAGCTTACACCTGCGCGCATTCCGAAACTATGCAGACCAGCAGGTAGAATTTAACGCCCAAAAGACGATTTTGGTGGGAAATAATGCTCAGGGAAAGTCTAACCTACTCGAAGCAGTAGAATTGCTGTCAACTTTAAAAAGCCACCGAGCTAGTCGCGATCGCGATTTGATTTTAGAAGGCGCTGGGGTAGGTCAAATTCTGGCTACTCTAGAACGCAATTATGGACAGTCCGAACTAGCAATCACATTGCGTTCTTCGGGACGGCGTACCTTAGCACGCGATGGAGAACCTTTACGCCGCCAGCTCGATTTTTTAGGCGTTCTCAACGCAGTTCGGTTTTCTAGTTTAGATTTAGAGTTGGTACGAGGCGCCCCAGAATGCCGTCGCAATTGGTTAGATGCCCTTCTTGTTCAATTAGAGCCGATTTATGCTCATATTTTGCATCAGTATTACCAAGTTCTCAGGCAGCGAAATGCGCTTTTAAAAGACATTCGACAAAAAGAAACTGCCGCGCAAACGCAAGAGTCTCAAATAGCCAAAATCGACCGCGATTTTTCGCAATTGGATCTGTGGGATAAGCAATTGGCGGAGATAGGTTCGCGGGTGACGCGGCGACGCGCTAGAGTGCTAGAAAGACTTGCTCCTCTCGCTCAAGCTTGGCACAATAATATTAGTGGTAAAACCGAAATTTTAGAGATTAAATACGTCCCCAATATTATTTGCATGGGTAACGATGCAGCAAGCGTGCAACAAGCTTTTCTAGAAAAGATCGAACAGCGTCGAATTGCAGAACAGCAGTTGGGGACGACAGTAGTAGGTCCCCATCGGGATGAAGTGGAGTTGATAATTAATCAAACGCCAGCGAAATCTTATGGTTCTCAAGGACAACAACGAACTTTAGTACTTGCCTTGAAACTAGCAGAGTTAAAACTGATTGAGGAAGTAATCGGAGAATCGCCTTTGTTACTTTTGGATGACGTTTTAGCAGAACTCGATCCCAATCGTCAAAATCAATTGCTCGATGCGATTCAAGGTCGTTTCCAGACTCTGATTACTACAACTCATCTCAATTCTTTTGATGCTCAGTGGCTCAAGTCTTCTCAAATCTTTTCAGTTAAAACAGGAAAGATTATGAACTCAGTTTTTTCTTAACATAAATTGGACTTAAAGATAATAAAAATGCTAGAAAGGCTAAAGCTATAAAAAAAAGAAATGCGATCGCTGCCTTATAATACTTAATTTCCACTAACCCCCAATCAACCATAGATTAGCGTTTTTGAAATAAAACCGATAAAGATGGCAAAAGTGTAATGGAAAATGTTGACACGATCGACTGGCTGAAATGGCAAAAATACTATACAATCACCAGAGCGAATAGCTATGTAGTTTAAAGTGGCATCAAAAGAAAAATTCGCGAACGGGAAATCATTAGACCTTTTGCATAAATCAAAAAATTTGATTCAAATGCTTCTTAAAAGGGAAAGGTTAAAGGGAAAATTAACCCCTTCCCCTTTTCCCTTTCCCCCTTCCCCGACTTCTGCAAGAAGTCTATTAATTAAGCGTTTCTTGAGTACTCTGATGACAGTGCCCATTGCTAGTAGTAGCTGCTGGTTGGCTCGACCCCTTCACGCCCAAATAACCGCATACTGTCAATTTTCTGCCGACGCGATCGCTCAAAAGGAATCTCTCCTCGCCTCCTCGCTCAAAGGCAGTGCCAATGCCCAAAAAGAGTACCAAGCGATCGTGCAAAAACACGCCGATTGGTTGCGTCAGTGTCGCGCCAACACTTGGCCCCAAGAACAGGCAATTTGGTTGCGTCTCTATCCCTGCGACGTGCGTCCCGGCGCGATCGATGCCATTTTAGACCGGATCGTCAACCGAGGCTATAACGCCGTTTATGTAGAAACCTTTGGCGACAGTCAAGTCTTGCTGCCTCCTGCTAACAATCCGACTTCTTGGGATCCCGTAGTCAAAGCACGCGGCGCAGAAAATGTCGATTTGTTGGCACAAACGATTGAAAAAGGGCGAGCAAGGGGGCTAAAAGTTTATGCTTGGTTGTTTACAATGAATTTTGGGTATGTTTACGCCCAGCGTCGCGATCGCCAAAACGTCCTTGCCCGCAACGGTCAAGGAGAAACTAGCATCGCCGTAGTAGACGACCAATCGCAAGCCTTCATCGATCCCTATCATCCGCAAGCACAAGAAGACTACGCGCGGGTTCTTGTCGAAATTCTCAAAAGACGACCCGATGGCGTTTTATTCGATTACGTGCGCTATCCGCGCGGAACGGGAGAGCGATCGGCGGCTGACGATGTAAAGGACTTGTGGATTTTCGGAGAAGCTTCTCGGCAAGCCCTCTACAATCGAGCACAAAACAATAAAGGTCGCGCTTTAATCGAGCGCTATTTAGATCGGGGCAGGATCTCTGCCGCCGATGTCGCCGCTGTCAATAAAATGTATCCCGATGAAGGCGCTCCTTCATGGCAAGGGCGCACCTCGTCTTCTGAGAGCGTCCAGCAATTAAATTGGGATTTGTGGCAGCTCAGCGTCGCTCATGCCGCTCAAGGCGTACTTGATTTTGTTTCCCTTGCTGCCTACTACGTCGAACGCCAAGGGATTCCGGCTGGAGCCGTCTTTTTCCCAGAAGCCAACCAAGTCGTCGGTCGAGGAGGATATGACTCTCGCTTGCAGGCGTGGGACAAATTTCCCGCATCTATGGAGTGGCACCCCATGTCCTATGCGATTTGCGGTAATGCCAATTGTATTGTCGAGCAAGTGAAACGAGTGCGGAGTATGGCTCCTTCTCAAACTCTAGTCGCTCCGGTGCTGGCAGGTTTCTGGGGGAGAAGCTACAATAACCGTCCTTCCCTGGAGGAGCAAATGCAAGGAATCCGTGCCGCATTGCCGCAAGTAAATTCCGTCAGTCATTTTGCCTTTCCCTCGATAGAGCCTGAATTCGATCGCGAACGCCGATTCTGTAAGTTGCAGTAAATTTCCCACTCACCCTAAACAAAACTCAGGATCGCTTGAGCAACGCTGGCTGCATTTTCTTCATGAATGCCTAAAGTACCGGGGAGCCGAACCGTCCGAATCTTGGAGAGACGCGCGATCGCTTCCATGTCTCCTTTCGAGACGGGGGGCGCTTGTTCTGCCAGAATTAGCAAAATGGGAATGGATAGCGATTGGATATCAGCTAGGAACTCCGAGCGAGTTTCAACCGGATCGATCGCCCCGGTAACAAACGCTGCCGGAGCAAATCGAGCGCCCGGTTGTTGAGTAATTTCTCGTTTCTCGGCGATGAATTCCGGGGTGAGGCGAGTGGAATCGACATAAACGTGCCGACTGTACATGAAACGGAGAAATGATGGGGTCGTGTTGAGTTGGTAGAGAATTTCTCCCAGAATTGGCGATCGCACTAATTGTCTGACCCCTCCCGCGATCGCCTTGGGGACTCCCATCGCCCGCAAAGGACCTCGCCAAGTCGGAGCTACTAAAATCAATTTGGATACGGTTTCCGGGCGTTCTTTTGCCAGTTGTAAGGCGTAGCCCGCTGCATGACCTGCCGAGACGACGATAACGGGCGTGCTGAAGACGGAGCGTACAAAATCTTGTAGCAATTTGTGGTAAAGGCTTGGTTGATAATCTAAAGGTGGACGATCCGATTGACCGAATCCCAACCAATCGAGGGCGACAACTTGAAACTGAGAAGCCAGCGATCGCGCAATTTCTCCCATTTCCGTGCGCGTGGAAACCGTGCTAAAGGCAGGAAGTAGCAGGACTGGCATTCCCTGACCGAGAGTTTCATAAACAACCGTTACTGGCTGTCCTTGCCAGTTCCACGAATATTGCTCAACCGTACCGCCGATAGCATTAGCGGATGTAGGGGAAGATTTTGATAAGGCTGTCATAATTGATTCGTTGTGGATAATAGCGTCGCTAATAGTCACTCTACATCCGATTGTAGGAGACTAAATTCCCGATCCTATATCATTTTTCATTCATTAATGACAGAGCTAGTCGATCGCCCTCACCCCCAATCCCTCTCCCTATTTGGGAGAGGGGAGAAGAATGTATATCCTGACTAATGAAAATTGCTATTATCTATCTAAAGATATGTAACTGATTGAAACTTTTATTCTTTTTTTATCAATTTTTTTTCTTAATTCTAGTTAGTAATCTAAAAAAAAATTAAAATTTCATTAAAGATCTTTGATTTGTCAAAATGAATTCATTTACCAAATTGAAGATTCTCTTATTCTTAAAGAAGAAGACAACATTAGGACAGAACAATGTCTAAAAAAAATGTCGTAGCCCTTCTCGAAGCAGGCGGACAAGACAAAAATATACAAGCCAAATATGATGCCATCAAAACTAAGGAGGAATTTGTAGCACAAGCAGTAGCCGATGGTTTTGTGTTTACCGTTGAAGAACTCGATGCCATTTTGAAAGAAACTGGCGATTCATTCGAGCGGACGGGAAATCCAGCCAAACGGGATATTTGGTGGAAATAAACTTAATCTTTTATTGTATTAGAGAAACGTTTCGGGTTTGTAGCGGCAAAGAAGACTCTTAGAGAGTTCTAGCTCGGCTATAAACCCGATTTCGTTATTGTTAACGCGATCGCAGTTTTGTCTGATTTGTTCTATTTACCGCAAGGCAAGCAAGAGAGAGGAAGCATCGAGCATTTCCCAAATTTTGCCACGAAAGCAACGAGTGTGAGTTTAGACTAGGATAGATAAGATCTGAGCAACACTTGAGGTTGACATTGTGGTATCGGCAATTCCTGAAACTCAAACCCAGGCATCTACTTGGCAGTGGCAAAATTGGAACGGTTTGCCTTATCTAACCTGTAGTTTATTGCAAGACTGGCAGCATGGATTTTTTACCCAACAATTTTATCCCAATGGGCCAGAAACATTAGCAAAAATCTTAAACCCCGATGCCAAAGTATATCGAGTCAAGCAAGTTCACGGAAACCGGGTGTTAACAGCCGGAGAAATCGAACAGGAAATTCGGCAACAAAAATTAGAAGCTCCAGAAAATAGATTTCCTCCTGCCGATGGAATCTTAAGCGATCGCCTCCAGCAAGCCATTTGGGTGGCGAGCGCAGACTGTACGCCAGTGCTTATTGGCGACGGACAGACGGGTATGGTATCGGCAATTCATGCGGGTTGGCGGGGAACGGCGCAGCGGATCGTGCCAGAAGCGATCGCTCGTTTTGTCGAATATGGAAGCGCTCTAGAAAACCTCCGCATTGCTCTCGGACCAGCGATCGCGGGTGTGGTTTACCAAGTCTCAGAACAGGTTGGCGCTGAGGTGGGAGCGAGTTTGATTTCAAAAGAGCTTGCCGATCCCCCAGATGCAATTTTAGCGGCTCTCAAGAGCCTTCCCGATCCGCCTATCCTCGACGATCCCCATCCAGGACGAGTGCGTTTAGACGTGCGCAGAGTCAATTATCTTCAGCTAATCGAACTGGGTATTCGTCCCGAACAAATCGCGATCGCGCCTCAGTGCACTTATCAGCACCCAGAATATTTCTTTTCCTATCGTCGCACCAAAGCGAAGAAAGTTCAATGGTCGGGAATTGTCAGTAATACCAATTCTCTCAAATCCGGCAACAGATAGGTAATGGATGGAATGATAAATTTGGTTAATTTTCTCTAGCTAGTTGGGTGGGGCATTGCCCACCCATGCGGTTTTTACCCTTCCTTGTATGCCTCCATACCCTCGCAAGAACAAACTAAATTTCTGTCTCCGTAGGCATTATCGATTCGTCCTACAGGCGGCCAGAATTTGTATTCTTTTGTCCAAGGTGCGGGATAAGCAGCTTGTTCGCGGGAATAGGGACGATTCCATTCCCCTGCAATCAGCACTTCTGCCGTATGGGGCGCATTTTTGAGGGGATTATTTTCGGGATCGATCTTGCCCTGGGCAATGGCTTCGACTTCCTGATAAATAGCAATCATTGCATCGCAGAATCGGTCTAATTCATCCTTAGACTCGCTCTCTGTCGGTTCTACCATCATCGTTCCCGGTACGGGCCAAGAAACGGTAGGCGCATGGAAGCCATAGTCCATTAGTCGCTTAG
This sequence comes from Hydrococcus rivularis NIES-593, assembly GCF_001904635.1. GTDB lineage: Bacteria > Cyanobacteriota > Cyanobacteriia > Cyanobacteriales > Microcystaceae > Hydrococcus > Hydrococcus rivularis. The sequence goes on from NZ_MRCB01000013.1 coordinate 7,302, forward strand.
CGACATCTTCCACCTGAATGCCTGCCTGTTTCTTGAGGGGGCGCAAATCGATTACGCATTCGTGGGCGACTGTCCCCTCCTTGCCTTTAAACAGGACGGGATAGTAAGATGCGAGACGATGGGCGATATAGTTAGCATTGAGAATCGCCACTTTAGTTGCTTCTGTCAGTCCTTGCGACCCCATCATGGCGATATACATCCAGGAAATCGTCAGAATGCTCGAACTTCCCCAAGGGGCAGCAGAAATCGCGCCAATCGATTGTTTAGGCTGGTCATTGCTGTTGTTTTCAAACAGATAACCGTTCGTTCCGACGGATATTTCGGGTAAGAAGGGGACGAGATGAGCCTTTACGCCAATCGGACCCATGCCGGGACCGCCGCCGCCGTGGGGAATGCAGAAGGTTTTGTGCAAATTGAGGTGACAGACATCGGCACCAAAATCCGCAGGACGGCACAATCCCACTTGGGCATTCATATTTGCCCCATCCATGTACACTTGTCCGCCGTGACGGTGGACGATCTCGCAGATTTCGACAATCCCTTCCTCAAATACGCCGTGGGTAGAGGGATATGTAACCATCAAGGCAGCGAGATTATCGCGATGCTTGTCGGCTTTGGCCTTGAGGTCGTCAAGATCGATATTCCCATCGCGATCGCAGTTTACCGCTACTACCTTCATCCCGCACATCACCGCACTAGCCGGATTGGTTCCGTGGGCGGATTCGGGAATCAAGCATATATTGCGATGTCCTTCCCCTCTGGTTTGGTGATACTTGCGAATGACTTGCAGTCCCGCATACTCTCCTTGAGATCCGGCATTCGGTTGTAGAGAAATGCCATCAAAGCCAGTAATTTCAGCTAGCCAGCTTTCCAACTGTTGGAAGAGGATCTGATAGCCTTCGGCTTGCGTTAGCGGCACAAAAGGATGCAGCTTACCAAATTCCGCCCAAGTTACGGGCATCATCTCAGCGGTCGCATTCAGCTTCATCGTACACGAACCCAAAGGAATCATCGACGTATTGAGAGCCAAATCCTTGCTTTCTAGACGATGCAGGTAACGCAGCAATTCTGTCTCCGAATGATAGCGATTAAAAACGGGATCGGTCAGATAGCTGCTAGTCCGGGTAAAAGTTGCCGGAAATTCAAATTCTGCCTCTTGCAGCAATTCTTCTAGCGAGAAGGGCAACGCTTCCTGGCGTGCAAAAATTTGCCATAGATCGATTAAATCTGGTACTGTCGTAGTTTCATCTAGGCTAATGCCGATTGAGTCTTCATCGAAGTAGCGTAGATTAATCTGACGAGCTTCTGCCGCCCTAATAATTGCCCTTGCCTTACCATTGCCTACGCCAACTCGTAGGGTATCGAAGAACGGTTCTGATTCGATCTTGTAGTCAAGACGCTTTAATCCTTCTGCCAGGATGACCGCCAACCGATGGACTCGTTGGGCAATCTTTCTAATCCCTTCGGAACCGTGATAGACGGCATACATAGAAGCTATAACTGCCAATAGGACTTGGGCAGTACAAATATTACTGGTAGCTTTATCCCGACGAATGTGCTGTTCCCGCGTTTGCAGTGCCAATCGCAAAGCTGGCTTGCCCTGCGCATCTTTGGAAACCCCAACGATACGCCCTGGAATCTGACGTTTATATTCCTCTTTGGTCGCGAAGTAAGCAGCATGAGGGCCGCCATATCCTAACGGCACGCCAAAGCGTTGCGTGTTTCCGACGGCAATGTCTGCCCCAAATTCGCCAGGAGGAGTCAGTAGCGCTAGACTGAGAAGATCGGCAGCTACTGTGACTAAAGCGCCAGCTTCGTGCGCCTTGTTAATAAATTCGCGATAGTTATAGATAGTGCCATCGGTAGCTGGATACTGGAGGAGTACGCCAAAGACGGGTCTCTCGAAGTTAAAAAGACGATGATCTCCGACAATAACCTCAATGCCTAGAGGGTTAGCACGAGTTTTGACGACTTCGATAGTTTGGGGATGACAGCTACTAGAGACGAAAAAGGCATTTGCCCCCTTTTTTGACAACCCATAGCTCATGCTCATCGCTTCGGCGGCGGCTGTCCCTTCATCGAGCAAAGAGGCATTAGCAATTTCCAAACCTGTCAGTTCGATAATCATGGTTTGGAAATTCAACAGAGCTTCTAGCCGTCCCTGGGCAATTTCTGCTTGATAAGGGGTGTAAGCGGTATACCAACCAGGATTTTCTAAAATATTGCGCTCGATGACGGGTGGGATGATGCAATCATAATATCCCATGCCGATATACGAGCGGAAAATCTGGTTTTTGGAGGCAATGGACTTCAACTGCGCCAAAGCCGCGTATTCACTTTGTGCCTCCGGTAATTGCAGGGGTTGAGCGAGTCGAATCGCTGCCGGGACGGTTTTTTCGATGAGCTGCTCTAGGGAGGAAAATCCCAAGACTTCAAGCATTTGCTCGATTTCATTCGAACTCGGACCAATGTGCCGTTTGACAAATGAATCGGTAGGCGCTAAGGAAGTTTCTGGTGATAAAGGGTGTTGTCGTTGATTTGTCTGTCGATCGACTGCGATCTCCAAATTAGGCATATCTAGGACGAATTGCTATAAGGGTTGTCGGGTGTTGCCAGGATCGATCCTAGCGCTACCTCTTTATTATTTTGTAACAAAATTAAGATTCGCCTTCGACGTGCGATCGATACTCGTCCGCAGATAGCGTGTGGGCAAGTGCCGTGTCGGGATCGCTTACTCGAACTTTTAATAACCATCCTTCGCCATAAGGATCGTCAGCAACGAGTTCTGGCGATTGAACCATAGCGTCGTTTCGTTCGATTACTGTACCAGAGACGGGAGGATATAAATCCTCAACAGCTTTAACTGATTCAATCGTACCGAAGCTTTCGCCAACTTTTAGCGTCTCGCCAACTTCTGGCAATTCTAGAAGAACGATATCGCCGAGTTGATCGATGGCAAAGGCACTGATGCCAATGGTAGCGATTTCGCCTTCTAGACGAACGTATTCATGAGAGTCGAGATATCTGAGATCGTCTGGATATTCTAGTTCCATTTTCTATCCTCTAAATCCGCAGCAAAGCTTAGTTTACAATGTCTTTGCTATCAGTTATTAGATTTTGTTTTCCTCGCTTGGGTAGTCACTTTCCTTTTTTGTCTCTTATCCTTAGAAGTATAAGGACTTATCAAGTTTATAGTTTAATTTTATTTATGGCTGGTCTTGGAGACATCGTTCAAAAAGCATTTTATCTGGGTGTAGGACTCGCTTCCTACACTGCTGAAAAAGCAGGCAGTACTTTAGCTGAGCTAAAGACTCAAGCTCAAAAGCTCGCAGACGAGATGGTGGAGCGAGGTGAGATGACCACAGAAGAGGCACGCAAATACGTTGATGACATGATTAAACAAGCTCAACAGCAACAGTCCATCCGTGAGTCAGAAAGGTCTGAATCTAAGTCTAGAGAACCTCGTCCGATTGAAATTGTTGTCGAAGATGAGGAATCGCAACAATCTGAAACAGAAGATCTAGATGCTTTACGCCGACAGGTGCAATCCCTTCAAGAGGAACTGAGCAAGCTTAGACGCGATAGCTAAGTTGCTCAATTTTGCCCGCTTAGATTCGATAGTTTTTGAGAGAGAAAAGTTTCTCTTTCTCGCCTCTAAAATGTTTAATTTTTTATTCAGAGATTGTCCATGGAAGACTGGCAAAAAGATGTTTGGAAATTGCTAGAGAGTACGGCAGATGCCATCGACCGATTTTTCCAAGATGTTAGTCAGGAAACGATCGATGTTGCCGAACAAGTCAAAAACGAGATAGAAAGCACCTTAGCGCAGTTTTTGCACAATTGTCAGGATTTTTTAGAAGTGGCAATCGATTGTGAAAATGAGTTTTTTTTCTCAGAAAGATTAGACCTACTTTTTAACGAGGATGAGGATTGGATTTTCCAAGAAAGTTTAGAAGAGTTCGGATTAACATTCAATCCCAAAATAGAACCTTCTTTAGAAACTCACCCTGCATGTATCGGGTGTCGCCACTATCATGGTCGAGTATACGGAGAAAATTTACTTGTCTGTGGAATGCATCCTTACGGTTGGGACGATCGCAATTGCCCTGATTGGGAAAATATTCAATAAGATTTTTTTAATTCATATTTTGTAACTCATGGATCGAGATTTTTGAATCTGACTTAAGATTGATGGTAGAAGAGCGAGTTACTTCGATAATAGGATGTAAAAGCACCGTAGGGAAGTTTTGCCGTTGTGTTCCCTTACTATACGTTGAAGGAGAGCGATGTCAAACGTGTAGGCGGTGGAGATAATAAACAAACCTTACAAAGGCGGTGTGGAGTTTTTATCGCTTCCTCCACTTTATTGCTATCGAAGGGAGACTAAACTCTCTATCAGAACGGTCGTAGATAGCAAACGTGTCAACCCCTGTTTTAGCTAGCTAAAGATAACATAATCAATAAATACTTAAAACTTAAAACACCTTGGATAGTATTATCCAAGGTGTTTATCTAAATAGTTTTTTCAAATAGAAGCCGCGATCGCTAGACCAAAAATAATAGAATTGGTGGAGATAAATAAATTCCTCCACCTAATTTAGGTTACCCAAAAATTCCGTAAATCTGTCTTTTAGATTTTTAACTTTCACCACTCTGTTTCTGAAGCTTGCTCGTAAGGTTCTCCTTCAAACGGTTGTAAACCAATGTTAGGATATTCATCGTCATTGGGACCAAAAATTCGAGCAAATGCTTCTGTAAGATATTGAACGAAGTTTTGTAAAAAATTGGTAATAGTCATATTCTTTCCCTCCTATTTTGCTTGAGAACTTTGATTAAACTTTGGTGGATGAAGAGAAGAAATTAATTCAGTCTCTACTTACCCTTGAATTCAGTCTCTACTTACCCTTGATTATCTGATTATCTCGATCGAATTAAAGATTGACACCCAATCGAAATAATTATTGAAGGATTGTTAGATTACTTTGTTTTTTCCTGTCGCTTGTTTGTATTTTTACGAAGTTATATGTAGTTTTAAGCTTGATGGACTTCACTTAAGGAACTTAAGGATAAGCGATCGATCGCAAGTTTTACATACAAGAAACGCAATTTGTCAACCGCCATAGACATTTCGTAACAAAATCGTTACTTTTGTTTATAATATGGCAATAACCTTACTTGGAGCTTAAATTCCTTAAGCTTGAGCAAAGGGTTCATAGTTTGGTTATCTCCCATTGACATTGAGTTCTCCTATCCTAACCTCGGTGCAAACTGGGGTTTTTTTTTGAGCTTTAAGATGCCCTTGATATAATACATTTGTTCCGATCTATTGCGGGATGGTACGTAGGATAATAGAACTCCCCCGTGAGTAGATAACACCGGTTGAACGCCCACAATAACAAGTCTCGCTCGCGACTCCTGTTGGTCGCACTACATATTATGACTAATTAAATGGATTTGATATAACTGGTTAGCGATCGCTGGTCACTGATATATGGCTTACGAACCTCTGCATCACAAATACCGCCCTCAAACCTTTGCTGACCTAGTGGGACAGGAAGCGATCGCGACTACCTTGACCAATGCCATTGTCAGCCAACGAATTGCGCCTGCCTATCTATTTGCGGGACCGAGGGGAACGGGGAAGACATCTTCAGCAAGAATTTTGACGAAATCTCTCAATTGTCTGTCAAGCGAGCGACCAACGCCAACGCCATGCGGAAAATGCGAGGTTTGTCGGGCGATCGCGCGAGGTTCGGCACTAGACGCGATCGAGATTGACGCAGCTAGTAATACGGGAGTCGATCACATCCGCGATCTCATCGAAAGAGCGCAATTTGCTCCGGTACAGTGTCGCTACAAGGTTTATGCGATCGATGAATGCCATATGCTCAGCACTGCCGCGTTTAATGCCTTGCTAAAAACCTTAGAAGAACCGCCAGAACGGGTAATCTTTATCCTTGCCACCACCGATCCCCAGCGAGTTTTGCCCACCATTATCTCTCGCTGCCAGCGCTTTGATTTTCGGCGGATTCCTTTAGAGTCGATGGTAGCCCATCTAAAGTACATTGCCAACCAAGAAAATATCGAGATTAATGACGAAGCGATTACCTTAGTCGCACAAATTGCCAATGGCGGATTGAGAGATGCTCAAAGTCTGTTGGATCAATTGAGTTTATTGTCGGGTAAAATTACCCCCGATCGCGTTTGGGATTTAGTCGGTTCTGTCGCCGAAAGGGATTTACTCAAGTTGCTCGGCGCGATCGCTTCAGATAGCGCAGAAGCGGTCTTAGAACAATGCCGCCACTTAATGAACCGAGGTCGAGAACCCTTAGTTATCTTGCAAAATTTAGCCAATTTTTACCTCAATCTTCTCATTGCCAAAACTGCACCCAACCGTCCCGATATGGTTGCCGCTACCTCGTCAACTTGGCAGCAATTGTGCCAGGAAGCGCAACGCTGGGAATTGGACGCAATTTTGCGAGGACAACAGCACCTCAAAGACAGCGAGGCACAACTAAAAAACACCACTCAACCGCGCCTGTGGCTGGAAGTTACCTTACTGGGACTATTGCCTTCTGCTTATCGTCGGGAGATATCCGTCGGAGGGCAAGCACCTATTATTAATTCAGAAGTCGCGTTCTCTCGTCGAGCAACGCAGTTACAGCCTTCTGCTAGCAATTCTATGGCAACGACTCCATCCAAGCCACCACAGGAAAAACCGCGATCGCAATTACCCACTTCCGCACCTCAAGCAATAGACTCCCCTGCTGCGCCAGTTCCCGTTGCCGACTCAATTTCTCAAACGCAAATTTGGCAAGCGTTATTAGAGCGCCTGCAAATATTTACCCAAGCTTTGCTCCGTTCCCATTGTCATCTAATAAGTTTAGACGAAAACGTCGCTTGGATTGGAGTTAAAAACGAGCGTTTACTCGGACTGGCGAGAGATAAACTGACCGAGATTGAAGCAGCTTTTCAGGCTGTTTGTCACTATCGAATTAAGGTTCATTTTCAAGTCGCAGCACCAATGGCTCCTGAGTCCCATTCAGAAGCGTTATCTAATCCTGACGCGGGGATGGGAAGAAAGGAAAATGGGGAAAATCGCCATTCCTCAAGTTCGACTGCCAATGAGTCCTCAAAAATTATAGAATCGCAACCGATAAGCCAACCAACAGCAGCCCAACCCAAAAAAATATCGCAGCAACAGTCTCTTTCTCCTGTCAGATCCGAGCAGAGCATCAATAATAATGGCAGGAAGGAAACTCAACCTGGTTCTCTTGGTATTTCCCAATCTCTTGCAATAGAGAATGGTTCGACTTTAGAGTTTTCTGGCGAAGATGCGCTTCAGAAAGCGGCTGAAAGCTTAGCTAAGTGTTTTGAGGGAGAAATCGTCCGCTTGGATCGCCCTATCAATGACGAATTTCCCACAACTAATGAGAAAGCAGCAAATCTTCGGGTTTCCCAACCCCCTCAAGAAACCAAGCCGAATTTAGAAGAATCCTCCCCGAACCCACAGCGACTGGATTTAAGCCATTTCACCGAGGAAGATGACATTCCCTTTTGAGCTGAATTCTTCTCCCAGAAAAGTTGACACTCACGACCTCAGCTAGAGATAATTGTAGTTTGTGTGAACTTTAAACTTATTTAATAAGCTCTTGGCTAACGTTATTGTAATTGGTGCCCAATGGGGCGATGAAGGAAAAGGTAAAATAACAGACTTGTTGAGTCGGTCGGCAGATGTAGTCGTGCGTTCTCAAGGCGGAGTCAACGCGGGACATACGATTGTCGTCCGAGGGCAAACCTTTAAACTGCACTTAATCCCTTCTGGTATATTGTATCCCGATACCGAGTGCATCATCGGCTCTGGGACAGTAATCGACCCGCAAGTAGTACTCGAAGAAATCGATCGCCTCGAAGCGTTGGGAGTCTCGACTAGCAATTTGATGATTTCCCAAACTGCCCACGTCACGATGCCTTACCATCGAATTATAGACAAGGCATCGGAGGAACGCCGAGGCGATCGCAAAATCGGTACGACCGGAAGAGGCATCGGACCGACCTATGCCGACAAGTCAGAACGTATCGGAATTCGGGTCATAGACCTGATGGATAAGGACGACCTGCGGCAGAAGCTGGAGTGGACGATTAACTATAAAAATGTCATTTTAGAAAAACTGTATAATCTCCCGCCTTTAGACCCAGAAGCCGTCATCAAAGAATATATCGGCTATGCAGAACGGCTGCGTCCCTATGCGATCGATAGTTCGCTCAAAATCTACGAGGCGATCGAGAAACGAAAGAATATACTATTTGAGGGGGCACAAGGCACCCTCCTGGATTTAGACCACGGAACCTATCCCTATGTCACCTCCTCCAATCCAGTTGCAGGTGGCGCATGCGTGGGAGCGGGGATCGGTCCTACCGCGATCGACCGAGTGATCGGCGTAGCCAAAGCTTACACGACTCGCGTGGGAGAAGGCCCTTTTCCCAGCGAACTCAATGACGAAGTCGGTCAACTGTTGTGCGATCGCGGGGCTGAATTCGGCACGACCACGGGTCGCCGCCGCCGTTGCGGTTGGTTCGATGCAGTAATCGGTCGCTACGCGGTACGGATCAACGGGTTAGATTGTCTGGCGATCACTAAGTTGGACGTTCTCGACGCATTAGACGAAATCAAAGTCTGCGTCGCCTACGAGTTAGATGGCGAAACTTGCCATCACTTCCCCAGCAATGCCAGTCAATTTGCTCGCTGTAAGCCCATTTATGAAACTTTACCGGGTTGGAAGCAGCCCACGGCTCATTGTCGTTCTCTAGATGACTTGCCCAAACAGGCTTTGAGCTATCTTAAACGTCTTGCCGAATTGATGGCAGTCCCGATCGCGATCGTCTCTCTTGGCGCCAGCCGCGACCAAACCATTATCGTAGAAGATCCAATCCACGGACCAAAACGAGCCTTGCTCGATGCCAATGGCACGCCAGTAATCAGTAAGCAGTAATCAGCGATTGGTTACTAGCTAACTACCAACTAACTACTAACTACTAACTACTACTAACTATTGAATCCTATGTCAGTTACAGTTGAATGTCGCAAAAGACCAGAAGGCAGTAAACCAAACGCACTTCGCCGTCAAGGATTGATTCCTGCTGCTTTATACGGACACAAAGGTGCCGAATCTGTCTCTTTAACTATCAACGAGAAAGACGCATATTTTTTACTTCGACGAGCTTCTGTCAACAATACCTTAGTTGACCTTCAAATTCCCGATCTCCCTTGGAATGGAAAAGTCTTGATCAGAGAGGTTCAAGCTCATCCTTGGAAAAAAACGCTTTACCATCTCAGCTTTTTCTCGGTTGCTGCTCACGCCAGCATTGAGGTGACGGTGCCTCTCAACCCAGTTGGAGATGCACCCGGAGTCAAACAGGGAGGAGTTCTCGAGCAAATCCTGACCGAATTAACGGTAAAATGCGCTCCCGATCGCATCCCAGCATCTATCGAGATCGATATTTCCAAGCTCAATATTGGAGACAACTTGCAAGTGAGCGATCTAGCCTTGCCAGAAGGAGTAGTCGCAACAGACGATCCCAATGCAACGGTTCTCTCCATTCTTGCTCCCGCTGTCATGGCAGAGGAAGTACCAGTCGCAGCTGAAGAAGCAACTAAGGAATCCTAACGTTTCTCGTTATTTCTTTCTCAAACCAGGGCACATCCGTCTCCCTGGTTTTTTTGCACTTTATTCCTTAATATCTAGAAAAATTCCTCTCAAACGATAGAAGTCTATGGGTAAATATCACGTATACGGAATTGGTAATGCTTTAGTCGATATGGAATTTGAAGTCACCCCCGAATTCCTGCAACAGTTGAAGATCGATAAAGGGGTCATGACGTTGGTGGACGAAGCGCGCCAAACAGAAATTATGGCGCAAGTAGACGGTTTGCGCTGTAAAAAAAGCAGTGGCGGTTCGGCAGCGAACACGATGGTCGCGATCGCTCAGTTAGGGGGTAAAGGCTTTTATTCTTGTAAAGTTGCCAAGGACGAGAGCGGTTATTTTTATCTGGAAGATTTACGCCGCTGCGGATTGGATACCAATTCCCACAATGGCGATGAAGAAAGCGGGATTACGGGAAAATGTCTGGTCTTGGTTACTCCAGATGCCGATCGCACCATGAATACGTTTTTAGGCATCACGGCAAACCTATCCGAAGTGGAAATCGTTCCAGAAGCGCTAGTCGAGTCGGAATATCTATATGTGGAAGGCTATCTCGTTTCTTCGCCTACTGCAAAAGCCGCAGCCATTAAAGCCCGCGAAATCGCTCAACAGGCTGGGGTGAAAACGGCTTTGTCTTTATCCGATCCCAATATGGTGGAATTTTTTCAAGAGGGACTTCTGAAAGTTATCGGTTCGGGATTGGATTTGGTTTTTGCCAATGAAGCTGAAGCGCTCAAGATGGCTAAAACTAATGCGCTTGCTCAAGCGCTAGAATACTTCAAAACCTTAGCCAAAAGCTTTGCTATTACCCGTGGCGCGAAAGGTTCTCTTATTTATGACGGTCAAAAGCTTATCGAGATCGATGCAGTTAAAGTGCAGGCGATCGATACCGTTGGCGCTGGCGATATGTATGCGGGGGCTTTTCTATACGGGATTACTCACGGCATGAGCTATTCCGAAGCAGGCAAGTTAGCTTCTCTGGCTGCCTCTCGAATTGTGACTCGTTTTGGTCCGAGATTAGAGGCACAAGAAATGCAATCTCTAATTGCCAGTCTGCGCTGATATTTTTTATTGATTAGTAATTAGTATGGTGCGTTACAGTTTGTAGCGCACCACTTTGTAAGATTAACAAGGACGACTAATTAGTATTAGTATGGCGCGCGACCATAGAGATAGGTCAAATATTTGAGATGCTCGCCGACTTCCGAGTTTACCGCTTCGGCACGATAGCGCCAGCCCCAATTCCCATCGGGGACGCTTGGCGTATTCATGCGAGCATCGTTTCCCAAACCCAGCAGATCCTGGAAAGGAAAAATGGCTTGATTGGCAACCGAACCGAGGGCAAGGCGGATCAAACTCCAGTGAATGCCATCGGGACAAAGGCAGCCCAAATAATCTACCACGCGCGCCTGTTCTTCAGGCGATCGCGCATTAAACCATCCCACCGTCGTATCGTTATCGTGAGTGCCCGTATAAACGATGCAATTGCGATTGACATAATTGAAAGGTAAAAAGGGATTGGCGCGATCCGAATCGAAAGCAAATTGTAGAATTTTCATGCCTGGAAAGCCAAACTTATCGCGCAAAGCTTCGACTTCTGGCGTAATTACGCCCAAATCTTCGGCTACGATTGGCAGTTTGCCTAATTTTTGCTTGAGCAGGTTAAAGAAAGCTTCTCCAGGGGCTTCTATCCATTCTCCATTCATCGCGGTTTCTTCGCCTTGAGGGACGGCCCAGAAAGCCTCAAAGCCGCGAAAATGATCGATGCGGATGATATCTACATACTCCAATATTCCCTCAACTCGGCGCATCCACCAGGCAAAATTGGTTTGTTGGTGTTTTTCCCAGTCGTAAACGGGGTTGCCCCACAACTGTCCCGTTTCGCTGAAATAATCTGGCGGAACGCCTGCCATCAAAGCCGCTTCCCCAGTTTCTTCATCTAAACAAAAGAGTTCGGGATTTGCCCAAACGTCTACACTGTCGTGGGCGACGTAAATGGGAATATCGCCAAAGATACTAATGCCTTTTTCATTGGCGTATTGTTTGAGGGCAGACCATTGGCGGAAAAACTGAAATTGCAGGAATTTCTGAAAGAAAATTGACTCGCCGAGACGATCTTTCCATTGGGCGATCGCGTCGGGTTTTCGTTTGGCAATGTCTTTATCCCACCTGTTCCAACTCTCTCCCTCGAACACTTGTTTGAGAGACATGAATAAGGCGTAATCCTCTAACCAATCGCTATGGCGATCGCAAAATTTCTCGAATTCTTCTTGTAGTTCTTCAGATGCTCCCTGCTTAAAAGTCTGGCTTGCTTTTTGAAGGAGTGGCATCTTGGTTTGAGTCACCAATTCAAAATCTACTCTATCTAACGGAAAATCCGGCAAATTGGCAAAATCTTCCTCGTCGAGTAACTCATCTTCTACCAGTTTTTCGGGGCTGATAAGCAGAGGATTGCCAGCTAGCGCCGAATAAGATAGATAAGGAGAATTCCCGTAGCCCGTCGGTCCCAGGGGCAGAATTTGCCATACTTGCTGGTAGCTATCTGCCAAAAAATCAATAAATCGATCAGCTTCCTCTCCTAGATCGCCAATCCCAAAACGGCTGGGAAAACAGGTAGGATGCAATAAAATACCGCTCGCTCTTTTATCAAACATTAATGGTTGCAGCCCCTTATCCGATTGATGTTGCTTGAGGATTTTTAACACAAAAACCAGGATAAGATAAAGCAAAATTATACCCGACCAGAGTTAAGAATTTCTCAAGGCAGCGATTGGGTCGAGTTTAGCGGCTCTTTTTGCAGGCAATACGCCGAAAAATAGACCGACGGTGCCGGAAGTGCCTACCGCCGCGATAATAGCAATGGGCGACAGACTGGTGTAAAGCGAAGAAACGGCGCTGGTAATGGTAACTCCCCCAACTCCTAGAAGAACGCCGATAACCCCTCCCGTGGTGCCCAGAATGACAGCTTCTAGCAAAAACTGAAAGAGAATATCTCGCTCTTTTGCTCCGATCGCTTTGCGCAGCCCGATTTCCTGCGTTCGTTCCGTCACCGAAACCAGCATGATATTCATCACCCCAATTCCGCCGACGAATAGAGAAATCGCCGCGATCGCAGCTAGCATCATTGTCAATCCGCGATCGGTCTTTTGCGCCGTTTCCATCAAAGCCTTTTGGGGATAGATATTGACGGCATCCTCTTGTCGATTTTTATCTCGCACTCGCAGCAAATTCGTTACCTGAAACTGAGCGGCACTGATGCTATTTTTATCTCTAGCCGAAATCGCAATAACGCTGAGGGGAATTCCGTAAGGAGAAGTCCTTCCTAGGAGTTGATAGGCCATCGTTGTTAGAGGAACGATCGCTTTATCGTCCTGATTGGTTCCAAATAGCATTCCCTTGGGAGCAAGCACGCCGACGACTTGAAAACTTGTTTGTTTGATACGAATCGATTTTCCCACCGGGTTTTGTTTGCCGAACAATCGCTCGGCAATTTCGGCACCGAGTACCGCGACGCGATGGTTGCGCTTGAAATCGACGGCGCTGAGAAATCTTCCCCGCGCCATTTTAAAGTTGCGAACGTTAAGATAGCTTGCCGTCGTTCCCACAATTTGACTGTCGATCGATTGCTGGCGATAGGTTAATAGTTGTTTTGAATGAATTTCAGGGGCTACCCCAGCTACGGTTGGCACTTGCGTCGCGATCGCTTCTGCATCTGCTAGAACTAGCGGTTTGGTCGTCTCTGAAAGAACTCTTCTAATTTTTGGGGCAGTGAGACTGACGTAAAGAACTTTCGGTCCGAGAGACTCGAATTGTTTGGCTGTCATTTTTTGCGCGCCTTCTCCTATGGCAACCATGGCGATAACGGAAGCGTTACCAACAGCGATGCCTACCATCGTCAAGCTGCTGCGGAGTTTATGAGCTAGCAGCGCTGAGAAAGCCATTTTGGTGTTTTCAATTAGTGCCATGATTGAAAATCAATCGATTTTGGATTATTGATTGTGGATCGATCTTACGGATGAATCCGGAACTTGCGGCTAAATTTTGACTTCACTCAAGAAAGATCGAGACAACAAAAGTTACCGAACTGGGCTAATCCATTTGTGAGGCAAACCACAAAGCCCAAATTATAAATGCGATAAACAAAAGCGTCCCTAAAATATTTGTCAAAGTATGAAAACTATGAGTATCGATTAGGGTCATGGTTAGCGATTTTGTTTACTCCCATCGTGGCATAGAAAAATGCTGAGTAGACATTCTGTAGTTTTTGTTTAACTTGCTAACGACTAAATGTGATTTTCGGGTTGCCATTGATAGCGGCGCAAGTCAATCTTACCGTCTTGACTGAATTCGATCCCCTCGTCTTCTAGGAGCGATCGCTGTAGATAATCGTCCCCGCGTCGCAAACTCGAATAGGAAATTTCTCCTTTGGCATTAATCACTCGATGCCAAGGAATTTCGGATGCGCTTGTGTTAATTTGATAGAGTGCATATCCAACCAAACGCGCTTGTCCGTAGAGACCGGCTAATTCCGCTACTTGTCCGTAAGTTGCTACGCGACCATAAGAAATTTGCTGCACGATCGCATAGATCTTGTCGTAGGCACTCATAGGCAAGGCAAAAATAAAGCAGTTTTCAGTTTTCTGAGAGACAGGCATTGGTCGATTGGGGGAAAGGAGAAAAAATCTTGTCTTCTATTCACTTCGGTCACAGGAGGCTCTGCTGTAAAAGGGCGGAGGATCTCTGACTTAAAAATTACTTTTTCCTTTTTACTTTTTCCTTTTTACTTTTGAAAGAGCGTTTCTTTTGCCAGCGCTTGCAGGTAGAACCGATCCAATCGCTAAGCGAATGACTCATCGCGCCTAGTTCTAAACCGATGACTAGCGCGATCGCTTCTTGGCGATAATTCTGAGAAATCGATTGAATCGCAGTGCGAGCGACTTGTTGCCAATTCCAGTCAAATCCCCAAATTAATTGCGCGATCGCGACTCCCGGTGTTGCGATCGCGATCGCACAAATCAGCAAATAGATTATCCGTAAGGTCGTACCGATAATCAACCCGTGGGAGAGTTGGGAACGGTGAGTGACGAGCATTTGGTAAGGTTTCCAAATCCAACGCAACTTTCCCCAACGCTTATACTGAAGCGAGTAAATATCCAAATCGGGACCAAACATCAATCCGCCGAATAAAAAAGCGCCTGCGACGATGAATGTCAATTCGCCCTCGCGAGTTAGCAGATAAGAAAGTCCTGCGATCGGTGGCAGACTCCATAAGGTAATGCGATCGTGAGTTCGACCAGAAGGCATAGATAAAATCTAAAACTAAGCCAGCGATCGATCTAGACACGACTTTTCTGGCTCAAGTTGCTCGAAGTGTTGTTTTCAAATAAAATCGTGTTATACTCAGTAAGCATGGTTGCGGGCGGTTAACTCAGCGGTAGAGTATCTGCCTTACAAGCAGAGAGTCATTGGTTCAAATCCAATACCGCCCATGTTAAAGAATAGCAGCGTTTGGCAATTGAACGGGGTAAATCCGGGCAAGGCATTCATTAAATCGGCAATCATCGATCTTGCATTTTTTGGGCTAAAGCCCTTGAAAAACCCGGTTTTCCTTTCGCGACTTACATTGCCGGGTTAATATAACCTGAGTTCGGGATAAGCAGAAACCCTAATTCGGTCGTTGTCTGAAAGAGTTATTCTTTCGTAGAAACACTGGCTAAATTGTCTTATACCGAACTGACGTTAATATATTCAAAAATGTCATCCTGAACGATAGCAAAGGATCGAGGCGATTCTTTCCCCTCGCTGTCGCTGGAGGCTACGCTGCGCTTCAGATCGCACGCTCTCCAATGACAGGTAATATTTTTGAGTGCAACTTGATATTAATTCCCAAATCCGTGCGCATGCCAGGATAGAAGAAAAAATCTTTTGCCTATCATACATAACATAAATGGATAAAGCGATCGCTTTACCCATTTAAGCAGATTGTTATGACCAACTAATTAGTTGCCCGTACCAGATGGTTCTGTCGGAGCTTCTTGGGGAGCTGTCATACTTCCAGCATCGCTGGGTTCTTCTTTGGTTTCAGACTTAGTGGGATCGCTGGCAGGATCGGTTGTTCCAGGAGCGGTACTTTCGGGCGAAGTGCTATCTGGAGCAGCAGGAGATTCAGTGCCTGTGGGAGCTGTCGGATCGCTACCAGGCGCAGTCTGTTCCGTACCTGAAGGCGCGGTAGTATCTGAAGGAGACTCCTGCGAAGCGCATGCGCCTAGAAAAGATGTCAAACCAAGAATAACCGATAAAGCGATTAACTTCTTCATTGTAAAACCTCCTATAGTTAACTTGTTTTTCGATGCTTTTGCCACTTCAGACAAGCTATTGTTGAATCATTTGCTGAACTTGCTGTTGCAGGGATGGATCTTGTTGAATCGCTGCAAAAATTTCATTAAAACGCTGTATATCTAATCCCTGAGCTTGAACGGCTTCTTTCATCTTTGACTCAGCCTCTTGCTGAAGTTGCGATACTTTAGCATTGGCTTGCTCAAAACTTTGCTTCTCTTCGTTAGAAATTTGGGTACTCGGCTGAGCGGAAGGATTGCTTTGAGATTGTTGGATCTCCATGAATCGCTCTTGGCTAAGTCCTTCGCCCTCAACAGCTTGAACCATCCGACCTTGATAATCTTTCTGAATAGTTTGTATTTGCTTGATGGCGTTAGCGAATTTCTGAAGGTCTTCTTGAGAAACCTGCGATGATTGGGGTGCTTCTTGCCCTTGAGTTGCAGGCGCTTGTTGCGAATCTTGAGTTGCAGGCGCTTGTTGCGAATCCCGCGTTGCAGGGGCTTGCTCTGTTTCCTGAGTTGCAGGAGATCTTTCCGTCGTCTGGGCGCGAATGGGCAAACCCGCCGCCATCAATAGGGTAAGCGCAAAACTCCCTAATAATATCCGTTTGTACATGACCTTTTTTTCCTTTACGACTGCCAGCACTGCTACAAGCCGCAACCAATAGCGAGACTAGGCTTCTTCGGGTTGAATCCCTGAATTTTCTCTACCTAAATCTAAAAGCAAAAAGTAAAGATTTCGATAGTCTTTCGATTTTGAATTGTGGATTTTAAACTTTAGATTGGAATGCGATTTGTAGATCGAAGGCTCAATTGCGCTTGCAAGCGCGATCGCATCTACCAAAAGTGCAAATTTAAAATTCTATCTTTGGTGTTATAAAATCTTGCGTCCCGTTAGCACTTGTCTGACTTCGAGCATGGCAGAATATGTTGGAAGAATATGAAGAGTTTCGCTAGCGGGAGTGAATTCTAAGGCAGTAGCGATCGCTTGTTCTAAATTTTCTCTGATAATTAACCGCACATCGTCGTTTCCATTGGTTTGCTCTCGACTGTATTGTAAGCGCAACGCCAGATCGTAAACGCGATCGCCGCTGACAATTAGCGTTCCTCCGCCGTCTACCAGCTTTTCTGTATCCACGTCCCAAATCCAAGAAACGTCCGTGCCGTCGGGGATGCGATCGTTCAAAACCAGCAACACGACAGAAGCTTTCCCCGTTTTTTTAATCTCATTAACCGTCCGAATTGTCTCGTTCATGCCGACGGGATTTTTTGAGAGTAAAATTCTCACGTGCCTGCCATTAACGGTTAATTCTTCAGCCCTGCCAAAAGCGGCTTTGAAGTTTTTGACGATCTCAAAAATAGCATTCCTCTCGATGCCGATTTCTTGGGCAACTAAGCCAGCCGCTAGGGTATTGTATTTGTTATAAACGCCGATGAGAATTTGCGGCCACTCCTGACTGTCTAAGGCAGGTTGACTTTTGCTAAAACCGCAATTTAGACACTGAAAATCTCCCAAATGAGACAGGTAAACGCCTCGATAGTCTAAAGGATGTCCGCAGCTAGGGCAGTAAATCGAGTCTACGGCATGGGGAATTTTGTCGAGATAGAGGGAAGGTTCGCTTAAGCCAAAAAATCGCACCCGTTGGGGTAACTGTTGCCCTAGATGAGAAAGGGTGGGATCGTCTGCATTGAGAACGACGATGGTGTCTTGGGGTAAGGGAGAAATCGCTTCTTGCCAGCGTCGGCTAATGGTATCGACTTCGCCGTAGCGATCGAGCTGATCGCGAAATAAATTCAAGGCTAGGATAATGCGTGGCTGGCATTCTCGCAACACCAGAGGCAAAACATTCTCATCGACCTCTAAAATGGCGTAATCTGCCCTTAATTGACCGACTAGATTGGTATTGCCCAGAAGTGCGGTAATCAATCCATTCAGCAAATTGGCGCCCGTTGCATTGTGCGCGACTTTCCATCCCTGACTTGACAAAATCGTTCGCAGCAGCAGGGATGTGGTGGTTTTGCCATTGGTGCCGACAACGAGAATTACGCCGCGATTTACTTGTTCGCACAGCAGCGATAGCAACCGAGGATGAAGGCGACGGGCAATTTCTCCCGGCAGGACGCTTGCTGCCCCAAGCTTCAAGCCGCGAACGATCGCGGTAACGGTTTTAGCGACTCCAACGGCTAAGGCTAAACGAATTCTGTCTGGCAGTTTCATACAATTAACGGCTACCCCTGGAATTAACATAAATTTACAATATGGAAAGTAATTTTAGTGATGGTTGAAACTCATTTGATATTCCTATCTCTAGACTCCATTGATGCAGTCTTTTCGCGAATGGTTGCCGCAGCCGAAAAAGTTCTTTTCGTATCTCTTGGCGGCATCCCTCTGATTATCCTCTGGTTGCTGGGAGGAGGCATCTTCTTCACCTGGCGCATGGGGTTTATTAATGTCCAAGGATTCAATCATGCCCTAAAAGTAGCCAGCGGAAAATACGATCGCGATCGCACTCACAGCAAAGGAGAATTATCTTCTTTTGGGGCGCTAGCGACGGCTTTATCGGGAAGCGTGGGGTTGGGAAATATTGCTGGAGTTGCAATCGCAATTCAAGTGGGCGGTCCCGGTGCCGTTTTTTGGATGACGGTTGCAGCACTTTTGGGGATGTCCAGCAAGTTTGTCGAATGTACGTTAGGGCTGAAATATCGTGCCGTCAGACTCGATGGTACTCTGACTGGAGGACCGATGTACTATCTGTCTGGGGGATTGTCAGAACTCGGACTGCCAAAACTGGGTAAGGTTTTGGCGCTTTCCTTTGCCTTTTTTGGCATCGGGGCAGCTTTGGGCGGCGGCAATATGTTCCAGGCGAATCAAGCTTTTGCCGCTTTTGTGAAAGTTACGCCGATGGCGGCAAATTATAACTGGTTATTTGGCATTATCGCGGCTATTTTGGTCGGACTGGTCATTCTCGGCGGCATTAGCCGCATCAGCGTCGTTGCCAGTCGCTTAATCCCGACGATGGTGACAGTGTATATCGTTGCTTGTCTGTGGGTGTTGGGAATTAAGTTTACTGAGATTCCTAATGCCGCGATGTTAATCGTCGGGCAAGGCATGTCCCCAGAGGCGTTGGCAGGAGGCTTAGCTGGCGCATTAGTGCAGGGGGTTCGCCGCAGTGCCTTTTCTAACAATGCCGGATTGGGATTTGCCGCGATCGCCCATGCAGCTGCTAAGATGAAAGAACCCGTCAGGGAAGGAGTTGTGGCAATTTTGGAACCGTTTATCGATACGGTTATCATCTGCAACCTGACTGCCTTGGTGGTGATTATCACTGGCACGTATGGTAGCCAGATAGCAGAAATTGGTTCCGGTTCCGAGATCGTTGCAGTGGCATTTGAGACGGTTATCGATTGGTTTCCTTTGCTGTTAACCGTCATTATTTTTCTGTTTGCCTTTTCGACGACGATCGCTTGGAGTTACTATGGAGAGCGATGCTGGGCATATTTATTGGGCGAATCCAGCGTTGGGATTTTTAAGATACTTTTTCTGGCGTGTATCTTTGTGGGTTCGATTGTTAATTTAGGCGCGATCGTCGATTTCAGTGATATGATGCTCCTAGCAACAGCGATTCCCAATTTAATCGGTTGTATGCTTTTGTCTGGGAAAGTTGCTAGAGATTTAAAAGATTACTGGACACGCTTAAATCGTCAGAAATCTAGCCTTAAAAGCCATCTAAATTCCGAGCGATCGCTTATCAATTAAACATGAATTTTATTGCGATCGCAGACTGAATTAAAACTCTATCATCAATTCGATTCAACTATGTTTGATAAATGTTGAAATTAATTATTTATTTGCCATGAAAATAGGATTTTTGGGAACTGGATTGATGGGACAAGCAATGGTAAAACGATTGTTATCTGCCCAAGTTTCTGCGATCGCATACAATCGCACCCAATCAAAATTAGAACCTCTCAAAGAAGCAGGTGCAGAAATTGCCAATTCTCCAATTGAAGCGATTCAAGCATCGGATTGTTTGATTTTAATGCTCGCTAATGCTGATGCGATTAAAGAAGTTATCTTATCTGAAAATGTTGCATCATCCTTAACCAATCGCACTGTTATTCAAATGGGGACGATCTCTCCATCTCAAAGTCGAGAAATTCAGAAAGCAGTCACAGAAAAAGGCGGAGATTATTTAGAAGCGCCTGTTTTAGGTAGCATTCCAGAAGCGAAAGCAGGTCAATTATTAGTCATGGTAGGAGGAACTAAGGCACAGTTTAAAAAATGGTCTGGACTCCTACAAAATTTTGGTTCCGAACCGATGCTAATTGGCGAAGTTGGCACTGCTGCGGCAATGAAATTGGCATTGAATCAATTAATTGCTTCTCTGACAAGTGCATTTGCCCTCAGTCTCAGTTTTGTGCAGCGTCAGGGGGTTGATGTCGAAAAATTTATGCAGATTTTGCGCCAAAGTGCCTTGTATGCACCAACCTTTGATAAGAAATTACAGCGAATGCGCGATCGCAATTACGATAATCCCAATTTTCCTACTAAGCATTTACTCAAAGATGTTGACTTATTTCTCGCCCAGGGGCAAGAAATCGGTATCAATCTAGCTAGTTTAGAAGGCGTGCGTCAAATTGTTCGAAAAGCTGTAGAATTAAGTTTTTCTGACGAAGATTATTCAGCAATTTTTTCTGCGATCGATTCTCAAGATTGAATTTTGTTAGTGGTTATTGGTTAGTTGTTAGCAGAAAAGCTCCACTAAAAGGCTATGCATAAAGTAAATCTTAAGACAAGCTTGAGAGTTTTTGCGATCGCGCCTCGATCGTCACCCAGTGCCATAAAAATTACCAACACGGTTATTCAGGGAATAAACAATGCTATTCGTTAGATTCTGTAGAACCAAAACTTTGAGACACTTTAGTTAGTAAGATAACTTAATTCGTGTAAAAATCAATGTGCCGCGTGCCGTATCCCCCCACTTAAAAGATAGGGGTTTGCAGCTTCCTGCGCTTTTTCTGTCAATACGTCTAAATACCTCACTGATTTTGATTCTGGTTAGCAGTCTGTTGCGTTTGTATCTGCAAGGCATCTCTGGCAGAGATCCCATCTCCTTGGAATCCAAAATACCAGAGTGCGGCGGCAGCTTCGGCGCGAGTTACATTTTTTTTCGGTTGAAAAAGGGTAGTCGAACCAAAGACGCGACTGATGTTTGCTTGTCCGCTATTTTGGTAGTCGGCATAGAGCGATCGCAGTGCTTTAGGATCGATTTTGGTAGCATCTTGGAAGCCCCAAGTCTGTTTGATTTGATCGATCGAAGCTGAGGGTAAGGCTTTGCGACGATCCAGCGCAACTTTCCAGGCAATGAGATCTTCTCGCGTCAAAGGGGCATCGGGACGAAACAGCATAGCAGAATTATCCCCAGTCAACGTCGAAGCAATAAACCCTGCCTCTGCAAGTCCCTGAATAGCAGCAAAATCGGGATCGTTTTTCGGTACGTCTTGAAAAACGGGTTGCGAGTTATTAGCAGCGAGACGAAGTTGTTTGCCTGGTTGGTTGGCAAATAATTTATTATTCGCCGCGACTAGCCAACGGGCATATTCTCGGCGCGTAATAATGGCATCGGGATTAAACCGATCGCCTTGGTTTTGATTCGAGATTAAAACTCCTAAAGCAGCTAGATCTTGGACGTATCCGCGCCAAGGTTCGGCAATGCGATCGAGATCGGAAAATTCTAAGGGAGTATCTGAGGCGAGTTGAGTGGGTGTAGGGTTATCTGTTGGCGAGTTGGCAGCGTTATTATTTCGCTGGTAGGCGATCGCAAATTCGGTTGGAGAGGATGAAGCGATCGATATTTTTACTTCTAAGTCGTTCTGACGCGCTACCAAGACATTTTCTGCATTACCTCCCTCTGTCGGGAAAGGCGTAACAATCTGCCAACCTCCAGACTGAAATTGCTGTTGATAAAAAGTGGCGATCGCATTGCTGGGATCGTTAGATTGCCAGCGCGTGATGCCTTGTGCGGCGGTCAATCCGGGTTCTGCCGCCAAAAATTGTGCGGTTGGATAGCGAGGAATATCCGCAGGAAAAGCATCCGGTAATTGACCTTGGGTTTGAGGAGGCTGAGTCTCTGAAGAGGAAGCGGTAGGCGTAGAAGAGTTATTTTTCAGTTTCGGATCGGGCGCGAACGCGCTTTCCATACCGCTACAGGCTGTTAATGTAGTCAGCAGAAGGGCTAATAGACCGATGCGAATCGTAGCGTATTTTTTAGGCAACACAGTTGAATCAATCGAGGATGCGGAAGGGTGACTATCTAGTACTAGGCTAGCGCAGAGGTAATGCCTTTTGGATGACAACTTGCCACATAGGAAACTTAACTAGAATTGTGTCAAATTGCGATCGCTCACAAAATCTCTGCTAAATCCAACACGAATCCTGGCAATCATTCAATTAGTTATCTCAACTGGCTTCTACAATAGTATATGGAACCTGCTAGCGAACTAAGATTCGTCTAATCCGTGACTGTATTTGACTGCGAACGCCTTCTATTTACTCCTGCTTCCCCCAACCCCGATGCCATTCCGGTGATTTTTGCCTTTCCCAATGAATATAGTGTGGGAATTACCAGCTTAGGCTATCAGGTTGTTTGGGCAACTTTGGCAATGCGTCCCGATCTCCGCGTCAGTCGCCTTTTTACCGACGTTTGTGAAACCCTGCCGCGATCGCCAGAACTGTTGGGTTTTTCTTTTTCCTGGGAACTGGATTATATTAATATTCTCAATCTTCTCGAATCCTTAGAAATTCTTATTCGTGCTGCCGAACGCGACGATACCCATCCCCTCGTTTTTGGTGGCGGTCCTGTATTGACGGCTAACCCGGAACCGTTTGCAGATTTCTTCGACCTCATTTTGTTAGGAGATGGGGAAAATTTACTCGATAATTTTATTGATGCTTATCAGGAAGTTAGAAGCGCAGATCGTCAAACTAAATTGCGCTATCTCGCGCAAGTTCCAGGTATTTACGTTCCCAGTTTATATGAAGTTACTTATGACCGTCAAAAGGGAAAAATTCAATCGATCGCAGCGATAGATTCTGAAATTCCCACCCGAATACAAAAACAAACTTACCGAGGAAATATTCTGTCTGCTTCAGCTGTCGTGACCGAAAAAGCAGCTTGGGAAAATATTTATATGGTGGAAGTGGTACGCAGTTGCCCGGAAATGTGCCGCTTCTGTTTGGCAAGTTATCTCACCTTGCCGTTTCGGACAGCAAGTTTAGAAGAATCTTTAATTCCTGCGATCGAACGGGGATTAAAAGTTACCGATAGAATCGGTTTATTAGGCGCATCCGTTACTCAACATCCAGAGTTTGAAAAATTATTAGATTATTTGTCTCAACCGCAATACAAAAACGTGCGACTGAGTATTGCTTCGGTACGCACCAATACCGTGACCGAAAAATTAGCTAGAACGCTAGCAGAACGCGGTACTCGTTCGATTACGATCGCGGTTGAAAGTGGTTCGGAAAAAATTAGACGAATTATTAATAAGAAACTGACCAATGAAGAGATAATTCAAGCTGCTATCAATGCCAAAGCTGGCGGTTTGGGGGCGATTAAATTTTATGGCATGGTGGGAATTCCAGGGGAAGAAGAAGCGGATGTCGAAGCAACGGTGGAAATGCTGCAAGCAGTGAAAAAAGCAGCTCCCGGTTTGCGATTGACGCTGGGATGCAGCACTTTCGTACCGAAATCTCATACCCCATTTCAGTGGTTCGGGGTGAATCGCGACGCGCAAAAAAGATTGAAGTGGTTAGAAAAACAACTGCGATCGCGCGGCATCGATTTTCGTCCCGAAAGCTATAACTGGTCGGTCATTCAAGCGTTAATTTCGAGGGGCGATCGTCGTCTTTCTCAAGTCTTAGAACTCACCCGACAGTATGGCGATTCCCTTGGGAGTTATAAACGTGCTTTTAAACAACTCAAAGAACAGTTACCCAACCTCGATTACTACGTTCATACCGACTGGGGAACCGACCAAATTTTACCTTGGCATCATCTAGAAGGACCCCTTCCTCAGTCAACATTAATTAAGCATTTGCACGAAGCGATCGGTCATTTTAACGCCAGTCGATTAGTCGAACCCGTCGGGTAGGGTTTACCAATAGAGCGATCGCTTATACCAATTTTCAGGTTTTCGCGATCGACATTCTTCTCCCCTCTCCCAAATAGGGAGAGGGGTTGGGGGTGAGGAGCAACAATGAGTAAAAGATTAGCTTTGCTTTTTGTAGTTTCTGGAATTTTATTCGACTCTGTAGTTAATTTTCCGACTTTAGCTCAGTCTCCTCAACTATCCCAACCGTCTAATGCCAACAATCCCTTCATTCGAGTAGAAAACGATTTCAAAATTGAGCTTAAAGGTTGTCAGAGGGAAGATATCAACGTTACTTGCTCCTTGCTGATAACCAATCAAGGAATTAAAGAGCGAGGTTTTGGAATCAATGGCGATTCTATGCTGCGAGCGATCGATAAGAGTGGCAATATTTATACCGGCAAAGGAAGGGAAGTTGGATCGTCTGTCTATGTTGTCATCCCGCAAGGTATTCCCGTCAAAGGCAGCGTATCTTTTGAAATTCCGCCAAATGTCGCCCGGTTTGCTGTTCTCGATCTCCCTTATTATGGGGATTCGTCCGGCAAAGTTCAATTTCGCGATATTAATATTGCAGGCGCAGTATCAACGGATGCTTGTAATTGTCAGTGTCCTAACCAGTAGGATATTGCATTCGGCACAATCTGAGAGATAAGTCTATTGCAAAAGTCTTTTGAAATCTCACGCCAAGGCGCAAAGACGCAAAGAAGTTGGCCGAGATAGGATCGATTTGTTTAATTAGTAGTGCTAGTGTCTCGCTTGCTTGCCTTTACCTGGGAGCATCTTGCTCGTCTATGGCATAGTTTTCCACGCTTGAGCTACGATGTCGCTTAACCAGCGTCGTTGAACGCGATCGAGAATGGGATCGTCCTGTAATACCTCGGCTGTTAAATCATCCAGAGACTGTCCCTGAGAACGCGCCATCTTAACGAGACCCGCGATCGCCACAGCAATCATTTCTTCGTCAACGGGGCGCTGACGGAGCGCCATAATTTCTTCAGGATTAACTGGAATAGAGTAATTCATAACGGTTTCGCGATAGCATCAGATAATCTTACTAAAGGGGTCAAAATGTAAACTTTTTTTAAGTGCTTTTAAGGATTTAGTATAAAAAAGTTTAGCCTACTTTCACCGTCATTAGTTCCGTATTTTCTTTTAACTATTAGATCAAGCCTTTGCTCGATATGCAAGAAATCCTCTATATAGAAGTTCCAACAGCGGATACAGTTGGCGTACGTATCTGGCTACAGCAGAAATGGAAACCAGATCTGGGGCAAATAATCAATACCCCTGATGGCATTCGCCTGCAATTTTCCCAAGATACTTCAAAACACCCTCAAGAAATTTCGGAAAGCGAACTCTCGATTTTTGTTTGGTCGGTTCAGCGTACCACTTATCTAAAAGTATTTCGCTGGGGATCGAAAAGAGTTCCATCCGAAGAAAGAATTTTACAGCAATTGGTTACCAACATAAGAAATCGATTTCCTCAGCAATATCCAGAACTTCCAGAGATTGATTTATCCAAACAATCTATTTTTGAGGCTTTAGACCCCTACTATCCCAAAACGGTTCATTTTTTTCAAAAAATGCCTCAAGGGGAATACGATCTCAAACGGGTTTACTGGTGGGAAAAACGTTGGCGCGAAAGCGTTCGCCATCCTCAACAACCAAAGCAGGTGGTGTTTAAGGCACAAGAAAATGTAGAAACGCAACATGGCGCGTCTCCCGATTACGACCTAATCTATATTGGTGGGGCGTTAGGGGTGATTCATGCAGCAGTGATGGCGAAGTTAGGGTATCGAGTCTTGCTAGTGGAACGATTGCCCTTTGGACGGATGAATCGCGAGTGGAATATTTCGCGATCCGAGTTACAGAGTTTACTCGATTTGGGGTTATTAACCCCCGACGAATGCGAAAGCATCATCGCCAGAGAATATGTCGATGGGTTCAATAAATTTTTTGATGGCAATCTGCCTCCACATCTCAAAGCCGAGATTTTACATACGCCGACGGTGTTGAATGTAGCCCTTGCCTCCGACAGATGGCTGAGTTTGTGCGGCGAAAAATTACGTCAAGCAGGCGGAGAAATTTGGGATGAAACTGAATTTATTCGTGCAGATATCGACTCGGAGAAAGTAACGGTTCAATTGGTACATTTGCCGACGGGAGAACCCAAACAGGCAAGCGGACGGTTACTGATCGATGCGATGGGGACGGCATCGCCGATCGCTTGGCAACTTAATGGCAAGCGGACTTTTGATAGTGTTTGTCCTACGGTAGGCGCTGTCTTAGAGGGCATTGAACCACAGGTATGGGATTCTAACTATGGGGACGTTCTCAACTCCCACGGCGATATTTCTCGCGGACGACAACTGATTTGGGAGTTGTTTCCAGCACAAGGAAAGGAACTGACCATTTATCTGTTTCACTATCATCAGGTGCATCCCGACAATCCCGGCTCTTTATTAGAAATGTATGAAGATTTCTTTACAATTCTGCCGGAGTATCGACGCTGCGATTTGGAGAAGTTGACTTGGAAAAAACCGACTTTTGGGTATATTCCCGGTCACTTTAGCGTGGGAAGCCGCGATCGCGCGGTGGCATTCGATCGCTTATTAGCCATTGGAGATGCCGCTTCGCTTCAATCTCCTTTAATTTTTACGGGTTTTGGCTCTTTGGTACGCAATCTCGATCGCCTCACAACTTTACTAGATATTGCTTTAAAACATAACTTATTAAACGCAGAAAATCTGAATCAGATTCGCGCCTATCAAAGTAACGTTGCCGTCACTTGGCTGTTTTCTAAGGGAATGATGGTGCCGACGGGGATGACTTTACCGCCCCAACGCATCAATGCTATGCTCAACAATTTTTTTGGATTGCTTGCTGACGCACCCCCAGATGTTGCTGAGACATTTATCAAAGATCGAACCAGTTGGTCGATGTTTAACCAACTCGCCCTTAAAGCTGCCTGGAAAAATCCTGCTTTACTTCTATGGATCTGGGAGATGGCGGGAAGTCGAGATATGGTGCGCTGGCTGGGATCTTACTGGGATTTTACCCTCGATGCGCTCAAAAACTGGTTGTTAAGTGGATGGTTCCCCAAATGGTTGCAACACTCACAACCTTGGCTAGAAAAGAACTATCCAGCCTTATGGCTGCGATTGTTGAGTTTGAGATACAGTCTTAATCCAAAATCAATCTAGACTATGTGCGATACCTTTGTTGCCCTATCAGATGCTACCTGTAATAGTGACGTAATTTTTGGGAAAAATAGCGATCGCCCTGCCGGAGAAATTCAAGAAGTCATCGTTCTCCCGACGATAACTCATTCTCCAGGCGAGTTGGTGGAATGTACTTATATTAGAATTCCCCAGGTTGAGAAAACCTTTGCCGTCATTCTCTCCCAACCTAAGTGGATGTGGGGTGCGGAAATGGGTGCCAATGAATGTGGGGTAGTTATTGGCAACGAGGCGGTTTGGACAATCGAACCTTATCACCAGAAGGGTTTGCTGGGAATGGATTTAGTTAGGTTGGGATTAGAACGGGGCAAGACAGCTTATCGTGCCCTACAGATTATTATCGATCTGCTGGAGCAACACGGGCAAGGCGGCAATTGTGCCGAACACTTTTCGATGAACTATCATAACTCTTTTCTGATAGCCGATCGCAATGAAGCTTGGGTACTAGAAACTGCTGGCAAATACTGGGTTGCCGAGAGAGTCACTAGCGGCACGCGATCGATTTCCAATCAACTCAGTATCAGAGGTAAAGGAGATTTGCGCCACAAAGACGCGATCGCCTACGCTATAGACATGGGACTATGTAAAAGTGAAGGCGATTTTGACTTTGCCAAAATCTTCTCTGAAGGCAGCGTTGAAGACTCCCTATCGCCCTATTCGAGGGAAGGTAGAGTTAGGCAATTATGCCAGTTACATAGCGGCAATTTTTCTCTAGAAACGGCTAAATCGATCTTGCGCGACCATATTAGCAATGTCTGCATGCATGGGGATTTTGAAACGAGGGGCAGTCAAATTTCTTCGCTTTCAAAAAATGAATGCGAACATTGGTTTATCGAAAAGCCTTTTCCTTGCCAGCAAGACTACATTTCAAAAAGATTACAATAAACGTAATAAAACTTAACAAAAGCTAAAGGTAACGTCTATGGAAAGCCTAAGCTACACTTTTATCGTCCGGCGACTAGCAACCTTTCTGGCAATTGCAACGCTAACTTTATGCTTGCTCGCAGCATCCACGGGAGTTCTTCTAGCATTTTACTATTCACCTTCTGCGGGCGAAGCCTTTGCATCGATCGAGCGCATCGCCACCGAAATTCCCAACGGTTGGCTAATTCGCAGCTTGCACGACATTGCAGGTAACGGACTGATTGTGGTCGCGCTAGTGCAAATTGTCGTGATGTTTTTAGGACGGCAATTTCGCTTCGGTTGGCTGACTGCCTGGATTTCAGGAATCGCGTTAACCTTAAGCGCGATCGCGTTGAGCTGGACGGCAATGAATCTCGAATGGACTCAAACAGGGTATTGGCGTTTGACTCTCGAACTTGGCATTATTGAAAGTATACCGTTTATCGGTCAACCCCTGAGAGAGTTTCTGACGGGTGGCGAAGCAATTGGAACGGTTACGCTTCAACACTTGTTTGCCCTGCACAGCTACATACTCTCAAGCGTAGCAGTCCTTCTCTCGATAATTCATTTAGTCGGACTACTTTTCCAAGAACGTCAAGATAAACAGCGTCAATCCCTGTCTATAAAAACTGAAACCCCAAAAGATATCGAACAGTCTCAATCCGATCTAACTCCTCCTGCTGAGGAGGTTCGAGTTAATACACAACTAAAACCTGGGGAAGGATTAGCATAATTTTTAGCCAATAGCGAATCGCTGAAAGAAAACTGACCGCAGCTAGCGGTCAGTTTTAGTGTTACGGCTTGTTATACCATTTCTCATGCATTAATGACACAGGTAGTCGATCGCCCTCACCCCCAACCCCTCTCCCAAATAGGGAGAGGGGAGAAGAATGTCGCTCACGAAAACCTGAAAATTGGTATTATCTCCGTACTCAGAGTCTCAATCGACAGTCAGATAGTTCTTATAACAGTTAAAAACAGCGATGAAACATTCTCTTTCTGACTCCGAACAGTTACTCCGTTTAACGATCCAAAACTATCGAGGAAAACATCCTTTCAGAACTTTGCTCTTGCTTTATCGCCGAGATCTGAGAAATATTGGGCTGTCAATGCTGTTTTATGTCATCAAGCACAGTCCTGAATGGCTTAGACCCCTCATCCTGGCTAATATTATCGATATTGTCTCGGCTCCGAGCCAACATGCTTTCTGGGAACTCTGGTTGAATGGCGCTATCTTTG
This sequence comes from Hydrococcus rivularis NIES-593, assembly GCF_001904635.1. Classification (GTDB taxonomy): domain Bacteria; phylum Cyanobacteriota; class Cyanobacteriia; order Cyanobacteriales; family Microcystaceae; genus Hydrococcus; species Hydrococcus rivularis. The sequence goes on from NZ_MRCB01000013.1 coordinate 36,874, forward strand.
CGGTTTCTGTAGTACAGAATATTCCCACTCACTATCTATACGTCCGATTTATGAGTTTAGCGACTCGAAGAATGGAGTCCAGACTGCGCGCTGCACTGATTCGACGACTGCAAGAACTCTCCCTAGAATTTTATTGGCAAAACAGTACGGGACTCCTGCAATCCAAGCTTCTCAGAGATGTGGAATCGATTCAACTGCTGAGCAGTCAGTTATTTGAATTTTTGCCCTCTGCGCTGCTAACCATTCTCATCGCACTGATTGTAACAGGCATTCGCGTTCCTGGTTTCTTACTGTTTTTCCTGGCAACCGTACCGCTAACCGTTATTTTAATGCGAGTACTGACAAAACCGCTCAGCGATCGCAATCAGAAGTTACGGCAACAGTATGAAACCATGTCGGCGTATCTGGTTGAAATGGTCAAGCTAATTCCCATAACTCGCGCTCATGGGGCAGAAAGCACTGAAATCGATCGCACTCACAACAAGCTTATTTTATTTCAGGAGGCGGCAATGCGCGTCGATCGCATTAATGCGATCGCAGGTGCCGCCTCCTGGGTGACGTTACGGCTGTTTGGTTGTCTGTGTCTGATTGTCTCAGCTGTTTTTGCCTATAAAGGTCAATTTGGAGTCACTGCGGGTAGCGTCGTCTTACTGACTGGCTATTTTGACTCGCTGACGACTTCGGTGTTACAGATTCTTGCCGTCCTACCGCAAATCGGGAGAGGATTCGATGCCATTCGCTCGGTTGGAGAAATTCTCGAATGCCCGCAAATAGAACCCAATCATGGCAAAATTCTCGTTACTGAAGTTCGAGGGGCTTTTACTTTCGAGTCGGTCGATTTTACCTATCCCTATGCCGAAAAACCCGCCCTTGTCGATTTTTCCCTCACCGTCAGTCCAGGAGAAACTATCGCGATCGTCGGTGCTTCGGGCGCGGGCAAATCCACCCTTCTCAATCTAATTATCGGCTTTTTGCGTCCGAGCGCCGGACGAATTTTCCTCGACGGACGCGATCTCAATACCTTAGATCTGAGAACCTATCGGCGTTTTCTTTCCGTAGTCTCTCAGGAGACAATTTTATTTGAGGGAACGGTTGAGGAAAATATTCTCTACGGAACCGCTGGGGCAGGCGAGGCACAATTGAAGCAAGCGATCGAGGATGCTAACGCCCTCGAATTTATCGATGAACTACCTCAAGGACTCAATACCCCGATTGGGGAAAATGGGGTGAGACTCTCTGGCGGACAGCGTCAGCGAATCGCGATCGCCCGCGCGCTCATCCGCAATCCTCGCGTGTTGCTGCTAGATGAGGCAACGGCTTCCCTAGATTCTGCCTCAGAATCTTTGATTCAGGAAGTCTTAGAGCGCTTGATGGGCGGTCGCACCACCTTTGTCGTTGCCCATCGCCTCTCCACCATCCGCAAAGCCGATCGCATCGTCGTTTTGGAGACAGGACGCATCGTCGAGAGCGGCAGTCTCCAGCAACTGCTAGATAATCAAGGTCTGTTTGCTCGACTTTATGCTTTGCAAATGCGTAAACTTCCTTTGGTTCGATCGTCGGGCGAGTGACTGTTTCTTTGTCTGGTTGACTGGCAAAACTCAAATCGCCCTCACCCCAACCCCTCTCCCGCTCTGAGAGAGGGGCTTTCCACTTAAGACTTTAGTCTAAAGTCCCTTCGCCCCTTGTGGGAGAAGGGATTTAGGGATGAGGGGACAAAGATTGGTCAGTCAACCAGGTTTCTTTATCTAATTTGCATGCTTAACATAATCATAAATCTTGCTGGAAATTTAATTTAGATTTTTTATTTTTCTGGTTTAAATTTTTAATTGGCATGATTTTTTTCGATTATTTTTAGTTAAAAAGTTAGCAAAAATTCTTAATGAAATTTTCGATTGCTTAAAAAGATAAATGATAGGATAATAATTAAATCATTTTTTGAAGCCCTATGTTTATTTGTTAGCGGTTTTAAAAGTTTTTCTAAACCGCTTTTGCTTAAATTAGTTATATGATTCGTATTCTCGTAGTTGACGACCAAAAAACCGTCCATCAAGCATTGAAAGGCTATTTAGATACCGAACCAGATCTAGAGATAATTGGATTCGCTACTAACGGTCATGAGGCTGTAGCACAAGTAGAAAAACTCAACCCAGATCTAGTGTTAATGGATATTGAGATGCCAGGAACCAATGGCTTAGAAGCTACTAGGATCATCTCGGAACGCTTTCTCTCAAGCAAAGTTTTAATGCTTACTAGCTACGACGACGAGCAATATCTAAATTGTGCTTTACAAATGGGAGCAAAAGGATATCTTCTCAAGACTACTCCCGCACGAGAATTAGCAATGGCAATTCGCTATGCTTATAAAGGTTATTTTCAGCTTAGCCCCGATCTGATCGAAAAATATGTTAGTAAAATTCCAAGATTACAGGCGGATTCAAAAGAAAACAATCGCTTGAAGGAAGCGCTTAAACTGCAAATTCAAACGCCAGAGAAAATCAAGAAAGAAATTAAAAAAATCTTAGATCGAGAAAATAGAGTTTCTGTCGCCCAGTATACAAATTTACAAATCAAAGTCGATAACCTTTCGCATTTAAGCCGTAGGCTGGAGAAACAAATAGCTTCTTTATATAAATTTTTCTTCGTTAATGTTTTTTTGATTATCTTGATTATGCTAGGAACTCTATATGTTTTTACTCAGACTTTGTAGCAAGAGAAATAAGCTGTCTGTGCTTTCTTTGTCCTCGTTGTAAATTCTAGGAGTTCCAATCGCTCATATTATTTTATTATTCGCTTAATTTTATAACAAATGTTCGATATAATAAAATCGATATCAAACTCCCGAAAACATCCCCTATGCCCAAAATTGTAGACCATGACTTATACCGAAAAGAATTGCTCGCCAAGAGCTTTGACTTGTTTGCCGAAAAAGGCTATGGAACAATTACCATGCGCCAGATTGCGGAAGGACTGGGAGTTTCTACTGGAACGCTCTATCACTACTTTTCTAGCAAACAGGCTTTGTTCGAGCAGTTGGTTGAGGAATTAGTCGAAAGAGACATCCTGCGGGTAACGGCAGAATTAAAAGAGTCTCGAACTCTGGAGGAACGAATTGAAAAATCATTTGACTTCATTAGTCGCAATCAGGATTATTTTTTTAAGCAAACACTTATCTTTGCAGATTTTTACAAGCAGCAGCAACAGGAAGGACGAGAGTTAAGCGATGCACTCAGACAATCGTGCATGCGAGTGGAAAAGTCAATGTCAAAACTTTTGGGGATTGAGGATCCCGAATTGATTACCTTCTTACTCAGCTTAGTAGATGGTCTGATCTGGCAGCAGATATATGGTTATGGATGCGTTGATTACTCAGCTCAAGCCAAAGTCCTGACAAAGATGTTAATCGCCTATCTCAATAACAATAATAAATAGAGGAAGTCAATCATGGGTCTGCAAGGTTTGCCGAAAAAGTCTACTCGCTGGATAATTGGTTCGGTAGCGATGGGAATCGCTTTTACAGGAGCGATCGCGCTCTATAGCATTTCACACTTACAATCGGCAAAAGAAACTACATCTGAGTCGGCACGAGTTCCTCAACTCAAAAAAGTAACGGCATTAGGACGCTTGGAACCAGAAGCAGAAGTCGTTCCCGTCGCCGCGCCCATAGCGCTAGATGGAGACAGAGTTGCCCAACTGTTCGTCAAAGAGGGCGATCGCGTTAAAGCGGGACAAGTGATTGCCATCCTCGATTCGCGCGATCGCTTGCAAGATGAGGTTGCGCAAGCTAGAGAGCGGGTCAAAATGGCGCAAGCCAAACTCGCCCAAGTTAAAGCAGGGGCGAAAACTGGGGAAATTCAGGCGCAGCAAGCCGCGATCGCGCGCCTAGAAGCCGAACAAAGCACGGAAATTGAAGCCCAAAAAGCGACGATCGCGCGAATCGAAGCCGAACGACATACAGAAATCGAAGCTCAAAAAGCCGCGATCGAGCAGATAAAAGTCCAGCTTGCCAATGCTGAAGTAGAATACAAACGCTACCAAACCCTCTTTAAAGAGGGAGCCACTGCTGCCTCGTTACTCGATAACAAGCGCTTAGCCTTCCAAACGGCACAGCAGCAACTCAACGAAGCGCAAGCTAACCTCAAACGCATTCAAACCTCCAGAGGGCAGGAACTAAACGAGGCGCGAGCTACTCTCAGGCGCATTCAGACCTCGCGATCGCAACAACTCAAGCAAGCTAAAGCCACTTTAGACCAAATTGCCGAAGTTCGTTCTGTAGACGTGCGATCGGCGCAAGCAGAGGTCGATAACGCCATAGCAGCACTCAAACAAACTCAGACCAATCTAAATCAAGTATATATTCGTGCGCCGATGGCGGGACGAATTCTCAAAATTCATACGCGACCGGGCGCAAAAATTAGCGATTCTGGAATTGTGGAAATTGCTCAAACCGACCAAATGCTGGTGGTAGCAGAAGTTTATCAAACCGATATCGGCAAAGTGCGACTCGGACAGCAAGCTGTCATTACCAGCAATACATTTCCAGGCGAATTGCGGGGAACGGTATCGGAAATTGGCTGGCAGGTTAGCCGCCAAAACGTCTTTAGCAACCAACCCGGAGAAAACCTCGATCGCCGCGTGGTAGAAGTCAAAATTCGCCTCGATCCCGAAGATAGCAAGCGCGTGGAAAGGTTAACTAATTTACAAGTTCAAACGGCGATCGCGTTATAAATTCCGGAGTTGGACTGAGAGAATTGCGAGTTAGATTGACTTTGTTAGAGGGGTGGGTCGATCGCGCATTTTTGTTGTATGATTAATAAGGTGTAAAACACGGCTCAGTAGCTCAGCGGTAGAGCAGCGGACTCATAAGCCGTCGGTCGTTGGTTCAAATCCGACCTGAGCCATTTCGAGACTGGCACATTAGACTTCTTGCTTTAGAACGGGGAATGGGTAAGGGGCAAAGGAATATGAGAATTGGCATGTATCCCTTTCCCCTGCCTCCTTGGCTCTCTCGCTTGCTAGCCTCCAATGCCCAAGCGCCCTGCTAAACCCGGACTGAGGGGAATCAAGGTTGCCAACATCAAAAATAGGGCTAATAGACCCCAAGCAGCGCGAGTATCGTCGGGTTCGGTTAGTTCGTTGAGGCTAGGACGCTCTAAATCTCGTTGTAAAAATAGAATTAAAACTGCCCAATATAGAGGAATGGGGTTGGCTGGGTTAATTAAAGCAACGAGTCCTAAGATAACTAAAGTAGCAATAGAAGTGCGTCTGGCTATCTTCCGTCCGTAGATGGCTTGGACGATTCTTCCCCCGTCCAATTGTCCGACGGGTAGCAAATTTAAAGCGGTAATTACTAGCCCCAACCAGCCGAGTATCGTCAGCGGATGAACGTCAACGATCGCTTTTTGCAACTGCTCCCCCAAAACTACTCTGGCGAGACTTCCCACCAAAATCGAGCCTTGGAAAAATTGGCTGGGAACTTGAAACAAACTGCCCGGACGGGAGAGGATTAACCCAGCAACTAGCATCGCTAAAGAGACGATGCCGCCAAAGGCTGGGCCGGCAAGCGCCACGTCAAACAAAGCAGTTCGGTTAGGAAGCAAAGACTCAAAGCGAGTAATTGCCCCGAAGGAACCAATTTGCCAGGTTGGAAGGAAAAAGGGAACGCTCAGGCGGATATTATATCGTTTGGCTGCGATGCGATGACCGATTTCGTGAGCGACTAGGATTGCCCAAAGTCCGAGACTCAGGGGAATAGCTTCCCGGTAACGACCCAAATTGCTGAATAAATCAAACCCTAGCAAAAGTCCAGCCGATTCTAAACTCGTGGCGATAGTGGCAATAAGTAGGACTAACGCTAAGTTTTTCTGAGCAAGCGTTGTCGGTTGCGGGTCGTTTGTGCTGGGAAGGACGATAACAACGGGTTTTCCTTCCGTCCCTTCTACCATAAACAACCGATATTTTTCGCCAAAATTTTCTTTAAGTTTTTCTGAAAGGCGAGCATGTACGGTTTCGGGTTCCCCTCGCAGATTTCCTTTAAAAATTGCGCCTTCTTGATAGGAAATCGTTTCTGTAGCGAAAAAAGTGTCTATGCCAAAAATCCCTTTGATGAGTTTTAGATCGTCTTCTGGGATCGGCAAGATCTCTGGAACGATAGCTTCTGGCTGTTCTCCAGTTTTTGGTGCCGTTTCGGAAGTTGGGGGAAGATTTGTCTCTCGTTCGTCTTTGAGCTTTTGGGCGGCTCTCTCGCGTAAAATAGCGTCTTGTCCTTCTGCTCTGAGGCGATTTCCTAAATAAATATAGACGACGACTGAAGCGACGAGTAGGAAGAGAATGCCCACCAAATTCAAATAGATTCCCGCCGCGAATAAGCCAAAGAAAATTAACCAGGGAGCCATGAGAATAACCGATTGCAACCAGGCTAAGATCCCCAATTTGCCATAGGTTCTTGCCCGATTGTACCCCCAAGCTAAAATTCCTAGTGCGACTAGAACAATAGCGGCAATGGCAGTAGTTTCTGATGCGTTAATCATTTTGGCTCCGAGCGTTACAGTTGAGTGCGATCTTGGAGAGCAGCGCGAAGATTGCCTTGGTGTCGTTCTAGGAGGCGATCGCCCGCTTCAGCATCCAATCCGCTCCAGTGCATTAACAGAGCGAGTTTAACCCGCTTGCCACTGCGCTCTAAGAGTCGATCGGCTTCTTGGCGACTGAGTTGGGTGAGGTCTTGTAGGATGCGCAGAGCGCGATCGCGTAGTTTGCGATTGGTAACGGCTACATCGACCATGCGATTGCCGTAGACTTTTCCCTGGCGTACCATCACCCCCGTGGAGAGGATGTTTAATGCCATTTTAGTTGCTGTTCCAGCTTTTAGTCGCGTCGATCCTGCTAAAATCTCCGGTCCGGTGAGCAAGCGAATGTCCACATCGGCGTGAATGGCGACCTGCTCGGCAGGAACGCAGCTAATGGCAATGGTCGTCGCGCCTCGTTGCTTGGCGGCTTCGATTGCCCCATGGACGAAGGGAGTAGTTCCCCCCGCCGTAATGCCGACTACGACATCTAATTCATTGATTCGTCGCTCGGCGATCGCGGCTGCTCCATCCTCTTTTCTATCTTCTAAATCTTCCGAGCTGCGAACTAGGGCGGTTGCCCCTCCGGCAATGATTCCCTGTACCATTTCCGGCGGCGTACAGAAAGTCGGAGGACATTCCGCCGCATCTAACACGCCCAAACGTCCGCTCGTTCCCGCACCGACATAAAAAAGCCTTCCTCCCCGACGCAGCGACTCGGCGGCGAGGTCGATCGCCTCTGCTAATTCTGTCCGCGCTTTGGCAATTGCCGCTAGGGTTTGAGCGTCTTCTTGGTTGAAAAGATCGACGAGTTCTAGCGATGTCAGTCCATCTAGATTGCGGCTGTTGGGATTAATCTGCTCTGTTAGCAGGTGCCCTCTTTCTTCTAGTTTTTCCATTCTTTGATAGCACCTTTTCTCTTTTACCTTTTTCCTTTTTTAAAGTAACCCTTCGAGCCGACGACGAATGCTCTCTAACTCAGACGGGGACATTTCTGAGTCGGTTTCCGTTCCGGTTTCCGTTTCAGTTGCCGTCTCCGGTTCTGAATAATTCCCGTCCGGTTTCCAATCGGTGTTTTCGACATTTTTGTCAGGGGGAATAGCTAGCATGCCATCCTTGACAATTTCCCAATCATAGTCTGCGCTGCGGCAAAATTCCTCGATTTCCTCGGAATCGATCGCTTCTACGGTTGGGGCTGGAAAGTCTTGAGCTTCTAGCAGGAGAGCGTAGCGAGTCGCGTCATCTTCTGACTCAAACATCAAGACTTTATTGCGATCGCCTATTTGAATCGTGTGGATGCCTTCATTTTCAGTTCGGGCATTAAACAACAGCACGAATACGCGCATAGTTAAGTCCTCCTACAGGAACCGATCCTAACTACAGGAGCGTTAAGAATGAATCTTTATTTACATAAGAATATCCAACAATGAAGACAATTGAACATCCCACCTTCTGGAGAAATTAAATCAGAGACGACAAAATCAGGGCAGGTTGTACGCCTGCCCGCCAAAAAACGAATTCAATAAATTTCAGAGCGCTTGCTGATTGACTGACAAATCTTTGTCCCCTCATCCCTAAATCCCTTCTCCCACAAGGGGCGAAGGGACTTCAGGTCAAAGTCTTAAGTTGAGATCCCCTCTCTCGCTCTGGGAGAGGGGTTGGGGCGAGGGCGATTTGAGTTTTGTCACTCAACCAGGAGCGCCTAATTATCTAACAGCATATTGCTCGACTTGCTGCTTGACAGATCTGAGCAAGTTTTCCAAGGTATCTTCGTAAATCCCATAAAATAAGGCGCGATCCTTGTCTTTCGGGACGACGGAGACTTGATGGGTAATCAGAACTCGATCAGACGCAACGGGATCGATTCGCCAAGCGCCTTTGAGGGAGTTTAAATCTCCTTGAACCAGGCTAAAATCAATTTGCTTGGGATAGGTTTCTGTTGCGGCAATGCGAACGCGCTCCTCCTTAGTAAAAATTAGAGCATTGATGACGTAAACCTGTTCAAAAACTTTCCGATTGCCTTTATTTTCTACAATTTGGCTAGAGACGACGTTGGGATAAAAGTTCTCGAAATTATCGTAGTCGGTTAACACCTTCCAAACCGTGGCAACGGGTGCATTGACTAACACTCGACAAGTATATTGTCCTTCGCGACCCGTCAGAACGGCTGCCCCCGATTCTAGGGCGGCTTGTTCTTGGGCTGGAAGACTCGCGATCGGGTTGTTAGCCGCCCCTGCCAAGGCTAAAGGACTTAATACTAGAGTTGCGCCGAGAGCGATGGCGGGAAGGGAACCTGCCAGCGATCGACGGTGCTTTTGGAGATGAGGAGTTACGAACACTGCTAAACCTGATGACACTAAATTTCGCCTATTGTATATCATGTTGTTTCTATCCAATAACGTTGTCTCTGAAACGGATAGGTAGGTAATATTACCTTGCGACGCAGATAGTCTCGGTCGAAACCCAACCAATCTATAGATGCTCCCCGCAAGTATAACTGGAGTAGGCTCAATAAGATTTGTTGCCAGTCTTCTCGCTCTGGTGACAAACTAGACAGCCAGAGTCCGCTGGCTTCGGTTTTTAGGAAAGTGGGCTGGGGACTAATTTCTATCAAGATCTCACAACCTAACTGGTGTAAAGTTTTGATTCCCTCTGTTAACTTCATCGATGATTTTTCGCGATCGCGCCAATAATCAGGAGTTATTAGAGCAGCATTGGCAACTTTTCCGGTTTTCGGAGAAATTATCGGAATTTGGGGATCGCAATAGCGGACTGCCCCAGTCGTTGCCTCCGCAGAAGTGGCAATTAATTGCAAGCAGTCTTCTAAGCTCAATACTCCTGCCACGCAAGCAGCCACGAATTCTCCTACTCCATAGCCCATAACAACAGAGGGTTCTATTCCCCAGGATTTCCACAATTGCCATAAGGCATATTCGAGAGCAAAGGTTCTGAATTTTGAATTATCAACTTTGAATTCTGAAGAAAAGATTTCAGTACATGTATCGATAGCAGTGCGGAAAGTGGGTTGGGTTTCGTAGAGTTTTTGTCCCAAGGTAAAATATTGTGAATCTTCTTGTGCAAACAGAAATGCTATCTTAGGGCGATTGGGATTGGGAACTCGTCCTTGCAGGATTCCTTGAGCGTTTTGCGCGATTGTAAAATTAGCCAACTTCTCCCGCAGTTGAGCGACACAAGAGGCAATAATGCCCAATCGATAGTCAAAATGCGATCGCCCTGTATTCGCAGTAAAACAAATATCTCCTATTTCTAAAAACGGATGAGATTCTAAAAAGATTGCATATCGTTGGGCTAACTCTCTCAAAGCTTTCTCATTTTTGGCTGAGAGAGTCAATAAATGTAGCGGGCGTTCGATGATTTCCGACTTCTGTAGGGGCGGATTTTTGAGATTAACGGTTGCTAATTTTCCGGAGTTTTCAAATAAACCCGCCCCTACAACTCCTGACTCCCGAACGACGACATGAGCGTTAGTACCGTTAAAGCCAAAGGAACTAACTCCTGCTAGGCGCGGTTTTTCTCCTCTCAACCAGGAAATTCTTTGTGTCGGCACTTTTATCGGCAGTTCCTTCCAATTAATATGGGGATTGGGAACCTGGAAATGCAAATTGGGTGGAATCTCTTCGTTTTGAAGCGCAAGAACCACTTTAATTAGGCTAGCAAGGCCAGCAGCGGCTTCTAGGTGACCGATATTGGTTTTTACCGAACCGATTATTAACCGTCGATCGCCAGAACGTTTCTTGCCAAATACTTCGCCTATCGCTCCTATTTCAATGGGATCTCCGAGAGCTGTACCAGTGCCGTGAGTTTCTATATAATCGATCTGGTGTGGTTCGATGCGACTGTTTTTTAATGCCTGTTCGATCGCCGCCTGTTGCGAGGGTCCATTGGGCACGGTCAGTCCGCTAGTGCGACCGTCTTGATTGACAGCCGAACCGCAAATGAGTGCGAATATATTATCTCCTGCTGCAACTGCATCGCTCAGGCGCTTGAGAACGATCGCCCCGCACCCTTCCGCACGAACAAATCCATCGGCAGAAGCATCAAAGGTTTTGCAACGACCGTCGCTCGAAAGCATTCTCGCTTTGGAAAAATTAATACTCACTTCTGGCGCAAGAATTCGGTTAACTCCTCCCGCCAAAGCCAAATTACATTCTTGGTTGCGCAGGCTTTGGCAAGCTAAATGAACGGCAACTAGCGATGAAGAACATGCCGTATCTATTGATAGGCTGGGTCCGTTGAAACCAAAAATGTAAGACAAGCGACCCGATGCCATACTGTGAGTATTGCCCGTTGTTAGGTAAGCATCGATTTCAGTTGGTTTTCTTGAGAGCAAGCGATGCCAGTAATCGGTACTGCAAATACCGATGAATACTCCTGTCTGACTGCCCATGAGCCGATCGGGTGCTAGTCCTGCATTTTCCAAGGCTTCCCAGCTTACTTCCAAAAGCAGGCGTTGTTGGGGATCGAGACTAAGGGCTTCTCGCGGCGCAATGCGAAAGAACTGCGCGTCGAACTCTTGTAGGTTAGGAACAAACCCCCCGTAACGATTACACATTTTCCCAGGCGTATCTGGGTTTGAGTCGTAGTAAGTATTAAGATTCCATCGATCGGAGGGAACTTCTGTAACGGCATCTACTCCATCCCGCAACAATTGCCAGAAAGCCTCTGGATTATCGGCACCGCCAGGAAATCGGCATCCCATGCCAATAATGGCTATTGGCTCGTTTTGAGCGCGTTCCAGGGCTTCTAGCTTGGCTTGCATTTGCTTGAGTGCCAGTAGGGCACGCTTGGTTGAGGATAGATTTTTAGGTTGTTCGGAGGCAGTTTTCATTAGATAATTACTGTGCCTGTCTTCTATATGCCATATAGATTACAACTGAGATCTTGCACGATTCCCAACAGTCAGTGCAAGCTCTCAGTTAAAATTCTGCTTTGTTATTCCTTATGTAAGATGACTCGCTCAATCAGAGAGGTAGACTGAAAATGTATGCTCTAGGGAATCAAAAATGCTCGAACCTATTGGCGTAGAAAGACAATCCGTCGTCACTTCTCTCGGCACTATGGTGTACTATACGCCAACCAAACCCCCTTGGCGAGAGGCAGAAAAACCTGACAGCGAAAATCTCCCGACTCTGATTTTCTTACATGGCTTCGGTGGAGGATCTTCTGCCTATGAATGGTCAAAAGTTTATCCAGCTTTTGCCTGGGATAATCGCGTATTAGCACCAGATTTAATTGGCTGGGGTCGTTCCGAACATCCCGAACGCAATTATCTACCCGAAGACTATATTCGCACGATTATCGAGTTTATCGAGAAGACTTGCGATAGTCCTACACCAGTTATAGCCTCATCTCTGACGGCAGCGTTTACCATTCGCGCCGCGATCGATCGCCCCGACTTATTCAAGTCCTTGATTCTGACTACTCCAGCAGGGTTATCCGACTTCGGAGAAGATTATACTCGCAGTATCTTTGCTCAGATAATTAAAGTTCCTTTTCTAGATAAATTCCTCTACAGTGCTGGTGTAGCGACAGAAGGCGGGATAGAGAGCTTTCTTAAAAATAATCAATTCGCCAAGCGCGATCGCGTCTATCCAGAAATTGTAAAGGCTTATCTCAAATCTGCCCAACAACCTAACGCAGAATATGCTGCTCTCTCTTTTGTCCGGGGCGATTTGTGTTTCGATCTCTCAAAATACATCGCTCAGCTAAAGACTCCCACTGCCATAATTTGGGGTCGAAAATCTCAATTTACGGGTCCCGAAATCGGTAAGCGTCTAGCTGCTCTCAATCCAGACGCTGTTAAGATCTTTTTGGAATTGGATGATGTAGGATTGACACCCCAGCTTGAATTACCTGGGGTGACAATTGGTTTAATCCGCAAATTTCTCAAATTGCTGGAGGAGTAATTGATTGGCTCTAACCACCAGCAACGGCAGGAACGATACTCACCTCATCTCCATCTTTGAGCGGAGTTTCGGCTCCATTTAAAAAGCGAATATCTTCGCTGTTGACGTAGAAGTTCAAGAAGCGACGAAGCTTGCCGTCTTCATCGCACAAACGCGCTTTGATACCGGGACAGCTTTGCTCTAGCGAGTCAATTAATTCGCTCACGGTAGTTCCGGTACATTCAATTGTCGCGCGATCGCTAGTGAATTTTTGCAGTGGGGTAGGAATTAAAACTTTTACAGCCATAAATTCAGTTATTAGTTATCAGAGATTAGTAGTTAATCGTTAATAGTTAGTAGTTAGTAGAAAAACTATCCACTAACTACTAACCAATAACTAAACTAAAACTTGTTGCCATTCAAGGCGTTCTAGCGTGCGAGAACGTTCTAAAGCACGCTCGAAACTGTCTAATTTTGGCTCAATGACTAGAGGTTCGCCAATGTAACCCTGCACGGCTTCCTGAGTCTTGAGTCCGTTACCCGTAATATAAACTACCGTAGTTTCATCGGGGTCGATTTTTCCGGCTTCTACCAATTTCTTTAATACTGCGACAGTCGTACCGCCTGCGGTTTCGGTGAAGATTCCTTCGGTTTCGGCAAGTAGCTTGATTCCTTCGACAATTTCGGCATCGGTAACCGATTCAATATTCCCGCCTGTCTTTCTCGCAATTTCTAGAGCATAAATCCCGTCAGCCGGATTGCCAATAGCGATCGACTTGGCAATTGTATTAGGTTTGACAGGCGTAACAAAGTCTCGTTCTTCCCTGAAAGCTTGCGCGATGGGAGAACATCCTTCTGCTTGTGCGCCGCTGAAGCGAACATTTTTATCTTCTACTAAGCCAACTTTAACGAACTCTTGGAATCCCTTGTAAATCTTGGTGTATAGAGAACCAGATGCGAGAGGAGCAACGATATGATCTGGAAGTTTCCATCCCAACTGTTCGGCAACTTCAAATCCTAATGTCTTTGAACCTTCGGAATAGTAGGGGCGCAAATTGATATTGACAAATCCCCATCCATAGGTGTTACCGACTTCCGAACACAAGCGGTTTACTTGGTCGTAGTTGCCTTTAACCGCCATGACGGTTGGATTGTAAATCAAAGTGCCCAGGATTTTTCCAGCTTCGAGATCCGCAGGGATGAAAACGCAGCAATCTAATCCTGCATGAGCTGCGATCGCGGCGGTAGAATTAGCTAAATTGCCCGTACTGGCACAGGAAACTGTTGTAAAACCAAGTTCGCGGGCGCGAGTCAGCGCAACGGATACTACCCTATCTTTGAAGCTGAGGGTAGGCATATTGACGGCATCATTTTTGATATAAAGATTCTTTAAACCCAGGCGACGCGCCAAGCGATGGGATTTTACTAGGGGAGTCATCCCAGTTCCCACATCGATAGGATTTTCGGTAGCGACGGGGAGAAAAGCCCGATAGCGCCAAATCGAGTTTGGTCCCGCTTGGATGCTTTCGCGACTGACTTGGCGGCGAATGAGGTCGTAGTCGTAAGCCACTTCTAGAGGAGCAAACGTCTCCTCGCAAATGTGAAGCGCTTTAAGCGGGTACTCGGTTCCTCCTTCTTTAGAAACTAGCTTGGTGAAGGTGGGAGTAAAAGGAGTAAAAGTAGATAGGGTTTGAGTTTGGGTTGCCTGGGTCATGGTCGGTGTCTCTCTATCATCCGTCAACTTCGCTCGATAGTATCACAGTCAAAAATCCCCGTCAAACATACCCGACTTATTTTATCGGGTATAGGAAAAATATCGTGTGACGGAGAGACTGGGAGTAGGGAAAGAGAAATCAAGCATCAACCGCCGGGGAATAAATTCCCCGTCTCATATACCAAGAAGTCCATTGAAATGGACTCAAATACCGATCCAATCGTCTTTAGAGGATATCTGAAAAGTTTTTTAATACTGGGTTTGGCCCCCCTAGCCCCCCAATTCTGGAGGATGCGGATTCGCCGTCGCACGGCGAATCATTCGATCTAAAAACACGCCCTCACTTCCCTACAGTTACTGTCAAAAACCCGCCACACACAGAACGGCTGACTAATTGCGAACTGATAATTGCAAATTGTGAATTGTGAATTGCGAATTGGTAGAAGATGTTTCGCTTCGCGATCGCTACGCTCAACATGACATTCTCTACTTTTGGAACAACCTGTCAGATTAATAGCAATATCTGCCCTTATCATCGGGGGTAGGTTGCTCTTGCGCCGATCGCAATGCGCCTAACAGGGTAGAAACAATAACGCAGCGTTTTGTTCCATTACCATTTTTTAGGGATAAAGTCAAGCGTCCTTTAGTGCGAATGGTTGTATTAGTACAGGTGTCTTGCGGATTGTAAACGGGGCAACCTTTGTAATTGAAGCGAACGCGAAATATCTCCCCTGCACTCGGTAAGTTAGATTCAGAGTCGAGCTGAATTGAATTAGAAAAATCCTGCCAAGAAATTTGCGCAGTAGGAAGACTAGCTCTATGTACCGCCCAGCGAACGACTTTGCCCTGTTCTTGAAAACTTGCTTGCCAAGTTTCTTTCTCTTGTTGCGCTTTGTTTTGTGCTTGCCGCATTGCTTGGTAGACTTGATTATTGGCGGCATTGAGTTGCTGGCGATTGAAAAAAGCGACCCAACTAGGAGCCGCGATCGCGCTTAGAATACCAACTATAATAACTACTACTAAAATCTCCAGTAAAGTGAATCCTTGAATAGAGTTATTGTTATCCTGGTAGTCCATCAAAAATAACGACAAGAGTGAATTAAAAATAATTTAATCTTATCAAGTTAGGTTTCTCTCGTGCCGCTAAAAAATTTATTAATTAACAATCTTCATCCTGAGCGCTTACCATCGATCCCAAAGGAGTAAGGATTTTTATACAGCGTTTTGCAGGACTGCCATTTTTGTTAGATAAGATGATTCGCGGCTTTTTTGAAGTTGCTGTTTCCGGTGAAGGAAAACTGAGACCGGAATTTGTACAAGTATAGCCGGAAGCAGATACGGGACAGCCTTTATAGTTAAATAAAAGTCGAAAAAATCCGCTGCTAGGACTAGGTAGATTAGTTCCATTCGTTCCTGTATTTATCTGAATCGATTCGCTGATGCGATCGCCAGGAAAATCTTGCCAAAGGATTTTATCTGGGTCAGACTCGTCTCTATTAACAGCCCACTGAACTTTTCCGTCTTTTTGCCGAAAACTAGCCTGCCAAGCTTCTTTTCTCAATTTTGCTTGGTTTTGAGCTTGTCGCAAGGCTTGATAGATTTGATTGTTAGCTGCGTTGAGACGCTGGCGTTCGTTAAAAGCCACCCAACTAGGAGTTGCGATCGCGGCTAGCACTCCCACCATGACAATAACAGCTAAAACTTCGACTAAAGTAAAACCAGTGGTGCTTTGTCCCAGTCCCGACCAATCCATTCGCTTCATTATTTTGTATAGTTTAATGTTAAAAAAATTCAACATAGTTTTTTCTAAGTTCCATTGGGCGTAAACTTGTCGATAACACCACGTAGAGTCACGCTAGTTTGCTGAGTTGGTAGATAATTTTTATCTATTGTTCCTCCCTTACCTTCAGCATTCCCGCGAAGATACAAAATAATATCTTGGTTTCGTCCTAAAGCATTGCCAATGGTTCTGACGCAAGTAAAGAAACTATTACTGCTAGTGGCATTACTGGGAAGTCGGGAATAGTTTGTTGAAGGACAATCTGGTACGCTGGCGGCAGTACTGTTAGGAGCATCAACAAAATCAACTAAAACTTCTGGTGGCGATTGAGCAAGCGTCGGTAGCGTCCCCCCTTGTAAATCATTCCCGTTAGAGTCAAAGGGCCAAGTAGGAAAATTATTATTTTCACCAGGATCGACAAATCCGGTTGAATGTGTCAAAGATGCAAATCCTGAAGTAGTAGATACATACTTAGGAAGTTCGTAGCGCAGTATTCTAGATTTGCCTTTCCACTGGGGATCGGAAACTGTCGATTGTAGATAAACAACTAAACTATACGCGCGGCGCTTTAATTTAAGGTTTTCACACTCTGCCTTTTTATCGACTGGCGTAGTCGCAAAAGAATTACAATTCATCGATTGAAGCGTACTTAGTTGAGTAGCGCTAAGCTGTTCTGCTTTCCAGAAGACAATAATTGAAGTTACACCAGTCCCAAAATTTGGGAGTTTACTCAAAACATTGTGAGAAACTTGAGTGTTATCTGTAGGACTTGTATTTCTTGTTTGAGTACCATCGTATACATAGACAGACTCTCTCAAATCTTCTGCGATAAAGCTAAGCGCTGCTTGCATTTCTTGCTGAGTTTCTTCGCGCGCTGCTTCTTGTTGGTCAGTACGCAATAACTCAACCATTGCTGCTAGCAATCCACTGATAGCAATACCACCAATAACAATCGTTACCAACAGTTCGGTTAAACTAATCCCCAAATTGTTTTTAAATCGATTGGTATGCCAAAATTTATATAAAAAAGAATATTTTTGATTAACCATAAACAATGTTTCTTAATTTGGTAAGCTAGCCCAAAGATTGTTATTTATTTAAAAACTTCTTATATCCCTCAAGCGAAAGCGTCAAATCTCCTCGTGCAAAATCAGCATACAAAACAGCAAGGGGTCGATTGGTTTGTTGTCCCGGTCCGCCAGTCATCTGCAAAGAAGCGGCTTCTTTTTCTAAAGTGCCACCACTTGTCAATGTGTTGATAGCAGCAAGAGAATAAACTCTCACTCCCATCCGAAAGGCAATAACTTGATCTTCGGTATTCGGGGTTGGGTCGGGACTTCTGATATCTGTCTCTTTTACGCCTGGTTCGCGGAAGACTTGTATCAAGAAATCCCCTTCTTGTCTGGCTTGGGTAACGGTACAAGAAGTCGTGCAAATTGCTGTGGGAGCACCGACATTTTTAAGATTATTCGGGTTAGTAATGCTGGTATCGACTGGAGGTAAGTCATCATTTACTGTATCTTCTCGCTCTACTATCAACCGTACTCGGTCGATTTCTCTTTGAGCAATTTGCATTGCTTGTTCTGCTCGCTGGTTTTGGATGCGAGTAGCAGCGGCAAGAAGAATAGGAGGCGCACTGGCTGCTAGAACTAGGGAAATTACTAAAATGCCTACTAATGTTTCCAGCAAAGTTAGTCCTTGTTCCGAACGTTTCTGAGTTACTCCGGATTTTCTCCAACGAGAGCATACTAGAGATCCTGTAGGCAAACGCAGCACAGTTCCTCGAAAAGTATTCATGACTTCTGTTTTCATAACCAGTTACCTCCGGGATTACGAGCAGGATGAGGGAGCTTGCGGATCGATTCCCGCACTAGACCAGCTACTCGTACCTGTTTGTTTTCTGGCACGGCGTAGTCTACAGATGTAGGGGTCATCTAAGGGAAGCTCTCGGTAAAACTCGCTACGAGTATTACTAGGAGTCACAAAACGGCTGGCGATGGGTCCGGCTGGAGCATATTGCAAGCCGACATCGTAACCCCAACGGCGATTCGGCGCACCATAATAATTAATCGGTTCGCTGTTAGCATTGGCATTAGCGCCTGGCTCCCAACTATCTTGGTCGAAAGGACCAGTTGCTGAAGTACTAAAGTTTAATTGAATAAATGCACCAGAAATATTGAGGTTGCGTCCGCTCCAGTTTTCCAGGAAGCGGGGGAAGTTATGCATTCCTCCGTAAGACTGTCCAGCACGAGAAGGGATTAGAGCGCTGACAAGGGTTGCATTAACCCGCGCATCATTGGCAACACCAATTGTGAGTTTTCCATTGGTAAACGCCAAGTAGGTTCGGTTATTACCGCCATTAGCATTTGTTCCAACTTCTCTGCCATAAGGTTGTTCTCGATTAACATCCGTACAAGCGTTGGGATTAGTATTATTGCTAGTAACGTCTGCCCCTGTACTGTTGACAACGCAGTAGAGAGGAAAACCATCGCGAGAAATTTTGATGGGGACGGCAGCATTTTTATCATCAGAATACGATCCATCCTCTCGTACCCAACGGCGGGTTCCGGTATCATTATTATCAGGATTGCCGTCATTAGGAGCATTAAGAGTGCGGTAAGAAGAGCGACTACCTACATCCCGTCGTCTGATTCCCTCTGCAAGGCTGCCATCAACAAAACTATCCGATAAAATGCTAATCCCATCAGCAATAATTTCTGCGGGTCGCCAAGTATCGCTATCACGAGCAAACGTACTGCTAGGCAGTTCGCTTGGCTCATTAGGCTCATCGCCCCGCGTGTAAAAATTGTCCCAGTTATCGTTTAGTGGCGTAGAAAACTCTTCAAGACGATTGTTGTCAATGTTGTTACAGGCGAGACTAGAATTTTCTGAGCTAGAGTGCAAGTTGAAAGCACATCTATCTGCCTGGATGTAAACGGGGTTATCGGAAATAAATGCCAAACCTTTCGGAAGAAATGGTCCGGTATTACCCGCAGGACGGCGCAGATAAGCTCCGTTTCTCAAGCGGAAACCATAAGGACGGCGATCTGGATCGGCATAAAAATCAACGGGTTTGGGGCTAATCCCAGTGTCTGGATTGACGGGAGGATCGACAGGACTAGCAGCAACAGCATTCATGCGGCAACTGCTGCCAGTAATTTCGGCGGCGGTATCGCAGCTAGCCCAGGTGGTGGTAGCGGCTGGTCTAGCAATACCGTCTTCTCGTATTGCATCTTCGCGGAAGGCATAGACAATGCCAGTATTAGGTAGCCAGTATTCTCCGGTAGTAATGGTATTGCGTCTGAGCAAGTCTAAGTCGAAGTCCAAGACTCGTACAGACATCATTTCCCGTCCGTTAAAAATTCCCTTATCTAGAAAGGTAACGGCAACGGCGGTAGTACCATCTCTAATAATATTGACTCGGTTTGTTGTTGTCGTTGTATTGGGGAGTTGCCAGTTAGCTCTTGTCCTCGGCTGAATCGCGATCTCGCCAATACTATCTTCTGCTGGGTCTTCTATGCCATTACTATTACTATCTTTGATGACGCGGTAGGTATAGTTGCCATTAACATCATCAGTAGCAGCCGTATTGAAGATGTAGCGATCGTCAACATAGGGTTCGGCGCTAGGCTGAATGACGTTAGCCGTGGCAGTACTTTTAATTGCTTTAATCGTCGCTTCTGCCGTAGCCGTAGCCGTGCCGTTGTGATCGTGTGAGGTTAGGGGAAACAGGTAAAATAGAGAAGGATACTTAACGGTTTCAGAACTAGAACAAAAGGCTAGCGAAAGTCCGAGTTTGGCTCTTTCCGCATTTCCCCCCGAAGTGCTGAATTGGTTGGGATCGCAAGCTATTTTAAATGTTTGGCCAGGTGCAATAGAGCCAGAATTAACACCTTGAACGATATATTCTCCCAAGATTGGATCGTATCCCGTACCGTTGCCAAACAACACATTATCGGCTCTAAAACCAGAGGCGCGATCGCGCTGTATTTGTTGCCTTAACTGGATTTTTTGTGCGGTATCAATCAACCCTGCTTTATTACCGCCCAAGCTATTATCGTTCAACAGCGCATTGATCCACTCTCTGGCTGTGAACTGGCTATAGTAGTTCTTAGCGTTAAGAGCATAATCAGCAGCGTTATTGGTTACGCTAGTTACAGGAGGATCGGTACAGGTACTTTTATTAGCATTGGTACACAAATTACTGCCATCGCTAGGTCTGCCAATTTCTCCATTAGCAAGATTTCCATCCATATACTGGGATAACTGTACGCCTAAAGCGTTCATCCCATTTGTTCCATTGACCTCTTTGTAAGCCTCTTCCACCGTTTGGAGATTGTATGCCAGCATTCCCAAAGTACAAGAAGCCGTTTGCAGAGTCGTTTTGTCTGCTAGGCTAAGGTTGGCGTAGGTAGTACCGCTATTAAGTAACTGGATGACTCGACGCAGATTAGAAAAGTCTCCCCACATGGCTAGGTTGGAATAGGGATGAACTTGTTGTCCCACCGAAGGAACGGCTTGACTAGATGAAGTATCCTGTCTTGGAGGAAACGCACCAAAGTGAGGACTGGGATTGTTCACCGTAAAATCACTGCCATCAGGAGCGCCATCGCCTGCAAAATGGGCGAGGTTTTCTAAAGCAATGCGAAGAGGTTGTCCAGAAGCAAGAGCGCTTGTAAAGTCAGTTTCATTGGCTTTTGGCGGGTTGAACTCCCAGCCATTAGTCCCCAAACCAGGACGATCTAATACGCCATTACCATTAATGTCTTCTCCTGAATCTAAAGTTCCGTTATTGTTGAGATCCTCATTAGGAAGCATTCCCAGAAAGTCGGCAATCACCCTTGAACTGCCGTTAATACTAAGAGTATTAAAAATTGTACTATTGCGAATCGTTGTCTGAGTTCCTGGATGTGCTGTAGTTGCTAGACAAGCAATAGGAAAATTGCGATTAGCGCCTGCACTGTGATAGACAGCCGTTGCTTGAACTGCGGCTAAGTTATCTCGTAAGGTTTTCCACTGCCGCTGTTCGTGAGCGCGAGTCGTTGCCGCAACATTCGGAGGATAGAGAGGATCGTTATTACCTTTCCAACCATAGGCATTACCGAGTTCCAATCGCTGTCCGACAATCACTCGTAACCCTTCTGCCCATGCGCGGCGTTCCCAATAGCCATCCAAGCCTATCCCTTCTGGGTTAGTCGTGCTTAGGTTGGTGAGAGTATCATAGTTTGGATCGGATGAAGATGAAAGAATTGGATTGCCAGCTTTGGTTCCAGTAGGCGTTCCATCATCCTTGATGAAGGGTTTGATGCGGTCATTATATTCTGGTTTGGGACCATAACGATTATCTGCTCGATAGGTATCGTCTACATAGGGCGCTCTCGCTGGCTTATTGAGAAGTCTTCCTTCGGTAACAACGCTATTGGATGCCCAGTTTGTTGCCCTAACTCCCTCATTCTTTTGTTGGCTGGGATTGGTTCGTCGGTTTTTATTCTGATTCGTTGTCAATAAAACAACAGGGTCAAGGGACAAATCTGAGGGGGTAATCCCAGTAGTATTGACAGAGTGGTTAGTCGTATTAATTTGTATATTTTGCGTTACCCCACCTGGTTTGTATAGGTCAAAGCGCGTGTCTCCGTAGAATTGATTCCATTTCATCGAGCCAACAAACATCTGACCCTGATAAGGGGGAATCTTATTGGGTTCGCCAGACATAGTAATTTCCGAAGCATCCCGCGTGTAGAGGCAAGAATTGGGTGCACTGATGAGATAAAATCTAACGAGATTGCTACCATTGGTTGCTCCTCTACTAAGCATCAGGTTGCCTTCAGTATGAATAGCTCCGTTCCATCTAAAGTCTGGACCAGGGAAAAGTTCTAAGTCATTGCGGAACCAAGCTCCCCATTTGTTGCCTCGGTCAGCTTGACGGTCTTGTTGCATCTCTAAAGTTGCAACTGTTCGGCTTGCTGTATTGTCACCATCAATGACTACCGCCGTTACCTGAAATGCCCGACGTACCGTTGCACTGGTAACCGCATCCCAGCCTTGATTGGGATCTTGACCTGAAACAAGGGGGCTAGAAAATACCCCCTGACAACCAGAGAGAGAATTGTTGGGGCTAGAATTAATCGGTGCGTTGCGGACAACAAGTTTAGAAGCTTTGTCGCTATCGCTATTTGTCCGGTTAGTCAGTCCGTCCGTACTGATTGTCCTGACCAGAATTGAGTAGGCTACTGTTTCTAATTTGCCATCTCCGTTAGTGTCGAGTTGAAATGACCAAGCATTATCTGCAATGTTGTCTTCGTTAAGGTCTAGACGAGTCTCATTTGGAAGATTGTAAGGATTTTGAATTCCATTTGTACTATTATTATCTTCGTCTAGCTGGGAAACTCCATTAAGACCGTCATTACGCAGCATACTCTCTAACATTGCATCCGAAGGAAGCCCCCCTGGCATACGCGGATCTTGCCGAAAAAGATACTCTAGCTTCGCCTTCGCCCGGTCGATCGCAGGAGTCGCAGCGTTATAGATGACTTGTTGATTTCGTTCTCCTATTACCTCTGTCGTTCGCGTCACAGATCGAAATAACAGAGAACTAATCACCAACGACATAATCAGGAGCAGGATTGCAATTGTTGGCAAAACAAATCCTGCGCTAGACAAAGCATGTTTTCTATCAAAAAGAGGAAGAGAACGCCAAAGTCTAGATAGTTTTAGCGAGAAACGAAATTGTCCAGGGGCAAAAAAATTACTTGACGACTGCTTACCTCTTCCTGTGATTGCCTGTAATAACGACACTGGCGTTACTAACAAAGCCATTAGAGAACGGAAAAACCGCATTAGCAAATTTTGTAAAAGCTGCTTTATACTTTCTCCCGTCTCTCTAAATAAGTTTTGGAGCGATCGCTTTTGTAATGGTTTCCCTCGTTTTTGCCCTGACATATTGCTTGTCTCGCTAAAGATTTAGAAATGTTGATGTTATCGATAGAAAGGAAATAATATTGAGGATTTTATTGATTCCTAAAACAGGAAGAGTCGATTTATAACTAATTAAACGGATTTGATATTAGTAGTTACATTTAACTTACCCATCTGGCGAGGAAAACTTAACACGTCTCGATAAGATATTTTTGATGAGTCAGAGTACTTTCTTGCTTCTGTTATAATTTAAAAGAATATGCTGTATTGCATTGTAATAAGTTGTTTCTATTTTCCTTGACTCATGAGCAAAGAGACGATTACTTTTCGGGTTGACTCTGACAAGCGAAAGGCACTCGATGAGATCGCATCGATCTTAGACCGCGATCGCACTTATATATTGAACGAAGCGATCGACTATTACTTAGAAATTTACAGATGGCAGATCGAGGAGATTCAGAAAGGTATTACTGAAGCGGATGCAGGAGACTTTGCTAGCGATGAAGAAGTGGATGCAGCCTTGGCTAAGTTAATCCATGAGAGTTAGATGGTTGCGCAGAGCGCTTCGGAATTTAGAGAGCATCTACGAATATATGGAGAAGGATAATCCAGAAGCAGCACAGAAAGTAATCATGAAAATTCGCGTTGGCGTTAATAAACTCGCGGATTTTCCGCTGATGGGAAGACTAGGGCGAGTGGAAAGTACAAGGGAGCTTGTAATTGGCAATACTCCGTATATTGTTATTTATCGAGTTAAGAGCAACGCGGTAGAGATTTTGCGAGTACTGCACTCTGCTAGACAATTTCCAGAATCATAATGAACATACGTTAAGTTATTGTAGATTCAGTTGAATCTATTGTTTAACATCTAAGAATATAGAAACAGCAATCGCGTTTAAAGTCCGTAACAGTTGTGTAACTTTCTTTGGACTAACGTGTTGCTGTCTTGATATATCTAACGTTCTTTTAAAAAGCCGACGCGATCGCGCCCCGGATTCGCTCTAATGCAAGTAAAGCTTCCTGATGGAATTCCCATCAGGATTGTTGTTTATCTTAGGTCAACGAAGCAGATGTGCGATCGCCCGGAACCGGATTCACTCATGACTGAATTTGTGCGCGAACGCTCGATTCGCCGTACCGTAAAGGTACTAGAAACCAAGCGCAAACGCATTCGAGAAGAGTTAGAACAACTCATTCAGCATCTCGATCTTTTAGTCCCATCCTCAGCGGCTTCTTCAGATTTGCTGCAAGAAGCCATTGGGCGGATAGGAGATGATGCCTTCGGTCAGTTGTTGCTGCAACTCATGCAAGAGGTGAAGTAGCTACGATTGAGTATCTTCTTTCTCTTTAAGCTTTTTTTGGATAGAGATAGGGGTTTTCTGGAGTTCTGGAAGCGCAACCAACTCCCTTTGTTTCTCTGTAACCTTTCTCGGCATGAGCATCGGTAAGGGTTCGGGTTGCTCCAACCAGTAACTAGCAACGGGTAGCGTATGTTCTAAGTCTTCTAGGAGTCTGGGAATGACCATCACGGCGTGTAGTTCGCCGATGCGTTCGGCTTCGTGCATTCCCGCTTCGACTGCTACGGCTACATTTGCCACAGAACCCCGTATAATTGCCGTACACAACCCGGCACCAATGGTTTCGTAGGAGGCGAGTTGTACGTCAGCTGACTTCAACATCGCATCAGCCGCACCTACCATTGCCGGGAACCCTCGCGTTTCTACCAAACCGATGGATTGATTGCTCAGGCGACTGTAACCCCGCTGTTGCTGAGCGATTTGTACCAGATGGCTGCCGATGGGAAAGATAGCTTCTAGGTTGGGCATCGGACGGGGAATGACCAATTTGGAGACTAACTGACCGATTTTTTCTGCCATGTTCGCTCCCTCTTCTACTGCTAAGCGAACGTCGGCAATGTTGCCTCGAACGATAGCCGTGCAATGACCGCTACCAATTTTTTCATACCCGACCAAGGTTACTTCTGCTGATTTGAGCATCATATCAGCCGTTCCGACGATGGCAGGGAAGCTTTGCGTGGATACTAAACCAAGTGCGCTGTCGCTAGCTCTGTGCGCTTTTTTCATTCGTTGCCTAGAAGCGGATATTCTAGTATGGACTTCTAATTTAGACATTCAGTATAATATTACCCCTGGAAATAGCCTAATACCTTAAGATAGACCGCTTGAATAATTCTAGTTTATCGCGTAATTGTTAATTATTATTTAATATTTTCATTGATTTCAATAACTTTCAATAATACTAAGGAATCTGTCGGTAGGGCTATGGAAGAAAAACCTCAAGATAATTCATCGCAATTGTCACCAGAAGTGGCGGAAGAATTACTGCGATCGCTAATTTATAAAGAAGGGACTTGGGTAGACTGGGGCAAAGCCTGTCTGCAATTACAAAAAGCTGGTTACAACTCTCAAACCATTTTTGAAAAGACGGGCTTTCAGGCAAGTCAGCAAAACCTGATTATCGTCGCGGCTCAAGTTTACGACAGTCTCGTCAAAGCTGGCGTATCGGAAGAGACACTTTCCTATTATCGGGGACCCAAAAGCGACGTTCTCTACGAATTGCGCATCCTTAACCAAGAACAACGAGCGGCAGCGGCTCAATTAGCCCAAGAGAAAAAATTAGAATTCGATAGCGCCAAAGAAGTCGCCAAAGCGATTCAGGAATTTTCCAGATTTTCTCAAATCCCCGCCGGATTTACCACCGATCCGGGCGATGCCGTCGCCTATCAATACTGGAAACGCGCCAGACAAAAAAAGGATCTTCAGGAGCGAGCGCGTCTGATTGCTCAGGGATTGAAGTTTGCTCGCTCCGAGTCAGCCAGAGAAGCCATTGAAAAACTGCTGAGCGACTTTACAGTTGCCCCTAGTCGAACTGCGCCTTTGATTCCCATCTATCGACTAGAAGCCGAAGAAGAAATTGCCCGTATTATTCCAGTTGTAGGTACTTTACCTTTGACAAGACAAGACTTGGAAACTATTTCTCCGGTACAGTTAGAAGAACCTTTCCGGATCGCGCATCTTGCTAAGGGCGGATCGGTGGTGCCGCTGCCGGGGTGGCAAGCCGTCCTAAAAGCAGAAGATCCGGTGGCAATTTTATGCAATAGCGATCGCCTGCCAACTCCCCTTCCTGGGAAGGCTGAAGACGTGTTGGTTGTCGTCGATCGCCAAGGGACCCAATGGGATGTTAATAGTTATTTTCTCATAGAACGAGAAGGGCAATTAACGTTTCAATGGTTTGAAGAAGCGCCCGATCTCTTGCTACTAGGACAACTCGTTCTCGTCCTACGACCTAAAAAGATTCTCGATGAAAATAATATTATTGAGCCGTGGCAGATGGATGATTAATTTAGTTAGTGGTCATTTGTTAGTAGTTAATTAGTAGTTGGTCTTCTTCCTCTTCTTCGGAGTCCCCCTTGTTCCCCCGTCTCCCTCTCCTCATCCCATCTTCAACTATGACCTCTCTCACGCCCGAACAATATAAAGAAAAAATGCAGCGACGCAAGGAAATTCAGGAAAAGCGTCTAGCAGAGCGATCGCAAGAAAAAGGATTAATTATCGTTCATACTGGCAATGGAAAAGGCAAAACGACGGCGGCTTTGGGAATGGTAATGCGATCGCTCGGTCATGGATTTAAAGTTGCGATCGTACAATTTATTAAAGGTGCTTGGGAACCTGCAGAAAAAGCGATTTTGAGCCGTTGGGAAGGGCAACTCGAATTTTATGCGATGGGAGAAGGTTTTACCTGGGAAACGCAAGATCGCGATCGCGATATTCAGAAGGCAGAAGAAGCTTGGCAACAAGGGCTAGAATTTATCTGCAACCCAGATTATAAACTCGTTCTTTTGGATGAAATTAATGTAGCGCTCAAGCTAGGTTATCTCGATATTGGCAAGATTTTAGCTGGACTGGAGCAAAAACCCGAAGATTCTCACGTTATTTTGACAGGCAGAGGCGCACCGCCAGAATTGATAGAAAAAGCTGATTTAGTCACTGAAATGACTTTAATCAAACATCCTTTTAAAGAGCAGGGAGTCAAAGCGCAGCCAGGGATTGAGTTTTAAGATCGGACAAATTACAGATCTTGCAGCAGTTACATCAACTTCCGGAGAATAAATTAAGAAGCGTCTCCTATACTAAGTCTATTAAAACTCTTCGGCATCAACGCCTAGAACTCAAGTTCTAGGCGTTGATGCCAACTCGATTAAAATCGACTGAAATTCCTATCGAGTCTTCTTGAGAAGACTTTTTCGCTCGGACAGGAAATTAATGACAACAGTAGTTGTTGAGAATGGTACAAGATCTTAGTTTTAACTAAGATCTTACACTCTTCGCATTACTTGCCAGGAAATGAATTTCCTGGCTCACCTATAAAGTCCATTTCAATGGACTCAGACACTTATCCAGTCGTCTTTAGACGACTTTGAATATGAGGCAGCGATTGAAATCGCTGACTGACAAGTTGTCCCAAAAGTATGGAATGTACAAGGTACTCCGCCGTTTCACTCAACCAGCGATCGCGAAGCAAAATATCCTAGCATACCAACTCCCAACAGAGATTCTTCGTTACGTTCTCCTGCACCCGGAATGACAAAATGGACTTTTGGGATGTCTTCTAAGAATGGTGCAAAATCTTAGGTAAATTCGACATTTAATTCTGTTTGGGTTCATGTCTGGTGTTTCTATTATCATCCCTGCTTTAAATGAATCTGCTACATTAGGACGAACGCTACGCCATCTTAGCTTGCTCGATCCTCCCGCTAGAGAAATCATTGTAGTCGATGGCGGCAGTCAAGATAATACCCCAGAAATTGCTAAAGCAGCAGGGGTTACGGTTCTGATCTCGGATTGCAAAGGGCGATCGCTGCAAATGAATCGAGGCGCAGAAGTCGCTACAGGAGAGATTCTCTGCTTTCTTCATGCCGATACCCTAGTTCCTGACGATCTAGTTACGGTCATCGAAAAAACGCTAGCCGATCGCAGCGTTACCTGTGGCGGCTTTATCTCCTTGATGGCAGGGACGAATGCAACTCGCTGGGGAGTCACGCTACATAATTACTTGAAAACCTACGTTGGCGATCGCGTTGGCAAAACTTCTGTAAAGTACAATGTCAAGGTTTTTGGTACGAGGCAGCACGCTCAACCTGATGTCATCCTTTTTGAAACCAATATTACTTAAAATCGTTAGATTTGACCACGCATCTTGCCGTTTTCACGGCAAAATCTTGACGCTGGCGCGAGACTTTAGAGCGAGTTTCTTAAATCTGGGATAACCTTTCTTCTTGATAGCTGGATTTTTGCAATGGTCATAAAAATGCTTAATCGACTGCCATGCTCGTTCGGCAGATGCTTGACGAGCTTGAGAATTAAGCTTTTTAGCCCATTCGTAATTATGTTTCTTTTTAAAAAGTTACTTTGGATAGCCATAAAATTTCTAATTCGGCTCAAATTCCCTAAAGTGCCATACATTTCAACTGCTGACTTAGCTGCTTGGCTGAAGGAAGATAAAGCAGAGAAACCCTTGCTACTAGATGCTAGAACCCCTGAAGAATATGCTATCAGCCACCTTCAAGGAGCCGAATTAATTCCTGCTAACCTTGAGGACTTAAAACTCGATCCATCCAAGCCAATCGTTGTTTACTGCTCGATCGGGTACCGTTCTGCGGTTGCAGCAAGGCAGTTACAAGCGATGGGATATGAGAAAACCTTGAATTTGGAAGGCTCGATTTTTCAATGGGCAAACGAACAGCGTCCTGTCTATAAAGGAGAGCAAGTGAGCGATCGCGTTCATCCTTACAATCGGTTTTGGGGATATCTACTCGATCGCGATCGTAAATAAACCCCCGACGGTTTCAGTCGGGGGAAGACGGGGTTGGCTTTTGAAAACTTAACAGCTCAAAATCCTATTCAGCAAGCCATTCTAAAACAGCTTCTTCTTTTGTGTTGGTATTGCGAGAAGGGGTTTCGCGGTGGAACTTCATGTGGATCGATCGCGTTTGCTCTCCATCGGCTGCAACTGCCATGATGGGATAATCGATTAATCCATCCTGGAAGGACATTTGGAAGCGGAAGGTACCATCGGGATTGAGCGCGATCGGACGACCGCCAATCGTTACCGTCGCGTCTGGTTCGGTCGCTCCGTAGACGATTAATTCGGCGTCTGCAATCAACCAGAACTTGCGCGGACGAGCGGGAGCCGCCGAGGCAGAGAACATGCCAATGCCGGACATCATACCTACACCAGACATGGTTAGACCAGAAACGGTAGGTACTGCCCACATACCAACGCCAGATGGGAAGATATAGGAACTGATAACTTTCTGTGGAGGAACCGAGCCGGGAACGTGGGAACCGGGGACGTGCTGCATCGAACCGAACAGCGAACCAGCTACCCGCATGGCTTCGCCTTCTTGAGATACGCCATACATTTGCGCGTGCATGCTATTTCCGGCGGCGGCAGCTTTCTTGCTCGGAGGAACCAATTTATACATGGTCTTGCCTCTAAGATCTTCTTCCCAGTTGACGGTGATGAAGACATCTTCAACCCAATCAGAGGGATAGACGGGAGGCACGCGAACGGGTGCAGAACGGGCAAGCATCAACCAGCGACCATCGGCACAGCGATAGCCGATTTCAATAACATAATCGCGATCGCTGACTGGGATAGGCAAATACCACTCCCGCGCTAGTTCGTCGCACATATACTCTTGAACGCTATGCGGACTCTGGTATTCTATATCGATATCTGTTACGTCGTACAAGCGCAACGCCAGTTGCTGTCCTCCCATACGACGGAGCATTTCTTTGTGTTCGTTAGGTATATCCCAATAAGCATACGACCATTGGGGATCGCGAGGCATGAGTACTATCATGCTCTCACCATACCCGCCGGGCAGATCTCCTAGTCCTTCATCAACCGATGCTAATGGACCTCCGTTGCGATCGTCTTGACCTAAATCAAATTTTGATGCTTCCACTTTTTGTTCCTCCTGGACGCTAGATCGATCTTGAGCTGCTCTTTCTTGTTCTATTTTTTTGATGGCTGCCAGTAATTGCGCTTTGCGCATCCGGCTGTAACGAGAGATGTTGTATAGACTAGCTACCCTGCGGAGTTGTCGCAGGGTCATTTCTTCTAAGGGCGGGCGTTCTTGTGGTCCCATGAGATTCACTCTCCGATTTTTTGAACGGAAAATAGCTTTTGGCAGAGTCTGTCGTTAGGTTACTATTCGGGATCGCGGGGATCTGCTTGCTAATTTTATGTAACAAAAGTTTTTTATCTGTGGTCAAGGGGATAGTTTCCTCAATTTACCTCGTAGATATGAGTTTATAACAACTTTGGGATCGCTATGTTATGAAAACATAACATTATTGGGAAAAGCCAAAGATCGGGCTGATAAGAGCGATCGTTAATCCGATCGCATCAATCGCGAAAGCCATAGTCGTCGATTAGGCATTCAATCGTACCGATATCTTCTGGGATAACATTAAGCAATTGAAAGCCCGTTTTGTAGAGACTGGGATTGAAATCAGGTTGACTCCACAAGCTTTTTGCATCGAAGTCCCAAGTAGTTGTTCCGGCAATCTCTTCTGGAAGCATCATCTGAAACTGAAAAACGCGACCGACAGCGATAGGCGCTTCGCTGACGAGCATCATTCCCCCTTCGCTAATATCGATTAAATGACCGATTGGTTTGTCGGTGTGGCGATCGCGCACGCGCAAGTAATAAATTAAATGCCAGCGTTTTAATTTGCGTTTTTCTTGCATTTTTAACTTTTAGTCATGTCTAGCTAATTCTTTTTTATAAAGCTTTTACTGACTAAACAAAAATTTTTTTTGCAAAAATTATTCTGGCGATCGCTTTTGGGAGCGGATGCGATCGATTTCTGCTTGCAATTGTTCAATTTGTCGGCGCAGAGCGTCTACTTCCTCTTTATTTGGACTTTCTTTTGCTTTAACATCTATCGCACCTTCTGCTCCAACTCGTTGATAATTCCCATGACGAATTTGCTGATACTCGGTCGAATTAGCCCAATCTCGGAGATAATGCAGGCGTTCTACTGGAAAAGGATGGGTTAAAAATGCGCTGTTACCACCGTTATAGATTAAGAATTTATAGAGTTGATTTAAACTTTCTCGATCTAATTCTTGATAGCTATCTGCTTGACGAATAAATTCATCCAAACTGCATTCGTGACCGAACTTCTGGCTTCCTCCTGCCAATTTCATCATCGTTTGCATAATTGGTTTGAGATCGTCCATCACTAACATCGCCGCGCGATCGGCAGATAATTCTGCTTTTCGCCGCCATTCATAGAAAGCATAGATTAAACCCGTACTAATTAAATTTCCCAATCCAAAAGTCAATTCTCCCAATAAGGAAGCAGCGCCCATCGCCCAAATTGCCATCTGAATTAATAGCGTATGATCGCATTTAATATGTCCTAATTCATGAGCGATAACCGTCCGAATTTCGGCTTCATCGAGTAAGTCTAATAACTCTGTATTAATAACAATGTAAGGCTGTTCGTGTCCCAAAGCATAACTATTAACGAAAGGATTTTGATTAACATAAAGAATTGGTTCGGGATGAATATCTAAATCTCGCACGCATTCTCGAAATATGCCGTATAAAGTAGAATATTGGCGAGGACCGACTTTGATGTTATTCCCCATCAAATAAATTAGCTGAGGGCGTTCGTAGAAGTATTCTACAAAGCTTTTGGCAACGAGATCGAAGCCGGGAACGCTACGCAAGGTTTCTTCTGCTTGGCGATCGAGGGGATGTTTAAAGGCTTCGCTAGAAAGTCCGGGGTAAGTGGGCATGATAGAACAATTAACCTAACTAATTGTTATTCTATCAGCTCTTTATTTTTTAAGAATTTATAAAATATCTCGATCGAAATTAAATTGTTATAATAATGATATTTTTAATAAAAACTCATTTTATAAATACTTTTTAATTATGTGTCAGTTAAGAGTTTTAAGATGGCTTTCTAAAAATTTTCTAACAAACCAAATGGCTCGTCGTGCAGATCGTTATACATGAGATAAAAATATGCTCTAGCTATTTCCAAGCCATTATCTTCAATAGAAAATCTTATTCCTTTTGCGGCTATTTCTTGTTCTCGTATTTCCATAACTCGCGATCGAGATTAGAAAGTATAACTCGCGAAGCTTAATCTATCCGGTTTCGAGTAATATCGATGGTAATCTTGCCTTCAAAATCGGGAATGGGGGGGGCAACTTTGGACAACTGGATCCGGACTTGTTGCACTTTCTCTAGGTGTAGGATTTCTTGTGCGATCGCGGCAGCTAACTTTTCTACTAAAGCAAATTTTTGATTTTTGACAAGATCTTTAACGATCGCGATCGCGGCTCTATAATCGCAAGTATCCTCAATGCGATCGCTGCTGCCAGCCAAGGAGAGATCGAGCCAGAGAGTTAAATCGACCTCAAACCACTGTCCGAGAACTTGTTCTTCTGGCAGATAGCCAGTGTATCCGTAGCAGCGAATTCCAGTAATTTGAATCGAATCCATTGTTTTTAGCCCAGGTTAACAGGTTGTCTCAAAAGTATAGAATGTCATGTTGGGCAAAGCGATAGCGAAGCGAAATATCTTATAGCAGTTGTCAGTTAGATAAGAGACAAAATTTTTATGGATTTTTGGGATGTCCTCTAAGGGAAACCGAAAAACTTGTTATCGTTACTATCATAAAAGTTAAGCCGTCCGACTCCCAAATACAATCCTTCGGGTTTGTCTCCGACTGGAAAAGCCGTCACTCCGAAAAGATAAACGCCGCCAAAGTCGGGATTGCGCTTAGGTTTTAGTCCAACGGTAAAAGTCGTTCCGGGCAATATCGGCGGTTCGAAAACCAGAGAAATGGTATTGGTTTCTTCGTCCAAATTTGCCGTCTTGATAAAGAGATCGTCTCCTTTATTCGAACGGGTTCCCGCAAACGCAAACGTTTCGTCTACATTAAAGTTAATCGTGTCTCCGCCTTGGCGTTGTTGAATAGCAAGCTTTCCTAGCGGTTCGCCAAGATTTTCGGGTAGCGCGATGGTGAAATAATATTTAGCTCCCCATGCTCTGACGCTATTAAAAGTCGTCGCGGCATCGAGTAAGCGAGGAGAACTTTCAAAGGCAGTTCTACCGCCTTCGAGTTCGATCGCTCTTGCTGAAGGCAATGAAACAATTAAAATACTGGCAAGACTTAAAGTTATTTTTGATATAAAGTTTTGCATTGGATAAACCGCAATCTTTCAATTTTTATATCAAATTCGGTTGAACAAACACGGTAACCAGTAGTACTAGCATTTCGCTCGCGACTCCTGTTGGTCGCACTACATATTATGGTCAATTAAACGGATTTGATATTATCCTAAAAAAACGATCGTCGTTCGCCATTCTCCGCTCCCGATTAGATTTATTTTTACGGGCAAAAATTAAGTTTGTAGCGATTTAGAAGGCAGAAGGCAAAAGAGTTATCCTTTGTCTTCTCCTTGTCTTTAAACCGGATTAGTTTATATCAGCGCAGCTGCTTTCCGGGCAGCCGCCGCCTCGTCGGGGTGAATTCCCAAGCGCGTCAAATTCAGGCGACCTTTACTATCGATTTCCCGAACTTTAACGACAACTTCATCACCAACGGCTACTTCGTCTTCAACTCTGCCGACGCGACCTTCAGCCAGCTGAGAGATATGAATCATCCCTTCTTTTCCGGGTAAGACTTCCACAAAAGCCCCAATTTGAATGATGCGCGTAACGCGACCCACGTATACTTCGCCTTCATTGAGTTTGCGAGTCATGTTATAGATCAGCTTTCTTGCCTTCTCTGCTTTTTCGGCTTCGACAGCAGCGATAGTTACGGTACCGTCATCCTCAATATCAATTTTGGCTCCAGTTTGCTCGGTAATTCCCTTAATTGTTTTACCTCCCGGTCCGATGACCAAACCAATTGTATCGGGATCGATCTTGAGGGTCAGCAGACGCGGCGCGTAGGGAGAAAGTTCGGAACGCGGACGATCGATAGTAGCAAGCATTTTTTCGAGGATATGCAGTCGCGCGGGTTTGGCTTGTTGAATCGCTTTGGCAACGATATCCATCGTCAGCCCTGTAATTTTCATATCCATCTGCAAGGCGGTAATGCCAGTATCCGTCCCGGCGACTTTAAAGTCCATATCGCCCAGGAAGTCTTCGATTCCCTGGATATCTGTGAGAATGCGAACTTCATCCCCTTCTTTAATTAAGCCCATCGCCGCACCACTGACTGGCTTGTGAATGGGAACTCCCGCATCCATTAACGCCAGGGTGGAACCGCAGACAGAACCCATAGAAGTAGAACCGTTGGACGAGAGGACTTCCGAAACGACCCGAACTACATAGGGAAACTCTTCTTGGGATGGCAACACTGGGAGCATCGCCCGTTCCGCCAACGCGCCGTGACCGATTTCCCGTCGTCCGGGGGAACGCAGAGGACGAGTTTCCCCCACTGAGTAGGGTGGAAAGTTATAGTGATGGAGGTAGCGCTTTTGATCTTCAGGATGCAAGTCGTCGGCGAGGTCTTGAGCGTCTCCTGACGTTCCTAGCGTGGCGATGGATAAAACCTGGGTCAGTCCGCGCTGGAAGAGACCGCTGCCGTGAACCCGTGGGGCTAACACGCCGACGCGACAAGAAATGGGTCGTACTTCGTCGAGTTTGCGACCGTCAACCCGCACGCCTTCTTCGAGGATCTGAGCGCGCATCAACTTCTTGGTCAGGTCTTTGAAGAGGTTGGGAATAGCTTTGGGGTCTTCCGTCGCAGCCACCTTGAGGGGATCGTCGTCGGGCAACTGAGCGATCGCATTACTGACTGCCACCTCCTCAATTTCCTCTAGAGCTTCGTCGCGAGCCTTTTTATCCAAATCGTATTGGGAAAGGACTTTTTTGATAGCATCGCTAGCGCGTTCTCGAATGAATGTTTGCAGCGTCTCGTTGACGGGAGGCGCTTCTGGGGTGACTAATTCAATGCCCAACTCTTGCATCAATTCTTGTTGCGCTTTAATTAAATCCCGGACGGCTTCGTAACCGAAATCGATCGCTTCGATAATATCCTGTTCCGGTAGTTGATTGGCTCCCGCTTCTACCATGACCACCCCGTCGGGACTGCCAGCAACGACTAAATCGAGATCCCCTGCCTCAATTTCTTTATAGGTGGGGTTGATAATAAAATCATCGCCGACCAAACCGACTCGCACGGCTGCCATGGGACCGTAGAAGGGGATTTTCGCTAGGATCGTAGCAACAGAAGCTCCGGTTACTGCCAACACATCTGGCGGAACTTCCTCGTCCATTGATAAAGTCGTAGCGATAATCTGGAGGTCGTCGCGCAGCCAACTCGGAAATAGAGGACGTAAGGGGCGATCGATCAGGCGGCTAATCAGAATTGCCTTCTCCGGCGGACGACCTTCGCGTCGCAAAAAACCGCCAGGAATTCGTCCGGCGGCATAAAGTCTCTCTTCGTAATCTACCGTCAGAGGTAAAAAATCAACACCTTCTCGACCGGGGGTTCTCGTTGCCGTCACTAAAACTATTGTTTCTCCTGACTGAATTAGAACGGCTCCTCCTGCCTGTGGGGCTAATAATCCTATCTTCAGTCGTATATCCCGCCCATCAAAGGATATCGACTTATCAAACTCCTGCATGTAGCGTC
Organism: Hydrococcus rivularis NIES-593; assembly: GCF_001904635.1. Lineage (GTDB taxonomy): Bacteria > Cyanobacteriota > Cyanobacteriia > Cyanobacteriales > Microcystaceae > Hydrococcus > Hydrococcus rivularis. Next base: position 72,450 of record NZ_MRCB01000013.1, read on the forward strand.
TTGTCCTTTTCTATCTCTTTTCTCTTTCTGAGGCAATCCTAACATTTTCAGTTATCAGTTATCAGGAATTAGTTATTAGTTTTTTATCAATCGGGTGAGTTTTTTTCTGACTGGGGTGGGATTGACAATTTATACTACTCATCTTCTTCCTCAATTGTCAGGACTTCAGGCTGACATTGCTGGATTTCGATGGTAATGCCATCTGCACCTTCTCCCATCAAATCTTCTACATACCCACCCTGGTTGAGTTTGGCTTCCTGGGGGCTGTCGAATGGACCAAAATAGTAGGTGCAGCGAGGTTTTGCCGTCCGAATTACCACCCACCAAGGCAGATTTTTCCGTTTATTTTTAAAAAAAGGCAACCAAGAAAAAAGCTTCATGCGCTCTAAGGCTTCAAGAGAGTTCAACCGGATTTGTCTTGACACGCTAGCAATCGTAGCAGTATTAGCCAACGTTTTTTTTGGATGATACCAAAATTTTAAGAAACCCTATAACTAGCAAGCATTATCGAGAGCTTAGCCGAAAAAACTGTTCAGCTCCTAAAAAATATGGCAAATTGGTGGAATAGCTAAGTTCTCTAAACTCTTACAAGTATTATTAATTATTCTTTTAGTCATAGAGAAGAAGAATGCTTAGACGCTCTTTCGTCTCGATTTCGGCATTAATTAGCCTAATTTTACTGGAATCGAGTTTTACTCCTACCTTAGCCAAACCAGTCAGAGATCCGGACGAAACCGTCGGCTGCGAAATCTTGATAGTCGGCGGAGGATTGGCAGGCGTGGCAACTGCCTATGAATCTCTCATGGCGGGACGCACCGTTTGCATGACGGAGATTACCGACTGGATTGGCGGACAAGTCTCCGCTCAGGGAACGTCTGCCCTCGACGAAGCCGACAAACAGCGATCGCTCTCATACTACCCCAATGGATATCAAGAACTGCGCAGCAACATTCAGCGCTATTATGGGAGAGCAAATCCCGGCGACTGTTGGGTGAGCGATACTTGTTTTATTCCGGCAGACGGTTATCGCTTGCTCGCGATGAAGCTAGAAAAGGCGGCTAAAGCGGGCAGGGGAACGCTGAAATGGTTTCCTTCGACTGTCATCAAAGAGCTAGAGATGAGCGAAGATGGCAAGATTATCGAGGGCGCGATCGCCATTCAACACAAAAGCGCCACGAATGCACCGCTCAATAGCGAACCTCTTTCCAAAACGATTGAAGATACCTACCGCTACGAGGACTCCCCTCGCCTGATCAAAAAAATTATTCGCTTTGAGGCGTTAAACGAACGAGAATCCGAAGGTGCCGATTGGTATGTCGTCGAAGCCACAGAAACCGGCGAAATTGTTGCTCTAGCCGACGTTCCCTACCGTCTCGGACTCGATCCCCGTTCCTACCTCAATCCCTCTTCTCCCACCGAAAGTGGCGATCCCTACTGCACCCAAGGATTTACCTATACGTTCGCGATGGAGCAAACTGCTACCCCGCAACCGCAGCAAATGCCTTCTTTTTATCGCCAGTACGAACCTTACTATGGCTACGATTCAGATCGCGACAAAGCGCTTTTTGAATACGTTTTTACTTACCGACGCATTTGGAGTCCCCAGAAAGGAAAACCCATGCGCATCGACGGACTTTGGATCGACCGACCCAATCCAGGGGATATTTCCATGCAAAACTGGATTTGGGGAAATGACTATCGTCCGGGCACTGCCAAAGATAATTTAATCTACACGCGCGAACAACTCAAAGCAACGGGACAATTAGCGGCTGGTGGTTGGATGGGCGGCCTGCGAACGGATGCTTTACGCAAGGCAGAAGAACTGTCGCTGGGGTTTTACTACTGGCTGGTGGCGGGAAGAACCGATTCTCAGTTGGGGTATGGAGTCAAGCAACCCCATCCCAATCATCGCTTGCTCTCAGGATTAAATTCTCCAATGGGAACCGCCCACGGATTGTCTAAATATCCTTATATTCGCGAGGCGCGGCGAATTATCGGGCGACCTTCGGTCGGCTATGAAGAAGGATTTAGTATCAATGAAATCGATATTTCTGCTAAAGACTACTGGGGTTCCGAATACCGCAATAACTTACCGGCGAGTATGTATCGCAATCTTTGGAAAGCTATCACCCATCTGGAGTCGCTTACCCACCCGACGCGATCGCCCTATCAGTTTACCAAGCGGACGCGATCGACAGTTTATCCCGATGCGCTGGGGGTGGCTCACTACGCGATCGATTTTCACCCCTGCATGACCTTTTCTCCCCCAGAAGCCCCAGGAAACAGAGAACGAGAGGGAGTTCGTCAGGCTCACGGTCGCTCCTATCCAGCCCAAATCCCCCTCAGAGCAATGATTCCCCAGAAAATTGACAATTTGCTCGTAGCCGGAAAAAGTATTGCTGCCAGCAATATTGCCGCAGCCGCCTACCGAGTCCATTCTTTTGAATGGTCTGTAGGAGCAGCCGCAGGAACGACGGCAGCCTTTGCGCTAGAAAAGGGTATCTATCCCTATCAGCTCGTCGATGAATTACCCGGAATCGAACCTCAATTACAAGAACTCCGCCGTCGTTTGCAGGGCAATGGCAATCCCACCGAATTTCCCACGACTCCCCTCCCCTCTCAGGACTGGCAAGAGTCGAAGCGATAGGCAGAAGGCAGAACTCGGAAGTCGGAAGTAGGGGCGGGTTTATCTAGAAATTCTAGGGAATTACCAATAGCTAATCTATAAAAACCCGCCTGTACAGAAGGCAGAAGGCAAAATCAACTTCTGCAAGAAATCTAATATATGCAATTTAGATGTGGAACAGCTTAGTAATTTGTGGGGCACAGAGATGATATGCTCGATTTTGTTTGCCCATTTACTCTAAATTGCCCGAACTATGACTATTAATCGCCGCAATTTTCTATTTCTGTTAGGCGCAACTACAGGGACAGCCGCTTTAGGGCTGTACCCCAAAACTAGCTTTGCTCAATCTCAGGGAAGTGAGGAAAAACCTTTTAAGGCGATCCCGCTTCCCTATGCTTATGATGCTCTCGAACCTTATATCGATGCGGAAACCATGCGGTTTCACCACGATAAGCATTATGCTACTTACACGAAAAACTTTAATGCAGCCATTAGTAAATATCCTCAATTAGCCAATCAAAGCGCAGAAGAAATAATCAGCGATCTCGATCGCTTGCCCCAAGACATTCGCACGACCGTTCGCAACAATGGCGGCGGGTATGTCAATCACACCATGTTTTGGGAGATCATGAGTCCCAAGGGCGGGGATCGACCAACTGGAGAACTCGCCAGAGCGATCGATAAGACTTTTGGAAGTTTTGATAAGTTTAAAACCGCTTTTAACGATACTGGCAGCAAGCAATTCGGTAGCGGTTGGGCTTGGCTGGTTCTCGATCGCAATAAGCAACTTAAGATAATGGGTACGCCCAATCAAGATAGCCCTTTGATGATGGGAATGTATCCCGTTATGGGTAATGATGTTTGGGAACATGCTTACTATCTCAAATATAGAAACGAGCGAGGAAAATATTTGGATGCTTGGTGGAATGTCGTCAATTGGGATGAGGTAAATAAGCGTTACCAGCAAGCAATGGCATCATAATCGATCGCTAATTTTTGTAGTAATCTTTCAGGTTAGCTAGTGGCTCATGAGGAGTGAGTCTGTTGCGGGTTCCCCGCGCCTTGACTCAACTGACGTGGGGAATCTTCAGTTGGAGCAAGAGGTAGTAAGGTCAAATTCGTTTATCAGTCATAATTAGGTAGTGCGATCGTCCCGCTCGCAAGCAAGATATAATACTATTTTTCATTCATTAATGACACAGATAGTCGATCGCCCTCACCCCCAACCNCCTCTCCCTATTTGGGAGGGGGGAGAAGAATGTCGATCGCAAAAACCTGAAAATTGGTATAAGGTACTCCGCGTCCGCTACGCGATCGCACTACTGAGTATTGTTGTTATTCAACCAGATTTGATATAGATGGAGTGCGATCGCATTATTGGCAAGCTTCGCTAAAATTGTCTGGCTTATACTTTTAAGCGCAGGTATTCGACTTTAATACAAGCATCCATAATTATATTAAGTCCTGCCCCGATCGCTTTTCGTGCCGCGGCTGCATCGCTAACTCCCAATTGTGCCCAAACGGTTTTTGCTCTAATGGCGATCGCTTCATCAACGATCTCGCTCAAATGTTCCGAACGGCGGAAAACACTGACGATATCCACAGATTCGGGAATTTCTTTTAGGGTTGGATAGCTTGGTTGTCCTTCAATTTCTGCCATGGCTGGATTGACGGGATAAACTCGATAGCCAACCGATCGCAAAAATTGAGCTATTTGATAGCTAGTGCGGTGGGGTTTGTCGGAATGACCGACGACAGCAATGACTTTGGCATTGGTTAATATGTCGCGGATAGTGCTGTCATTAGAGTTGGAGCGAACAGTAGTCATAAGGGTATCGGGCTAAAGAGAAAAGCTCTTGGGAGTCTGGCCGTGTTTCGACCCCAAGAGCTTTACCTTTCGTTCTTACTCCTCACACACAAGTCTATTATGGTCGATTTTCTTATCTTTAGATCGATGTGAGTGACAATTTTAAAAGCGTCACTCAAACAGGATCGGGTACGGACAAGTTAAAGATTCTTTTGATATTCTTCTAGCAGGTCAATCAAATTGACTTGACACTGCATCGGTAAAAGCTCTTCTAATGGAACTTCCAATCTGCCGCTACCTAATTTGACGGGAATGCTGCGGAGGATTTTTACCACCGCATCTTCGCTGACTGACTTATCTTCCAGGAGAGGATAAACTTTTTCGGCAACGACGGTATGGAGATGAGCATCAGACAGATAGAGGTGCCACTTGGCGACATCGATATAGATATTTTCGCCAATTTCAGCAGCAAGAGCTTCAATTGCTTGAGTCGTCTTAGAGTTAGCCATTGGTTTTAGATTCGACAGAATAATCTGCGATCGCTGCAATGTAAATTAGATGCAATAATAAAACGATTGCCCAGATGCCTGTAAACCAAACTATCCAAGACCAGGTGGCGTGTTTGACATTGTGGACGAACCACAAGCCAGAATTACAAGCCAGAAAAATTGCTACGTGAACGGCAAAGTTCATGCGGTCGTCTAAGCGCCGATAGGCAGGATCTGTGCGATCGGGTTTACGAGGCCAGCGAGGGGGCATAGGTCGATGGAGTGAGAATAAATTTGTTATAAGTTCTCCTTCTTTAATTGTAAACGAAGCTAATGAATTGAAACTCCGCTTATTAGCTAGTCGTGGCAGAAGCTCTGTGCCATAACGAAGTTTGGTGGCACGACGGCACTCAACATGTCGGATCGATAAAAAACCACGGTTTTCACCGTGGGCGAATCGTTTAGCTTAAAGCCTCAAAATAATCCCGAACTTGGTTTCGGCGTTTTGGCTGCCGTAACTTTTGCAGGGCTTTGGCTTCAATTTGCCGCACTCGTTCGCGAGAGAGATCGAGGGCGCGACCGATATCTGCTAGAGAATAGCTCGTGCCATCTTGGAAACCATAGCGCATTTGAATAACTTCTCTCTCCCGCGTCGTCAGGTCGGCGAGAAGATGTTGTAAGTCTTTGCGCAAGGATTCGCTAACTAAATTATCTTCAGGAGAAGAATCTTCGGTTTCGAGTAAATCGACCAGTTCGGTGTCTTTGTCCTTGCCAACTTTGACCTCTAGAGAAACCGAACGAGGCACGCGCATCAACATGTCTCGAACTTGACCCGATGTCATCTCTAGTTGCTTGGCAATTTCTTCTGCCGTAGCAGGACGACCTTTTTCTTGAGTGATTTGACGCTGAACTTTTTTGATTTTGTTGAGTTTTTCTGTAATATGGACGGGAAGGCGAATGATGCGACTTTGGGTTGCGATCGCTCTAGTAATTCCTTGGCGGATCCACCAATAGGCGTAGGTGCTGAACCGATAGCCTTTGGTAGGATCGAATTTTTCTACTGCTCGCTCTAGTCCCAGCGTTCCTTCTTGAATCAGATCGAGCAATTCTAAGCCGCGATTTTGATATTTCTTGGCTACAGAAACCACTAGCCGCAGGTTAGCTTCGATCATGTGTTCTTTGGCCCGGATTCCGGCTTTCTGAATCCTGTCAAGCTCTTGAACGTCCATGCCAGCGATTTCTGCCCAGTGACGCTTTCCTTCTATCAGCGCTTGTTTTAGTTCAAAAACATTCATCTTGACAGCCGCCGCCCAGCGTTCCAGAGACGGGCGAAGGCCCAATTGAGATACCAGGCGATCGTGGGTATCGACAATTTCAACAAAACGCGCGATCGCCGCATTGCCATTTTTAGCTGCTTTAGTTCGCAGGTTGATTAACTGGACGTAACGTTGAACCTGTTGTGCTTTAGCAACTTCTTCTTCTTTTCCCAGTAGAGGGACTCTACCAATATCTTGAAGGTATAATCGGACTAAATCGGTTGTAGTCCGACTGCGACTTTTTTCAACCCCGTTCGTGTCATCTAGTTCGAGTTCGCTCAGCTCGTCTGCCGTTTCATTTCCCCGCCAACGTTCGGCAGATAAATTTGAATAGTCTTCCGTATCAATGTAAGAAAAAATAGCTGACATAGTGGTTTCTCAACAACGAAGGTAGTCACAATAGAAAGCTTCCGAATCACCGGACTACTTATAGAATTCCCAAGTTCGGGTCTGAGATAAACACTGCCGAGAATTTTTTAAGGTTTCGGTTAGGGTTATTGAGATTTGGCTGAATTTACATCAACTCGGCGGCAGCAATCGATCCGGAAGCCATAACTAAAATATGGGCTAGGTCAAACTACATCGTCGTTGAGAACTATTCCAGAAAGATGCTTAATTATTTTTTGTCGCTGGTCACTACCCTCGGATAGCGTGCCATCAATTCTTTCACTTGTTCTGCGTGGTAGGAACTACGAGTCAGAGGAGAGGAGACGACTTGTAGGAAGCCAATCGACTCGCCATACTCCTTCCAAGCATCAAACTGGGCAGGAGTAATAAATTCTCGAACACCTAAGTGTTTTTGAGAGGGTTGGAGATATTGTCCGATGGTGAGAATATCGCAATCGACGGCGCGTAAATCTCGCATGACTTGTGTGACTTCAGCGTCAGTTTCTCCGAGTCCCACCATAATTCCAGATTTGGTATAAATCCAGGGAGCCAATTCGCGGGTGCGTTTGAGCAGTTCGAGCGATCGCTCGTATTTGCCTTGGGGACGTACCTGCCGATACAAGCGGGGAATGGTTTCGGTATTGTGGTTGAGAACTTCTGGCTTAGCTTGCAAAATGAGTGCTAACGCTTCCCAATTGCCGCATAAATCGGGAATTAAAACTTCAATCGTCGTCTGTGGGGAAAGGTTGCGAACCTCCTCAATACAGCGCACGAACTGAGTGGCACCGCCGTCGGGTAAGTCGTCCCGGTTGACAGAGGTAATGACTACGTGATTGAGTTTTAAACGCCGTACCGCCTCAGCCAATCGCAGGGGTTCGGTAGGATCGAGGGGTTTGGGTTTTTTCTCAAAATCGATATCGCAATAAGGACAAGCGCGAGTGCAGGCGGGCCCCATGATTAAAAAAGTCGCCGTCCCGGCGTTAAAGCATTCTCCGATATTTGGGCAAGACGCTTCTTCGCAGACGGTATTGAGTGCTAAATCCCGCAGAATTTCTTTGACGCTGCCGACACGTTGCCATTGAGGGGCTTTTACTCTCAGCCATTCGGGTTTGACGGTCACGCCCAGCTTGCTCCTTTTAGCGATCGGTTATCAGTTATCAGTGTAACAGTTACTCGATTTTGGATTTTGGTTCGTGATAGGATTAAAAAAGCGGGATGTAGCGCAGCTTGGTAGCGCACTTCGTTCGGGACGAAGGGGCCGCTGGTTCGAATCCAGTCATCCCGATTTGTATGAGTTAAAAAAATCTTGCTCGATTGGGTACTAATATTGCCCAGACAGACATAAACTTTAGTTGAAAGGTATGATAGGCAGTCGCGAGGTTGTTTTGTGAAAAGAGTTTTAGCAATTATTCTCGGAGGTGGCGCGGGGACTCGCCTTTATCCGCTGACTAAACTACGGGCAAAACCAGCAGTCCCACTGGCAGGCAAATATCGCCTGATCGACATCCCCGTTAGTAACTGTATCAATTCCGAAATTGTCAAAATCTACGTTTTAACTCAATTCAATTCGGCTTCTCTCAATCGTCACCTGAGCCGTACTTATTCTTTCTCCGGTTTCAGTGAAGGATTTGTGGAAGTTTTAGCGGCTCAACAAACGGCGGAAAATCCTCGCTGGTTTCAGGGAACTGCCGACGCAGTGCGTCAGTATATCTGGCTCATGAAAGAGTGGGATGTAGACGAGTACCTGATCTTGTCGGGCGATCATCTCTATCGCATGGATTATAGCCTGTTTATCCAACGGCATCGGGAGACGAATGCCGATATTACTCTCTCCGTCGTCCCAATCGGGGAAAAAACAGCATCTAGCTTTGGTTTGATGAAAATTGACGATAGCGGCAGGGTGATTGATTTTTGTGAAAAACCCAAAGGCGAAGCACTCAAACAGATGCGGGTAGATACTACCGTTCTGGGATTGTCTTCGCAACAGGCAAAGGAAAATCCTTATATTGCCTCAATGGGCATTTACGTTTTCAAGAAAGACGTTCTAGAAAAGCTCCTAGAAGCTAACCCAGATTATACAGATTTCGGAAAGGAAATCATTCCAGCGTCAGCCAAAGACTATAACATTCAGGCTTACCTATTTAAGGGCTATTGGGAAGACATAGGAACCATCGAAGCGTTTTATGAGGCAAATTTAGCACTGACTCAGCAACCTCAACCGACTTTTAGCTTCTATGATGAAAAGGCTCCTATTTACACTCGCGCCCGTTATTTACCCCCGTCTAAGATGCTCGATTGTACCATCACCGAATCGATGATTAGTGAAGGTTGCATTCTTAAGGAATGCCGGATTCATCATTCTGTTCTGGGCATTCGCACCCGCGTAGAGAAAGACTGCGTTATCGAAGATAGCTTACTGATGGGGTGTGATTTCTACGAACCGTTTGCCGAGAGGCAATCTAACCTCGAAAATGGTAAGGTATCTGTGGGGATCGGCGCTGGAACGACAATTCGCCGCGCGATCGTGGATAAAAATGCCCGCATCGGTCACAAGGTTCAAATTGTCAATAAAGACAGAGTAGAAGAAGCCGAGCGCGAAAAGGAAGGTTTTTACATCCGTAACGGAATTGTAGTCGTGCTGAAAAATGCGACGATTCCTGATGGAACCGTAATTTAGCAAGTCAGGGACAAGGAAATTTTTTCTTTGTCCCGCTTTTTTAAATTATGAAAAATCCTGCCCCTATTAATGATCTGAAGAAGATGACAATTTTTCTTTGAAACTTTGTATCGTTAACTGAATAGCCAAAAGAATCAAACCCAAAGCAACAAAACCAAAAATAAACGTTCCCAAAGAAGCAACTCCCACTACCAAAGTTCGAACAGCCGCCGAAATTCTAATTACAAGTTGACTCGTAGAAGTAATCGGTTTAGTCGCAAAAGTATGAGCGATAGAATAAGTAAGAAAATACATCGCGATTGCCAACGATCCAGAAAGACCTGAACCCAACAAACACCGTAAAGGAGTCACTTTTTGCTCGTTAGCTTCAACTGATAAATCGTTTTTTTGTTCTGGAGTCGAATGAGTCATAATTCTCTGCGCCTTTGCGCCTGGAGCGTGAGTTTTTGATTTACTTACTAAAAGAAGTTACCTCAATTCCTGCACTTGACAACTGCGCGACCCAAAATTCTAAATCTGGATCGGGAATAGTTTCTCTGACCTTTACTCTAACAATCTCTGCCCGATCGCTCGACTCGCACAGCGCAAATACAGTTGGTCCCGAACCCGACATCATCGTTCCCAGACATCCTACCTCTTGGAAAGCTTCGCGCAATTGTGCTACTTGAGGAAATGCAGGTAAAACAACTTTTTCTAGATCGTTGTATAGTAGTTTCCCTATACTAGCGCCATCTTTATGGGCGATCGCACTGACTAGCGAACCCGAATGCACCTGGGCGGTGCGAGATTTCACGCCTTCAGAGTCCGAGATATAGGAACTGCCAAATTTCTGCTTATAGGTTTTATATGCCCATGCGGTCGATATAGACAAACTGCGGTATTTTGCCAAGACCACCCAGAGATTATCTAAATCGACGATTGGATCTAATTGTTCTCCTCTTCCTGTTGCGATCGCAGTTCCTCCAGATATGCAAAAAGGTACGTCCGATCCCAATTTTGCCCCTAGAGTTTGCAATTCGGGTACGGTAAGTCCGAGTTCCCACATGAGATTGATTCCTACCAAAACTGCAGCCCCATTGGTAGAACCACCTGCTAAACCTGCCGCTACGGGAATTTTTTTGTCGATAAAAATATCTACTCCACCATAATTGGCTGCAATTTTCGGAAATTCCCCTCGCATTACCTCCACCGCGCGATAGGCAAGATTGCTGGCATCTAAAGGAACTTGCGGATTATTGCAATGGAGACGGATTTGTTCGGTTCCGTTAGGACGTAGTTCGATTTTATCCACTAAGTCAATGCTTTGGAGAATCATCACCAGTTCGTGATATCCATCGGGGCGATCTCCAAGAATTTCTAGATGCAAGTTAATTTTGGCTGGGGCAATTAAGGTATACGAATGCATTGGTACGATGATTGACAGGATTAACGGAATAACTTTATCAATTGGATAAACAATTACTGAGATTTATCCATTCCTCTAAGCTTAACTCTTCGGCGCGACTTTGAGGATTAATATTTAATTGTGTAAAAACTCGATTCAAGCGATCGCTTTCAATCATCGATTTCAAATTATTCCGCAGCATTTTTCTTTTATTGGCAAAGCCCACCCTAACTAAAGTTTGTAAATATTGAGGATTTTTAGCTGGATTCTCATTGACTTTAGGTTGCAATCGAATCACGGTAGAATCGACTTTAGGGGGCGGATAAAAATCTCTAGCGGGAACGTCACAAATCAGTTCGCAGTTGGCTAAATATTGAACTTGTACGGATAGGGCACCATAAGCTTTTGTACCCGGTTTAGCTGTCAATCTTTCTGCAACTTCTTTTTGTAGTAATAAAACGATTAGTTCATAATTTTTTGTAGTAGGATTTGCAATGGTTCCTAAAAGTTTTTCTAGAATTGGTCCCGTGATATTATAGGGGATATTAGCGACAACTTTATTCGGGTTTTGAAACCTAGGAAAATCAACAAGAGAAGACTCTATGTCTAGAGATAGAATATCTCCTTGTAAAAGTAAAAAGTTTTCTACTTTACCCAAACTTTTTACTAACTTTTTGCATAGATCTCTGTCTATCTCTACAGCCACAACCGATTGGACTTTCGGTAGGAGGCGGCGAGTGAGAATTCCCGTTCCAGGACCAATTTCTAGAATGCGATCGTTTTTTTTTAATCGTGCGGCTTCTATAATATTCTTGAGTGCCGTTTCGCTACGCAACCAGTGCTGGGCAAATCGTTTTCGAGGTCGAGCAGTTAGTTCTATGTTAGAGGACATCCCATCATTTTACTGACTCACAGCGTTTAAGTAAACTGTTAGCTTTGATGAGTTTGGCTTTATGTTGGGCTATTAAAACCGGAGATTGGTTATCGTCTCATCGTCTTCTCAAGGTTAAGAAACATGGACGACAGCAAGCTAGCGTTTTTCGTTATGGCTTTGATTATCTTCGCTCTATTTTCACTGATTTGGATTTGAAATCCGACGACTTTCTCTACTCTTTGCAATTTTTGTCCTGTACTTAGTGAAAATCTTTTAAATCTAATTGCCTTCTTAGAATTAAGAGTAATGATAAAAGCGATCGAGCGTGCTACTTGGTGGATCTTAATAACCGGGATATTATTCCCCTGCTTGGTTTTAGCTACCGAACCAATCATAAACGAACCGTACGCCCTTAAAAAAACTTTCAAGTCTCAGTTTTTAGAGAAAAATTCTAAATTCATTAGATATCATATTAGGATTAGATTACCCCAGAAAAAATTGCCATCTGTTAGAGAAATTAATTTAGAAAACATTGAATACATTTCTTCGGCGACCGAACCTCCCCATCCGACAATTCAAGCAGCAATTAGACAGGCGATTGGCAACCCTTCTGAAAGAATTCGTTATTATTATAATTTAGTCGATCTCAACAGAGATCGTCGCTCAGAGGTAATTGTTTATGCAGTTGGTTCGTCAATCTGTGGTAGTGGAGGCTGTACCTTATATGTTTTAGAATCTCGTGGAGTAACTTATTCTTTAATTGCCAAAATTCCAACGACAACCAATCCAATTATTATCTCAGATGAAAAAACAAATGGATGGAACGATTTAATTATTTTGACCGAGGGAGGTAGTCTGCCTCCAAATTATTGGCGAATTCGCTTTGATGGAAATATCTATGTGGATAATCGTCATACAGCCGAATCAGAGATCCCCGATCGCACTACAATTACAGGCAAAGCTGTTATCGCCAATACAATCGATCCAAAAACGGGAATTGTATTAGAAAATCATTAATATTTAATCCAAAATCTCAAATAAAATGGCTTCATTTTTATTCATCACTGACTTAGACAATACCTTAGTAGGCGACGACATTGCCCTGCAAACCCTCAATCAAAAACTCAGCCAACATCGCCAGGAATATAGTACAAAAATCGTGTATGCGACTGGGCGATCGCTTTATCTTTATCAACAAATTGCCAAAGAGAAATCCCTCTTGCCTCCAGATGCATTAATTACCTCTGTCGGGACTGAAATTTACTTGAACCCCAATGAGAGAAAATTTGACTGGGAGTGGGCAGAAATATTATCTCAAGGATGGGATCGAGACGAAATTTGCGCGATCGCGAGTCATTTTAGCGACTTAGTACCTCAACCGCGATCGGAACAAAATGCCTTCAAAGTCAGTTACTATATTACCGAACAAGCTGCTGCTGAAGTACTCCCCAGATTAGAATCAACCTTGTCGCAGCATGGTTTACAAACCAAATTAATCTACAGTGCCAGTCAGGATCTCGATATTTTACCCAGTAGAGGAGACAAAGGACTTGCCGTACAATTTCTGCGACAAAAACTAGAAATTGATGCGCAACAAACCGTCGTCTGTGGCGATTCTGGCAACGATATCGCCCTATTTCGAGGAGAAGAACGAGGCATTATCGTCGGTAATGCCAAACCAGAATTGCGGCAATGGTATCAAGAAAACCAAACCGATTATCGATATTTTGCCCAAGCTTACTATGCCAACGGCATTCTAGAAGGTCTACAATACTTTAACTTTCTCTAATCCTTCTTCCTCTGCGTCTCTGCGCGACGGCACTCTATATGCGCCCGCAGGTGGCGCATATAGAGTGCCTCCTCTGGGTGAGATAAAACATGATTAACTACCTCAAAGGCAAGACAATTGAAATTCTCAAAAACACCAACAATCGCATCATTCTCATTCTAGAAGTCAATCAAATTGGTTACGAAATCCAAATCCCTTCTCGCCTCGCCCGCAAATTATCTGCCGATAATTCAGAACTCATTCAAATTTTTACGCACCTACAAATCCAGGAAGATCGACAGATTCTTTATGGTTTTTCTTCAGCAGCAGAACGAGATTTATTTCGGCAATTAATTAGCGTCAGTGGCATTGGTACGCAACTCGCGATCGCGCTAATCGATACTCTAGGATTAGAAGAATTAGTTCAAGCAATTGTTACGGGAAATACCAAAACTTTAGCCAAAACTCCTGGCGTAGGCGCAAAAACTGCCGAACGAATTGCCCTAGAACTCAAAACCAAATTAGCCCAATGGCGACAAGTAGTCGGCGCAACCGTCTCTAGTGCATCTGCCATTCCTCGTGCTGAAATTCTCGAAGATGTCGAGATGACCTTATTAGCTTTGGGCTATACCAACGAGGAAATTAACCAAGCATTATCTGCTTTGAGTAAAGACAATCAAATGTTGAAAAATCCTCATGTAGAAGAATGGATTAGAAGCGCGATCGCTATTTTGAGTACCGATAAGTAGGGCATGGTATTATCATGCTCCCTGGTTGAGTGACAAAACTCAGATCGCCCTCACCCTAACCCCCCTCCTGTTCCGGGAGAGGGGCTTTCAACTTAAAACTTTTGCCTGAGTCCCTAAACTTTTGCCTGAGTCCCTTTGCCTCTTGTGGGAGAAGGGATTTAGGGATGAGGGAACAAAGATTTGTTAGTCAACCAGTCCATGCCCCTCCTGGTTAACGATCGCCTAAATACGCTTCCAGTGCCTCGGCGACGATTTGATTCATCGGTTTTTCTTGCTTGATCGAAGCTTCTTTAAGACGGGCAAACAATTCGTCGCGGACGCTGACTCGATTCTGATTTTTGCGAATTCTGCGAGACTTACTTAACTTTGCATAACTCCCTAATTCGTAGGAGGCAGAAAATTCCCGCAATGCCTCAAAACCGACGCGATGACAAAACTCGCCAAAACTTTCTTTCGATCGCTTATTTTGTTTGAAGTAAACAAAAATTGGCTCAAAAAAGCCTTCCAAATTAGAAATATGCAATTTATCTTCATAAGCTTGCGCCAATCTAGTTTGATCGGGCGTTCCGCCCAGCCACACTTGATAGACATCGGGGGCTATACCGACAAACCCTAATTCTGCCATGTAAGGTCTAGCGCAGCCATTGGGACATCCCGTCATGCGGATGACAAAGTGTTCCTTAGCTAGTCCCAGTTTATCGAGCAATGCGCGAATGCGATCGATTGCCCCAGGAAGCGCCCGTTCTGATTCCGCGATCGCGAGTCCGCAGGTAGGCAGCGCGGGACAAGCCATAGAATAGCGTACCAAAGGATCGATTTCTTTGGGATCGGTGATAATGCCGTGCTGGTGTAGAGTGTCTTCAATCGCCGATTTCTGCGATGGTTCGATTTCGTAGAGAATGACGTTATGGTTGGGAGTTAGACGAATCGGCAGGTTAAATTGCTCGACAATTTTGCGCAGGGCGGTTTTTAATTGGAAGCTACCTTCATCTTTAATGCGACCATTTTCGACGGAAATCCCCAGAAATAGCTTGCCATCTCCCTGTTCGTGCCAGCCTAGGTAATCTTGATATTTCCAGTTTGGTAGAGGTTTGAAGGGAGCTAATTTTTTCCCAAAATATTCCTCTACCTTGGCGCGGAATTTCTCTACGCCCCAATCGTGCAGGAGATATTTCATTCTGGCATGACGACGATTGGCGCGATCGCCATAATCCCTCTGCGTGGCAACAATTGCTTTCATCAAGTCGTAGACATCTTCCTTGTCTACGTATCCGATGGGATCTGCCATGCGAGGAAATGTCTCTTCTTTATTGTGAGTGCGACCTAACCCTCCGCCTGCTAGGACATTAAAGCCTTCGAGTTCTCCTTTTCTATTCGTAATAACAACCAAACAAACGTCATTGGTGTAGAGATCGACTGAATTATCCCCAGGTACTGTAACGCAACATTTGAACTTACGGGGCATATAGCGATCGCCATAAATCGGTTCTTCCTTATCGGGGAAAATCGTACCGTTGACATTACGCCCTCTTGCTGCCTTGACTTCTGGGGCTTCTTCGGCACTGATGACCTTTTCTCCATCAAGCCAAATTTCGTAATAAGCGCCCGTCTGGGGAGCTAATAAATCGGCGACATTATTAGCATATTCCCAAGCATACTGATATTCTGGGCGGTTTTTGTAGGGGGCGGGCGGTGCCATAACGTTGCGATTGAGGTCGCCACAAGCGCCTAAAGTCGATCCCATATTGCGCACGATCGCGGATAGGGCTGCCTTAAGATTTTTCTTGAGAATGCCGTGAAGCTGAAATCCCTGACGAGTCGTAACTCGTAGCGTATGGTTGCCGTATTCGTCCGCGAGGCGATCTAGGGTAAGATATAGCCGTGCTGGAATAAAGCCTCCCGGACTTCTGGTGCGCAGCATGAATTGATAGTCTTTTTCCTGCCCTTTAACCCGGTTATCGCGATTATCTTGTTGATAGGAGCCATGAAACTTGAGAATTTGAACGGCATCTTCGCCAAAGTGAGTCGTATCTTCTAGCAGTTGAGTCGCCAAAGGTTCGCGTAAAAAATTACTGCGCTCTTTAATTCCTTCTACCTTAGAAAGTTTTTGCGTTGACGAAACTGGAGTATTAACCATTGGAATAAATACTGAATTATAGCTATTAGCGGATCGAGATTTTAGCCACTGCTTCTATCTTAACCGTTAGCGATCGCCATCAAGTCTTTAAAAATTGTGACATAAATCTATCTTTTATATCTACGACGGAGACGGAAATAATCCCAGTACTAATCGATGATTGATCGGGCACGCGATTCTTGCGTATAAAGAAGACTATTTTCTATATCGCGGCGATGAAATTTAAATCGGTCAAAATCCAAAAATTTAGAGAGTTATTAGCCATCGAGCCAAGCAAGATAAACCAATTTCAAACAAGCTAGACTATATATTAAGTTCTGTAAATAGAAACAATCTATCTCTTAACTATAAACATGACTAGCCAACGAATTTTAATCTGGTATAGAAACGATCTGCGCATACACGATAACAAACTAATCTATCAAGCACTAAAAGAAAAAGCTCAAATAATACCAGTGTATTGCTTTGACAAAAGACAATTTAGACAAACCCATTTTGGCTTTCCAAAAACAGGGAAATTTCGCGCACAATTTTTGCGAGAGAGCGTTGCCGATTTGCGAAATTCTCTACAAAAACTCGGCAGTAATTTAATTGTACGTCTAGGATTCCCAGAAAAAATTATACCCGATCTCGCTCAAGAACTAAATATCGATGCCGTTTACTATCACGAGGAAGTTACATTCGAAGAATTAGCCGTCGAAAAATCGCTCAAAAAAGCTTTATCTCAAATAGGAGTAAAAGTCAATAGCTTCTGGGGCGCTACGCTTTATCATCCCGATAATCTACCTTTTAAAATACACCAAATACCCGAACTTTTTACTAACTTTCGCAAACAACTCGAAAAAAAATCTACAATCGATCCAACCTTACCATCTCCGCAAAAATTACCTCCACTACCAGAAGTAGATCCAGGAGAAATTCCCCAGCTATTGGACTTAGGAATTGAGGAACCTATATCTGACGAACGATCTGTTCTGAGGTTTCAAGGAGGAGAAACAAAAGGATTGGCACGGCTACATAATTATTTTTGGGAAAAAGATCGTCTCAGAGTTTATAAAGAAACTCGTAATGGCATGCTAGGTTCAGATTATTCATCGAAGTTTTCTCCTTGGCTAGCTTTAGGCTGTTTATCTCCTCGCCTGATTTACGAACAAGTGCAAAAATATGAGTCAGAAAGAATTAAAAATGATTCCACTTATTGGTTAGTTTTTGAATTGCTGTGGCGAGATTTTTTTAGATTTATTTGTGCCAAGCATGGCAATAAAATCTTTCATGAATCTGGCTTGCAAGGAATAGATATCCCTTGGAAAGAAGACTGGAAAAGATTTCAACTGTGGCAGAAAGGAAAGACAGGTTATCCCCTAGTTGATGCTAACATGCGAGAATTAGCAGCAACGGGATTTATGTCGAACCGAGGCAGACAAAATGTTGCTAGTTTCTTGACAAAAAATTTAGGAATTAATTGGCAGATGGGTGCAGAATGGTTTGAGTCTTTATTAATTGACTATGATGTATGCAGTAATTATGGAAATTGGAATTATACGGCTGGCGTAGGAAATGATGCCCGTGGGTTTCGATATTTTAATATTCCCAAACAGTCTAAAGATTACGATCCTAAAGGAGATTATCTGAGACATTGGTTGTCAGAATTAGCTTCTCTTCCAGGCGAGAAAATTCACGAACCTTGGAAATTATCCCAGGAAGAACAAAAGCATTTTGGAGTCAGGCTGGGAGTAGATTATCCGCGTCCAGTAGTCGATTTTTTCCAGTCAGTTAAAAACAATGAACAAATTTATCAAGCTGCTGTATATCGCAGGTAATATCATTTTTCAATTCATCAGATACAAATCCAGTTTTGTAGAAGCATGAGTATGCTCCTAAAAATTGAATGTGTCATGTTATTTTTGTTTAAAATTAGTATAAGCCAAGCCAGCTGAGATCTTGCACTCTTTACAACAGATGCCTGGAAATCAATTTCCAGGCTTACATATTAAGTCCATTAAAATGGACTGAAACACTTCTCTATTCGTCTTTAGACGGCTTAAAGTATAAGGCAACGATAGAACATTGCTGACAGAGTATTGAGAATGATGCAAGATCTCGGTTTAAACCGAGATCTTGCACCTTTTGCATCAACGCCTAGAACTTCAGTTCTAGGCTCAAAGCTCAACTCGATTAAAATCGACTGAAATTCCTATCGGGTCTTTTTTATAAGACTTTTCGCTTGCACGAGAAATTCATTACAACAACAGTTGTTGAGAATGGTGCAAGATCTTAGTTTAAACGGGGTTTAGCATTTTAGACAGAGAATTTATTCTCTGTCTACTTCTAGACTGACTACCATAAGTTTAAAAATAAAGAAATCTCAACGACCAACTACTAATTCCCAAAACTAATAAAACTACCGTCAACCAATCTCCCCATTTTACGTACAAAGTTTGGGTTTGTCGCCGATAAATTGTATCGACATGAAGTTCATAAGTATTAATTCTAGAAATCCATAAAGTTTTGCCGCGAGGATCGACAACAGCAGAATAACCCGTATTCGTAGCTCTCGCTGCCCATCTGTCAGTTTCAATTGCTCGCATAACATCTAAAGCATGGTGTTGAGCGGGCATCGCTTTGCTATAATGAGCATTATTAGAAGCAGTAATGATAAACTCCCCTCCTCGTGACGCTTGGCGGCGAAAATGTTCTCCATAAGCTGAATCGTAGCAGATTCCTACAATTGCTCGTCCAAAGGGAGTATCAAATATCTGGTTTGGATTTCCTGCAATTTGTTGGTCGTCTAGAGGCGACAATCGCTTAATTACGCCGCCAATAATTTCTCTAAAAGGAATATATTCTCCAAAAGGTACTAAATTTACCTTGTGATAGCGGCTAAAAATGTCGCCCTTACCAGTAATGGTATATAGAGTATTAACGTAACCAAGTTCCTTGCCTGCAAACGCTCCTACCCAAGCAACAACGCCTTTTTCTTGAATAGTCGAGATAAGAGGACTACGCATCAAGTCGCTTGGAAAAAAAGGCAAAGCGCCTTCAGGCGTTAAGACTGCATCAACGCCTCGATCTGCTAAAATTTTGTAGCCGTTAGTGTAACCTTCAATGGCTTTACGAAACCCCTCAGCATAAAGCTTGATTTCATTCGGGATATTTCCTTGAATAATTCCAACTTTTATCCCTGTTTTGCTAGACTTCTCAACTGGTTGATTGTAAAGATAAAAGCCATATAAATGCAAGATAAAACAGAGAGTTATAGGTAAAATTAGCAGAGGAAACTTGTCTCGTTGACTTTTTTTATTAGTAAAAATTAATGCCTCGGCAATCGATCCATTAATCGCTACAATTAAAGCTGTAATCGTTGACGAGCCTGAAAATTGACCGAGTTGCAAAATTGCTAAATTGTAAGGACTTTGGGTATAAGATAAAGAACTCCACCACAAAGAACCCTGACTCCAAATCGATTCCAAACCACACCAAATAGCTGTTCCTATTAAAACTCGCAACAGAGCATCGATCGGAGTAAAATTATCTTTAAATCTTTTGAGTTTTAATTTCTCAAAAAAGGTCATTCCTAACGACCAAGCAACTACTAAAGCTGCTCCCCAAAAAGTAATAAATAACCAACAGAAAATCGC
The DNA here is from genome assembly GCF_001904635.1 of Hydrococcus rivularis NIES-593. Classification (GTDB taxonomy): domain Bacteria; phylum Cyanobacteriota; class Cyanobacteriia; order Cyanobacteriales; family Microcystaceae; genus Hydrococcus; species Hydrococcus rivularis. The sequence goes on from NZ_MRCB01000013.1 coordinate 92,301, forward strand.
GATCGCTAAACTAGCTAACCAAGGAACTCCCATCCAAGTCATTGGATGGACACCAGTAATCCAAAATAAAGCTAAGCCATGATAGCCAAATCCCCAAGCAAGGGGAATCAGAACTTTTGAGTCGAAAAAAGGAGCTAGAAATGCTTTTTGGTTTAAAAACTTTAACTCAGTTTTTTGACTTTTAATCGTTAATATCCAAAGCGGTATTAAAGCAACCCACGCCAAATAAAAAGCGTTTGTAGGTGCGGGGGTAAGCCCCATTAATATTCCACCAAAGAGAGCAAATATAATTTGTCTCATGCTCTAATTAAAAGTTACTTGTCCGAATTCAATGCATGTAACCAATCTAACCTGTGACGAAAGACAGATGACGAAGGACAAATGACTAAAAGTCAATCTAATTCCCAAAGTTCGCGATCGCAAGGATAGGGGATCTGTACCCATTTTCCAAACAGTTTTTCCCACCAACGCGGAGGATGGGGAAGACTAGCAACTTGAATGCAGGAGCAACCCGAAAAAAATGCTCCCATGACATCAGTATGCAAACTATCGCCGATGACTATAACTTGACTCGATTGAAGCTGCATTCGTTTTAGTGCCTTTCTAAAAGCAAAGGGCCATGGCTTGTGGGCAGGATTAATCGCTGGAATATCTAGGCGTTTAGACCAATAAAGCACTCGATGTTTTCGCTTGCCATTAGAGAGGATAAAGAACTCAAATCCTTGCGCTTTCGCTGTTTCGATCCAGGTTTCTGCATGGGGAGATAGATAGCGATCGTCTTCCGAAACCACGGTATTGTCTAGATCGAGAATGATTCCCTCGATTCCTGCCATCTGGAGGGCTTCGATCTCGATGGCAGCTAAGGTAGGAACTCGTCGGCGAAAATTAATTCTTTCGAGAGTTTTTTGGCGACGACCGAGAGACTGAAGGGCGACAGTAAATAAAGAAAGTATTTTTAACATCCGTTACTCGATTATTCCCTGTTGTTTGAGCAGCAAAATAACGAACACAGCAATAACCCAAATAATAACAGTAAAGAAAATCGGCTTGTCAGTTAATAAGACTTCTTCCGGTCGTTCGCTTCGTCCTCCTTTTTCCAATCCGGTATCGTTTCTGCGAGCAATTTCTTCCGGATCGCTAATCAGTTGATAGCGAAAAATTCCGTAGATTACAAAGGGTAAGGTCAATAACATCCAAGGAGTCGAAGCACCCTTAAGCTGAGGACCCGCACTCCAAAGCGCGTAGGAAATCACCGCTCCCGTGGTAACCACGCTCTCCATGCGGTTTAAGAGTGGAAGAGAGTAGCGTCTGAGAACCGATCGCATTTTACCGCCTTGAGGCGCTAGCATTTTGACCAGTCGCAACTCGGCTTTTCGCTTTTCGATTCCTAAAAAGAGCGCTAACATCGCCGTACAGAGCAAAAACCAAGGAGATAGGACGATATTGGTTGCAGCTGCTCCGGCATAAGCTCTCAGGACAAATCCTGTCGCGATCGCAATGATATCCAGAATGACAGTGCGCTTGAGTCGCAGATTGTAGGCGACTTGTAGCAGAGCGTAACTGAGAAGGGTAAGACCTAAATAGTGCGATCGCCACCAGCCAATTGTTAAAGCCCCTACCAACAGAACTGCTGCCATACCAATAGCGACGGGAATGCTGACTAACCCGGATGCAATCGGGCGCTTACACTTAACTGGATGGCGGCGATCCGATTCGACATCGGCGATGTCGTTAATTAAGTAAAAACTGCTAGAAGTACAGCAAAATAAGACAAATGCCAGTAAACTCCCCAAAAATGTTTGCCCGTTAATACTAAAAGCAAACAGAGGGGCAGCGAAAACAATTAGATTTTTGCTCCACTGCCGCGGTCTTAAGGCGACTAGATGAGGAATGTTCAAGGAGTTTAACCTGTCAGCGCTTACGCTTGTATCGTCTCAAAATTCGATTTTGATGGCAAGGGCAAATTTGACAGCTCCCGACACATAGAAGGTGCGGGATTCTTTCCCCGATTGAGTAATCGATACAAGTCTTATCCATCAATCTTCTTAACGATGGAGAAGCAGGGATAGACTTAGTGATCGCTTCTCAATTAAACTAATCAAATTTTGAGTCTTGTGAGAAATTTTGCGAGATATTGACTTGGTCGCACTTAGGACTCTACCAAAAACCCCAGATCCCTTACTGAAATTATTTGACCATCGATTCCAATATCAACGCTTTTCATCGAACTGGACGCAATTAAAGCGATCGCCATTGAAAATCCAATAGCATATATATAGAGAGTTGTTTTTATGATAATTATCTATGAAAATCCCGGTCATATGGCTGATTAAAGGTTACAGACTCTTTATTTCCCCTCTCTTTCCTCCGACTTGTCGCTTTCATCCCACTTGCTCTCAATATGCCCTAGAAGCCGTGGAAAGATTTGGAGCATTGCGAGGGAGTTGGCTAGCGATTAAACGCATTCTGCGCTGTCATCCCCTGCATCCCGGCGGTTACGATCCCGTTCCACCCCTACCGTTCAAGAAATCAAAATCATGTCGCTGCCCTTGAGAGAGGATGAGATTTCTCGCTAAACTAGAGAGCAGTTGAGAACAGCGATCGTGGAGCTTAAACAGGTCATTATTGCCCATAAAGCCGGAGATCCCCAAAGCCAAGCTTGGGCAGAAAAATGCGCTCGACAGCTAGAAGCCCGTCACTGTAAAGTTTTGATGGGACCTAGCGGATTTAAGGACAATCCCTATCCAGTTTTTCTCGCCTCTGCCACTTCTAAAATCGATCTAGCACTTATATTAGGAGGAGATGGGACGGTACTGACGGCAGCACGACATCTCGCCCAAGAAGGTATCCCGATTTTGGCAGTCAACGTGGGAGGACATCTGGGATTTCTGACAGAACCTTTTGAAGAATTTCAAAACACCGAGCAAATTTGGGAACGCCTAGAATCGGATCGCTATGCCGTGCAGGAACGAATGATGTTGGAGGCGCGTCTGTTTGAAGGAAGTCGGATCGATCCTCAACCCGTAAGCGATCGCTTTTTTTGCCTCAACGAAATGTGCGTCAAACCCGCCAGTATCGATCGCATGCCTACCTCAATTTTAGAGATGGAAGTCGATGGAGAAATCGTCGATCAATATCAAGGAGACGGGTTATTGGTCTCAACCCCTACGGGTTCTACTTGTTATACGGCTTCTGCTAACGGTCCCATTATCCATCCCGGTATGAGTGCGATCGCAGTTACTCCCATCTGTCCGCTTAGCCTTTCTAGCCGTCCCATCGTTATCCCAGCTGGTTCTGTCGTTAGTATTTGGCCCCTGGGAGATTACGAACTCAACACCAAACTCTGGACTGATGGAACGCTAGCAACCTCAATTTGGCCGGGACAGTGGGTTAACGTCAGCATGGCAAAACGATTTGCTAAGTTTATTATCCTACGAGAAAGTTATTCTTTCTATCAAACCCTACGGGAAAAGTTGCAATGGGCAGGCGCAAGAATCCGCTATAGCAACAATCATCGCAATTAGCAGCGATCGCACTTGATGAGATCTTGGGATAATATTAATTTGGTTAATGTTGAAATTGTATATACATAGTATATACATAATAGTAGTGCGAGCGTCCCGCTCGCATATAGTCCCGAAAAGCGCTTTTTATTCCGGCTTGCACTACGTATAATTCCGATACAAACGGATTTAATATAAAGGCGCGATCGCAAAAGTCTAGCTACCCGTCCAAATGTACTAATTCTGAATCCTTCTCCAAACTTGCCCAGACTGCATTCAACAGCCCATCGAGTCCGATGCGAGCTGCGGCTGAAATAATAAAAATAGGATCTGAAGTTAACCGAGTCAGTTGACCTTTGACAGTATTTGCTATCTCCTCGTCAACCGCATCCGCTTTGTTGAGAGCGATAATCTGAGGACGATTGACTAAACCCCTTCCGTAAGCTTCTAACTCCTGTTGAATGGTTTGGTAGTCAGCGATGGGATCGGCAGCCGTCAAATCGACCAAATGCAACAGCAGACGCGTGCGCTCGATATGGCGCAGAAACTCGTGACCCAAACCTACACCCTCATGGGCACCAGCAATTAGCCCCGGAATATCGGCAAAGACAGTACCATCTCCGGTTGGTTTGCGCACCACTCCCAAATTGGGGACGAGGGTAGTAAAAGGATAATCGGCAATTTTCGGATGCGCTGAAGAAAGGGCAGCAATGAGGGTAGACTTTCCCGCATTGGGCAAGCCGATAATACCTACCTCTGCCAATAATTTCAGTTCCAGACGCAACCGCCTGCGCTCTCCTGGTAGTCCGGGTAAAGCATATTCGGGAGCGCGATTTTGATTGCTCAAAAAATGCTTGTTACCCAACCCGCCTTTGCCACCCTTGGCAGCACAGAACTGTTGTCCGTTCTCGACTAAATCGGCTAGCAGTTCGTCGGTATCGGCATCGTAGACAACCGTGCCGCAGGGAACTTCAATAATGCGATCGCGTCCGTCTGCTCCAGTACAATTATTAGGACCGCCGCGCTTGCCATTTTCTGCTCTAAAGTGGCTGGCATACTTAAAATCTAGCAGCGTTTGCAGGCGATCGGTTGCCACCAAAATAACCGAACCGCCGCGCCCTCCATTGCCTCCAGATGGTCCTCCTGCTGGTACGTACTTTTCTCGGCGAAAGGCAACAATGCCGTCGCCACCTTTTCCAGCTTCTACTTCAATTTCTGCTAGATCGATAAATTGCATATCAGTTGTTAGAGGTTAGTTCTATTAGTGAATTAGTTATTAGTTGTCTTTGCATCCCCCATAACCAACAACTAATAACAACTACTCACAAGTCTAGATATATTCTGAAACATCTTCTTTACATTCATCCGCCAGATAGGACAAGGCGCGGAATCGCAAACCGACCAACTGTTCGTAGAGGGGATTGAGCTTGCAAAGCGGGGGGATGTGGACGATTTTGCGACCAAATAGCGTGATATCTCGCTCGAACGGACATTGAGGCGGAACCATCTTACAGATAAAGCGAGCTAACCGAGGATCGTGAATTTCCATCCTGTCAAGCCAGTCCTTAATAGGATATAGCACGTCGGGATGAGGATGGGGAGGACTAACTAAAGCAGAAGCCAATTGCTCGTCCGTCGCTGAAGCCGGAGTTTCGATGGGCTTGCAAATCGTGTGCTCCAGAGCTTGTAAGGCTTTGACCCTAAGTCCGAACGCATCGCTAAATTGATGTAATAGTTCGGCTTCAGAGGTCGAATAAACGCCATCGGCTATGGCAACGAGAACGGCTGTTCTTAAGAAGTTTTCTGCAATTGTTTCGTCTCCTCCTAAAATTTCGGCTAATTCTTTTGGCTCGATAGATTTGTACAAAACCGATCCGTCAGCATCAGAAAAAGCTAATTCTTTAGTCAGCTCAGCAATCAACTCTTGTTCTTCTTGATCGTAGTGCCCGTCCGTCCAGGCGATGGTTAGCAAACCTCTCAGCCATGCGGCGATTTGTTCGTTGGTATAAGGCGATCGAGTAACGCTAATCATGACAAATAATAAAAATAGTTGACAGTATGGATTCCTCCGATTTCGATTTTATCCTTAGCTTTGCGTTACGCGCAGTGAGGCTCGATTAGGGTTTTCCATACTTCGAGCTATGGCTCTACAATTACAGGCGTTCCGATTTGCACCAGAGCGAATAAAGCGATGATGTCTCGATTTCTCATGCGAACGCAGCCGTGAGAAACTGCTCGTCCTATCAGGTGTTCGGCAGGCGTGCCGTGAAAGCCAATAAAATTTTTTCCGTCCGTCCAAAAACCGATCCATCTTTCTCCTAAAGGATTATCCGGCCCTGGCGGAACGATCTTTCCATTCCACGGATGCTCCCAAGCAGGATTTTCTACCTTTTGAATGACCTGAAAATTCCCAGTGGGAGTTTCCCACCCTTTTTTGCCAACAGCAACTGGATAACTTTCCTGGATCTCGTCGCCTTGATAAAGATAAACCCGACGCTCTCGCAATTTAAGAACCAAACGAGTGTCGAGGGAATGAATAAAAGGATTGGTAAAAGGATTAAAAGGATTGATAAAAGGGTCACTAGAAAAGTTAGTAGTCGTCGCTAGAGCGTTAAGATTTCTAGATACGGGCGCGTTCGGGATTTCAGAGGCAGTCGCCTGCCGTTGGGCATCTAATAAAGGAATTGCCGTTCCGACGCAGAGCAGCCCCAAAATTGGGTAAAGAAATTTGGTGGTGAGGAACATTTCTTTTGTAGTTGCGCCTATTTAGATTTCTTCTTAAATTTTGCCTACTATTTTGGAAAAGTTTTCCTTCTTTCGGAATATTTTCAGCCTTTAGTCCGGACTCGGTTTAAACTTGACTGCCTAAGATTTTTCAATCCTTAGTTTCTCTAACAATAGATAGAGGTCATAGAAGAATCTTCAGTCGAATATAAAACAAGAAACTTAACTAAAAAAGTTCGGAGAAGACGATGGCTATCTATAAAAACCTAAAAGCAATCACCTCAACTACGCTTTCTCTATTCTTGTGTGCGATTGCTATTGCTCCAGCTAGTGCTCAGTACTCCCCTCGGCAGAGTCAGCAGCCAACCCAACAAAGAATGATGCAGCAACAAGAACAACAGATAGGTCGCATTAGAAGCGTTTCTAGCACTGCCTCTACTTCTACAGTTGTTGTTGCGCTAGAAGATGGCACCACTCAAACCTATCAAGTCTCGAATGCGAATCCCGATCTTGGACAAGCTAGACTCAAAACCAATGATTACGTGCTGATACGTGATGAACGGATTGTTGGAGTAGCAGACAGAGGTACGATTACAAATATGACGGGATCGACGGCTGAGGTCGAACTAGAAAACGGACAGACCAGAGAGATCGAAGTCTCGCGAGCCGACATGGGAACAATGAATCTGACCCAAGGCTCTGAAGTGTATGTCGTTAACGACCAAATCGTGGCACCAGCTAGTTCTACGACGAGCCAAACGGGGGAAACGACAACCACTCCTGGCACTCCTGGCACGACCGACGAGACCACGACTCCTGATACAACCACTCCTGGCACCACAACGACTCCTGGTACGACCGACGAGACGACCACTGACGACGTAGACACTGACATGCAAGAGACTCAAACGCCAGAAGAAACTGAAGAACCCGTTAGAGGAATGTGGTAAATTCAACCGTTTGCCTTTGGATAAGGTAAGGATACGCCAATCTAGTTTGAAAGAAGAAAAAATTTATAGTCGTCCCTGGAAAAAGATCCAAATGATTTAAACGCAAGGGGTTTGAGGGGCAGAAACTAAGGTAAAATTGCCAAAAAAGAACCAAAGTCGATAAAATCTGGTAAATCTCCTCTTCTTCAAACTCAAACCTAAATCTAGGGTTTTCAGGGACGACTAATTAGCATGGAATTAATAACAATAATACTTTCTAGCTTACTGGCTGCGATTTCTCCAGTTGGCTTAATTATTGACAGCGTAGTTGAAAACACCTTACGTTCTCAAGTCGAGGATGTCGAGCAGTTAGATGTTCGCATCGATAGCACGCCTGGCTATCAAGTGCTGCAAGGGAAAGTCGATCGCGTTCGCATTGCTAGTCGAGACGTTCGACCGATTCGGGATCTCAGAATTGCAGTTGCAGAACTAGAAACCGACCCCATCGATGTAGATCTACAACGCCTTCAGAATGAAGGAGAAAAGGCGCTGTCACAGGTACTGCGCCAACCCTTCCGAGGAGCGGTTCGGCTCGCCATTAGCGAAAGCGATCTCAACCAAGCTTTAGAATCTCCCAATATCAAATCTCGACTAGAAGGGGTAATGAATAGCTTTGTGGAAGAGGCTAGCGAAGCTTCGGCATCATCTTTTAAAATATTAAAAGCCAGAGCAGACTTTTTGGGGAGCAATCGCCTTGGCTTAAGGCTGCAATTGCAGCAATCCCAGACGCGCAAAGATGTCTCGGAGCCACCAGAGCCAGTCGAAATTAAGCTAGAGGTAGGACTTAATGTGGTAGCAGGGCGATCGCTACAACTGAACGATCCCAAAGGAATGGTTAACGGCAGACGTTTATCGACTAGACTCTTGAGAGGATTGGCTGAAGGATTGAGCGAAGAATTAGATTTGCGTCGATTAGAAAACAGGGGAATCACTGCTAGAGTGTTACACTTAAACGTCACAGACGAGGAAATGCAGATTGCAGCATTTATCCGAGTGGAGCCATAAACAGAGACCAGTTATTTGATTTTGGAGTTTAGATTGTGGATTTTGGATTGGTGAGAGTTAATAGTGAGTGGTTAATGGTTAGTTTTCTTCCCATTCCCCAGTCTCCCTTATCTCCCTGCACTCCCCGTTTCCCAGTTGCCAGCCGATGAAAGATAGACAGGAACAGTAGACTGGATATAGAGGGTCAATGAGTTTAGTCTAGCTGTATCAAAGAGGAGTTCTATGCAAGATCGACCCAAAAAACCTAAAAACAATCGATTATCTCTGGGAGTTATCGCAGGAATTACCATAGCAGCGCTAGCTATCGGTGGCGGAGCCTCTTGGTTGGCTTATCGGACTCTAACTGCCTCAAAAACGCCATCCGAACCAACGGTAACCCAATCCAAACCAACGACCGCTCCGCCAGACCAATCTCCAATCCAAGAAGAGGGAGCGCAAGTTTATTGGCTTGCCGATAGTGGGGGACGCTTAAAGTTGCTGCCGACTAAAGTAGCCGTTCAAAAATCTGCAAGCGAGCAGGAAAGGCTGGAAACGGCTTTTAAGGAATTATTAGCTGGACCTAAAAAGTCATCTGAGACTACGGCAATTCCTGAAGGCACGAAATTGCTAGATTTGACCGTAGAAAAAGATGGCGTTCATCTTAACTTATCTCAAGAATTTACGACGGGTGGCGGCAGTGCTTCGATGATGGGACGCTTAGGGCAGATTGTATATACGGCAACGAGTGTAGACCCCAACACTCAGGTTTGGATTGATGTAGAAGGAAAACCGCTCGAACTGTTGGGTGAAGGAGAAGGATTGATGGTAGAACAACCCATGACTCGTAAAATTTTTGAAACGGATTTCGAGCTTTAGGAACGACTCAATCGGGATTGAGCCACATTAAAGTTTGACCGTATTCTACGGGTTCGCCGTTAGCCACGACGATCTCCATTATTTGTCCCGAAACTTCTGCTTCAATTTCGTTCATGAGCTTCATAGCCTCGATGATACAGACCGTTTGTCCCTGACGGATGCGATCGCCCACTTCTACAAACGGCGGTTCGTCAGGGGCGGGTGCTCGATAAAAGGTGCCCACCATAGGAGAAGTAATTGCTACCCATTTTGCGTCTGCGGGGGAAGGTGCAGAAACCTCTTGGGGTTCGCTGACAGGAGCGACGGGCACCGCAGACGGTTGAGAAACTGGGGAAACGCCACTCGGCGGTGCCGCTTCCACGGTAGCTGCTACAGTTTGAGTTGGTATTACTGGAGCGCTCTTACGTACCGTTAGTTCAAAATCTTCGCTTTTTAGCGTTAACTCGGTAATATCGGTTTGAGCGATCGCCCTTAACAACTCCCGAAGTTCGTTGAAATTTATTGACACAAATCGTGCATCCCATATAACAATTAGGCGTTAGTTGTCCGCGCTAAGAACTCGACGACAACTAACAACAAAAGATAAAGCCAAGCGTTCGCTCGTTCACTCTCTACCCAGATAGGAACCATCGCGGGTATCTACCTTAATCCGTTCGCCGACAGAAATAAACAAGGGAACCATTACCTGAGCGCCCGTCTCGACGATCGCGGGTTTTGATCCGCCTGTAGCCGTATCCCCTTTCACGCCCGGATCGGTTTCGATTACTTCGAGGATGACTGAAGTAGGAAGTTCGACTTCCAATACTTGCCCGTTCCAGAGTAAGATATTGACTTCCATCCCTTCTTTGAGGAACTTAGTGCGATCGCCAAGTTGCTCTGGTCTCAGATGAGCCTCTTCAAACGTTTCCATATCCATAAAGACGTATTGATCGGCTTCTTTATAGGTATGCTGCATTGTTCGCTTTTCTATCGTTGCTTGTGGAACGGTCTCGCCTGCTCGGAAAGTCCGCTCGACCACGTTCCCAGTCTGTACGTTTTTGAGTTTGGTACGCACGAAGGCAGAGCCTTTACCCGGTTTGACGTGAAGAAATTCTACAACTCGCCAGACAGATCCGTCTAATTCGATAGTTACACCACTGCGAAAATCGTTGCTCGAAATCATGAAGTGCTTTTAAAGCCTAAAAATATCGACATTTTATTTTACTAGAGAATGGGAGATGGTTAGGCTAGAAAATTTGCACTCTCAACTGCGCCAGCGCAGTACCCGTTCTTTAACTGGGTTGCTAAAGGGACGACCTTCAGAGATAGCTATTAACATCAAGGGTGGATCGTACTGCAAGCCAATCTGCTGCTTGATAACTATCTGTCGATCCTGATTTAAAAACGCTTGAATAAATGGCAGCAGGAGGGGTTTTAGTAGGGCAAACCAAGGTAGAGTTGTATAAAACAGCGTTGTCACTTCCGTCTCTATTTCAGTAATCGGAGTAATGGCGGTTAAATTGCAAACCGTATTATTGTCAGTAATGACTTGTTCGATGCGAATGCCAGGTAGCTGAAAGGAAATCGCTACTTCTGGATTTTTGCCGATGAGATTATAGAAAAAGGTCGAGCGTTCCAGTCGATGTCGCTTCATGGTGAAACCGTAGGGAGAAGGAGAGAAGGCTTTTACTTCCTCGGACAGAACTGCATCGCTACGCCACCACCAAGCGCGATGGACAAACGGTACGTGGGCTGGATCCATTAAGCCGACAACGGCTCGATCGACAAAGCAGGGGAAACGCTGTACTTCCATTGCCTGGTAGGAGCGATCGCCAAATTCGGGAACCTGCGGAATCTCGATTTCTGGCTCGCTTACAGCGGCGCGATCGCCGCGTGACATATAAATCCAGATGTTGCCCTGAATTTCGCGCACTGGATATTGTTTGACCCGAAAGCGACTCAAATCAAGCTTTTGGTCGTCAGTTAGAGAGGGAATGGCACTACATTGTCCGCCAGCGTCAAAACGCCAACCGTGATAGGCGCACTCCACCTCTTTTCCGTCGAACCGTCCGCAACTGAGGGGAACGGCTCGGTGAGGGCAGATATCGCGCAGGGCAAAAACCCGACCCGTATTAGTACGTCCAAACAGAATAGGTTCGTTTAGTAACGTCTTAGCAACTATCCGACCGGGTTTGAGCCGATCGCTGGGAAGGGCATAATACCAAATGTTACGTAAGAAAAAATTTGACTTATCCATTCTCACCAGAATTAAAGAGCGCGATCGAGCAGATCGCGCGAAGTTAGAGGTTGGATTGGGTATTGACAAGAGAGAGCTAAAACCCTACAAAGTATCTTTGGAGCGGTGTGGTAGTTTATGTAACTATTAAGATAAATGAAACCAATAAAAATTCTCTGGTTGCGTTGGTGCCGACATTTGTTGAAGACCAGTCTAGTTGCTCTACTTTTGGTTAGCCTGTCAGTTAGTTTAAGCGGAGCCGGATGGAATTGGGAACCTGCTAACTCGGTACTAATTGCTGCTTTAGCGCAAGGAAATGCAATTACCGACCCTTACGCAATTTTGCGATATTCTTTGCCGATCGACAACCAAGCAGTTCGGCAACTCCAAGACGCGATCGAAGATATTTCCAATCATTTGCGAGGAAAACGTTGGGGACCGATTGAGAAAGATGTAAAAGTTGCTACCAAAATCTTATCTTCTAAAGAAAGCGATTTATTAGCTAGCGTTCCCGACGATCGCAAACCTAGAGCCGAAGCTGCGATCGCACAGATAAAAGAGGAGATCGCTCAACTGCAAGATGCGGTCAAAGCCCAAGATAAAAACCAAGTTTGGAGCAAGCGACGAGAATTGCTCGCCCGGATTGGACAATTAGAAGAGTTGATGGTACAAGGGTTTCCCTTTGAGGTGCCTGCCAAATACGCTAACTTGCCTCAGCTTAAGGGTCGTGCCACAGTAGAAATGGAAACGACTAAAGGACTCTTGACGATCGTCGTTGACGGTTATAGCGCTCCTGTCAACGGTGGAAACTTCGTCGATTTAGTGAATCGGGGATTCTATGATGGCTTGCCTTTCATATCCTTGGAAGATGACTTTGTCGTGCAAACGGGCGATCCCCCTGGTCCTGAAGCCGGTTTTATCGATCCAAAAACGAAGCAATATCGAGCCATTCCGCTAGAAGTTTTAGTTAAAGGAGAAAAAGAGCCAATTTATGGCATTACTTTAGAAGATGCGGGAATTTATCTTCCCGATCTAGCGCTTCCTTTTAATGCCTATGGAGCAGTTGCTCTGGCTCGTCCGAGTGACGATCCCAATGGCGGTTCTTCTCAGTTCTTTTTCTTTAAATTTGACAATGAATTAACGCCTCCCGGCTTTAACCTGATGGATGGACGCTATTCAGTATTTGGTTATGTAGTCGAAGGCAAAGAAGTTCTCGAACAACTAACCGACAAAGACAAGATTATTGCCGCTAAAGTGGTAGATGGACTAGACAATTTGGTACAACCACAAGCGAGTTAAAGGTTGGGGAGGGGAAATTAGGAACAATAGACAACTCCTATTTCCCCCCCATTCACTCGCTCGATCGCAACTTAAAAAGTTAATGAAGCAACCCAGACAACAAGAGGAGAGAAATCAGGTATAGAATAGTGCTACAGCACCCAAGAAAACGCTTAATGCTAGATTTAATTGGAAAATTTATTGCTTTGAGCTTGCTCAAACTACAATTGTTGGGCAAGCTTTGCTGTTGCTGGTTGGAGAGTAATGCCAACTTTAGAACAAATGAGTGCTTGCATGCGAGTTTGCCAAACGCTGTCCAATTTCTATGTAGACATCCACTTATTTCGCTACGACGCAAAGCGAGAGGAAATCTACATTCTGGCTGGCGACACCTTGGGTATCACCATTTTTCCGAGTGGAGATTGGGAGTTTGACGAAGATGAGCAAACCTGACTACCAACAAATGAACCGAAAAGCACTTAGAGATTATGTACTCACACACCGTGAGGATGATGAAGCTTTACGTGTATATATGGACAGGCTGCGAACCGAACCAGACGTTAAGCGATCTAAGGGTGGGTTGAATGAAGAAGACCTTGCTCGGCTCGAACAGGTTATTAAGGCAGCTAACGATCGCACATCGGGAAAGCATTCATAATCTCAGCAAACGACAGTGACAAGCTCGATATGCAGCAGTCAGTCAAGCGATCGCTTTCCATCACTAACTAAAAAAATCCCCCAGCTAAGCTAGGGGAGTGAGGTTAAGTAGAAGTGGATAAGCGAAGTAAGGATCTGACTTTAAATTGCTCCAGTTACGAAGTCGCTCTGCTAGTGGCGAGAACATGGACTTTTCTTATCGAGAATCATTGACAAAACCCCCTATTTTTCCTACTCACTCGCTCGATCGCGCGGTCTTCTTGTGAATGAAAGGGTTGGCAATCGCTGCCATCACGCATAGCCATGCAAACGGAACCAGAAATGCGATCGCGCTCGCGAACACAGATGGAAATAAGCTGTCACTGTAGATGAGTGCAAACCGATCCGGTTGGCTCATCTTGTCAAGTAAGGCTGCTATAGTCAATACTGGTATAGACATTTCATTTCTCCTTTTTTCATGGTTAAAATTTCTAATCGTACTAGCTACGGAGAACGCTAATTATTTAGGCGTACTATACCCGTAGGTTATCCAATAAAAACACTTGCCCGCATCAGCTAAATGTCATATCCCAACTATTACCTTTGTCACTATCGCTAAGGCATCAAGATTTAAGGTAAATAAATCAATTTCACCACTAACCTAGAACTCGCATAAAAACCTCTAAGTTCAGGTATAGGTTAATCCAAAATCGTCAATCCTTTCATCGAGTGTCTCATCCCACAAAAACCGTTAAAGATATTGGCGAACAAGGGCTTTTGCAAAGGCTACAAAACTTTTGCCCGCCCGGTATGGTGGGAGACGATGCAGCGGTACTGGAGATAGAATCCGGCTACTCTATGGTAGTCACGACCGATATGCTGGTGGATGGAGTACATTTTAGCGATCGCACGACTTCTCCAGAAGATGTGGGTTGGCGTGCGGCAGCGGCTAATTTATCCGACTTAGCGGCGATGGGGGCTTCTCCCATCGGAATTACGCTGGCTTTGGGTCTGCCAGGAGAGGTTGCGATAAGCTGGGTAGAAGCTCTCTATCACGGACTCTACGATTGCCTGCAACGATATCAAACCCCAATTGTAGGAGGAGATATCTGCTGCTCTTCAGTCATTACCGTCTCGATTACCGCCTTTGGTCGGGTTTTACCCCAGCGAGTCATCCGTCGTTTTAATGCTAAAGCAGGCGACGCGATCGTGGCGACAGGATTTCACGGTTGCTCGCGAGCAGGATTAGAATTACTCCTACATCCAGAAAGCGGCCAAAATTTGGCAGAAACTGCCAAAAATACCTTAATTCAGGCACACCAAAGGCCACAACCGAGACTTGACATTTTAGACCATCTGTGGGCGATAGTAGGAGATCGGTCCGTCGCCGGGATGGACAGTAGCGATGGGTTAGCCGATGCAGTCGTGCAGATTTGCCGTTGCAGTGGCGTTGGCGCTCGTATCGAGCGGCAGGCAATTCCTATCTCGCCTGCTTTGCAGCAGTTTGTTTCGCCAGAGCAAGCTTTAGAATGGATCTTGTATGGCGGAGAAGATTTTGAGTTGGTTTTGTGTCTTTCGCCCCAGTCAGCCCAAGACTTAGTAAACCACTTGGGATCGGCAGCAGCTATTATTGGCATGATTACTAGCGAACCAACTGTCGAGCTAATCGATCGCAGTGGCAATTATGCCCCGCGACAGCTAACCTTATCAGAAGGCTTTCAGCATTTCTAAGACAATTCGGCGTTCGCAATAGCAATCGAAATTATCAATTGTTGAAATAGTAATTTTTAATGAGTCGATCGGGTCATTGCGATCGAGGAAAATTTAACGATACTTTTATAATGATTAAAAGAGAGGTGCTGCCGTTCTGGTATCTTAAAAGCTTTTTCAAGCTGCCAGTTTTAGCAACCAAAGCACCTTACCAATTTTTTGATGAGGGGACATTTGCTGTAGTATGGCAAGAATTGAAACCAGAACCGAACCCATGGTACTTAACATGGGTCCCCACCATCCCTCAATGCACGGCGTACTTCGCTTGATCGTCACCCTCGATGGGGAAGACGTAATCGACTGCGAACCCGTCATCGGTTATCTCCATCGAGGGATGGAAAAAATTGCCGAAAATCGCACAAACGTCATGTACGTCCCTTACGTAAGCCGATGGGACTACGCGGCGGGGATGTTTAACGAGGCAATTACCGTTAATGCGCCAGAAAAATTAGCTGACATTCAAGTTCCCAAACGCGCCCAGTATATCCGCGTCATCATGTTGGAACTCAACCGCATTGCCAATCATCTGCTGTGGTTGGGACCATTCTTGGCTGACGTAGGCGCTCAAACTCCTTTTTTCTACATCTTCCGCGAACGGGAGATGATTTACGACCTCTGGGAAGCGGCAAGCGGTTATCGGATGGTCAATAACAACTACTTCCGCATCGGTGGCGTGGCAGTAGATTTACCCTACGGTTGGGTTGATAAGTGCGAAGATTTCTGCAACTACTTCGAACCGAAAGTCGATGAGTACGAGAAGCTAATCACCAATAACCCGATTTTCCGTCGCCGCGTCGAAGGCGTAGGAACGATTAGCCGCGAAGAGGCAATTAACTGGGGACTTTCCGGTCCCATGTTACGGGCTTCCGGGGTGAAGTGGGATTTACGTAAGGTTGACCACTACGAGTGCTACGACGACTTTGACTGGGAAGTTCAGTGGGAAACGGCTGGCGATTGTTACGCCCGCTATCTGGTACGGATTCGGGAAATGCGGGAGTCGGTTAAAATTCTCCGTCAGGCGCTTAAAGGACTTCCCGGCGGTCCTTACGAAAATCTGGAAGCGAAGCGGATGATGGAAGGGAAAAAGTCCCAGTGGAATGATTTCGATTACCAGTACATCGCCAAAAAAGTCGCACCGACTTTTAAAATTCCCAAGGGCGAACATTACGTCCGCCTCGAAAGCGGTAAAGGGGAATTAGGGATCTTTATTATTGGCAACGATGATGTTTTCCCCTGGCGTTGGAAAATTCGCGCCGCCGATTTTAATAACCTGCAAATCTTGCCTCACATTCTTAAAGGAGTCAAGGTTGCCGATATCGTTGCCATTCTTGGCAGTATCGATATTATTATGGGTTCGGTGGATAGATAATCGGTGATTGGTGAGTGGGTAGAATTTATCCTATTTTTTAGTAAATGACTTGTAAGGGCGAACGGTTGTTCGCCCTTACTTTTCTTATCCCAAGCTCGCGTTAGAATAGCGTGAGGTTTAATGCTGTAACCAAGTCCAGTTAGCGATGCCAATAAAAAATAGACAAACATCCTCAACCGAAAAGCCAGTAGGAGGCAGCAATATGAATACTTTTCTATCGAGCGTTGCAGTTCTAGTGTCTGTAATCGCGTTAGGAGGTACGGGCTTTGCGCTTGTTCAAATGTTTCAATTACAGCAGAGCTTTCGTGAACTCAGCACCTCTGTGCAAAATTCACTTATTGCTTCTGAACCACCACAGTCTCCGCAAACAGCTAGCTCACCTACCGTTCCGATGACCGAATCTAGCCAGCAGGCGAACACTGAAATTCAGCCTGGTCAATTTGTGCAATACGCCTTTAAAAATAGGGCACAAGTTGAACTATTGTCGGTCAAGCGGATTCAAAATCCAGATAACGGGCAGCGAAATGTGGTGAATGTCCAAATGCGGGTTCGTAACCTTGGAGGTAGAAACGGTACAATTGTGCCGAAGCTGACAATCGCGCGAAATCCTGAAACCAGTGAACGTTACGAATCCTACGATAGAGTGGTTGACAAGGCGTCATTCGAACAGGCTCTGAGGGACGGTACGGAGATAGACCGTTCAGGCAGAATCGATCGTGCGACCACATACATTTCTCTGGGTCTTGTGAAAAAAGGATCATCTGCTGATGGTTATGTCTGGCTGCTCATCCCTGAAGAGGTTCAAACGATCGATCTGATAGTACCAGAGACGGCAATATTCGAGAAAGTACCTATTTCAGAATAAGGTCAAGCTTCGGTATTCGATCGATAGTTTAACTAAGGTGATTTACTGCTCGCTTGCTTGAACGGCTTCAATGAGCGATCGCACCTCAAGCGTTCCTTCTGATGGTTCAAAAGTGGCTGGAAACTTGCCTTTCGCTAGCATCCGCAATCCCAAGGGCACAAGGCTCATTAGTCCCCGCAAATCGCGAAAATAATTTCCTACTACATATAAACCAAATT
This sequence comes from Hydrococcus rivularis NIES-593, assembly GCF_001904635.1. GTDB lineage: Bacteria > Cyanobacteriota > Cyanobacteriia > Cyanobacteriales > Microcystaceae > Hydrococcus > Hydrococcus rivularis. The sequence continues at coordinate 109,728 of NZ_MRCB01000013.1, forward strand.
TGCGCTCGTCAATCCAACCACCTTGCTTGACTAAATCGATCAATACTTTGCGGTGGCGAATCGAACGGCTGGCTTGGGCATTTTTACGCTCTAAGATTTCCTGCTTGATTTCGCCAATTCTATCCATCGGGGCAACATCCATCGGACAGACGGCATTGCACATATAGCAGCGCGTGCAGCCCCAAACTCCTTGGGTGCCCTGGTTGTATTTCTCCAAGCGAGCTTCCGTGGTATCGTCGCGGGAGTCATCCACCAGGCGCTGGGCTTTGGCTAGGGCGTGGGGACCGACAAAAGAGGGATCGACCGTGCGGGCATTACACTCAGAATAGCAAGCGCCGCACAAGATACAATTGCCCGATGCATCGAGACGCGATCGCTCCTCTGGCGTTTGCAAGAATTCCCGTTCTGGAATTTGTCGGGCACTGGTGCTGACGTAGGGATCGACGGCTTCTAAATTATCCCAGAAGCTTGTCATATCTACGACCAAATCTTTCATTACAGGCATGTTGCCCATTGGCGCTACGATAATTTCTGGGATCTGAGTATCCGCTCCGTGGGAAAAGCGAGCAAGTTCGCTGCCAACATTTTCTTTACACGCCAAGGCAGAGCGACCGTTAATTCTCATCGCACAGCTACCGCAAATGGTGTTGCGGCAATTTTTCCGAAAAGCGAGAGTTCCATCGAGTTCCCACTTAATGCGATTGAGACAGTCTAAAATTGTATTTCCTGGCTCTACTTCTAAGGTATAAGTCTGAAAACTTGGTGTGCTGTTGGGCTGCTGTCGAAAAATTTTAAAACTGACTTGCATGGTTTCAATCGTTCGAGCGTTTGTTATTTAAAAAAATCTTTAGATCTTGGGAAAAATAACTCCTTATGTCGATCTCGCTGCTTCAAGCTTACCAAAACTTTAAGCTGCTTCCAGGAATCATCTAAGTAGTCTTTAGCGGATGGTATATTGGCTCAACTCGTTTTTCGAGCCAACCTCCGAGACTACCTCAATTCTACTTTATTCTTTTATTCTTTTTGTTTTGTTAGCAGATTGACTGAATTTCTCAATCGTTTTGCACTTAAATCCCTATTAAGGGGTTTTCAGACTATAGACATATCCTGTATTCAGTCTTCCTCTAACCATTCTAGTCTTAAATTTATAATTCTTGAAAATTTTCTTGTCAAAGTTTAAGCAGATAACGTCATATTTTTGATAAGATGAATCTTAACAACAAAAACACAAAAGACAATTAGTAGAAAAAAAAGGAACATTGAGAGAATTATGAGTGAAACCGCGACTGCCCCCTTAACAGGAAAAGCACTGCTTCAAAAAGTAAAAGAGTTATCCCATCTACCTCGGCGAGAAACAGCAAAGCGCTGCGGCTATTACTCTATTAAAGACGGACAAGTTCGCGTTAATTTAACAGATTTTTATGACGCAGTTTTAGCAGCGAAAGGCGTTCCTCTAGAACCAGGCGGAGCAAAAGATGGGCGCGGACGCGAACCTACCTATCGCGTTAGCGTTCACAAAAATGGTCAAATTGTCATTGGTTCGACTTATACCGAACAGATGGGATTAAAACCGGGCGATGAGTTTGTTATCAAACTCGGATACAAACACATTCACCTCAAACAAATTGAAGACGAGTCGGAAGTTGAAGACTCCGAAGAAGCTTTAACCGCGTAATCGATTGGCAGCAAAAACATCGATCGAAACCGCGATCGAGGTAACTGGCGCAATAAGAAATAAAGCGCGTTTGCGATTAAATTTCCATCAAAATCTGCTATTCAAGCGAGCAGACAAGCATGAAGGGTCTATTAAAAGGGCGATCGTATTTTCTAGACTCGCCTTAGCAGACGCAAACCGATCGAATTAAGCGAGTCAGAGCGTCTTGAGTAAATTCCTGAAAATTTTAAGATTAGGGAAAATTTTTGGATCTTCAACCGAATCTGAATCTATTTTTTGAGTGGCTGCGAGGAGCAAACTCTTTACTTAAGATAGGCGTCTTTTTTTTAATTTGGGCGATCGCGTGGTTGCCGATAGCAATTCCGATTGCATGGCAATTTAATTGGCATCCAACTAAACCTCTAAAGCAAGCTTTAAAACTTGCTTTGTTGGCACCGCTATACGCGATCGCTCCCCTTATTGTTTGGGGTGCTGCCACAATTGAAAAGTCTTCTTTTGCTGAGTATGGATTAACTTGGCAACCCAAATTTTTTCTATCTACAGTAGCGGGATTGAGCTTAGGAATTGGGGGATTAATCGTCGTTTTTACGGTCGAGCGATCGCTCGGTTGGCTGCAATGGCAAACGGAAAATTTGCCCCGCCTTCGCTCGGTTATTTTTCCCCTACTTGCATTGGCATTGTGGATAAGTATTACAGAAGAATTAATTTTTCGCGGCTTTTTGCTCGACGAACTGCAACAAAACTACACGATTGCAGTAGCCGCAATCGTATCTAGCACGATTTTTGCTCTATTACATTTAATTTGGGAGCGGGCGCAGACAATTCCTCAACTACCTGGGTTATGGCTGATGGGCACGATTCTCGTGGGTGCGAGATTAGTCGATGATGGAAGCTTGGGATTAGCCTGCGGATTGCACGCTGGTTGGATTTGGGGGCTATCGTCTCTCGATTCCGCGCAATTGCTCTCCTATACAGGTAAAGGCAACCCTTGGATAACTGGGATCGGAGGGCAACCCCTAGCGGGAATCGCCGGAATTTTGTGTTTATTCGGAACGGGAGCTATCCTGAGTGTAGGATTTCTCAAATTCTTCTACTGAGATTGCTAGATTAGCCATGTCGCTCAAACTATCTTTCTTAACAATTCTGACAGCCGCGATCGCGTTGATTACAGTTATTGGCGAGAGGTCGAGCGATGCGCAAGCGAGCGCTTTTATCTGCACGGAAGACAAGAGCGGGATACCGACCACCTTTGCCCAAACATCAAGCGGTTCGGTTCCTATCTTCAGGTGGGTATCGGGATATTTCAGTCAAGCAGGTTATCCTCCCATGCGACGCTGTCAAGAAGTAACGGAACGCATGATGAGTTTCAAAGCGCAGGGAAGACTAAGTCATCTTACTAGCGGCAGAGTTAAAAACCAACCCGTAATTTGTGCCGGAACGAGCTGCGAGGCGAGCGGAGGGAATATTTTATTTACCCTCAGACCCAATCAAAATGCGAATCAAATCTTGCAAGAGATAGCCGCAAATCGCCAAGGTGCGAGCGGACCTTTGGCTCAGTTAATGGGAGGAAACGAAACGGCAAATAGCACTGCTACAGCCACAAGAAGACCCAGTAACGTCATGACGCGCAATCAAGATGGCTCTATAACCTTCGATCTCGATCGCTACCTCAACGAAGTTTCCGCACCGGAACCTAACTATTCCGAAAAACCGTTTGAACTCCCTTCTTCTCAAAGAACGGGTAACTCTCCGACCTTTCCCCCGACAACGCAGCCGAACAATTCTCAAAAACCGCTAGAACTTCCTTCCAATAATGAAGGAAGCAGGTGGTAATAGCACAAAGCGATAACCTTGCAGTAGTTAATTGCGAATTGCGAACTGGTAATTGCGAATTGCTTTGACTCTCTATTCGCGATCGCGCAGTATGGGGGCTTCTTGCTGGGGAGGAAGCAAGGGATTGCCCTCATTGCATTGAGCTGGTTCGGATCGCTTCAGCATCGAGAGGTTGCTCTGGCGAGTTACGCCGTAGCGACCGAGCGCTGCTTCTAACCAAGCCGTGTCAAAAGCAGGCGTTGCCACGCCTTCCATTCCCCAACGCCAGCCGATATAGATAGCGCGATTGGAAAAGACGACGGCTGGAACTCTCTCTTCAGTTACCCAAATAGCCGCAGCTTCGCTGTCAGCCTTTGTCGGGATGAGAGTGCCGCCAACAAGGTCGCCAGACATAGCTTGCGGTTGAGTCGGCACTAGCTGACCGCCTACAACTTCTAGAGCAATGGGAAAGGAATTAGAAAATCCCCAATAAGCGCCAAAAAGCGATCGCAATTGTTTGCGAACTTCCGGTAGCGAGAGATTACCTGTCGGCCCGGTAACGATGACGCGCCCGCCTCTAGCCATCCAGACTTCTAAAGCGCTCGCTTGCGCCCAATCGAGGCTGTCTACATTGGGCAGCAGCAGAACGCGAACGCCCCCTAAATCGGTTTCATTTCGCCATTTGGATGCATCGACAATGCAGTAGTCTACGCCCGTTGCTTGTAGCCGTTTAGTAATTTCTTGCCATTGCGCCGCATTTTCTTGGGCTTTGACGACTCCCAATCGGGCGGTGACGGCGGTTGCTGGAGAGATGAATAGGGCAAAGGGACAAAGATAGGAGATAAGCGCTATAAAATTGCGTTTTTTGAGGATATTTAGACTAAAAACCTCTTTTTTTAGCCTCGAAACACTTTTTAACACGAGTCGTCTCCTTATCCTTTATTCTTAGGGCGCTAGGCATGAGTAATAGATTAATGCAAATCGATTCCATCTTCAAACTGGGAACCGTTTCATCATCGAGACTGCGACTTTGGCTTGTTTTTTTAAAGCGGCAGGAATGCCTGGAATTTGGGGAATCTGCCACAGTAGATCGATGGTTCGACGCAGGAGTCTGACGATATCTCCCTCATCTAGACTGGTATTATCGCAAAGTTCGTTCCAATCTACTCCCAATACCCACTGTTCTATCAAACCCATCAACTGGGTATCCAACCAAACGGGGATAGCAATATCGTATCGGGCTTGCGCCTGGTATAGCTGTCGTCGAATTTCCCGCAAGCCGATTTCTTGCGACCCGGTTTTGCGAAAGGCTTCTAACACGGCTTGGGACGGCGGATAATTCGTCCAAGTATCGGGGCGCAGCGGTTCGGTAATCAAAGCACTGATGGCAGCAGCCAATTGATGGGGTTCGAGGCGATCGAGCGCTCCCGACATCAAGGCCAAACCGAGCCAAAGTTCGTTTTCGCCTCGAATGGTTGCGGCTGCTCGTCCCAGAGGAGTCGGCACCAGCCCATCGAGTGCTCTAAATTCTCGCAAAATTTCAATTAGATTGAGAAAATCTTGCCAATAATAGGATTTATGTGCCTGTTGCTTCTGATATTTTGCGTGACTTCTGTAGAGTTGTTCTCGTATTGTGAGGCGGCGTTGATGCAGTTTGAGTAGGCGAGTGGGATTTTTTTGCTGTTGCAGAGGATGATTATCCAGATTGGCTTGAGAGCGATCGATTCGCTCCTGCTGGGCAATGACTTCGGGAGCAATTGCTGCCGTCGCATCAAGCCGAGTAATTTGCTGAGCGATCGCGGCAGTTTTCTCGTCTCCTTTATGCCAGGGACCGCAGTGGTGATGGGAAGTCCCTTCTAGAAGCGCGTCTAACCCCGGTACGGATAATTGCGCTCCTTGTGACAAGCTATCGGGCAGCATGTCGGTAATATCAGCCAGCGTGACGATATACCAGCGATTATCTTCTCCCAAACATACGAGATCGGGAGCTTGTCCCGAACCGGGGATTTTAGCGACAAAAACCGCAGACAAGGGAGAAGCCACCTTGACGTGTTTTCCTTTAAGGGCAAGCAAGCTACCCGGGGAAAGTTCTGCCAGTCGAGAGGCGATTTCATGCTTTTTGTTAGCTTCTGCTTGCTGCTGAAGGATTTTTAAGAGCCTCTCTTCTTCTTTGAGACGTTCTTTGAGTTTGGCATAGCTGGCAAAGTCGCGATCGTCGAGTCCGGCTAGTTCTACGTCGATTTTTGCCAGTTCTGTGGTCAATTCGGCGATCGCCTTTTTTTCCGGAGCCAGTTTCGACTGCACTAGATATTCGGCAAAGCTGCGCTCTAGTAATTCTTTGGCTTCCTCTAGAGTATGTTTTTGCAGTAAATTCAAAACCATGCCATAGGAAGGCGTAAAGCAACTCTTGAGCGGTTCGGCTTTGGCTGTTGCTAGATAAGCAGCTTCTTTTGCTCCTTCAAAGGGAGTCTGTACCGTCACCACATAGCCTACCTCATCTTTCCCTCGCCGTCCGGCTCTCCCGGCGAGTTGTAAAAACTCAGAAGGAGTCAACATGCTGTGTCCGTCGTCCGTGCGCCTGCTGAGGGCAGAAATAACGGTAGTTCGGGCGGGCATATTGATTCCTGCCGAAAGGGTAGCGGTAGCAAAAACGACTTTGACCAACCCCTGCTCGAATAACTGTTCGACTAATTCCTTCCAGACGGGAAGAATTCCGGCATGATGAGCAGCAATACCGCGCGTTAGAGGTTCTAGCTGATCGAAGCGAATGAAATGGGACTGTTCTGCCATAAAATCCCATAGTTTGACTTGTTCTTGGGGATTTTCACTTAAAAAATCCAGCAAGTTTGAGGTGGCATCGGGATTGTTGGCGAGAAAATCGAGTAGCTTTTTATGCAAGATAGGCGTTTCTTGAGCCAAAAATGCCAGCAGTCGTTCTTGTAAGTCGGGATTTTCAGACAAAAAGAAGACCAGCAGCCTGTGGATAATGGCTTTGGCTTCCGATTCATTAACGAGTACCAAATCTTCGAGTTCCCTGACCGCTTGGTCGCACCCTCGGCGGCTAAAGATTGCATAGATTGCTGGCAGTAAATCCCGTTCGACTAGCTGTTCGACCACACTCAGGATACTGGGACAGTCTTCTCGTCTGCGCCGCCGCTTTTCTTCTCTGGGAGACTTCGATTTGAGGCTGGGATTGATGGCAGTTTGCTTGGAATTGAGAAGGGGATATAACTTCTCTTTGGTGGAGAAGAAAAATCGCAAGGGAACGGGACGGTAGTCGGAGTCAATTAACGCGCAGTGATAAATAACTTGCTTTCCATTTTCCTTGGATCGAGCCGCGAGGCGCACTCGCTCGATCCAGTCCGTCAGTTCTTCTGGATTGCCAATGGTAGCGGAGAGGGCAACTAACTGGATAGTAGGAGGACAATAGATAATCGATTCTTCCCAAACCGTTCCCCGTCCGCGATCGCTGATATAGTGGCATTCATCTAAAACTACGCTTTCTACATTTTCTAGCGATGTCCCCACCTGTCCGATGGGAGTTTCGTAGAGGATATTACGGAAAATCTCCGTGGTCATGATCGCGATCGGGGCATTGGGATTATAGACTACATCTCCGGTGATCAAACCGACCTTTTCGGTTGCCTCCCCGTCTCCCCAACTGCCAAATCGCTCTTGAAAATCTCGAAACTTTTGATTGGAAAGCGCTTTTAGTGGCGTGGTGTAAAAGACTCGCTTGCCCCGCGACAGAGCGCGGTAGATGGCGTATTCTCCGATTAAGGTTTTACCCGAACCAGTGGGAGCGCAAACGACAACAGACTTCCCGGCATCGAGAGCCGCGATCGCTTTTTGTTGGAAATCATCCAGCTTAAATGGAAATAGTTCTTTAAGATTTAACTTGGGATTGCTTAGACGTTCTTTCACTAATGGTTTTTCTTATCTAACTCCTAAACACAAGGGTAAGTTTACATGTACTGGCTATATTGTAAGCGACTCTCAGCAAGGATGGGTTAATTTAACTCATCTCCCATACTTTAGTTGGGGGATGAAAGTGTCATTGGTCAGGATAATTCGTAATTCGTAATTCGCAATTGTTATTGGTCATTGGTTATTAGCCATTGGGGGAAAGGGGAAAGGGCAAAGAACAAGTGACAAAGAACAAAATACTATTTCTAGGTATAAATTAATTAATGCAAATTTAAGACTACATATTTTCTTAAAACTAAATGCTGCTCAACTTTTGCCTAAAGGCTCGAATAGGTGAGTTTTTGACTTAGCCTATTTAATTTAATCTTTATTTTATAAATAAAATCTTCTCTTTACTACCAAAACAAAATAAACTGAAATTTTACAATCATCGCAATTTGTGTATAAGGAACATTAGGAAAGTCTAGAAACGTCTGTAAAAATCAAAGAAGCAACTTTATTCGCTATTGCGCTTGCGCTCGGTCGAGTCAAAATTTTTCTGGATTTATCTGGTAGGACACACGTATTAATGAAAGCGTTTAATCCCCAAGACTTCCATATTCTTATTGTAGATGGCACTAGCGATAATGATAATCTTCAGCCGACGATCGCCAGGTTGGCAGAAACGGGATACGGCATATCTTTTGTGGCTAACGAACAGAAAGCGCTAGAGGCAATTAAACAGCTCCAACCAGATTTAATTCTTCTCAATCTCACCAAGCAGGGTGCAAACGTGCTAGAAATAGGCAAAACCCTACATGCCCATTCTGAGTATGCTCGAATTCCTAAGCTTTTTCTGACCGCTAATCGGGAACAAGAGGCATTGCTCGAAACGCTCGATAGCGGCATGGTCGATTCCTTGAGCCAAGCATCCAACGAGTTAGAAGTACTCGCTTGCATTAGAACCCATTTGAAATTAAAACGGAATTGGGAGCAATTGCAGAAAGCTTATTCGGAATTGGAAAAATTAGTCAACACCGATCCTTTAACAGGCGTGGCGAATCGTCGCGCTCTGATAGCGTTTGGAGAAAGAGAATTCAACCGCGCCAAGCGATATGCCCATCCTTTTTCCGTTTTGGCGATCGATATCGATCGCTTCAAACAAATCAACGACACCTACGGGCACGATATCGGCGATCGCGTTTTGATTGCTATGTCAAGATCGATTACGCAATACCTTCGCCAAGTTGATTGTTTTGGGCGATTTGGCGGAGAAGAATTTTTAGTCTTTTTGCCGGAAACAGAAGAACTTCAAGCGGCAAAAGTTGCCGAACGTATCCGCAAAAGAATCGCCAAAATCTCCCTCCAAGTTGCCGAACAAACCGTGACCATAACTGTCAGTATCGGCATAGCGACTTATCAACCCGGCGACGGAACGCTCGATGCCATTATAAAACGCGCCGATCGCTCTCTCTATAGCGCTAAAGAACAAGGACGCAATCGAGTAGGGATTAGCGTTCCCGTCGTCTTATCTTCTTGTAGCTGTCAATCGAAGTCGGAATTAAGAAGTATTTCTTAAATGCAGACAGGTTGGACATGAGGACGACAGCCAAAAAACGCTTTTCCCACAATCAAACCACAGGTTGGTTCATCTGTCGTCGCACGAGAGCATTTTCTAAAACTTGCTCGATGCGATCGCACAGGATAAATTCCATCTTTTCCCGTGCGTCTTGCGGCACTTCTGCCAAATCTTTTTCGTTCTGTTTGGGTAAAATGATACGAGTAATTCCGGCTCGGCGAGCGGCTAACACTTTTTCTCGGACTCCGCCGATGGGTAAAACTTCGCCGCTGAGGTCGATTTCTCCGGTCATAGCAGTATCGGTGCGAACGGGTTGGTTGGTTAGCAAAGACGCGATCGCAACTACCATCGTCACTCCGGCTGATGGGCCATCTTTGGGAATTGCACCCGCCGGAACGTGGAGATGCAAACCGTTGCTCTTGAAGGCGCTAACGTCAATTCCGAGCGCGTCCGCATTAGACCAGATGTAGGAATAAGCCAGTTTAGCCGATTCTTGCATGACTTCCCCAAGCTGACCCGTTAGGGTCAAATCTTTCCCTTGAGGTAGTAAAACCGCTTCGACAAAGAGGATTTCTCCGCCTTGCACGGTCCAAGCTAAACCCGTCGCTACCCCCGGTCGGCTGACTTTGCGCTTCTCTTCTCGCCAAAAATGCGGCGGACCGAGCAGTTCTTCGAGTTGTTCGGGATGAACGATAGTCGGCGTGGTTTCGCCGCTGGCATAGCGGACGGCAACTTTGCGACACAGCGTTCCTAATTGCTGCTCGAGCTTGCGTACCCCGGCTTCGCGGGTGTAAAGTTCGATAATTTGACGCAGCGTTTCTGTCGAAAGCTGTACGGCATTCGCTGGCAGTCCTGCCTTTTCGATTTGTCTGGGCAAAAGATATTGCTCGGCGATCGCCAGTTTTTCCTCTTCAGAATAACCGGACAGTTCGATAATTTCTAGCCGATCGAGCAAGGGTGCAGGCACGCGAGACAAATCGTTAGCCGTACCGATAAAGAGGATTTGAGACAGGTCGAAGTCCAAATCGAGGTAGAGATCGCGGAAACTGTAGTTTTGTTGCGGGTCGAGAATTTCTAGCAATACCGATGCCGGATCGCCGCGATAGTCCATCCCGATTTTATCGAGTTCGTCGAGCATGATGACGGGATTTTTGACTCCGGCTCGATGCAATGCCTGTACGATACGACCGGGCATAGCGCCGATGTAGGTGCGGCGGTGACCGCGCAATTCGGCTTCATCTCGCAACCCGCCGAGACCGATCCGCTCGAAAGGACGACCCAAAGCGCGAGCGATCGACCGACCCAGACTGGTTTTCCCAGTTCCTGGCGGTCCGACGAAGCAGATTACCGTTCCGACGCTGTAACGCTCGTCGTGTCGTTCTGGCTTTTCCGTCTCTGTGTCCTCGTTCCGAGCCATTCGTTTGAGCTTGAAGGTGGCTAGGTGTTCGATGATGCGATCTTTGATTTTGGACAGACCGTAGTGGTCGGCATCGAGAACTTCTCTGGCATTTTGCAAGTCGAGATTGTCTTCAATCGTCTTATTCCACGGCATTTCTAGGAGCCAGTCTAGATAGGTGCGAATGACTCCGCCTTCTGCCGAGGCACTGCCGATGCGTTCTAAGCGAGCCAATTCGCGTTTGGCTTGCTTTTCGGCTGGTTCTGGCAAGTTGGCCGTTGCCAGACGCGATCGCAATTCTTCGATCTCCTGTTTTTCAGAATCGACTTCGCCGAGTTCCTCCTGAATTTTCTTCAGTTGTTGGCGCAGGAAGAATTCTTTCTGCTGCTGGTCGATTTCCTTTTTGGTTTCGCCGAGGATTTCGCCGCGCAGGCGCAGAACTTCGATTTCTTTTTGCAAGTCTGCTAGCACTTGCCGCAAAAGCAATTCCAGATCGTTTTGCTCTAGCAAGGTCTGCATTTTGGGGACTTCCTGCTGAAGCAAAATAGCTGTCTGATAGGCTAACTGTGCTGGAGATTCGATATTGAGCAAGACCGTCAGGACTTCTTCTGGAAAGTTGGGATTGAGGGAGGCTGCTTCTTGCCAGAGGGATTTCAGCGCACTTGTGAGAGCTTGGATTGACTGTTGTTGCGCTCCAGCCGCGATCGCCGCTTCTACTGTCAGGTTGGGCAAGCGCTCAAATTTAACAATATAAGTCGGCTCCGTCTGCAATAGTTGTTCGATGCGGACTCGCTCTTGACCTTCGATGATAAGCTGGATCGGTCCTACGGGCAACCGAAGCATCTTATGGACTACTGCTAAGGTGGCAATTGGGTAGAGTTCTTCCAAGCTCTCAATTTCAGCTTTTTCTTCCTTTTCTAGCTTTTGAACGGCTTCTGGACGCACGGCAGCAATGATGACTTGTTTTTGCTCCGTCATCATTACCGACTCCGCCACCGATACCGATCGCGGTCGTCCCGCTACCACTGGCAAAGTCACGCCAGGTAATAGGACAATGTTGCGTAGCGGCAGCAAAAAACCCGTTTCTAATTTTTCTCTCGGTTTAAGCGCTAGGTGTGGAAGCGGGAACATAATACCTCCTCATCCTGTCGATTCAAGAGTGGTCTTCTTACCTTAATGCTATAAAATCCCTCAGTTGAAGGGGATCGCTAAACCGTACTCGTTTCTAGTGCATTTTCTTCACTGATTTTTCTATAGGCGATCGTCGCCGCTAAACCTTTGTGCCAGTATTGATGTCATTGTCCCCTCCCAACATCCGATAAACTTATATCTTGTATCTTGCACCTTTGGCATCAACGCCTAGAACTCTAGAACTAGAGTTCTAGGCTCAAAGCTCAACTCGATTAAAATCGACTGAAATTCCGATCGGGTCTTCTTGAGAAGACTTTTTTGCTCGGACGGGAAATGAATGACAAGAGCAGTTGTTGATAATAGTGCAAGATCTCAGATAAAAGCTATGCTTCTCGTTTGAGAATCACCATTTTGTTACCAACTACTGGGTTGCGAGCTAGTAGCGTTCCTTGAGAATCGATGATTTCCAATTTGCGAAAATCTAATTTCCGAGAACGTTCTAGGATAGAATTTGCCAGTTTATCTTGTCTGCCAGGGTTGAGTTGATACCAATCGTCTCCCACAGTTACGAGCAAACGACCTGCCAAGAAATTTGCTTCTACCGAACGAACCAATCCTTCTGGATACTGACTGGTAATCGCAGCAACTTGCTCTTGAATCGCTGCAATTAAACTCTGCTCCGGCGTTAATTCTGGTTCGGGTGGCGGGATGATTTCTACGGGTTCGGGTTTTCCAGGTGCTTTGAGTTCTGGCGGGGTTTTCACCACCTCTGGAGTTTGGGATGGGGCTTCTGGTGTAGTTTCTGGTGCGGTTTCTGGTGGGGCTTCTCCGATTTTTGCGGACGGTTGAGGCAGCAGCAATACAGAAGTTATCAACACGGCTACGATAATTCCTGCGAGAATCCCCGTCAATCCCCAATCTGAGAGCTTCTCTTGTAAGGGTGCTGGCAGCCAAGAACGAATCTTCGCTAAAATGCCATCCCACCAGGTTTGCAAGCTGCTAAAACTCGGTAAAATCTTATCTATCCAACTTTCTTCTTCTGATGGTATTGCTTCCTCGATTTCTTGAGAAGCGATCGCTTCTTGGGCAGGCTTTGTAGGAGCGACTTCTGTGGTTTGGGTGGGGACAGCTTGCGTTGTTTCGGGCGTTGTTACCTCGGTTTTCCCTATCGAAGCCGCTAATGTCTCGGTACTGGCTAATAGACTTTCTATGGTCGCTTTAGAAGGCAAATTCTCGACCGATTCCGCGCTGAGTTGATTGACAACGCGATCGAGTTGTTGAATGGTTTTTTGCAACAGTTCGATGATTTCTGCCTGAGAATAGCCATTCTCAGAAGTTTCTGAAGGGGTTGGGGTATTGGGTGTTGACTGTTGCCGTTCTTGTGACATTGACTTTCCTCCTAGACAGCCTAGAAGCTGCCGCCCTAGCACCAATCTATCATTTCTCTCAACCTTACCTCGGATAGAGTTGCTAAATCTTTGCAGATGTATCACTTGCTGGCATCTTTGTCCACAGTATTCGAGTTGCAAAAGCGGGTTATCGCGTTTGCGCGATCGATATCTCAAAAACGATGCTCGAACAAGCGAGGTGCCGCGTAAGAGTTGCAAATGTTAGCGATCGCGTAGAATTCCATCAAAAGGATTTGACGCAACTCGACTTCCCAGATAGCTCGTTTCGCTATGCTTTTTCTTGGGGAGTCATCATCCACATTCGAGAAGCTGAAAAAGCTCTTGACGAGCTGGTCCGTATCGTTGAGCCAGGAGGTAAGCTAGCACTATACTTAACGAACAAGACAGCAGCAGACCACAAAATTGAATCTTTGATGCGTTTTGTACGGCGAAAACCATTGACAGACTTTCACAGTCTCCCCTTTGGCGACGGTATTTGGTACGACATGAACAACCATAAGCTTTGGCTGTGGAGATTTGACGCTCAAACAATCGTCAACTATCTCGCAGATAAGGGATTGGTTTTAAAACATCGTCGCATAGGGGAACTATCAGAAATTCAGCGACGCTTACAAGGTCTTCCCCGACACCTACTTTTGCGATTGAATAACTTAGCTTATAGCTTAAACATTCCTCCATACATAGCTGCAACTTCGCTGTTCGTCTTCGAGAAAAAACGTCGGTAAAGCAGTAGCAAGCATTAAAACTCATATAACTTGGCAAAGAGAGCCAATTTTAAAGTTCCTCTCCCAAGTTTGGGAGAGGCATTTAGGGTGAAGGCAAAGATTGCTGCCAGAAGTTTAATGACAATGGCGCAAAATCTTCGTCTTTCAAGCTAGCGGAGAGCTTAAAATGAAGATCGGGATTTTTGTGGGTTTCTTGGAAAAACCGTCTATAAAGTTAAGAGGTAATACCAATTTTCAGGTTTTCGCGATCGACATTCTTCTCCCCTCTCCCAAATAGGGAGAGGGGTTGGGGGTGAGGGCGATCGACTATCTGTGTCATTAATGTAATGAAAAATGGTACAAGACCTATCTTTATAATGTCGCTTCAGTTATTGATGTAACTTTATGGAACGATTGCTCGATCGCCTTGCTCTAGAGCAAGTCATTGAACGTTCTCCGCTGACGATTTCGCCAGATATTTCCGTCGTCGATGCGATCGCCTTGCTTGCTCGAACTCAAGCCAGTTGCATCCCGGTAGTAGAAGACTCTAAATTAGTTGGGGTATTTTCGCCCAAGGATGTGGTTCGCCTCGTCGCTTCTGGAGAGGACTTATCTGGAGTTAGAATCGATCGAGTAATAGAGCAGCCAGTCATAGCGCTAAAACTATCCGACTCCGATAATCTCTCTACAGCTTTGTCCCTGCTGCACCAGCAGGGGACTTGCTCTTTACCCGTATTAGACGAAAGAGAGTGCTTTGTAGGACTGGTGAGTGCCTGCCAACTCTGGGGAATGCTCAGGCAAAAAATAGAGAGGCAGGTAGACGAAGGAACCGACGAGCTTGCCTGGACTAATGCGCTATTGCAAAAGCGCGAACGACAATTGAAACTTGCCTTGCAAGCTGCTCAACTCGGTTCCTGGGAACTGGATTTAAAAACGGGAGAGCTATCGTCATCGAGCCAATGCAAAGCCAACTTTGGATTGCCTCCTGAAGCTGACTTGTCCTACGCCAGACTATTTGAACTCATCCATCCCGACGATCGCGATCGCGTGCGAGAATCTCTCAGGAGGGCGATCGAGCAACAGACAGATTATGAGGCAGAATACCGCAATATCTGGCTCGATGGCAGCATTCATTGGGTCTTAGCCAGAGGTCGCGGCACTTGCGAAACCGACGGCACTCCGACTTCTATGCTTGGCGTTACCCTCGACATTACGGAACGCAAGCAAACCGAAGAAGCACTGCGCCAAAGTGAGGCTCGGTTGCAGAAGTTAGCCGCCAACCTACCAGGAGTCATTTATACATTTGTCATCTATCCCGACGGCTCGATGAAATTTGAGTACATTAGCGAAGCGTGCCGGGAAATTCAAGAAATAGAGCCAGAGGAAGTTCTCAGAAACGCTGCTATTTTGTACGAACAAATTCATCCCGAAGACTTGCAAAAAGTTCTCGCAGCCAATGCCATGAGCGCCCAAACCTTAGAACCGTTTGCCTGCGAATGGCGCATCATCACTAAATCGGGAAAACTCAAGTGGGTGCGAGCTATTTCTCGACCGGAACGCCGCGACAACGGAGAGACAGTTTGGTACGGTACGCTATTAGATATCAGCGATCGCAAGCTAGTCGAGGAACAGTTGCGCCAGAGCGAAGCACGTTTTCAAATACTAGCTCGCGCTACCAACGATGCCGTCTGGGACTGGAATTTACTAACCGATGAAATCTGGTGGAACGAAGCCGTACAAACGCTCTTTGGTTATTCAAAAGAGCAAGTCGGCACCGAGGTGAGTTGGCGATACGAAAATATACATCCAGAAGATAGAGAGAGAATCGTTGCTGAAATTCATAACATCATCGATCGCGATCGACAGTACTGGTCGAACGAATATCGCTTCCGACGCGCCGACGGCTCTTATGCCGACATCTTCGATCGCGGCTATATCGTGCGCGACAATACGGGCAAACCAGTCCGCATGCTCGGCGCGATGATGGACATCAGCGATCGCAAACGAGCTGAAGAAGCGCTTCGGCAAAGCGAAGCCACTCTCCACAGCTTCTTTGACAGCGCCCCCACGATGATGGGAATTGTCGAACTGCGAGATAACGACATCGTGCATCTCGTCGATAACGCAGTGACGGCGCAATTGTTTGGCAGAACGCCCGCAGCCATGCAAAATCAGTTAGACAGCCAACTAGGCATACCGCAAGAACACATCAGCCTGTGGCTCGATCGCTACCGCGAAGCCAAACGCACTGGAATCCCCGTTCGCTTCGAGTACTTTCACCCCGTTCCTGGCGGAGTTAAATGGCTATCTGCTATCGTTTCTGCCATTGCAGGCGGTTCTGAAAGCCATCCGAGATTTGCCTATATTGCCGAGGACATTACCGAACGCAAAAGGGCAGAAGCAGCCCTGCGAGAGAGCGAAAAGTGCTTTTACAATGCCTTTGAATATGCCGCCATCGGCATGGCACTGGTAGCGCTCGACGGTCGCTGGCTCAAAGTGAACCGTGCCTTGTGCGAAATTGTCGGTTACTCGCAAGAGGAATTACTCGCTACTAGCTTTCAGGCGATTACCCATCCAGAGGATTTAGAAAGCAGCATCGCTTACATGCGGCAACTTCTGGCAGGCGAGATTAACACCTACCAGATCGAGAAGCGTTACCTTCATCGACAAGGGCATACTGTTTGGGTTTTGTTAAGCGTGTCCGTCGTGAGGGACGATCGCGGTCAACCTTTATACTTCATCGCGCAGATTCAAGATATCACGGCTCGCAAGCAAGCAGAAGCCTCGCTTCGGGAGAGCGAAGAACGCTGGCAGTTAGCTATCCGCGGCACTAACGACGGCATTTGGGACTGGAACGTTAAAACCAATGAAGTCTTTTTTTCGCCTCGCTGGAAGGAAATGCTGGGATACGAAGACGGAGAAATTGCCAACCATCTCGATGAATGGTTAAAACGAGTCCATCCCGACGATCTCGGTTGGGTAACTCAAGCTCTTGAAGATCACTTCAATAAGAAAACCCCTTTTTATATCACCGAACATCGCGTCCGGTGCAAAGATGGGACTTATAAATGGATTCTCGATCGCGCTCAAGCGTTGTGGGACGAACGAGGTAATGTTGCTCGCATGGCAGGATCTCATACCGATATCACCGAGCGCAAGCAAAGAGAAGAACTTTTAGAAAACATCGCCCGTGGGATTTCCGCAGAAATTGGCGAAGCCTTCTTCCAGTCATTAGTTAAATATCTCAGCAAAGCCTTAAAGGTTGAATATGCTTTCATCAGCGAAATCGTCGATCCAGAAAGCAATCTCGCTAGAACGGTTGCAGGCTACGGCGACGGTCGCGCGATCGAGAATTTTGAGTACGATCTGACTAATAATCCCTGTGGAGATGTTATCGGCAAACAGATCTGCGTCTACCCTCAGAACTTGCAGCAGCAATTTCCCCACAACGACATCCTTCAACAAATAGGAGCCGAAAGTTATTTAGGCGTTCCTTTATTTGACTCGTCCGGTCGGACTTTAGGTGGAATCTCCATCCTCAGTCGTCAGCCACTGCGCGACGCTCGATTGATGGAAGAAACGCTGAAAATCTTTGCCGTTCGTGCCGGGTTGGAACTAGAACGCAGACAGGCAGAAGCCGAATTGGTACGCCAAAATCAACGCTCTCACCTTTTTTCTGAAATTACGCTAAAAATTCGCCAATCCCTGCAACCCGAAGAAATTCTCCAAACCGCAGTTACCGAAGTACAAAAACTGTTGAGTGCCGATCGCGTTTTGGTTTTTCGGCTGTGGGACGACGGTTCGGGAACGGTCGTGCAAGAAGCCGTCTTGCCAGATTTCTCCGAGATTCTAGGACAACAAATTTACGATCCCTGCTTTAGTCGAGATTATCAACAGAAGTATCGTCAGGGAAGGGTAAGCGCGATCGCAGACATTAGAAATGCTGGCATTGAGTCCTGCCACGTCGAGTTGCTCGAACGATTTGGCGTGAAGGCTAACCTAGTGGTACCGATTCTTCAGCGGGAAAAGTGCTGGGGCTTGCTCATTGCCCACCAATGCGATCGTCCCCGACAGTGGAGCCGTTTTGAGATCGAGTTGTTACAGTTGTTGGCCAACCAAATTGGCATTGCCCTCGCTCAGGCGCAACTGTTAGAGGGAGAAGTGCGCCAGCGTCAGGAATTGGCTCGCTCCAATGCCGAATTGCAACAGTTTGCCTACGTGGCTTCCCACGACCTCCAAGAACCCCTGCGGATGGTAACGAGCTATTTGCAACTTTTGGCAAAACGATACCAAGGCAAGCTTGATGCTAGAGCCGACGAGTTCATTGCCTATGCCGTGGACGGGTCGAACCGAATGAAAACCCTGATCGATGACTTGTTGAGCTATTCTCGCGTCAGCACTCGCGCTCAACCTTTTGAACTCGTGGATTGCAATGTTATTTTGGAGATGGCGATCGCCAATCTCCAAGTTACTATTAACGAGACTGGCACAGCCATTACCCGCGCTCCCTTACCCCAAGTTATGGCCGATGCGACTCAACTGATGCAGTTATTTCAAAACCTCCTTAGCAACGCCATCAAATTCCGAACCGAAGGCGTTCCCCCACAAATTCACATCGGAGCAGTTAGAAGGCAGGAAGCAGCATCTTCCCCCGCTTCTTCTTCCCAAGAATGGCTGTTCTGGGTACGCGATAATGGAATAGGCATCGAGCAACAGTATGCCGATCGCATCTTTGCTATCTTCCAGCGCTTGCACGGTCGAGGCAAGTATCCGGGAACGGGGATCGGACTGGCAATTTGCACAAAGATCGTCGAGCGGCACGGCGGACGCATTTGGGTAGAGTCAGAATTTGGCAAGGGGGCGACTTTTTACTTCACTATTCCAGAGCGAACAGGTAATCTATCGTGAGCGAGCGAGACTTTAATAAACCAATCGAGATCTTGCTAATAGAGGACAATCCTGGCGATATCGAGCTAACTAAGATTGCCCTGGAAGATAATAAAATGACCATCAATCTCAGCGTGGTAGAAGATGGCGTAGAGGCACTAAAGTTCTTAAAAAAAGAGGGGAAATACGCTAATGCACCTCACCCAGACCTAATCTTACTCGATCTCAACCTGCCTAAAAAAGATGGTCGCGAGGTGCTCGCAGAAATGAAAGCCGATCCAATCCTCAAACGCATTCCGGTCGTAATTCTCACGACTTCCCAAGCCGAAGAAGATGTCCTGAGAGCCTACAATCTTTGTGCCAACTGCTACATTACCAAACCCGTTGACTTCGATCGGTTTGTTAAAATCGTGCGCTCTATCGAAAATTTTTGGTTTACTATCGTCAAATTACCGCCAGAGTAGCAACCAGTTATCGGTAACTAAGGACCAATGACCAATGATCGAATCAAAGTTTTGTTAGTAGAAGACAACCCTGGTGATATTCTGCTGTTGCAGGAATTGTTGCGGGATGTCAGTTCGACTCAGTTTGAGTTAACGCCTGTCGAGAGTCTGGGCGAAGCCTTTTCGTCCCTTGCTCGCCAGAGCTTTGATGTCGTTCTGTTAGATCTCTCCCTGCCGGATAGCCAGGGATTAGAAACCTTCGTCAAAATCGATCGCGCCTTTCCAATTCTTCCCATCATCGTGCTAACGGGTTTAGACGATGAAACCATCGCCATTCGCGCCATGCAGGAGGGAGCGCAGGATTATTTGGTCAAAGGACAAGTCGATGGAAACTTGTTGGGGAGAGCGATTCGTTATGCGATCGAACGCAAGCAGGCACAAGAGGAGCTACGGCAGCGGGAACGCCAATTAAGCGCGGTTTTTAATAGCGCTCTTAACGCGATCGTCATTGCCGATGATGAGGGCAGATATATCGATGCCAACCCATCTGCCTGCGAGCTGTTTGGGGTTTCTAAAGAAGAGTTGCTCGATGCGAGAATTGCCGATTTTGCCGAGCCGAGGTATGATTTCGCTCGCGCTTGGCAATCGTTCCGAGAGCAGGGACAGATGGCTGGCGAGTTTCGCCTGCGCCGTCGGGATGGCACGGTTCGGGAGGTAGAATTTGCCGCAACGGCTAACTTCCTGCCCCACCGACATTTGTCGATTCTGCGAGACATCACCGAAAGCAAAACAGCCGCACTCGCCCTCAAACAGCAGACAGAAACTTTGCAGACGATTTTTGACAATATTCCGGTCATGTTGAGCTTCTACGATGCCAACGGTCGGATACAAATGATTAACAAAGCGTTTGAAAAAACGTTGGGTTGGTCGTCAGAGGAACTTAAAGAGATAGATGTCCTAGCCGAAAGCTATCCCGACCCGGACTATCGCGCCTTAGTGGTAGAATTCATGCAAACTGCCGACGGTAGCTGGAGGGAGTTTCACACCAGAAATCGCGCGGGGGAAATTCTAGAAACTTCTTGGGCAAACGTTCGCTTGCCGAATGGGTTTAATGTGGGCATTGGCCAAGATATCACCGAGCGCAAGCGTGCCGAACAGAAAATCTACGAACAAGCCGCACTTTTAGAGATTACTACCAATGCCATTCTCGTGCGCGATCGCGCTAACCGAATTATCTTTTGGAACAAAGGTGCCGAACAACTCTATGGCTGGAGTGCCCAAGAAGCCATCGGGAAAAACGCCACCGACCTACTCTACAAAGAAGCTACGCCCCAAATCGACTTAGCCCTACAAACTGTCATCGAGAAAGGTGCGTGGCAGGGCGAATTGCACAAAATCACTAAAGCTGGCAAAGAAGTCATCGTCGAAAGCCGTTGGACGTTGGTGCGCGACGAAGCCGGACAACCCAAATCAATTTTGACCGTCGATACCGACATTACCGAGAAGAAGTCCTTAGAATCTCAGATTCTGCGCGCCCAACGTCTAGAAAGCCTCGGTACGCTGGCTAGCGGGATTGCCCACGACCTCAACAACATTCTCACTCCGATTCTGACCACCGCTCAACTCTTGCCGCTCAAACTGCCCGATTTAGATGAGCGCAGCTTGCAATTGCTGAAATTACTCGAAGGCAGCGCCAAGCGCGGCGCGGATTTGGTCAAACAAATTTTGTCGTTTGCACGCGGCGTTGAAGGCAAACGTGCCGTAGTACAAGTCGGGCACCTGTTATGGGAAGTGGTCAAGATTGCCAAAAGTACCTTTCCTAAATCTATAGAAATCGAAGCCGATATTCCAACCCACGAACTGGGAACGGTTTTGGCAGATGCTACGCACCTGCATCAGGTTTTTATGAACCTAATCGTTAATGCGCGAGATGCTATGCTCGATGGCGGCAAGCTAACGATTACTGCTAAAAATGTCGTTATAGACGAAAATTATGCGAAAAAAAATCTTTATGCGAAAGCCGGACGCTATCTCGCGATCGCGATCGCAGATACGGGGGTGGGAATGTCTCCCGAAGTTCTCGATCGCATTTTTGAACCGTTTTTTACGACTAAAGAAGTCGGAAAAGGAACGGGATTGGGTCTGTCAACGACTTTAGGAATTATCAAGGGTTATGGCGGCTTTATTACTGTTCGCAGCCAGGTGGGAGAAGGCAGTGAATTTAGAGTCTATCTGCCGCAAATTGACGACGTGCAAAAGCTAGCAGAGGCCGAGTCTCAATTGCCCAGAGGACGGGGAGAATTGATTTTAGTAGTAGATGACGAAGCCGCCGTGCAAGAGATTACGCAAACCTCCCTAGAAGCTCACGGCTACAAGGTCCTTATCGCTGGCGACGGAATCGAAGCGATCGCCCTCTACGCGCGTCATAAAGATGAAATTAAAGCAGTCCTGATGGATATCATGATGCCGTCGATGGATGGCACGACAGCTATCCGAACCTTGCGCAAGTTCGATCCCCATGTTAAAGTCATTGCTACCAGCGGTCTCGTTTCTAATGAAAAGATTATTAAAGCTTCTGGTGCAAACATCCAAGCCTTTTTATCAAAACCCTACACCTTGAAGGATTTATTAAACGTGCTGCACGAGGTGATTAGTCGTTAAAGCTAACCACTTTTAATATCAAATCCGTTTGATTGCCCATAATATCGGTAGGGGCGGGTTTTATTTTTAAGTTATTCTTTTCAAGAAATCTTATTATAAGATGATAATTATCGTTTTGCAGTATTGTAGTAAGTTTCTTACGGTTATCATTAACTCCACTACCTATTTCTTTTACTATTTCTACTATCTGATAGC
>NZ_MRCB01000014.1 GCF_001904635.1 Hydrococcus rivularis NIES-593
TAAATGGAGATATGAATTTAGGTATTTCTGCTTAATCAAAAAGTGGGATGCTCCCCGATCGCTGTTGAGATCGTAAATAAGAATCGATCCTTCAACCTCCAGTTCTTGAAAATGCTGTCCCAAGTCGGGTTTTTGGGCAATCTCTGCGCGTTCGGAAGACCGAATCGCTGAGTTGGGCATTGTCAAAGCCGACCGGATCGGCTGAAATAGAATGAAGATAAAGCAACCTAAAGCGAGTACGATCGCGATCGCTAAATACGAGCCTCGGTTGATGATTTTCATCAGTGAATGAAATCGCGAACAGCTTTGAACTACACTGTCGGATGCTTCGATTTCAGAATTTGCAACGCGGCATTCCCAGAATATCCGATCTCTGTACGGGCCGGTTTGGATTGATTCATACAAACAAGATTGATGATTTTGACAATTAAACCCGCCCTTACCACTGATAACCGATTACTGATTGATTACTGATTACCGATGAACCCCGATCCCCGTTTTGCTTTAATTGCCTCTGCTCGCCAATTCTATCAACTCGGTTGGATGGTAGGAACGGCTGGCAATCTTTCTGCTAAGATGTCTGATGGCAGCTTCTGGATTACGGCTAGCAGAAAAAGTAAAGGACAATTGCAAGAAGATGACTTCGTTCGCGTGACGGTAGACGGCGAAGTCCTCGATTTGTGCCATCCGAGCAACCGTCCCTCCGCTGAAACTAGCATTCACCAAGCCATTTATTCTCTGTTTCCAGAAGCCAAAGCTTGCTACCACGTTCACTCCGTCGAGGCGAATTTAGTCTCTAGCTGGGTAGCGGGAGATAGCTTGCCTTTACCTCCCCTGGAAATGGTTAAGGGGTTGGGAGTGTGGGAAGAAAACCCCGAAGTTGCCATACCAGTCTTTGAGAATTATCTCGAAGTTCCTCGCATTGCCAGTGCCATTCGCGATCGCTTTTCGGCCTCCCCACCCCGAATTCCCGCCTTGCTCATTCGCCATCATGGGGTTACCGTTTGGGCAGATTCTCCCCAAACGGCACAAAATTACGTTGAGGTAGCCGAATACATTTTTCGCTATCTCGTAGCCGTTCGTCAAGGCGATCGCTAATCGGTTTCGTCTCTGTCGTTTCTGTGACTTTAAATCCCTCGCTCTACTGCCAATTGCGCTTGTTTAAACTCTTGTTTGAGACGACTCTTGAGCTTTTCAGGTAAAGGACGGTTTCCATAGGCGGTGTAATACCCTGCCAAGGAATTTAATGCCGTCTGCATGGTAGTGAAAGAACGAAGTCCGTCCGATTTGTCTTTGCGCCGATAGCGAGCGATATAATCGTTGATTTGTTGGCGTGCTAGCGATTGGATTTCTGCTTTATTAGGAGCATCGGGGGATAAGTCAATTGCTGTCGTTAACGTTTCGATCACATTTAGAGTATCTTGGCTGTAATTGCCGGTTAATCCCCCTGGACTGGACGAACAACCGTATAAACCGACGACAACTACTAATACTAAAGCCAGAAAACGCGATAGGTAAGATTTTAAATGCATGATTATTAAGTTTAATCAGACTAACGATATCAAGTTCCACCTATCCTACCATTATTGGTGACTGGCAATAGGGGTTTAGTGAGGAGTTAGTGGTTAGCGATCGGTAACTTGTCTTCTTCTTGAGAGTCTCTCCGTGCCCCAAGTCTCCCCACGCTCCCCCTCACCCTTCTTCTGGCTCTAACTCTTCTAAAAGAGTAAACTGTACGTGATTGATTGCTAGCTCTCCGATCGACACCTTTTCTTTGGGCACGAGAACGCCTTCGCTTGTTAAGGTTTCAAAAGGAATTCCTTTTGCCATTTCTGCGTGATACCAAGCCAACCCCATGAAAAAGCGAGTCGGATAGGGACCTCCCTCAACCATGTCATCGGGGTTGGATTCCATCGGCAGCCAACCGAATCCCGGCAGGTAAAACTCCATCCAGACGTGATTGTAATCGGGTTCTAGGGGAACGCCGCGCTGGAGGGGATAGGGAGGGCATTTATAACGTCCGACGGTACGGCAGGCAATGCCATTGAGACGCGAGAGAGCCAGCAGCACGCCTAAATACTCGCCGCAGGATCCCACGCCTCGTCTGAGGGCAATATCTGGCGTATCGATGTGGGGTTTAATGCCGTAGGAAAGACGATCGTAGACGTAATTGCGAATGCTGTACATTTTGCGCAATAGATTGGTTTCCCTGCCGATCGCTTCGACTGCCGCTCTACGGATAATATCCGTATCCATTGCCAAGTCGTCATTATCGACGAGATAGCGGCTTTGAAATTCTTCTGGCAGTTCCGGCAGATCTTCGCAGTCTTTAGGTTTAAGGCGATATTTAATGCTCCAGACTTCCAGCAATGCCTTCCAGCCAAAAATATGGCGATCGCGATCGGTTAATTTGTCGAATTTAAACACTGCTACTCGCTGTCCGTCCCGAATTTCTTCGGTAAACGGCAGTCCGATCGCTTCAATTTTTCTGACTTTCTGACGCGGCGTTTCCGCCGGAAGGGCAATGCGCCATTCTAGGTTATTGAGTTCGATCGGATCTAAGGGAGCGAGTTCTTCGACGTAGGACATCTCTACCAGATAGCCGTTGGAGAGGGCGTAGCGCTTATCGGGGTAATAGTGGAAATGTAAGGGATGAATGAAGGTACGATCGCGGTACTGGAGTTCGCGTTCGGGTTCGGCGTTGGGATTGTCTCGAATATAGGGTTCCCAATGGGAGTAAGCAACGTAGAGCGCTTCTTTGCCCGTTTCTGGGTCGATATAAAACGTTAGTCCCGTTGGCGACTCAAACGGAGTCAACACGCTAAAAATGACTTTCCCTGTTGCTCGATCCAAGCAATAGACTGTCTGTTCGAGGGTATCGGAAACCCACAGTTCCTCGCCTTTAACCGTCAGATTTTCTACCCCGATTCCGGGCGCATAAAAACGGGTAATCTGCTTGCCCGTCTCGCGACTGAAGACGAGAATATCGCCTGTCTTTTGGCAAGTCACGTAAACTGTAGACTCCCAAACCGCTACCCCATTAGCTGGGTAAGACAGTCTGACAAACAGTTGCGGCGTAAAATCGCCCTCAACAAGAGAGCAGAAATAAACGCTTTCTTCGGTTGCAAACCAGAGCACATCGCCAGCAACTGCCAAACCCGTTGCCCCGACAAAGTCCTGCCAGTGCTGGGGGTTGAGGATTTTCGTATTGTTGGTAGAGGGATCGATTTCCAGGAGATAGCCATTTTTGGCATCGATGGCAAGCATCGCGTCTCCTCGAAAAGCGATGCCGTGGATCGATGTCGCAGCAATGGGTCGAATTGTTTTTGCACTAAGTTGGTTTTTGAGTGACGTAGAGGTGGTCAGATCGGGAATCATGCTTCAATATTTGATAATAAATGCAGTCTTCTATAAATTGCTGCAATCCCTTACCATATCAATCTTAGACTTTCTTTGAATGCTCATTTTGAACTTATTCGCTTGAGGAGGTGAATATTAATTTTTTAAAACTTTTTTGATTAAGAATTATTTTATAGCGAGTCTAGAACAATTATGAACATTGAGTCATTTATGACGAGCTAGACTGGAAAAACTTGGGATCGTTTTAGAATGGTTATGTCAGCAATTGAGTTGATTTATATAAATTTTTATGAGAGAGCGATCGCAAAAATGCTTGATGTTTCTTAATATTTGTTAGGTTATCGGTTGACCTTCAAATAGCATATTTAGATTCGAGTAGACTGCCCGTGACTACATCTTATTCTTCCCATTGTTTGCCCGCACAGCAACAATCTTGGCATACTTATCCAGTTGAAAAAACCCTAGAAATCTTAGGCAGCGATGCCCAACAGGGACTGACAACCGATGAAGTCGAACAGCGGCTAAAGCATTACGGAATTAACGAAATCCAAGAAACGGCGGGTCGAAGTAACTGGGAAATCTTACTCGATCAATTCAAAAACATCATGCTGCTGATGCTGATCGCTGTCGCGATCGTCTCTGGAATTCTGGATGTGGTAGAGTTACAGAATGCAGCCGCTCCGAAGGAAGGGGTTCCTTTTAAAGATACTATTGCCATATTATTAATCGTCATCCTCAACGGCGTTCTGGGCTACTTGCAAGAAAGCCGTGCCGAGAAAGCCTTAGCCGCACTCAAGCGCCTTTCCTCTCCCAAGGTACAAGTCATTCGGGACGGGCACCGGATAGAAGTTGACGCACCGACGTTAGTACCGGGAGACATCATGTTGCTCGAAGCGGGAGCGCAATTGTGTGCGGACGGTCAAGTCATCGAAGCTTCAAACTTGCAAGTTAGGGAATCGGCGCTGACGGGAGAGGCGCAGGCAGTACACAAACATAAAATTAACCCTGGATTAGCTGAAGATACCCCTTTAGGCGATCGCCGCAATATGGTTTTCACGGGAACCGAAGTCATTCAAGGGCGTGCTAAGGTTATCGTCACTAGGACGGGCATGGCGACGGAACTCGGTAAAATTGCTCAGATGCTTCAATTGGTAGAAACCGAAGCCACTCCCCTGCAACAGCGCATGGGGCAATTAGGCAACGTCCTAGTTTCCGGCTCTTTAATGTTAGTCGCACTCGTCATTGCTATTGGAGTCATTCAGGCAGGTTGGGGACAATTACAAAAATTGGTAGAAGTTTCTCTAAGCATGGCAGTAGCCGTCGTTCCCGAAGGCTTGCCTGCCGTCATTACCGTGACCTTGGCACTGGGAACGCAGCGCATGGTCAGGCGCAACGCGCTGATTCGCAAATTACCAGCCGTAGAAACGCTTGGTTCTGTCAACGTCATCTGCTCGGATAAAACGGGAACGCTCACCCAAAATAAAATGGTGGTTCGAGAAGTTGAGATCCTTGGGAGCGGCTTCCAAGTGACGGGAGAAGGATATGCGCCCATAGGAGAGTTTCTCGATACAGACGGGCGAGCGATCGCAATCGAGAACTATCCGGAATTGCAAGTATTGTTAATGGCTTGCGCGCTATGTAACGACGCTCAACTTACCCAGCAGGGACAAGAGGAATGGAAGATCGTTGGCGATCCCACGGAAGGGGCATTGCTTGCCCTAGCAGGAAAAGCAGGTTTCCAGCAACAAGCCCTCAGTCACCACTTCAAGCGAGTAGAAGAAATTCCTTTTTCCTCCGAACGCAAGCGGATGAGCGTTATTTGTTGGTCTGGGAATTGGGCGATCGGCGACCGGTTGGCTGAAAGCTTATCGCTAAAAGCTGTAAGCTATTTAATGTTTACCAAAGGCTCGCCAGAGTTAGTTTTAGATCATTGTCAATTCTATCAGCTCGGCGATCGCATCCTGTCTCTGACCCACGAGCAACGACAGCAAATTCTCCAAATGAATAATGACATGGCAGGGCGCGGGTTGCGAGTGTTGGGATTTGCTTACAAACCCTTGGAAGCTATTCCAGAGGTTGACTCGGCGGAAACAATCGAACAAAATTTGATTTGGCTGGGGTTAGTGGGCATGTTAGATGCCCCAAGACCGGAAGTCAAAGAGGCAGTCGCCAAATGTCGCGAGGCAGGCATTCGCACGATAATGATTACCGGAGACCACCAGTTAACCGCCCAGGCGATCGGCAAACAATTGGGAATTATTCAGGAGGGCGATCGCATCCTCACGGGACGAGAGTTGGAAAAGCTCTCCCAAAGCCAGCTAGAAGAAGAAGTCGATCGCGTTAGGATTTATGCCCGCGTCGCCCCCGAACACAAACTGCGGATCGTACAAGCGCTTCAGAAGCGAGGCAAATTTGTAGCCATGACGGGAGATGGGGTAAACGATGCTCCCGCGCTCAAACAAGCAGACATCGGCATTGCCATGGGAATTACCGGAACCGATGTCAGTAAAGAAGCGAGCGATATGGTTCTTCTAGACGACAACTTTGCCACCATCGTCGCCGCTACAGAAGAAGGCAGAGTCGTTTACAACAATATCCGTCTTTTTGTCAAGTATATTCTCGGCAGTAATATCGGCGAAGTCATAACCATTGCTGCCGCACCACTTTTGGGAGTGCCGGACGTTCCCCTAACGCCGCTACAAATTCTCTGGATGAACTTGGTTACCGATGGATTGCCCGCCCTGGCGCTAGCGGTAGAACCCGCCGATCCCAATATCATGCGCCGCCTGCCTTTTAGTCCCAAAGAAAGCATTTTTGCTAGAGGATTAGGCTCTTACATCATTCGTATCGGTCTGATTTTCTCCATTATTAGCATTAGTTTAATGATCTGGTCGTTTACCCAAGCCCGCCAAGTCGGCAATCCCGATAGTTGGAAAACGATGGTATTTACAACGCTGTGTCTGGCGCAAATGGGTCACGCGATCGCGGTTCGTTCGAGTACTCGGCTTACTATAGAAATGAATCCTCTCTCCAATCCCTATTTACTCGCCGCAGTCGCGATAACAACTATCTTTCAGTTAATGTTAATCTACGTCGAACCCTTGCGAAGATTTTTTGGCACCCAGTTCCTTACGATGGAGCAGTTACTCATCTGTATCGGCTTTAGTACTTTAATGTTCGTGTGGGTTGAATTAGAGAAATTATTGATTCGTTGGTTTCTTTCCAGAAAGAGAGCTAGTTAGGGGGAGCGGTTGGGACTGAAGTAAAAAAGCCACCCTTAAGAGGTGGCAAAAAATGAGAAAATATGAACTCATCAACGTCAAGCTAATCGCTTTTACGCATCGTAGTAGAGCGCAAACTCGTAGGGATGAGGACGCAGGCGCATCGGGTTGACCTCGTTGTCGAGTTTGTATTCGATCCAGGTTTGGATGAAGTCTTCGGTAAAGACACCCGAATCCGTCAAGAAGGCATGATCCTTCTCCAAATTCTCCAAAGCAGCTTCTAGAGAGCCGGGAGTAGAAGGAACTTTAGCCAACTCTTCAGGACTGAGATCGTAGATATCAACATCTAAAGGATCGCCCGGATCGATTTCGTTCTTAATGCCATCAATACCCGCACAAAGCATCGCAGCAAAAGCCAGATAAGGGTTACAGGTAGCATCGGGACAGCGGAACTCCAGACGCTTTGCCTTGGGATTTGTGCCGGATAGCGGAATGCGGATGGAAGCCGAACGGTTTCCTTGAGAATAGGCAAGGTTGACGGGCGCTTCAAAACCAGGCACCAAACGCTTGTAGGAGTTGGTTGTTGGATTGGTCAGCGCTAGGAGAGCGGGAGCGTGTTTGAGCAAACCGCCGATATAATTCAACGCCAGCTTGCTCAAGTTAGCATAGCCGTCGCCCCAGAAGAGGGGTTGTCCGTCTTTCCAGATAGACTGGTGAGTGTGCATCCCAGAACCGTTGTCGTTAAACAGGGGTTTGGGCATGAAAGTGACACTTCTGCCGTACTTCTTGGCAACGTTTTTAATGACGTACTTGTAAGTCATTAGGTAGTCGGCCGCATCGATTAAAGTAGCAAAGCGGATACCTAACTCATTTTGTCCTCCAGTTGCTACCTCGTGATGGTGCTTTTCGATAGGCACGCCGCATTTGCCCATCGTCAGCAGCATTTCGGTACGCATATCTTGCAGCGTATCCGTGGGAGCAACGGGGAAATAGCCCTCTTTATAGCGAGGCTTGTAACCCAAGTTGCCGCCTTCTTCTATGCGACCTGTGTTCCAGCGACCTTCAACGCTGTCTACATAGTAATAAGCTTGACTTTCGGTTTGATCGAAGCGAACGTCGTCAAAAACGAAAAATTCAGCTTCAGGACCAAAAAAAGCCGTATCGCCAATGCCAGTACTTCTTAAGAAATCAACGGCTTTTTGAGCGATAGAGCGAGGATCGCGAGTATACCATTCCCCCGTGCGAGGCTCTTTAATGCTACAGATCATGCTCAGGGTTGGCTCTTTGTAGAAGGGGTCGATCCATGCAGTTTTTGGATCGGGTACCATTGCCATGTCAGATTCATTAATGGCTTTCCAACCCCGAATGCTCGAACCATCAAAGGGAACCCCATCAACGAAAGCACTTTCGTCAATTTGATCTTGATAAAAAGAGCAGTGCTGCCAGATCCCTGGCATGTCAATGAATTTGAGGTCGATTATCTGAATGTTGTTGTCTCGAATCATCTTCAAGACTTCTTGGGGCGTTTCGGGCATGGATGACTCCTTGCGGATTTAACTGTATTTTATGTCTCGAATCATTCATCGTAGAGAGAGGTTAGCTCTTGGTTTGTATTATTTGATACAAAATTTTCTATCTCGATCGCACTCAAATCTGTAAACAATACAAAAATGTATTTAACTATACTAACTATTGATTGTTGGGCTTTATTTATGAAGAAATCTATAGAAAAGTAACGATATTGTCAAACAACATAAATGACTTACTCGAACGAAGTCTATAGCAGTTCATCCCTGTGGGATTATAAATAAATAGATCGAAACTCAAGGGTCAGCGTGAAGAGATTCGCGCTGCTTCCTCGAGCAAGCTAAAAAATAAGGCTTTTTTGTTAAGCCACTAAAAAAAAATTGCTGTTGGGAGAAAAATTTAATGCGAGATGCAGTTACTAAGCTGATTAGAAACTATGACGTGACAGGACGTTATTTGGATCGGGATGCAATGGACAAGCTAAAGACTTATTTCGAGTCTGGCACCGCCCGCATCACCGCAGCAGCCGTCATTAATGCCAATTCTCCTGTCATCGTCAAAAAAGCGGGGTCTCAACTATTTGAAGAAGTTCCAGAATTGATTCGTCCTGGAGGCAATGCCTATACGACTCGTCGTTATTCGGCTTGTTTGAGGGACATGGACTATTACCTGCGCTATGCCAGTTATGCGCTGGTTGCGGGAGATACTAATGTCTTGGACGAACGGGTGCTGCAAGGCTTGCGAGAAACCTA
This sequence comes from Hydrococcus rivularis NIES-593, assembly GCF_001904635.1. GTDB lineage: Bacteria > Cyanobacteriota > Cyanobacteriia > Cyanobacteriales > Microcystaceae > Hydrococcus > Hydrococcus rivularis. The sequence goes on from NZ_MRCB01000014.1 coordinate 8,861, forward strand.
TAATTCTCTAGGAGTGCCCATCGGACCAACGGTGCGAGGCATTCAAATTATGAAAGAAATGGTTAAAGAGTTGGTCTTTGAGGCTGGAGTGTCAGATACTTCTTTTGTAGACGAGCCTTTCGACCATATGACCCGCGAGTTGAGCGAAGTTTCAGTTTAAACTCGCAACGGAAAAATTAGTGCGATCGCAACGGAAAATCCCAGAAAGCGATCGCTTTTTTTTCTTTACAAAATGTAATTTTTGGCAGCGGGGCCAGTTGTTATACCAATTTTCACGTTTTCGCGATCGACATTCTTCACCCCTCTCCCTATTTGGGAGAGGGGTTGGGGGTGAGGGCGATCGACTATCTGTGTCATTAATGAATGAAAAATGATATTAATTCAGCACGAGAATAGGGAACTTTATTAAGTTGCTGCTTAAAATAAAAAAAATAGAACGCGATCGCCCGACAAAAAATTAGAGGGAAGAGATTTATTTCTCTTCCCTCTTGTTGATTTGGCTGCTTGGCTTGAGAATTCTCTTTTAGCTTTTTGCGCAGCATTTGTTGTTGTTTTTTCAGTTGTCTTTGTCGTGCCGAACCGCCTTTCCCCTTATCGTTGCGTCCTTGGCGACGCGGCGACTCCCATCGTTTTAGTCGCTGAGTCACTAGATTGCTCCATTATCTTAATTTTGTTCTTTCATAATTCTATCCCATTACTGGGCAGATAGTCTATAGTTTAAACGCTGACCGGACTTCATCGAGCCGACCCAGATTTCGTATCGTCCTGCTTTCCAGTCACTGTCTTCGATGCGAGCATCTTGGCTGTCATTGGTGCCGAAGTTGCAGCGAATCGTATTTTTATCCGGTCCTCGAATAACCAGGGTGGTATCTTTTCCACCACTGTCTACTTGCAATGCCAGTTTCGGAAAATCATTTTCCAGTACTAAGATATGATCGGGGTTGGGCGCACCGTAGCCAACGCAAGGTCTGCGATATCGATCTGTGTTGGCAATAGACGATAGAGAGTAAGAGCCGCTAGTGTAGCCGCTAACGACAGCCGTTATTTTATCGAAACCGCTAGCCAGCTTTAATTGCCCGAAGTTAGCTTCTTGCGCGATCGCGGGTACAGCCCCTAAAATTATTAGTAATGGAAACCAATATCGACGATTGAGTAGGGGCATCGCGCTTATTCTCCGAATCGCGCCAGACAATGAAAGGCGTGTTCGAGAAAAATAGAATTTTTCCCGAAACTTTTCAATTTTGCCTTTCTTACCTACTTTTGTAATTGATTTTGACCCATTAATGGGAAAATAATAGACAGTAAGATTTTTGCCACAAGGTTGAGAAGATTGAGGGCTTCATGTGGTTTCGTCGAGGTACTCTTCGTCTAGGGTATCGAACTCCTGGTCGGTTTCAACTTCGGTACCCTCAAAGATATCCTCTTCTACATCGAGTAAATCCGATAAATCTATACTATCGAGCAACCGATCTTCGGTTTCTTCGCGTTGGCGAGCAATAAGACGACCATGGGCTGCTAACCAATCTAGATGCGAACGATCTCGATTGAGGGGAATTACTCCTGCTGGTGCGTAACGCGGTTCTTGATGCAATGATGGATAATTTAACATAAGCCGTTTCCTGACCAAGTCTACTAAACGACCAAACTGCACCGAGATAGGAACGTGGCTGCTATCTCGATCTCGATTTAAAACACAGTAATGAAAAAAAACAGAACGCTAAAGGCGCAATAGCGTCTCTCAAATTCTAGCTTTCGAGGACTCTACTTCTATTCTATTGCGCGATCGCGGGTTTATGTAGGTCCCAAAAAAGAGATACAGTCAATTTAAATCAACTTCACATCAAGAATTTCCATGACAGCCACATCAATTAAAACGCAATTGAGATTAGCTTCTTATCTGATCGATGGCATACTTTCCATCAAACCTTTAGCTAACCTAGCAAAACACCAAGCCCGCAACATGATGATTAAACGGGCAGAAAAAATTGGCGTGCCTTGGCGGGAAAACGTACAAAAGTTGCGATCTCACGACTGGGAAAGCGAACTCGCTACAGTAGAAAATTCCCAATTAATCTATCCCGATTATTATCTGCGTTCCTTCCATGCTTACGAAAAAGGGAATTTAAACTGGGATGCTGCCTTAGAATTGGAATCAGCTGCTTATGCCGTTCATGCCACAATTTGGCAAGGCGCAGGGATTAATGGAGATCCAAAGCTTCGCCAGAGTTATCATGATGTCTTAGGGGCACAACTCTCGATCGAGCCTCAAGATATTTTAGACATGGGTTGCAGCGTAGGACTGAGTACCTTTGCGCTACAAAAGGTTTATCCCCAAGCAAAAATTACTGGCTTGGATTTGTCTCCTTACTATCTAGCTGTAGCCCAATATCGGGCTAGAGAACGCAACGCCAGGATTGATTGGATACATGCTGCTGCGGAATCGACAGGTTTACCGGATGCTTCTTTCGATCTAGTCTCTGCTTTTTTGATGTTTCACGAACTTCCTCAACAAGCAGCTAGGGAAATCTTGCGCGAGGCACGCCGATTGTTGCGTCCCGGCGGATATTTCACTCTTATGGATATGAATCCTCACTCTGAGGCTTACAAGAAAATGCCGCCTTACGTTTTGACGTTACTCAAAAGTACAGAACCCTTTCTCGGTCAATATTTTGCTTTGGATATCAAACAAGCTTTGCTTGAAGCGGGGTTTAAGAACCCTGTTATCATTCCTAATAGTCCCCGACATCGTACCGTCATTGCCCAAGCTATTTGAATTTTGCGTTCTCAATAATAGTATGATGCCAGATTATCGGTTCTAATAGGGAGCAGCCATTAGAGGTAACGGGGAAAGTTTGGTGCAACTCCAACGCTGTCCCGCAACTGTGATTTGATTTTTGATTTTGGATGAAAGGATTTTAGATTTTGGATTGGATTAGTAGCAATCTAGTGAGTTATCAATCCAAAATCGGAAATCTAAAATCGATGAGTCAGGATGCCCGCCGATAAAAGAACTGGCATTTTTCTATCTATCTGCGAGGTACAGAGGATGTTCAATTTAACAGTTAGTCAACGGTGGTTCAAGATTGGTACGCTTTCCACCGTTGTCGCAATCGCGTTTTTGGGCTTTGCTCGACAGGCGATGGCGCACCACGCTATCGGAGGGAATACGCCGGCTAACTTCTTTGAAGGGTTTACTTCGGGGTTAGCCCATCCGATTATTGGCTTGGATCATTTTGCTTTTGTGGTGGCAATTGGCGCGATCGCGGCAGTTGTGGATCGCGGCATTTATATTCCCACTGTTTTTATTTTAGGGACTCTGCTAGGAACGGGAATTCATCTGCAAGCAGTTAACTTGCCTTCTCCTGAAATTATTATTTCTGCATCGGTCGTACTTTTTGGAATCTTATTGGCACTAAGAAACATCAGGGTGAATCCGCCTAAATTTTATGGAATTGTTTTAGCCGCTTTAGCAATTGTTGCCGGAATTTTTCACGGTTATGCCTATGGAGAGTCAATTGTTGGGGCACAAATGACTCCGTTAGTTGCATACTTAGCCGGTTTTGCAATTATTCAGTCCCTCGTTAATACCACAATCTGGGCGATTAGTCAAGTGATTTTAGAAAAATTTAGCGATCGCGCTTTTCCAGTCACGCGATCGCTAGGGTTGGCTATTAGTACGATTGGAGTCATTTTTTTAACGGCTTCGATGATTGGTTAATCAAACGATTTAGAGATAGATCGCTTATCTAAGGAACGAGGAGTTAGCAGAGGGAGTTTTCTGGTTCTAAATCCCCTATTTTTGTCGCTTATTTTTTCTATAAAGAGCAAGAGAGCATACATTCCAAGGTTTAAGAACCCTGACTTTTTCTTCACTCTATCGGGTGAAGATACTATACTATTTCCTAATAGGCAGCTACCAACAGTAGAACGCATTGGCAATAGCTCGTTACTGTTGCCCGCGCTCGAAGTAGCTAACAGGTTGTCTGAGAAGTATGGAATGTCATGTTGAGCTTGGCGATCGCGAAGTCAAACATCTTACTGCACTTTTGAGTTAGATGAGAGACAAAATTTTTGTCGATTGGGAGAAAGGGAAAAGGAAAAAAATTCTGTATTCTACTGACTCGAAAATCCATCTAGCATACCAATTCCAAACAGAGATTCTTGGTTACGTTCTCCTGTACCCAGAATAACAAAATGGACTTTTGGGATGTCCTCTACTCCGATTGAGGCGATCGCAATTTTAATTTAACCTTAATAATTTCTCTAACCTTTTAAAAATCAGTAATATCTGTATGAATACTATCAAAGAAGCCATTAAATCTATCTTGAATCAATTACCAGATGATTGTTCAATTGAAGATATCCAGTATCATCTATATGTCCTGGAAAAAGTCCGTCAAGGACTTGATATTGCAGACACAGAAAATGGGCTGAAACAGGAGGAGGTCGAAGGGCTTCTAAGAAAATGGCTTATCGAGTAGTTTGGTCTTCTAAAGCAGTTGAAGATGTAGACGCAGTTGCCACCTACATAGCCCGCGACTCGCCTTCCTATGCGGCAGCGGTGGTAAAAAAGATTGTCGATACCACCCGCGACCTCATCGAATGTCCTTGCACTGGGTCGGTCGTTCCTGAATTTAGCGACCCAGCTATCCTAGAAAAAAACGCCTATACCTATCGCATCATCTATCGGGTAAAAGAAGAAATCGTGACGATCGCAGCCGTAATCCACACTAAGCGGTTGTTGGGATTGAATGGATAATCCCAGCCAATCATTCGCATCTGAGCGATCGTCGATTTCTTGCCCGAATTAAGGCTGTGCGAATTGCCGCTGATAGACCGCTTCTTCTTTCTCCGATTCGATTTTTAGATCGCTAAGAGGACGAGCAACGCATAATAATACGTAACCTTCGCTTTGCAGTTCGGGAGAAATTCCCATCGCATCGCCGCGATCGACTTCTCCCTGAAGAATTTGAGCCGCACAAGTGGTACAAACCCCGGCATGGCAAGAACTCGGCAAATCTATTCCCGCAGCGTAAGCCGCTTCTAGGATAGTTTGCTCCTCTGAAACTTGGATGATATGGGTATTGCCTTGGTGACGAATTTCAACAGTATGAGTTTTGGACATAAATCGCGCAATAATCTGGACTCCATCTCGATCTAATGTATCCTAATGTATCGTTCGAGACTCCATTCTATTGTTAAGAAAATTAGCTAAATCTAAAGCTTGATTGCAATATTTCAGTTTGCTATTCAGCAGCTCGAAACGGAGTGCTATTTTTGAGAACACTATTTTCTCTCGTCAGTCATTTAGCTACTGGATAGAACGTTTATGTACAAGAAAAACACGGATAAAGATTTTGTTGGGGCAGCATTAACTGCTGGGTTAGGCGCTGGGGTCGTGACTTCCTTTGCCGTCAGCCAAGGACAACATCCGCTAATTGCCTTGGCAATCACTGCTCTAGCTGCCTTGTTTGCTGCAATCTGTCACAAATACGATTTGATCTAATTTTAAATAATTTTAATCTTTCTGGCTGAGATAATCTCCCGATTTTCCACCAGTTTTACTGAGTAAGCAAATTGACTCGATCTGGATTGACTTTTCTAGTGCTTTTGCCATGTCGTAGAGCGTTAGAGCAGCTACTGAAACGGCTGTCAGGGCTTCCATTTCTACACCCGTTTCTGCCTTAGTGGCGACGGAAGCCCGAATTTGGTAGCCGGGGAGTTCGGCATCGGGAATGATTTGAACGTCTATCTTGTGCAAAGGCAGGGAATGGCACAGAGGAATCAAATTAGCAGTCTGTTTGGCTGCCATAATCCCGGCGACTTTTGCCGTTCCTAAAACGTTTCCTTTGTGGGAATTTCCTGCTTCAATCGCTTCAAAGGTATGTTTTGACATCCGCACCTGACCTGCGGCTATGGCTTCTCGTCGGGTAGACTGTTTGTGGGAAACATCTACCATCTGGGCTTCTCCTTGGGTATTGAGATGAGAAAGTTTTCGATCGCCAGTTAGATCTTGTGTCATCGCTAGAATCTGTGATACTATGGTATACTGTTGAATGAAACCAAGGGCTTGTAGCTTAGTGGATTAGAGCGTGTGGCTACGGACCACAAGGTCGGGGGTTCGAGTCCCTCCAAGCCCGTAAGAAACAAATATAATACCTTAAAAGCGAGAAGCGCGATCGCCGATCGGATTTTTCAGAAAGCACTCTTCTTAGAAGATGGTTTTATCTGCCTAAATAGAAAGAGTACGTCCTTTATAGTCAGTGACCAGCTGTTTTTTAATCCACTGGTCACTGGTTATTCCTCTTTTGTTAAGTTTTCTTTTTTCCCTAATATCATTTTTCATTCATTAATGACAGAGATGGTCGATCGCCCTCACCCCTAACCCCTCTCCCAAATAGAGAGAGGGGTAAAGAATGTCATCGCGAAAACCTGAAAATTGGTATAACTTACGGACAGGAAATTAATTACAAGAACAGTCGTTGAGAATGGTGCAATATCTCAGTTTTAATGGACTTATGCTGTTAGCCAAGAAATAAATTTCTTGGCAAGATTTTAATGTTTACTGGTTATGGTAAACAAGATATAAAGCTTTAACAATTTGGAGTAAAATAGACAATTATTGCCCACCCTACGAATTACTGCAAGCTTTTAAATAACTGTTTCCTGGCAGTTTCTAACGCTTCTTTCAACTTACTCGGATCGCGCCCGCCAGCTTGAGCTAAATTCGGTCTTCCACCGCCGCCACCGCCACAGATTTTGGCGATTTCGCCGATGAATTTACCGGCCTGTAGCTTCTTGTCTTTATTCACTTTTTGACTAAAAGCAGCAACTAAACTGACTTTACCTTCTTCAGGAATGGAACCTAAAACAACAGCAGCTTCGCCGAGTTTTTGTTGCAATCTTTCGGCAGCAGTTTTCAGCGCATCGGGATCGATATCTCCCATTTCTGCAACTAAAACCTTATACGCGCCGACTGACTCTGCTTGTGCTAATAATCGATCGGATTTTGCGATCGCCAGTTCTTGTTTGACAGCTTCTAATTGCTTGTGAGTCGCTTTTAATTCTGCTTGTAAACTGGTAATGCGATCGCTGATTTCTTCGGGTTTAGCCTTAAAGCGATCGCTCAACTCTCTAACGATTTTATCGCGCACGTTTAAATATTCTAAAACCGCAGGACCGGCAACTGCCTCAATCCGCCGGACTCCAGAAGAAATCCCCGTCTCCGAGACAATTTTAAACAGTCCGATTTCTGCGGTATTTCTCACGTGAGTTCCACCGCACAATTCCATCGAAACGCCAGGAATATCGATGACTCGGACTTGTGCGCCATATTTTTCCCCAAACATCGCGATCGCGCCTTTGGTTTTTGCTTCTTCTAGGGGCATAATAGAAATCTGAGCATCGTGCGCCTCGGCAATCCAAGTATTAATTTGTTCCTCGATTTGTTGTAATTCTTCCTGAGTTAAAGCACGAGGACAGTTAAAATCGAAACGCAAGCGATCGAAGGCGACTAAAGAACCCGCTTGAGAAATCGAATCATCGACGATCTTTTTAAGTGCTGCTTGCAATAGGTGGGTTGCGGTATGATTGGCTTGGGCGCGACGACGACAAGCGCGATCGATTTGTGCGGTGACGGTATCGCCTACCTGGATAATACCCCGTTCGACGCGACCGAAATGAACAAAGAAATCCGATTCTTTTTGGACGTCTTCAATACGGATTAGTAAATTATCTCCAGTGAGATAACCTCTATCGCCAATTTGTCCCCCAGACTCCGCATAGAAAGGCGTTCGATCGAGAACGATCTGAACTTGCTCTCCTGCTTCTGCCGCTTCGACGGTTTTTCCATCTACTAAAACAGCTTCGACTCTGGCAGTCGATTGAGACTGAGTATAGCCAACAAATTCAGTCGAATGAATGTGTTCTGCCAGTTTATCTAGGCTACCTTGTACGGTGAGGTCGATGGTTTTGTGAGATTCTCTGCCGCGTTGGCGCTGTTTCTCCATTTCCCTCTCAAACCCTTCTACATCGACAGTTAAACCGTTTTCTGCGGCGATTTCTTGGGTTAGTTCTAAAGGAAAGCCATGGGTATCGTATAACGTAAAGGCATCTTCGCCAGAAATCTGTTGCTTTTCTTTCTGGACAATTTCTGTGAGTAGTTTTTCTCCTTTTTCGATAGTTTTGAGGAAAGCGGACTCTTCTCGTTGCAGTTGACCTTTAATGTCTTCTTCTGTTGCGATAACGTTAGGATAAACATCTTTAGCCAGCGCGATCGCAACTTCAGCAACTTGAGGTGTAAAAACGCCTTCGATTCCAACTAAACGCCCGTGACGCACAACTCGACGAATGAGGCGACGCAATACATAACCGCGACCGATATTCGATGCGCTAATCCCATCGGCAATCATATGGACTACGGCGCGAATGTGATCGCCAATGACTTTTAGAGATACTTTGGTTTTCTCGTCTGCTTTTGAATAATCAATCCCTGCAATTTCCGCCGCCGTTTTAACGATGGGGAAAATTAGATCGGTTTCATAGTTATTGGGGACTTGTTGCAGGATTTGCGCCATCCTTTCTAGTCCCATTCCCGTGTCGATGTTTTTGCTTTGTAAGGGAGTGAGATTTCCTTGTGCATCGCGGTTATATTGCATGAACACCAGATTATAAAATTCGATGAAGCGACTGTCGTCTTCTAAATCGATGTTCTCGTCTCCTAATTCTGGGTGAAAGTCGTAATAAATTTCCGAACAGGGACCGCAAGGACCTGTGGGACCAGATGTCCAGAAGTTATCGTCTGCCCCCATGCGCTTGATCCGGTGGGGAGGAATGCCGATTTTATCGCGCCAGATAGCAAATGCTTCGTCATCTTCTTCAAAGACGCTGGGAATAAGACGTTCTGGTGGCAATCCGAAAACTTCAGTAGACAGTTCCCACGCCCAAGCGATCGCCTCTTCTTTAAAATAATCCCCAAAGCTAAAGTTGCCCAACATCTCGAAAAAGGTATGATGTCTGGCAGTGCGTCCCACATTTTCGATATCGTTGGTACGGATGCATTTTTGGGAGGTGGTGGCGCGAGGGTAGTCCGGTGTCTTTTGACCGAGGAAAATTGGTTTAAACGGTAGCATTCCAGCGATAGTCAGCAATACCGTCGGATCTTCTGGAATGAGAGAAGCGCTGGGTAAGATTTTATGCTGTCGCTGCGCATAGAAGTCTAGAAATTTTTGTCGGATTTCGCTACCGCTAAGATACTTGGGCGTATAAGACATTGGCTTTACAAGTCAAGAGAATTCCTGCAATATCTACTATTTTGGCACTTGTGCAAAGGTTGGAGAGAGGCAACGGAAAAGTTTAACCCTATCTAAGAGGACATCCCCAAAGTCCATTTTGTCATTCTGGGTGCAGGAGAGCGTAACCAAGAATCTATGATAGTTGGTGTACTTAGATGTTTCGCTTCGCTCAACATGACGTTTTATACTTTTGGGACGACTTGTAAGAAAATCGGCAATTTTTTCGCAATCTAAATTGCATTAATTTAGGGAACGGGAATCGGGAAAAAGCGATCGATGAGTACTGAAGATTCGATAATAAAGTATGAAACATAGATAATTGCTAGATAATGTTGAAAAAGATTGTCAGTCATTGGTGGCGGAGTGTTATTTCCATTCCCGTGAGTCTAATTGTTTGGGAATCCATGTCTCCCCTAACTCTTGCTGCACCGCCGAGAAATCCCGACCAAACGGTAGAATGCGATATCTTGGTTGTTGGCAGCGGACTAGCGGGAACGGCAGCAGCTTATGAAGCCTTATTGAAAGGAAAAACCGTTTGTTTGACAGAAATTACCGACTGGGTGGGAGGACAAATTTCTTCTCAGGGAACTTCTGCCCTAGACGAACGTCAAACCCAGCGGGAACGTCTCTTCTATCCTCGCGGCTATCTAGAATTAAGAAAGCGGATCGAAAAGAAATACGACAAACTCAATCCTGGCGATTGTTGGGTTAGCGAATCCTGTTTTCTTCCTAGCGACGGTCATCAACTATTGATGGAACAATTACAGGATGCCGCCCGCAAAGGCAAAGGAACGCTGAAATGGTATCCGACCACCGTTATTAAAGAGTTAGAGATCGGCAAAGTCCCGAATGGAGGAACGGGAGAACAAATTAAGGGCGCGATCGCGATTCAACATAGCCCTGCCGAAGGCGCACCGCCTCTCAATAGCGAACCCCTCTCAAAAACCATTGAAGATGCCTATCGCTACGAAGATTCTCCCCGCTTCAAAAAAACCATCGTTCGCTTCGTTCCCAAAGCTTCCAACCAACAAAAACCCGCTGACTGGTACGTTATCGAAGCAACTGAAACCGGAGAAATCGTTGGTCTAGCAGATGTTCCCTATCGCTTGGGCATCGATCCTCGTTCCTATCTAGAACCCTCCTCCTCTAGCGCGACTGCCGATCCCTATTGCACCCAGGGATTTACTTACACCTTCGCCATGGAAGCGACCGAGGAATCGCAAAAGCATGAGATGCCTCCATTTTATCTCCAGCACGCCCCCTACTTCAGTTATGAATTAGAACGTCTAGCCAACTTCAATTTAGTTTTCACCTATCGACGCATTTGGAGTCCCCAAGAAGGACAATCGGAAACATTTGGCGGCGTGACCTTTGATGCTCCCACGCCTGGAGATATTTCCATGCAAAACTGGACGTGGGGCAACGATTATCGTCCGGGAACCTCTCAAGATAATCTCATTTACACCCGCGAACAACTCAAAGCAACCGGACAATTAAACCCCGGCGGTTGGATGGGAGGATTGCGGACAGAAACCCTCCGCAGAGGTGAAGACCACGCCTTGGCATACTTTTACTGGCTGGTAATGGGAACGACCGATTCTCAACTGGGAGATGGCGTGAAAAAACCCAATCCCAATAATCGTTTCCTCGCAGGATTAGATTCTCCTATGGGAACGGCACACGGTTTGTCTAAGTATCCCTACATGCGCGAAGGACGGCGAATTTTAGGAAGACCTTCCTATGCCTATGCAGATGGCTTCTCGATTACAGAAATCGATATTTCCCGCCGCAACTACCAAGATGACTACTATCGCCAAACCCTATCCCCCGAAACTTATCGTCGCCTGCAAGCGACTTTAGCAGGATTAGAAGGATTAGATGTCATTGGCGGCAAGGTTTCGCCCGATGCCGTCAAGCGGCGCAAGCGTTCTACTATTTATCCCGATTCGGTGGGAATCGGTCACTACGCGATCGATTTCCATCCCTGTATGACTCAATTACCCCCAGAAGCCCCCGGAAATACGGAACGAGAAGGAGAACGTCGAGGCGCAGGACAAGCTTATCCCTTCCAGATTCCCCTGCGGGCGATGATTCCCCAGAGAATCGATAATTTGTTAGTGGCAGGAAAAAGTATCGCTGTCAGCCACATTGCCGCAGCAGCCTATCGAGTCCATTCCTTTGAGTGGTCGTCGGGGGCGGCGGCTGGTATAACAGCAGCGTTTGTGTTAGATGATGGCAAAATTTTGCCCTATCAGCTAGTTGACCAAACCCCTATTATCAAAGAGAGAAAATTACTCGAACTCCAGCGCGTATTGAACGAAAGCGGCAATCCAACTGCTTTTCCCGATACTTCAATCTTTAATGAAAATTGGGATGAGTGGCAGTAGCTGGGGATTGGAATGTTGTCCCAATCCCCCATCTCTTAACGATTCAGAAAGCGGCTGGCAAACGAAAGGGCATCTCCGATATCGACATCTCCGTCGGAATCGCTATCTAAAAAACTGCTGAGTACCGAATTCCCCGCAGGCGAACCAGAGGCGGCACCAGCCTGCCTGCCCGATTGCAACAAGTTCAGGATCGCTGGAACGATGAGTGGCAGCATAGATTGAATAGTATCCGCGTTTAAACCAGTTTTTTGGGCGGCATCTTGGGCGATGTGTTGCTGCTGTTGCGGGCTAAATAAGGCTTGCACGGCGGCTGGATTTGCCTGCGTGCCGCTAAATTGGTCGAGGATGGCTGATATTTGTTGGCTACCGCCTGTTGCCTGTTGCTGCTTGAGTGAGGAACGAACATAATTGCCGACAACCGATGTAACGGTTTGGGCAACGGAGGGATCGACCCCTTTACTACTAGCGAGTTGTTGCACTACACCTATAATCTGACCGATTTGGTCGGTGCTGGCTTGTTGATTGGGATCGTTAATGGCGTTGATAACCTGGTCAAAAAGTCCCATAATCTCCTCGATTTTAGGTTTCTTCCGAATGATACTAAAAATATTTGGGTATTTAGTCTAATTCCCGAAAGTTGATGAAGTCCAACTACCATGCAAACCGTAGGGAATATGATGCTTCAGATGCACTCGCGCAAGGGGAGCTTTATTTAAATCTTGTCCGTCTAGGATGATTACATCCGAGCGATGGCGACTGGAATCGTAAACCAGAGTTAGCACCCAACCTTCATCGTCCGCTTTAGCATCGGGTCGAGGAACGAAAATCGGTTCGCTAATATAGCCTTTCGGTGCAAACGAGTGAAGTTGACGTTCTCCGGTTTGCCAATCGATTTTAAGAATCGCTTGTAGAGGGGCATTGCCCGTAGCATCGTGCGCTGCACCAAGATACAGATAGCGATAGGAACGCCCCACTTTATCGGGATGAACGGCTGGAAACTCGCAGCAACGACTTTCTAGCATTTGACGCTGCACTTTTCCATCTTCGAGGTTTAGGGTAAATCGCCACAGTTGTCCTGGTGCGAGGGCATCAAAATCTACTTCTTTGTAGCTAACATCGGGATTGACCTGGGGTAAAGACTCGTAGCAGATCGAGTCAATGCAGATGCGATCGCCCAACTCAAACGCATTTGCATGATGAAACACAAAACCTGACTGCGTTTCAAACGTTTTTACTTCTTGATAAGGTGCAGTCCGAGGAATAACGATAATACGAGTCGATCGCCCCGGTTGAAATTGGACGCATTCTCCCGCACCCCGAAATCCAAATAGAAAGGGAAGGGGATTAAACATCACTGGATTTTGAAAGAAAATGCAGTAGTGCGGCGTAATAGCAAAATCGTGCATAAAGGAAAAGCCGGGAACGCTGTGGGCGTGGCGGCGCAGAAGTTTGCCCTGGGGATTGAATTCGTAGATGGTAATCTTACTCGAAAGCCCCGTTTTCACCGAGAAATTGACCAAACAGGGTTCGCCCCCATCCGCTTCGCAACTGGGATCGATGCAAGGATGGGCAGAAAAAGCATCTCCAGGTTCTAAAACTCCATCCAAAAAGTCCAGTCCCAACGTTTCCAGGGTCGCGGGATCTAAGCGATAGGGTTCGGCAGCTTCCCACAGAGCAAGTAATTTATCCTCCCAGTAAATAACGTTAGTGTTGGCGATATTTTTAAGTTTGAGATCGAAGGCATTGCCCAACCAGCCGCCAGGTTTTTGGGTGCCGAAAACGCCGCGATACAAGATCTTCCCTGCTTTCCGTTCGGCGACATAACCTTCTGTACGGACGAAGCGGTTGCGAAAATGGACGCGACCGTTTTGAAAGGTCATAGCGCATACCATTCCATCGCCGTCAAAGGGATGTCGAAGGGGAGTCCCGTGAATATCGAGCAATCCGGGTCCGTTGCGAAATAGCGTTCCTTCTAGATCGGCAGGAATTTCTCCATCAATGTCATCAACCCAATAGCTGTATTCGTTGGGCTGAGATTCGTATCCTTTTTGCCAGTCTTGACGGTTGTAAGATTTTTCAGATGAATTGCCAATTGTGAATTGTGAATTGTGAATTGCCGTCATCTGTCTTCTTTGGTGGTAACGAATTCTGGAACTAAGTCGGGCATAAAAGGCTGTTCTACGATCGCGCCTGTCGCATGATGTTCGTAGACTTCTGCTAGTGGTAGGGAGCGATTTATCGAACCTTCAGCAGTCGATTCTTGCGGGTCGCCTTTTGGCAGCCAGCGGATCAAGGGTAAGGGAAGGAGAGTCGAGAGATTAGTAATTAATACCAACAACCACAGCTTATCGAAGTTATTTTCCGTGACTCCCAACCAGTGAGTAAGTATAGCTCCCAGTTCTTGAGATAATAAGCCTGAAAGATTCCAAACCGACATCAGCAAGGCAAACAGGGAGGCTTCTATGCCAGGAGGACACAGGCGTGCCGAAAGCACCAGAACGGGCATGAAGGCGATTTGTCCGATGACGGTGAGGATTAGGCTATCTCCCAAACTGAACCAGCGATCGTCGATGCCCAAAGCGCGGTTAGCATGCGTCACTAGAAGCAGGCTGGTCATTCCCAACAGGGTAGAAATAACGATGCTCCAGCCCAAAATTTTCCGAAACGGAACGGTTTTTAAGAAGCGTTGAAATAGCCAAACTCCCAACAGAGTAGCCAGACTGGTAACGAGGCGCACGCGCCCTAAAAATTCCGGTTCAAAACCGAGTTCGTTGGTTGTAAAAAAGAAAAAAGCCGAGTCAGCGCTGGGAGTCGCTTGCCATAGGAAGATAAAAGCAGTTGGCAAGAGAATGGATTTTTGGGCGATCGCTCCCCACAATTGCTTGATTTGGTGCCGTATGCCCGGCGTTTCCGTTGCCTTCTCAGATTCAGAGCGATCGCGGCGATTGACTTTTTCTTCAGCAATTAACCAGGCTACGGCAGAGACTAGCAGCGGAAAAGTGGCAGTAATGCCAAAGACAGTCCGGCTGCTAAAATGCTCTAGCAGCAACCCGCTCAAGTAAGCAGTCACCAATCCGCCCAAGGCTGAAACTCCCCAACTGAGCGATTGCAGAGAACCTGCTTGCCCCAGAGATTCTTTCCTCGCCCGTTCTACTACCAGGGAATCGACAATTACGTCGCTAATGGCAATAGAGAGGGAAGCCCCTAGAATCGCTGCCGTCGCCGCCCAGGGGCTGTTGACGACCGTCGCTAGCGCTCCCCAGGCAAGTGCGCCTAGAATGCCCGAAAAGACGAGATAAGAGCGCCGACGATAGCCGAACAACGGCAAGCCATCAGAAAGAAAGCCAAAAACGGGTTTGATCGTCCAAGGAAGGGCTGCAACACCTACTAAAGCTGCCACTTGAGCGGGACTAAGACCCAGGTCATCTTTGAGAAAAAAGCTGACTGCTAAGCGTGACAAGCCAAGAATTCCCTGAACGAAATAAACGCACAAGATGGCAATCAACTCAGGGGTTGGCTCGTTGCCAAAAAGAACTTTATTTTTCAAGAAGGTTTTGAATCGCTCTGATTGAGAATCGGAAACAACCATGAATATTGTTAAAGATTTATTACTTTTTATATCATAGATAACTTTACTGGGATTGTCTGTCATTTATCCCTGACTGACTGTTGCGAACTCCCAAAAATATCTTTTTGTTAATTTATGGTTGCTAAAGATGCTTCTTCCTTTAGATAGATTGCGAGCGCTAGATTATTTGAAGCGGTATTTTAGGCAAAATTTAGTTAATTTAATTTTTTATTTTACAATGGTTCGGACAATTTTGAGAAAAAAGGACAAAAAAAGCTATCCATCGGATAAGGTAAAAGTGTTGAGCAATTACCGAAAATGGATAGCATTAAGACAATTATACAAAGCCTACTGGTTTCAGTGGGCGATTTAGCAAACCCCAACAGAAATTTCTTTTAACCTTATTTTCGACTCTTATCATCGTTTGTGGACGAGCAAATTTCACCAACCTAAGTCGTTACAGCCAGCTTAATGAGCGAACCTATAGAAGACAATATCAACGCTCGTTCAACTTTATGAAGTTCAATGAAGAATTGATTAGACAAGCCATCCCACCTCAATCTCAAACAATCTTAGCAGTAGATTGTTCGTTCATTCCTAAAAGTGGAAAACACACTTATGGTCTGGATTACTTCTATAACGGCAGTGCTGCCCATAGCGAAAAAGGGTTGGAAATCTCGGCAATGGCAGTAGTAGATGTAACTAACAACATCAGCTACAGTCTAAGCGTTCAGCAAACGCCAGTTACTCAATTGGTCAAAACAACTTCATCTTCCAAGAAAACCGAACAATTGGAAATGACGAGAATTAATGACTATTTGACACAACTTGAAGCAACTTGTCCTTATCTTCCCACTTCTGTGCGCCATGTAGTCACCGATGGCTTTTACAGTAAAATCAAATGGGTTGATGGAGTTAAACAACTCAAATTAGAGGCAATTGGAAAATTACGTCGCGATGCCAATTTACGTTATCTCTATCAAGGTAAATATTCTCGAAGAGGTAGACCTCGTAAATATGCTGGCAAAGTTGATTTAAGTGATTACAGCAATTTTGAGCTAGTCACTCAACTTGCAGATGATGTAAATTTATATACTGCTGTGGTCTGGTCAATCAGTCTCAAGCGTCCTATTCGTCTTGTTTACCTACTTAAAAATTCTGGTTCTCATGCGAGCAGTTATGCGGTTTTGTTCTCCACTGACCTCGAACTAGATGCTTACTCGATCTATCTCTATTACAAGGCTCGTTTCCAAATTGAATTTTTGTTTCGTGATGGTAAGCAGTTTACTGGTTTAGCTGATTGTCAGGCTCGCGATCTAACTAAACTCGACTTTCATTTTAATAGTTCGTTGACGGCTCTTAATCTAGCTAAATTGGATGCTGTTGGACAACATGATTGTGACACAAATTTGATCTTTTCGATGGCGAGTTATAAAAGACGTGCCCTCAATTATCATCTTCTCGAACGATTTATTCAACAGTTAGATTTAGAACCAACTTTAATTAAATCCCATCCCAACTACCATAGCCTTTATGACTACGGAACTATCACTGCTTAATTTTGTCCGAACCATTGATTTTAAAGAGATTAAAAAGATTATTTCTGGAATATGAATGTTTTTAGGAGAGAATTCTAAATGTACTCTCTCCTATCTCCCGCACGGGCAGATTTGAAACCCGCCCCTCTTGTTAAATCCTCGTTACTCAAGCACTATCGCATCCCCTCTGCTGCTTCTGACGCTGGTAGACAAACCAGAGACAGATCGCTCCCGCAATCATCAGTAACCATTCGGCAGGTTCGGGAACGGCTGAGATAGTATTCAAAGAGCTAGGAGAAGGTAATTGTTGGTCTTCAATTTCTCGCTGAAAGCGATCGCTCCTCTGTTCTGCCTGCCGTAGGGCTTCTTGCTGGCGATCGTTCACCAGCACGATCGCCGATGAGTAGGGAGTCACGATTTCATACTGCTTTGCGATCGCGTGGATAGCATCTAACTCCCGAACGTCATCGGGTTTGGTCGTTCGGCTCAAGTGCGCGATCCACTGTCGCGCCGCAATGGGACTGAATCCCTCGACTTGAGACGATGGTTCGCTTGTCTCCTCTAAAAACCAGGCATAGCCATCGACTAAGTTGATGGCAGACTCGCCCAAGCTAGGTTGCGTACCCAGTCGCCGCACGATCTCTTGAACTTGAGTCGCAACGCCGCCGCTACTATCCTGGATGGCTTGAAGCGTCGCATCGTCATAAGCGGGTTGGAGTCCGCCCAGATGGACTAGCCACAGAGGAGCTGGCATTTGTAAGACCGATTTGCTATCTTGAGTCAGTTCGTAGCTACCCGAATCCGTGAGAAATAGAATAGCATCGTAAGCCCTATCGCCGCGCAAAGCCAAAAACTGCTCCAGCATTTCTTTAGGTTGCAGGGTTCCATAGAAGGTTGCTTTATTCGCCGCGAATTCTTGCAAGCCATCCAAACGTTTGGGTTGGGCTGGTTTGGTTGCCGTTAGATAAAGATCGGCTTGGTTGTTTTTCAGGACATTTTCCTTGAGCCAGCGGAAAGTCTCAACAGTTTGCTGACGATGGCGATTCATGCTGTACGAACCATCGAGGATGATGGCAAACCGCTGATTTTGAGGAAGGCGATAGGAGGAAGCGAACGGTTTTGCTAGAACGCGATCGCCATCGGGTAAAACGACTTCGTGGCTAACAGCTTGCACGTTTTTTGCGCTCAGAGTCGCGGGCAGCCAGCGATCCCCAGCTCCAACCGTCTTGCCATCGACAATTCGCTTCGTCTTGGATGTCCAGAAGATATTGCGCCGTTCGAGGAGTTCGGGCAACGCCCAACCCGAATCTTGCTTCAAGACTTTGTAAGTCAACCATAGATGCATTTCCCCCTGTCCTAACGGTGGAATGGGAAAGGCGCGGAGTCGGTATTGATGGGGACCAACTTGCTCTAGGAGAGCCGGATCGACGCGACGGCTGACTTCATTGTTATAAACCTCTTGAGCCGCACCGCGCGGAGCAATTTGAAAGACGTATCGCTTGGCGCGATCGCTTGTTTCGCCCAACCACACGCCCGTAACGACAGCGCTTTCGGGCAAGGAAAAGTAGTAGAGAATTTCCTCTTGGTCAAGGGTCTGGTTGCGATAGACTTCGTAAAGTTCCACATCTGCCCAGTTCCCTTGAGGTTTGACGGTAATTTCCTGCTGGGCTAACCAAACCCGCTCCTCGTTAATGTCTAACAGTCCTGCCTTTGCCTCGCCTCGGTTGAAAGTAGACTGAAGCGCCTTCTGAATTGCCGTTAGCTCTCCGCGCATAATCGGCGTATCGAAAAACTGGGCATAAAGTTCGGCTGCTTTTGCCTCGTCTGCTTCGGTTCCCTGATAGGCAAAGGGAGCAGTCAAGGCACTGTAGAGATTTTGTAGGTTTTGGGCAGAGCTGTCGGAGAAAGCAAAGGTGTTACGGTAGATGTCGTAGATGTGGCGATCGCTCCTAAACCAAGGATAGCGGTATTTCGCTAGGTAGGCGTTCAGCAATCCCCGTCGAATCGCCTCCGATTTTTGCACTAACGCTTGGCGAGCTTGTTCGGTTTGCGAGGGAGTTTGCAGCAAAGCAAATGCTTGGTGTTGGGGCTGATGCGCGACAGCAATGAGAATTCCCATCCATCCCGCTAACACGGCAACGATAAATCCCCCTACTAGAAAATTGCCGTGGCGGTTGGCAAGTTGTTTTAGGTTCTGCTTCCAGGCTAGCAAGTAAGCGATCGCCATTCCAAATGGTAGCGTGCCAAATCCAATCGTTATAATGCCAAGGGGAAACAGATACAACAAAATAATCAGGATAACGAGGATAAAGCTAATGAAGGGCACTGCATAAAATGCAGATAGTGTCAAGAGGTAAAGAGCGATCGCTAGCATCACCGTCTGCCCTGCCAGATGCCACCAGTTAGCATTGCTAGAGTTGGAACCCCTCGCGCTCAAGAGCCAGTGGGTAAACGCAAGCGTCCCTAGCAGCCCACTCGTCAGAAATACGGTTGTGAAGGGCGTTAAATCGCGCAACCAGAAAAAGCGAGCCAGACATAGAATCAATAGCGGTGCTTCTACGCCGTAGAACAACTGGAATAGGGATATCGATCGCTTTTGTTTTGGGATTGCTCCGATCGCGGTGCAGGTGGTTGGAACTCCCACCAATCCGACGAAGGGAATCAGGAAATTCAAGGGGACTTTTCCGGCGATCGCATCGGCGATAATGGCAGGTGCTAAAAAGGGTAAGAATCCCAGATAAACGATTAACAGCAGCGAGCCGTTGAACAGCCAGAAAAGAACGCGAGAGAATTCATTAGATTGAGTTGGCGAGTTCATCGGTTTATTCCTCCAAACGGCGATCGATAGCCTGGTTAAGGCTGGCAATGAGGGTTTGCACTGCCGAATCGTCGGGGCGGCTAGCGCGATCGAACAGAACCGATGCCATCACCCAGATCGGTTCCCGACGGTTCATTTCTCCCCACAGACGAGCGAGATATTCATCGGTGGTTCGCTCGGATGACTGAAACCAATAAGCAGCCGATCGCTCGCCGTTATTCAGCGATAACCAGCGTCCGAGCGTGTCGGAGGCAAGCTGCCGTCGCTCCATTTTATCGACCTGAAACCCGCTCCCAAGCAAGCACAGTTCGGGCGAGTGGTGCGCTTGCCAAGTTGGGCTAGATACCAGGATCGCCGAGCCAGACAGCCCTCGCACCTCAAACCGCAGTTTGCGAGCCTCTACGCCTGGATAGTCCTGAAAAAAATCTCGCTCGTAAGGACTCAGCGAGATTTCCTGCGTTACGATTGACGATGGCAGTTGCAAGTCTGCCAAGGTTAGCGATCGCGCCGCGATCGATGGAGGCTGGGGCAGCAAAGTCAGCGCGAGAACGCAGATCGCGACGAGAGCTTGAGGAACTAGGGATTTAAAATTTTTCTGTCTCTGAATTCTCGATACTTCCTCAGTTCGTTTTTCCGATCGCTGTTTGGGCACAAACCGCAGCAATCCCCACGCCAACAAGCAACAGGAAAGAAACCCCATTAACCCCAAAGGAATATGTAGCATATTGGCAATTTCTGGCTGTTTTAGTCCATCGACGAGGATGACTAACGCTAGCACTCGCACGATGTTGGCAAGCATTAAAGAGAACAAATTGGCGATGCCGACCAACAGCCAGCGGATATCGATGCGACGACCTTCTAACCAGGTCAGTGCCAGCAGGAAGAGGGTTCCTATCCACAAACTTCTCAACCCGCTACAGGGCAGATCGACTTGGGAAATGCCATTCTCCAAAACGATGATGTCTTGGGAAGAAAGGGCGGAAACGTTTGCTCTTGCCAGGATAAATTCAACGGCACGAGCGGTAAGCATGCGGACGGGAAAACCCAAACCCGTGCCGAACTTAATGCAGAACGGCAGGAGGGTTGCGATCGCGACGGCGATCGATAATCTTTTCTGCCAGATCGCGCTATCCAAAAACAACCCCAATAGACCGTAACTGCCCAGAATAAAACAGATCGCTGGCAACCGATCTAAGTCGAGAAACCAGCGAAAAGCATTGGCGGCGATCGCGCTGCCAAACATCAACGCCAGGGGCAGGGGACGCAGCACGGGGACTGCTGACCAACGAAGAAGCTGTTGGCGGTGCCGTATCCCTTGCACGATAAAAAATAACCCCGCTAATCCGAGCAGGATGAGGTTAAATAAACTCATCTCCCGAACTGCCCTTGTAAACCATTGCAGCGTCGGCAAGTTTAGATAAAGCCAGCTCAGCGCGATCGCGCCACTGACTGCGATACCACTCCACAGCCTGCGCCCCGAACTGGCATTGCAGCCAATCGAGCTTTCTTCATTCGTCATAATACTCCTCGGCGGTTATTGCCAAAACCGTTGCTTAGATCCAAATCTGCTAATTTTTTTGGTTTTCTGCCACCCTTCTTATGCAAAACTCAGGTAGATAGTAAAAGCAGAAACTCGAACTTGTATCGTCCCAGACTTTAAGAGACAATCTTCGCAATAGCGATCGAATAAATAAATGTCCGATAACACCGATCTTTTAATCTATCTCCACCAGCAATCTGAGGCTGTATTCCTAACTGCACAACCTATTCCCAGAATGAGGAGGGCATTCATAGGAGCCTCCCGACGGCTAATCGAGGGCGTTAAGCGAGTTCAGCATATTTCTATATTAGATTGGCTAAAAGCTAGTCTCTGTAAAGATTTGGCAAAGATTATGGAGGCGGCGCTCCTCGCCGAAATTTCTCGATGAAGAAATGGCGTTTTCTATTGGCAACCTTGCTGCTTGTCTCTTCCCTGAGTGCTTGTGCAGGGAGCGAAGCAGAGAGTGAAAGTCGCTTGGAAGTCGTGAAAAACCGAGGAACTCTCATCTGCGGAATCAACGGAGACGTTCCGGGATTCAGCTTCGTAGATGAAAAAGGTGAATACTCCGGTATGGATGTCGATTTATGTCGTGCCATTGCTGCGGCTTTGTTTGACGACCCTAAAAAAGTCGAATTCCGTACCGTCAGCGCCCAAGAACGATTTACGGCGGTACAAACAGGAGAAATCGACCTACTCAGCCGCAATACGACTTGGACGATTAACCGAGATACAGCCGTTGGCATGGAATTTGGACCGACGCTCTTTTACGACGGTCAGGGGATAATGGCTGCTAAAGCAAGCGGCATAACTGAAGCAAAAAACTTAGAAGGAAAATCTATCTGCGTTCTTTCTGGAACGACGACGGAACAAAACTTAGCAGATTGGTTGCGATCGCAGGGGGTAAAGACTTATACTCCCGTTACCTCCGATAATGACGATGCTCTTTTTACCGCTTACGAGCAAGGACGTTGCGAAGCCGTTAGCGCCGATCGCTCCAAACTGGTCAGTCGGCGCACCCTGCTGCCCAAACCAGACGAGCATGTATTGCTAGACGCGGAGATTTCAAAAGAACCGTTGGGACCTGCGGTTGCCGATGGCGACTCACAATGGTTTGATGCGATTAAATGGATTACCTATACGCTTATCCAAGCGGAAGAATTTGGCATTAACTCTCAAAACTTGTCCAAATTTCAAAATAGTCAAGATCCCAACATCAGACGTTTTCTGGGTCTCGATGAAAAACTGGGCCAAGAGATGGGATTGCCCAATGATTTTGCCTCTCGCGTCATCAGGCACGTTGGCAACTATGGCGAAGTCTACGATCGCAACATCGGCAAACCTTTCCAGCTAGAACGCGGACTCAATAACCTCTGGACAAAAGGCGGACTCCTCTATTCGCCACCCTTCCGTTAGGAGAGTGTGGGGAGTGGGGGGACTTCTGAGACGGGGAGACAAGACCAACCACTCACTACTAACTACTATCGACTAACTAATCACCACTAATAATCCAAAATCCGCCGTTCTCCTTGAAGAGGTTCAAGGAGCATGCGGCGGCTTCGCCAAAATCTAAAATCCTTTCATCCAATGACCAATGACGAAAAAATTCCTTTTTGGCGAGACGATCGCTTCCTAAAAATCCTCGTTCAGGTAGTAATCGTCTTCATCGTCGTTACTATCTTCGTTATTGCGGGAAATAATCTCGCTCGTAACTTTCGCCGCAGGGGTTTAGATTTTAGCTTGGCATTTTTGCTCGATGCCAATCGCCCTGCTTCTTTTAAAATTGGCGATTCTCTCATCCCATACAGTCCTACAGACCCCTACTTTCGTGCCCTTTTGGTAGGTTTGCTCAACTCGCTACGAGTGATGGTAAGCGGGATTATCCTTGCCGCCATCCTCGGCATTACCGTTGGCATAGGCAGATTATCGGATAATTGGCTAGTGCGAAAAATTGCCGCCGTTTATGTAGAAACATTTCGCAATACGCCCCTGCTATTGCAACTCTTTTTCTGGTATTTTGCCATTTTCTTAAGATTGCCGAAAATTGACAATCCACTCGTCGTTTGGGATTCCATTTTTCTCACCAACCGAGGAATGCAGATTCCTTTTCCGTCTGGAAACTTACAGACTTGGCTATCTTTAGGATTTCTGGTTTTGAGCGCCATTTTGGCCGTTATTATCTGGCGCAAACAAACCCAGGCAATTGTAAGTCAAGGGTCGTCAGGACGAGCCTTTCAAGTGGGATCGATCGGAATCGCGATCGCTGCCATTTTTACCCTAATTTTCGGTCTTGATTGGCAGCAACCTCAATTCGATCGCGCCACTAATAGTATTGAAGGAGGATTGAGCCTTTCTTCGGAATTTGCCGCCTTGACGTTCGGACTGACGGTTTACACGGCGGCATTTATTGCAGAAGTGGTTCGCGCGGGGATTCAGTCGGTAGGCAAAGGGCAATGGGAAGCAGCGAGGGCATTAGGACTAAAACCCTCTCTAATCATGCGTTTGGTCATATTTCCCCAAGCCTTGCGGGTCATGATTCCGCCCCTAACCAGCGAATTTCTCAACTTAGCCAAAAATTCTAGTTTAGCGATCGCCGTTCTTTACAGCGATATTTACGCGATATCTTACACGATTTCCAATCAAACGGGAAACGCCGTAGAAATGTTGCTAGTCGTTATGGCGACCTATTTGATTTTGAATTTAATGATTGCTTCGCTCATGAACTGGTTCAACCGCTCGGTACAAATAAAGGAAAGATAATCGATATTGATATTATGGTGCGTCTTGCCATTCAGGAGTCAGGGTACGATAGTCAAATTGAGCCACTCCTGGATGACATTTAACGCAAGTGTCGGCAGTAACGGGTTCGGAGAATTGAACTCTCGGATGAAGTGCCTTGAAATAACGAGATTGCTCTATCAGCAAAGGAACGGGTTCGTTCGTTGTTAAGGGACGGGAATAAGCACTCAAGTAATCCCAGATTAGAAGTTGCGTAATCCTAATCAAATTCGTCAGCGATCGACCGTAATGGTCTTCAGGGTTTTCTAGAAGTTGTTTCCAGGTTTCCGTTGGCATAACTTCTGGAGGAATGGCGATATGACAGCCAGAGCAATTTTCTAAATATAAATCTCGTCCGTTTTCGTAGCGACTGGGAATCGGATCGAGGGCAAATGCCATCCCCCACCCCAGTCCGACGCACCACAACGCGATCGCCAATAACAAAATGAACGGCGAAAGAACCTTTGCAGTTTTGTGTCGAATCCGTTTTTGTCGAACTAAGTTGAACATTTGTTGTTTCAAGTGGCAACGATTTCCACCGGGATGGTACGCAGCAACCTTTCGACAATTGTCTTGGCTTGTCGTCCGCCTGCGGGAATCAGACGGTGCGACAAAACGTGAGGTGCCAGCAATTTAACATCATCAGGAATAGCATAATCTCGTCCCTCTAGGAAAGCCAGTGCCTGAGTTGCCTTTTGTAAAGCGACGGTGCCTCGCGGACTTACTCCTAATGTAATTTCGTCATCGCTGCGGGATGCTCGCACCAAATTGAGCATATATTTCTGTAAATCTGCGGTCACTTTGACCTGACTGACGAGATGTTGTAATTCTAGAACGTCTTCTAGGGAAATGCAGGGTTGCAGTTCGTCGCTGCTAATTCTCTGGCGTTGTTTTTGCAACATTTGCAGTTCTTCTTGTTCGGTCGGATAGCCCAGACTCAGAGAAATAGTAAAGCGATCCATTTGTGCTTCTGGTAAGGGAAATGTCCCTTGATACTCGATGGGATTCTGTGTGGCAATGACAAAAAAAGGTTGGGGAACGGGACGGGCTGCGCCATCTACCGTCACCTGTTTCTCTTCCATCACCTCTAGCAAGGCGGACTGGGTGCGGGGAGTTGCTCGGTTGATTTCATCGGCGAGCAAAACGTTAGCAAAGGCAGGTCCCGATAGAAATTCGAATTCTCTCGTGTTAGGATTCCAAATATTCGTCCCCGTAATATCGGTTGGCAGCAAGTCTGGGGTACATTGGATGCGCTGGAAACGACCGTTAATCGATCGCGCTAAGGATTTCGCCAGCAGAGTTTTACCTACCCCAGGAACGTCTTCCAAAAGGGCATGACCGCCACTCAGCAGGGCGACTAACACTAACCGAATCGCATTCGCTTTTCCGACAATCGTGCGACTTAGGTTTTCGGTCAGCGTGTCAATTTTTTCTCTCATAGGAATCGTCAAATTTAATATTAACTAACTTTCCCGATTCCCCTGCCAGATTTCACGTCGATCGCTCAAGAATTTTTCTAGCTAAGTCGCAGTCGAAAGCAATTTGGGCTTTGAGGGCATCGATTGAAGGAAATTTTTGTTCGGGACGCAGAAACTTTTCTAAGCTTGCGGTAAGGGTTTTCCCATACAAATTCCCTGCCCAATCGAGTAGGTGTACTTCAACAGTCGGTGTATTGCCAGCTACTGTCGGACGGCAGCCAATATTCATCACACCTTTGATTGAGGACTGGGTAATAATATTCTCCCCCTCTCCTTCCAGGAAAACTTTGACACAATAAACCCCATAGCGGGGTAACAATTTTGTGGGGGGAAGTTGTAGGTTAGCCGTCGGAAAGCCAATCGTTTTGCCTAGCTGCTGTCCCTTTACGACCGTTCCCATAAGAGTGTAGGCACGCCCCAACATGCGGTTGGCTCGATCGATGTCTCCTTCTGCTAGGGCTTGGCGGATCGCAGAACTGCTGATGCGGAGAGTGGGTTGCTCGCTTTCATTGCCTTGACAGGTTTGGAGGGAGGTAATGACAACTTCTACGCCAAATTTCGCCGCGATCGCTCTTAAATCTTCTGCCGTTCCTGCCCGTTTGTGCCCGAAGCGAAAATCTTCTCCGACGCTAATCCGAGTCGCCTGTAACTGCCGCATTAAGATTTCTTCGACAAATTGTTGCGGACTCAAGGCAGCCAGTTCGCGATCGAAGGGCAACAAAACTAACTGTTCTACGCCTAACTGTTCTAATAGCTTAACCTTTTCTGGGAGTGGCGTTAGCAGTTGTTTGCTCTGTCCGGTAAAAAATTCCTGGGGATGGGGGTTAAAGGTAACTACTGTCGCATAAGGACACTGGCTATCTCTGATAACTTTTCGAGCAGAAGCCGGACAACCAATGACAGCCGAAGCCTGTAAAATTGGCTGCAAAACTTTCTGATGCCCTCGGTGAATGCCGTCAAAATTGCCAAGGGCGATCGCGCTAGGCGTTAAAACTTTATCGGTCGAAGATGTTACCCACACGCTTTACATTTTGACACAATTTAGTCACCGATCGTTGGTGATTTGTTTTGGAATCGAAAATCTTTTAGTTGTTTCCATCAACTCAATCGATAGACCTTCCCGTGCCAAAATGGTATTCGGATAAGCTAGAGCGGCTTGTTCGCCGAGGCGATCTAAAAAATCGTCGTTGTGGGAGGGATCGTGATGGAAGAGAATCAACTGTTTCACCTTGGCAGCTTTGGCGATTTTTACGGCTTCTTGCCAAGTTGAATGTCCCCAACCGACTTTGCTACATTTGTCATCGTAATATTCTTCGTCAGTGTAAGTCGCATCGATAATGACCGCATCGGCTTCGCGAGAGAGCCAGAGAACATTCTCGTCAAGGCGATCGGGGAAATGTTCCGTATCGGTGATGTAGGCGGCTGAAAGTCCTCTCCAATTGACGCGATAGCCTACTGCTACGCCGGGATGGTTGAGTCTGGCCGTTTCAACAACTAGCTCGCCAATTTTGATAGTTTCTCCGATTTCGAGGTCATAAAATTGCAGATCTGCTTGCATGATTTGCAAGGGGACGGGAAAGTTGGGATGGAGCATTTGATCGTGGAGGCGTTGTTCGATCGTTGCCCCATTGGGAGCAGGAATCGCATAAATCCTGAAACGATTGCCTTTAACAAACGCTGGTACAAAGAAGGGAAATCCTTGTATGTGATCCCAGTGAGTGTGAGTAAAAAATAAATGCGCTTGCACGGGCATTTTGGCAAGCATAGATTCGCCCAAAACTCGCAGTCCCGTACCGCCATCAAAAATGAGACGTTCGCCCCCTACCTGCATTTCTATACAAGAAGTATTGCCGCCATATCGAACGGTATCCGTTCCCGGACAGGGGATACTTCCTCTAACGCCCCAAAATTTGATGTGAAATTGGTTCTGCATTGTTGAGTTTCTGGGTTTAAAAATTGCTGTTTTAATCTTTCATTAGTCAGACTAACAAGAAAATAGGGGGGTGTCAGAGAATTCGCTCAATCTCTAGCCGCGATCTCAGTCACCTCAAAATTTTGTCAAGGTTTTAGCTAGTTTTTTTAACAAAA
The DNA here is from genome assembly GCF_001904635.1 of Hydrococcus rivularis NIES-593. Lineage (GTDB taxonomy): Bacteria > Cyanobacteriota > Cyanobacteriia > Cyanobacteriales > Microcystaceae > Hydrococcus > Hydrococcus rivularis. The sequence continues at coordinate 36,346 of NZ_MRCB01000014.1, forward strand.
TTTTATATTGTGTTGTAACTCTTAATGAAAAGCCGCTTAATTCCTCGTCTAGACCTTGGTAGACTGAATTCTAGCCTCGCATAAGACAATTTAGACTTACCCAATTGTGAGGAATTCAAACCTCGCTAAGCCACCAGGCAGCCCAATCAAAGAAAAAAGCACTATAAACAAGCCATGGTCAATACCCTCAAAAAACCAGAATTTGAAGAACTGCGTCCGGGAATCAAAGTCCCTGCCAAAGAAACAATCCTCACGCCTCGGTTTTACACGACCGATTTTGAAGCGATGGCGCAAATGGATATCTCTGCCAATGAGGACGAGTTGAGAGCGATTCTAGAAGAATTCCGCGCCGACTATAACCGCCATCACTTCGTTCGGGATGAAGAGTTTAATCAATCTTGGGATCGTATCGATGGGGAAACTCGCCGCTTGTTTATTGAGTTTTTGGAACGATCTTGCACGGCGGAATTCTCTGGTTTTTTACTCTACAAAGAATTAGGACGGCGGTTAAAGGATAAAAATCCAGTCCTAGCAGAGTGTTTTACGCTGATGTCGCGAGATGAAGCCCGTCATGCTGGCTTTTTGAATAAAGCCATGTCGGATTTTAAACTCTCGCTGGACTTGGGATTTCTGACCAAGAATCACAAGTACACCTTCTTTAAGCCTAAGTTTATTTTCTACGCCACTTACCTATCCGAAAAGATCGGTTACTGGCGCTATATCACTATTTATCGCCATCTAGAGCAGCATCCAGAAAATCGGATCTATCCGATCTTCCGCTTTTTTGAAAACTGGTGTCAGGATGAAAATCGCCATGGAGATTTCTTCGATGCGATCATGAGATCGCAGCCCGATATTTTGAATGATTGGAAGGCAAGACTGTGGTGCCGTTTCTTCCTGCTGTCGGTATTTGCGACGATGTATCTCAATGATATTCAGCGTGCTGACTTCTACGCTTCTATCGGTTTAGAAGCTCGGTCATATGATAAGTACGTGATTGAGAAAACCAATGAAACGGCAGGGCGAGTTTTCCCAGTCATTCTGGATGTAGAAAATCCAGAATTTTACGATCGCCTAGAGATTTGCGTTAAGAATAACGAGCAATTGCGGGCGATCGATGAATCTAGCAGCCCCAAATTCTTAAAACTGTTGCGCAAGCTACCTTATTTCGTCTCCAACGGTTGGCAGTTCCTGAAGTTGTATTTAATCAAACCCATTCGGGTTGACTCCTTAGAGGGAACGGTTCGCTAAAATCCCACAACTTTCCCATCGATCTGGCTCTGCGTTGGGCAGAGCCATTTTTCTATTGCATCCCGACTACGACAATAACCGGATGGTAAAACCTGCCCCTATTAAAGGGCTAACTTAACTTTGAGAATTTGCGTTAGTTCGGGTACAGATTTGCGATCGCTAAGCGTCAAAGCTTTGACTCCTGAGAGTTTTTCTACCAACTCCACCCCTGCTGTCGTGCTGGTGGCTATTCCACTAATCAAATCGGGAGTTAAACCAAAACTGCGGCTAACTCCGACGACTGCATAAGGATCGGACGCGCACAGCACGGTACAGCGAATCTGCTCTTTCAATTCTTCTAATACGACAGAACCGTTATAAGGCTCGAAAGGAGAGGCTCCCGCTTCTGCGACGACTACATCGGGGTTTTCAGTTGCGATCGCACTCAGCAATTTGCGTACGCAGACGCGAAACTCTTCGGGAGGAACGATAGAAGACGGAAGACCGACATCGACGAAATCGAAGATTTTATCGGCTCCAGCATCGCCCATTGACAAAATATCGCGGTAACGCCCAGCTCCTGTTAACTTCGCACCAACTACCTTCAGATCCATGCGCTTGAGCTGATGGATAATAGCCCTTGCCGTCGTCGTTTTTCCGGCTGACATCGATGTGCCGACAATAAGAATTGTCGGACAATTATAGGGAAGTACTGGCAGGTTAGAAACAAAATCTTTCATGCAGACTTTTTGCCCATCTCGAAGGACGTGACCTCGGTACAGTAGAGAGGTAAGCGGGGCTAGCAGGAAAGACTTAGAAGTGACTCGCCCGAAAAGTCCTGCTGTGGTCATGTTCTCCATGCGATCGTCGGATTCGATCGATTGCCAGTCTCCTACCGCTTCCAAAGTCGCTCGACGAATTCCAAAAGCACCGATAATTAAGTCTCCTTCCAGCAAATACGCGATGCGTCCGTTAGTTAACTCAACGCTTGAGGACTGGTACACCGGAGGAATGACTTCTCCGACGACGTAATCTCCCGTCGCCCATTGATACCGAGGCAGAGGGCAAACCGAAAAGGGACGGGATTCTAGATCGGAGATCCGGGACAGAGAAGCAAAGAAGTATTTGTCAGACATTGTTTTTCCTCCGATTGCTAGGGAAAAGAGAAAATCCTACACTAATCCCCAGCACTAATCATCAATCGCTAATTGCTGGCTCTAACAGCAGTCGCGATAGGAGTGCGGCTCGTTCTACCAGCCGATCCAAGTAGACAAACTCTCCTGGCGAATGGGCTGCATCGCCCACTGCGCCCAGACCATCCAGGGTGGGTGCGTAAAGGCTAGTTGTATTGCCGTCGGAACCGCCACCAGCGGTTTCTTCCTCAAGCTGCCATCCCAATTCGGCGGCGACTTGTTGCGCTTGCTGCCAGAGTTTTTGGTTGCCTGGGGTTCTCTCCATTGGCGGTCGTCCAATACGACCTTCGATGATGAGTTGCGTGCCCGGAGTGGTCGGTTGCAATCCCAGGATGGCTCGTTCGATTTCCCTGGCATCTTCTTGATGCAGAACTCGCACGTCTACAACAGCTTCGCTTTCGGGAGCAATCACGTTGGGGCGAATCCCTCCGTCAATCGTACCGACGTTGACTGTAATGCCTCGTTGTGGGTCGTTAAGGGCGAATAACTTCTGAATGACAAAGGATAGCTCTAGGATAGCGCTAGCCCCCCTCTCCGGCTCTAAGCCGGCATGAGCTGCTTTGCCAACGACGCGAATGGTAAACCGACCGACGCCTTTGCGACTCGTTTTTAGTTTTCCCATCGGACCGAGAGATGGTTCCATGACGAAAACGCGATCGCTGGTTTTTGCCAACCGTCGGATATAGGGAGTCGATTCAATGCTGCCGATTTCTTCGTCGGAGTTGATAAAAATGACGGGGGCAACTTCCGGTTCGAGTCCTTGCGCCCGAATGGCTGCGATCGCAGCCAGACTCAGAACCAATCCGGCTTTCATATCATAGGTTCCGGGACCGTACAGTTTGCCTGCCTTTTGCAATAGGGGCATCTTGTCTAGGGTTCCCAGGGGCCAGACGGTATCGCAATGTCCCAGCAACAGTTGCGTCGGCTGATTTCGTCGGCGATCGCGCCCAATGGCTAATAGGTGTCCTCCCGTCCGACGACCGGGAAGGCGACGGACGCGATAGTCTAGTTTTTGCAAAGCTCCCTCAAGCAGTGCCAAAACTTGCTGTTGTGCCGCCGGATCGGTCGAAGGAGATTCGGCTCTTACCAATTTTTCTAGCAGTTCGACTGTCTCCTGCTGGCGGCGGTGGAGGTAGTCGAGCAGCCGCCGAGACATTTGAGGCGATCTTGTATTCGCGAGCATCATCGCTTGAAACCAGAATGGAAAGGAAAAGAAAAACTGCGCTCGACCGTTGCGTAGCGTCCCGGCGGAAGATATACCAGTAGGGGCATTTGCACTAGGAGATCGCCGTCGTCGCGATCGGACAACCGCGCTCCCTCTTCCCGAACGCGAGCCGCTACGATCTTGCCGGCAATTAAACTATTCTCCCCAAACCCGTCTACAATTCGGTCTAGTTCGCATTCTAGGAATAGATAGGCATTTTGGAAAAATACTCCATCGATAACGGAAGCGGGAAAGGTTGGTAAGGCAGACAGGGAAGGCTTAGAATCGTCGTCGCAGCGAGGAGCAGCAGCTAGACTTGCCAACACCACGCGATCGGGTTGCGGGAAGCTAACGGTAAAAGCTCGCTCGCGGCAAACGTTTTGATAGGTGTGGTGGCGAGGGGTGCACATAAAACCAAAATAGTTTCCCCAGCCCAGCGGCATCGCCATGTGTTTGGGGGCAAGGTCGTAGCCGCCTCCTTCTTCCCGCGTTCCAATGAGAACTAGGGGAGCAACGGAAAAGAATCGCTCCCATACGGGTTGAGAAAGATCGAGGTCGATGAGTCGCTCAAAATTCATGGGATCTTGACATTTAAGGGTTGAGTAAATCTTTTTGCCATTTCGCGATCTCAGAAAAATTAGCCTCCTACCTCAATTATCGTTCGCGCTCTGTCCAAACGACCGAGCAGTTGACTATTTGTAAAGCTTGTAGTACTGGCATGCGAGCGAATTTGTGGTTCGGTTTGATTGGGGCTCAAAAGCTTTCAACGTTCTATTAACTCTTACGGGATCGCCATATCTTTGAAATACTGTCGCGATCGCCTCTTTGTGAAAGAGCCAACCCAAACAACAGAGGCACTAGACTGGTTGACGAACGCCAATCGTTCGCTATTATTATTGGGTATAGTTGTATATGTAGAAATGTAAAGTTGTCGCTGAGCTGAAACTATCTCGCTTTTTCTATGCAAACGATTTCTGCCGCTAGGACTAGATCTATCGAACAGCGCTTGCGCCTTTCTTTAAGAGTAATTGCGCTTGGGGATAGTCTAATTTACGGATATGGCGACCCCGAAGGCGGAGGGTGGGTAGAACGGCTGCGAAGACAATGGATGGCAGCAGAGCAACCCGGCCACATTTTGTACAATTTAGGCATTCGCGGCGATAGAGTCTTTCAGGTGTCCGAGCGACTCGAACATGAATTTCGCAATCGGGGAGAGTTGCGCAATCAAGTTCCAGACTTAATCATTCTTTCAGTGGGAGTTAACGATTCAGCGCGTTTGGGTCGCCCTAACGGACGGTTATTTACTGAATTTGAGACGTTTCAAGAACAAGTCACTAACCTGCTAGAGCGATCGCGTCAGCTTTGTCCCGTTCTTTTTGTGGGGATGGTGCCCGTCGATGAAACCAAAATGCCTTTTTTAGATTGCCTGTATTTCAACCATCAAGACCAATATCGCTATAAAGAATTTACCAAGCAAGCTTGCCAGGCGCGACAAATTCCCTATTTAGATATTTTTGATCTGTGGATGAAGCGGGGAGATGCTTGGGTGCGATCGCGCCTCAATCCCGACGGACTTCATCCCAACACCCAAGGTTATGAAGCCTTACTGCAAGACGTACTCAACTGGGAGCCGATCGCCCAACTCGTATAGCAGTAAAAGTTTTAGCCATCTTTTAAGATTCGCGCCAGTAGGGTTTGCCTAAGCTGAAGGAAAACCATAGGGCGCAATCGATCGTGGAAATCAAACAAATTCAAGTCGCGATAGAACGTGCTTTAGCTGATGGCAGGCTCTCTCGCCTAGAAAGAAACTGCGATCTATGCAGATAAGAAAGTCACCCCCGAAGAAGCCCATTTATTTAGCCTTCTTCAAGAAAAAATCTGGCAGGGAGAAGTTCTAATTGACGATCCCGATTAAAAGTGACTAATAGAAATAGGGGGAGGTGTGGGAGGTGTGGGGAGATGGGGAGACAATTAACGACTAACTACTAACCACCTTTAAAGATTACGAATCGCGATCGCCAGGGCATAGCGTTTGTTATAGATTTAACAAAATAGAATAGGATGGAATTAGAGAGATAGGGCTAGAGTATGGAGATCCTAGAGCTTCTAAGGCAATATGCAGAAGGAAAGCGAAACTTTAGCCAGTCTAAATTGAATCGCGTTTCCTTAAACGGAGCAGTTTTGCGCTCGATCGACTTAAGTGACGCTGACCTAAGGCATATCAACTTAACTGGAGCCGATCTCAGTGGCGCTTTTCTCAAGGGAGCCGACCTGAGCGAAGCGGATTTGAGCGGAGCTTCTCTGAAGGGAGCTAGTTTAATAGAGACCAAACTCATGAGCGCTATTCTGTGTGGAGCCGACTTAAGCGGAGCCGATTTGGTTAATGCGAATCTAAGCAAAGCTAACCTGCGCGGTGCCAACCTGCGGGGAGCAGAACTGTGGGGAGCTAACCTCGCTGAAGCCGACTTGACGGGAACGGATTTGAGCGGCGCAACGATGCCAGATGGCAGCATCCACGCTTAGTTTCCCAAACGCGTAACGTCCACCTGGGTCAGAGTTGGTCTCTAACTCTTTCACCTCTGAGCGCTAAGCCAGTAAGGAGTGAATTTTATGAAAAAGACCAACTTTTCTGGGGCAGGTAATTCTCCCCAAGACCCGTGGAAAGATTCTTCTAACGATAACGAAGTGCTATTTGGCGATCTTGTCGCAGCAGAAAACACTGACCCAATGAGTGAAGGCTTAGTCGATCGCGATACTGGTATGGGAAGGATACTGGCGAAATTAAGAGCTTCAGGGCTTTCTGGCATTGATGCGACGGGAGGCGATCTCGACGACGATTGGTATCAAGCTGAGGTAGTCGGAGAAGAAGCGGTTGGAGGAGATAATCCCACACCCGATCAGAACGTGACCGATGCCCTGCTTCAGTCGATGGGAATTGATGCTGCCGATGGCGAACCCGTGCACACGCTAGACAAGTTAGAGTGGCGCGACAAAAAGCGATGGGAGTTAGATCCCGAATCTTCTGAAGATTATCTAGACCATTCATATTAGTTTAATTCAAACAATCCTTCAAACTATAGACCACTTGCTGCTGTTCTTCAAAAGAAAGGTCCGGGAACATGGGCAAGGATAAAACTTCGCGGGCGGCTTGTTCGACTGTCGGGAGTTGTCCCGTTTGATAGCCTAAATCTTTATAAACGGGCTGCAAGTGTAAGGGTATGGGATAATAAACCATCGAGATTATGCCCATTTGTTGTAGTTTTACGCGCACGATATCTCGGTAGGGTTGAGAATCTTCTTCCTTATCTTTTATTCGGATCGTGTATTGATTCCAAACATGCTTGCTGTTAGCTAATGTCTGTGGAAGTTCGATTCCCGGCAGGAGAGAGAGCAATCGATCGTAAATAGCAGCTATTTCGGTTCGTTGTTGATTCCAGCGATCGAGATAGCGCAGTTTGACTTGTAAAATCGCTGCTTGAATTGTATCGAGACGGCTGTTGAGTCCGATCGCGTCGTGACGATAGCGATCGCTCATGCCGTGTTCTTTAAGCGTGCGGATAGAGGCGGCAATCGCGCGATCGTTAGTCGTTATTGCCCCGCCGTCTCCGCACGCTCCTAGATTTTTCGTGGGAAAAAAGCTAAAACATCCAATATGTCCGATACTGCCAACTGGTTTGCCTTGCCATCGCGCCCCCGTTGCTTGGGCACAGTCTTCGATGACAAAGAGATTGTAGCTGCGAGCGATCGCCATTACTGCGTTCATATCCGTCGGTTGCCCGAATAGATGAACCGGAATAATGGCTTTTGTTTTACTGGTAATGACAGATTCTATGCGATCGACATCGATATTAAAAGTTTGTGGGTCGATATCGACAAAAACGGGAGTAGCCCCCGTTCGCGTAATCACTTCTGCCGTGGCAAAGAAACTGAAGGACGTAGTGATGACTTCATCCCCTTGTCCGATATTTAGCGCTCTCAGTGCCAAATAAAGCGCGTCCGTACCCGAATTACAAGCGACGCATTCAGATACGCTAACGTAGCTAGCAAACTGTCTCTCAAACTCGCTGACGACTGCACCGCCGATGTAACGACCAGAACTCAATACTTCTAAGACAGCAGCTTCTGTTTCCTCACGAATTAATTGATGCTGACGGGCTAAATTGACAGGTGGAATCTGATTCACTCGTTTTTTTACCCAGAATTTATATCGATCAAAGCAAATTTTTTCCAAAAAAGAAATATATTAAGTTGGAGATCGGTAATTGTACGAGCAAGGTAGGGCACTGTCCGTACTAACGAATATGAATGAATTCATCACACTCGATTTTATCGACTTGGGTTGGTCGTTAGGCATTATTGGCATAGCCGTGGTGCTGTCTAGCTGGCAGCGCTTGGGGTTAGAAGGACAATTAATCTTTGCTGCCGCGCGATCGCTGCTGCAACTTTTGGTAGTGGGCTATATCATAGCGATTATCTTTGCTTTGAACAATCCGATCGCCGTATTGGGAATTTTAGGGGTTATGGTGACAGTTGCCGCGATCGTTGCTCGCAATCGCATTGGCAAAAAAACAAAAGGCATGTTACCGATTATTTGGGGTTCGCTGTTTGTCAGCAGCGCTCTATCGCTAAGTTATATTATTATCCTCATCGTTCGACCGGTTACTTGGTATTCTCCTCAGTATTTGATTCCTTTAGCGGGAATGGTCTTGGGAAATGCGATGAATGGGGCTTCTCTAGCAGGAGAACGCCTCGCCAGCCTCATTTCGCACAATCGCCTAGAAGTAGAAACTTACTTATGTTTGGGGGCAACGCCGAAACAGGCGATCGCGGCTTATCGTCAAGAAGCCATTCGCATCAGTCTCATTCCGACGCTCAATCAAATGCTGGTAGTGGGAATCGTCAGTTTGCCGGGAATGTTCACCGGACAAGTCTTGGCGGGAGTCGATCCCGTCGATGCGGCATCCTATCAAATTTTAATTTTGTTTGCAATCGCCTTGACAAATTTGCTGGCGGCTTTACTGGTCGCAGAAGGGGTTTATCGTCGGTTTTTCAATCAAAATGCTCAGTTGACCTTACCTTAATTCTATGTAGTGCGAGCAAGATGCTCGCACTGCTGATGAACAATCTGGCAAAAGCTGTAGCTATTTAGGAACAGCTAATACCAATTTTCAGGTTTTCGCAATCGACATCTTTTTCTCCTCTCCCAAACTGGGAGAGGGGTTGGGGGTGAGGGCGATCGACCATCTCTGTCATTTTGAAGGACGATTCAAATAATACTCCGATCGCGCAAACAAATCGGTATTAATAGCTTTGGGCTGACCGTCCTTCTCATGAGAATACATTGAGACCCCTGCGGCTTTTACATCTGTGCGGATTGCTTCTACATTGACCCCAGCTTTTGCCAGAAAACTCGATACCGCTGGCGAATCTAGTCTTGTCAGTAACTTCTCTCGGTTAAAATCAACCGGACGCTCGCTCCCGATTAAAACGCTCAAACCTCCGCTCAGATCCAACCTAGTAACGGAGGGAAAAACGTTGCGAAAGGTTTGTTCTGCCTCCGGTCCGACATTCCATTGTGCGAAAAATCCTCCAGGCGCTAAGCGCGATCGCACTTCTTGGAAAAATTCTTGCGAATAGAGCATCCCCGCTCGCGATCGCCAGGGCTGAATCGCATCCGCCTCGATAATATCAAACTTGCGATCGGCAAGTACCAATTCTCTACGTCCGTCGTTAACGACGATATCATAACGCGGATCTTGGAAGAGAAAACCGAGAGGCTTTCCGACAGTCGTTTTCGCATACTCTTGCAACACGGGCAACTCAGCGCCCAGAATTTCAACCACCCGCACTCGCTGAGTTAAGGGGTTTACGCCGATAGTGTGGGGCGTTCCTCCCGAACCCAGTCCAATAATCATTACCTGCGCTGGATTGGGATGAAGTAGGGCTGGTATGCTGCCTAATAGCGCGTGGACGTGCATGTAAGGGAAATTTGCCTGAATTTGTCCGCTAGCCAATAACATTCCCTGCCGATTGTCCTGTGCGATCGCGGCTACGCCCGTCGAATCCTCAGCAACGATAAAATATTGTTCTGGCTCAATGCTGTGCAGAGATGCCCAGAGGCGAGTATTGTTAGGGAAAAATACCACGGCAGCCAACAAAATTAGCGCTAGGGCACCAATAAACTTCGCTTTCATCCAATTGGGACGAATGGCGAGGACAAATCCCAATCCTAATAAGACAAGAAGTCGCAATGAATTTGCCGTTCCCAATTTATCGAGTAGCACTAAACCCGTAAGCAGGCTTCCCGCCGTATTGCCGAGGATATTTGCAACCAGAATCAGACCGACTCGCCGCCCAATAGTGCGATCGTCGGTTTGAACCGCTTTTTGTACCAATGGGAAATAAAACCCCAGCAACAGATTGGGCAACACTATCATTATCGAAGGCAAAACCAGATACTTGAACACCACTGCCGCAGTAATATTATTGGGATCGATGTAACCTATGTCCGATCGCAAGTCTGGATGAGATTGCCAGTAAAGACCGATAAACCAGATAGCGATCGCCGAGTAAGCGGCAACAAATCCCTGAATCGCTAAAAATACCCGTCTTGGTTGGCGAATGTAGCGGATAGCTTTCGCTCCCATTAAACTTCCCAGCGCATTGCTAACTAGAAGAAAAGCCAGCAGATGGGCGTAGGTATAAGCATTTGATTGTAGGGCAATGTCTAGAACGCGAAACCAAATAATTTCTAAAGAAATCGCGACAAAACCAGAAAGGAAGACTAAAATGCACCAATTTTTTACAGAAGGTGCTACAGGCGAAGACAATGGGTCAATCGTCGCCACACCCGCATCCCGGAGAAAGCGATCGCGCCCAAACTGATAGGCACTGCCCAGAGCAACTATCCCAACCATAGCATTTAAAGCTGCCCCTACATAAACCGTTTCTTCGTACCCCAAGGTTCCGATGATGTACCAGCCGCAGATGAGCGATCCCAGTCCCGAACCGAGCGTATTAATCCCATAGAGCAAACCAATCCCAGACGCGGCTTTATCGGCACGGCAAGCGATCGCCTTGGATAATAAAGGTAGGGATAATCCCATCAAAATAGTTGGGATTAATAAACTGATGAAAGCAATGAGTAGCGTCGAAACCGGCGATCGCGCCAGATATCGCAACTTAAGAAAAAGTAGGTCGTAGAATAAGAAGCGACTGAAGACAGCAAAGGCAGCGATCCCCAGATTGCATAATCCGTAAGTCTGTACGCTCTGGCGACTGCTGAGGCGATCGCTCAAAAAGCCACCAAACAAACTTCCCAATCCCAGTCCTACTAGATAGGAGGCTACCACAATCGTTACGGAGCGTACGTCAGAGCCAGAAAATAACCCCAGCATTCGCTGCCATACAACTTGGTACAGAAGCGCAGTAAAACCCGAAATAAAAAAGATAGCAAAGAGAGCGGGTAGCGCCCAAGTGGTTGTAGCGGTAGAAGTTTTGGAAGGGAGCATTGCTGGTGCAGGGAAATCAGCTTTTTTAGTTTATCCTTCTGAATTTGCAAATACAACACACTCTCTTCAAAGAAACGCCGACCCGCTAGGGCAGTGTAGGCAGTTCTTTTTCAGAGATCCCGCGACCTTCAACACGTGCAAGTAAGCTTTCTGATAGGTGAATTAACCGATCGACTGTTGTCTGTCTGTATCCCAATCTCGCTGACTTATCTAACAATTTTCTGGCACGGGCAGGATCGCGTTGCATTTTGGCAACTATTGCCAGATTAAAAAAAGGAAGTGGATACTTGGGATCGATAGAGATGGAGGTTAGTAGAGCGCGTTTAGCCTTCTTAAAGTCACCGAGTTCCATATAAGCTACGCCAATGTTATTGTGCGTCATCGCTTCGATATCTCTTGAGTAAACAGCCCAGCTCAACCAGATTGCCCTCTTTAGAATCGGTTTTTCTTTGAGACGTTTGAGAAAATTATGAAAGTACGCGAGAGCGCGATCGCACTGCCGCCGTTGCAGAAGTCGTCTACCTCGGAAGAAATCTCGCCAAAGGTGCCCTTGAATTCGTCCGGGAACGAGCAGAAGAAGGCTAGTGGCTAGCAAAAGGCTCGGCTGTTGTCTGAAAAAGTAGACGATCGCGCCAATAGCTACCACGATAATCGAAAAATAAAGCCATTTCAATCTCGTAGTTCGGCTAATGAACATCGCGATCGCGAGTGGAGTCTACTAAGGATTTAACTTATTTATATCATCTAAGAAAGACGCGATCGCGATCGAGCCAGTTTCAAATCTGAAAATAAAAGCATTCCGCCTCTTTTAAGCGCAAGAAACTCGTTAAAGCGTTTTTTATCCTAAGAATGCTAAAGCCAAGACTTGAAAGGCATAAAACTCTTCATTCCTAATGGCGATCGCGCTCAATCGGGTTTTAAATTTGCAAATAAACTTTTCCAATCAATCGAATTCGCTACTGCTTCCTCTTCTCTCACTTCAAAAGTTTTGTTACAAGCTTCGGGAATTTGCAATGCTTGAATGCAAAGTTCGGCGATCGCTTCTCGACTGACTTGGCCTTTCATATTATCGCCTTGGTCGAAGACTAAAACTTTATTGCCTGGTTTTTCGGTTAAAGCACAAGGTCTTACAATGATGTAATTTATGCCACTCTGACGAACGGCTTCTTCGCCTCGTAATTTCCAAGTTAGAATTCCTCCTAATCGATCGTTTAGGCGTACTGCCGGAGGTTCTTCCTCTAAATTAAGTCCCGGACGACCCGGACGAGTAACGCCAGCAGAACTGACCATAATAAATTGCGGTTTTGCTTGACCGCCATAGGCTTTAATCGATTCAATTTCTAAGCTAAATAATCCGGGCGAAAAGTTTGGATTTAATGCGCCATCGTACTCAAATTTACTCAACATTAGCTGCATTGAATAGACTTTGCTTGCCTCAAAAGCACCTGCATTAGAAACGGTTTTTGCACGAAAAACCGGGATGAGATCGGTAAAAGGAATGCGAATTGTCGTCCAACAATTATAGAGAGTATCAAAAGAATAACTATAGCCGATTCCGTCCCATTTATCTTCAGCACGAATGATAAATTTATATCGCTTTCCGTCTCCTTGAATTCTTAATTCAATTCCTTGATAATCTGATAGGTCTAAAGGTGGATTAAAATTGCGTGTTCTAACTGAGGCAAACCCGCCATTGTTTGCCGTAGAAACATTACCCGAAAAGATAGCTTTACCACCTACGAGTCTAATATTACTTTCACTAACTCCTCCCATCACGACATCGTCAACCGCACCCCAAGTTTCTTTTAAATCGGCTGACGGATTAGTAAAATCAAACAAAATTTTTTCTCCCGACCGCAGAGATTTCTTGACAACTTCAACTAAGTTTTTAATGCCTTGGTAGTCTACCAGTTCGGGACTATCGACTACTTCTGGCAGATAAAATTTAATCCCTTGATAGTATTTTTCTCTCGTTGGCGTATCGCCTTCTAAGGGTTGAACTCGGACTCCACTACAACAAATTACGGCGGAAATGCGATCGGCTAATTTTGAAGTTAGCGTTTCAGGGATAGTAAGGTCTGCTTCAAATAGTTCGACTTTATCGCCTAATAATTCTCTCGCTCTTTTAGCATCTCTAACCAAAGCGCGAACCTGATAATTTTTCTCCAAAAGACGACGGACAACTCGTTTGCCAACCCCGCCAGTTGCACCAACGACTAAAATTGTTCCCACTATTTTCTTTCCTTGTTGAGTTGCTTTTTCTTCACTCGCGCGATCGGCGAATAGTCGCTTGAGACAACCAATAAATGGGATAGCGTCAAAGTAAGTCAAAGTCTCAAAAAAACGACCCACATTCCAGGGAGAACGAGTTTTTTCTGTCACGACTGCCTCCTCATTATTTTCTTCTAGTCTATCGTTCCGGGCGATTGGGAGCAGGTAGACGGGGAGACGGGACTGGGAGTATGGGGCGTGTGGAGGATGTGGGGACAAGGGAGCAGGCTGGTAGAGTGACAAAACTCAAATCGCCCTCACCCCAACCCCTCTCCCAGAGCGGGAGAGTGGCTCTCAACTTAAGACTTTGGCCTAAAGTCCCTTCGCCCCTTATGGGAGAAGGGATTTAGGGATGAAGGGACAAAGATTTGTCACTCAACCAGGGGAGAAAGGAAACGAGACTAACCACTAGCTACCCTATCTAGGGATTCAAAACCGTTCGCGCTACGATTGAGTTTCCTGCTCTTCGGTGTAAAACAAAGCTTCAAAAAGTAATGTCAAGCCGACAGTCAAAATAATGAACAATACTAACAGTAATTGCATCATCTTTCGCACCTCCTTGAGAAGCCCTCTATTTTCTAGATAACTGCTGTTGCTCAAGGACAGGTTAAATTTGATTCAATTCTTAATCTAGCAATAGAATTCAGCAAAGATTCTTACATTACTTAATAATCTTCTAGCTCTTCATAGAGCTTTTCAATTGATTGACTATCATAAAGATCTTGCAGGGCTTGATGTTTTTCTCGCCGCGATCGCCGACGATATCTTTTGGTCTCTAGCTTGGGTTCGTACTGATGCTGTCCTGACGCTTTAATTTTCAGTTTTACCGTCGATTCTTCATCGCGGGTTTGTTGAATTGCTTCTTGTCTAGCGATCGCCTCTTCTAAAAATCTTAAATAATGTTCGTATCGTTCCCAATTCCCGCGCACGGCACAGTTGGGTTCGTTGCGATGCAGGCAATCGTTGAATTGACAATTCCCTTGGGCGAGTCGCATTCTTGCTTCGGGAAAATATTGGGCTAATTGCGCGGGATCGCAGTCGAGATCGGGTTGATTGAAGCCAGGGGTATCTGCCAGCAAACCGCCGTCAGGTAATTCAAATAGTTCTACGTGGCGAGTCGTATGGCGACCTTTTTGGAGTTTGCCGGAGACTTGGCTAACTCGTTGCTTGACAGAGGGAATTAACTTGTTAATCAAGCTAGATTTGCCGACCCCCGAAGGTCCTGCCAGAATCGTAATTTTGTTTTTGAGGCGATCGAGCAATTGCTCTAGACCGCTATTAGCAGCAATGCTAATAAATACGGGACGATAACCCCACTCGCCCAAACGCTCCTCCCACGACTGCTGTTGTGCTTTAGCGACGAGATCGGTTTTGTTGAGGCACAGACACAAATCTAAACCTGTAGACTCGGCTTTGACTAGAAAACGGCTCAACTGCCAAGCATCTAAACTAGGTTCTTCTAGAGCAAAAATCAAGAGAATTTGGTCGGCGTTAGCGACGGGAGGGCGATTTAACTCGGTTTTCCTGGGAAAAACTTCTGCGATCGCGCCCCGTTCGTCTGCATAATCCGGTTCTTCAATCGCAACGCGATCGCCCACCATCACTTGCTGCCCAATTTTTTTCAGGCGCGTTCTGCGCGTACAGAGTAGATATTGAGGAGAATTCTCCCCTTCTGGGCGTTCTAGACGCACTCGATAAAAATTTGCTTGTACCGCTACAACCGTGCCGAGGAGTCCGGACGAATTCTGAGTTTGGGTAACCACAGAATTCCTCACGAGACCGCTGGGCGACGCACCTTGAGCGCAAAAAACTCACTCCGATTTTCGATGGCTTCTATCTTATAACCTGCCATCGCTAAACTGTCCGGTACTTGTTCGATTGGTTCTCCCGGATCCAGCCAGACTTCTAACAAAGAGCCAGGAGACATTTGCTCCAACTTGAGCTTAGTGCGAACGAAATTGATCGGACACGGCGTGCCGCGCAGGTCGAGAAGCGGATCGGCGGTAGCATTCATTTGTGGAATAGACCCCCTAAAAATCCTTCTATGCCCCCTTTACCGTGACTTTCTCCCTTAATTTTAGCGAGCTTTTCTAACAACTCCCGTTCCTCAGCATTGATGCGCGTGGGAATCGCTATTTTAACCGTTATCAAATGATCGCCGCGACTGACGGGATTGCCTAGCTTGGGCACGCCTCTATTTTCCAAGGTCAACACCGTATTGGGTTGGGTTCCGGGAGGGATCGTTATCTCCTCGCTTCCATCCACTGTATTGACCTTGAGGCGACAGCCAAGTATCGCTTGCAGGTAACTAATCGTCACTTCCGACTCGATATTAATTCCATCTCGTCTAAATTCTTCGTCCGGCTCGACAAACAAATAAACGTAGAGGTCGCCGGGAGCACCTCCTCGCGCTCCTGCATCGCCTTCGCGGGCAACTCGCAGGCGAGTTCCGTTATCTACTCCGGGCGGGATAGTAATTTTCAGTTTTTTGGTTTCTTGTTTGCGACCGACTCCTCCGCAAGCTTCGCATTTCTCTTCTATCACTTCTCCCGCGCCATTGCAAGTCGGACAGACGGAAACTTGAGCGAAGCTACCGAAAGGCGTTCTAGTAGCGCGGCGAACCTGTCCCGATCCTCCGCAGGTCGAACAAGTACGCACCCCGGTTCCTGGCTTTGCTCCCGTTCCCTTACAGACTTGACAGGTTTCCAGATGGGGAATGCGAATTTCCTTTTCGCCACCAAAAACAGCCTCGCGAAACTCCAACTTTAAATCTAATCGCAGGTCGTCTCCTCGTACCGGACCGGTGCGCCGACGGGCCGACGTTCCTGCGCCCATCCCGCCAAAACCACTAAAAATGGTTTCAAAGATATCGGCAAACCCGCCGATGTCGCCATAATCGAAACCAACTCCCGCACCAGCACCGACTCCGGCTTCGCCAAAGCGATCGTATCTCGCGCGAGCGTCTGGTTCTGAGAGGACTTCGTAAGCGCGATTGATTTCTTTAAAACGCTCTTCTGCCCCCGGTTCTTTATTTACGTCGGGATGGTATTTTCGAGCCAGACGGCGAAAGGCTCGTTTGATCTCTTCTTTGCTAGCATCGCGGGGAACCCCCAGGATTTCATAGTAGTCGGCTGGCATAAAGCGCTGATCTCGTTTTTTAGTGGTTCGGTATTAATATTCAGGTTTAGTTGTACTGTAGCAAACTATCGCCTTCAGTGAACGGGATTGATGACTGGGAGTTATTCTTTCCTCCGCTTTGTGTCCTTCGTTCTCCGTCCTTATTCCTAGTCTACTGCTTCATAATCGCTGGCAACCGTTTCATCCTCATCAAAATCGAAGCTGTACTCTTCGGTTCCTTCCGTCGTATAATTATAGTCTTCTTCTCCTTGCGCGATCGCGTACTCTTCTTTATCTAAGGCAAAAGTTTGAGTTCGTTCGCTGAACTCAGTTTCACCTTCACTGTAGGTTAAGTTTGGCGAGCCGACGGTTTCAAAGTTTTGAGCGACTTCTGGATTACCTTTTTGATAAATTTGAGTACCGATTGTCAAGAGAACTTGTCGGAATGCTTCTATACCGATCTTCAGCCTTTCGGGATTAATGGGAACTTCTCTAAGAATGACTTCCAACTGTTCCTTTCTCTGCTTGCTTTTGACTTTGAGGTCTTCGCTAATGTAGGCAGCGTTTTCTTCTAGAGTGGTTTCGTAGGTGTGGAATAAGCTATCTGCTTGATTTCTGAGTTCGATCAGTTGCAGTTGACGGCGGTCTTGTTCGGCAAATCTTTCGGCTTCTTGCCGCATTCGCTCGATTTCGCCACTTTTGAGTCCGCCGGTCTGATTGATGGCAATGCTTTGTTCTCGACCCGTTCCCTGGTCTTGAGCCGAAACTTTAAGAATTCCGTTTACGTCAATTTCAAAAGATACTTCGATTTGAGGTACGCCGCGCGGTGCTGGCGGGATTCCCGTGAGGACGAACTTGCCCAGGCTGTGGTTATCCTTAGCCATCGCCCGTTCTCCTTGAAGAACGTGAATTTCTACTGAGGTTTGTCCGTCTGAGGCGGTGGAAAAAACTTGGGATTTGCTGGTAGGAATGGTGGTGTTGCGATCGATAATTTTGGTGAAGACTTCGCCGAGGGTTTCGATTCCCAGCGAGAGGGGAGTGACGTCTAGGAGCAGTAAATCTTCGACTTCGCCGCCTAAAATTCCCCCTTGGATGGCTGCGCCCAAGGCAACGGCTTCGTCTGGATTGATAGAGCGATCGATTTGAGAGCTGCCGACCAAGCGCTGGAGCGTCTTTTGCACGGCGGGAATGCGAGTTGAACCGCCAACGAGAATCGCGCGATCGATCTCGCTCGGTTTGAGTCCGGCATCTCTGAGCGCTTGCTCGACTGGTCCGACAGTTGCCTCGACCAGATGGTTGGTCAGTTCTTCAAATTTTGCCCGCGTGAG
Organism: Hydrococcus rivularis NIES-593; assembly: GCF_001904635.1. Classification (GTDB taxonomy): domain Bacteria; phylum Cyanobacteriota; class Cyanobacteriia; order Cyanobacteriales; family Microcystaceae; genus Hydrococcus; species Hydrococcus rivularis. The sequence goes on from NZ_MRCB01000014.1 coordinate 54,200, forward strand.
TTCGGTTTCTAGATGCTTTGGACCGCTTTCGTCTGCCGTGATAAAGGGAAGATTGATCGAGGTGGTGAGCATGCTGGAAAGCTCGATTTTAGCTTTTTCAGCGGCTTCTCGCAGGCGCTGTAGCGCCATTTTATCGGTTGCTAGGTCGATTCCCTCTTGGGCTTTGAATTCGTCGATCGCCCAGCGAACGATAACGTTGTCGAAGTCGTCGCCTCCGAGGTGATTGTTGCCAGCGGTGGCTTTGACTTCAAACACTCCATTGCCAAGTTGAAGGACGGAGACATCAAACGTTCCGCCCCCTAGATCGTAGACGAGAATGTATTGTTCTTCTTCTTGTTTGTCTAAGCCGTAGGCGAGGGCTGCGGCCGTGGGTTCGTTAATGATTCGCAAGACTTCCAAGCCCGCGATCGTTCCCGCATCTTTGGTTGCCTGCCGCTGGGCATCGGTAAAGTAGGCGGGAACGGTAATGACGGCTTCTCTAACAGGTTCGCCCAGAAAAGCCTCGGCATCGGCTTTGAGCTTTTGCAGAATCATCGAGGAGATTTCTTGGGGCGTGAAAGCGCGATCGCGGATTTGCACGTTAACGGTATCGTCTCGACCTCTAACGCATTGGTAAGGAACTCGCGATCGCTCTTGTTCTGTCTCGTCCCACCGACGACCGATGAAGCGCTTGATACTGTAGACGGTATTTTCTGAATTGGTAACGGATTGCCGCTTTGCCAACTGACCTACGAGACGTTGATTTGCTTTCCCAAATCCAACGATACTGGGAGTTGTTCTCGCTCCTTCCGAATTGGGGATGACTACTGGTTTTCCCACTTCTAGCACGGATACACAACTATTAGTCGTCCCCAGGTCAATACCAATGACTTTTCCCATAGCGCTTCGGCAATAAAACCATCTAAGATCGGGAGTTAACTTTTAGAGAAGCTGTCAGTCATTTTAGTGTAAATTTAACTAACTCTTCTCCCAAAAAAAAAGCTCCTAAAAGCTCTATTATCACGCTTTTATTACAATCTCGCAAATTTAACTTTCCTGATTTTCGAGATTTTCTTTCTCGGTTGTCTCTTCTTGTGAAGTTATCGTGGGTTCTTTAGGCGCAGCAACTTTGACCATTGCATGGCGAAGGACGCGATCGCCGAGAGTATATCCGCGAACCAGTTGTTCTAGTACTGTCCCTTCTGGATGTTCGTCCGTTTGTTCTCGAAGCATTGCTTCGTGGTAATTAGGATCGAAAGGCTGCCCTTCTGGACGCATTGCCGAAACGCCGAGACGCTTGAGTCCATCTACCAGGTTTTTGTAAACTCCCTGATAGCTTTTGTGGATTGCCATCTCTCCTTCATTAACTGGTTTGATCTGGGTTCGTGCCCGCTCGAAATTATCTACTACTTGCAAAAGTTCGCCAATTGTCTTGCACTTGACTTGAACTTCGAGTTCTTCTTTTTCTTTTTGGGTGCGCTTGCGGAAATTATCGAACTCGGCAGCTAGAGAGAGATACCGTTTCTTTAAGGCATCTACTTGTTGGTTTTGCTGCTCGAGTTGCTGTTTGAGGCTTTCATTTTCCTGGTTCAGGGCTTTTATGATTTGAGCGGGTTCTGGCAATTCAGTGATTTTTTCTGATTCTGGCAACTCGGCTTCTCCTGCTGCGCCGATCGTATCTTGGAAGGAAGTTTCAGTAGTTGCAGCTGCTTCTGGTTGGCTTGCGCTGGCATTGGGTTGACCGAACTCTTCCTTCTCGATTTTCTCAGAAGAATTTAAATTTTGCTGGCTCTCTACTGGATTGGTTTCTGGCTGCTTTTGCTCGTCAATCATAAGGCACTTCTGTCTACTCTCAAGAGATTTTATTAGTTTTCTCTCGTGCTTACTTTACTTGAGTCTGTTTTCTCTGTGGGTTGATGAATTCATTAAACTCAAATGTAACATTTTGTGAGATGGGTTGACCCAATCTCTTGCTCATCCTTTTTCATAGCTCCTATTAAATTTTTGTCTGACTTTGGGAATACTCAGTGTTGTTAGAAGATCTCGTCGCGACACTATGGCTTACTCTTCATCTTCAAAGCGGACTCGAGCCGTTGCTTTACGCAATTATTTTTCGCCTTTTGGGAACAAATTGATTCAAGCGGGTCATGCTACGCCCGAACAAATGCAGCAAGCCTTAATCGAAACTCGTAAGTCCGGTCGTACTTTGGTTGAGGTTCTCCAGTCGATCGTGGGTCGCGAACTCCCCGCCGATTTGGTTCGCCAGTATAAAAAACATCATTTATTTGAACTCAAAATTCTGTATGGAGTTGATTGCCTCGACCCAGAACTCGATCCCATCGCTAATAACGAGATGGCGGATCTCATCGAAACCTTAATTGCGATCGACGTTTGTCGCCGTTATAAGCTAGTTCCCCTCAAAAAGCTCGATACTCAACCCCCTAGCGTTTTAGTGGCGATGGTCGATCCGGATAACTTGGAAGCTCAAGATGACCTCAACCGCATCTTGCGCCCCAAAGATATCAAACTCCAGCGCACGGTCATTACCCAGGAAGATTACGAGAGACTTCTGGAACAATATTACGAGATACAGACTGAAAGAGAAAAAGAAAAAGAGCGGCTTCAAAAAGAAAAAGACCTCGAAAAATTAGCCGATCTTAGCGGGATCGTCGAAAATTTAGACGTTAACCTTCAAGAAGCGCAAGACGAAATCAACGACGATCTGGGGGCTAACGAAGCCAATCAAGCCCCCGTCATCAATCTGGTCAACAAAATTTTGGCAAAAGCCTTACAGGAAAATGTTTCTGACATTCACGTCGAGCCTCAAGAAGAATATCTGCGAGTGCGCTACCGCAAAGATGGGGTGCTTCAGCAAGCCTTCGACCCCCTGCCCAAAAAGATTACGCCAGCCGTAGTCGCGCGTTTCAAAATTATGGCAGAGTTGGACATTGCCGAGCGACGCTTGCCCCAAGACGGGAAAATTCGGCGGATGTTTCAAGGTCGCAAAGTGGACTTTCGGGTTAATACCCTACCCAGCCGCTACGGAGAGAAGGTCTGTTTGCGGATTCTCGATAACTCGGCAACTCAGCTTGGTTTGGATAAGTTGATTACCGACCAGAGAACCCTAGATATCGTTCGAGAAATGGCAAGCCGTCCCTTCGGATTGATCTTGGTAACGGGTCCGACGGGTTCCGGAAAGTCTACCTCGCTGTACTCGGTTCTAGCAGAACGAAACCATCCCGGCGTCAACATCAGTACGGCAGAAGACCCGATCGAATATTCGCTGCCAGGGATTACGCAGGTGCAGGTCATTCGCGAAAAAGGGATGGACTTTGCCAATATTCTCAGGGCATTCATGCGGCAAGACCCAGACGTAATTCTAGTAGGTGAGACGCGAGATAAAGAAACGGCAAAAACGGCGATTGAAGCCGCACTGACGGGTCACTTGGTTTTGACTACCTTGCACACTAACGACGCGGCAGGCGCGATCGCCCGTCTCGACGAAATGGGAGTCGAACCATTTATGATTTCTGGCTCGTTAATCGGCGTTCTGGCTCAGCGTCTCATGCGCCGCGTCTGTACCGAATGTCGCATTCCTTATCATCCAACCAAAGAAGAACTCGCTCGATTCGGCTTCTCGGCTTCTAACGAAGGAGAAGTTACCTTCTACAAAGCTAACACCTTAACCCCCGAAGAAATTCAAGAAGCCAAAACGAAAGGCACTCTCTGCGCTAAGTGCGGCGGTGGCGGTTACAAAGGACGGGTTGGCGTTTATGAGGTAATGCAAAACAGCGAGCGCTTGCAAAGCTTAATCAACCAAGGTGCAACCACCGACCGAATCAAAGAAGCAGCCGTCGAAGAGGGCATGACGACGCTGCTGGCTTACAGCTTAAATCTGGTGCGAGAAGGCTATACAACCCTAGAAGAAGTAGAGCGAGTAACGTTTACCGATTCCGGTTTAGAGGCAGAACTCAAAGCCAAACGCAAAACCGCTCTGACTTGTCGGACTTGTCATGCCGAACTGGTGCCAGAGTGGTTGGATTGTCCTTATTGCATGACCCCTCGCTTCAGCGATTGATTTTTTGTTAGTTGCTCAATAACTAATAACCAATAACCAATAACTAATTTGGAGACTATGGCTATGGATTTAATGATTGAAGACTTAATGGAGCGTTTGGTAGAGATGGGCGGCTCGGACATGCACATCCAAGCAGGCGCGCCTATTTACTTTCGGGTGAGCGGCAAGCTAGCTCCTATCGACGACCAGCCTCTCAATCCTCAAGAATGCCAAAAATTAATCTTCAGCATGCTCAACAACACCCAACGCAAGGAATTAGAGCAGAATTGGGAGCTGGATTGTTCCTATGGCGTTAAAGGATTAGCCCGCTTCCGGGTCAACGTTTATAAAGAGCGGGGTTGCTATGCAGCGTGTTTGAGAGCTTTGTCTTCCAAAATTCCTAACTTCGACCAGCTTGGATTGCCCGATGTCGTCCGCGAAATGGCAGAAAGACCGAGAGGGCTGATTTTGGTGACGGGACAAACGGGATCGGGGAAAACAACCACTTTGGCAGCAATTCTAGACCTAATCAACCGCACGAGAGCCGAACATATTTTGACAGTGGAAGACCCGATTGAATATGTCTTCCCCAATGTTAAAAGCCTATTCCACCAACGACAAAAGGGAGAGGATACTAAGAGTTTTGCCAATGCTCTCAAAGCGGCGCTGCGCGAAGATCCCGATATTATCCTGGTAGGAGAAATGCGGGATTTAGAGACGATTTCGCTAGCGATTTCGGCAGCAGAAACGGGTCACTTGGTATTTGGAACGCTACACACCAGCTCGGCTGCGGGTACGGTAGACCGAATCATTGACGTGTTTCCAGCCAACCAGCAAGCTCAAATCAGAGCAATGCTGTCTAACTCCTTACTCGCCGTTTTCAGCCAATGTTTGGTGAAGAAGAAAAACCCCAAACCGGGCGAATACGGTCGGTGTTTGGCACAGGAGATTATGGTAGTCACCCCAGCGATCGCTAACTTGATCCGAGAAGGAAAAGCACCTCAAGTTTACTCAGCGATTCAAACTGGAGGAAAACTGGGAATGCAAACCATGGAACAAGCGCTTGCCAATCTGATTCTCAGTGGCACTGTTTCATTTGAGGAAGCGATTTCCAAGAGCAGCAAACCCGATGAATTACAGCGCCTTGTTAGCGGTGGCGCGCTAACAAATCCCAAAGCGAAAGTCCGCGCTTGATGAGTTGTCCAATTGTAAATTGTGAATTGACCTATGCCTACTTTTATTGCTCAAGTTATTGATTCTTCAGGGAAAACCCACCAAGAAAAAGTGGAGGCGATGTCTCCAGAACAAGTCCGCACCCTACTCAAAGGGAAATATGCCACGATTGGAAAAATCAAAAAAGCGGGACTGAATATGGATATCGATCTATCCGGTTTAGAGCTAGCTCTTAGTAAAGTCTCCGTCAAAGACAAAGCTGTTTTTTCCCGTCAATTTTCGGTAATGATCGACGCGGGGGTAGCAATTGTCCGCTCCTTGGCGGTTTTAGCCGACCAGTCTCCCAATCCCAAGCTCAAGAAAGCCCTTTTGGCGATTAGTGCTGACGTTCAGCAGGGAGGCAATCTTTCTGATGCCATGAGCAAACACCCTGAATGCTTCGATGAGCTTTATGTCTATATGGTAGAAGCAGGCGAAGCAGGTGGCGTTCTCGACGAGGTGCTGAACCGATTGGCTAAGCTGTTGGAGGATATGGCGCGGCTGCAAAACCAAATCAAATCGTCTATGGCTTATCCAGTTGCAGTTGGGATCTTGGCAGTGGTCGTATTTTTCGCGATGACCGTCTTTCTTATCCCTATTTTTGCCAACATCTTCAAAAGCTTGGGGGCAGAATTACCTGCGTTGACCAAGTTTATGCTCTTTTTGAGCGACATCATGAGAAGTCCAAAAATTCTCATTCCTATCGTTGCCATCATGGTGACTGTTTTCTTGATTAGACGATACTATAAAACGCCCGCCGGACGCTTGCAGATAGATGCTTTGATGCTGAAGCTGCCACTTTTTGGGGATTTGAATGAAAAATCAGCCGTGGCTCGTTTCTGTCGGGTATTTGGAACTTTGACTCGTTCGGGCGTACCTATCATTCAGTCCCTAGAGATAGTCTGCAATACCGTGGGCAATCAAGTGATTGCTAACGCGATCTCGGCAGCCAAGGCGGAAATTCAGCAAGGTGGCATGATGAGTCTGGCGTTGCAAAAAGCTAACGTGTTTCCTCCTCTGGCGATTCAAATGATCAGCATTGGGGAAGAGACGGGGGAGCTGGATTCGATGATGATGAAAGTTGCTGATTTCTATGAAGATGAAGTAGAACAAGCCCTCAAAGCTTTAACTAGCATTCTAGAACCTTTGATGATGGTCGCGATCGCTGGGATGGTAGGAACCATTCTGCTGTCTATGTATCTACCGATGTTCTCTATCTTCGATCAACTCGGATAATGAATGCCGAATTCTGAATGATGAATTGTGAATTATGAAAAGAATCGCTTCTAAAAACTTATTTTTCATCGTTCATCATTCACAAGTTTTCCTCCTTCTTATAACGTTATGTCTGTCAAACAATCTGATTACGAAACCCTGCTGTCGGAGTACAGTAGCCGCGAAGGTGCGATCGCGCTCCTCAAACAGTATCGCTCTTATCTGGAGATGATTCCTAGCATGCGTCGCCCAGAGGAAAGCTTGATTACCATTCCTTTACCAGTTGCGAGAATTCGCAGATCTCAATCTGTCGGTCAAGAGGGCGCGAGTGCGGCAAATTTAAGAGAAACGATTCATTTGCCCTGCGATCTCGCAATTCTTACCTGCGATCCGGAGTGGAAAATTAAAATGGAGACGGAAATCCTGGTTTTTATCCATCGTCCCCAAGAAGATTTTTCTCAGTTGCTCGGTCGTTGGCGCAAGATGCAGGTTTATTTGGATAGGGATTATGAATGGTTGATGCCCCTCAGCGAGCAACACATGTTGAGCGAAGGAGTCGCCAAAACCTACCCTCTATTTATCGTTTTTGAAACAACGCCTTTTAGGATTAAGCGAGGATTGGCAGGTGCGGGTTTGCCCTTTTTAACTCAAACGCCAGAGTTAGATATATCTGAAGAGATGGCACAAGTACCTTCATGGGATTGACCTTCAATCCGCTAACGTCGAGCAAATGTATCGAAGTCAAATAGAGAAATTTCCAAACCAGCGATCGCGGCAACATATCCTTCAATCGCGCTAGGGTAAGAAATAGCGAACTACATAGAGATATAAATTACCCAAGCATGACTAACGCGACTGCGATCGACAATCCCTTGCTCATCGGAAAAGGACTTCCTCCCTTTGACAAAATCCAGCCGGAACACATCGTTCCCGCGATGACCCAACTATTAGCCGAGTTAGAAACCGAACTCGCTAACCTAGAAGCCAATGTTACTCCCACTTGGTCGGGTTTAGTCGAACCCCTGACTAAAATTGAAGAACGCTTAACCTGGAGTTGGGGAATCGTAGGACATTTGATGGGCGTAAAAAATAGTCCCGAATTGCGGCAAGCTTACGAAACCGTCCAGCCCCAAGTCGTTCAATTTATCAATAAACTCAGCCAAAGCAAACCCCTCTACGAGGCGTTTAAAGCGTTGCGCGACGGACAGGAGTGGAATGCGCTCGAAAGCGCCCAAAAACGCATTGTCGAGTCAGCTATCCGCGATGCAGAACTATCGGGAGTGGGACTCGAAGCAGAAAAACAGGAACGCTTTAACCAAATTCAACTGGAGTTGGCGGAACTTGCTACTAAGTTTTCTAATAATGTCTTGGATGCAACCAAAGCCTTTAAACTCAAACTAACGGATAAGCAAGACGTAGATGGTTTACCCGCTAGCCTTCTCAGTTTAGCTGCCCAAACTGCCCGCGCAGAAGGAGAAGAGAACGCTACGCCAGAGGAAGGACCTTGGGTGATTACGCTAGACTACCCCAGCTATCTTCCCTTTATGAAATACAGTACCAATCGGGAATTGCGGGAAAAACTCTACAAAGCTTTCATTAGTCGCGCCTCTAGCGGCGAATTAGACAACAATCCTTTAATCGACATAATTCTACAACTGCGCCAAGAAAAAGCCGCATTACTAGGATATAACAGTTATGCGGAAGTCAGTCTCGCTAGAAAAATGGCTCCCGGCGTAGAAGCTGTAGAAAACTTACTCGAAGAACTGCGCGGTGCGAGTTATGATGCGGCTGTAAAGGAATTAGAAGAGTTAAAAGCGTTTGCCCAAACCGACGATTTGACCCCCTGGGATATTGCTTTTTGGTCGGAAAGACAACGAGAAGCCAAGTTTGATTTTAATGCCGAGGAGTTACGCCCATATTTTCCTTTACCACAAGTGTTAGAAGGATTATTTAGCTTGGTTAAGCGTATCTTTGCAGTCACGATTATTCCTGCGGACGGACAAGCCCCAGTTTGGCAGGAAGATGTACGCTATTTCCAGATTAACAATGAAGCTGGAGAAGCGATCGCCTATTTCTATCTCGATCCCTATAGCCGTCCTGCCGAAAAACGCGGCGGTGCTTGGATGGATGATTGCATCGGTCGGGCGAAAATGGTAGATGGCAGCATTCGTTTACCCGTCGCTTATCTGATCTGCAATCAAACCCCTCCCGTCGATGGCCAACCCAGTTTAATGACTTTTGATGAAGTGACTACCCTTTTCCACGAATTCGGTCACGGATTGCAACACATGCTGACCAAAGTAGATTATTCTGGGGCGGCAGGAATTAATAATGTGGAATGGGATGCGGTCGAGTTGCCCAGTCAGTTTATGGAAAACTGGTGTTACGATCGCGCTACCCTATTTAGCATGGCAAGGCATTACGAAACTGGGGAACCTTTGCCAGAACATTATTATCAGAAATTACTAGCTGCCAAGAATTACATGAGCGGTTTTGCCATGTTGCGGCAGTTGCACTTTAGTTTGCTCGATCTCGAACTGCACCATCGCTATCAACCAGGCGGCGAAGAAACGCCCTACCAAGTGCGCGATCGCATTGCTAAAATCACTACCGTTATCCCACCTTTACCGGAAGATGCTTTCTTGTGTTCGTTCGGACATATCTTTGCTGGCGGTTATGCGGCTGGTTATTATAGCTACAAATGGGCAGAAGTTCTCAGTGCTGATGCTTTTGCTGCCTTTGAGGAGGCGGGGTTAGAGAATGAAGATGCTGTAACTACAACTGGAAAACGTTTCCGAGATACGGTGTTGGGGTTAGGAGGAAGTTTCCATCCGATGGAAGTCTTCAAAGCTTTCCGAGGACGAGAACCCAAAACCGAACCATTACTGAGACACAGTGGCTTGCTAGCGGCTTCTTAAAATTAGATAATGCGGGCAATATGCCCGCCAATTTTTTTGGGGAAAAAGTCAGCTTTATGCCCTAGGTATCCGGTTTAAGTCGCTAGCTTATCAAACTATGTCTGCCACATTTACTCCTCTCATCGAACAAATGCAAAAACCGGAATTTTATCCCCATCCGGTTCGAGAACCCATTCAATTAATTCAAACTCACTGTTCTTCTGTTTTGTTGGCTGGAGATTATGTCTATAAACTCAAAAAATCTGTCAATTTTGGCTTTTTAGACTTTTCTACTTTAGGCAAACGACAACATTTTTTAAATGAAGAACTACGACTGAATAAAGCGATCGCACCGGATATTTATCTAGAAGTTTTGCCAATTACTCAAGTCAGAGACAGGTTTATCTTAGACGGCACGGGAGAACCAGTAGAATACGTTCTCAAAATGCATCGATTTCCCCAAGAAAATCTATTTATTAATATGATCGAGCAAGGAAAGCTGACAGAAACCCATCTTGAGGATTTAGGGAAAGTTGTGGCTCGCTTTCACCGTCAAACTGCGACTAACGATTACATACGGAGTTTTGGCGAAGTAGAAAAAATTAAAGAAGCAGTCGATGAAAATTACGACCAAACTGAGAAATATATAGGAATCGCTCAAACGCAAAAGCAATATGATGAAACCAAACAATTTAGCGATAATTTTTTCTCCCAAAAGAAAGCATTATTTAAACACCGCCAAGACAGCGATCGCATTAGAGAATGTCATGGTGATTTACATCTAAAAAATATTTGTCTGTGGCACGATAAAATCCAACTGTTCGATCGCATTGAATTTAACGAACCGTTTCGGTTTGTCGATGTCATGTACGACGTTGCCTTTACGGTAATGGATTTAGACGCGCGGGGAAGAAAGGACTTTAGTAATATTTTTCTCAATACGTATTTAGAAGAAACTGGCGACTGGCAAGGATTGCAAGTCTTGCCACTTTATTTGAGCCGCCAAGCTTATGTTAGAGCCAAAGTTACCTCATTATTATTAGACGATCCCGCTATTTCTGAGGAAGATAAACAAATCGCCAGACAAACGGCAGCCAACTATTATCGATTAGCTTGGGAATATACTAGAACTACGAGGGGACAACTGATTTTAATGTCGGGATTGTCGGGTTCGGGAAAAACCACTGTGGCAAAACAGCTAGCCAAGCGTATTGGTGCAATTCACATTCGTTCCGATGCGGTACGTAAGCATCTAGCAGGAATTGAGATCTCCGAACGAGGAGGAGACCAACTCTATACCCCGCAGATGAGCCAAAAAACCTACGAACGTTTGTTGGAATTGGGTAAAATGCTTGTGAGCGAAGGATATTCAGTCATCTTGGATGCCAAATACGATCGGCACAGATGGCGAGATCCTGCTATTGACTATGCTTGCTCCAATAATATCCCCTTATGGATTATTCATTGTAGCGCTCCGATGGAAGTGTTGCGCGATCGCATTTTGCAGCGAACCAAAGACATCTCAGATGCGACTGTTGACTTGCTCGCGCAGCAGCGAGCAACAGCCGAACCCTTTAGCGAACTCGAACGAGCCTACGTTACTACGATAGACACTACCGATCCAGACTGGATCTCCCAGCTAGACTCACTAGAAAAACCGAAATGAAAATCGATGCTGTCAATAGTTCCTGAGAAACGTTAACATAATTTAACAACGAGTGAATTCAAAGCGAATCCCTAACATTCCAGGAGCGTCGATCTCTAAGCTCAAAATCAATCCTCATAACGATGAATCTATCCTCATCCTCACATCCCAGGAGGCTTAAAGCGTGAACAAAAATAACAATAATAAGAAGTGGCGGAATGCAGGACTGTATGCCTTGCTAGCTATAGTAGTCATTGCCCTAGCGACCGCCTTTTTAGACAGACAACCCCAAAGTCAGGCAACTTGGAGATACGATAAATTCATCTCAGAAGTTACTAGCGGCAGAGTAGAGAGCGTCAAACTGACCGCCGATCGCACCAAAGCGATCGTTCCCGCTCAAGATGGAACGCAAGTCTTGGTCAACCTTCTGCCCAACGATCCTCAGTTGATCGACTTTCTAACCAAAAACGGGGTAGACATCTCGGTGCTTCCCCAAAAGGATGATGGCGTTTGGTTCCGCGCTCTGAGCAGCCTTTTCTTCCCCATCTTGTTGCTGGTAGGACTGTTCTTACTCCTGCGACGCGCTCAAAGCGGTCCGGGTTCTCAAGCGATGAACTTCGGCAAATCTAGAGCCAGAGTGCAAATGGAACCCCAAACCCAGGTGACTTTCGGAGACGTAGCAGGAATCGAACAAGCTAAGCTAGAATTAGCTGAAGTCGTTGACTTCCTCAAAAATGCCGATCGCTTCACGGCAGTTGGGGCAAAAATTCCTAAAGGCGTACTCTTAGTCGGACCTCCCGGAACCGGAAAAACCCTCTTAGCTCGTGCAGTTGCCGGAGAAGCTGGCGTTCCTTTCTTCTCCATCTCTGGTTCGGAATTCGTCGAAATGTTCGTCGGCGTTGGCGCTTCTCGCGTCCGCGATCTGTTTGAGCAAGCAAAAGCCAACGCTCCTTGTATCGTCTTCATCGATGAAATTGATGCCGTCGGTCGTCAGCGGGGTGCTGGTTTGGGCGGCGGTAACGACGAGCGCGAGCAAACTTTGAACCAGTTGCTCACCGAAATGGATGGATTTGAGGGCAATACGGGCATTATTGTCATTGCCGCCACCAACCGTCCCGACGTTCTCGATGCTGCCTTGTTGCGTCCGGGTCGTTTCGATCGCCAGGTCGTCGTCGATCGCCCCGACTATGCAGGTCGCCAAGAAATTCTCAAAGTTCACGCTCGCGGCAAGACCCTCGCCAAGGATGTTGACCTAGATAAGATTGCTCGCCGGACTCCTGGATTCACGGGTGCCGACCTCTCAAACCTCCTGAACGAAGCGGCTATTCTCGCCGCCCGTCGCAACCTCACCGAAATTTCCATGGACGAGGTCAACGACGCGATCGATCGCGTTTTAGCGGGTCCGGAGAAGAAAAACCGGGTCATGAGCGAAAAGCGCAAGACTCTGGTTGCCTATCACGAAGCCGGTCACGCGCTAGTGGGCGCTCTGATGCCCGATTACGACCCCGTACAGAAAATCAGCATCATTCCTCGCGGTCGCGCTGGCGGTTTGACTTGGTTTACGCCTAGCGAAGAGCGCATGGAAGCAGGATTATATTCTCGTGCCTACCTGCAAAATCAAATGGCAGTCGCCCTTGGCGGTCGCATCGCAGAAGAGATCGTCTTCGGCGAAGAAGAAGTGACCACGGGTGCGGCAAACGACCTACAACAGGTAGCGCGAGTCGCGCGTCAGATGATTACGCGCTTCGGTATGAGCGATCGCCTTGGTCCCGTGGCTTTAGGACGGCAGAATGGCGGAATTTTTCTCGGTCGCGACATTGCATCAGATCGCGACTTCTCCGACGAGACGGCAGCAACCATCGACGAAGAAGTCCGCCTTCTCGTCGAGCAAGCTTATCGCCGCGCCAAAGACGTTCTCGTCAACAATCGTCACGTCCTTGACCAATTAGCACAAATCCTCGTCGAGAAAGAAACAGTAGATGCAGAAGAGTTGCAAGCTCTCTTGGCAAACAATGACGTGAAAATGGCAGCTCTAACCTAGTAAGTAATTGTTTCTATTCAAATTGGGCAGCACCAAAGCGTGCTGCTTTTTTTGATGGAAAAAAGCGATCGCTATCAAGACTTATATCGTTTTTCATTCATTCATTAATGACAGAGATAGTCGATCGCCCTCACCCTCAACCCCTCTCCCAATTTGGGAGAGGGGAGAAGAATGTCGATTGCGAAAACCTGAAAATTGGTATTATATCGTTTCTAAAAAAGAACGCTACAGATGATCGAGGAAAAAGCCTTACACCTAAAATTGGGAATTTCAGTCTATTTTAATAGAGTTGAGCTTTAAGCCTAGAACTTTAGTTATAGGCGTTTAAGCTGTACCAGCGACAGTTTGGAAATCGTTTGGAAGTCGCATAATTTTCTACTATAGTAATTAGTCGATCGGAAATTTAATGACAAGATGAATCGATTAGCCGATACCATTACTTCTATCGATAACGAACTTTCCAAACGCCATATCGACCTCGATCCGGGCGGATATTTTATCATTTATCTCGATCGCGAAGCCGGACTGATCTGCGCCAAGCACTTCACCAATCTCATCAACGAAAAAGGCTTAGCCGTCGATCCAGAAACGGGTAAAGTGATTCCCGCCAAGGGCAAAATCGAACGAACTGCCCAAACGCTATATACGGGAAGGACTGCGAAAGAACTTTGCGTGAAAATTTTCGAGCAAACCCAGCCTTGTCCGATCTCGATGCTCGACCATGCAGCGTATTTAGGACGGGAATTCATGCGGGCTGAGTATGCTCTTATCAACGGGACAGAATACGTTCAGGATTAGCGTCCGGGTAAGCCGACGTACCAAAAGTAGGTTGCCATCGGAATTGCTGTTGCTAACACTAACAGCACGACAACCCAGACAGTTGCACTACGATCGTCGGTTTCTTCTGCACTGGCAAAAGTACTCTCAATATTAAGTTCTTGTTGGCTGGGAGGACCGGGATCGGGTTGACCGGAGAGAACGGCGACCAAGCGATCGCTTGCCTCTAACAATGCCTGATTGTACTTGTTGCCTTCTCGCAGAGGAATGGCTACTGTTTCCGAAGCCACGCTCTTGGCGATTTCATCGGACATGATTGCTTTGACAGCTTCCCCAGTACGAATGGCAGTACTATTTGTCAAAGTATCCATGACCAGTAGCGTCTCATTAGCCCGCTCCTCTGGAGTAGGATACCAGTTCGCAAACAGCTTGTCTGCAAAACTGTCAATCGTCTCGTCAAAGTCGAGGCGGCGAATAACTACCATCCTCACTTCATTGCCAGTTTTTTGGGCTAATTGCTTCAAAGCACTGCTCAGCTTGCCTTCATTAGCAAGGCTGATAACCTCCGCCGAATCGACCACCCAAGTTGACGACCCGACCCCCAAAGACGGCAGATCGTACACTCCCGTGGCCTTGGCAGGAGCTGCCATTAAGCCTAATGAAAAAATAAAAGATAGCAAGCCAGCAAATAAACCCACTAAAACCCGTTGTTTGCTATTGTGTGGAGTAAGATTCTGTTCCATTGTCCTTCATCCCAATATTAATCGATCCCAGATTATCATTGGTCATTGGTCATTATCATGTATCTTTCTGCCCTCTTCCTTAACCGAACGATAGAGAAATTCATGAACTTTTCTAACGCTTAGACTAATTTTGACCGTGCGACTACCTGTCCATGCTTAAAATGGATTCTTGAGTTTTTCAAAACTTTCACTTTCTTAATAGAGAGGAGAACTCTAAAAAGATGGCTGATTACAAACAAGTAGTTCAACCTTACAATGGCGATCCCTTTACTGGTCATCTAGCAACCCCCATTTCTGCTTCCGATTTTACTAAAGCTTTTATCGGCAATCTTCCCGCCTATCGTCCGGGGCTATCTCCCCTCCTAAGAGGTCTAGAGATTGGCATGGCTCACGGCTATTTTATTATCGGTCCTTGGGTTTTACTCGGACCGTTACGGGATTCGGAGTTTGCTAGTCTGGGCGGTTTAATTTCAGGTTTAGCAATAATTCTCATTGCAACGGCTTGTTTAGCTAGCTACGGTCTTGTCTCTTTCCAAGGCGGACGAGCGATCGGAACCGGCGATGCATCGCTGAAATCTTCTGAAGGCTGGAGCCAGTTTACGGCTGGTTTCTTTGTCGGCGGCATGGGCGGCGCTTTTACTGCCTATTTCCTCCTAGAAAATTTAGGTGTTATTGATGCCATCATGCGCGGGCTTGTCAATAATTAAGTCTTTTTTTTGCATAGCAATACTCTTCTTGTAATCCTCAAACTTTAGATAGGAGAATTTGAAATGACAGGTACATATGCAGCTTCGTATTTACCTTGGATTCTGATTCCAATTGTTTGTTGGCTCTTGCCAGCCGTTGTCATGGGTCTGTTATTTATTTACATCGAAAGCGAAGCCTAATCTAGACTGCATTTATTATCTAGTACCGAGTTAAAAATAACTAGGAGTAAGTACCCCACTTTCGTGGGGTATTTTCGCGAGATAGAGTACAGAGTTATAAATGTTTTTTTGCAAAAATTCATCCTGACTTCTCAACTTTTCGCGCTCTTTTTCCTATAGTGTTGTTATCGGTCAAGCGAATGAGGAATTAAGTGTACTGCATTGGTTTAATAAGCGGCACCTCTGTCGATGGAATTGATGCTGCTTTAGTAGAAATTACTGGTACGGGGATCGAGCTACAAGTCAAGCTAATAGCTGAAGAAACCTTTCCCTATCCTGCCCGGCTTAGAGAGCAGATTCTAGCGGTTTGTGGCGGACAATCTCTATCGATGGCAGAATTTGCCGAATTAGACGACGCGATCGCAACTCAATTTGCCCTAGCGGCACAGAAAATTCAAACGAGCAATCCCCCCGCACAATTAATTGGTTCTCACGGTCAAACGGTTTTTCATCGACCACCTTTTCTGGAAGAGACAGAGAATCAATCCAAAATCGGTTACAGCCTACAACTGGGACGGGGAGAGGTCATTGCTAATCTGACGGGGATTCCCACCGTCTGTAACTTTCGGGCGGCGGATATTGCAGCGGGGGGACAGGGTGCACCGATGGTTTCCAAGGTCGATGCTTGTTTGCTGAGCCATCCGACTTTGTATCGCTGCGTGCAAAATATTGGTGGCATCGGCAACGTCACCTATCTGCCAGCCCGCCAGCAAAACGACTGGGAGGAGTCGGTTTGCGGTTGGGATACGGGACCGGGAAACGCCTTGCTGGATTTAGCGGTATCTAAACTGACTGGCGGGCGGCAAACATTCGACAAAGACGGCAATTGGGCAGCGCAAGGAATGCCAGATCGGGAACTGGTGGAGCGATGGTTAGCCCATGATTTCTTTCAACAATCGCCGCCCAAGTCTACCGGACGAGAATTATTTAGCCAAACGTATCTAGACGCTTGTTGGCAGGAGGCTCAAACCCATCAACTCAGCGAGGCAGACTGGCTAGCAACTCTGACAGAATTCACCGTAGCTTCAATTGTCCACAGCTATCGTACCTTTTTACCGCGAATGCCCGATGAAGTACTTCTATGTGGTGGCGGCAGTCGCAATCACTATTTAAAACGACGTTTAGAAGAGAAATTGGCGGGCGAAGCGAAGGTTTTAACGACCGATGAAGTCGGAATCAGCGCAAATGCTAAAGAAGCGATCGCGTTTGCCGTTTTAGCTTACTGGCGCTTTTGTTGTTCTTTTCCCGGTAATTTAGTGCAGGTAACTGGAGCAAAACAATCCGTATTACTAGGAGAAATTCATCTTCCCGTCACGACTTAGATAAAACTCAAAATTTTTTTATTTTTGTTGATTGTCATGGCGATCTTTTAAGGATTTTTGGGAATTCTATGATTGTAGATTTCTAAATTCGCCCCTCAAACCCGATCGCGCCATCGATCCATAATCCAATTCGAGTGAGGATTTTTGGCAATGTCTACCAGAACAGACCTTCTCGATCTAAACCTTAAAGCCCAAAATGGGATAAGGAGTACTGCCTTGACGCACAGCTTTTTGATGGAAGCGGGACGCTGGACAATCGAAGGACATTGGCTAGAACGCAACGGAATCGTCTTTCCCGTTAAAGGTCGAACCATTGTTGCCTGGAATCAGGAAAACTGGTTCACGATGATTACAAAGCTTATCTTTCCGAATAGCGATCGCCAAGAAATTTCCTTTGAGTATCGGGGTCGTCTCGACGAGGAGGAACGCCAGTATACCTATGTCCTACAGCAAAGTCTTTTGGGGCGAGTTGAAGGAGAAGGATGGCTTGGACCGCAATCAATCGTTCAGCGATACTTGGTTTTAAGCGATCGCCAAAGACGGAGCGGGTTTGAAACCTATTATCGAGTTAACGATAACACCTATCACCTTTCCGGTGGCATTCTAGCAGGGCATTCACTTGAATGTACCATAGAAGCCGTTTTAGATCGTCAGCCCTAAAACAGATTAATAATTAGCTATTACTGTTAGAAATATTACTTACCATTAAGATAGTCGCCCGATCATGACGACAGATTCCAGACATCGCCGCTTACTCGCTAACCGTTATCAACTCGTTGACTTAGTTGGTAGCGGTGCTATGGGTCACGTTTATCGCGCAGAGGATAAAGTTCTCGGAGGGGTCACCGTTGCCGTTAAATTCCTCTCTCAGGCATTACTCAACAGCAAAATGCGCGATCGCTTCGAGCGAGAAGCTACCATTTCTGCCCAATTAGGCGAAAAAAGCATTCACATCGTCCGCGTCAGAGACTATGGAGTCGATGAGAGGGATATTCCTTTCTATGTCATGGAATACCTTCAAGGAGAAAGTCTCAGTGAAGTTATTAAATATCAACCTCTCCCTCTGCCGCGGTTCTTAAAGCTAACTCGCCAAATTTGTTTTGGTTTGGAATGCGCCCATAAGGGAATCATATTTGGGGGCGAACTTTGTCCTATTATTCACCGAGATATCAAACCGAGCAATATTTTAGTCACGCAAGATTCTGCTTTAGGAGAATTAGTTAAAATCCTCGATTTTGGGATTGCCAAGCTGATTCAGTCTGGCGAATCGCAAACCCAGTCGTTTATGGGAACTCTCGCCTACTGTTCTCCAGAGCAAATGGAGGGCAAAGAACTCGACAATCGCTCTGACATTTACAGTCTGGGGATTATGATGTATGAGATGCTGACGGGCGAGATGCCGATCTTTCCAGAAAACTCTTCCTTTGGTGGGTGGTATGAAGCCCATCACTATGCCAAGCCTCAACCATTCAACCCTAGCTTAAAAATCCCTCCGGCATTAGAAGCACTGATCGTGAAGTGCCTTGCCAAATCGCCTCAGGATCGCCCACAAAGCGTCAGCGAGCTGATCCAAGCCTTAGACGCGATCGATCCCATCTACCAAAATAATCGTCCGGTTGCTCGCGAGTTGCCGCCGACTTTAGAGCAGGATAAAACTATCAGTCGCAGTTCTCGCAGTTCTCTGGGTTCAACGAAAGAGATTTGCCTGCAAAAATCCTGGCCCGAAGATAAACCCCAGCAAAAAATTGTTTTTCCTAATTTGATTCGCACTTCTGAGGGCATATTTACTAGCTTGTGGGTCATGCTGGATCGCCAAGACATTCACAATCGCATCGCCAGCATCCGTTACAATCAATTTCTCTTTATGCCCAATCCCCATCCTACGATCCTTTGGATAACGGTTCTCTATCACCGCGACTACGGTCCTCGGTGGTTGCCCTGTTATTTGGATCTCAAAACGCCTACCGGACAGAAATTAGCTAGGCTTTTAGCAGAGACGGGCTGCTACTGGATTTTGTTCTTTGCTTTAGAAAATCCCCAGCGATGCCAGCATGTGATGAAGTCTACTATTGCACCCAATCAATGCAAAATGTTGATTGAATGGGCAAATACCAGTCAGATCGTTCAGCCAGGAAAGCCGCAAATTACCAAAAAGCTACTCAAACAAGAACTAGAAAAGCTCAAACCCAAGATTGTCTCCAAGCTAGAAGGGCTTCGTACTACTCAAACTACTGATGTTTCAGGGCTTTAGCCGATAGGATTTAGTTCTCAGCCAAAAGCGAGCTAACGGGGCATAAACTGCAACCGTGCCGTACCTAAATATAAACCGAGGCTATTTTCTCCTACTGGATAAGCCGTAACGCCAAACTGATAGTTGCCGCCTCGGTCGGGATTGCGTAAAGCTCTTAAAGAAACCGTTACCGTCGTTCCGGGTTCTACAGGTTCGTCAAACGCGATAGTCACCGAGTTTTCTTCCGATGGATCGCTCCCGCCAATACTAGAGAGAGCCAGTTGCGGTCCCCCAGCAAAACTGTCGCCGATAAACGCTTTGCTTTGGCTGACATCAAATTTAATTCGTTCTGGACTGGGTTTGTGCGTAATCGTAACGGCGGCTAGCGCTTCTCCCGCATTTTTGGGAACTTCAATAGTAAACTGATAGGTTGATGCGGCTCCTGGCGCGTTTTGGCTGGCAGCAGCCCGAATTAAGCGGGGAGATTTAAAAAAGACAGTCTGTCCGGTACTTAGCTCGTATGCGCTAGCAGGTAAATTCAACGGGGGGATAGAGATTAACGTCCCCAATATTAGCGTACTTGCTGCTATGCGCACAGCGCTTTCGAAGGAAATCGCGCCGGTTTTTAGCGATAACCAAGAATTGCGATCGGTCGTTCTAGACATATTTTACCTCCCTAAAGCTACCAGTGGTGTTTTAGGGCAGACGCACCATTGTTAAAAAGACTTAGAAAAGTAGACTTAAGTCGTCAATTGTTATTCGATCAAAAAATTGAAAAAATGAAGTTTTTGAAAAATTTTTAGAAATCCTTAAATAATATTATAAATCGAATTCATCGAATCGGGGCGTTTGCCGATCGCATTGGAAATTGGTTATTCGTTAATTGTCTCCCTCTCCCCCAGTCTCCCTATCCTTAAAAACGTATCCCCCAGTCATCCTGTCTCTCTTAATTAGCTTACAGAAAGTCTTTCCAATTTATGCCCCCATCTTATATCCTTAAATATAAGAAATCTTGACCTATGGTATATTGAGATAGGTAAAGATAAGTAAAGAATATTAAAAACATTTTGATAAATCAAACTTTGGTCTCTTCCACGTCTTCTGTCACTTCTGCTGGCGCATTGCCATCAGGCAAAACTTCGCAGGTTCTATCTTTAGCTCGAACGAAGGAACGTCAAGCTGGATTTTTTTTCTTAGCAGCAGCTTTTTTAGTTTCCGTTCCCGTCTTTATTCAGACTCCTCTGGTGAGACTATTTCCCTGGATAAGTTTATTGCTGACAGGTGGATGGGCGATCCTGGGAATCGCGTTGCTTAAGCGTCCGAAGACGCAAATCTGGGGAGATTTGCTGATAGGATTTAGTTGGAGTTGGCTGGCTGGCTCGATTTATTGGGGATGGCTGCGTTGGGAACCTCTCATTCATCTGCCTGTAGAGTCGATTGGCGTACCGTTTGCTTGCTGGTGCTTGTGGCGGGGTTGGGGAAAAATAGGCAACTGGTTTTATCTCGGTTCTCTGTTGGGGACTGCTATCACAGACTTATTTTTCTATTTAACTGGGTTAATTCCCTACTGGCGACAATTGATGCAAGTCGATCCCACGTTAGCAAGACCGATTTTTCAAAGCGCGATCGCGCAGATCCAAACGCCTTGGGGGATTAGTTGGGCAGTCGTTTTAGTCGATTTGTTAATCGTTGTGGGGTGGCGATCGCTACAAAAACCAGAATTACACTGGTGGGCATTTGCTGGGGCAGTATTGAGTACAATCTTAGTGGATAGTCTGTTTTTGCTAGCAGCGTCTATGAGTTAAAAAAGAAATCTATACTCACATCGCTCGCCTACCCGTGGAGAACCCAGGACAAAATCCATATTTGCTACTTCAAACAACTAAAGGTAACCGCTACCTACTATTAGTTGGCAAAACTTATTGGACGATCGGTCGCGGTAAAGATAATGACTTTATTATTTCCGATAACTGTATTTCTCGCAATCACGCCATTTTACAGTCCATGGGGACGGGGGAATTTTTTCTGATCGACTTGGGCAGTCGCAACGGCACTTTTGTCAACGGACGCAGAGTCAGTATTCCGGTAACGTTACGGGATAGGGATCGCGTCACCTTTGGTAAAACTGATGTAGAGTTTCATTGTCCCTCTGCTAGTTACCAAACGCAAAGCTCTCGCAACAACTCAGATCGAGAAACAATGACTTCTGTGTTGCACGAGCGAAGACTGATGTCTGTCATGGTAGTGGATATGAGGGACTTTACCGTCCTCACCAGACAGTTAAACGAAGAGATGCTCTCATCGCTGATCGGCAACTGGTTTCGTCAAGCCGGAGATATCATTCGCGACGCAGGCAGTTGGGTAGACAAATACATCGGCGATGCCATTATGGCAATCTGGTTTCACGGACACGAAGAAGCGAAAAAAGAGGAACTGCTGCAAATTTTTCAGGCAGCTAGCGATCTCTATAAAATGACAGAAGAATTGAGCGCTCAATACCCGCTGCCTTTCCCGTTGAGAATTGGCACGGGAATCAATACAGGCTATGCGATGGTGGGCAATACGGGCAGCGACGAGCATCCAGATTACACGGCGATCGGCGATACCGTTAATGCAGCCTTTCGTTTGGAATCGACGACAAAAGAAATCGGGTTGGATATCGCGATCGGAGAGACGACTTACAATTATCTATCAGAATTTAAGGAGGCTCAAGCGCTATTTCATCAGTCTGAAGTAACGCTCAAAGGATACGAAAAGCCGACCGTGACCTATGGCATCACCTATAAAGATTTAGAGCTATTTTTAGAAACCAACAGCATTACCTCTGCATAAAATTAAACTCGATATAAACTCGCGACGTACTCTCCATAACCGTTATATGGTAAAGTTTCCTTAAGCTCCCACGATAAACCCGGTCCTTTGCCGATCGATTTTTCAGTCGCTTGCGACCAACGGGGATGGGGTTTAGTAGGATTGACGTTGGCCTCAAAATCGTACTCGTTCGGTACGACCGTATTCCAAAAAGTCGCTGGTTGAGTATCGATAAACTCAATCTTGACAATCGATTTTGCCCCTTTAAATCCATACTTCCAAGGAAGTACCATGCGGATGGGCGCGCCGTGTTGTTTGGGCAACTCGCGTCCGTAAATTCCCACGGCAAAAAAAGCTAATTCATTTGCCATCTCTTCGATGCGCAATCCTTCCGTATAGGGCCAAGGAAGAGATCCTAAATGAAAACCGGGCCCTTTAGTCACATCCGAGTCGTAAAAAGAGGTAAAACGCGCGAATTTAGCCGCTGAAGTCGGTTCGACGGCTTCAATTAATGACTTCATCGGAAAGCCAATCCAAGGGAGAACCATCGACCAAGCTTCAACGCAACGGAAGCGATAAATTCTCTGTTCGAGAGGAAAAGTTTTTTTGAGATCGTCGAGATCGTAAGTACGAGGATTTTTGACCAATCCCGTAACTTCTACTTGCCAATTTTCAGTTGGTAATTTTTGAGCTTTCAACCAAATATTTTTGGTGCTACCATATTCGTAAAAATTGTTGTAACGTCCTGCCAACTTGCGATCGCAAATGGGGCGATCGACCTTAGCAAAAGCAGGATTGGTGTGGAAAGAGCTAATTTTCGGCAAATCGAGGCTGGCTTCCAGTGCAGCTTCGGAAGAAGATTTTTGACATCCTGCCAGCGGAATTAAACTTGCGCCAATCCCAGCACCGACTAAAGTTTTTAGAAAGCGACGGCGATTGAAATAGATGGTTTCTGACGTAATTTCGTTCTCTGAAACTTCCCAGGATTTTGGTATGCGGATAAAAGTCATATAAGCACAAGCAAAAACGATTAGCTCGGCGACGGGCGATCGCAGTTAACAACTACACCTATAAAATTTAGACTAATCGGCTCTGTTTTTGCTAGCTAAGAGTCTGTTGGTGGGAAAAAACGAGGAAAATGGATGAAACGCAATCGGATAGTTTGCCGCCCTTGACAGCTGCAACCATCAAACGGGCGCAAGAGGGACTCACTGCCGCACGCGATCGCGAAGTTCGCCATGCAATGGAGAAAACGCTCGCTCGGCTCGATCCGCTTTCCCAAGAATATCCTGAATCTAGAGCCAGCAGTAGACTGCGACGCTTTGTGCTGCGATCGCTGCTCCACGGGCTTTTTCGGATACGGGTCGAACACCTCGAACGACTACCTAACGAATCGGCAATTCTGGCAGCCAATCACCTCAATTCTATCGATCCCCTGCTCCTGCTTGCCGAACTCCCCGCGCAACCCTACTACTACGTTTTTGGTGATGGTCGCGCGCTCTACAATAAATGGTGGAAGCGCCAAATTCTCTCTTTTGCCGGTGGGATCGTTCCTCTAGATCGTTGGTGGAAAGAGGAGAAGGCGGTCATCGAAGGAGCAAAATGCGATCGCGCCGATCTCGTCGAGTTAGCTAAAAGCATCGAACGAGATGTCCCAACAGGAAGTGACATGCTAACCCTACGACAACTCAATCGCATCGCTCAAACAATTTTGATGCGTGGGGAAGGGATTATTCTCTTTCCTGAAGGACGCTTAGGAACTGCTGAAGGAAAATTATACTTGCCACTAAAACGAGGGACGTCAATTTATGCGTTGCAGACTGGAGTTCCAATCGTACCCGTTGTAGTAATTGGAACGCACGATCTTTATTTGTGGAAAGAATTAACCATTCGGTTCGGAGAACCATTACGTTTTCCCCAATCGAAGCGACCGAAACGCCAAGAAGTAGATGCTGCTTTGGAGGCATTGCAAGCTGCATTAGTCGCACTCTTGCCAACAGACTACCAGGAACCAGAAGGACTGAAACTTTGCCGTTACTTTCTCAACCACATGTTATGGTAATTCAAATAATTTAAATAATTTATGGCGATCGCGCCCTCAAGTTATAAGAGAATGACAGCAGCGTTTTTGCATACAAATCAATAAAGCTGCTTCGCGAAATAGAGATACTATCTTGCATAAGTAGGAATCCAGCCTCCTGGAGAAGTCAGATCGAGCAATTCGGGATGGCGGGAAGCTCGTCCAGATAAGAGAAAAATCTGGCCCCGATAAGTCCAGACTCGCAAATCCGTCCACAGACAAGTATTTTCTCTCGTTCCTGGCAGTCGCAGGGTAGACTTGGGAACCTTTTTCTGGGCTACATAAGGCTTTCCCTTCTCGATCAGTCGGTGCAGCCGCGATCGCCCCACCTGCGAACTGGTCAAAACGCCGCGACTAGCAAAGCTATAGAGAGGCTTAAAGAAAAACTCCTCCTTGCGAGAGGCAATCTCCTCAATATTGTCCTCCCGCAGTAGGTGAGTTTCTGGGACATGGGTACTCAGACAAATTCGCTCCTCCGGTTGAATGCCTAATTCTTCATCCCAGTAAGGCACAGAGAAAAACTCTAGCAATCGCTTATCGCTGCGAGTAATGTAGGTAAAGGGATTGGGAGCTACATACACTTCGCCAGCCGCGTAGGCAGCCCGCAGGGACGAGAATACATCGGCTTGCCAGAAAAAATCAGTCGATCGGTTGACAATAAAGGAAACTTCCTTTCCTTTGGCTAGTAGCCGCCGACCGTCCCACTGAGTTTCTGTTGGGGAAGCAATTTCTACCTGCCATCCTCGATCCTGCCAGAGGTCTCGCATCAGTCTCAGTTCTGACTGAAACTTGCCTCGCTCTAGTGATTCGGCATCGTCGAGAATGAGAAATATCCCTTGAGGAAATTCTCCATAAAATCTTCTGGCTTCTTCTTCGACGAAGCTGGCTACTAACTCGCTTAGGGCAGAAAATTGTAGCGGAGGTTGGATATCGGCGCATTTTTGTAAGTCGGCTATTTCATAAAAAGTCGCGTTAATTAATCCAGCCAAGAAAAGCCCAGAACCGTTGTCATTGAATTCGATCGCTTGCCAGTCAAACGGACGTTCGGGCGGCAGATGAAAGTCCCAGGCGCTAAAAAAACAAACTTCTCGACGGGGAGAACGGGCGATTTCTGGGGCATCGGTCGTTACTGCTTCTTGCCAGGTAGATCTTTGTGTCACGCGATCGAAGATGCGAATAAAGGTGCCTATTTCTGTCAGAATCGACTGGGGAATTTCTTGATGATGCGCAACCACAGAAAAGCGATCGGGAACTTCTGGTATTCCTGCTTCTGTAAGCTTGGCAAAGAATTTTTCTTCCAGAATAGTCATTGGCGATCGCTGAGTGGGGATTGGTGAACAGTTATTAGAAGTCGGAAGTCGGAAGGCAGAAGGCAGTTACCAGTGATTCAATGATTCGATGAAAGGATTGGAGATGGTTAGTAGTTAGTAGTTAGTGGTTAGTGGTTAGTAGTTAATTGTCTCCCAGTCTCCTCCTCTCCCCTGCTCCCAATTACGAATTACGAATTACGAATTACGAATTAATCCCCCCGTCTCCCCGTCTCCTGCTCTCCCACTCCTCCGTTTTCTACCTTGCGTCCTCCGTCCTTATTTGTATACTGCCTACTAAACCAGACTTGCTGCTGCGGCAGAGGCAGAGGGATTCCAGCTTGCTCGAACTTTATCTTAATGCGACGGCGAAATTCGCGCGAGACGTCCCATTGTTTGAGCGGTTGGGTTTTGATCCAGACTCGCACGATCGCCCCGCGCTCGTCAAAGCTATCTACGCCTAGGACTTGGGGAGTCTCTAGGATCTGCCGCCGCCAACTGTCATCTTGGCTCATTTCCTGGGCGACGAGGTTAATGTGTTCTAACGCCTTATCTAAATCTGCTTGATAGGCGACAGGGATCGTAATATCTGCTCTCGACCAATAGCTCGATAGATTGGCAACTATCTCAATCTTACTATTAGGGATGGTAATCAATCGCCCTTCTGCGTCTCGAAGCTGGGTAATTCGTAGATTGATATTTTCAACCAAACCGCTTGCGTCCCCAACGCTAATCACATCGCCTACGGCATATTGATCTTCGAGGATAATCAAAAACCCATTGATGGCATCTTTGATTAAGTTTTGCGAAGCCAGGGAGACGGCAACGCCGAGAAGTCCCACGCCAGCGAGTACGGGAGTAATATCAACGCCGATCGCTGCAAGAGCGACTAAAATGCCAACGCCAATCCAAAGAATCGTGACGATGCTTCTGGCTACGACAGAGATAGTTTTGATGCGCAATTGCACCCTGCGATCGGCTTCTAGCGGGAGCAAATAGTCACTAGCCAGAAAGGAATTCAGTTTGGCGATGAAAGCGTAACTGAGGCGAATAAAAACATAAACTAACGCGGCGATGATAACTATTCGCCAAGGAATTTCCAGAAAATTGAGAATCTTGATTTGTATGATGCGGGTGTAGGGAAATAGTCCCAAAACTAGTAGTAAGCCTCCTATCCAGATGCCTACTTGAATTAGCTGTAGGAGTCGATGTTGAACTTCTTTGAGATTCCATTGTTGCCGCTGCATCAACTGAGTTGAAATCGGCTGATGATTGGAGAGATGAATTTCAGGAGAAATTAGCTTTTTTGAGTGCCGGAGTCGCTTTTCCCGGCGAGCAATTATCCAAGTCAATAAAAGCATGACTCCCAATAAACCGCCAGCAATGATTCCTTGACGGATAAGAAATTCCGATTGTCGTTCTTGTTTGGCTCTTTGTAGTCCGGTTTCTAATTGTTCGACAATCTCGCTGGCTTTCGTTTTAAGATCGATCCCTTCGCGTCCGGTATCCAAATTGGTAACGCTCAAAAGTCGAACTTCGCGATCGCCGACAGAAACATAAATATTTGGTACGTTATTCTCGATTCTGCTCTCAACTTTCAAGGATTCGGCATTGCGATTGAAATAATCATCGCTGATATCTTCCAATCGCTGTTCGATCTGATCGACTCGTTGGGAGAGATCGGATTTTGGTGAGGCAATTTTAAACAAACAGCGTCCGTCGAGGCGAATACAATCGGAAACCACCAAATTATCGGCGTTTTGGATAAACCAATTTGGCGTATGTCCGAAATTGGGTAGGGAAAACTGCGATCGCGCTGGCGATATAAACACAGCGATCGCAACCACGGTGCTGACGATGAGCGCAAACCTTTTTAAAATGCGTTTCCTACGTGCCATAAATCGATCGCAGTTGGAAAAATAAGGGTTCAAGACAATACCTTCCCCCTACGGAAGTCTCCGTTGCTAAGATTTACCCGATCTCAAGAGAATTTTCCGACAAAATCGGACAGCCATGCTAGCAAATTGAGCTTGTGAAGAATAATTTGTCTCGCTTCGGCGATCGCGTCTTTTGCCTCGTGCCATGCATCCAGAGTCGCCGTCACATCTTTAATGTAAGTCATTCCTTTTTCATCCAAACTCGGCAATCTTAAAAAACTTCCCGGCGGCAGTAATTTATCCGCAGCCGCCCCCCCATAATAGAGCGGCAGGCACCAAGATAGCAGAGCATCCCAAAGCTTTTCGCTAGCATACCATTCATTGTCTGCATAGTTTTCGATCGCGAGATTGTAATAATAGGGAGCCATGGCACTCCATTTGTTATCAACGCTGCCGCAACCATTTGTCCAATCTGGCAAACCCCGTCCGTACAAATCGAAGTCGATCTCATTTTCCCTCAGAAGCTTGAGGAAGTCTAAACGCTTGCGATGATTTGCCGTGCGATCGATGCCAGAGGTAATCCAACTGCACGATCGCGTTTTCTCTGGCGATCCCATCTCGTTCAACTCGCGGAAAGAATTGTCTACGTACCAGATGGCTGGCATGTAGTCGGGATTGGGCGCAAAATTGTCGGGCCCGGACACATAGCCGCAATACTGGCTGGCTGCTTGATAATTCGCCTTGTTTTTGGCGATGACTTCTTCTAAGGGGGGTTCTCTTAATAAGTAAATAATTCGTTCTTTAGAAACGCCTCTCATTAAAGAGGAAAAGTCCGGTTGGGTAGGTTTTTTTTTCTGAGTTCGCCAGCGTTTCCACCAAGGAAGAGACTGAGGTTTAGACGAGGTAAAAAAGTCAAATTGATACAGAAGCAAAAAATCTGGCTTATCTGCCTTTGCCAGCATTTGAATATTTCGCCACAGTCCAAAAGGATGGGGGGTTTGCTTCCATAACCAATCTGCGCGATCGCTCAGTCCCCGATAGCTGCTGAGCATGCCAACAATTTTTTGACTCACGCGATCGCCCCTTTATCCGGTGAAATTGTCTCGTCTATTGTACAGCCAATCGTTCGTTCGTAATAAGTAATATCATTTTTCATTCATTAATGACACAATATCCAAACTTTTTAAAACAAAACTTGATAGATTATAGATTGACTATATCGGTCTATTTTAGAATTTGAATTGCATAGTTTCGAGAACGAAATAATATTAAATTATCTTTTTGTTTAGGAGGCGATCGCCGATGACTGCTTTTCGAGTGGGGATTGCAGGACCAGTAGGTTCGGGAAAAACTGCCCTGCTAGATTCTCTGTGTAAATCGCTGCGGGATACTTATCAAATCGCTGTCGTAACCAATGATATTTACACGCAAGAAGATGCCCAATTTTTAGTTCGTTCCCAAGCGCTAGATGCAAATCGGATTCTTGGCGTAGAGACGGGAGGCTGTCCTCATACCGCCATTCGAGAAGACGCTTCTATGAACCTAGCCGCGATCGAACAGCTTGAAGATAGCTTTGCGAATCTAGATCTAGTTTTCCTAGAGAGTGGCGGTGACAATTTAGCGGCTACTTTTAGTCCCGAATTAGTCGATCTGACTATCTATGTTATTGATGTCGCAGCAGGCGATAAAATTCCGCGCAAAGGTGGACCCGGCATTACTAAGTCGGATCTTTTAGTTATCAATAAAATCGATCTAGCTCCCTTTGTCGGTGCCGATTTAAACGTAATGGAAAGAGATGCCAAAAAAATGCGAGGCGATAAGCCTTTTGTCTTCACGAATTTAAAAACCAAAGAAGGATTGGAGACGGTTAAAGACTTCATCAAACTTCACATGGGAGCGCAGATATTAACTCAATCTTAAACTTAAGAAAAATTGTATCTAAAAATACAATGCACTGGAGCGCCTAGCTCTACGATACTCAATCGGTCTAAATTTGCGTTTTTAGGCGCCGCAACTTTAGCTTAAACATAATTTCACAAAGGATAATCAATTTATAAACTTATGAAAAAGCGATTGGGACGACGAAAATTTATAGTCTATGGTTCTGCTACTTTAGGAACTAGCTTATTGCTGAAAGCTTGCGGGGGCGGTGGCGGAGACACCACTACAACAGCCCCAACAACGCCAACCACGGGTGCAAGCCCTGCTTCTACTACTGCTAGTAGCGGCGACACGATTAAAGTGGGCATCCTTCATTCTCTAAGCGGTACGATGGCGATTAGCGAAACTACCGTTGTCGAAGCAGAAAAACTTGCGATTAAAGAAATTAACAAAGCTGGTGGCGTTCTCGGTAAGCAAATCGAGGCAATCGAAGAAGATGGTGCCTCCGACTGGCCCACCTTTGCAGAAAAAGCCACCAAACTGATCGATGAAGATAAAGTCGTCACCGTCTTTGGTTGTTGGACTTCGGCAAGTCGCAAAGCCGTATTGCCTGTATTTGAATCAAAGAAACACATGTTGTGGTATCCCGTCCAGTACGAGGGACAGGAATGTTCTCAAAATATTTTCTACACGGGGGCAGCCCCCAACCAGCAGATCGAACCAGCCGTTGATTGGCTATTGAAGAACAAGGGAAAGAACTTCTTCCTAGTCGGTTCTGACTATGTTTTCCCGCGCACTGCCAATACGATTATTAAAGAACAACTCAAAGCCCAAGGCGGCAAAATGGTAGGCGAAGATTACCTTCCTCTGGGCAACACCGAAGTTACTGCCATCATCACCAAAATCAAACAGGCCTTACCCGATGGCGGCGTGATTTTCAACACCCTCAACGGCGACAGCAACGTTGCATTCTTCAAGCAAATTCAGGCAGCGGGATTAACTCCAGAAAAATATCCCACCATGTCCGTCAGTATCGCCGAAGAAGAAGTCCGACAAATCGGGGCAGAGTATCTTGTCGGTCACTATGCTGCTTGGAATTATTTCCAAACCGTAGACACGCCTGAAAATAAAAAGTGGGTTGAGGCATTTAAGAAAGAGTACGGCGACGATAGAGTCACCAATGACCCGATGGAAGCCGCCTATATCATGGTTTATCTCTGGAAGCAAGCAGTCGAAAAAGCGGGATCGACGGACTTGGAAAAAGTTCGCGCTGCTGCTATCGGACAGGAATTTGCTGCGCCGGAGGGGAAAGTCAAGATGAACGCCAACCATCATATTTCCAAAACGGTACGCATCGGTCAAGTTAGAGATGATGGGATGTTTGACATCGTTTGGTCGAGTGACGGTCCCGTCGATCCGGTGCCGTGGAATCAATACGTTCCCGATACCAAGGGTTACGCCTGCGACTGGACAGATCCTAACAAAGGCGGTAAGTACAAAGTCGAAAAAACTTGATTCAGCCATCGGCAACCAGCGATCGCGAGAAAGTTTGTAGCGAACAGAAAGCGAGCGGCGATCGCTGTATTCCTATAAGCGAACGGCTAGTGTATGAGCTGATGTTCTCTACCTCTCAGATGGTGCGAGAACGTCGGTAACTAATAACTAGAAAACGGATAGCTAAACAAAAGTGTCTGCATTACTAGAAGCTTTATTTAACGGCATTAGTATTGGTTCGGTGCTGCTAATTGCAGCGCTGGGGTTAGCCATCGTCTTCGGACTGATGGGCGTAATTAACCTCGCCCACGGAGAATTGATGATGCTGGGGGCTTATACGACCTTTGTCGTACAAAATGTCTTCAAATCGCTAGGCGAACCCTGGTTTAGTTTATATATTTTCTTCGCTTTACCCATGGCTTTTTTGGTAGCGGGGTTGGCAGGGTTAGCTTTAGAAAGGGGAGTGATTCGCTTTCTCTACGGACGACCGTTAGAGACGTTACTGGCGACGTGGGGCGTGAGTCTGATTTTGCAACAATTCGTCCGCAGCGTGAATTGGCTTTTGGTCATTAGCATCGTTACCTTCTGCCTGCTGTTTTTTGGCGGTATGTGGATTGTGCGCCGCCGTCTGGATTGGGAGAGGATTCGAGGTTGGGCGATCGCAATTTTACTGGTTTTATCCGGCGCGATCGCAACGGTAATGGGAATGTTAATAGCACAAAGCAAGCAATCGGTCTTAATCAGACCTCTGTTTAGTGCCAGAAATGTTAACGTAACCGCACCGAGTTGGTTGAGAGGTGGGTTTACCCTCTTAGGGTTCCAAGTCCCTTACACGCGACTGTTTATCATTGTCTTAACGATTCTCTGTCTCGTCGGCACCTATTGGTTTTTAAACCGTTCTAGCTGGGGATTGCGCATTCGTGCCGTAATGCAGAATCGTTCCATGAGCGCTTGTTTGGGGATTGCGACTAACAAGGTAGATGCCTTGACATTTGCCTTGGGTTCTGGACTGGCAGGTATTGCTGGGTGTGGGATTAGTTACTTGGGTTCTGTCGGGCCCAATACCGGACAAGCTTACATTGTCGATACTTTTATGGTAGTCGTCGTCGGAGGAGTTGGCAATTTAGTTGGCAGCATTGTTGCTGCTATGGGAATTGGTATTCTCAGTTACCTCATCGGTAGCGGAACTCTGGCATTGATACTATCACCTGTGGCATCGCTCAAACCAGTGACGGACTTCTTTCTCTTCTTCGCCGATAGCAGCATGGCAAAGGTGATGATTTTTGTCTTGATTATTGCCTTTTTGCAAGTTAAACCCGCTGGTCTGTTCCCGCAGAAAGGACGCACGGCTGAGATCTAAGGGTTGTCTTAAAAGGATCGAGTGTCATGTTGAGCAAAGCGAAACATCTCATACCATTTTGGATTTTGGATTGACGATTTTGGATTAACCCAAAACAATTAACTTCTGAAGTATAAATTCAAAAAAATTACTCTGGAAAGATTGATGAAACTTGAGAGTATTAAAAAGCAAAAAAGACTACTTCTTGAAGTGCAAATACTTTTAGCAGTTGTCCTGATTTTAGCGATCGCAATGCCATTATTGCTGCCAGCTTTTCGCCTAAAAATTCTGGGAAGGATTCTATCGCTTGCGATCGTAGCGCTAGGAATCGATTTAATTTGGGGTTATACCGGATTACTTAGCTTAGGGCACGGCATCTTTTTTGCTCTCGGCGGCTATGCTTTTGCCATGTATCTCAACTTGCAACTGCCGCAAGGACAGTTACCCGAATTTTTTAGCCTTTATGGAGTCAGCGAACTGCCTTGGTTTTGGCAGCCTTTTTATTCGTTTCCGTTTACGATGGTTGCGATTATTTTAATTCCAGGAATCGTCGCTGGTTTGCTGGGATATTTAATCTTTCGCAATCGCATTAGAGGCGTTTATTTCTCCATCCTCACCCAGGCAGCACTGTTAGTTTTTTTCAATTTCTTTAACGGGCAACAGAAATTAATTAATGGAACTAACGGACTCAAGACGGATACGCAAGCGATTTTTGGCGTTCTTGCCAGTTCTGCGAGCGCACAAATAGCATTTTATGAATTTACCATTTTATTTGTAGTACTGACTTATTTACTTTGCCGTTGGCTGACTAGCGGGCGTTTTGGACGATTATTAGTTTCCATTCGCGATGACGAAGTGCGGACTCGTTTTTCGGGCTACGATCCGACTGGATTTAAAGTATTAGTTTTCGCGATTTCTGGTGCGATCGCAGGCATTTCTGGAGCACTTTATACCGTACAAACTGGCATTATTACCCCCAAAGCAATGGATGTGGCTTTTTCGATTGAAATGGTCATTTGGGTCGCTGTCGGCGGGCGGGCGACCCTGGTTGGGGCGATTATTGGAACCCTTTTAGTAAGATGGGCGCAGACACTTTTGAGCGAGAGATTTCCCGAAGTTTGGCTATTTTTCCAAGGGGCATTATTCTTAATCGTCGTAACGGTGCTTCCCGATGGAATTTTAGGGGGATTGAATCAATTGCGATCGCTATTGGGTTTCCGTCCGCGTCTAGTTACCTATCCGAGTATAGAAGAAGCGCCAGAGGTGCAAAAGGAAAGAGAGGAAATTGGTTAGAGTTAATCTAGAAATTGCTGGCAAAAATTTCTTGTCTGATATCATGCTTGCTAACCAATTCTCGACAGTAAAGGAAACCGATTCCTCTCGAAAAAACGTATTAATTGTTGGCGGAGGTCCAGCAGGACTGGCGACTGCATTGATACTAGCCAAACGAGGCTGGACGGATATCACAGTACTAGAAAAACGTCCTGCCGCCGATTACTACGAACCCGATAAATCATTCAACTATCAAATTGACGGTCGAGGTCAAAAATTGACCGACCTCCTTGGACTTACCCAGCAGCTAGCAGAAATTAGCGTTCCCAGTACAGAATTTTACTTAACGCAGATTAGACCGGATGGCAGCCGAAAAACGTCTAAATTACCTATGGTCGATCCTAACCGAAAAACCGCCTACTGGCTGCCACGCAGAGCATTTGTCCGGTTGCTATACCAAGAAATCCAATGCAATTGGCAAAACCAAATCGCCGTGTTATTTAATACCAAGTGCGATCGCATCGACAAAACAGAAGCAGACAAACTTAAAATTGTTGCCAACGCCGAGAACGGCAGAGTTATTGAATTTGAGCCTTATTTTTTGGTTGGTTGCGATGGAGTTAACTCTATTGTCCGAAACGCCTTGCAAGAGTGGGACAAATCGGACAGATTTGAGATGAAACATTTCCCCTCGCCTAGTTCGGGTTTGAGGTATAAAGTATTAAACTTGCCGCCGAGGTTTCCTCTCGATACTAGCGGCGAGGAACGCGCCGTATCCGACATGACATATGCCGTTCGCGGATCTTTTCGCGATCGCATGCGATCGGTATCCCTCGGTTTATTGCCCCTCAAAAACCCAAATGAACCCCGTACTGCCAATATTATTACGCGACCCAACCACGAGATCTGGAAATTGAAAAGCGGCAAGGAAGTGTGCGACTTTTTAGAGAAAGCCTTCCCACAATTGCCCGTGCGTCAAATCCTATCTCCCGAAGAATGCGATCGCTTTGCCAAAAGTGAAGGCGGTTACTTCCCCGAACCCCAATACTGTTCAGGATTGTATTTCTTACTGAAACACGCCCAAGCAGACAAAGATCGGTCTACTGCTGGCGTAGTACTCTTAGGAGATGCCATCCATTGCTTTCCTCCAGACATCGGACAAGGGGTAAACTCGGCATTAGAAGATGTGTGCGTTCTCAATGAAGCACTTTCTCAGAGTAATGACGACCTTTCGCGTGCCCTGCCTCTATACGAATCCTTGCGATTTCGCGATGTTAAAGCCTTAATTCGTCTCGCCCAAACCGCTTTTCCCTGGCAATACAATCAAGATGCCCTTGGCAAGTGGTTGTGGGGAATCAACTTTTTCCTCCGACTCGCACTCAGTCGTCTACTGCCTTTTGGATTTAGTCCTCCGGCTTTCTTTCTCATTCAGAATCACCGACTTTCCTATCGGGAAATTTGGGTTATGGCTCAACGTACTACCCGAACCCTGTATGCACTTGGTTTGATACTTATCTGTGTTTTTTGGGGCTTTAGTATTAAGGACAGTTGAAATCTAAACGCTAATCAAACATGAATGAAAAAATATTAGAAATAGAAAATTTAACCGTTAGTTTTGATGGATTTAAAGCACTCAATCAATTAAACTTCAGCATGAATGCTGGAGAATTGCGAGTGATTATCGGTCCTAATGGTGCGGGTAAAACCACCTTTCTCGATGTAATTACGGGAAAAGTTCAGCCAACTGAAGGAAGAGTTCTCTTTGAAGGACGCAATTTACAACGAATGCCAGAACACAAAATTGCTCGCTTGGGAATCGGTCGAAAATTTCAAACGCCGAGAGTTTTTTTAAATTTAACCGTTCGGGAAAATTTAGATTTAGCTGGCAATCGCAATAAGAATGTTTTTTCTACCCTATTTAATCGTTCTTCCTCTACTGAAAATCGAAATGTAGCAGGGTTATTAGAAACCATTGGATTAGAAGCTAAAGCAAATTTAAAAGCTGCTTTACTTTCTCATGGCGAAAAACAACGATTAGAAATCGGCATGCTAGTTGCTCAGTCGCCCAATTTATTATTAGTTGACGAACCCGTCGCTGGTTTAACCGATGAAGAAACCGAAAATGTAGGTAATTTACTACTAGCCTTATCAAAAGATCATTCGATTATCGTCATCGAACACGATATGGAATTTGTGCGACAAATTGCTCGTCAAGTAACGGTTTTACATCAGGGTTCCGTTTTATGTGAAGGAAGCATGGATGAAGTGCAAAATGACCCTCGGGTCATTGAAGTTTATTTAGGAAGGCAAGAAGAGGCATAGGGGACGCGGGAACGCGGAGACGCAGAGAACAAATGATTAATGACAAAGAACAAATAACCAATTTAATGTTACAAATCTCAAATCTGAATGTTTATTACGGCGAGAGCCATATCCTGCGCAATGTAGATTTAAGCGTACCAAAAGGACAAATGGTTTGCCTAATCGGACGCAATGGCGTTGGAAAAACTACGTTGCTAAAAACGATTATGGGATTGCTAAAACCTCGCACGGGAAATATTAATTATGGAGGGCAATTAATTACAGGAATATCGACAGATCGACGTGCCAAGATGGGAATTGGCTACGTTCCCCAAGGACGAAAAATTATTCCTCGAATTACTGTAAAAGAAAATTTGTTATTAGGTTTGGAAGCACGTCCGGGAGGAAGAAAAGGAAAGGAAGAAATTCCTGAAGAAATCTTTCAACTATTTCCCGTGCTAAAAACGATGTTATCTCGTATGGGAGGCGATCTTAGTGGCGGACAACAGCAACAGCTATCAATAGCACGTGCCC
Source organism: Hydrococcus rivularis NIES-593 (assembly GCF_001904635.1). Lineage (GTDB taxonomy): Bacteria > Cyanobacteriota > Cyanobacteriia > Cyanobacteriales > Microcystaceae > Hydrococcus > Hydrococcus rivularis. The sequence goes on from NZ_MRCB01000014.1 coordinate 90,140, forward strand.
TCATGGGCAAACCGCAGTTATTACTTTTGGACGAACCGACTGAAGGAATTCAACCCTCTATTATTCTTGAAATCGAAGCGGCTGTCCGTCGCATTATTGAAGCAACTGGTATATCGGTTTTATTAGTAGAACAGCATTTACATTTCGTGCGCCAAGCCGATAAATATTATGCCATGCAAAAGGGAGGAATCGTCGCTTCTGGTTCTACTAGCGAACTCAGTCAAGAAGTAATTCAAAGATTTTTAGCGGTGTAAATCAAGATTGTTAAAGCCTTTTCGGTTTAAGGTACAAGGAAGGGAGATTCCATAGCATTTTTTTACAGCTATAGAATAACAGGACTATAATTCCTTGGAATCAATAACAGAAAAGAAAGCCAGAGAATGAATTCTCTGTCTAATACCTTAAGTTTTATAAGACGGACTTAAATTTTGAGTCAACTCGCGCTACCAGATGCGCCTAACGGCGGCGCGGGGTTGCTCGTCAAATTCATTTCTTGATTAACTTCAATCAGAATGAAATAATACCATTTTTCATTCATTAATAACAGAGATAGTCGATCGCCCTCACTCCCAACCCCTCTCCCAAACTGGGAGAGGGGAAAAAGATGTCGATCGCGAAAACCTGAAAATTGGTATAACCCTGCTTTAGATGCTAGCCTGAGAATCAATTTCCAGGCAGATTACGCAACGACGAAACAACCATAGAATAATTAGCCATTGCTAAGAAAAAATTCTTGTAACTCATTGCGATCGCAGACTTTTTCTTCTAGGAGCAATAACTAATCTAATTATTAAACAATGTCCTGGTTATTTGGATAAAGATCGCATTTAAAAAAATGTTTTTTTAAATTAACAGCTGAGTTGGAATCTAAATAGCGATCGGCTAATAGTTATAAGTTATTAACCGATCGCAAAACTGATATTAAACTAAGAAGTAGAAAGTAATGGTGTTGCAATTATTTCTCGGAACTTATGTATGTATGACTCTTAGTTGGCTCGCTAATCAAATTCTTTGCAGTCGCCGTGTTTTTTTTCACAGGAGACTATTACCAAAAATCTATCTCTGCTTTTTTGAGGAGAAGTTATATGTCCGTACAACCCGATGTCCTTTGGATAAATGTAAGTCCTAGTTTTCAACGCTTCGATCGCTTTTTGATTCGTTACCTATCGCATCAAGTTTCTATCGCACAATGGGAATATCTCCAAAACCCCGACGAACCCAGTTCTTTAGATATCGCTCTCGTGCTGCTTCACGATTATCTTAAATCCTGCCGACAGCCAATACATCTCATCGGTCACAGCACGGGGGGATTGTTAGGATTGCTATATGCACGGCAACATCCAGAAAGGGTGAAATCGCTAACTCTACTAGCCGTAGGAGTGCACCCAGCCATTGACTGGCAAGCTCATTACTATGCCATGTATCAGCTTTTGCCGTGCAGTCGTCGAATGATTCTTGCCAAAATGGTTCAGAACTTGTTTGGCTCTCAAGAAAAAAATAGTACCCGTGCTTTAATCCAACTTCTAGAGCAAGATTTAAATTCTTCTCCTTCACCCCATTCTCTTTACCGAAAAGCTAGCATGCCTTCTGGCGGCGTATCGGTTCCCTTGATGGTATGCGGAAGTCAAGACGATCTCATCGTCGATCCCATGGCTTTGCAAGGATGGAAAGCTTGGATGAAAGAAGGCGATCTCATCTGGGAATGTCCAGAAGGACATCACTTTTTCCATTACTACCATCCTCAGTTAGTCGGTAGGCAAATTCTCCAGTTTTGGCATCAAGCGGGGAAATCTCTTACCAACCATCAACTCGCCTGAGTGGTTGTCTCAAAAGTATCAACTGTCATGTTGAACGAAGTGAAACATCTCAATGTAACCGAATAATTAATAGTTTATTGCCTATTTTTTATTTCCGATAATCCTACCGTTTTTTTACAGTAATACCATTTTTCATTCATTAATGACAGAGATAGTCGATCGCCCTCACCCCCTACCCCTCTCCCAATTTGGAAGAGGGGAGAAGAATGTCGATCGCGAAAACCTGAAAATTGATATAAATTGTTCGCGAGCTGTTTTTTTATCTATCGAAAAGCTTTGCACCACCGCCACCGAACTTCCTTAAAAACTAATTAAAAACTAATTAGTAAAATTTTGGATTAATGCTTAAAAAAAAATTAATGAAGAGTTCGGTTGAAATTGGACATCGATTGTCTTAATCTTGGGCTAGAGCGATCGCGCGTCAGGAGTTGACGACATTTAGTAACGATTTAATATAGATTTAGACGCAAAAGTCTGGCTCGATCTAAATTATCCTCGGATTGCTTATGAGATCTCCTAAAAACCCTCTTTCAGTCTGGCGCTATTTCAAAGCTGGTTTAAAACCTTTTGGACGCTTTAGCTTTTGGGGACCGCCGAGTATTTTTGCCGTTCTCGCGTTGTGCTTTTGGCAATATAGCAAGCACCCAGAATGGCTCAATACCGATTTCGAGCAGCCAGACGGGGTAGCCAACATGCTTGGCAATAATCCAAACAATGCAAGCAACCCAGACATCGGGTTAGAGATGCCTTTACAATCGCTATCCCAGGAAGCTCAGAGGCAGGAGGAGCAGTTAAGGCTAACAAATCCCCTCAATAATGCCAATATTAATTCCAATGGCGATCGCATGCCTGGGTTGGAAACGCAAAAAGGAATGGATAAGACGACCGCCACTGCTAACACCGATGTCTTAAGTCGATTGACTGGAAAGCCAGCAGAGCAAGCGAAAAAAGAGCCAGAATCGCCTCAAATTTTTATGCCTCTGGTTCCCAATCTCAACAACTCTTCAGCGCCTACTGCGCCTAACACCAATTCTCAGAAGCAAAATAATCAAAATCCTTCAATCAGTCAGATACAGCCATCTTCTCTCGATGTATTAACCAAGCCTAAATCAACGACTCTTCCAAATAATGCATTACAAGATGCAATGAATCAAAGGTCTTCGACTGGCGCTGGCTCTACTTCGGCTGCTACAACTTCCGCCGCACAACAGGATTTTACTGAGCGAAACCGAGTCAACCCACTCAGTCAACCGCAGCCAACCAGCAATAATTTTTCTAACCAACCCACCGTCAGTCAACCTCCCACTCAGCCCTACCAGCCTTACTATAATAATACCCCAACGCAAGGAAATATGGGACTGCCGGGACTGTCTTCCTCTTCAATGCAGTCATCTCAATATTACGATCCTTCTTTTAATCCTTACCGCAACACACCCGTGCAAACGCCCAATTTAACTCAGCAAGCTCAACAGCCTAGCCAGCCTTATCAATCCCCCTATCTCAACAATCCCGTTCAAACCAATCCAGCTCAATCTTCTACGCCAAACTCGTCTGCTGCGCCAAACTATCCATCTCCTTACCTCAATAGTCCCGTCCAACAAACTCCCCCTGTTACTCAAAATCAGCTCAGACAACCCAACTACAGCACTAATGTCGTACCTCCTCAGTATCAAAGGAATTATTAACGATTGGGGACTGGTCAGTTGTCATTAGTCATTAGTCCTTTGATGAAAGGATTTTGGATTGGTGAGAGTTAATAGTTAGTAGTTAGTAGTTAATTGTCTCCCCTTGCTTCTAACCTCCGACTTCCGACTTCTCCTAATTCTCCTGCGGCAGAGATAGTTCTGCGTTTGCGCCTCGGTCGTAAATCACGATATCCCATTGTCCGCTACGGTTGGTTTCAAAAGCAACAAATCGCCCGTTCCCACTAATCGTTGGATTGCGTACTTCGCCCAACCAATCTTTAGATATTTTTTCCGTTTGTTGTGTTTGGCGGTCGTAAACAAAAATATCTGGTTTGCCTGAGTTCTCGGAAACATAAACAATATAGCGACCGTCTGCACTAATATCAGGCAAGTCGTGCATGATACCGGGTTGATTCAGTCCCGGCAGTGGGATAAGGCGCTGATTTGGCAGATCGTAAAGTAAAATATTTCTCTGAGCTTGACGGTCGGAAGCCAAAACTAAATAACGACCATCGTAGGAAAAACGAGGATGTTGTTCTGCTGCGGTCGTATTGAGACTAGAACTAAAATTTTGTGGAGGTGGGGTGACAAGACTAGCATCACTGCAACCACTCATTCCAGCAATCAAACCGATTGCCAAAAGCGTTTGACAAAAATTTTCAAGCTTAGGAAAGTGCTTGTTGAGAACTGGTTTGCGGACTGGAAAGAGGTAAGGCACAACAATTAACGTCATTTAGACAGACTTTCCCCCAGTGTAATGCCCAACGCACCAGTTCCACGCGGTTCTCAGTGCTAGTCTTTTTCAGGATATTGCTAACATGGTTATCAACCGTTCGCTTGCTAATCTCCAGTGCTTTAGCAATTTGCTCGTTGGTTAAGCCATTTGCCACTAAATCGAGAATTTCCAATTCCCTATCCGAAAGGGAGGCAGGAGTTTGAGAACGTTCGCTATTCATAAGTATTTTTTCTCTAGTAGATTTACCTATTATTACTATTTTACGGAAATTATGAGAGGCGATCGCCCTATCTCGCTAAGGTTTCTTGTTTGTCTTTCTTCACAATCGCTTTTGTTGTGCTTGAAATGCTTCTGTTGTGCTTTAGAAGGTCAAACCTTTACCCAGACTAACTTTGAGCTACTTTGCGAGGTGGGTTGGACATCGGAAATTTACGAATTAGAGATAAGAAAAAACAAAAAATTATTGAAATCTACATAAAAACAAGGTTTTAACGATCCAGATCGAGCAAATAGAGCTTAGAATAATGCAGTGAAACTTTGAATCTATCGGGATTTCAGAGATCGATCGCGCAATTTTAATCAGATAGATTCAAAGAATCTCACAAAATCCCTTGGGTTCATCTCAAGCAATCGAACCTAAAAACAAAAAAACAAGCAAAAAAGGAGATTTGTCAATGAATAAAGGCGAATTAGTCGATAAAGTCGCTCAGAAAGCAACTGTTACCAAAAAACAAGCTGATGCAGTGCTGACGGCTGCAATTGAGGCGATCATGGAAGCGGTTTCTGCCGGGGATAAAGTCACCCTAGTCGGGTTTGGTTCCTTCGAGGCACGCCATCGCAAAGCCAGAGAAGGTCGCAACCCGAAAACTAACGAAAAGATGGTGATTCCAGAAACCATCGTTCCGGCTTTTTCGGCAGGTAAGCTTTTCAAAGAGAAAGTAGCGACAAAATAATTCCCACTCCGAGCGACAGTAGCAAGCTTGAACCGACCCATTCATGGAGGCAACTTAGCTTGGGCAGCTCAAATCGCAGGCTGTCCGGCATCCCTCATTATTGATTTCTCTGCCAGTATCAATCCGTTGGGACCGCCACCTAGCGCGATCGCGGCAATTGAGGAAGGGTTGGCAGCACTTACTGCCTATCCAGACCCAGACTACACCCAGCTTCGATCCGCTTTGGCACAATACCATCAGCTACCGCCAGACTGGATTTTGCCCGGTAATGGCTCGGCAGAATTACTCACTTGGGCAAGCTGGGAATTGTCCCAACAAGAGGTGACTTACATTGTCACGCCTGCTTTTGGCGACTACTGGCGGGCGTTAAAAACTTTTGGAGCGAGGATTCAAGCTTGCCTACTAGATTTGGAGAGTGAGGCGCAGGAAATTCCTGCAAAACTTACCTCTATCGACACTAAATCGGCAGGTCTACTGCTAAACAATCCCCACAATCCAACGGGCAGGTTGTTTTTACGGGACAAACTCCTGCCTTACCTAGACAGATTTGCTCTAACGGTTGTGGATGAGGCATTTATGGACTTTCTTCCTCCCCAGGAGCAACAAAGTCTAATCTCAGCGGTGCAGGATTATCCCAATTTGGCGATCGTGCGATCGCTGACTAAATTTTACAGCTTGCCCGGACTGCGCTTGGGTTACGCAATTGCTCGTCCCGACCGTCTCCGACGCTGGCAAAGGTGGCGCGATCCCTGGCCCGTCAATACGCTTGCTGCTGCGGCAGCAGCAGCAGTCGTTCGAGATCGAACTTTTCAGGCGCAAACCTGGGATTGGTTACTCCCTACTAGAGAAAAACTGTATCGAGGACTGTCCTCTTTGCCAGGATTGTATCCTCTAGAGGGAGCCGCCAATTTTCTATTAGTTCGTACCGAACAATCCAGTTCGCAATTGCAAGAAGCACTCTTAAAAAAAGCTCGTTTACTCATTCGCGACTGTCTTAGCTTTCCCGAATTGGGCGATCGCTACTTTCGCATTGCCGTTCGTTCCCAAGAAGATAATCAAAAGCTCCTAGAAGCTTTAGCTAAAATAGGCGCTCGCTCAGAAGGAGAATAAGGAAAAAATCAATCCAAACTCTAAAATCCAAAATCAACTGTCATGTCAGTAGAATATGACCTCGTTGTAATCGGAGGCAGTCCAGAAGGGGTTTTTGCTGCTATCGCGGCTGCCTCTCTCAATGCTCGCGTCGCCCTAGTCGAACAGTCTTTCAAGGGCTACCGGGGGGACTGTGAGACGATTTATCACTCAACCTTCAGCCATATAGCCCATTTATCCAGACGGTTGGATATGGCTGTGCAAATCGGCGTATACCAGCCAACTCCCAACTTAGACATTCAATTAACCCAAGTCGCGTCTTGGGCGCGAGAAGTTAATGCCATTCTATCGGAACGACATGCTCCAGCTGTTTTGGCATCCTTGGGAATCGATCTCATCCGAGGTTCGGGAGAATTTTGCCGACTTCCCCATCAAGCATTCGTCGTCGGGAATAAAAAGCTGCGATCGCGAAAATATTTGATTGCGACGGATTCCCGTTTTGTTATCCCCGACATTAAAGGAATAGAAGCAGTTGGCTATCTCACTCCTAATGACCTTTGGCAAGGGGATAGGTTAGAATCGCTTCCTGGTAACTTAGCGATCGTTGGCGAGAGTCCCGTTGCCATCCAGTTAGCGCAAAATTTTAGCCAAACTGGGAGAAGTGTCACTCTCATTGTCGCCGATCGAGATCTTCTGTGCACAGAAGATCTCGAAGCAGCCAGGCTAATTCAGGCACAGTTAGAAGCTTTTGGAGTAGAAATTTTACTTGAGAGTCCCGTAACGCAGGTGTTGCGCATAGATGGGAAAAAATGGTTGCAGGCAGGCGATCGCGCCATCGAAGCCGATGAAATTATTTTAGTCGGAAAGCGTAAAGCCAATATTGATGGATTAAATTTAGAAGGAGTTGGGGTTCGATTTGACGATAGGGGCATACAGCTTAACGAAAAGTTACAGACGACTAATCCTCGCATTTATGCTTGTGGAAGCGTTGCTGGCGGCTATTCACTGTCTCATGTTGCTCGCTACGAAGCCAGTATTGCCCTCAAGAATGCCCTGTTTCTACCGCTACTGAAAGTAGATTATCGGGCAATTCCCTATGTCATGTTTACCAATCCACCGCTAGCACGAGTCGGGATGACCGAAGCACAGGCAAAAAGACGCTATGGTAAAGATGTTTGGGTAGTCAAACAAGATTTTAAGGCAAGCGATCGCGCTCAATTGTTAGGAGAAACAACCGGGTTTTGTAAGTTAGTTATTCGAGGAAATGCAGAGATTTTGGGAGCGCACGTTGTCGGTACTCAAGCAGGAGAATTAATCGGCGCGATCGCGTTGGCGATGAAGAATAAAATTAAACTCAGCTCGATTGCTAGTACTTCTTTTCCTTGGCTGACTTTTTCCGAGATTCTGCAAAAACTCGCCCTTGAGTGGCAAAATCAGCGCTTCAAGACTAATAAAACTCTACAGAATTTTCTTGAAAACTTGTTTACTTGCCTGCGCAATTTCTCGTCTTAAAATAAACTTGAGAATTTAAAAATTTAAAGAAGTCTAAATGAAGCCATTATTTATCGTTTTTGAAGGAATTGACGGCTCTGGTACATCTACGCAAGCATCCCTTTTAAAAGATTATTTTCTCGATCGAGGAGATCGGGCAATAGTTAGTCCCGAACCTTCTAATGGTCCGATTGGAAAATTAATCAGAGAAGCTTTACAAAATAAAATGATTTTGATTCAAAATAGCCAAAAGTTCGACGAGCAAATGGCTTATTTGTTCGCTGCCGATCGCCATTACCATCTGTATAATGATATCGACGGTGTTTTTAAATTAATTGGGAATGAGAATACTCATGTCATTACGCCTAGATATTATTTTTCTTCTCTCGCCTATAATTGCAATAACAAACAAGACTTTGAATTTGTTAGGAGTTTAAATCAAAGATTCCCTAATCCCGATCTAGTGATTTATCTCGATCTTCCGATTGAAGTAGCTTTGGAAAGAATTCGCGATCGCTCTTTTAAAGAAGTTTATGAACATAGAGAAAAATTATTAAAAGTCAGACAAAATTATCAATATGTTTTTGAGAATTATCATAGCTTGTTATTAAAAGTTGATGGCACAGAATCTAAAGAGGGTATTCATAAAAAAATTATTAATTTTCTTGAAAAGGAGACATAATATCATTTTTCATTCATTAATGACGGAGATGGTCGATTGCCCTCACCCCCAACCCCTCTCCCAAATAGGGAGAGGGGAGAAGAATGTATATCGTGAAAATATGAAAATTGGTATAAGCTTCGAGTAAGAAGCTAGAATGACTTCTGAACTAAATTCTTTGATTAAGTTTTTTATATTAAATCCGTTTAATCGATCGTAATATGTAGTGCAGTGCGCCTAGTTGACCGACCAAACTCAAATCGCCCTCAACCCAACCCCTCTCCCAGAACGGGAGAGAGGCTTTCAACTTAAGACTTTGGTCTGAAGTCCCTTCGCCCCTGTGGGAAAAGGGATTTAGGGATGAGGGGACAAAGATTTGTCACCCCGTCAGGTAGTGCGCTCATCGTAGCGTGCGCGTAAGCGCATACGTCTTGCTCGCTTTTCATGCTTGCTCGAACGCGAGCTAGAAGCTCGCACTACTGGTTATGGTTATTATGTTTATTCAACCATATTTAAAAATAGCGACTAACAATATCAAGGTTGGGGATTGATGGGTAAAGTAACTGTAAAGGTCGTTCCGCGATCGCAAGTGCTTTCTACTGTAATATGTCCGTGATGATTTTCGACAATAGCACGAGCGATCGCCAATCCCAAACCCGTTGAGGCTGATGTTTGCTGCGGATGGCTGCGAGACGGATCGACTCGATAAAAGCGATCGAAGATATGAGGTAAGTCTGCTTCAGGAATGCCTTTTCCCGTATCTTTTACCTTGACTTGCAAATAAGCATGGCGATCTCGCTTAATTCGCTGCAATTCTACTTCAACTGAAATTTCTTTAGAATTGTTAACCGTCGGGAAGTCCTGAGAATTTCGAGATAGACTCGCCCCTACGACTCCTGGCTTCTCAAATCCATGTTCTAATGAATTACCGATTAAATTAGTAAACAATCGAGCTAACTGATCCCAATCCCCTTTGAGCGTAAAAATTTCTTCATCGGCGCGATCGAATTCAGAAGGGGGTTCGACAATATGCAGCGATAAAAAAATTCCTTTTTGTTGGGCAATTACTCTCTGTTCTTCGATGACTTCTATTAATAAAGCATCGAGCGGTACGGCTTGGTAATCTAGTTTTACCATACCGCTATCAGAACGAGCCAAAAACAACAAATCGCTAACCAAATTTCCCAACCGTTGCGTGAGTCTTTCTATAACCCTCAATTGCCGTTGCTGGAGTTGCGGTTCGGCATCGGGATACGCCAGTGCCATTTGCACGTTGGTTTGGATGGTTGCGATCGGATTTCTCAGTTCGTGGGACGCATCAGCCGTAAATTGTTTCAGACTTTGGTAAGAATCTCGCACGGGTTTGATGGCAATGCCGGAGAGCAACCAGCCGATCGCGGCAACGCAAAGAATCGTCGTACCGATACCGATCGTCAAATCTACCGCTAACTGACGAATCGGCTTGGTAACTTCAAACCAGGGATGGCTAACCCGCAAATAACCGAGGACGTGATGGTTGATTTCAATTCTCTCGGTTACTTGTCGCAGCAGGCGATCGCGATCGAAATGAACGGTTTCTCCGCTACGATTCGGGTGTAAGGGAATATCTAAAGGTTCGGAAAACGTAGACCAGAGCAATTTTCCCTGGGGATCGAACCATTCTAGATCGATGCGATCGTCTTCCATCTCGTCCGCATTGTGGCGAAAGCTGGCTTCGAGGTTAATACGATAGCGCCCTTCGGCAGCGGGGAGCGATTGAATGACCACAGAGCGACTGACCACTTCTACGACGTGTTTGAGCGTGTCGTCTACCCGTTCGATTAAGGTGCTGCGAACGTAGAAATAAACGCCAGTCGCAAACAGCAACAGCAGTATAGCAGTGACGGCAGTATACCAAAGGGCTAAGCGGCGGCGAGTGGTTTGAAACATAAGGTGAAATTAAGTATTGTCTGTAGAGAAAAAATAGAATATTCGAGCTTTAGAAATTGCTTCAGATCGCGTACATATCTTTGTTGAAACTAAGATCTTGTACCATTCTCAATTAATTTCCTGGGCGAGCGAAAAAGTCTTCTAAAGAAGACCCGATAGGAATTTCAGTCGATTTTAATCGAGTTGGCATTAACGCCTAGAACTTTAGTTATAGGCGTTGATGCTTTCAGTTGAAATAAACCGCTCGCACATAGGCGAGGCTACCAAGTTTCCCAGATCGATCGGGTGTTGAGAAACCATAACAATTGCTTAAGAGATCGGGCTTGGCGATCCATTCCCCTTCTATATTAGTTAAGGCAGCGCCATACATTCTAAGACTTACACAGTCAACTGTCATGCAATAGCGATAGTAAAGCCTCTCAGTCCTCTGAGAGACCCTTCGCGATCGCGACCGATAACACAATTTCGTTATGGTGCGTAAGTCCTGTATTCTTTTGCCTTCGCCTCAGATTAGAAAAAAAATTTACCATCCTAAATCTTATGACTGAACTGACAAGCTCCAACTATCGCATCGAAAAAGATTCGATGGGAGAAAGACAAATCCCAGAAAATGTATATTACGGGATTCAAACGCTACGAGCGATCGAAAATTTCCCCATCAGCGGCATTAAACCCTTAGCAACCTATGTCGATGCTTGCATACTGATTAAAAAAGCAACTGCGATCGCCAATGGCGAACTCGGTTGCATTTCCCAAGAAATTAGCAACGCGATCGCAGTTGCTGCCGATGAAGTTCTCAATGGCAAGTATCGAGATCAATTTGTAGTAGATGTTTACCAAGCGGGTGCGGGAACGTCCCATCACATGAATGTTAATGAAGTCTTGGCAAATCGTGCTTTAGAAATTTTAGGAGATGAGAAGGGAAATTACAAACGAGTTAGCCCTAACGACCATGTAAATTACGGTCAGTCTACTAATGATGTCATTCCCACTGCCATTCGCGTCGGTGCTTTACTTGCCCTCGAACATTCCCTCTACCCAGCTTTACTCGACGCGATCGCTACCTTAGAAAACAAAGCGATAGAATTTCGAGATATCGTCAAATCCGGCAGAACCCACTTGCAAGATGCCGTTCCCGTGCGACTGGGAGAAGGATTTAGGGCTTGGGCACGGATTTTAAGCGATCATAGAGTCAGGATAGAACGAGCGGAAGAAGATCTATACTCGCTCGGTTTGGGAGGAAGTGCGGCAGGAACGGGATTGAATACCCATCCTCAATATCGCCATCGTGCCGCCGAAATTCTCTCTCAATTAATTAACAAACCGCTAAAACCTGCCCCTCACCTCATGGCAGCTATGCAAAGTATGGCTCCCTTTGTCAGCGTTTCTGGGGCATTGCGAAATCTAGCCCAAGATTGCATCAAAATTTCTCACGATTTGCGACTGATGGATTCGGGACCAAAAACGGGATTGAAAGAAATCCAACTTCCGCCCGTTCAACCCGGTTCTTCGATTATGCCGGGGAAATACAATCCAGTTATGGCAGAAATGACTTCGATGGTGTGTTTTCAGGTGATGGGATACGATACGGCGATCGCGCTTGCAGCTCAAGCAGGACAATTGGAATTGAATGTGATGATGCCGCTGATCGCCTACAATCTGATTCACAGTATCGAAATTCTCGGCAATGCTATCGATGCTTTGAGTAAAAAGTGTATCGAGGGAATTACGGCAAAACGCGATCGCTGTCTGGCTTATGCCGAAGGCAGTCTCGCTTTAGTTACTGCTCTCAATCCTCACATTGGCTATCTCAATGCTGCTGCGGTTGCTAAAGAATCTCTGGAAACGGGCAAGTCTCTCCGACAAATCGTCCTTGAGAAAGGACTGATGAGCGAAGAAGCCTTGGCAAAAGTTCTCGATTTAGAACAGATGAGTGCTATGCCGCAAGAGTGATCCTCGAAAAGCCGCAAGCTAGATACTCGTGTTTCTTCTAGATTGTTGGTTCCCGGTGCCGGAAAGGGTTGCTGCCCAATTCCAGAAGGATTTAAAAAATCGTCTTCTGGGCATTGGCGGCTCGAATGTCGATGATGCTGGTTAGCCCTATCCCTACCAAATAATACTCTTATTCCTGTCATAAATGAACGGGGATAAGTTAATCGTTCAATCGCAATTAATAGTTTTTAAATCAAGTCCTTTTTCAAAGATTTCATCAATCGGCAGCATTCGACCATCAGTTGTCATAAACTTATGGTCTTTAGTAGCGCGAATAATTGAACCATCTTCTAAGCAATATTCAAAAATTTCTTGTTTGCCGCGATCGTGCCACTGCGCGATAGGTTGAGTATAAACAAACCCATTTTGATTGACTGTGTAAACAGTGCAATCTATTTGTTCTTCGACAATTTTACCAATGGACATTGCCCCATATTCAACCGTTAAAATTTTTGTGTCATAACTGAGACAATATTCAGCAAAAAGCATCATCTGATCGAACAATTCTTCAGCAATTTCGCGAACGACTCCATTTCTAGTTGCACCATCAATAAAAATCTCGCGATGCTTCTTCATTTCTTCGGGTTTCTTTTTACCCATGGCACGACGCAATAAATCGGCTTCTCCTAGAGAATATCCGGCTAAATCTTGCGCCATTTTCATGATTTGCTCTTGATAAACGAGAACTGCATAAGTTTCTTTTAGAATTGGTTCGAGTAGAGGATGTTCGTATTTAATCGGTTCTCGACCGTGTTTGCGGTTAATAAATTTAGGAATTAAACCTGCATCTAAAGGTCCGGGTCTATAGAGTGCCAAAATAGAAGAAACATCTTCGATTCCAGATGGTTTTAAATCTTTTACTATCTGGCGCATCCCATCAGATTCTAATTGAAAAATTCCTTCTAAATCTCCAGATTCTAAAAGTTTATGTGTTTTTTCTACATCAGGGGGTAATTTTTTAATTTCTCCTTTTGCTAGAATTTGTAGTGCTTTTCTTTCATCAATGGGCAATTGGTCTACATCTAATTCATGACCTCGATTTTGTTTGATTAACTCGGCGGTTTTCTGGATGGTAGTTAGGTTTTTTAATCCAAGAAAATCCATTTTTAGCAGTCCCAGCGATTCTAAATCTTCCATGAAATACTGGGTAATCGTTGCACCATCATTATTTTTTTGGAGGGGAACAATTTCATCTAACGGTTGCGAGGAAATAACAACTCCTGCTGCATGAACGCCGAAGGTTTTATTAGTTCCTTCGATGCGTATTGCCATATCTACCCAACGCCGAACGGAAATTTCTCCGATTTCTTCTTTGCGATCGTTGTAGATTTTTACAGTTTCATTTTCGTAAGCTTGTTTGAACTGTGGTTCTGGCGTTTCATCGGAGATCATTACTTTGAGTTTGGTAGGTTTGCCTCTTGCTACTGGGATGAATTTTGCCATGCGATCCGAATCTGCATAGCTAACGCCTAAAGTTCTGGCAACATCTTTTAATACCGCTTTTGATGTCATGCGATTAAAGGTAATAATTTGCGCGACGTTACTCTCTCCATATTTTGCAGTAACGTAATCAATCATTTCATCCCGGCGATCGATGCAGAAATCTGTATCGATATCTGGCATTGATTTCCGTTCTGGATTGAGAAATCTTTCAAATAATAATCCGTGGTGAACGGGATCGATATTGGTAATTTTGAGAGAATATGCAACTAAAGAACCTGCGGCACTTCCTCTTCCTGGTCCAACTGGAATTCCATTATCTCTGGCAAATTTAATATAATCCCAAACGACGAGAAAATAGGTTGAAAAACCCATTTTTTGAAGCATTTTTAGTTCATATTCCAGTCGTTCTTTATAAGTTAGATCGATTTCGGTACGCGATCGACATTTGAGGCGTTCTATCAATCCCTGCCAAGCAATTTCTTCTAAATAACTATCTGGCGTATAACCCGCAGGAACGGGATAATCTGGAATTCGAGGTTCGCCTAAAATTTTATAAGGTTCGATTTTATTGGCAACTTCTAAGGTATTATTAATTGCTTCTTCAATAATCTCATCAGGTAAGTGATCGCGGAACAATTGTCGCATTTGTTCGGGTGATTTGACATATTCTGTTCCGCTATAGCGTAAGCGTTTTTCTTCCTGAATTAACTTGCCTGTCTGAATGCACAGTAGTGCATCGTGCGCTTCCACATCGTAGCAAGAAGTGAAATGGGAATCGTTAGTAGCAACAATTTTAATGCCTAGTTCGCGAGCAATTTTGACAATTTCAACGTTAACTACTCGATCTTCTGGATAGCCGTGATCCTGAATTTCCAGATAATAATCGTCTCCAAAAACTTTTTTATACCATTGAGCAACTTCTCTGGCACGTTGGAAATCGCCTGCGAGAATTGATTGAGGAACTTCGCCACCCAAACACGCGCTAGTGACAATCAATCCTTCGCGATATTTTTCTAGCAATTCTTTGTTGACGCAAGGGCGAGCAAAAATGCCTTTTCCTTGTATTCCTTTAAGGTGAGATATTGTCGTTAATTTAACTAAATTTTTATAGCCTTGGTTATTTTTGGCAAGGACAACTTGATGATATTTCCTACAGCGCTTGTTAACTTCAATGTCGCCGTTAATGACATACATTTCATTGCCGATAATCGGCTTAATACCTTTGTTTCGGCAAACTTTAAGCAATTCGATCGCGCCGTACATAACACCGTGATCGGTAATCGCGATCGCAGGCATCCCTAATTCTACTGCGCGATCGACGAGATCGGGAATCTGAGAAGCACCATCGAGGAGGCTATAGTCGCTATGAGTATGCAATCCGACGAAAGACATATTAAGTAGCTAAAAAGGTAAAAGGAAAAAAGTTTAAGAGCTAATTTATTAAGTAAATTTTAATTGAGTATAATACATCATTAGCAATTCTAATTGAATTGCTGTCTGGATCTATCCGAATTTCTCTTCTCGCCTTCGCCCGTTCGATCGCAAATAAACCTTTTTACCGACTTTGGCGGGTGCGGCGATCGCTTCTGGACCTATGCGATCGTCGTCATCCTATTGTTCGATCTTCGACTTGAGTTGTAGAGTGATTAAAGATTTCAGGGCGAAAAACTTGTTATTATAAAATGCAGAATCGTATTGTAAGCTGGGGATACTCTGTCTGCTTCTTCGTTTCATTATTAGGCATTCAAGTTCCCGGACAAGGAATTTTAGCAAATACAGTTGAAGAATCGTTAGTTAGTAAGGAATTTAGAGGGTTTTCTGAATCTCTGTGTCCGAGCGATTTAAAAACAGCAATTGAAACAGTTATTAATCGTCCTGAGTTTAAGCGATCGCGTTGGGGAATTCTGATTCAAACTCTCGACTCTGGAGAGATGCTTTATTCCTTAGATGCTGAAAAATATTTTATTCCTGCTTCCAGCGTCAAATTATTAACGACTGCTGCTGCACTACTGCAATTCGGATCGCAATTTCGCATTCGCACCTCCGTTTATGGAACGGGAGATGTTGCCAATCTTACTACATTAAGATTAGTTGGCAGAGGCGATCCCAGTTTTAGTAGCGATCGCTTAAAAGATTTAGCCCAACAACTCAAACGCCAAGGTGTTCGTCGAATATCCAACGTTATTGTTGAGGATAATTATTTCGAGCAAACTGGAATTAATTCTAGTTGGGAATGGGGAGATATTTTTTTCTCTTATGGGACTTCTGTTAATAGTCTAATTTTAAACGAAAATTCAGTGACATTAACCCTTTCCCCCCGACAACCAGATTTCTCCTTAAAAGTAGATTGGTCTGACCCAATTGCAGCTAGACAATGGCAAATAGAAAATCAAACGATAACTGCTTCCGAAGAAACCTCTTCAAGTATAGAAATCCAAAGAAATTTCGGGAGATCGTTTCTAGAAATTCAAGGAGAAATGTCTATCGATTCCGAACCAACTCCTTGGGAGTTAGCTATTGTCGATCCAAGTCAATATTTTTTAGAATCTTTTCTTGAGGCGTTAATTGCCCAAGGAATTAAAGTCAAGCAAGGAGCGATCGCAAAAGAATCTGAGAAGAATTCTTTGGGAAAAGAATTAGCCTTCGTCGAATCGGATCCTCTATCAATTTTATTACAAAAAACTAATCGAGAAAGTAATAATTTATTTGCTGAAGCCTTGCTGCAAATCTTAGGCAGCGAATCGCAAAATAAAACGAGTTTAGAAGTCGTCAAAGAAAAATTAACCGAACTAGGAGTTAATCCCGAAAGCTATGTTTTAGTAGACGGGTCTGGATTATCTCGCCACAATCTAGTCAGTCCAGAAGCGATCGCGCAAACGTTAAGATTCATGGCACAAACCCCAGAAGCAAAGACTTACCAAGACTCCCTAGCCGTTGCCGGAGTTAGTGGCACTTTACAAGAGCGATTCAAGAATACTTTAGTTGCAGAAAATTTGCAAGGAAAAACGGGAACTTTATCGGGAAATTCCGCCCTTTCTGGATATTTAACCGTCCCCGGATATCGACGTTTAGTATTTAGTATTATGGTCAATCAATCGGATCGCCCTGCATCGGATTTACGCGCTGCGATTGACGAAATTATCGTGTTAATAAGCCAGTTAAAATCCTGTCAAGAGAAAAGATTATAGCGATTCCCAAGTGAGCGAAGTCGCAACAGGTGCCGGGAAATAAATTAAGCGTCTTATATCTCCAGTTCATTAAAATGGACTAAAATATTGATTATTTAGTCGTCTTTAGACGATTTCACCTATGAGACAGCGATAGAACATCGCTGGCAGACTATTAAGCTACAGCTTACACAACTTTTTTTCCCACTCAAAAGCTGTCTCCACAATGGCTTTTAAATTATCGTACCGAGGGTGCCATCCCAATACTTTCCTAATTCGTTCCGATGCTGCGACAACCCAAGCTGGATCTCCTACTCGCCTTTCTCCTTCAAAAACCGGAAAATCCACTCCAGATACCTCTTTTACCATCGCGATCGCTTCCCGCACGCTATAACCCCGTCCATAGCCGCAGTTGAGTACCTCACTCTTACCGCCAGCTTGTAAATACCGCAGCGCATCTATATGTGCGGCAGCTAAATCTTCCACGTGAATGTAATCTCGAATTCCCGTCCCGTCGGGCGTAGGGAAATCGCTCCCAAAAATACTCACCGACGATCGCAGCCCCAAAGCTGCCTCGCAACTCACCTTAATTAAATGCGTCGCCTTAGAATTGTACTGACCGATTCGCATTTGTGGATCGGCTCCAGCGACATTAAAATATCGCAAAATGACATAGCGAAAACCCGATGCTAGTCCATAGTCTCGAATCATCCACTCGCTCATCAGTTTTGAGCGTCCGTAAGGATTGATCGGTAAGGGAGTTGTTGATTCTGACACTGGATTTTCTTGCGGATTGCCATACACTGCTGCCGTACTGGAAAAAACGAGCTGATTCACGCCAAAAGCTTGACAGCAACGCAGCAAGTTCAACGTATTGCGACTGTTATTGGTGTAGTAATCTAGCGGTCGAACCACCGAATCTGGTACTAAAGTACTAGCAGCAAAGTGCAAAACCGTATCGAACTGATTTTGGGCAAAGGTTCGATATAAGCTCTCGATATCGGCTAGATCTCCAATTGCCAATTCCCCATACAGCACTGCCGAAGGCACTCCAGTAGAGCAGTTATCATAAACGACGACTTCATAGCCAGCTTCCCCTAGTTGGCGTACTACGTGGGAACCAATATAACCAGCCCCTCCTGTCACCAAAATTTTCTGAGTACTCATCGACCTTTCCCCAGAAAAACAACCCGTAGGGTTTTGAGGATAATCATGACATCGAGCAACAAAGAATAGTTTTTGAGATAGTAGAGGTCATAGGCAACTTTTTGGTAAGCATCTTCTACGGAAGCCCCATAGGGGTAGTTGACTTGCGCCCAACCTGTAATTCCTGGTTTGACTAGGTAGCGCAAATCGTAATAAGGAATTTCTTGCCTTAATTGCCGATCGAATTCGGGACGTTCTGGGCGAGGACCAATTAAACTCATTTCTCCTTTGAGGACATTCCACAATTGGGGTAATTCATCAATTCGCATGACTCGCAACCAACCTCCCACCCTGGTAATTCGAGAATCTTTCGTGCTAGCCCATTGTACTCCCATCTTTTCTGCGTCGCGATACATCGAGCGAAACTTATGCACTTTAAATTTTTGTCTGTTTAGTCCCGTCCGTACTTGACTGTAAAATATCGGTCCGGGACTGTCGATGGCGATCGCTAGGGCAACTAGCAACATCGCTGGAAGCATTACAATTAGCAACACTCCAGCAATGACAACATCTAAAAGTCGTTTGAGCTTGACGTTGATGCGACTGTGTAGCAGGCTGAATCCAGCCGCAAAAGCAAACCAATCTTCTTTAATTAATACGGGAGGAATTCTTCCCCAAAATTGCTCGTAAAAAGCCGATAGCTCATAAACATATATGCCTCGCAAGCGCATTGCCATTAATTGTCTTACCGTCGCATCGGATAAAGGTTCCTTATCCTGAGCGATTAGTACCCCCGACCACTGCTGTTGGCACAAAATAGCAAGTTTGTCCGTACTTCTAACAGATAAAGCAAGATTGCCCTTAGCAACGGGTTTTTCGGAGCGATCGCTCCAAAAAACAAACTCGGTTTTAGGACTGAAAGCTCGATATTCGCATTCTAGTTGTGCCGCCTCTTCTCTAGTGCCAATCACTAACCAACGGCTCTGTTCTATCTTTTGCTGCAACCATCTAACCACAGCGAAACGCGAGATAACTGCCCAGATCGCAAAAAAAACTATGCCCAGTAGCAAAATTCCCCGACCTGTAATCGGTTGGCTTCCCCACAAGCCAGTCACATAAATAAAAGAGCTGGCGATCCCAAACGTAACTGCTAAACTGAGTAGGATGCGAGCTGGGGTCAAGCGACCCGCAATGTGAATGGCGTATCGATCCAGCCTATAGGTATCTGCTATGTATAGTCCTAACAAACACAGTGAAATAATCCCATAAGAAAGTAGGGAATCCCAGCTCATTAAACGATCGATCCGCAACAAAAAGGCAACGTTAAAACATACAATTAGACCAACAATATCGCTGCCTAGCAACAGCCAAGGAATGGTTTTT
This sequence comes from Hydrococcus rivularis NIES-593, assembly GCF_001904635.1. GTDB lineage: Bacteria > Cyanobacteriota > Cyanobacteriia > Cyanobacteriales > Microcystaceae > Hydrococcus > Hydrococcus rivularis. The sequence goes on from NZ_MRCB01000014.1 coordinate 109,632, forward strand.
CGAGAAATAATATTGTACATGCTCCGCTCCTCACCCCTCTTATCCAATGCGATTGAGAAATTAATTGAGCAATTATAAGCGATTGTTTATTGAATTGGTTGATTTTTGAAAGAAGTTAAAAACCTTGTCTTCTCAGTTTTCTTGCTCGTCATAAACTTTTGAGTTTGTCTTTGAATACTTGCTGATAAAATTAGCATATTAGGCGGTTAGAGGCTTAATATTAAGATTGCGTTCTAGTATCTTGACATGAAGCATATCGACAAGCTCCTTTTTGCGGCAGCCAGCACCTATCTCGGTACGGTCTTATTTTGGCTGGTTAGCAACGATCGACTCGCGCTTCCTTGGGCGACTAAGCCTCAACCTCAACCCGTCACTCAAACCCAGCAAGTTTCCCTCGCAGATGCTCGGTTCATCGCTTACCTAGAGCGATCGCTCGAACGAATCAAAGCAGAACCCGAAAAAGCCACCGCTGCGGCACCCGCTCCGCCAACGGTTGCCATTCCTCCAGCTATGACCTCCAGCGAACCGCCTCCGCCTCCTGAGAACGCACCGACTATTATTGAAAAGATCTACGTTCCTGTTTATCCGCAAGCCCCGCCAACCTCAGTAGAAGAAGCTCCCAAACCGGCTTCTACAGCAGCGCCTTCGCCAAAAGCCGCCCCCGTCGCCAAAACCGATAAGGCAGATATAGCCCTGGTAGGCGTGCTGGAATCTGGCGATCGCTCCTATGCGTTATTCAATGTCAAAGGGACGACGCGGCGGTTCGAGCCGGGCGAAGTTCTTGGGGCTAGCGGCTGGACGCTGGTAGGCATACAGAATCAACAGGCGATCGTCCACTCCAACGGCGCGACTCGCTCTCTTGAGGTAGGACAGGGGTTTTAAAGCACTCGGAAGTTAGAAGTCGAAAGTCACAAGGATGGGATATAACTAACGAAGAACTAATAGCAACCAGCGATCGACAATGGGTTTATTTGATGAAGTCAGTCGGTTCCTCGAAACTCGGCTCGAAGAATTTTTACGCAATAATCCGCATCTGGAGTTGCAAGCGCTTCTAGAGCAACTGCGAGAACAAGAGCAAGGCACGATACGCTTAATTACCGATCTAGAGCGAGAAAAACAGCGCTTGGAAACTGAAATTCTCTCTGTCGCTCAAGATATCAAAACTTGGCATCTCAGAATCGATAAGGCAAAAGCGGCTGGAAGATTGGATCTAGCGCAAGCGGCGCAAGAAAGAGAAGCGGCATTGTTGCGTCAGGGCAACCAGCTTTGGGGACAAATGGAAGGAGCCAGAAAACGCATTCTCCAGTCTCAGGAACTGTTGCGTCAAATTCAGCAGAGAAAGCAAGAAGTCCAAGCTAAAGCGGCTCAAGCTAAAGCTACAAGCACTTCTAACTGGGATACGATCGGTTGGGATCGGGGAAGCAGTTATAGTAGAGCAACCGATCCTTTAGAAGCGCAATTTCAGCGTTTGGAAACCGATGAAGAACTCGAACGGATCAAGCGCAGTATGGGGCGCTAATCGGGGAATAGATTAAGCACACAAGAGCAGAAGTATTGGTTTGACCTCACGCAAAGGCGCAAAAAAGTATCTCTAACCAACGATTAACAACTAACTATTAACCAATCCTAAAAATCGATCGCAAAAAAGTCTTAATTGGTTCTTGCGATCGCAGAAAAACACGAGCGCAATTTCGTCCTGGCATGCCTGAAATCGATCCGCCTGGATGGGTTCCCGCACCAGTTAAATATAATCCTTTAATCGGGGTTTTGTAGTTGGCAATTTCGGGTAGGGGGCGCAGAAAAATCATTTGGTCGAGGGTCATGTCGATGTGATAGTAGTTGCCTTTATAGGAACCCAATCTTTCGCCTAATTCTGCCGGACTTTCTACCCGACGCGCAATAATTGCTTTTTTAATATTGGGCGCGTATTCTGCTAGTTTATCAATGACGCGATCGGCTACTTTATTTTTCAGTTCGTCCGTCCACCCGGTACCATTTAATCCCGTTCCTTGAGCACCAGCAATCTGATAGGGGGCAAAAAATTCGATCCACAAAGTATGCTTGCCTTCCGGTGCCATTGAAGGATCTAACAGCGTTGGAACATCCAAATAAATTGAAGGATTTTCGTCGGGAATTTCTCCCATAATTGTCAAAGCGTGTGCTTTTTCTACCTGTCTGACCGAATCGGCAATCAAGATCGTGCCAGTTAAATATTCATCTTTGTGACCGTAAGCTTCAAAGCGAGGTGGTTCTGAGAGGGCGCAATCAATTTTAAGAATTGTTTCGTTGTTATTGACAATTCTACGTTCTAGCCTCTCTCGCAATTCGGGATCGGCATCGTCTGTGTCGGCTTTGTCTATCAATTGCAGGAATAAGCGTTGAGCGTCGATATTAGAAATGACTCCTTTGTTGGCAAGATAGTCTTTGCCGCCAGCAACTCGCACGCCAACGGCACGACCATCTTCGACAAGAACTTGCTTGACTGCTCGTTCGGTTAAAATGACTCCGCCTTTGCTTTGAACTAGCTTTACCAATGCCTGAGTCAGCGCTCCCGTACCGCCGCGCGGTCTTGCCATTCCAGGATTGTGGCGCATCGCCATCATCATCGTGCCTACGGCAATGCCTTTTTGGGAAGGAGGTGCGCCAATTTCCGCCGCTAGTCGCGCCAAAGGAGCTTTGACGATTTCGGTGTCGAACCATTCATCGAGCAAATCTTGAGGGGAGCTAATCATCGTGCGGATGAAGTCAAGCGCCTTTTTGCGGGAACCAGCGATCGCTAAAACGTTTTTGAGGCTGTCGAGATCGTAGCTTCTGACAATATCGACGATCGCTTGGGGGGGTACGTTAAATAAAGGCGCGATCGCGCCGATTAAGCGCGACCAATATTGGATAAACTCGGCATATTTTTGGGCATCCCGCTGGCTGTAACGAGCAATCTCAGCACAGGTTTTTTCCAGGGATTGATATGCCAGGAAATATTTGCCATCGGGATGGGGACAAAAGACTGTCGGATCGCACCAGAGATATTCTAAGCCGTATCGATCGAGTTCCAGTTCCTCGATGACGGGCCCGAGAAAAATAAATTCGTGATCGATCGCGCAGAGATTAAACTTAAATCCAGGGGCATCCTCTGGCATGGCTTCTTCTGTTGTTGCGGCTCCCCCTGGGACTGGACGCTTTTCGAGCAATAAGACGCTGTAGCCTGCTTTGAGCAAGTAAGCAGCACAAACTAGCCCGTTATGACCAGCGCCAATAATAATAACATCATAGGATTCCATTCAATTTGCTTCCAACCGTTGCAAAGAAATAATACAGAGCGAGGCCATCTAGGCTTGAGAGAGTCGATTGTAGTAACTTAAGGATTGGTGAATGTTAATGCTTTGATTGTGAGAAGTATGAGAGTTATACTAGCAAAGTCCGGCGCTTTTTATCCAAACGGCTCAGTTTTGTACGAGCATCAAGTATAGACAATCGGGAAATGATTTCCAGATTTCCAATTTCTAGTTCCTACTTGCTAAGCAACAGTTTCTAGTCAAGCTTTCAGTCTATGAATCCTGTTATTAAAATTCTTCAACCCTCCGGTATTTTAGATAGCACAAAAGCGAGTCACTTTCGACAAGAGATTAGCAAACTGGTAGAAGACAAGACTGATGTTGTTGTCATTGATTTTAAAGATGTAACTTTTATGGACAGTTCTGGATTGGGCGCTTTGGTTCTCTCTCGCGAACTCGTCCTCTCGGCTGGAGCTAAACTTTTTCTTTGTGCGATCAACGAGCAAATTAAAATGTTGTTTGAATTAACAAATGTCGATCGCGTTTTTGATATTTTTCCAAGTCGAGAAGAATTAGAAGAAAAAATCCTTAACGGTTCTCTACAACTTCCAAACGATGAAAGCAGCTAATAAAAATTAATTTGCATAATGGAAAGATCGTCATCAAATTGCTTTTTAGTATTCCAAGTTTGAATATAATCTAAAAGTAAATCTAGGTTATGACGAGGCATTGAATGATAAATTCTTAGGAATTTAATAAATTCTTTTAAACCCCAAATTTTGCCATCGGGTCTTTCAATTTCGTAGATGCCATCGCTGAAAAGGTAGAGGCTAGAAGGCTGGATAATCTGACAATCGGCATCGGTATATTCAGCATCGGCAAACATGCCGACGGGAAAACCGGGAGTTTTTAGAGGTTGCTCAATGGTCTTTCCTTGGGCATTGGGAGAGAGCAAAATAGCAGGCGGATGTCCGGCACTCGAATAAGTTAACTGAAGTTTTTTGCGATCGTAAACCCCATACCAAATCGTGAAATATTTATCGTTGCGATGAGTCATTTGAAAAACTTTATTTAACCCTCGCAACACTTCGCTAGGACGATAGTAATTAACTTTACTTAACCCCCTAGAGCGCAATAAATTAATCACCGAAAGCGAGGGTAAAGCCGCTCGCAAACCGTGCCCGGAAACATCGAGCAAATAGATAGCCAAGCGATCGCTATCTAACCAATAATAATCAAAACCATCTCCGCCCAGTTGTCGCGAAGGAATAAATCGCATGTCAATGGCGATCGATGGATCGTTCAAGGGTTCGGGCAAAATAGAGCAAACGTATTCCGCTGCTTCTGCCAATTCGGCTTCTAAAAGTTGTTTTTGAATTTGCAGATCGCGACTGAGTTGATGCAATCTCAATCCCGCCCTGATCCTTGCCTTCAACTCGTTCATCTCAATGGGTTTGCACAGAAAATCATCTGCCCCCGCATCTAGCCCTTTAACCCGATCTTCAATCGATCCCAAGGAAGTAAGCAAGATAAAAAATGTCGTGGAAAGTTCTGGAGTTGTCTTAATCTGACGACAAACCTCCAACCCATTCATGCCAGGCATTAACCAATCGCAAATTACTAACGCCGGACGAACATGCAATGCTTTTTCTAAGCCTTCCTCGCCGTTGCTAGCAACGATTGCCTCATAGCCGCATTGAGTGAGGGTTCGCTCCAACAAAACCCGAACGATGCTATCGTCGTCAATAACCAGTATTTTTACCATAAGAGATTGCGTGCGTGTAGAGAGCGTAAGAAGGCAAGATTAGATGAGAGAAACTTTTAAATTCTCTAACCAAATTTTTGAATCCGAAGTTGACATCGTTAAGACAGTGAGATAATTGGATCGGATGTGAATCAGTAATCAAAGTAAGTAGCATGATACTCCAGTTCGACTGGACGAATAGCCAACAAAAACTATACCCTAGCCGTATTGATTCAACCTTAGTCGATTTAAGAGGCTTTGAACAGTTGAGACTTCCCATAAGAAGTGCTTTCAAGGTTGAGAGCGCCTTACAAGCATTAGACCTTCTTCTGCAACACTTTGACCGACTTTATCAACCTTGGATTCCCAAAAAAGATTGGTTGCAGTGCCAACTAGCACTAGCGGAAGGGTTTACCAATGCTGTTCGACACGCCCACAAAAATCTTCCCCCTGAAACTCCCATTGAGGTGGAAATCGTTCTGAGTCAGCAAAGTATAGAAATGCGCATCTGGGATCGCGGTTCTTATTTCGATTTAGACGGATTTCTGAAAAATGTTGCCCTGCGGAACGATCGCTTGTCCGGACACGGTCAGGGATTGGTTATTTTACAGAAAATTGCTTCTCATTTAAGCTATACTCGCACGAATGACGATCGCAATTGTTTGTTAATCGTCAAGCAATTTTCCTCGCAAACCCCAATTTCTGTCAACGACCCTTAGAATTCTCCAACGTTCCTAATTATCGGAAACTATATTAACTCTTTACTTCTGTAATTGTTATGTTTAATTCAAATGGAAAAAATTCAATGCGTCGTATCGCCATACTGGCTTTGGGAGCGCTTGCATGACCCACAAGTTGTTGTCGTCGATTGCCGCTTTCAATTAGCGAATCCTCAATGGGGATATCAACAATATCTCGCCAGTCACGTTCCCGGCGCTTACTATCTCGATCTCGAAAAAGACCTCTCCGCCTCTCCGAACAAACACGGCGGACGACATCCTTTGCCCGATCGCGATTTGCTCGCTCAAAAGCTTACCAGCATTGGCATTGTCTCTGGCGAAACCCTGGTAGTGGCTTACGACGATTCCCGCTTTGCTTTTGCCGCCCGCCTGTGGTGGCTGTTGCGCTATCTCGGACACGATAGGGTTGCTTTACTCGACGGTGGCTGGCAGGGATGGATAGCGGACGGATATCCCGTCTGCGATGCGATTCCCGCACCCAAATCGGGCAACTTCGCACCCAATCCCCAACCCGATTGGATTGTCGATATCGAAACGGTTAAAGCGAAGAAAGATTCGCCCTCGGTAGTATTGCTCGATTCGAGAGACGGCGATCGCTATCGCGGCGAAAGAGAACCCATCGACCCGATCGCCGGGCATATCCCCGGTGCTGTCAATTCCCCTTGGCAACTGGTTTCTAACGAACGAGGCTACCTTCAGCCCCTCTCCAGACAGCAACAACTGTGGGCAGATTATCAACAAGCTGAAGAAATTATCGTCTACTGTGGCTCTGGGGTAACGGCTTGCGTCAACCTTTTCTCGATGGAACTTGCCGGAATCCACACAGCTAAGTTATATCCCGGTGGATGGAGCGATTGGTGTTCTTATCTCACCTAAGTAGGAAAAAATTTGCCTACTTATAGGCATCTAAAAATCGTAAATTTTGCCCTCGGCTTTTGGCTAAAAAAAGCTGCTAAAATAGTAGATTAAATTATGTAATTAAATTAGTTATCTTTAAAAAAATTAGGTATGAGCTTTTATGACTTACTCCAATAATTGTACTTGTCAAAAAAAGGATAGACTATCTATTTTTGTCGATGGAAACAATATGTTTTATGCCCAGCAGAAAAATGGATGGTTTTTCGATCCCAGGCGCGTTCTAGAATATTTTACCAGCGATCCTACCGTTACTTTAATTAACGCTTTTTGGTATACTGGCTTAAAAGATTCTCAGGATCAAAGGGGTTTTAGAGATGCATTAATCAGCCTCGGCTATACGGTAAGATACAAAATTTTAAAAGAATATTACGATGATAGTTCCGGTCGCTATTCCCAAAAAGCTAACCTCGATATAGAAATTGTTGTAGATATGTTTAATACCGTCGATCAATACGATCGCGTTATTTTATTTAGCGGCGACGGAGATTTTGAGAGAGCGATCGAACTCCTGCGTTCTAAAAATACCCACATCACCGTTGTATCGACAGAAGGAATGATTGCCAGAGAGCTAAGAAATGCCACCGATCGCTATATCGACCTCAATGACATTCGCGACAAGATCGAAAAAACGGATTATTAATCTATTCAACTCACAAATTAATGGCTTAATATAGAATTTAAGCCGATATGATCGATAAGTATTGCCTAAAATTCTCAAATAACGTGCAAATAGTGCCATGAATAAGCAACCAGATCGCATTATCATCTTCGATACTACGCTCAGAGATGGCGAACAGTCGCCAGGAGCTACCCTGAATGTAGATGAAAAGCTAACGATCGCAACGGCACTAGCACGACTGGGAGTAGACATAATCGAAGCAGGCTTTCCCTACGCCAGTCCGGGAGATTTTGAAGCCGTTCAAAAAATTGCCGAAGCCGTTGGGATCGAAGGAGGTCCCACTATCTGCGGTTTGGCAAGAGCAACTCAACAGGACATCAAAGCCGCAGCAGAAGCCCTCAAGCCCGCCGCTAAGAAAAGAATTCACACCTTTCTCGCTACGTCTGATATCCACTTAGAGCACAAACTTAAAAAGACGCGGCAGGAAGTTTTACAGATCGTGCCGGAGATGGTCGCCTATGCCAAGTCGCTGGTAGAAGACGTAGAGTTCTCGCCAGAAGATGCCGGACGCAGCGATCCAGAATTTCTCTATCAGGTATTAGAGAGCGCGATCGCAGCGGGCGCAACCACCGTCAACATTCCCGATACGGTAGGATACTTGACGCCTAGCGAATTTGGTGCATTGATAAAAGGAATCAAAGACAACGTTCCCAACATCGATCGCGCCATTATCTCCGTCCACGGACACAACGACCTGGGCTTAGCAGTCGCCAACTTCCTCGAAGCCGTTAAAAATGGGGCTAGACAGCTCGAATGCACCATCAACGGCATCGGCGAACGGGCAGGCAATGCCGCTATGGAAGAATTGGTGATGGCGCTGCACGTGCGTCGTCAGTACTTTAACCCCTTCTTGGGACGACCCGCCGACTCCACCGAACCGCTTACCAATATTAATACTAAAGAGATTTACCGCACCTCTCGTCTGGTATCCAACCTGACAGGGATGATGGTACAGCCGAATAAAGCGATCGTGGGTGCCAATGCCTTTGCCCACGAGTCGGGCATTCACCAGGATGGCGTTCTCAAGCACAAGCTAACCTACGAAATCATGGATGCCGAGTCCATCGGTTTGACCAACAATCAGATCGTGCTTGGTAAACTGTCGGGACGCAACGCCTTCCGCACTCGCCTCAAAGAATTGGGATTCGAGCTATCGGAAACCGATCTAAATAAAGCGTTCTTGCGCTTTAAAGAAGTCGCCGACAAGAAGAAAGAAATCACCGACTGGGATTTAGAGGCAATTGTCAACGACGAAATTAATACTGCACCAGAACTATTCCACCTAGAGTTGGTACAAGTTTCCTGCGGCGATAATGCTCGTCCCACTGCCACAGTTGCGCTGCGTACCCCAGACGGAAAAGAACTTATGGATGCTGCCATTGGTACCGGACCTGTAGATGCCGTCTACAAAGCGATCAATCGAGTGGTGAACATCCCTAACGAACTGATCGAGTTTTCCGTCAAGTCTGTCACGGCAGGGATTGATGCAATGGGCGAAGTTACCATTCGCCTGCGGCACGAAGGACGAATCTACTCCGGTCATGCAGCCAATACCGATATTATCGTTGCTTCTGCTCGCGCTTACATCAGTGCCCTCAATCGTCTCTATGCAGCGTTGCAGCAGAAGGAAACAGCTAAGAGCGAAGACCCTCAAGAAGCCGTTGTTTCATAAAGATTAAGAAAGAGACTTCATGTTTTTGCCTCCTGGATTTGTTCGGGAGGTTTTGTTTTATGGTGGAAACCGCAAAATGAGTGCGCGAGTAGCGGTAAAATTATTCTCCATCCCGCATTTGCACCCGTTAACTTCATGTATTGTGATTACTTGGTACAAATCCTGACTGCCCGCGTATATGATGTTGCCCAAGAAACGCCTTTAGAATACGCTCCAAATCTATCGACACGGCTTAATAATAAACTTCTCCTCAAGCGGGAGGATATGCAGTCAGTTTTTTCCTTCAAGCTGCGGGGAGCTTATAACAAAATGGCGCAATTGCCGCCGGAGCGGTTGGCACAAGGGGTAATCGCTGCATCTGCGGGAAACCATGCCCAAGGAGTTGCCCTCGGCGCTTCTGTGCTGAGAACGCGAGCGATTATCGTCATGCCAGTGACTACTCCTCAAGTGAAAGTGGACGCGGTTAAAGCGCGTGGGGGAGAGGTCGTGTTATGTGGGGATACCTACGATGATGCCTATGCCTACGCCCGCCAACTAGAGGCGGAAAAAGGATTGACCTTTATTCATCCCTTCGACGATCCTTATGTGATTGCCGGACAGGGAACGATTGGCATGGAAATTTTGCGGCAGTATCAGAAACCTATTCATGCCATTTTTGTGGCAATTGGAGGGGGCGGATTGATTTCTGGAATTGCAGCTTATGTGAAGCGATTGCGTCCCGAAATTAAAATTATTGGCGTTGAACCAGTGGATGCCGATGCCATGCACCAATCCCTCAAAGCAGGAAAACGGGTGCGTTTGTCTCAGGTGGGCTTATTTGCCGACGGCGTGGCAGTGCGGGAAGTAGGCGAAGAAACCTTTCGGTTGTGCCAACAGTACGTAGATGACATTATTTTGGTGGAGACGGACGATACTTGCGCTGCCATCAAAGACGTGTTTGAGGATACGCGATCGATTCTAGAACCTGCGGGGGCGCTTGCGATCGCGGGAGCTAAAGCCTATGTAGAACGAGAACAAATTCAGGAACAAACCTTAATTGCCGTCGCCTGCGGTGCTAATATGAACTTCGATCGCCTTCGCTTTGTCGCAGAACGAGCAGAGTTGGGCGAACGCCGCGAAGCTATTTTTGCCGTCACCATTCCTGAAGAACCAGGCAGTCTGCGCAAGTTTTGCGAATGTATCGGCAAACGCAATCTGACCGAGTTTAACTATCGCATCGCCGATAAACAAACCGCTCATATTTTTGTTGGCGTTCAAATTCAAAATCGCGCCGACGCGGTAAAAATAGCCGCGACTTTTGAAGCTAACGGTTTTAAAACCCTTGACTTAACCGATGACGAATTGACGAAACTGCATCTGCGACATATGGTCGGAGGACACTCTCCCCTCGCCTATCATGAGTTGCTCTATCGGTTTGAGTTTCCCGAACGTCCCGGCGCACTGATGAAGTTCGTCGGTTCCATGAGTCCCGATTGGAATATTAGTCTCTTTCACTACCGCAACAACGGGGCAGACTACGGGCGAATTGTCGTCGGGATCCAAGTTCCTCCCCACGAGATGGAGGAGTGGCAGGCTTTTCTCGATACACTCGGCTATCGCTACTGGGACGAAAGCCATAATCCAGCCTACAAGCTGTTTTTAGGATAGCACAATGCTTCCCGAAACGCGAGCTTTAATCAAAACTCCCCAGCTAGTGCCGCGTTGCATCGCTCGCAAATCGTCGGAGCTTCTGGAAACTCTCCTACACGAGTCGAGTAATTCCAACAGCGTTCGCATTTTTGCCCATCAGCTTTGACAACGCCAACAGAAACGAGATCGGATTCGCTTTTGTAGTCTGCTGAAGCAATTGCTTCAAGAGAATCGACTAATTCTACTTGAGAGGCTAAAAACAGATAGCGCAATTCATCGACTCGATTGCCACTCAAACTGTCGGACGGATTGATAGAGTTTAATCGCTTTCGTAACTCTCCATCCGACACGTAAAGCAACACTTTTGCTTCTAAAGATGCGCCTATTAACTTGCCATTTCGCGCCAACTCCATTACCTTATTGACTTCATTGCGGATCTGCCTGAATTTTGACCAGGAATCGACTAATTCTGGCTTTTTCCATTCATCTTTCATTTTTACCCATCCAGACTCGAAGACGGACTTGTAAGGAGTCTTGTAGGGAAGAAATTGCCAGATATCCTCTGCTAGATGGCACAGTACGGGCGCGATCGCAACTGCTAAATTTTCTACGGCTACTGCTAAAATCGTTTGACAACTGCGACGGCGCCAAGAATCTGGAGCGCTAATATAAAGTCTATCTTTGGCAATATCGAGATAGAAATTCGACAAATCTACCACGCAGAAATTCTGTACCACCTGGAAGAAGCGGAAGAATTGGAAAGTTTCAAATGCCTCCGTCACTTCTGCAAACACCTCAGTTATCCGGTGCAGCATGTATTTGTCTAATTCGGGTAATTGTTCGTAGGAAACCCCATGGTTTTCTGGGTCAAAATCGTGCAAATTTCCCAATAAAAATCGGGCTGTATTGCGAATTTTCCCGCGAATGTCGTTTAACTGTTTGAGAAGATTTGGACCGAGAGGAACGTCGGCGGAATAATCGACAGAAGATACCCATAACCGCAGCACGTCTGCCCCATAGGCAGGTTCTTTTTGTTGATTTTTCCCGCCTTCGATAATAACGGCTGGATCGACGACATTTCCCAACGATTTACTCATTTTACGACCTTTTTCGTCTAAAACAAAGCCATGAGTTAAAACCATCTTATAAGGGGCAATGTCATTGGTGGCAACGCTGGTTAACAAACTCGATTGAAACCAACCGCGATGTTGGTCCGATCCTTCTAAATACATATCCGCCGGATATTTTAATTCTTCTCGTTGCTTGAGAACTGCTGCCCAAGAAGAACCGGAGTCGAACCAGACATCCATCGTATCCATTCCCTTGCGATACTTGCGTCCGTTATTGCGGTAGGTTGGGGGCAATAATTCCTCTACCGATAACTCCCACCAAGCATCGGAACCTTTTTCGGCGATAATCGCCCGGACATGATTAATAGTTTCTTCGGTCATCAGGGGTTCGTTGGTTTCTTCGTCGTAGAAAACGGGGATGGGAACGCCCCAACTCCGCTGACGAGAGATGCACCAATCCGCGCGATCGGCTACCATTGGGGTGATGCGATTTTCGCCTTGGGCTGGAATCCATTTGACGGATTTGATGGCTTTTAGTGCTTCATCTCGGAATCCTTCGACTGATGCAAACCACTGTTCGGTCGCGCGGAAAATCGTCGGTTTTTTTGTGCGCCAATCGTAGGGATATTTATGCGTGTAGGGTTCTTCTTTGAGAAGCACGCCCTTTTCTTGCAGTTCTTTAATAATTGCCTCGTTGGCATCCTTGAGGACGTTTAACCCCGCAAACTGTTTCGCCTCTGCCGTAAAATTGCCCTTATCGTCTACGGGGGAAAGGATGGGTAACCCATACCGCTGACCGACTATAAAGTCTTCCTGTCCGTGACCGGGTGCGGTATGAACTAACCCCGTACCGGACTCCGTGGTAACATAATCTCCGCCGATGAGGATCTCGCCAGTGCGATCGTAAAGAGGATGGCGATAGGTGGTATGTTCTAGGTCTTTTCCTAAAATGGTTGCTTTGACTGTCAGGTTAACGCCAAAGGTTTGTGATAACCTCTCGACCAAATCCTTGGCAACGATGAGATATCGGTGTTGGCACAAAGAAGAATCCGCTTCTACTACTGCATAGGTTAAATCGGGATTGAGAGCAACGGCTAGGTTTCCCGGAAGCGTCCAAGGAGTTGTCGTCCAGATGGCAACGCCGAGATTGGGGATAAATGGGGTTAAGACTTCCTTAGCTGCTTCTCCTGCTTGGGTGACGGGAAAAGTCACATAAATGCTGCGGGAGGTGTGACCTTCTGGATATTCCAATTCTGCTTCTGCTAGGGCAGTTTGCGAACTGGGACTCCAGTGAACGGGTTTTAATCCTCGATAGATATACCCTTTGAGGGCCATCTGACCGAAGACGCCGATTTGCGCCGCTTCGTAGTCGGGGGTCAGCGTTAAATAGGGATGTTCCCAGTCTCCCCAAACGCCATAGCGTTTGAATCCTTCGCACTGTTCTTTTTGCGTTTTCAGGGCAAAATCTCTTGCTTTGCGGCGAAGTTTTAAAGGGGTTAGACTTTCCCGTTCTTCGGACTTCATGGCTTGCAGAACTTTCAGTTCGATGGGTAACCCATGACAGTCCCATCCAGGTACGTAGCGAACTTTATAGCCACGCAGCAGCTTGTATTTGTTGATGATATCCTTGAGAATTTTGTTGAGGGCATGACCCATATGCAAATCCCCGTTGGCATATGGCGGTCCGTCGTGGAGGACAAAAATTTCACTGGGATTATTCTGCGACAGGGTTTCGTAAATTCGGTTTTCTGCCCAAAATTTCTGGATTTCTGGTTCTCGCTTGACGGCGTTTGCCCGCATGTCAAACTTGGTCTTGGGCAGATTAACGGTATCTTTGAGCTTCTTTACTTCTGTCACAGTTCTACGGGAATACTCTGTAATATTTCTCTTGTAATATTATGCCGCGAGGTTGTTGGTCTCGATGAAAATCCGATCGCTCTCCGGCTATAATACTAATTATGTTTCAAATTGTATTATAATAAACCCCATCCAAATCTACAAGCTATATGTTTGACGATCTCAGGTCACAATTTGAAGGTTGGCTCAAGTCTGGTATCGAACAGTTAGGCAATAATCTTCAGGAACGCTTTGGAGTCCCAGAAGCCGAAGAACCCTTTCAGTTAATTCGTCGCTTCGATATTACAGACCAACTGCTTACTAAACGTTGTATTTCTGTAGATGGGGACGCATGGCGGATAGAAGCCTACGATGCACAAGAAGAAAACAGTGCTTTCGCAAGTTTTTTGGAAACTTCATCGACGATCGAAAAACCCGTAAGAAGCGTCAAATTGTTTGAAATTGACGAACCTAACGTTCAAGAATGTATCATCGCCTGTCGCGCTTGGATGAAAACGGATCAAATGATAGAAGCGGTGACTTTATGTTTAGGATTCGATCGCCCGATGGATTTTTTCGGGTTCAAAACTAGCAATCTTATCAACTATCGTACTGCTAATGTTTTAGGAACGGAATGGAAAGAATATGAAGTGCGCTATTACTTTAAAAAAGAACAGAATCCGGGCAAGTTTAAAATCAATCTCGATTTTTCCAGCAGTGGCATAGCGTGGATTAAAGATATTTGGTTGCTACAAGCACCTGTAAAAGCGAAAAATTAAAGAGCGATCGCTTAGTATTTTAGAAACCTGCCTGCGCAGGTTTTGTTTGTCTAGCGGCGAATTAATTCTATTCGCAAAGCTATAACTTTCTCATAAACTACATCGACTAAGATTTAATGTCCGTCACATATAGCATCTGGTACTTTTCCCAGATGGGCATTTTCAACACAAGACCGACCCATGACAATCAAACGTCGAGAATTTCTTTACTTTCTAGGGGCAAGTGCTGGAACGATCGCACTGGGCGAACCCAATAAAAAATTTTCTTTGCCCTTTACTACGCCGACGCTAGCTCAAACCTCTCCCAAAACCAACTCGCTACAGATCGAAGGACTGAGTTTTCAACCCGTTAAAGTCCCAATGCCACTCGATATTGATGGCATGGCAGAGGCAGAACAGATATCAGCTTACAGCACCTATGAAGTAGTAGACGATCTGGTGTTGCCAGAAGGCTTTACCTACGATGTTATTGCCGCGTGGGGCGATCGCGTGGGAGATTCTCGCTTCGGTTACAATAACGATTACTTATCTTTCGTCGAAACCAGCCCCAACGAAGGATTTTTGACGGTTAACTTTGAATACATTAGCGGCAAAACCTGGATGCAAACCTATCCAATGGTTATCGGGAAGTCTCTGCCCTTCGACGAAGTAAAAGCCGCCGCTAAAGACACTCAAGGCGAGATCGATGCCTTTGCCTTGCCAGAGAACGACTCGCTTAAAGCCAAAATTCTCGAAATTTCTAAAGAAGGATTAATCGATCAAGGGATTGGCATTATCTCTATTCGTCGCAACGCCGATGGTAAGTGGGAGCGCACTTTTTCAAAAAGCGATCGCCGCATTACCGGAATTTCGGGTTTAGAAGACGGACGCTATCTCAAAGCAACCGGTCCTGCTGTCGCCATTTTTAACAAGCCCAATAAGAAAGGCTACGATGACAAACTGGGCGACAAAATTATCGGCACCTTTCAAAACTGTGCGGGCGGAACGACTCCCTGGGGAACCGTATTGAGTGCAGAAGAGAATTTTCAAGACCAAGTGCCCGAACCCGTCATGGCAGATGGATCTTCTTTAGACCCTTCCGAGGCTCCCTTTCTGATTACCGATGAAGATCTAGACGGTCGAGCCAATGTATTGGGTTTAGCTGGCAATAAATACGGGTGGATGGTAGAAATCGATCCCGCCAACCCCGACGATTACGGTACTAAGCATACTTGGTTGGGACGCTTTCGCCACGAAGCCGTCGCCTTTCGAGCCGTTCCTGGCAAGCCATTAGCCGTTTATTCGGGATGCGATCGCAGGGGAGGGCACCTCTACAAATTTATCTCCACGGAAACGGTAAGCGATATCAAAGACAAGGCAAACTCTCGCTTGCTCGAAGAAGGAATGCTCTACGGTGCGAAATTCAATGCCGATGGAACGGGTCGCTGGATTCCCCTAAATCCCAATACTCCTATCGATCCGGTTTTGCCCAGTCAAGTGGCAGGCGAGGACGGAAAAGGCATGGTTCCCCTCCCCAATCCCAATCGTCTTACTGGAGGAATTATCAAAGCGACTAGCGAATCTGAAATTGCCATTTTCAAAGAACGATTTAAAACCCTGGGCGACCTCTATGAAGGCGATCCGACCGAAAAACAGGGGGCAATTTTAATCGACGCTCACTACGCGGCAAACGCAGCAGGAATTACCTGTACGGCACGTCCCGAAGATACCGAGGTAGCCCAAGACGGAACGCTGTTTATCGCCTTTACTTCCGGTTCTCCTGGCAGCGATGGCGGTCCCGACAAGGAAATTTTTAAAGGACCGCAAGGAGAAACTCCCTACGAATTCGGTTGGGTAATGCGCTTGCAAGAAGATGACAGCAATCCCGATTCGATGACCTTTCGTTGGGAGCTTTTTGCAACCGGAGGCGAACCTGCCGAAGGAGGGTTGGGTTTCTCCAATCCCGATAATCTCGAAATCGATCCCGATGGCAATCTCTGGATGGTCACTGATATGTCTACCAGCAGCCAAAATAAAGCAGTTGCTAGCCGAGTTGTTAATGGAAATCCAGTCAGCCAAACCGATTTAGTTGGTCTGTTTGGCAATAATTCTGCTTGGTTTATTCCGACATCGGGTGCTAATGCTGGCACAGCATATCCCTTTGCGATTTCTCCCATGGATACGGAAATCTGCGGTCTGCGTTTTACCGAAGACCGGCAAACCCTATTTCTAGCGATCCAACATCCGGGAGAAGCAGGAGGAATGCGCCAAGATCTCAAAACAGAAATTCGTCAGTTTGACATGCGGACAACGACAGGTCGAGAATTCATACAACAGCGCAAGATACCGATCGGTTCAAACTGGCCCGACAAAGCTGCTAACCATCCTCCCCGTCCGGCAGTCGTTGCCGTTCGGCGCTTAAATGAGCAATCAATTACCGGATAGTTCTAAAGTAGGAGCGGAGAAGATCTACAGCTAAAATGGAGAAACTGTTGCTTGCTCTCATCAGCTTTCTAGAAAGCATCGCGAAATCATGAGTATTAAAAACAAGCCTCAAATTCCCTCTCTTGGCAATCTTCTTTTGGTGCTAGCAGGCGTATCTTTTTTAGCTTATTTATTTTGGCCGCGATCGTCTCGATATCCGCTACAACCCTACAGCCAGTTTTTAGAGCAAGTAGAAAAAGGCGAAGTTGCAGTGGTGATGGTTGGCAACGATCTGATTCGCTACCAGCTTAAAGCTTCTCGCAGTGTCGGGGAGAATCCCGAAAACCTATTTCAGTTTCCCGTTGACAACCCACTTCAGACAACGAAAACCCCCGATAACCCATTTCATGCGGATGCTTCGTCAAGCGCTAACGACACGTCTGCTGAAGGAGAGGTTTTAGAAACGATTCCGCTTAACGATCCGCAATTGCCCAACAAACTGAGAGAGAAAGGAGTCGTTTTTGCTGCGTCCCCCCCGCCTCAAAATCCTTGGTGGATGACTTTACTCGCTTGGGTGGTTCCGCCGCTAATCTTGGTGGGAGCCATGCATTTTTTACTCGATCGCGGCGAGGAGCGTAGAAGCCTTGCTTTTAGCAGAAGCAAAGCCAAAGTTTATGTCGAGGGAGAGTCTGCCCGGATTACCTTTGCCGATATTGCTGGGGCAGAAGAGGCAAAAACCGAATTAGTCGAGATTGTCGAATTTCTCAAAAACCCGGAGCGCTATAACAAAATTGGAGCTAGAATTCCCAAAGGCGTTTTGCTCGTCGGTCCTCCCGGTACGGGAAAAACGCTGCTGGCAAAAGCGGTTGCCGGAGAAGCGGGCGTGACTTTCTTCAGCATTTCCGCCTCCGAGTTTGTTGAATTATTTGTCGGGACTGGTGCGGCGCGAGTCCGCGATTTATTTGACGAGGCAAAAAAACAAGCCCCTTGCATTATTTTTATCGACGAATTGGATGCGATCGGCAAATCTCGCAGTAGCGGGGGGTTTGCTAGCGGCAGTAACGACGAGCGCGAACAAACCCTAAATCAATTGCTCACAGAAATGGACGGTTTCGCTGCTGGGGAATCGACGGTCATTGTCTTGGCGGCAACCAACCGCCCGGAAACCCTCGATTCAGCCCTTCTGCGCCCCGGAAGGTTCGATCGACAAGTACTGGTCGATCGCCCCGATTTGTTGGAACGGCTAGCAATTTTAGAGGTCTATGCTCGCAAGGTCGAGTTGGCAGAAGATGTGGATTTAAAAGCGATCGCTGCTCGTACCCCTGGCTTTGCCGGGGCGGATCTAGCTAATTTAATCAATGAAGCTGCCCTCCTCGCTGCCCGCCGCCAGCAAGAAGTCGTAACCCAAAACGAACTGAAAGAGGCGATCGAACGGGTAATTGCCGGGTTGGAGAAGAAAAGTCGAGTCCTCAACGAAAAAGAGAAACAGATCGTTGCTTACCACGAAGTCGGTCATGCTTTAGTCGGTGCCGTCATGCCGGGAGGTGGAAAAGTGGCTAAAATTTCCATCGTTCCTCGCGGTCTATCTGCCTTGGGTTATACGCTGAAAATGCCGACTGAAGACCGCTTTTTGATGAGCGAAGCGGAATTTCGCGAGCAAATTGCTACGCTGCTCGGCGGTAGGGCATCTGAAGAACTGGTGTTCGGCAGCGTGACTAACGGCGCAGCAGATGACTTGCAACGCGCGACGGATATTGCCGAACGCATGGTGACTACCTATGGAATGAGCAAAGTATTGGGTCCGTTGGCATTCGATCGCGTCGGACAAGCGAATTTTTTGGGCAACGGCAACGACAATCTCCGCCGCCTGGTCAGCGAAGAAACTGCTAAAGCGATCGACGAGGAAGTCAAACAGATAGTAGAAGGCGAATATCAAAGAGCGATAGCCATCCTCGATCGCAATCGCGAGTTATTAGACGCGATCGCGCAACAGTTGCTTAAAACGGAAGTCATTGAAGGAGAAGAACTGCAAGCCGCTCTAGAGCGAGTTCGTCCTCTCTAAAGAGCCAGTTAACTTTTCTATCGAAGCCGCTCCCAAACTTTAAAACTATGTCACGCTGAAATTAGAGGTAGAGCAAAATATAAGTGAGGGGCTATGACTTATTCGGCAAACAGTCAGAAAGTCCTTACCCCGCAAAACCAAGAGGGGCATTCTTTAACAGTTGGTTTTAAAAAAATTCTTGTAGCGGTTGATTATTTGGCTTCTACGCCGGAATTGTTTGAAAAGGCGCTACAGCTAGCCAAAGCCTATAACAGTCAGTTGATGATCTTTCATTGCCTGCAAGAACCCATAGCAGGAATGCCCGAATTCCTCGCTTACGCCGGAATGGGAGCTTACAGCGGCGTTTATTCCCAAGAAATTATCGAATTGGAAGAACAACTGATTAGAGAAGCGACAGAGGAACTGCAAGCTTGGCTGAGTTCTTTCGTCCAAAAAGCTACCGAGGCGGGAATTAAAGCAGAATCCGATTATCAACCGGGCGAACCCGGTCGGCAAATTTGCGCGACTGCCAAACAGTGGGGCGCAGATCTGATTGTCATCGGTCGTAGAGGGCGATCGGGTTTATCGGAATTGATCCTGGGAAGTGTTAGTAACTACGTGATTCATCACGCTCATTGCTCGGTTTTAGTAATTCAACAGCAGGAAAATTGAACCTCCCGCCGCTAAACAGCTATCGCTGCTGTAGCGGGGGATTCCCTGT
>NZ_MRCB01000015.1 GCF_001904635.1 Hydrococcus rivularis NIES-593
GGCTGTTGATTTTACAACCCAATCACTTGAAAAATGTTGGTAATGACAAGGCCTTTAGGCACGGGGTTCCTTACTGCCAATTTCCTACCAGGACGTAAGGTGCCCAGTAATAGGGGTGGGGAGGCTGTTGCTTAAGCTCCTCGAAGGGTGGATTCACCTTAAGAGACTCTATCAGCGATAGCTGAGCGTTTCTGAGGGCAGTTAATTTTTTCGTGCCCGGTTCTTTTAAGCCTTGGTAAAATTGACCCATGAGTTGGGCGGTAGAAGCATCTCCCACGGGCCAGAGCGTGGCGAGAGTGCTACGCGCCCCCGATCGCACGGCAACGCCTGCCAGCCCCAAAACCGCTCGCTCGTCGCCTGTCGCTGTTTCGCAGGCACTCAGGACGAGCAGTTCGGGCGTTCTGGCTCCTCGATCGCTCAGCAAGTCCCGCAAGCGCTCGATCCCGATCGCGTTGCGATCGCCGGCAATAATAAAGGTTTTTTCTGGGTTAGAACTAAACAACCCATGGGTTGCCAAATGAACGATCGGGAAATCTTCTGCGAGCAAATTTTGAAAAGCCGTTGCGGTAAACTTTTCATTGAGCAGGGCTTGAGAGGCTGGGAAGGCTTGCTCGATCTGCGCTAATTCCTTCGGTACGTTAACGAGAGCGGGAAAGATTTCTCCACCTAAATTAATTTGCTCGCTGACTCCGGCTGCCAAGACTTTAAGCTGTTCTTGTTTTCCTTGTCTGGGATCGATTAATTGCAAGCTTGGCACGAGAGCGATGCCGTATTTTTCGAGCAAATACTGCCGACCGTCGTAGAGGGCAGCCATCGGCACTCTTTGCAAGCGATCGTTGAGGGCGAAAACTAATGTTTCGATTTTATTTGTCTCAAACTCTGCCTCGAAAGGTCTGACGATCCAGTCATAAACTTTGGTAAAAATCGGTAGCAACTTCTGGAGATTCTCGCCTACCTCCTCTGGGTTGAGTGGGATGGTTCTGAAAATATTGATAGCGGAGTTATCGACGCTTTTGTTGTAGAGAATGTCGTAGAGTTCGTCTAACGTTTCGTTAACTTCGCGATCGCTGACAGGAATAGTCGCTCGTTGCAAAGGCTTGCCGGGCAGGGATAGAATGACCTCCAATCGCTGCGGCAAAACGATCGGGTAGATGACGGCGGCTTGCGGATCGAGATCGTCAATTTGAACGATCGCATCAGCTTCTTCCAAACAGGGGTCTTGAAAGAAGTTGTCGAGTTCTGCGAGTTGCAGCGCTTCTATAACCCGGCGGGCTAACTCTAAGCGACTGGCTTCAGACTCCTCCCGATTGGGGTTGGAAGAAAATAAAACCAAGGAGTCTAGTTCAGTTTTGCTCAAGTCGGAGGCTAAGAGTAAATCGGCCAAATCTAGATAGACGGGTTTGACTTCTTGGCGAAAATCAAACTGAACATCCCGCTCGTTGGCATTTAAGTCGGTGCGAAGGGATTGAAGGGTATTGAAGGCAGCGCTGTAAGACGCGATCGCGCCGCGCCGATTGCTTTGTTCTTTGAGCAAGCGTCCTAACTGAGATTGCCAGAGATAGACAACCTCGCGCGCGTCCCCCACGAGATTTTGTTCCTGTGCGAGACTCAAGGCTTGCCGAGTCAAGTCGGTTGCCGTACTTAACTGTCTCTGTTGGGAATAGTATTGTCCCAAATAGCCCAGGGCATGGGTTTCCGCTCGCTTGTCGCCCAAATTGCGAGCCTCTTGAAGCGCGGTTTCTAGCAGGGATGCTACTCCCTTTGCTCGTTTAAGCCGCATCAAGCTCTGAGCTAGGTTAATGCGAGCGTAGGCGGCGGCATGACTGGGAGGGAGTTGGGTCAGTTCGGCTTCGACGAGCGGTAAGATAGCATTAACCTCCTGAGTCAACTTAGCGTCGAGTTGAGGTAGGAAAGTTTCTGCCCGCCGAACCTGTTGGAATTGTTGCTGTCTTCTGCCAGAAATAATGCGTCGATTTGCCTCCTCTAGCCACCATTGTCGGATATCGAGCAAAAGGCTCAGACAATTGAGTCGCGCCTGAATTTTAGTCAAGGGAGAAGCAGCAGCGGCGGTTGTTGCTTGATGGTAGGCGTTTAAAGCTGGTTGATAAGGTTCTAGCGCCGCTGGCACCGATTGTCCGTCTACGATCTCGGCGACTTCCTCATAGTCCCAGCGATCGCGAATTTGGTTTGCCAAGGCGCGTTCGGTATTGCCCAAACTCAGCAACATAGCGCCCGACTCTGGCGAACTCTCATTGGCGGACAGACCGAGCTGTAAAAATGCTTTAGATTGCCTCAACATTCCCCGCCGCCGCAGCACGTCGCCGAGGCTTCGCAAGCCAATGGTTTGAGTCGGGGAAAGAGCTACTGGCTTCTCGGAGAGAGTTTTGAGCAGTTTGTCGAGTTGCGCTTGAGTGCAATCTGGATTCTCGACGGCAAAGGCTTGCAGTAAGGTCTTGCAAGCCTTGGGATACAAGCCTAAATCTTGAAGCGCTTGGGATTGATTAATTAGGCTTTTGGTCGAGCCTTCGCGATCGCCCAATCGTCGATAAGCGTCGGCTGCTTGCTGCCAGAGTTCGGCTGCCTCGGCAAACTGTCCGGCATTGTAGTGCTGCTGTCCTTGTCGGGCAAGTTCTAGGGCAGGGCTTTCTTTGTCCGAGCGAACGTCGCTCGACCGAGCGGGAATGGTGAGAGAGCAAATCAAGCCAAATAAAACTGCCAAAAGAAGCCCAATTAAGCGGCGGTACTTTCTGCCTGCAACCGTTCTCAGAAAAGATTGTATTCTAATTGAAAATACACGCCGTTTTCTTGCCATGTTCTATCCCCCGAATCGATATCTACTAAAGGAATGCCCCAGTCCAAACGCGCCCTGAAGTTATCTCCCATCTCCAAAAGCAAACCGAGTCCTGTGCCCACTAGGGTATTGGTAGAGGGATTGTTGCCATCTGCATTCCAGCCTGCACCAAAATCGATAAAGGGAGCGAGTTGTAGCACTCCTCGCACGCCTGGAAATCGCGCGATCGGCAGCCGCGCTTCGGCAGAAGCGACGATACCATTGTCGGTCAGCAGGACATCTTGGCGATATCCTCGCACCGTAGCTTGACCGCCATAGCCGAACTGCTCGAAGGGAAGCAGAGAAGAGGCTGCCAATTGGATGTCGGAACGGAGCAGTAGGGTGGGACCGACAGCAGGGTCGCCCGTTGCCTCGCCGAGGAGGCGCAAATAGAGCAGTTGACCCCGCCAAGCGAAAAATCGGCTATCGGGTTCGCGATCGTTGACGGTGGCATCGAAGAGATCGAGACCGACGCTAAACTGCGAGCGAGCCGAGAAGACATCTTGACGGCTTCGCTGCGTCCATTCTTGGGCGAAACGCAGGGCAGAGACCCGAGTTTTTCCTTCCTCATCGGCACCGACGAACACGGGGTAGCGAACTCCTAGGAGCTTGGATTCGCTCTCTCGTCTGGCTGCGGTGAAGCTGAGGGCAAGTTCCTGACTGGCTTCAGCGGTGGCTTTTCTAAAAACGGGCTGGCGATAAGTGAGGTCGAAGTCGAGCGAATCTACCTCGATATCCAATCGATCGAAAGGCGGTTCGACAATTTTGTTGTCGGCGATCGCAAAGTTAAAACTCACGGTGCCGTTGTAGGGATTGACTGGTATGGTGTAGCCGCCCTCAAAGCGATCGCTGCCATCGGTGTTGTAGTAGGCAAAACGAATTCCATCGCCGATGCCGAAGAGGTTGGCTTCGGATATTTCTATTCCGCGTTGGAAACTGCCGATGCTGGGGTTGCGATTATTGTCCAACTTGAGTGTGACGTTAAAGGTGTCCGCCCCGGTCACTGTCACTGTTAAAGTATTGGTTCCCGGTCTGGTTCCGGCGGAGAGTTCGGCGCTTAGGCTGTCGATGAGGGGATCGCCTTGTAGCAGTTGCAGCGCCTCTTGCAAGCGGTTGACATTGAGGGGTTTTTCGGTCGCTATAGCAATGCGACTGCGGACGTAATCCGGATTCAACCGTCCTTTGGCAATATTGACCTCAATTTCTTCCAAGCTTCCTTCGAGTACCTGAATTTTGACGATACCTGCTTCGATTTCTTGACGGGGAATATAGGCACCGGAAGTAATATACCCCCGTTGTACATAAAGTTCGGTAACTTTGTTGGCGGCTTGGATGAGTTGGGCAAAGGTAACGGGTTTGCCAACAAACTCGCTCACGATCTGGCTTAACTCTGCTTGGCTAAATGCCGTGTTGCCAACAAACTCGAACTGCCGAACCGTTATCGTTCCTGGAACGTCGAAGACTTCTTCGGGGGTTGGCGGTGCGGTGGGAGGAATCTCGACGGGCTTTTGTGTAGGCGGGATCGGTTGGGGCTGGGGTCGTTCGGGGACGGGCGGGGTAATGGGATTGATGGGCTGGGATTGTTCTGGAACGGGCGGGTTCGCGGGAGCGACGGACTGCGATCGCGCACAGTCCGTGCCTAGCAAAAACAATAAAAGAAACCAACATTCAGAAGCCAGAATCCTTAGAAACCAGGACGTAGAAAGCATTGAGGACAATGATGACTTCTGTTTAATTAGCATGGCACTCCGAGGAAGGTAAACCAGAACTGTGGGGAGTCGCATTGCTAGGTCTGGCAGAGAGAACCACTGTGCCCTTTTCGCTGACGTACCAGCCTCTAGCTGGCGGCGGCGGTGCTGCGGGATCTGTCTCCTCGCTGGGGGGGCTTGCTGCGGCAGGAGCAGCAGGCTCGAAAGGAACTAACGCTTCGCTACCGAGCGGGTCGCTAGGTCGCGGCGGCAACCCGCCGCGTCCGGTAATGATAAATTCGCTAGGGGCACGTCCCCTCTGGGACTGACACGATAGCGCCACTACTTCTTCGGGGTTAGCCAACTCTTGGGGCAACTCAATAACTTCGAGCTTGGTGTCTGGCTCTAGGGTATTCAGCTCGACCGTTCCATCGATCCCCAGTCGCGAACTGGCGCTAATCTGACAGTCGCCACAGATAAAGATTCCTCTGGCGTTAATTTGAATGTTTCCGCCCTTACCTTGGAAGGCATTGGCGGAGAGGTTACTCCTCTCTAGCAGGACTAAAAAGTTGCCCGCATCGATGGCGATATTACCGCCGTCGCCAGTACCGCCTGCGGTAGCAGAAATCTGGCTGCCACCGCGCATCTGTAAAGAATCCCGCACTCGCAAGTTAATGCTGCCCCCTTGTCCGAAAGCGGTTGCTGCCGACAGAAATCCCCCGCTCAGGAAAATCGAGTCGGCTACAACGTTGAGGGAGCCAGTATTTCCTGTCCCTTGGCTGCTGACGGCGACTACAGCCCCATCTCGCACCGACAATTCTCCGGTGACAAGCTTTAGGTTGCCAGCTGGAGCTTCACCGAGCGTTGCCGTACTCAGGACACTTTGAAAAAGACCATCCGGCGAAGTCCCTGCCAAATCGATCGCCTCAGACGCATTGATAATTAAATCTCCACCCACTCCTCCGCTAGCGATCGTTTGCGATCGCGTGACACCGCCACTTTGAGTAGATACTGCCGCCCCTTCTCGCACGCTCAACCGTTGCGTATTAATCTCTAGATTGCCTGCCTTGCCCGTACCAACTATTGAGTTAGTAAACAGACCCGCGGGAGTCAAAGCATTGACTGGCGTGTTTCTAAGCTCGACCGATTCGGTTGCATTAATTGTCAAATTTCCTCCCGCACCGCTGCCCAAAGTTGAGGTGGCGATTGCCGCTCCATCTCGAACGAGTAACCTACTGGTATCGATAGACATGTTTCCTGCCTGGGCGCTACCCGATGTCGTACTAGCAAAACCAGAACTGCTCAGCTCGACCTTGCGAGCGGCTCTTACTGCTAGGTCGCCTCCTTTTCCCGTACCAAAGGTGCTGGTAGCGATAAAACCACCTTCTCTGAGGTTCAACTGCTGAGTCGCGATCGTCAGATCGCCTGATGCACCAGCAGCAGCAGTTCCCGTAAATAAACCATTTCGTAGCTCGGCTAAAGTGGCTTCCCCAGTTAAAACCTTCTCTAAGGTTTGTTGGTATTCTGCAAATCCATCGCCTACCACTTCGACCGACTCGGAGGCACGAACGATTAGATTTCCCCCCGCACCTTGCCCCAAAGCCGTTGTAGCTGCAAACGATCCATCGCTAAGAACCAACCAACCCGTCTCAATCGTCAAGTCGCCCGCCGCTTCGGCACCCCCATTAAGATTGGATATCTGGCTGTAGCCGCTTGCCCGTACTGATTCTCGGGCTTGCAAGTTAATGCTGCCCCCTCGACCCGCTACCGTTGATGCCGTGATGCCAGCACCATTGTCGAGGAAAATCGAGCCAGCGTTTATCCTTATGTTTCCTGCACTGCCCGTTCCTTGATTTCTTGCCGTGACTTGAGCGCCATTGATAACCCTCAATTGACCTGTATTTATCGTCACGTTTCCAGAGTTACCGCTCGGCACGGGGGGCAATCTAAAAAACTGTTGGATAAACTCATTCTCAAGATTGGCAGCGGAGCTTACTAGACTGGGTGCAAGATTTCCAGCTCCGGTGCCGCTTACCTCGACGGACTCGCTGGCATTGACGGTAATGCTCCCGGCATCGCCAGTAGCTGCCGTGGAAGCATCGAGCCTTCCTCCCTCCCGAACTATTACTCTGGGTGCGTTGACAGTTAAGTTACCAGCATCTCCAGCATTGAGCGTTGAAACCCCTAAAAGACTTGGTGACAATTGGCGCGGCTCTACTCCGATGACTTCCACAGCTTCAGCGGCATTGACTATCACGTCTCCTCCATTGCCCGATCCCAAGCTTCCAGCGCTCACGATTCCTCCACCGAGAATAGACAACCGTCCTGCTGATACGCTGACATTTCCCGACTCTCCGGTACCGAAGGTCGAGGAACCGAGAAAGCTGAGCGAATTAGGATTGGCAGATGAAGCTCCACTGACTTGTACCGACTCAGCGGCATCTACTGCGATATTGCCACCCGTGGCATTGGTGAAGGTAGCAGTCGATATGGCCGCCCCACCCCGGATAACTAACTCCTGACTTGAAATCGCAATATCTCCTCCCTTGCCACCTCCCAAAGTTATCGGAGAAAAAAATAAAATCTGTCCTTGTTCAAAGTTGCCCCCCAATTCTGATGTAATTCTGCCTTGGTTATCGAGAAGAACCGAGCGAGCAGTGATTCTCACATTGCCGGATTGTCCCGTTCCATCACTTCTCGCCGTGACGATCGCCCCATCGGTTATCCGCAATTGACCCGCGTTGATAGTCACGTCTCCAGATGCCCCACTGGGTATGGGAGGTAGTCCAAACAGCTGTTGCAAGCCTGGATCTACTAAATTGGCAGCAGAGACGATCAGACTGGGATTCACAGATCCCGGTACTCTACCTTTCACTTCCACCAACTCAGGAGCGTTGATGGTAATGCTACCAGCAGAACCACTGGCAGAAGTGGAAGTACCGACCCTTCCCCCATCCTTCACTGTCAATCTTGGCGTAGCGATTGTCAAGTTGCCGCTATCTCCGGTACTAAATGTCGGATTAATTAACCCACTGGGGGCAAACAATTTGGGTTCGACACCGATGACTTCTATAGAGTCAGTGGCGTTAACGTTGAGTTCTCCACCTCGACCGCTGCCAAAACTGGCAGAGGCGATCGTTCCTCCGCTACTCGCGGTCAAACGTCCGGTCGATACCGTATTATTGCCCGAATCTCCCGCGCCGAAGGTAGCAGCAACGATGGAACTGGTTACGCTGGGATTAATAGAACTGGCTCCAATAACTTGTACCGAGTCAGAGATATTCAGATACACATTGCCGCCTTGCCCCGTTCCAGGAGCCACAGTTTTAGCGGCGATAGTTCCCCCTTCCTGCACGATTAACTGTCTGGCGGCAATCGCCACATCTCCACCCCGCCCAGATCCCACGGTTTCATTGGTCAAGCTGCTTCTTACCGTGCCATCGGCATTGGTACCGCTGATTGTCACGGCATTGGCAGCGCTGACGAATATACTTCCTGCTGGTTGGGAGCCTTGATTTTGAATTAGCAGCAATGAACCATCGCTCACCGAAAGGTTTTGCCCCTGCACCTGGATCGAACCGCCACTCAACCCACTAGCATCTGCTAGAGCTCGCGATCGCAGTTCGATATTTCCAAAGGAAGGCACTCCCACATAGCCTAACATCCAGCCTTGGGGAAGAGACTGGAGGCTGACCGAGCCTGCTGTCGCGCTGCCCAACTCGATCCGCCCGCTCTCTGCCGTTAGTACGCCGCCATCTAAGACGAGATCGCCCCCGACTAAAGCGAGGGTTTGACCCGACTTTACTTGCAATCCGGACGAGCTACTATTTCTCGTTACGGGCGAAAAGATAGGATTGGCAACCGTCAACCCGTGACCCGAACCTTGTACGCGAATCGATCCCGGATTCGCTCCCATCTGCAAGCCAACTGGAACGCTCACCGTCAGCAGCGGTTGCGCTTGCGGATTGATGGCACTAAAAACCGTACCGTCTTCAAAAACCAGACTATCTGCCGTGCTGCCCAAAAACGACCCTCCAATATTTAACCGGGCATTGGGACCAAATTGAATGCCGCTGGGATTGATCAGGACTAAGTTAGCGTTGCCGTTGGCTCGGATTAATCCGTTGATATTTGATGTAGAGCCGCCAGTCACCCGACTGATAATGTTGACAATGTCCGAACCATTGTTGAAGAAAGCCGTATTCTCGTTGGGAACCGAGAACTCCCGAAAGCTATGAAATAGGTTGCCGCCAGCTTGCGAACCGCCAGTAATTTCAAAGACCCCGCCCGATCGATTGACTTGGGTTGGCAGCGTCTCGTCAGAAGCGACTTGCGCTTCCATCGGGTTACTAACGGCAAGAGTGCAGAGAAAAATCGCGCTACCCATCCAGAATCGGCAAGCCACCTGTTTCATCAGTTTCTAAAGAAAAATTAAATTACGCGTAAATCAAAGCTAGCTTAAGATTGTAGGATTTTTTGAGCTTATAAGCTTAATATCTAAGAATACCAGATATATTTCTCATAAATTTAGGTTAACAGGGGGATAAAACCAAATGCTTAAGCAACAATCTTCTGTAACCATTGCGATCGCACAAGCCACGTCTGGGAACGTCGTTTCACCTTTAGGATGGCTCGTTTTAGGGGCTGCGGCAGTTGTCGCTCAACCCAGCACGGCTGCTACCGCGAGCATTGCCTGCGAAACTAGCGCTAATCCGCCCGCAGTCGTAGCGACGGTCTCAGAGCAGGGGCGATCGCAAACGGTCAAAATGATTAACTTTTTGCCCGAATATTTCTTATCTGAGGCGGCCGTTCAAAATTGCCAAACGACAGCTAGTACTTTAAAGGCTCTCTATGAGAGCGATCGCGCTAATTATTTGGCAAGCGACACCCTGGCTGGAAAACCAACCGTGTGTGCGGTAGAACGAAGAGGCATGGGTTGCGATAGCAACGGCGCTCAGGTGCTATTTAATTTCGATCGCGCTATCGATCCTTCTCAAGCCCTATACGACATGCTGGGCAGCCAATTTAAGGGGGCGCAGCGTCCCGATTCGAGGACGGTCAGCCGAATTTACACGGATATTAAACCCCGTCGCTGGTGGTTTTTCTAAGGGACAAAGTAAGAAGCAGAGCGATTAGCCACAAGTCATTTTGGCTTTCTCTGCTTCTTGGTAATCGGGTTTGAGCCTTAAGGCTTCCTGAAAGGCAGCTAATGCCATGGGAGGTTGCTGCAATTGGCATAGAGCCAACCCTTTGTAAAACCAAGCTTCGGCTTTGTCCTGGCTTGTCTGTTTGGGGTTATTGAGAATGCGATCGAATTCCTCAATGGCTTCCTTGTAGCGCCCCAAGCGCTGGAGTACTATTCCTTTGCCCCGCCTAGCTGGGAAATAGTCGGGAGAGTATTCTAGGGCGCGGTTGTAGGTGGCAAGGGCTTCTTCGTCTCGCTGCTCTTCCCTTAAGGCTCTAGCCTTAGAAGACCAAGCTATTGAAAACTCTCGAATCATTGAGTTGCTTCCATTTTCTTGCTGTATTTTCTCAAGAATCTCAATGGCTTGCTCGATAGTTGCGAGGGCTTCTTCGGAATGCTTTAAACCTAGCAGGGATTCGCTTTTGTTAATCCAGAAAACCGGATCGTCCGGTTCAATAGCAATCGCTTTGTTAAACGCTGCGATCGCCTGCTCGTACTGCTTGAGGTTATGGAGTGCTTCTCCTTGGCAATTCCAAGCATAAACCGCTTTTGGTTCGACAATTGCGGCTGTCGTACAAGAGTCGAGCATCTTATTATAGTCGCGCAAGCCGGCTAGGGCATAGCCTCGGTTGGTCCAAGCTTGGTAGTAATTGCCATCGCTGGCTAAAATCTCGTCGTATTTAGCGATCGCCCCTTTGTATTCTCCTTGATTTAATAACTCGTTGCCCTGTTGAAAAAGTTTTGCTTCCCGATGTTCGAAGAAAAGATTGAAGCCAATCAGGGCAACGCCTGCGATCGCTCCGAAAGACAAGATGCGTCTGAGAGCTTTCTTTGTGGGTTTTTTATCGGTTTTTTTGTGGGGGGCGATGCTGGAAATATTTTCCGTTTGAGCCGGATTGGGAGTTTCTGAAATCGATGTCCGCACAAACTTTGCCAATTCCGACTCTACCCAACTACGACTAAAAACTTCCTCATAGATGCGATTGGCTACTTTTAAGCTGCCGCGATCGTTAGTTATCAATCCCAAATTGAGCAACTCGACTTGTTCTAGCGTTCCATTGACCCGAACTTCTCCCAGCCGCAGAATTTGTCGATAGAGCTTCAGCAGTCGAAATGGTCCGCAATTTTTACTTGCAAGCAATCTCTGCCAAATTGCCTTAAGATGCTCGCCTGCCGCTCGGTTTTCCCAATTGGCGATCAGGCATTGGCGGACTAGCTGTTCGATTCGCCTGGCTTCCTTTCCTGCCTCGATAAACGAGTCCGACTCGGCTATCAGTTGACATAACGTTTGGGTGAGGAAAACCTGTTCGTTTGTCCAAGCTAGTACTTCTTCGAGTACGCTGTAGGGGTAGCTGGCTTTTTCTTCGAGTTGAAACGATTCGAGTTTGAGGTCAGCCAGGTGCAAGCGGGTCAATTCTCGCTCGACCCAACTGCGACTAAAAACTTCCTCATAGATGCGATTGGCTACTTTTAAGCTGCCGCGATCGTTAGTTATCAATCCCAAATTGAGCAACTCGACTTGTTCTGGCGTTCCATTGACTTTCACTTCTTCGAGACGCAGAATTTGTCGATAGAGCTTCAGCAGTCGAAATGGCTGACACTGTTGATTGTTGAGCAGTCTGGAGCGAATTGCCTTGAGATGCTCGCTTGCCGCCTGGTTTTCCCAATCTTCGATTAGACATTGGCGGACTAGCTGCTCGACTCGCCTGGCTTCCTCTCCTGCCTCGATAAACGAGTCCGACTCGGCTATCAGTTGACATAATGTTTGGGTGAGGAAAACCCGTTCGTTTGTCCAAGCTAGTACTTCTTCGAGTACGCTGTAGGGGTAGCTGGCTTTTTCTTCGAGTTGAAACGATTCGAGTTTGAGGTCAGCCAGGTGCAAGCGCGTCAATTCTCGCTCGACCCAACTGCGACTAAAAACTTCCTCATAGATGCGATTGGCTACTTTTAAGCTGTTGCAATCCTCAACGATCAATCCCAGATCGAGCAACTCGGCTTGTTCTGGCATTTCATTGACTCTCACTTCTTCGAGACGCAGAATCTGTCGATAGAGCTTCAGCAGTCGAAATGGCTGACACTGTTGATTGTTGAGCAGTCTGGAGCGAATTGCCTTGAGATGCTCGCTTGCCGCCTGGTTTTCCCAATCTTCGATTAGGCGCGCTCTAGCGAGCTGCCCAACTCGGCTGGCTTCCTCTCCTGATTCGATAAACGAGTTCGACTCGGCTACCAATTGACACAGCTTTTGGGTCAGGGAAAACTGTTCGTTTGTCCAAGCTAGTACTTCTTCGAGTACGCTGTAGGGATAGCGAGCTTTGTTTTCTAGTTTGAAAAGTTTGAGTCTAATTTGACTAAAAGGTTGCAAATTCGCCAATTCTTGTTCTACCCAACTGCGATCGATAACCTTTTCATAAATGGGATTGGATACTTGTAACGCGCCTCGATATTTCATTATTAATCCCAGATCGAGTAGCTCGGCTTGTTCTGGGGTGTTATTAGCGGGAACTTCTCCGAATTTTAGAATTTGCCGATATAGACTGAGCAGTTGAAGTGGCTCGCAACGTTGATTTTTTAGCAGTTTTTGCCGAATCGCTTCTAGATGCTCCGGCAAGCAGTTCTCTATCGGATGAGCCTGTCCGCCATTTGTCTGGCGTTCGGGAACCAAAAAATCTAGGAAAAAGTCTAAAGTAGTTGGCTTGAGCCACCCTTTTTTAACAGCCAGCTCCCCGAATCGAAGTCCGGTTTGCCTTTGCTCGGAGAGAACGATCTCGATCTGAAGCTCGTTTAATAGTGCCGCTTCTTTAAGATATTGCCCCAAAGGTCGTTTCGATTCCTGGTTGGCTAAAGTCGGCCACTTTTGTACAAAAAAGTCAACCGTGTTCTGTTTGACCCATCCTCGCAACGCCAGAATTTCTCCAATTCGCAGGTTTGGGGAGCGAGTCTGCTCTCGCAGAGCGACTTCTATCTGGGCGGCTGAAACCAGGTCGGCCTGTTGCAGAACTGTACCAAGGGGCTTGATAGAAGAAGTCTTTAACATGGATTGTCCGATCGCAATGGCACCACAAACCAATATTTTCCTGATTTTATTCGGTGTGTGGCAAAAGTGCGACCGTTCGGGCGTAACAGTTTATGTCAGATTTTTATACAAGATCATCTACATTGTTGCGCTTACTTGCGCTCGATCGTGCGGCAATTCTTGTAATTGTTCTGGGTTGACTACTGCGCTTTAGTTTCAAAAATGCTAACCTTATTGCCTAATGAGCGTCGTCAATTGAGACATACTAGGGTTGTTAAATCGTACCTCTAAACAAACCTTGAGGGCGTACTAGCAGAATCGCGATCATAATCAACAGCGCTACGCCTAGCTTGTAGTCTGCACCCAGCCAAGGAATGCTGACGCTTAATTCTTGAGCGATGCCGATCGCAATTCCTCCTGCGATCGCGCCGTAAGGATTGCCAATTCCCCCTAGAATCACCGCAGCAAACATGGGCAGGATCAAAAACCAGCCCATGTTGGGACGGACTCCACCGGTTATGAGTCCAAACATGACTCCGCCTAAAGCCGTCAAAATCCCATTAATAACCCAAGTCCAGAAAACGACTCGCTCGACGTTAATTCCCGATACCCGCGCGAGGTCGATATTATCGGCGACGGCTCGCATCGCTTTGCCAATTTTGGTATTCTGTAGAATAAAGTGGAGAACTGCGATCGCGACAATTGCCAATCCGATCGTTAACAGGCGATCGAAAGCTACTCTCATATTCCCGATCGCTACTGCGGGAATGACTGGCAAATCATAGCGTTGATTGCTTCCCCCCCAGATAAACAAAATGCCGTTGCGCACAAACAGGGCGAGTCCGATGGAGATAATAATTAGCGTGGTAGAAGTTGCCCTGCGATCGCGCATTGGTTTCCACAGTAATTGTTCCGATAGCAACATGGCTGCGACGGTTCCCGTAGCGCCTATGGGGATCGCCAGCCAGATATTGACTCCATTGGTATTTGCCAGCCAAGCTAAATACGCTCCCAAGGTCATAAAATCCCCATGGGCAAAATTTGACAGTCGCAAAATTCCATAAGTCAGGGTAAGTCCTACGGCTGCCAGCGCAATAACGCTTCCTACAGCAAGTCCATTGAAGAGTAGTTGAGGGGTGTCCATTATTGGGTTATCAGTAAACAGTTATCAGTAGATAGTAGGGGCGGGTTGATCTAAAAATACTAGAAATTTACCAATACTTAGGGTCAAAAACCCGCCCCTACAGTAGTTAATGGTTAGTTGTTCAATCAATAGTCAACACAAGAGCGATCTAATTGTCAAGTTGAATTTAGGGATTACAATACGGACAGTAAGATGGATCGGCTGTTTCTACGCCATCGGGGGATAAAGTTTCTTGCCTATAATTGCATTTTTGACATTGATAAATGGCAGCCCGAATTAGAGAAGTAGGCGAAGAACACCAACCGCAAGGCAACCCAGATAATCGTTCGACAATATCAAATCCGGGGGCAGAACATTGGGGACAGAATCGATTGAGTTTTTCAATTAGATTGTGAGTTGCTTTTGCGATCGCTTTCATGCGAGTGGGATTGTACATTGCTCGCATGTCGGTTTCAATATGAATGGTTTTGGTAGGAGATTTTTTCAGAAAAATTTCTACTGATTCAATCAGTTTTTCTTGTGTAATAATTCCTTTAATGATTTCTTCTTTTTCGGTGGAATTCTGGCTGGCCATGACGACTAAGCCATGTTCGGGGAATCCAACTTTTTGTGCAAATTCTAAAGCTGCTTCGATCGATCTGACTTGTTGATGATTATGGTTAGTTTCTGTGGTTATTTCTTGTCCAATAATTTCTAATTGATTAGTTTTATCGATTAATAAAACAATTTCGCGATCGCAAGATAAAAAGGGAAAAGCTGGATGGGGATAAAAACTCCCTTCACTGGCTATAGCAATTGTCTCGCCAGTAAATTCTAAAACTTTTTGAGCTTTTAATCGAGCCGCTTCGATTTGAGTTCCAACTCGCTTAATTTCTCTAGTAAAAGTTCCAAAACGATCCGTATCGAATTGAGATGGGACAATAACTTGCAGGTTCAGTTCTGTCTCCAGAAGCGGTGCAATGACTCGCTCTTTTTGATGCATGGTTGCTAAAATAGCAAGACGATTTTTAAACCAAGAAATTCTAGACATTGCTAGTAAGTGTTGGTTTCAAATAAATAATTTCGATCTTCATTCAACTACAACTAAAAACTTGACTCAAATCAGAAGGAGTCTCATTTAGTAGCTAGAAAATAAGGTTAGGTTCGTTAAAATAGTATAGATCTTATGCTTGAATCACTCGTTCATAAAATCTCGATCGCGCGACGAGCTATGCTAAGTTTGCCATAGCAATCCTGATTATTTCTCTATTATTTCTCTGATTATAGATTAGCTAAAAGAGCGATCGCGGTCATTCCATCAAGCTTCTGGTACTTTTTTCTCGATCTACATATGATTACCATTGATGGCTCTTATGGCGAAGGCGGCGGTCAAGTACTCCGCACCAGCCTCAGCTTAGCTGCTATTACGGGTCAACCCCTTCGTCTTGAGAAAATTCGGGCAGGTCGTCCCAAACCTGGATTGGCGGCTCAACATCTCACTTCCGTGCGGGCAGCAGCGGCGGTTTGTCGAGCGCAACTCCGAGGCGATGCGCTGGGTTCGACAACCTTAGAATTTATTCCCAATCGTGCTACCCAGGCAGGACGCTATACTTTCGATGTCACCGAGGCAAGAGAAGGAGGATCTGCTGGAGCCGTTACCTTGATCTTACAGACTATTTTACTGCCACTAGCCTTGGCAAAGGGAGAATCAGTGGTCATTCTCAAGGGGGGTACGCACGTTCCTTGGAGTCCTCCGGTCACTTATATCGAACAAGTCTATCTGCCCATTGTCAAACAACTTGGCGTACAAGCAGAAGTGGAGCTACGCGCGTGGGGTTGGTATCCTGCTGGCGGCGGCGAGGTAGAACTGCGAGTAAAGGGCAACAGCACCTTGAGAGGCATTCGGTTGTTAGAGCGAGGAAATTTGCAACAAGTGCGGGGATTAGCGGTGGTGACAGAACTGCCGTCTCATATCCCTCAACGAATGGCTAGCCGCGCAGAAAGTCTATTGCACCAAGAGCATCTTAAGGCTCAGGTGAAACCTTTGAGAGAGAAGGGCAGAACGCCAGGAGCAGGAATTTTTCTGACAGCCGAATACGAGTTTAGTCGGGCTGGATTTAGTGCCTTGGGACGGCAAGGACTTCCAGCAGAACGAGTCGCAGAAATGGCAGTCCAAGAATTGCTAGAGTTTCACGCCAAGGGAGCGCCTGTCGATAAGCATTTAGCCGATCAACTTCTTTTGCCTACCGCCTTAGCAGGGGATGCAAGTCAGTATCGAGTCGCTGAAATTACCGAACATTTGACTACAAATGCATGGGTAATCTCTCAATTTGGATTAGCTGCGATCGATTTTGACACGGAAAATCAAATAGTTTTTGTTGCTCCAAATTAGTTCTATTAAGTAGGCGGATACCATAATAAAGATTTGCTTTGCCGATGAAGTTGATAGCGCGATCGCAAACATTTCGTTGCTCAGAGATTAGCTAGCAGAGGATGCGATCGAAGCGGGTGACAGGATAATATGCGCTCCTAACAAAAAAGCCGTTGTGAATTTAACGATCATTATTTAAAGTAATCTTACGTAAGCTAATTTTCACAAAAACTATGAGTCGTGATGAATAACGCTGCCGTCGCTATTAGTAGTGCCCTTGTAGGAGTAGCCTTAAATGTCCTCCCCGCGCAAGCCGTAACATTTAAAGATGTTACTCAAGGAATTTTGACATTTGAGGTAACTGGCTTTTCTAGCTATGAGCCTGAGATCCCAATAACAGGACAGGGCACCTTTGAATACAGTTCGGAGCCTATTGAAGGAACATTTGTTCTTCTATCTAATGGGGAGTTTTTATTTTTTAACGATCCCAACGATATTCCCAACCCCAACGATCCTGCCAATCCCCTCGAATTCTATCTCATGGATAGCCTCTACATCGATCGCACTCAAAACCTTCATTTTATCAAAAATGTTGACATTTCCTTCTCTTTAGGAAGTAGGTTCTCTTATACTCAGACGGACTTAACTTCTGGCAGTCTTTCGTTGTATAGTACTCTGTTGTTTGAACCTCCTGGCAGTAGCTCATTTCCTCCCGGTTCTGGAGGACTTTATTCTATTAGTGGAAACGATCCGAGATTCACTCCATCTAGTCTACTTTTTGAAGCTAGTTGGTTTTTAGGATATCCATTGGGCGCAGATAGCTATCAGCTTAGTTTATCGAATAATGGAACAGTATTCGGCATCGTGTCAGATAATCTTCCTAATATTGTTGATTTTGATGGCACATGGACAGCAGAAGCTATTGATAGCTCCCAACCTCCTACGGTTTCCGTTCCCGAACCGCAACCTCTGGTTATGCTTGGTGCAAGTGCAGCTTTAGGGGTAGCAGTCTTAAGCAAGCGCAAGCCGTCTAAGAATAAATATTAAAATTGAGAACTAGACCGATCTTGTTGTCTATTTCTTTGATTATCGTTTCATGGTACAAGCTCCCGCACAGATTACTCCCACCGAATTAGCGACTCTGGCGATCGAACTGATTCGTCAAGCTGGTTGCGAATACGGCGATATACGTCTTTGCACCTATCGCAATCAACGCCTGAGCGCACGCGATCGCTCTATGAGCAATCTCTGCGATAACGTCAGTTCGGGTTTTGGCGTGCGAGTCCTTCTCAACGGCGCTTGGGGTTTTGCCGCCAGTCACCGCAAAACGCCAGAAGAAATCGCTCGCATCGTTGCTCAAGCAGTAGAAATTGCTAAAGGGAGTCATCTAACCCAACAAGAACCCGTTCGCTTAGTTCCAGTAGAAGCGTACCGCGATCGCTACCTTACTCCCATCGAAATCGATCCCTTCGACGTTTCCATTTCCGAAAAAGCAGAACTCTTACTCGATCTTACGGGGCGCTTGCTCGGCTATCAAGAAAGAGGCATCAAAAAAGCCTATTCCTTTCTCAATTTCACCCGCGAAGAGAAAACCTTTGCCTCCACAGAAGGATCGCTGATCGAGCAAACCATCTATCGCAGCTATGCGGGATTTAGCTGTATGGCGATCGCCAATGGAGACGCACAGAGTCGCACCTACGAGCGATCGCCTCTAAATCTCGGTTACGAACATATTAACCCTTCTGATTTGTTGGCGAATGTAGACCGCGTGGCAGAAGAAGCGATCGAAAAAGTCCACGCACCGGATGGTCCGTCCAACACTAGAACTAACCTAATTCTCAAACCCACTAACCTATGGCTGACCATTCATGAATCCGTCGGACATCCCACCGAATTAGATCGGGTATATGGCTACGAGGCAAACTTTGCCGGAACCAGCTTTGCCACTACCGATAAAATGGGCAAGCTGCAATACGGCGCGCCTTGGATTAATTTTGTCGCCGATCGCACCCAAGCTGGCGGACGCGGTACTATGGGTTACGATGACGAAGGCGTGAAAGCCCAAGAATGGTACGTCGTCAAAGATGGTATTTTAGTCGATTATCTCACCGACCGGGAAACTGCCCATCGGTTAGGTCGCAGTAGCAGCAATGGCAGTGCCTACGCCGACAGTTGGTCGAGCGTTCCGATGGTGCGCATTCCCAATTTAGGATTAGAACCAGGAGAAGATGGCGGCAGTCATACGGCAACTTTAGAAGAGATGATTGCCGATACCAAAGAGGGGATTTTAATCGATGGAATTGGCAGTTTTTCCATCGATCAGCAGCGGCGCAATTTTCAATTTGGTGGCGATGCTTTCTGGAAAATTGAAAATGGTAAAGTGGTAGGGATGTTAAAAAACGTCACCTATCATTCGATGACAACGGATTTTTGGAATAGCGTCGATGCGATTGGTACTGCCTCTCAAAGAATGCAATGTGGCACGAATCTGTGCGGGAAAGGCGAACCGATGCAGGTTGCTCAGATGACTCATGCTTGCGTTCCCGTGCGAGTTAAGAATATTCAGATTGGGAGAAATTCTTAGGCATTTGTTTTAATCGTAGACAAGGGTTGGTCGTGCTGGAAAACTCTTTCCGGCACTGTCTTTTCGCGTTTTGAGATGGGTTTTTAGAAATCAATCATTGTTATTGCTACCCGAATCTCAATTCGATTTTTACAGATTAAGAAAATATTTAAATATTAATTAATTTCTGTTATTAAAGTTAGAATTTAATCTAGAATCAGAGATTTGTCTATCAAGATTGGGTGAGAAAGATCTTAAAATTTGAGGTTAAACATGACAGAATTTCATGATTTTCTTAGACATAAGTATGCCTACGTTGCGATTGGCGAATTCAAACCGGGCTGCTTTTCAGAAGCACAAAAGCTCTACGAAGAGGCAGTGTCTATGTATACCCATGGTTTTAAAGGAGCTTTTCTCCTACAAAAACCAGGAACTGATGAAGGAATTGCCGTCATCATGTGGGAAAAAATAGAGGATATGGAATCTAACCAAAGTGAGACTTATAATCAGATTTTAAAGAAAATGAATCCCTTATTTGCTAAACCTCCGATTACGGATTTTTATGAGGTATGCAGTGAAATTGATGGAGGAAAGAAGTCTAAATCATAGGTTGAATTGATTGGTCATTGGGATAGAAATGAACGCGATCGCAAGTTAATCGAGTAATTAGTAATTACTCATGCCACTCATCTAATTTCAGCGTGGAGAGCTACAGTAGGGTTATAACCAAGGACTGACATCTATCCCTAACTCTTGACCCAATCCCAAAAGAGGACAAAGTTGAGAGGCAGTCCAACGACAGGCGGTTTCTTGGGATCGCCCATCTTGAAAATAATTGGGCACGATCTGCTCGTACAAGTAGTGGTAGTAGAGTTCTTGTGCTCGATCCAAAGATAAACCGACGTGCAGTTGCTTTCCTACCTCGATTGTTTGGACTAACCGTTGGATATCGGCTTCTAGCGTAGCGGGATCGCTTTCGTGCAACAGTTGCCACAAATAACGAAGGATCAGTTGTTCTAGCGTTTTCTTCGCTTCTGGGATCTTAAGCTGACAGCGTAAGCCTTCGGCTTCTGTTGCGATCGCGGCTAATTCTGCCAGGCAATTGAGCATTGCTTGGGGATCGTCGGCAGCCCGTTCGAGTTCCGCTACTGTCGTCGAACAACGATGGGAGAGGGCAATTTCTGCCGCCATTTGCAACTCGATGGGAACGGGCAGCTCATCGCGTTGGAAAGCGACCAGAATGCTGTAATTGTCGCGATAAACCTGAGTGTAAACGCGATCGAGATGCTTTTTGGTATTTTCCGCCAACTGCTGCATAATCCGGTGTCGTTCTTCGACAAACAGATGTTGCAAGCTAAAGGAGCGATCGTCAAACAATTCGCTCATAGCTATGACGATCTGAGCAGCGCTGGCTTGTTTTAGCGTCTCGAATAACCGCCCTTTGAGTTGGGTGTAGACAAGCCGCCCCGAAAATGGTTGGATGCAACAGTGAAAATCCCATCCTCCCAGGTGCAAAACGGCGAAGACAAAGTGACATTCTTCCCAAGTCATCTCCGAGACGAGGCGTACCTGTCCTACTGCCAGCGTCAGCGCTCCCATGTATTGTTTCTGGTAATCTAGCTGCTGGGCATCGTAGCAGTAGATCCGCTGTTGCTCTTGATAATTGGTAAATAAAGAGCTAATGGCGTAATGGGCTGCGACTTGTTTAGGGCTAATTTGTGCCGATACGACTAACTGGCGATAAACTTCTGCCCCATCTCGATAACGCTCCAAGTTAGAGGGAGCTAGCGCCAAACGACGAATAAATTCTTCTTCTAGGCGAACTCCTGCAATCTCGCCAGCTAATTCTAGGGCGCGGGCGGCATAGCGGAGAATCTGCACGCCTTCGGGACGGGACAGTTCCTCAAAAAACCAACCGCAACTGGTATACATTAGCAAGGCATGGCGTTGCATTTCCAGCAGGCGCAATGCGTCTGTTTTTTCAGCCGATGCAAGTTGATGATTTTGATGGCGGCTGAGAAACTGCTCGACCTTATCGGTAGAACGGTCGAGGATAATTTGAATATATTCATCTCTTGCCAGCCAGGGATCGTTAAAAAACTTGCGTCCCGTCTCTTCGTAAACCTTAACTAGCTCGTCTCGCAGCCAATCGAGAGCATCGCGCAGAGGTCGCCGCCATTTCTGGTGCCATTCGCCGCCCCCGCCGCAGCCGCAGTCGTCTTGCCAGCGATCGACCCCGTGGGAGCAACTCCAAGCGGTGATGGGTTTGAGGACGACTTCCCAAGTGGGAGGAGAGAGACTGAGGTAATGGGCAAAGTTGGTCACTGTCCAGTTTTGCCTGGAAAACTCGACCGCGCAAGCATAGGCAATGCATTTTTCCGTGCCTTTTTTGTGATGTCCAAAGGTTTCTCCATCGGTGGCAACGCTGATGAGTTGAGACTGGCGGCGATCGCCTTTAACTGCTTGTCCGATGCGTGCGGCAAAACAGTCGGAACTTTGCAGCACGTCATCGAATCCCATGTCGCCAGAAATGGGTCCGTCGTAGAAGAAAATATCGATGTAGCGTCCGTCGTCGATGAAACAGCGATAGGGACGGGTGGGATCGATCTGCCCGCCGCCAACTTCGTGCCATTCGGGTTCGGGATCGTCTTCGCTAGGGAAGGGGCGACAGCGTTCGGCTTGAGTGGGGGCGAGGACGATAAAGCGAATTCCCTCATCGATGAGGGCTGCTAGGGTGGCATAATCGACGGCGGTTTCGGCAAGCCACATGCCTTCGGGATCGCGTCCGAATCGCTTGCGGAAGTCTTCTTTGCCCCAGCGAATTTGGGTATATTTATCGCGTCGATTGGCTAGCGGCACAATGATGTGATTGTATACTTGCGCGATCGCGTTTCCATGACCGTTAAGGCGATCGCAGCTTTTGCGATCGCCTTCGATGATGCGTTGGTAGACTTCGATGTCATAATTTTCTAACCAAGACATTAAAGTCGATCCGATATTGAAGCTCAAATACTCGAAATTATTGACGATCCCTACCACTTCGCCGCGATCGTTAACTACTCTGGCAAAGGCATTGGGGCGATAGCATTCGTGGTGAATTCGTTCGTTCCAGTCGTGAAAGGGATAGGCACTCGGTTGCCGCTCGATCGCGTTTAAATAAGGATTTTCGCGAGGAGGTTGATAGAAATGACCGTGGACGGTTACGTAAACCCCTGTCGCTGTTTTGAGAGGATCGAGTTGGCGATCGCATAACTCTATAGAGTCAGCTGAATTATTAGCGATAAAAGTCATAGGAATTCTCTACGCAAAGCGTTTTTTCAATAGGTCATCAACTGTTTCAAGCTCTACTCAATAGCGGATTGCAACCATTTCCTAGCCAGCAAACTATTGAATTTCAACTTATAGCTTAAAAGATTAAATTAATTGGAAATTTTATTTGATTAAACCTATTTTCGCCTATGATATCGCATTCTCTTTGTTAATTTAACAATAGGTTAATCTTTCTCTAATTTACAACCCATAAAAAATATTTCTATTGAGAAAATTAAGTGCGATCGCAAAGCCTTGAGTTATAGTATGAATAATCGCAAGCTCCAATAAGTGCGACCATCTTGGTCGCGAGCGAGATCTATGCTGGAGGGGTCGCGATCGGGACGTATGTCCTAATGGATGCGCTACGATGAACGCACTACCTATTATGACTAATTAAACGGATTTGATAGTACCCAAAATAAATTCTCCTACCGAGGATTCGGAATAGTAATCTATTCCTGTCGCCATTGCAAATAGATCGGAATTGCTTTGTCCCAGGGCACAAGGCGCAAGATCCATTACTGTTGCCACTAAATACATAGTTTGATACAAAACCCCCACATGCTTTAAGATCAGGCTATAGGCAATAGATTCATAAGCCCAACTCACTCTAGCGAATCGAGCAGTAAGAATAATTAATATTTGTGGCAAACACGATTCGCCAGTTGCTTGACTAGCATTTTTTAAAAGTGCTTCTATATAGCCGTTTCTGGCGGCGATTTTCGCCAATTGATGATTTTGAGGACAATAATGATAGAGTCCAGAAGGAATACTTTCACAAGTATTGACAACAATATACAGTTCTAACTCGTAACAAGCTCCCCCAGACGGATAAGGGCGAGTGCTGCATTCTATATATTCTTTTTGTCCGATCGCTTTGATTCTCGCGCAACGATAAAGAAATTCGCCTAACTGTGTCGCGGAAATTGGCTTATCTCCATGAAGTCTAACAGATTTTCTTTGTTCTAAAACTTGTGTCAAGGGAACATCTGCTTCTAGAAGTTTTTGCAGATTGGGTTTATATAACTCGATAATTTCATTAGCTTTTTGAGTTTTAACAGCACTCAGCGGTTGAATTTTACCCAAAAAGCGATAAG
Organism: Hydrococcus rivularis NIES-593; assembly: GCF_001904635.1. GTDB lineage: Bacteria > Cyanobacteriota > Cyanobacteriia > Cyanobacteriales > Microcystaceae > Hydrococcus > Hydrococcus rivularis. The sequence goes on from NZ_MRCB01000015.1 coordinate 23,183, forward strand.
TTTTGCCGACGGGATTGGAATGTCTGCCACTGCGACTCCTAGAATGAAATAAGAGATCGTGAAATTCCCATTGAGCTAAAGTTTCATTTTCTTCTTCTAAAATCTTTCCATTTTCGTCAATTTCAGAAAGCATTTTGCCACTCAAGAGAAGGCTTAAAAACATTTGTGCCGTATCTACCGATATACCAGGAATTTCTGTTAAGGCACAACAATCTTGGGGTTGGGCAAGTAGATTCACCATCGCCGCACTGCGCCAGTCTCTGAAAACGACTTTGGCATGGGATAAAGGGGATTCTATGACAAATTGCTCGTGATTTTGATGACAATAGACAAAACGAGACAGCACATATTTTCTATCTGGCGCTGCCTTAGAAAACTCAAACTGATAGGGCGTTGCAATGGGAACGAGAGTAGCAAGAGAAAAATCATCGGCGCGAATGGTATGACAAATCCAGCCAAGAGTAATAAATTGTTGGAGATAGTAATAAAACTGAGGTAGAGCAGAATTCCCATCAGTGATTAAAATTGGATGGCAGAGTTCTTCCTCAGTGACTTCTTCCGTAGCAAGAATAGCGATCGCCGCTTTAATTCCAACTGGAAGATGTTTGAGATCGACGGTAACAGTGGGCGATCGCAAGACAAATTCATCGCCCGCTCGTTCGTCTAAAAAGATATCCTTTTTAAAAGAAAGTACTAAATTGGTCATTAGTTATTGGTTCGTGGTTAATTGGTCATTGGTCATTGGTTATTAGTACAAAAGACAAATGACGAACATTAACCCAGTCCATAAAAACGCATGGGATTATCCCACAAAATTTTTTGTACGGTTCTCTTAGATAGTCTTTTTTCGAGATCGATAACTTCTTCTAGTGCCTCCGGATCGTGGTCGATATGGGGAAAATCAGAACCGAAAAGTAAATTGTCGTCGCCGATATATTTAATAATTTCTGGTAGATAAGGCTCGTCCGGCTCGATCGAGACAAAGCACTGACGGCGGAAGTACTCCGAAGGCTTCATCTTCACGTTATCTTTCACCTCCCAAGCGAGGTGCTTATACTCGGCTTCATCTAGCCGCCATAACCAGTAAGGCAACCAGCCGCAACCCGCCTCAAGAAATGCGATTCTAAGATTGGGGTGACGTTCTAAAACTCCTCCTTCAACTAAAGCCAAAAACGCCATCATTTGTTCCATCGGATGAGAACAGGCGTGCATGGCAAAACGGCTATTAAATCGATCTGCTCCTGTAGTCGGCAACCGACTGTGGCTACCTTCATGGATGCTCGCGGCTATTCCCAGGCGCTCGCACTCAGTCCAAAATGGCTCGTAAGCCGGATCGCTGAGTAGTCGCCCTTTGACTGGGTTTGGGCGTAAAAAGACCGCTTTCCAGCCAAAATCCGCGATGCGATGCAATTCCGGCACCATTTCATCGGGATCGTGCAAATTAATTGCTCCTACCCCTTTAAACAATAACGGGTCATAGCTACAAAAGTCTCGCAGCCAATTGTTATAGGCGCGAACGAGCGCTCCAGCAAGTTGCGCGTCCATTGTATCGATCGCGAACATCCATAAGCCAGTCGTCGGATAGAGAAAAGAAATATCGATGCCCATCCGTTTCATCGCCTGAGCATGAGCTTCTGGATGGCAACCAAGGGCGCTAGAACCCTGCTTGGCGTACTCTTGGATGATGAGCTTGACTCCCTCAGTCCAGACTGCATCAGATATCTTGTGATAAATTCTCTCGCCTTCGACTTTTAAATTCTTGAGCGGCGGAGAAAAGATATCGAGATTAATAACCCCTTGTGTGCTTGAAGATACCTCTTGATAAGGAGCGCGACTCTTAAATTCCGGTTCGAGATACTCTTCCCAGATTTCGATGGGTTCTGTCACATGACCGTCTGAATCAATAATTTGATAACCTTTTAACATTGATTTTGGATGAAAGGATTTTAGATTTTGGATTTTAGCGCTGCTCCTACGCTTCGCTTGCATAGGGCGCGGCGATTTTAGCTTTTGGATTGGGGTTGAATCCCTTCCAAATTAAAGAAAAATCGGAATAGGATTTAATTGCTCTTCTGGCAATGGCTTTGACAACTTGCCCAACTTCACCGGAACTTCATAAAGCCTTCCTGGAGCCAATCTTTTCCAAAAGTGCCGCATTTGGGGAACAACTACCTTGACGACGTTTAAACCGATGTCGGGGCGAGTTTGATCGAGTACTAACACTTCCATCCCATGCTGGGCAGCAATATCCACGCAAGCCATCACATCGACGAGCAAATCGTCATTTTCCCATCGGGAATAGTCGGCATAGGTTTTTGGAGCAATGTTTTCATCTGGCAATAGGTAAGGCTGATTTTGTACGGTAGCCGTCTGCCACCAGTCCATTGCTAAAGGATCGGGGAGGGTATATTGAGTGCTGCCATCGGGGGCAACGGATAAAACAGCGGGAAGCACCTGATTGAGTTCTGTGAGGGCGCGCGTTATGCCGATAATCGGATCGAAATGAGCGCCAAATCCATAGATAATATCTTCTACATCGCGATCGGCCTTGCCGCTGCCCGAAGGGCAATCGCATCGGCGAGAAATTGCTGCAAACACGGGGATATTGAGATCGCTGGTGAGATCGAGTACCCACAATTCGCGGTTGATGCTGCGATGATAGTCTTTGAACGCTTGAAAGTAAGGTTGATCGAAACTATCTAAATCCACTGCGGGTTGCTTGAGGCGGTTATACCACCATAAAGCTACGCCATCTCGCTCGACTAATTCCATAAACCCTTGCAGGATCGCTTCTTCTTTAGTATTTCCTGCCGCAGTCCCATTAGAATCAGCCCAACAATAGGGACTATCAGGTTTGGGATAGCCATAATAGCAATAAGCCGTTGGTAAATATTTAAATTCTTTGTGCGTCAAAGACCAAATCGGTGTCCATTCAATTTCTCTGTCTTCGTCGAAGGGATCGGGGACTCTTTGAAAAAAGCTGGGACAAGTGTTATTCCATTCTCGACGGGTTTGATACTGGCGATCGCTAAAATTCATACAATGATTGGGGTGAATGGCAGCCTCTCCCATTGTCTTGTAGGTGCCTTTGCGTCGAATTTCGTCGCCCTGATAAATGCCAGAATATCGTTCGAGTGCTTCGCAAAGCGCGCTGGCTTTTGCCTGAATGTCGGTTTTTCCTTTGCCGCCGCTTTTCCCCCGCAAATTTTCCCGCAGGAAGAATAAATTATCGAACATGGTGGCAAAGTTATGTCCTGCCGCATAAATTGGCGTTAAACTGTTGGTAGACTGGGATGCCCGTTTGAGTCCTCTAACAGCTCCCGCGATCGGGCTGATGTGATGCTCGTATTTTTTGATGGTTGTTTCTGGTGTAACGCAGCGATGTCCGCCATCAGTGGTAAAGGTTTTCTTGCGGCTTTCTAAGATAACGGGTAAAGGTTCTCTGTCGATCTTCGAGTATTCGAGATCTCCGCAGACAGGACATTGAGGACGCTTGATTAAAGCGTGATGTTGGATTTGTAGAGATAGAGTGTCAAAAGTAATGAGATTGCCTTCTAAGGCTTTATTTTCTCCTTGGGCAATCCATTTAGCGACTTCAGTCGCTGCTAAATTGAGTCCTGTTTGTAGCGTAGAAGGTAGCTTGGCAAAAGATGTCGGTAAAGGAGTGGAGATGCCTTTTTGTTTCTGGATAAATGTTTCCACGGGGCGGTTTGCTCGCAGGCGTTGCGCTAGACATTCCCAGCAACCTGTTTTGTCGGGATTAAAGATCGGCCCGATCCAAATTCTAGTGCCTGCTGGCTTAACGAGCATCCACGGACGTTGAGATTGGATTGCTTTTTGGTTAAATACTTCTAACTCGACTTGCAGATAGTCGTCAACGATTACGATATTTAAGTCTCCTTCCTTCTCTACTTGGATGTCCATCGCTGTGAGGGCACAGATAAGCGATCGCGCTGGGAGAGTGCTAAAGGAAGTGACGGAGACTTTAGTTGTTTGCCATCGGTTTGCGGTTTTGGGAGAATCGCAGTTTAAAAGCTCCCAGAATGCTACGATATCCGATGATAGAGGCTCGTTACCTTCTACTAAGTAGCCTTTTTGCTCCATCAGCATGAGTGCGTAGTAAATTTCGGCAGCAGGGGCTTGTTCTTTTAAAAGGTTAACGATATCGTCAATGGAATTGCGTCCATTAATTAAGGGCGCTAAGAGTTCGTATAGACGACCCGTAAGGGTAAAATATTCTGACTCAGATAGCAGAAATACGCCGACAGATTCTACTGTTTCGACGTGAAAACAACTTTTAAATTTAGGTTGGTTAAGCATCTTTATCTTTGGTGAATGGATTTTTTTATCTCACGCAAAGGCGAGGACGCGCGTGCGGACGCAGGTTCCGCACTTCAAGCGTCCGTCGCAAAGGCACAAAACAAAGAAGAGCAATAAGTAAGAAAGAATAGAACCGCGATTAATCATGGCGATATTTGTTTCGTTTTAAGAGAAAGCCTGCACTGACGATCGCTAGTCCTGTAAGCGGTCTAGGTTCTGGGATAGAAACTGAGTTGTTGTTTTGGAGAACGCTATCTATCCACCGAGCATAAAAAGAGACGCGGGTATCGACTGAAAATTCACCGAAACTTGAGTCTGTCCGTGTTGGCGTGAGATCTGTGGATAACAAGCGATCGCTGTAGTTAGCACCGAAACCGTAGGAAGTAATGCCAGCAATTAGTCCATCAATAAAATTCGGACTGCCAGAATCGCCTAGTGCCGAATTGACTTCCTCTAACCCCAGCCCTAAATTGGCATATTGGGATCCGAAAACAATGCCAAAAGCATCATTTTCGGGAAGACCATTGTCAAAATCGTATGCCAGGGTGCCCGGAAGTATGGGAAAGTCTGGAATTAAACCGTTTAAAAGTTCTCCCGACGCATCGTAAGTATTTTGACCGAGGCGCTTTTGATAGTCAAAGTCTGCTGGCGAAAGTCCCGCACCGCGATCGCCCGTTCCAAATGCCCCATACCCTACTAAATTAAAGACTTTCCCGATTTCGTTGTTGTCTCGATAGATCTCGTATCGAGTTAGTTGCTGCGGGGCTTTGGTTGTTAACTCAATGATGGCAATGTCATTGGCGGCAATAGAATGCTCGTATTCTGGATGGATAAAAAATTGGGCAGCCGAAAGCTGAATCTCGCCAAAGTCCAATACGAAGTCCTGGGGCTTAAATTCAAAAACGCAGTGACCGGCAGTGAGAAGATGCAAACCCGTTTTTAACAGAGATCCCGCACAAGAATGACGATTGCTTTCTTGCCCTGCTAATCTGGCAACGCCATTAAAACCCGATGTTATGTAGTCGTTTGGATTGTCTACTGTCGCTATCCGCCGTTGTACTAGGCTTGTTTGTGAATGAAAAGTAGTAGCTCCTACCTGCGAACCGCTAGCTATGCTGGCGACCAGCCCCAGAAAAACAACCAATAGTCTGACTTTTGCCGCATTCGCGTGACGTGCCGGAAGCATTCTCCCATCTGTTATATTCTGTCGCTCGTTTAATCCCATTTCTAAAAAAGAACGCTACAGATGCTCGATGAAAAAGCCTTACAAACAGAGCTGCTGACTAATTGCGAACCGATCGTTGCGAAGCAGAGGGCATAAGAAAGGATGGGTTAAGTTCATGTAACGTAACCCATCTTCTAGTCAAGAAACTCCTGGAATTTGACGTAAAAAACTCAATGTCTTAACAGCAGCTACGGCAAGCCAATGCTACGTCTACTCCGCCTAAACTCCAAGCGCCGATCTGTTCGTCTGTCAGATCGCTGGGCTTTGGAGGCAGATTGATCTGATAAACAGTCATTTCGCCGTCAGCCCCTTGCAAAACAGGAGTATTTGTCGAACCTTGATTGACAACAATTTTTACAAAATCTTCTACGAAAACGCCTGCTTCACGAAGAATTTCAGTTGGTTCGCTGATGAAACGCTTGCGAAATTCATCGTCCATCCATGCTTTGGCAACAAGTTTGGACACAGTAGCTTCTAAAGATTTTAAATTTTTTGTCAAGTTCATTGTCGATCCTCACTGATATTCGTGTAGAATGCGTCCTAATTTACACGGCATTTTTAAGATTGGTCGAGCGTAATATTACTGAAATTGAAAGTATAATTTCTTGAAAAAATACCGAACAACTTTAATGAGTTCTGGAAAATTATACGTAATTTCACGGAGAATTTGGTTTTCGATCGCTCGTTGCATTTTAAGATTTATTAAGTTATTCAATTTAGTCGGAAGCTTGAAACTCGTAGTTGATAAGTTTTTATCCATTCTTCTAGGCATTTTTAACTAGAAAATTTACAAATAAACTCATCTATTTATTAGATAAGCTATTTTTATAAACCCAAACGCTTGTCTTGATTTATTTTTAAGGGGCTTTGTAAGCCAAGTCGAGTTAATCGCGTATTTAAATTACACAAAAAGAAATGTCGTCAATAGAAGGCGATCGCGCTGGGGCAATTCCACTTTTAACATCTTTAACCATGAATGGCTCTGTCTTTCTACAGCAGCTTAGAGCCAATCCTGTCACTCGCTCAATTCCGATCGTTTTACTAACGGCTCAAGCGGTTTGCGATCGCAGGAGCAATCGAGAAACTTTTTTTCTCTCGCGATCTTTCCTGTCAGATTGCTAATTTTCCGCGCTGGAATTGGGCATATTTAAGTACGCTGTCCTTTAGCGTCAGTGCATCGATTTACACATAGGTTATTGACTTGCTGGAGGAAAAAGAACCATGTTAGCTCGGTCAGGATACCAAATTACCGATAAAATTTCCGCTGGTATTAGTACAGATATCTATCGAGGATACGACGAGCAAACACGAAAGCCAGTTATCATTAAAGCCATTAACACCGAGTACCCAACTTTCCAAGAAATTGCACGCTTGCGATACGAGTATGAAATCGTTTGCAATTTAGATTGTCAGGGCATTGTCAAACCTTACCGCCTAGAGAAGTATCGCAATGGGCTAGCTCTAATCCTAGAAGATTTCGGCGGTCAATCTCTCAAGCAAGTGCTTGCCTCTCAATCTATTTCTCTAAAAGAACGTCTGCGAATCGCGATCTCGATCGTAGAAACGTTGGGCAAACTACACGAGATCCCAATTCTTCACAAAGATATCAACCCTTCCAATATCATCATCAATCCTGCAACAGGCGAAGTCAAAATAACTGACTTCAGCATCGCTTCGCGCCTGTCTCATGAAAACCCAACGATTTGCCATCTTAACCTACTCGAAGGGACTCCTGCCTATATTTCACCAGAGCAAACTGGGAGAATGAACCGCTCGATTGACTACCGCACCGATTTCTATTCTTTAGGCGTTACGCTCTATGAAATGCTAACGGGTAAGTTGCCCTTCGAGTCTACCGATCTCATGGAGTTAGTTTACTGCCATCTAGCTAAATCTCCCGTCCCTCCCCATCAGCTTAAGCAAGAGATTCCGGAAGCGGTTTCTTCAATTGTCATGAAACTTTTGGCTAAAAAGGCTGAAGAGAGATACCAAAGTGCTGCTGGACTCAAAGCTGACTTAGAAACTTGTACTTATCAGCTACAAACAACTGGAATCATTAACAATTTTACCCTGGGACAGCGTGACAGGGGGAGTCAACTACAAATTCCACAGAAACTTTACGGACGTGAAAACGAGGTACAAACCCTACTGGATGCCTTTGAGCGAGTGCGTCAAGGGGCAGTCGAGCTAGTGCTAGTTTCAGGTTATTCGGGGATTGGAAAAACCTCAGTTGTTAATGAAGTACAAAAACCGATTGTCGAAACGCGAGGGTATTTTATTGCTGGCAAGTTCGAGCAACTGAAGCGCAATAGCCCTTATGCTCCTCTAATTCGGGCTTTTAGAGATTTAATTCGTCAATTGTTGACAGAAAGCACCGATGTGCTGGCGATTTGGAAAGAGAAGCTGTTGTATGCCCTCGAAACCAACGCTTGGATCCTTATCGATCTCATTCCTGAAATCGAACTGATTATCGGCAGTCAGCCTAAAGTTGCCTCACTACCGCCATCTGAAGCCCAAAACCGATTTAATCGGACGTTTCAAAAATTTCTCGGCGTTTTTACACAACCCGAACATCCTTTGGTTTTATTTCTCGACGATTTACAGTGGGCAGATCTCGCCTCTCTTGAATTATTGCAAACTTTGATGACAGGCAGCGATCGCCAATATCTATTAGTGATTGCAGCCTATCGCGATAACGAAGTCAGTCCGATTCATCCCTCGATTCAAACCTTTGAGAAAATTCTCAAAGCTGGCGTTGCTGTCAACTCCATCGCGCTTAAACCTTTAGAAAAGGCGCATGTCAGTCAGTTAGTGGCAGAAACTCTTAACGATCCCGTAGAAACAAGCGATTTCGCGTTTTTATTGTTTAATAAAACCCAAGGCAATCCGTTTTTCATCGCGCAACTCCTCAAAACCTTGCACTCAGAAAAATTACTGACTTACAACCTTGATAAGGATAGATGGCAGTGGGACATTGAGAAGATTCAAGCGGTTGGTATCGCTGACTATCATGTGGTCGAACTTATTGCTAGAAATATCGGCAAGCTTCCAGAAACGACACAGCAAGTTCTCAAGTTAGCGGCTTGTCTGGGCAACCAATTTAACCTAGAAATGTTGGCGATTGTTAATGAAGAATCGGCTAAAGTTACAGCAGAACAGCTATGGGAAGCTATCCAAGCCGGGTTGATTTTGCCTACTAGCAAAACATGTCAAATTTTGTTAGCGTGCGAACCAGAGGAACTCGCGATCGCAAACGATCTCAACGTCAATTATAAATTTTTACACGATCGCGTCCAGCAAGCAGCCTATTCTCTAATTCCCGAATGTGAGAAAAAAATAACCCATCTCAAAATCGGTCAATTGCTTTTGAAAAATACGACTTCACAAGCGAGAAAAGAAAACATTTTTGCTGTGGTTAATCAACTTAATTACGGCATCGATTTACTTACTGTTCGCTCAGAACGAGACGAACTAGCTAAACTCAATTTAATCGCAGGTCAGCAAGCAAAGGCAGCAGCAGCTTATGAAGCTGCTCTTAATTATTTAAAGTTGAGTTTACAACTTCTGGCGATCGATAGCTGGAGCAACAATTATGACTTTACATTACAGCTCTATCTTGAAGTAATAGAAGCCGAATATCTCAACAGTAAATTTGAGAGATCTAATGAGTTAGCTGAAATAGCACTTCAACAAGTTACCACTTTGCTTGACAAAATCAAAATTTATGAGTTACAAATCTATGCCTGTATCGCTCAAAATAAAATGCAAACAGCGATCGATATCGGACTGCAAGTTTTAGAAAAGCTTGATATTAAACTAGAGAAAGAACCGCCTCAAATTGACGCGATCGAGGAGCTGGCATTCCTGCCAGAAATGAGCGATTCTTATAAATTATATGCTTCTAAAATTTTAATAGCTCTTACCGATCCGGCTTACGTTGCTCGTCCCGATATTTTGCCGTCGCTTATCTTTACTCAGATCGCTCTTTATCTCCGATATGGAAATCCGCCTCAAGCTGCTTATACCTATGTTTATCACGGTTTATTATTGTGTGGTTATTTTTCAAATATCGAAGCTGGATACCGATTTGGTCAACTCGCTTTAAACTTATTAGAAAAATCTAACGATCGATCGCTTAAAGTCAAGGTATTTAATGAGTTTTATGGTTTCATAAAACATTGGAAAGAGCCTATTAGAGAAACAATAGAACCTTTGGTCGAGACTTTTCAGATTGGAATAGAAATCGGAGAATTACTGTTTGCTGGATACGCGATTTTGATTAATTGCACCAATTTATTTTTCCTCGGAGAAGATCTAAAAAAGGTAAAAAATAAACAGGAAATTTATCTAAAAAAAATACAAAAACTTTCTCTAGATTATCATATTTATTATAGCAATATTGGCAGGCAACTTACCTTAAACTTAATGGGTGAATCTGAAAATAATACTCAATTAATTGGCGAAGCATTCAATGAATCAGAAATGTTGCCGATTTTAAGAAAAACAAACAATCATTCTTCTCTGTTTTATGTATATTTATGTAAAGTAATTTTACTTTGTCTTTTCAAACAACCCGATTTAGCCATTGTAAATGCTAAAGAAGCCGAAAAATACAAACAATCTGCATGTTGTTTATTAACGGTTGCTCAATACTATTTTTATTATTCTCTTGCTCTTTTGGCTCAATATCCTCATGCCAAAGAGCGAGAGCAAAAAGAGTTGTTAGAACAGGTAGCATCCAACCAAGAAAAAATGAAGCATTGGGCACATCATGCCCCATCTAATTTCAAGAGTAAGTATGAGCTAGTAGAAGCAGAAAAGGCGCGAGTATTAGGTCAAAATTGGGAAGCAGAGCAGCTTTACGATCGCGCCATTTCAGGAGCAAAAGAACAAGGATTTATCCATGAAAAAGCCATAGCAAACGAACTAGCAGCCGAGTTTTATTTATCTGTCGGCAAAGAGAAAATCGCTTGGACTTGTCTAACAGATGCTTACTACGGATATACCCACTGGGGTGCTTTGGCAAAAGTAAAAGATTTGGAATCGAGATACCCTCAATTTTTGACTCAAACTTCTACCGAGAAAAAAACTACTATTCAAGCGAATATGGCAATAAGTTCGACAGTAACGTTAAGTGTAGAAACCTTAGATTTATATAGCGTAGTAAAAGCCTCCCAAGCTATTTCGCAAGAAATTATTCTAGACAAGCTGCTAGATAAATTGATGAAAATCATTATAGAAAATGCTGGAGCACAAACTGGCTTTCTTATCTTATCTAGAGAAGGAAAATTAATTGTAGAAGTGGCTAGTTCGGAGATTAGAGGTGGCGTAACGATGCGACCCTCCATTTCAGTTGAAAAAAGTCAAAAGCTGCCATTATCAATCATTAATTATGTAGCGAGAACCAAAGAAACTTTGATTTTAAAAAAATCTGTCAATGATTCTATCTTTGTTAGCGACCCTTACATTCAACAACATCAGCCTCAGTCGATTTTATGTTTCCCAATTTGCAGTCAAGGTAAACTCATTGGCATCGTTTACTTGGAAAATAATCTCACTCCTGAGACTTTTACAAGCGATCGCGTAGAAATTCTAAAACTTTTAAGTCCTCAAATGGCAATTTCTTTAGAAAATGCCGTGCTCTATCGCAATTTACAGCAATCTCAAGCCAGAGAACGAACCGCACAGCAAATGCGCAAGGTTCTAGAAAAAGAAAAGGAACTTAACGAACTTAAATCTCGCTTTGTTTCTATGACTTCCCACGAGTTTCGCACGCCGCTAGCTACTATTATGGGCTATGTCGAACTCTTCAAATACTACAGCCATAACTGGAGCGAAGAGAAAAAACAGGACTATCTCGATCGGATTCAATCCGCTGTCCGACACATGACTAATTTACTCGATGATGTGTTGCTATTCAATAAAGCAGAAGCTAAAAAATTGGAATTGAATCCTTCGCTACTGAATCTCCAACAATTCTGTCGCACTTTAGCCGAAGAAATCCAGCTAGGAGTTAAAACCCAACAAACAATTGCTTTTTCTTGTCAGGGTAATTGTACTGAAGCTTATATGGATGAAAAACTGCTCGGACACATCCTTGGCAATTTGCTTTCAAATGCCATTAAGTATTCCCCAGCAGGCAGCACCGTGGAGTTTAGATTAACCTGTCAGGAAGGCGAAGCGACTTTCCAGATTCAGGATCGAGGAATCGGCATTCCTGAAGAAGATCAACCACGATTGTTTGAGCCTTTTCATCGCGCTAAAAATGCTAGTAAAATCTCAGGGACTGGACTGGGACTGGCAATTGTCAAAAAATCTGTAGATTTGCATGGCGGAAAAATTGCCGTTAACAGCAAAGTCGGCATAGGAACAACGTTTACAGTCACTATTCCACTCACTCAGAAAAACTAGAATTAGTCATTTTTGAAGTCGGAATTCGGAATTCGCAAGTAAAAACAAAGGACTTTCAACACTCGACAAATGACATTGGAAAAGTGACCAATAACAAAGAACAAATGACCTGAAACCATTTTTCATTCATTAATGACAGAGATAGTCGATCGCCCTCACCTCCAACCCTTCTCCCAAATAGGGAGAGGAAAGAAGAATGTCGATCGCGAAAACCTGAAAATTGGTATGAAACCAAAAACTCTAAAACTCTCGGTTAGTTAAATTGCATAAAAATTTTTCAAATTAGAGCTAGAAATTGTTATTTCCGAGAAATCTTAGGGAACTTTATTTTTAGCTGTCTCTATGTACGAGTTTTGTTGAGGAAGACGACTACTATGACCAAAATTTTAGTTATTGAAGACGACAACGAACTTCGCAATATTATTAGTGAAGTCCTCTGTGCCGAGAATTTTAGTGTCATTGAGGCAGAAGATGGCGCGATCGGCTTGCAATTAGCGCAAGAAGAGCTTCCCGATCTAATTATTTGCGATATTATGCTTCCATCGCTCGATGGTTACGGCGTACTGTACGAAATCCGTTCCATCCCATCTCTCCAGATGGTTCCCTTCATTTTCTTGACGGCTAAATCTACCAAAACTGACTTGCGCTTGGGAATGGAACTGGGAGCAGATGATTATTTAACCAAACCATTTACTAGAGACGAATTACTAGGAGCGATCGCAACCCGCTTGGCAAAGCAGGTAGCAATTGAACGAGAGTCTCAGAAAAAACTAGACGACCTACGCGATCGCATCACCTACGCGCTCCCCCACGAGTTTCGGACGCCTCTCAATTCTATCCTCAATAACTCTAAATTACTCTTAGAAAACTACCGCGATACAGAGCCAGAAGAAGCTTTGGCAATGTTAAAAGATATCCATCATTCCGGTCAGCTTTTATATCGACTCGTTCAAAACTTTTTGCTATATGGACAACTGATACAACTGGGAAAAGATCCCGAACGAGTCAGAAAATTGAGCAATGCCAATGAAAAAAGTTTTTCTAAAAAAATCATCGAACAAATTGCTCTCCAAAAGGCTATAGAATTCAATCGAGAAGAAGATTTGCAATTAGATTTACAAGAAGCAGTAATTCTCATCTCCGAACGAAAGCTTGGGAAAATTGTCGAAGAAATCATTGATAACGCCTTTAAATTCTCAAGCGCGGGAACTCCAGTTCAAATTCGTAGTTTTTCGCAGGACAATAATTTCCAACTATTTATTATCGATTCTGGACGAGGCATGACAACAGAGCAAATTGCTAATCTGGGAGCTTATATGCAATTTGAACGGAAGATTTATGCCCAACAAGGTTCTGGTTTAGGATTAACGATTGCCAAACTAATGATTGAATTATATGGCGGAGAATTAAGAATTGAAAGTATCCCAGATAAACAAACAATCGTTCATGTTATTTGCCCGGAAAATTCAAAGGATGTTTGAAAAGTACGGAATGCAATGTCGAACGTAGCGATCGCGAAGCAAAACATCTTCTACCAATTCGCCGATGCTCCTCCACTTCGTGGAAGTCCGCGTCGGTTAGCGATTATCAGTTCGCAATTGGGAAATAGAGATAGATTTCAGAGTAGGATGATTATGTAGCCCAGCTACGGTCTGAGATCGGAATTAGCGCTGACACGCGAATCAATCTAGCAAGCTACTGTAAGTGTAAGCGCAACTCGATCGCTCCTATAGCAAGAGCCGTTCGTCGATGCCATTCGTATCAGATCCGCCAATAGCCGTCAAAATTCAAAAGATGAAACAGCGACTGCGGTGGGATGACCCCGCGATCGCACAAAGAGAAATCGATCGCACTCGATTCGTTCTAGATGACGGTAGCAGCGATCGCCCGGAGTTTTCTTTCCTCGTCATCGGCGATACGGGGACGGGAATCCAAACTCATAACGCACAACGGCAGATTGCCCAGCACATGCTACCCCACTTGGATTCTTGTCGCTTCGTACTACATACAGGCGATGTGGTTTACTTAGTAGGCTCTAGCGAATTTTATCGAGATAACTTCATCAATCCCTACAAAGAACTTTTAGTCGGCGGCGATCGACCCGAAAAAATTGCCTACGATCGCATGGTTTTTAAAGTCCCAATGTTTCTCGTGCCTGGCAATCACGATTACTACGATTTGCCTTTTCTAGAGGGATTATTTGCAGGATTGACTTTACCCCTGCGTCGTCGGCTAGTCAAGTTCAAATTGGATTTCGATGTCGGATGGCACGGTTCGTATCAAGGTAAGGCATACGCTCAGGCATTTTTAGATTGTTGGGATCGCTTTGAATCTAGAGACAATCTCGTTCGGCATCTAGAGCAACACTACACTATCAAAACCGATACGGGTTGGTGCTTGCGCTATCAACCAGGACAATTTACTCGCTTGCCCAATCGTTATTACACCTTTCGTTACGGCGGTATTGACTTTTTTGCCCTTGACTCGAATACCTTCAACGCGCCTCAGCCAATTCCCAAAACAGGCGAAGGATTGACCCATCGTCGTTCTCTAGAAGAACTGCGATCGCGCTTGGAGAGGGAAAAACAAGAACTAATGCAAGCTGCCGAGCGTTTAAACCCCGATCTCCCCGACGATGCCGAACAGCTCGACGACATGCGAGCTAAAATCGAACAAATTGACGAAGTCATCCTCGATATTGACAAACAGTTAGAGGCGCGGGAAACGCAAGCGATCGATTCAGAACAACTCGATTGGCTGCAACAGCGATTGATCGATTCTTGGAATACGACTGAGGTGAGAGGGCGAGTCCTCTTTTTTCATCATCCTCCTTACGTCACTGAAGCTACTAAATGGAATCTGGCACAAACTCTGGAAATCCGCCATCACTTGCGACGAGTCTTCGATAATGTAGCGGCTGCAATCGGTTCCCTCAAGGGCGATCGCCCGCTCGTCGATCTGATTTTCAACGGTCACGCCCACTGTCTCGAATACATCCGCACCCTCGATACCGGACGCGCCGACTCTAATTTAAACTGTATCGTCTGCGGTGGTAGCGGCTATAGTTTGCGCCGCCAGCGTCAAGAGGGAGCGGACTTAATGGAAACCTTTTGGGAGGACGGAGATAGAAAGACTCGACTGGTAGCGCGATCGCAGCTATTTGTCGGACGGAGCGGACAAGGTTCCAAAAAGCGTCGTCCTTACTCATTCTTTCGCATCGATGTACGGGGAGAAACGCCACCCCAATTCGTCGTCAGAGTGTTTATCAGCGAACGATTTCAGCATCAGTGGTACGAGAGCGAGCTACAACCATTTACGATTTAACCTCAGTTCGGAGCGCGGTTCGCCTCGCGACCCATTATTGCCTGAATTGCTTTGGCAATACAAGGGGCAATTGAAACAACTTGGAGTCGCTGGGCAAATTCAATCGCCATAGGAATTCGCCGGCTATCTGGCGAGACGACGACGGTTTCTGAAGGGGTGCGATCGCGCAATGCTTGGTAGCGAGTTGGCGTTCTTGAGTCGATCGGGTATTGAACGGCTGCTCTGTTGTATTTTTGCTGGTCATTCCTATAAGGAAAGGGCGTTCAACTTTTGAAACAATCGCTCTACTCTTGTTAAGTCTTTGTCGCCAGCCGATCGCTCGACTCCACTGGATAAGTCGATTCCGCTGGGATTTAGTAGTTTGAGCGCATCGAGGACGTTATCGGGGTTCAGTCCTCCAGCGAGCAACCAAGGATGAGGAGGACGGAATTGAGCCAAAGTCTTCCAGTCTAAGGTTTCGCCAGTTCCTCCCGATAGCTGAGGATGGTAAGCATCGAGCAGAAGCGTATCGACGCGATCGCAATATGCATCTATTTCAGATAGCGATTGAGAGGTTCTGATTCTAAAGGCTTTGATAATTTCGATGCCAGGAAGCGATTGGCGCAGTTGTCGGCAAAATTCCGGGGATTCGTCGCCGTGTAATTGTACGCCTGTTAATCCCGTTGATGCCACGATTTGACCGATTTCCTCCCCGCTGGCATTGACGAACACGCCGATGCGATCGACTCTGGAAGGAAGTTGTGCGACGATCGTCCGAATTTGAGCTGGCGTGACATGCCGAGGGGATTGGCGAACGCAAATAAATCCCAATGCCGTCGCCCCCAAGTTTGCGATCGCCCGACCTTGTTCTGGTTGTGTAATTCCGCAAATTTTAACCCGCATGAAACCTCAACAGGACAAATAATAAAGAATTAGGAACTATTAGCTATGTTAAGTATTCAAACAAAATGACCTTTCGATCGAGGAGATTCCTATAATGCCTCTTGTTTATAAAAGTTTACTGCGATAGGAGTCTTACTCTTTATGATCTCAACTTTAATCATGGCGGCTCAAACCAACGTTCCTTCAACAAGCGAATGGAATTTATCCGTAGCGATAATTATGATTTTTTGCAATCTGTTGGCGATCGTCATCGGCTACTTTGCCATCCAACAGACAGGAGCGGGACCCGATCTACCAATTCCTCAGCTTGCCTATCGCAAAAGCTTTGGTCTACCGGAACTTTTGGCAACGACCAGTTTCGGTCATATTCTCGGCGCGGGGATGATCTTGGGACTGTCCAATGCGGGTATTCTCTAAGATAGAAAGGTAGATTTGTAGAGGCGCGACAGAGCGCGTCTCTATTAAGATTATAAAAATACCAAAAGTTTATTTTGCATTTATAGAACATCGTTTTTAATAAAGTAAAAGAAACAATCTATAGCTTTCTACTGGTAAGCAGCAATTATCATAGGTTATGTTGGGGTAACTGAAAATAGAAGCTCAGCCAACTCAAAGCGTACCATTAGCCTTGCTAGCGCGAGCAGTAACCCTATCGATCGAAGATGGAACATCGGTGATTACTCTGACTCTACTACATCCCGGCAAAAACGTACCCATGCAAAACTGGACGTTTGACACTCAATCAGTCATTCGGATCGGGCGTTCGATGGATAATGACGTGGTGCTTTACAGTGCTGTCGTTTCCCGTCGCCACCTGGAAATTAAGCGCAATGGAATTCGATGGGAAATAGTAAACTTTGGTGCTAATGGAACCTACATTAACGGAAAACCAATTACTACGGTTCAGGCTGAGGATGGCATGATTATTCGCCTAGCGAGTTCTGGTCCGCAAATCCAGATTCGGCTTAACTCCGAGCGAGTCGAACCCAAACTCAACACGGATCGCACTCAACAGATGCCAACCAAAGAGGCAATCTCTAACGATGCCAAGAAAACCTCGAAAGAGATCGCGGTCTCTTATGTCGAGCCTGACAATTATAAGGCTATTGACCAAGAGGCGCGATCGCATCTTCGGCAACTTTCTGAATAGCCTGTAAGTCGGGAGAGCGCGTCTCTCCCTCCATACTCAACCACAGCAAATATTCGATATTTCCCTCCGGCCCAGTTATGGGCGATGGAGTTAAGCCTCGATATCGCCACCCCAGATTTTGAGCGGCTTGTAGCACCTGGTAGATTGCCTCGGCTCGATCTTTGGCATTGCGAACCACCCCTTTTTTCCCGACTCTCTCTCGTCCGACTTCAAATTGGGGTTTGACTAATAATATGACTTCCCGTGGCGGTACGAGAAGGTTCCAAAGCGGTTCGAGTACTTTGGTGAGGGAGATAAAGGATAAATCCATTACTCCTAAGTCCGCAGGCGGTTCGTCTCCGTATAAGTCCTCGTAAGTCAGGTAACGAAAATTCGTTCTTTCTTTTAAGACCACTCGCTCGTCCTGACGCAAACTCCAGGCAACTTGTCCGTAACCAACATCAACGCCATAAACCCGCTTCGCTCCCGCTTTGAGCAAGCAATCGGTAAAGCCTCCCGTAGAAATTCCTCCATCGAGGCAAATTCGCCCTTCTACAGGTATTTGGAAGACTTTTAGGGCACTTTCGAGCTTTTGACCGCCGCGAGAGACGTACTTGGGTTTTTGTTGAACTTGAATGTCGGCTGAGTCATCAACTTCCGTTCCTGGTTTGTCGATGACTTGTTCGTTGACTTTGACTTCTCCGGCACGAATTAGGCGCTGTGCCTGCTGGCGAGAATCACAAAGGTTGAGGTTTACTAGAAGTGTATCGAGTCTTTGTTTAACCAAAATAGTTCAGAGTTCAAAGTGCAAAGTTCAAAATTAATTCCCAAAATAACCCAGATCCTTCACTTAGTTATTTTAGTTAAATTAGGCAAGCTATGTCATTGATTATTTCAGCGATTACGGCACTAATTGCTTTTCTAGTTGCTTTTAGTGCCAAAGATATCGCAGGCGAAAAAAATCGCCAAACATTTAAAGCGATCGCAATGTTAATTGGCACGCTAGCAGTTTTTATAGCGATTTATCAATTTATTTCTCGTTTTTTAGTCATCATTCCTGCTGGAGAAGTCGGGCTGGTTGAAGTGTTTGGAAAAGTCGAAAATCGACCTCTCACCTCCGGCATCCATTTTGTTAATCCTTTAGGAAAAGTCATTGATTTTTCCAGTCGCTTGAAGGATATTAAAGAAACTGTCGATACGACATCTAAAGAAGGATTGGGTTTTAAACTCGATGTGAGTTTGCAATACAAAATCGATCCGCAAAAAATTAGCGAAGTTTATCAAAATATCGGGACTGACGAAAAAGAGATTATTATTTCTCGATTCCGATCGATTATTCGTCAAACAACGGCTAGCTATGATGCTGGAGATATTTATGGAGAAAAACGAGAAGAAGTTGCTCAACGCCTACATAAAGAAGTGAGCAATAGTTTAAGTCCTCTCGGTTTTATCGTTGAGGAGACTTTGCTAAGAAATGTTGTTCTACCAGAGAAAATTCAAGCAGCTATTCAACAAAAATTAGAAGCCCAACAACAAAGCCAACAGCTAGATTTTGAGTTGGAAAAAACTCGTAAGGAGGCAAATCGCAAGCGGATTGAGGCTCAAGGAATTGCTGACTCGCAAAAAATTATTTCTCAAGGGTTATCGGAGCAAGTATTGAGATTGAAATCTATTGAAGCAACTCAAAAACTTGCCGAATCTCAAAATAGTAAAGTGATTATTATTGGAGGAGGAGAAGATAAATTGCCGTTAATTTTACAACAAGGACAGTAAAGTTAGCGATCGATAGTATAGCAATTCTAATTGATTGGTGAGGGCGAGCATCTTACTCGCGAATTTCTTAAAAGCGAGCAAGATGCTCGTCCTACATCACAACTCTCATAATACATTTATGTTTGCTATAGAGATTTGAATTTTTTCTTGTAAAAAATGATAGATAATCTTAACAATTAAACTCATCCATACAGTTATTAGCGATCGCGAAAGGAAATTAATCATAGATAAAGATACTAAATTTGCTTTGCTAGTTATTAAAGTACCAATTTGGGGATTACTTTATTGTGCCTTGATAATAATTGTCATGATACTTTCCCTTTGGGCACAAGAACATCCCATTCTAACTGCTGCTATCTTTGTTATTGCTCCGTCTTTAATTTCAAGTTCGATTTGGCTCATTTCTTCTGCGATTCAGATCGTAGTTATTGCTGAGAAAACACTAGCGATCGCATCCCCCAAAAAATCAAATTGAAATCGAGTTTTACGGCCTGTACTAAGTTGGGAAACTGAATTTGTAAATAACTTAGCAATATTTTTGCATCTCCTCCGGTCAAAGCAATCTGACTATTAGGAAATTGCTCTAACCAATCCTCAATAAAATCTCGAATTCCTGCCAAGATTGTATAAATTACACCACTTTGAATTGCATCTGATGTATTTAAAGTCCAACGATTGGGCAATCTTTCTGGGAATTTTACTTCAGGTAAAGCAGCCGTTTTCGTAGCGAGAGATTGCCATTGCAATCTTAATCCCGGTAAAATAGCACCGCCAACTAAAACGCGATTGCTATTTGCCCCCGTAAAAGTCAATGCTGTCCCTGCATCGATAACTAGGCAAGGAAATCCTAAAGTAGTCCCCGCACCCCACACGGCTAAAGCGCGATCGATCCCCATGGTGGGATAAATTCCTTTCAATGGAATCCGCTCTAAAGTAATTAATTTAACATTAGGATAAGCTCGCCAAAGGGCAGTTTGTGAGGGAACGACAGAGGCAATATAAATAGGAAGATCGCAGATCCGATCCCGCTCGAAAGATGGCAAAGTTTTCTTTAAGAATTCTTCATTGACAACGTTGTCGGAGAGATGTTCGCTATCCCAGCATTGAGATAACTTTTCTCCCTGAAACCACGCCCAATGCAAGCGAGAATTACCAATTATTAAACCTAGCCAATCAAACTGCTTGCTAGAGTTCTTAGTCATCACTATCTGTCTGGGAAGGATTAAAATAAACAATGTAAAGAAATATTAAGTAACATGCAAAATAAGGTCGTTGTTATTGTTGGTGCTACGGGTGGTATTGGTTCGGCATTAGCGCGAAAACTCGCCCCTGCCGGAGCAAACCTCGTTCTAGCTTCTAGAAATAGCCAACGCTTGGAAGAGTTGGCTTCTCAATTACCCGCGACGGGAACGATTTTAAAGGTTCCGACGGATATTACTAATCTCTCACAAGTCGAAACCTTGATGGAAAAAATAGTGACCCAGTTCGGTCAAATTGACGTTCTCGTCAATGCAGCGGGTGCAGGGGTAATGAAGCAATTTAGTAAAATTACTCCCCAAGACATGGATGCCATGGTCGATCTCAATCTTAAAGGGAGTTTCTATACCACGCAAGCCGCTGCTAATTTCATGAAAGATAAGCAAAGCGGTCATATTTGCAATATCGTAGGAATTCTGGGCAAACATCCAATGGCAATGGCTTCTGCCTACTGCGCTTCTAAATATGGAGTTGTCGGGTTTAGTAAGTGTATGGCGGAGGAACTAAAACGCTATGGCATCAAAATTACCCTCTTCTACTTTGGGGGCGTAGATACCCCATTTTGGGATAATGTTAGCCTCAAAGTCGATCGCCGCAAGATGTTAAGTCCGCAGATGGCAGTAGAGGCAATTTGGTTCGCTCTCTCGGCAGAACCCCAAGCTGTTCCCATGGAAATTAACATTCAGCCTGAAAGTCATCTATTTCTATAATTTTATAGGGGCGCAAAGCTTTGCCCCCCTATTCCTAACACATCGACGCGATCGCGCGGCAGCATTTAAAGTCACGGTTCTTAGACTTTTGCGAACCAATATTCCCTTTTTCTGCCACTATAAAAGAAGAATTCCCTAGTCGCGTAGCTTTGGCTTTTTGGCAAGATGTTCTCGAACAACTGTAAAAGTCTTGCTAGAAAGGCGAAAGCCGATCGCTATCGCGAGAGATTCCGTGCCGTTCCATAGTGCTGAGGTGATGACTTACACCACTCAACAGCTTATTCAGATTCTCGAACAAGAATTGCGGGCAACCTGGAGGGGCGAACGCATTCTGCTGTCATCGGCAGAACGAATCGATAATCCCGTGATTGCCAAAGCGATCGATTTGCAGAAAGTTGGGAAAGTCTTCGCCTATCAAGATTTTCGCCGTCAAATCCATGCATACCAACGACAGCATCAAGTTTCAGGAATTATCTGGAGGGAATGTACTTATAGCGGCAAATCCATCCGCTATCCCGAACTTCACAACCAATTGATCCCGGTTCCTGGCGATAAAGAAATCCTGATGGCTGCCAAAGAGACGGTTTTAGAGTTTTGGCGCGAAATGACCCAGGAGATGAATTTTTGGCTGGCAGCCAGCCGCCATCGTCCGATTACGCCAGAATCGGTCGAAGAATTCATGCAAGAGGCAGAATGGGCAGAAATCGACGCGGCGCAAACCGAGCTTTTTTTAGGGTTATGTTGGGGCAATCCTCAAGAATATCAATATCTCTGGGCAAAGCCTAACTCTGGCTGTCATCGAATTATTGCAGCAATAAGCGAACCCAGTTCGATTAAGGTTTGAGCCGTTGCCAAAGAACAAGCCTGAATTCAGGCATTGACTTAGTTTATAGAGAGCTTTTATATATTTTAGCTCTTGTATTACGATATAATATTGGCCTGAAAAATTTCTAATTGATTGAGACTAGCCGGGAGAGCGATCGTGCCAGAAGCAGTCGGAGTCATTCAAACCCTAGGATTTCCGCCCGTTTTAGCGGCTGCGGATGCGATGGTAAAGGGAGGACGAGTCACCCTAGTTTATTATGACTTAGCCGAAAGAGGAGAATTTTTAGTTGCCATTCGCGGTTCGATTTCAGAGGTAGAACCTGCTGTAAAGGCTGGACTAGAAGCAGCAGAAAAGACGGAAGGCGGCAAGGTGGTAAGCTATTATATCGTTCCCAATCCCCCGGAAAACGTGGTGGCTATTTTGCCCATCGAGTACACCTCAAAATCAGCGCGATTCAGAACTTAGCAACTATAGCGAGTTGTCTCGGTGTCTCGATATAGACTATAGTTAAAAACTGAAAAATCCATAGATTGTATAGTCTCTAGTTTATTTAGAGGAATTTACGCCTAAACATCGTTATTTTAAGGATTAGGAGAGAGTAAATATGCCAGCTCAAGCAGCAGTTGGATCGATTGAAACAAAAGGCTTTCCCGGTATTTTGGCAGCAGCCGATGCCATGGTAAAGGCAGGTAGAATTACCATCGTTGGCTATATTCGTGCGGGAAGCGCTCGTTTTACCCTCAACATTCGCGGCGATGTGCAAGAAGTCAAAACGGCTATGGAAGCGGGAATAGAAGCCGTTCAGCGCACTGAGGGAGCCGTGTTAGAAACCTGGGTAATTATTCCCCGTCCTCATGACAATGTAGTAGCCATTTTGCCCATCGATTACAACGAGACAGTCGAACCCTTCCGACTTGCAGCAGAAGGGAGAACGGTAGGAAATGGAAACCGCCGCTAGAACAGCGATTTGGTTATCAGTTGAGTTAGAAATAGGGACTGGCAGACAAGGAGAAACTACTAATCACTAACCGGTAACTGAATAAAGCGTCTGGCTAAAAACGCGCGAACAAGCGTTCGCCTATAGCTCTTACGTAAAGAGAAAGTGGGAATTGGTAATATTCCAAAACTAGCCAACCCAAACAAGTTAAATGGGCGAAAAAAGTTAACCCCATCCAGAATAGCGGCAACCAAGACAAGGTGCTTCCTGGCAAGGGAGGAAATAGATAAGCACCCAAACCAACAAGGCTTGTGGGAAGCAAGACAAACGCAATTCCAGCTATCCAATAGCCCCAACCCAGTTCGTTTTCTTCTCGATATCCTCCCGTCCAAGTTCGACCATTCCACCGCCAAGTAAGGGGAAGTTGGCTGTCTGCCATTTTGATTGTCTGCTGCTCTAAATTAGCCGTAAAAATATGACGGCAAAAGTTACAAGAAAATGCCTCCATCAACGGGATGACAGAAATTTCACCGTGACGGCAAACCGGACAAGTATAGGTGCCATAAAAACTGAAACGAGTGCTTGAATTGGTAGGTTCAGACATTAGCTTTGTTATTTTAGATTTTGAACGTTCAAGAGGGTTAAATAGTCGGTTTTAAGCCAAATTGGAAGGAATATTTGTGGATTTAGAAGGAGTCGAGGGAGATAAGGATTTCAGTTGCTTATGAATGCTGTTTTGCAGGCTAGCACGGAAGATTTCAACTCCTTTTTCTAAATTTCCTGGGATTTCCAGAAAAATGATGCTCTCTACTCCATCAAGCGCAAAGAGTTGAAACAGGAGATGGGTAACTGGTACGGAAGCAATGGCAATTTCTAAATTGGAGTTTTCCTGAGAATTGGCAGCATCTTCAGGAGACGAAAAGGCATAGATAACCCGTTTTTCCTGCTGGGGTTTTTCTACGTTGCTGAGGGTGGTGACAATCCAATCGCGATCGCGACTTTGCAAAATGTAATATTCTAGGTGTTGTAGCTGACTGGCAAAGGCTTTGAGAATAGGAATGACTGCTTTTTCCATCGCCCAAGCAGGAACTCCCTGCTCGGAGGCTTCCTCAATTAAAATTTGTAGCTGTTGGTCTAATTTCATCAATCTCCAGTTTGAATGCGAAACGTCAGGAAAAGTTTTAAGGATTGAACGATTATGCAGCGAATTCTCGAACCAGAAGTCATGGATAGTCCCGAAGAAGCTCTTGAGTACGATGCAATGGACTTCGCGGAAGTCAATACTGCTTTTGCTCAACGGGCGATAGAACTTGCCCCTACAAAGGCAAAAGTCCTCGATGCGGGCACGGGAACGGCACGTATCCCTATTCTAATTTGCCAACAGCGTCCCGATTGGCAAATTACTGCGATCGATTTGGCGCAATCCATGCTAGAAGTCGGCAAAAGAAACGTTGAAAAAGCTAATTTAGGGAGGCAAATTAGTCTGGAGTTAATAGACGCTAAGCAGATGCCTTACCCTGACGAGGACTTTGATGCAGTTATTTCTAACAGTTTGATCCATCACTTACCCGATCCCCTACCTTTTTTACAAGAACTTAAGAGAGTCTTAAAACCCAATGGTGCTATCTTGATTCGGGATTTGCTTCGCCCCTCCACTGAAGACATAATGCATCAGATGGTTGAAGCGATCGGTTCTGAATATGATAACCATCAAAAGCAGTTATTTCAAGATTCGCTGCACGCGGCTTTTACGCTAGCAGAAGTCGAAAAATTGGTGCAAACCGTCGGTTTAGAGGGCGTAAATATCTATCAGTCTTCGGATAGGCATTGGACGATAGAGCGAGTTTGGACTGATTAGCTTGATGCGCATTCTTGTGAAAAGGCCAAAGAAGATGTACGAACGATCGCCGCACGGATTCTACACCGTTTCTAATCGCTAAGGAAGATTATTATCTTCTTTTTATACGCCAGAAGTAAAACATCAAAATTACGAAGCAATGCTAGCGAAATCAGAAAAATTTTTGAGACTTATCAAGTCAATGGAATTGTTACGTTCGAGTACGATACTATCGTTTATTACGGTCGAATGGAGTGATGAGGTTATAGCGCGATCGCATTTTTTAGTGATGAATTAATAAACCACAAAGGACACAAAGAAAGAGATACTAGAAAATTACACGATCGCATAGGTTTGGTTAAGCATAAACGCAATCCAACAACAGAAACATATTATGTTTAGTTGAAATTATCTCGACTAATTTTTATTGTTCAATAATAAATTCATACCCACATCTGATACATTTATAATACATTTATATGAGTTATACCAATCTGACATCAATCTAGGAAAGTGCCTATGATTGTAAATTATTCTTTGTTTTATTCTTTTGACTGATAAATATTATATAAAAATCGGGGACAGTCATAATTTATCTATCGCATAATTTTTTATAAACTTTTGATTCTAAATGTAGAATTTATCGCTTCAGTATACCTCAAGCAGAGTGAAACATTAAAACATGAATTACCAAGTATTACTTTGTTATATCAATCAGTACAAAGTATGACAGACTTTTAAAAGTCATTCCAGTTTTGTGCCTAAGCTTAGATCGGGAATTTTAGCAGTTACAATATAAAGAGAAGACTATCGTTGCGATCGCGATCTAAACATTTATCCATGTCAAAATCTACTGACACAAATCCTTTAAACTTCTTGCCAAAACTGTTACCTTAGCGATCTTCCTTTGCGCCTTTGCGCGACGGCACTCATTGTGCGGACGCAGGTTCCGCACCCGTGCCTCCTCTGCGTGAGATAAAAACCCTAAAAATTTAGACACAGCAAACCGAATACAAAAATAAAATTATTTATCTGTACCCTAGTACAAAATATCTTGATGAGATTGTAATCCTTATAAAAAGATAACCTTATCCAATACCGAGGAGAACCATTGATGTTAGAAGCCTATCGCAAACACGTCGCCGAAAGAGCAGCATTAGGCATCCCCCCCTTACCACTAAACGCACAACAAACCTCCGAACTGTGCGAACTACTGAAAAATCCCCCCCAAGAACTACAACAAGAACTGTTGACGCTGCTGACGGATAGAGTTCCCCCCGGTGTAGACGAAGCAGCGTATGTAAAAGCAGGATTTCTAACCGCCATCGCCAAAGGAGACATTACCTCTCCCGTCATTTCTCCCTTAGACGCAGTAAAACTTTTGGGGACGATGGTAGGCGGTTATAACGTACACTCGCTTATCGAACTACTTAGATCGAGAGATACCAATATTGCCTCTGCTGCGGCAGAGGCACTTAGTAAAACCCTACTTGTCTTCGATGCCTTTAACGAAATTCTGGAATTGTCCGAAACCAATCCCTACGCCAAACGAGTCATCGACTCTTGGGCGAATGGGGAATGGTTTATTGCCCGTCCCAAGCTACCAGAAGCGATTACAGTAACCGTTTTCAAAGTACCGGGAGAAACCAACACCGACGACTTATCCCCCGCCCCTCATGCTACCACTCGCCCCGATATTCCCCTCCACGCTACGGTCATGTTAGAGACGCGGATGCCAGGGGCATTGGATACCATTGCCGAACTAAAGAAAAAAGGTTATCCCATTGCCTATGTCGGCGACGTAGTTGGGACGGGTTCCTCGCGGAAATCTGCCATTAACTCCGTCTTGTGGCATATCGGTAAAGATATTCCCTACGTTCCTAACAAGCGGTCGGGAGGGTATATCTTAGGCGGTAAAATTGCGCCAATTTTCTTTAATACCGCCGAAGATTCCGGTGCGTTGCCCATCGAATGCGACGTTACCAAGATGAATATTGGGGATGTCATTACCATTTATCCCTACAAAGGAGAAATTGCCAACGAAGCAGGAGAAGTCATTTCAACCTTCACCCTCAAACCCGAAACCATCCTCGACGAAGTGCGTGCCGGAGGACGCATTCCCTTACTCATCGGACGCAGCTTAACCGATAAAACCCGCCATGCATTGGGATTAGAACCCAGTCCTCTCTTCGTTCGTCCCAAGATGCCAGAAGATACGGGCAAAGGCTTTACCTTGGCACAGAAAATGGTCGGCAAAGCTTGCGGTTTACCCGGCGTTCGTCCGGGGACCTCTTGCGAACCGATTATGACCACAGTAGGGTCGCAGGATACGACAGGTCCCATGACGCGGGATGAATTGAAAGAACTGGCTTGTCTTGGATTTAGTGCCGACTTGGTATTACAGAGTTTCTGTCACACCGCTGCCTACCCCAAACCCGTCGATATTAAAACTCACCACGAACTGCCCGATTTCTTTGCCACTCGCGGCGGTGTCGCGTTGCGTCCCGGCGACGGAATCATCCACTCCTGGTTAAACCGGATGTTATTACCCGATACCGTCGGTACGGGTGGCGACTCCCATACCCGTTTCCCCTTGGGCATTTCTTTCCCTGCGGGTTCCGGTTTAGTGGCATTCGCGGCAGCATTGGGAGTCATGCCTTTGGATATGCCCGAATCGGTGCTAGTGCGCTTTAGCGGAGAATTGCAACCCGGCGTGACGTTGCGGGATATCGTCAATGCTATCCCCTACGTTGCCATGCAACAAGGCAAGCTAACCGTCTCCAAAGAAAATAAGAAAAATGTCTTCAACGGACGCATTATGGAGATGGAAGGGCTGCCCGATTTGAAAGTCGAACAGGCATTTGAACTCACCGATGCAACGGCAGAACGGTCTTGTGGCGGCTGTACGATTAAACTAAGCATCGAGACGGTTTCTGAATATCTTCGTTCCAACGTTGCCCTACTCAAAAACATGGTGGCACGGGGATATCAAGATGCCCGTACCATTATGCGCCGCGTGGCAAAAATGGAGCAATGGTTGGCGAATCCCGTCCTCATGGAAGCGGATGCAGATGCGGAATATGCCGATGTTATCGAAGTCAATTTAAGCGAGATTAAAGAACCGATTGTTGCCGCACCCAACGATCCCGATAATGTCAAATTAATGTCCGAATGCGCGGGCGACAAAATCGATGAAGTCTTCATCGGTTCTTGCATGACCAATATCGGTCACTATCGCGCGGCAGCTAAAATCTTGGAAGGGGCGGGTCATGTCAAAGTGCGCCTCTGGATTTGTCCGCCGACTCGCATGGATGAAAAACAACTCCGTGAAGAAGGGGTTTATGGGATTTTCGCGGCGGCAGGCGCACGGACTGAAATGCCCGGATGTTCTCTGTGCATGGGCAACCAAGCACGAGTTGAAGATGGCGCGACAGTGTTTTCAACCTCTACCCGCAACTTCAACAACCGCATGGGCAAAGATGCGCGAGTCTATCTCGGTTCGGCGGAATTAGCAGCCGTTTGTGCCCTGTTGGGACGCATTCCTACGGTTGAGGAATATATGTCGATTGTGGCAGAAAAAATTAATCCGTTCGCCGGTGATTTATATCGCTATCTTAACTTCGACCAAATTGCAGGTTTTGAAGACGAAGGTCGCGTCATTCCTCTCGAAGAAATGCCCAAGATTGAGGATATTCTGGGGATTCCAGCAGGTACGCTGAAGTAGGGTTTGACCTCACCTCCCTACCTGAGAGAGTCAACTTTACTTTCGATATCTTTAAGCGAGGTACGCTGAAGTAGGGTTTGACCTCACCTCCCTACCCCTCTCCTACAAGGAGAGGGGTATTTTTCATAGAATCATTGGTTAATCTTTAGGACGCGGAACAAAAAGTCTGGGAACTTGCGATCGCATAACGATCTCTATCGACGCGAGTAGCGACGACAATTGTTCGATCGATGTCCGTAAATGAATTGTTTTGCCATGAAGCGGATCGAAATTTTCCCAACTCACATCGACGATCCAGCGGTGGGGTTGCGTTGTTTCTAACCAAGGCGGAGTTCTTTACTGGTAGGCAATTCGCTCAATTGAATGACGATTTCTGGGGCTAATTTTTCAGCGAGTTGGCGATCGCGTAAAATCGGGTCGTAGGTCGCAATTAAATAAGGATTGAGATTGGCATAATTTTTCAGCCCAGAGAGTGCTTCCGCAAAAACGGGATAATTAAAAAAGCAAGACAGACGCGCGATCGCTTTTTCTACTTCAGGTAAGCAGAATCTCCCTTCTTCCCCTCAATCTTATCTAGCAATCTAATGGATGTGAGAGCGGATTTAGAGTCCTAATTTAGGCAATCTAAAACTCTTGGTCAACTTTACTCTAACTTCATAGGATTAGCGATTAAATTTACAATTCCTTTGAAAAACTTTTGCGTAAAGCTAAAGTCAGCTGCGATCGCCTCAAGATTACTTCATAAAACTCACTAATAACTTTACAATATCTTTAACTAATTAAATAGTTTACTAAGTAAAATAATTGTAGTATTTTTACTAAATTAATAATATTAAAAATTGCCATAAAATCAATAATTATCTCTACTACTATTGGAACTATATTAACGACTTTATCTTGCTGTACTCAGGCTGCATCTGCTACTAATTTGCAATTTGTAGGCGAGGGAGATAAACCAACAGAAACACAAGAATGGACGGATTTAAATTGGGCTGTTGAAGGAAAAGTTGGTAGTCTAAGTACTTGGGAGTTGGCACTACAAAATAACAAGTATCAAGTTCAATCTGGTACTGAAAGACAATGGAATTGGGTTAACAATGAGCAAGTTCCCTGGCAGTTAGATTGGGACAGCAGTAATCGTCAGATAAAATTTACTTTAGGATCTGATTTACGAAAACAAGTTTCGTTTTTTAATGCTAATTCTGTAATGAATGAATTTAATGGATTTTATCTTTGGACGAGAGCAACAACGACATTAAATATGGTCGATCCAGGTACAAAAATTTCTTTAGAAGTGACGGAAGTAAAGGGTATCAACGACAGTATTTTTACTTCTGTTTCTGGGATTTCTAGTTCTGCTACAGCACCTTCTACTTCAAACCAAACAGCAATTACTAAAAACTTTTTTAGCAGCAATGAATCTATTGCCTCTCTTAAAGGATTTGTTAGCATGAGTTGGACTAGCAACAACCCTCAAGCCAAAGGAGCTAACAGTCGTGTTGGTTTTAAAATTAAGGGATACAATCGTCCTGTAGCCGTATCCGAACCCGCTTCAATTTTAGGTTTGCTAGCAGTTGGCACTATAGGTGCTTCTTCTACACTGAAGTGCAAAAAGGCAAATACAGAGGAAAATAGATAGAGAAATATGAATTGCTAGCTGTCCTTCTGTTAATTTACTCATTTAAGATTTTAACTCTAAATGCCAACAGACGAGCTTTGAACTACCGTCACAACCCGAAATGAAAGCGGCAGAACTATCTATATAGATTGAAAATATTCGATAGATTGTTACCCATTCTGATTTCGTTCCCAATGTAGAAACGAGAGTGTCGGTAACGGCTTGGGCGATTTTCCGCTATTGGGAATCGGTCAGTTATCCTTTGTCATTTTAGATAAATTATCTAGCTAGTGTAGCCTCTATCGTGTAAAGTATGCCAAAAAGTCAATAAAAATAGTCAATAGCCGTGGAAAAACCAGAAATTAAATGCTTGGTACTGGATATCGATGGCACTCTCGTAGGAAAGTCAGAAAATATTGCTCAAACTGTCAAGCAGGCGATTGGGATCGAGAAAGTTGAGGATTGAGCGTTCTATTCCCTCCCTTAACGCCCTATTTGCCATAGAACCGCTTTTCTCTGGCAATCATTCGTGCCGCTAAAACGCCGCCCAAAAAGCCAAACAAATGTCCTTGCCAAGAAATCCCGTTGTTGCTTGGCAAAACGCCCCAGATTAAGCCACCATACAACAGACCCACAATAATTGATAAAAGAATGGAAGGCAAATTGCGCTGAAAATAGCCCCTAAAAAGCAGAAAACCCAGATAGCCAAAAATTAGGATACTCGCGCCGACATGAACCGTACCGGGTACGGCAAATAGCCAAACTCCAAACCCGCCAACCAGCATCGTCAGCAGCGTCACGATGAAAAAGTCGCTGGTTTCTTGTAGCATGACCAACCAACCCAGCATGAGGAAGGGAATGGTATTGGCAATCAGATGTGGAAACCCGCCGTGGAGAAAAGGAGCCAACAAAATTCCTCGCAGTCCGATAAAAGAGTGGGGAATAATGCCCAATAGATCTAATCTGCCTCGGAAAATGACGCGATCGATGATTTCTACAACCCAGAAGGTGGCGACGAACAAACCTAAAATTGTCGCTTGGGTCTTTAATTCGCGGGCAATGGCATTTCTGCTCATGATTTTTACTGAATCCGGTTTAGATTTGATTTTTTTATTCTTCTAGACTAGCAAGCTGATGGATTTCTCATCCTGCTTTTAAGAAATCTCAAGAAATGCTAGCTGGCCTCTTCAATAACGCTTTTGAAGCATTTCGATTCGATCCTTTCAACTGCTTTCGCCTGGTTGAAATTAGCTTCTAGCCAGTCGAGCAAAATTGCGTTAAATTGGTCTGGAGATTCATCATGGGGACAGTGACCGACATTGTCGAGAGGCACAAACTCGATTTTGGGGTTGAGAGATGCCACAGAGGGCGCGATGGCAAAGGGAACCATGCAATCTTGACGACCCCAAACCAAAAGGATGGGAATGTTTAACGTCGGCAACACCTCTTTTGCCGGCGGAGAAAATTGCGGCAATCGCACCGACTTGAATAAACGATGAAAAGTTCCCGCTGCGCCCTTATCTTGAGCGGGAGCTGCTAGAATTTGTACCAGTTCGTCAGTAATCGCCGCCCGATTGACATAAGCTATCTTTGCCCAACGACGCACGACCTCCGGACGGCGCAGGATTTTAAAGATTGCCTTAAGCAAAGGAGGAGACGCGATCGCATTTTCGATCCCCATAACGATTGGTTGCAGCCATTTTGGGAGCGTCTCTTGCCGTAGTATAGATACATCGGGCAAGCTGAGCATGACAATCCCTTCGACCATATGGGGATAGGTAGCAGCGGCTGTCATACAAACCAGCGACCCGATGGAATTGCCGACCAAAACGACTGGCTGACCGATAAAGGTTCGCCAGAAATCGTATAATTGCTCGACCCAAAGATTGACAGTGTAGTCGGTAGCTGCTTTGCGAGAAGCCCCAAATCCCACCAAATCTAGCGCATAAACCGTATGCGACTGACTCAGAACGGGAATATTATTGCGCCAATGCTCGATCGCAGCCCCAAACCCGTGAATGAGAATCAAGGGCGGTTTTGATGGGTCGTGCTTTTTCGAGGAGCGCAGGTAGGTATAGCGCGTTTGCCAGCCTCGCCATGCCCAGTCTCGTTGACGACCTATGCGTTTTGACCAGTTTTCGGTAATTATCACCCAATGCCTCTGTGCGAACAAGTGTGTACTTCCTTATAATTGTAGTAATTGTAGTGTTGCCGTCTCGACCATCTAGTTTTGTTTGGTTCTAAAGAACAGTTTGTCAAGCCGCGAAGCGGCTATTCGCAATTACAGATTGTTTTGGTCAACTAGCTTACACTCTGTAACGGTTTCGCCTCAAATCAAAATTAAAGTTAATAATATAAACAGAAGTTTGTTCGGAATCAGTAAAATGACAGAAGTAAGATCTACCTTATTTATTCGTGTTGTTTAATTTACCGCTCGGAGAAAATCATCTTGCCTGTGATAGAAAAAAAGCGTAATCAAAAAGATTTACCTCAAATTAACGAAAGAATTCGTTTTCCTGAAATTCGCGTCATCGATACCGATGGATCGCAACTTGGCATTTTCACGCCCAGCGAGGCGCTGCGAATGGCTGAAGAAAAAGAATTGGATTTAGTCTTGGTTAGCGAGACAGCCAAACCTCCTGTCTGCCGGATTATGGACTACGGCAAATATAAGTTTGAACAGGAGAAAAAAGCTAGGGAAGCGAAGAAAAAACAACATACTGCTGATGTTAAGGAAGTAAAAATGCGCTATAAAATCGACGACCACGACTACCATGTCAGGGTCAATCAAGCGCAACGCTTTCTCAAGTCAGGCGATAAAGTTAAGGCAACTATTACTTTCAAAGGTCGAGAAATTCAACACTCTCACTTAGCCGAAGAATTGCTCAACCGACTGGCAACAGATTTGCAAGAAGTTGCCGAAGTTCAGCAAGCCCCAAAGAAGGAAGGTCGCAACATGATGATGTTGCTCGCACCTAAAAAGTAACTAAGACTTTTCCTTAAAAAGTCAGGAGTTAGAATTCTGAATTGGCATTTTAAATTCAGAATTTCTCTTGACTTTTTATCTTTTTGAGACAACTTAGGTGTAGCATAAAAAAAGCCAATCAAGATGAGGTATGAACGAAAAACCTCTCGGTTCTATCATCCAAGGTTCCCTAAGTAAAGGGCTAGAAGTTCGCTTGCATGCCGATGTTTCGGTAGAAGATATGCGAGTCGGGAAATTTCTAGTCGTTCGAGGAACGCGATCGCGCTTTTTTTGTCTCCTCACTGACGTGGCTTTAGGCGCAGCTAGTCAAAGAATCCTCGCCAATCCCCCCAGTCCCGACGATAGTTTTTTGCACGAAGTATTAGCCGGAAGCGGTACCTATGGGACGATCGAGCTTTCTCCCATGTTGATGTTTACTCCCACCGATGAAGACAAGGCACAAACGCCACCGCCTCCTTCTACCAACGGGAAAAGTCCCCTCGCCTCCTTTGAGGCACAAACCAGCGTCAACCTGGAGTTACTTCCAGTTAAAACCATTCCCGCCCATTTCAGCCAAGTTTTTGATGCCAGCGAAGAAGATTTTCGCGCTGTCTTCGGTTGGGAAGACGACCCCCATCGACGCAATTTTGCCATAGGACAACCCTTGGATATGGATGTCCCCGTCTGCATCGATCTAGACCGCTTTGTCGAACGCAGTAACGGAGTCTTCGGCAAATCGGGGACGGGCAAATCGTTTCTAACGCGCTTGTTAATCTCCGGGATCATTCGCAAGCAAGCCGCCGTTAACCTTATGTTCGACATGCATTCCGAATACGGTTGGGAAGCGATGCGGGAAGGCAAAGAAGTCTCGACCGTCAAAGGACTGCGCCAACTCTTTCCCGGACAGGTAGAAATTTACACCCTCGACCCCGAATCCACCAAACGACGAGGGGTGCGAGATGCCCAGGAACTCTACCTCAGCTACGATCAAATCGAAATCGAAGATATCAGACTCGTCGGACAAGAATTGGGCTTATCCGAAGCGAGTCTCGACAATGCCAATATCCTCTACTCCGAATACAGCAAATCCTGGATTATCCAGTTGCTGAATATGTCGAACGAGGATATCAAGATGTTTTGTCAGGAGAAGCAGGGACACGCGGGTTCGATCATGTCCTTGCAGCGCAAACTTTTGCGCCTAAATAGCCTAAAATACCTGCGCACGGCTTGTCCTTACAACTATATCGACCAAATCTTGCAATCCCTCGATGCTGGCAAGCACGTTGTAATCGAGTTTGGATCTCAATCGAATTTGCTATCTTATATGCTGGCAACTAATATGATCTCCCGACGCATCCATGCCAGCTATGTCAAAAAATCCGAAAAGTTTTTGCAATCCAAAAATCCTCAAGACCGCCCTCGCCAGCTAGTGATTACCATTGAAGAAGCCCATCGCTTTCTCGACTCAAAAATCGTTCAGCAAACGATTTTCGGCACCATTGCCAGGGAGATGCGCAAGTATTTCGTGACTTTGTTAATCGTCGATCAGCGTCCCTCCGGCATCGATAATGAGGTTATGTCTCAAGTTGGCACCCGCATCACCTGCTTGCTGAACGACGAAAAAGATATCGATGCGATTTTTACTGGGGTGTCTGGCGGTCAAGGTTTGCGATCGGTTTTAGCAAAACTCGACTCCAAACAACAAGCGCTAATTCTCGGTCACGCCGTTCCCATGCCCGTGGTGGTGCGTACCCGCGCCTACGACCAAAAATTTTATGCTGAAATAGGCGATACCGATTGGGAAGCGATGCCAGATGAGGAAGTGTTGGCAGCGGCTAAGTCAGCTAGGGCGGATTTGGGGTTTTGATATTTTAAAGAACCACATCATATTCGTATTTGTCTCCAATTGGAGACAAAATTTCTCATACTGCTGCTAGATAGTAAACATTAGACCTCTTGCCAAGAAATAAATTTCTTGGCTAACGGCATAAGTCCATTAAAATGGACTGAAAGCCTTATCTAGTCATCATTTAGTCCTATAGGCGAGGACTTTTGCGATCGCGCTTGGGAATTCATTCCCTTGTTGAGTGAAGCGCAGGTGCAAGATCTGATACCAATTTTCATTCATTAATGACAGAGATAGTCGATTGCCCTCACCCCCAACCCCTCTCCCAAATAGGGAGAGGGGTGAAGAATGTCGATCGCGAAAAGCATGAAAATTGGTATGAGATAACCAAACTTCTCGAATTTCCTCAATCTTGGCTTCGATCGCAACTTAAGTAATAATTTTTAAATCGATTAAGTATCTACAGAAGGCTTTATTTTTCCACTGATTCTTGCTCTCTTCCTCATCCAAACTGCTAAAATCCCTAAGAAAATTATCCCCATCGCACCCGCAATCGGATTATTATCTATTCCCGTTATCCAAGGAGAGACTTTCCCTGTATATTGCAACAATTGACCGACATTAAGAATATAATATCCCCAGACTAAACCGGCATGAATGCCAATACAGATTCCCAATCGTTGAGAGCTAGAACGTTTTGCCCAAACTAACGTCAATCCCAGTAAAATTAAAGCAGGAAAAGTTGGAAAAGTCCGAAGAATTTCTTCGATGGGTTTGAGAAAGTGTAGTAGCGCAAAAATTAGTGCATTTGCCCAAAGAACGGTATTGGGAGAATAATCTCGCTCTAACTCATTCAAAAACCATCCTCTAAATAATAATTCCTCGGCTAATCCAATTCCCAAAGCACTTAATAAGCCTTCCCCAACAATTCTCAATAAAAATATTGAAGGAGTTTTAATAATAACCCAACCGAGAATTGCTTCTAAAGCAAATAAACCTAGCACAGATAATAAACCAATACTCAAACCATTGAGGAGATCGACACCATTTTGTCTTGTCCCAACTAACCCGTAACGTTTTAGCCAATGGGAGTCTAGGTAAACTTTTTGACTCCAGAAGCGAAGCAAAATTATAAATGCTATAAACATCAACCCCATCGTCAGAATTGTGGCTAAATTGGGGTCGCTTTTTAGGAGACTATAAACAGGAATCGCTAAAGGAAGCCAGATTGACAGCAAGGCTAAGATAAAAATCCCCAGCCTTGCTGGTGCTGGGTAAGAGATAATACGAGTTAAGTTAAAAGTCAAGATTAAATAGAATTTGCTTTTTTGGGCTGAATCTAACAAGAAAGAGTCTCGAACAGCGTTGTAGGTGCGATCGCTGTTCGTTGCTAGCCGACTCTAGATTGATTTTACTCATCCGGTTCGATAGTACTGCTCAAGCCATGATTTTTCAGCGTCTCGCAGTAGAACTCGGCGGGTTCTAACGCACAGGTAATGACCAAGGCAACGCCATTGGTATGCGCTTCCATCATAATATTGACAGCTTGAGGCTGGGTCATTCCTGCCACTGCCTTCATGAGAGTTTGTACGACATACTCCATCGTATTGAAATCATCGTTGTGGAGTAGGACGCGATAGCGAGGAGCTGGTTTACGGACTGTTGAGGTAGAACGCTTTTCCAGAACTTCGGTAGACACAGTTTTCCTCCGTTGATTAGTTCAGTTACTCTTTGAAGTTCTTAACTCATATAAAAAATGTTAAATCATTCTTTACGGTCGTGAAAAGTTATATAGCGATCGCTCGGTAATGTTACCAACTATATCTTGCACCAGTATGTCATCCTTCGCTACTGCTGATGATTTCTCCAGATGTTTCGCGGAGTTTATCCGCATCGTAAAGCGAAGGACTCAACATGACAATGCAAGGTCTGAGTTAAGCTATTTCCAATCTTTAATGCTGCTTGAGAACAGAAAAGATCGGTTGCGGATCGGGTTTGATTTGTACTGCGCCTGCACGACCGTTACCATTCTAACTGGCATGAAGGGGCGAATTGCCGTGATAGGCATCGATTAACAGTTTCCTGAGATCGTCAATCAGCCGATAGCGCGGGTTAGATCCGGTACACCGATCGTCAAAAGCGCGATCTGCGAGTTCATCTAGCTTGGTATAAAATTCCGTTTCGCTTTCGTCGATGACATCTTTGATTGCCGTCGGAATCTCTAACTCGTGCTTGAGATCTTCTACTACTTCGATCGAGCGATCGATCTTTTCTTCTTCAGTATTGCCTCCCAATCCCAGATAATTGGCAATGCGAGCATAGCGCCACATCGCATT
This sequence comes from Hydrococcus rivularis NIES-593, assembly GCF_001904635.1. Taxonomy (GTDB): domain Bacteria; phylum Cyanobacteriota; class Cyanobacteriia; order Cyanobacteriales; family Microcystaceae; genus Hydrococcus; species Hydrococcus rivularis. The sequence continues at coordinate 60,303 of NZ_MRCB01000015.1, forward strand.
AGGATATTTGTATTGAGAGAAAGTGGCTTGCTTGAAGGGTGCATTCGTAGCGTTGTAGCGGATGACGTAGGAAATCATCAGCGCATTAGCTAACCCGTGGGGAATGTGGAACATTGCCCCCAACTGGTGCGCCATCGAATGACAAATCCCTAAAAATCCATTGGCAAATGCCATCCCTGCCATCGTTGCCACATAGTGAACCTTCTCCCGCGCCTTGGGATCGCTTGCCCCATTCTTATAGGCACTGGGAAGATCTTTAAATTAGGGATCTTCTTTGCGCCTTTGCGTCTTGGCGTGAGATCGAACGACAACAGCGGCAAAAGTATACTCGATTTATTTTAAATTCCCAGTACAATGACAGCTATAATTTCTCACTCCGAAAAAACCCTTTCAGAAAGACTCACTCGAGCTAAAATCAAATGGTTTCGCCGCCAGTTGTCTACTTGGGCCAAGAAAAACTTGCGCGACTTTCCCTGGCGACGTACTACTGACCCCTATGCTATCTTCATCGCCGAATTCATGTTGCAAAAGACTGATGCGGCTACAGTCGTCCCTATTTACGAAACTTTTCTGATTCGATATCCTACTCTCAAAGATTTAGCCGCAGCAACTGTTGACGATCTTGCCCAAATTTTAAAACCGCTCGGTCTCCTATTTCGAGCCGAGCGACTACTACAGTCGGCACAAACCATACTGGAAAAATATCAAGGAAAAATCCCTCTTTCGGAAGATAAATTGCTAGCATTGCCAGGAATCGGCATCTATACAGCGCGGTCTATCTGTGCCAATGCCTTCAACCAACCGCTAGCCGTTCTCGATACTAATGTTGCTCGGATTTTAGAGCGCTTTTTCGGACTGCGGGGAGAGCGGGTGAAATCTCGTTGCAAGTTGCTTTGGAAAGCCGCAGAGTCGGTTGCCCCTGCCAGAAAGGTAGGAACGTGGAATCTAACGTTGCTCGATTTTGGTGCCACAGTCTGTACGGCTAAAAATCCTCTCTGCGACAAGTGTCCTCTACAAAAGCAGTGCAATTATGCCAATTCAGCTTTTTTATTATAGAAATAGTTATTTCTCCAGTGCCAGTTGCTGAGATTCTTTTTCTAGAAGATCGATTAGATGTTCGTCGCCGTTTGCTTTAGCGACTTGTAAGCGACGTTCTAGACTGCGGCGCATATTTTCTAGATGGGTTTGGGAGATTTCGTCAGCAACAACTGTCTGCGGCTGTTGCGTGGGAAGCGGATAATACACGCCCGTCGTATCCCATTGAGGAACAAAAATTTCTCCTTCTCTAGGTATGGGACGAGTGCTATAGGCTATCCCTCGATACTGTCGATCCCATTTGGGCTGAAGTTGGGGAATATGTCTGGGATAGCGATAATTCCAGTTTCGTCCGCGATATTTGCCACCAATTTCTCCTTCATTCATCTCTAGAATTGGTAGCTCTTTTTCATAATCAATACCCCGATAGGATAGTTTCATATCGTTTGCCTCTAAATAACAGTTCAAAATTCAAATTTTAAAGTTTGCAATCGCTCGAATGCTTAACTGATGCGGTAATGAACGCCCCGATAAATCATTTCTTGAGAATAACGACGGCACAATGGCTTTTGAGAGCGATGAATTTTTGAGGGAACGCCCCGATAGGTTCCGTCGATTCCGTCTTCCATGACTTCCTGCACTACAGGGCGATATTCATACTCGATACCACGAAAAGAAAGTCTCATGACTATACCTCCGCTTGAATGGGGGACAAGGAGAACGCGCTAGGCAACTCTAGCGTTATTATTCCCGTCCCCTATTGCTAAGGTAGCAGCTATTAGCAAAAACAACAAATAATTCTGTATCTATGATTACATTTTGTCAAAAATAGGTTACGAAACGATCGCTCAACTTTTTTTGCAGAGGAAAGGTTCGGCAAAGATACAATAGAGCCGTCTATGATAGTATGTTTTAATTGCTCATGGCTACTGCTACACCTGTTAAAACCGAGTATGAAGCCATTATTGGTCTAGAGATTCACTGCCAGCTCAACACGAAAAGTAAAATTTTCTGTACCTGTTCTACTAACTTTGACAGTCCTCCCAATACCAATATCTGTCCCGTCTGCATGGGATATCCTGGAGTCTTACCCGTTCTCAACGAAGAAGTCCTTGCCTCTGCGGTTAAGCTGGGACTTGCCATTAACGGTCAAATAACCCCTCACAGCAAATTCGATCGCAAACAGTATTTTTATCCCGATTTGCCGAAAAATTACCAAATTTCTCAGTACGACCTCCCCATTGTCCAACACGGTTCTTTAGAAATCGAGTTAGTGGATAAAAAAACTGGGCAAGCAACGCGCAAAACCATTGGGATTACTCGCTTACACATGGAAGAGGATGCAGGAAAACTCGTCCATGCAGGTAGCGATCGCCTCTCCGGTTCCACTCATTCTCTAGTCGATTTCAATCGTACTGGGGTTCCCCTGCTCGAAATCGTCTCCGAACCCGATTTGCGATCGGGCCAAGAAGCAGCAGAATATGCACAGGAGTTGCGCCGTCTGGTACGCTACCTTGGCATTAGCGACGGCAATATGCAGGAAGGATCGCTGCGTTGCGATGTTAATGTCTCCGTTCGTCCGGTAGGAGAGAAAAAATTTGGCACGAAGGTAGAAATTAAGAATATGAACTCGTTCAGTGCCATCCAAAAAGCGATCGACTACGAAATCGAACGGCAAATTTCTGCCCTAGAAAACGGCGAAACGATCGTCCAAGAAACTCGACTGTGGGAAGAAAACGGTCAACGCACCGTCAGCATGCGGTCTAAAGAAGGGTCTAGCGATTATCGCTATTTCCCAGAACCCGATTTGCCGCCGATCGAAGTTTCTGCCGAACAGTTGGAGAAATGGAGAGCGGAAATCCCGGAACTTCCTGCCCAAAAACGCCATCGTTATGAATCAGAGCTAGGATTGTCTGCCTATGATGCTCGCGTGTTGACCGACGATCGCAACGTGGCAGAATATTTTGAAGCGGCAGTCGCGGCGGGGGCTAATCCCAAATTGGTTGCCAACTGGGTCACTCAAGATATTGCTGCTTATTTGAATAATAACAAATTAAGTATTGGCGAAATCGCTCTCAAACCCGAAATTCTGGCAGAATTAGTCAACTTAATCGAAAAAGGAACGATTAGTAACAAAATTGCCAAGGATATTTTGCCAGAACTGTTGGCCAAGGGGGGATCTGCCAAGGATTTGGTAGAAAAGAAAGGACTGACTACACTGTCCGATCCCGCAAAACTAGAAAAAATTATCGATGAAATCATTGCCGCCAATCCCAAGGAAGTTGAAAAGTTTCGTAGCGGCAAAGGCAATATTAAAGGTTTCTTTGTCGGACAGGTAATGAAGAAAACTAGCGGACGTGCCGATCCAAAGCTGACTAATCAGTTGATAGATAAAAAACTTCAGGAATAAGTATCAAATTGTGAAACAATTTTACTGTTTTTTTCCTTCTAACTCTCATAGTGGTAGACTGTACTCAGTAGATGCACCCTGATATTTTGGGAGAATCCCTTGGCAGGATCTCCCTTTTTTGTTGTTTTTTATTTAAGACTTAATTTTCTTTATTGTAAGTAACTTTTTATCCTCCTATATTCTGCTTAAAAATTTCTAAAAAGTTATTAGAAATGCTCCATTTATAATCGATAATTCTTTTATGCAAATAGCCATTTTAGTCCTCGTTCAAGTTCTGATTGTCATAGCCCTCTCCCGAATCATGGGAGTTGGATGCCGCGCAATCAAACAGCCTTTAGTCATTGGAGAAATCATCGCTGGAATTATGTTAGGACCCTCTTTATTAGGGCTAGTTTCTCCAGCGATCGCTAACTTTTTATTTCCTGAGTCAACTTTACCCTTCTTAAATGTCTTATCAGAAATTGGCTTAATCTTTTTTATGTTTCTGATTGGGTTAGAACTCAATCCGAAATATTTAAAAAGTCAGCTTAACGTTGCTATATTAACTTCTCACGTTAGTATTATCGTTCCTTTTTCTTTAGGAAGTTTACTGGCACTATTTCTTTATCCTTTAGTTTCCAATAGTTCGGTTTCCTTTACTGCTTTTGCGTTGTTTTTGGGCGCAGCTATGTCAATTACTGCTTTTCCAGTATTGGCGCGGATTATTACCGAAAATAATTTACAAGGGACAAAATTAGGAACTCTAGCCCTAACTTGTGCAGCAGTCGATGACGTTACGGCGTGGTGTTTATTAGCACTCGCGATCGCAGTGACTCGAACTAACAGCGTGGCAGGTGCTTTTCCAACTATTATTGAAGCCCTAATTTATATCGCCTTTATGGTAACGGTAGGGCGATGGTTTTTGCAAAAACTGGTCGTTCATTACAGGCGCAAGGGAAGACTATCTCAGTTAGTTTTGGCAGGAATTTACATGGCAGTTGTTACTTCTGCCCTCATTACAGAACTTATTGGAATTCATCTCATTTTTGGTGCATTTTTATTAGGGGCAGTCATGCCCAAACATGCAGGTTTAGTGAGAGAACTGGCTGAGAAAACTGAAGATTTCGTTCTCATTTTTTTACTGCCCGTCTTCTTTGCTTTTAGCGGTTTGCGGACGCAAATTGGTTTGTTAGATCGCCCTGAATTATGGCTGTTATGTGGTGCAGTTGTAGCCGTTGCTATTATTGGGAAATATGCAGGGACATATGTTGCAGCGCGAGTATCTGGCATTGAAAAAAGAGATGCTTCCGCTTTAGCTTGGTTGATGAATACTCGCGGATTAACCGAGTTAATTGTCTTAAATATTGGCTTGAGTTATGGAGTCATTTCGCCGCTATTATTTACCATGCTAGTCATTATGGCATTGGTGACGACATTTATGACTTCTCCTCTGTTGGAGTTAACTTATCCGAAAGAAAAAATTCGGTTAGATCTGATTGAGGAACAACCCGAAGAAGTAGCAGCAAAACCTTCTCCTGCTTATAAAATATTGGTGCCAGTTGCTAATCCAAAAACTCAATCAAGTCTGCTTAATTTAGCAGTCGCGATCGCAGGAAATCTATCTTCTGTCGTTCATCCTCTTAGTTTAATCGAATTGGAAGAAGATTATTTTTTCCAAAGTACTCCCGATGAAGCAGAAAGATTAATTAGACAGCGACGAGAAGAATTAGAAGCATTAATTGAGACGTTAGAACCTCCTGAGATGAGAAAGAATGTTGCTCCCATCGTTCGCATTGCTAACGATGTCGCGCGAGAAACAGCTAACATTGCCATCGCCGATAATGCTAACTTAATTATTGTTGGTTGGCACCGTTCGACCTTTAGCATGAATCGGTTGGGAGGAAGAGTAGGAAAAATTTTGAATACTTCTCCAGTCGATGTCGCTGTTTTTATCGATAACAGACAGCAAAAATTAGACTCGCTTTTAGTCGCTCATTCTGATAATATTCATGACGATTTTGCCTTGTCGCTTGCCTTAAGATTGCTGATAAACAGTCCCAATCGAACCCTAAAAATTCTTCGCTTTACAAAAGCTCAGCAAGAAACCAATGAGTTAGGCTATGAATTGCGCAACATGTTACAATTATTGCCTCAAGAGGTGCGATCGCGCATAGAAATTATTAAACCTCAAGAAGAAACCGATCCCATCCGAACGGCAATTAGAGAATCGCGCAATGCCGATCTCACTATAGCAGGAACGAGTCCGGCATGGGGAATCGAACGTCAAACCTTGGGACGCTATACCGACCGACTGTCGCAAGAATGCCACTCGTCTTTATTAATTACTCGCCGCTATTCTCGCGTCATTAGTCATATTAGTTCTTTGGTAAATCCAGAACAAAATTCGCTCTTATCGCGATCGAATGACAAACAATGAAAGAACATTTTAACTTAAAATCTTTAACATTTTATGGAGTCATGATAGGCTCGGTTTTGGTTCTTTTTAAAGGGATTACTGCCTACGGAGAAACTTATCTAAAAGCTTCTCCATCTGTGGCTGGAAATTATCGAATTAATTCTCAAGCATTACCAGAATGTCTTGGATCGAAAACACTCAATTTAAACATAGAACAATCAGGAATTTATTTATTTGGAAATTTATCGACAAACGAACAAAAAATTACTTTAGATGGCAAACTTAATGACGAACAGGTATTATTATCAGGTAAAGCCGAACGCATCGCTCAATGTCAAATTCCTAATTCAAACAATGGAATTGAAATCAAAGGACGCACTCAACAAAAGACATTTATAGGAGCAATTAGATGGAATGCTAATCCTCAAGAAATAAATTTTACAGGAACTCTAGAAACATTACCAACCAAATCCGAACCAGTAGACAGAGAATTTATTCTCTGTCTAAAATGCTAAAGTCCGTTTGAACGGACTTAATATTTGGGAAACAAGAAATTTATTTCTTGGTGAAAAATGAATTATTAACAGAATTATTAACAAAAGTATAAGTTAGAGAATGTTTCTCTTTTTATCCAAATTATTGCCTATATTTATCTACCCATTAGGATTAGTTTCTATCTGTTTAGTAATTGCTCTAGTAATGTCATGGAAAAAGTTTTCTTGGGAACAATTACCCATTGCCCTAGCACTAGGAATTATTTTATTAAGTAGTAATGCTTGGGTAACGACTTTCTTAGTAACCTCGCTGGAATGGCAAAATCTTCCGACAGATATTCCAACAGCAGAAGCGATCGTAATCCTGGGAGGATCGATTAAACCTGCTTCTAAACCTCGACCAATGGTAGATGTAAACGAACAGGGCGATCGCGTTCTCTACGCAGCGAAATTATATCGCGATAAAAAAGCACCTTTAATTATCGCCTCTGGCGGTCGAATAGATTGGCTCAACAACGATCGCTCCGAATCGGCAGATATGGCACAATTGCTAGAAATGATGGGAGTGCCATCGGAGGCAATTATTCAAGAACCAAACTCTCTCAACACCTATCAAAATGCGGTCGAGGTCAAAAAAATTCTTGATGAAAAAGGCATTCGCAAAGTGTTATTAATTACTTCTGCCCTACATATGCCGCGATCGCTTCTCATTTTTAAACGGCAAGGAATAGAAGCTATTCCAGCACCGACGGACTTTTTAGTTAGCGAACTCGAAAATCAATTCTTAGGAAATAGTTTTCAGGCAATTATCCTCAATTTATTGCCAGATAGCGATCGACTCGATAAAACAACCAGAGTTCTCAAGGAATATATCGGCATAGCAATTTATCGTCTGCGAGGATGGCTTTAACGGTTATTAGTAAATTGAACTAATAAGCGAGGAAAATACTTGCACTATCGAATTGATTTTAAAAATTTCTCTACTGTTTGATTAAAAATTTTTGGTTCGACTAAAAATGCCCAATGATTGCCCGGAACTTCACAAATTTGTAGATTTTTTAAATAAGTTTTATAGGGTTTAAGCTGCCATGCAGTGCGATTGAGTCCTTTTTGGGGTTTGACAAACAGCGTTGGAATGTCAATTAGTTGCGTTAGTCCTGCTACTTGCATGACTTCTTCAAAAATGCGATCGCGTGCTTGTACAACAAATTTACTGCCCCAAGTTCCATCGCTTTTTTGTTCGATACTAGCTTGAAAAACTTGTTTCTGTAAAGGCGTCCAATCGCGATATTGTTTCAATTGATGCGCTAATCTTTCCGCTTCCTCGTAACTAGAAAAAGGTCCCATAATTTTAAGAAAAGGTAAAACACGGTACAAAATTGGAAACGTTATTTTAAACCAACTGGGAATTTTCCCAATAAAAAAGGGATCGACGAGAATTAAACTCTGAAAACGTTCGGGATATTGTCTTGCCCAAATTGTTAATAATTTAGCACTCCACGAATGAGCTAAAACATGAGTGGAAGACCAACCTAAATGTTTCATTAGCGCTTCTAAATCGGCAATAAAATCGGAGAATAAATAATTATTTTCAGGCTTGCTACTGTCTCCATGACCGCGCAAATCGGGAGCAATAATGTGGTAGTTTGGCGCTAAATAATCTCCCAGACTCGACCATACTAAAGCGCAATCAGCCAAACCGTGTAAGAGAATTAAAGGTTCTTTTCCGCTATTCCATTCTAAATAAGACAACTGAATGTCAGAAAGGTCTAAGATTTGACGGATAGGCGCGATCGCATTCATATTACCAGCAAAGCTTTTTTCTTTCAGATTTAGCAAGTGCCAAAAGATTAATCAGGTAATTGCATCCGTCTTAGGGTGCGTCTAGCTGCATTAAAGATAAACAATCCCAAAATAATTAAAATTATAAAAAATAGCCAAACCCCTGCCCAACCAGTTCCTCTGACAAAAGTATCTCGGCTGATTTCGAGATAGTATCTAGCCGGAACGATATTAGAAATCAGAGAAAGAGGGAAGGGAATATTACTCAAAGGATAAATAAAGCCAGATAAGAGAAAAGCTGTTAAAAAACCAATTAGAGCGACTGCTTGAATAGCTGAAGTTCGATCGGCCGCTCGACTGCCAATTAGGAGTCCAAACATAACACTATCAGTTAGATAAATTAGCGTGCTAATTAATAAGAGAATTGGATCGCCTGCAAAACCGATTCGCCAGAGTAACATCCCAGATCCTACAATAAAAATCATTTCTAAAATACCAATGATGAGATAGGCTAATCCTTTTCCTAAAAGCAGTTCTGTTGCACTAAGGTTAGAAGCATAAACTTGTATAATCGTTCCTTGCACCTTTTCGCTTACCATGGCAAGTGCCGCTAATAAGGAAGGATAGATCCATAAAATTATGCCCAACAATCCGGGAACGATATAAAGCGATTCTTTTCTTCCAGGATTAAACCAAAGGCGAATACGGGGGATAACTTTATTAGTATTTGGTTGTAATTTAGAACTGCGTAAAAAATATAGAGTTGTTGCTCGGATACTATTTTGAATCACCCTGGCATTATTCACATCGCTGCCATCGACGATTGCTTGAACTTCTACAGGGATTTCGGATTTAATTTTACGGCTAAAATCCGGTGGAATCACAACAGCAACTTTAGCCAGTCCCCTATCGACAACTTCTTCAGGGTCGTTAGAAGATAATTGACTACCTTCAGCGATGGGAATAAACTGATTGGTAGCAAATAAACGCTCGATGTAAGCTCGACTTAAAGGCGTATTATCAAAATCTTGTACGTATAAGGGAATATTTTTGGCTTCTAGACGAATAGCATAACCAAAGATAATTAAAGTTATAAAAGGTAGAATAAATGCCAAAGCTACTGTAAGGCGATCGCGCTTAAATTGAGATAATTCTTTGTAGCATTGCGAGAGGATTCTTTTCATAATTATTTGTCATTTGTCATTAGGCATTTGATAAAAGGATGAAAGATTAGAGAGTATCGTTATTCTGTAAAAAAATAACAACTTCCATCAGTTATCGTTTGCTACTTATTGATTAACTATAGCAATCTAAATCATTTGCGAGCGTAGTGCGATTGGGACGCTTGCACCGGCAAGATACCCGCATTACAATTTTTATGAATCAACTAGGATTGCTATACATTAGGCAATAAAGCCTCTGCTAAGTGACAGTTAACAGGTTGGGAAAAGAAATATCCTTGTGCTTCGTCGCATCCCAAATTTCTTAATTGAGCGAGTTGATAAGAGGTTTCTACTCCTTCAGCGATCGCTTTAATGCCTAAAGAATGAGCTAGCGTAATAATGGTCTTAACGATTTCGCAATTGTTGCCTTGAGCGTCGATGGAACTAACAAAGGAGCGATCGATCTTTAAGGCATCGATTGGAAAACGGTGTAAATAACTTAAGCATGAATAACCTGTACCGAAATCATCAATAATCAACTGAATTTTTTGTGCTTTGATTCCACCAAGAAGCTCGATCGTTTTTTCTCCTCGATCCATCAACATGGTTTCAGTCAGTTCTAGTCGGAGATTTTGCCCATTTAAACCAGTATCGCTGAGAATTTTAGCTAACTTATCCACAAAATCGAATTGTTTGATTTGTCGGCTCGAAAGATTGACACTAATATAAATAGATGAAGCTGAAGGAAGTTTTTGTTGCCAAGTGCGTAACTGTTGGCAAGCCTCTCGTAAAACCCATTCGCCAATCGGAACAATTAAGCCAGTCTCTTCGGCGATCGCGATAAAATCGCCAGGATAAATTAACCCTTTTTCTGGGTGTTGCCAGCGCAGCAAGGCTTCAAACCCCGTCACTCTATCACTCGCTAGAGAGACGATCGGTTGATAGTACAGTAAAAATTCTTGACGATCGAGCGCATAGCACAAGTCAGTTTCGATTTGCGACAGATGTAGCGTCTGAGCGTACATTTCGCGATCGAAAACGGCATAGCGTCCTTTTCCTAAAGCTTTAGCGCGGTACATCGCAATATCCGCATCCCGCAGCAAGTCCGTGGCCATTTTGATAATTGGTCGCACCAAAAACAATACCAATGCTGGCACCAGCAAACAATTTTCGCTCTTCTAAATGAATAGGAGAAGTAAGTTTATCTAATAATCGTTCGGCGACGGCGATCGCATCTTGAAAATCTTTGAGATCCTCAAGGAGAATAGCAAATTCATCCCCACTCAAACGAGCCACAGTATCTGCCTCACGGGTACATCCTTTAAGGATGCGGGAGACAGCAATTAAAAGTCCATCCCCCACAGCATGTCCCCAACTATCGTTAATAATTTTGAAGCGATCGAGGTCGATAAACAAGAGAGCAAATAAATAATTTTTGTTTCTTTGACTGCGTTGGAGCGCTTTTTGCAGGTGCTCCATCAACAAAGTCCGATTGGGTAAACCCGTCAGCGCATCGTGTAAAGACTGTTGCAAAAGTTTTTGTTGGGTTTGTTTGTGTTTGGTAATTTCTTGATGGAGTTTGCCAATAACTTCTTCTAATTGTACCGTTCTTTGTTGGACTTTTTTGCTCTAATTCGGCGTTTAACTGACAAATTTCGGCTTTAGCTGCCCTCAATACCAATTGATGCTGGATGCGAACCACAATCTCTTCAATTTGAAAAGGTTTGGTGATATAGTCTACTCCTCCCACTTGAAACGCTTTCACCTTATCAAAAACATCATCCAACGCGCTGAGAAAAATGACGGGAATCTCGCGAGTATGGGCATCAGCTTTGAGTTTCTCGCAGACTTCGTAGCCATCCATTTCTGGCATTTTAATATCTAGCAAAATGAGATCGGGAGGGGCTTTTTTGGCGGTAATTAATGCCATTGCCCCATTTTTTACGCAGCGAACTTGATAGCCTCGCTTCATCAGAGATGCTGACAAAACCCGCAAATTATCGGGAGTATCGTCAACAACTAAAATATTGGCACCAAAAGAATTTAACTGAGTATTATTCATAAATTGATAGCTTCTTGAGCGAGGGTCATCAGGCGCTCGAAATCAAAATTATCGACTTCTTTCTCAATAGCTTTAGCTAAAGCTTGATGTTCTTGAGGGATTTGGGACAATAATTGCGCAATGTGTTGCTCGTCAATTAAAGCAGCAGCCTCAACAAGTTCCTTTAACCATTCATCGGGCATAATTGCTAAAGCGGCGGCGGTTAATTTTTCAACACTTGCTGTTTCAGAGGTATCCTCAGAATCAAGCTCTTCATAGATATAATTCACGCCGAGATATTGAGCCATTTTTTCAAAAATGACTTCTTCTCGAAAAGGCTTGCGCACAAAGTCATCGCAACCAGCCGAGAGAACAACAGCTTTTTCTTCTTCGAGAGTGCTGGCAGTTAGAGCAACAATTACTGTCGCTTGTCCTTGGATATGGGATTTAATTTGTTGAGTTGCCTCATAACCATTCATCACAGGCATTCGCATATCCATCCAAATGAGATGGGGTTGCCAACTTTGCCAAATTTCTACGGCTTCTTGTCCGTTACTAGCTTCTTTTACTTGAAATCCAATTGGTTGTAATAATCTTAATAAGAGTTGTCGGTTTTCCCAGCGATCGTCTACCACTAAAATACGATATTCTTGTTGATTAGGTTCGAGTCCAATGACTCTTTGAGTTGTTTTTTGTGCAGTAATTTTGCTCGCTTCACTCAATTGCGCTTGGATATTAAATTTAAAAATACTTCCCTGACCAACTTTAGAACTAACTGTAACTGTGCCTCCCATCAATTCGACGAACTTTTTAGTAATTGGCAAGCCTAAACCCGTTCCTTGTTGGGATTTTTTGCCGCTTTCAGTTTGCACAAATGCTTCAAATAAAGTCTCAATTTCTTCGGGGGCAATTCCAGCGCCAGTGTCTTCGATTTCAAAGTAAATTGTTGTTTGTCCTTGGTCATTTTTACTTTTTTCCTTGTGGCTTCTTGCCAATGAATCATGACTCATGACTGATGATGCTCTTAGGGTTACACTCCCTTCATGGGTAAATTTGATGGCATTACCTAGTAAATTAATTAAAACTTGACGGAGTTTTTTGTCATCAGTATTAACGTATCGGGGCAGATCGTTACTACGTTCAATAATAAACTCTAACCCTTTAGATTCTGCTCTCAGTGCTAACATTTCTTCGATTAAGTCTAACAAAGCATATAAATCGAAGTCTGTGGGATAGAGAGTCATTTTTCCCGACTCGATTTTAGCTAAATCTAGTACGTCATTAATTAGAGAGAGTAAATGTTCGCCACTGCGATTGATAATGCCAATATTCTCCTGTTGTTGTTTGGTGAGAGAGGTTTCTCGATTCAATAGTTGGGAGAAACCGAGAATGGCATTGAGAGGAGTTCGCAATTCATGGCTCATATTTGCCAAAAATTCGCTTTTAGCACGATTCGCTCGTTCTGCTAATTCTTTAGCTTGCTTTAGTTCGGTAGTTCTTTGTTCTACTCTAGTTTCTAACTCTTGATTGCTTTTTTCTAATTCTTGATTTACCCTATCTAGTTGTTGGTTGGTAAGCGCTAAATTAGCAAAAGAGGATTGCAGTTGTTGCGCCATTTCGTTGAAGGAGTGAGACAATACGCTCAGTTCGATGATGCCTTTGACTTCTACTCGTTGGTTTAAATCTCCTTGGGCAATAGCAACAGAAGCTTTACCCAAACGCAGAATCGGTTGCGTAATCCAACGAGAGGTAATTAATCCTAACAAAACTGCGATTAATAATGCCGCAAAACAGAGGGCGATGGTTATCTGAGTGTTGGCATTTATTTGTGCCATAAAGTCTGATTCGGGGATGGTAGTGACGACTAACCAATCCAAACAAATTCATCTTTCCAGGGAGTGACTTGCACAAATTGGCGTTTGCTTTGTAGTTGAAAATCCAGTTTTTGTTTGTCTTTAATGGCTTGAAAGTTACCAAATTTTTGTTGTAAATACTTGGCTGTTGCTTGAATTTGTTCGTCGGAACTGTTGAGTGCGCTGAGTCTTTTTGCTACGCTATTGACTAGGGTAAAAGGTTTTTCGGTACTGGAAGAGGCAATTAATAATCCATCGCGCTCGACAATAAAAGTTTTGGCAGTCGGGCTAATTTTTAGTTGCTGTAAGAAATCGCTAATACTAGCTAAAAGTAAATCGACTCCAATAACACCCACAAGTTGATGTTTTCGATCGTAAATGGGACTGGTAGCGGTAATAGAAATATATCCTGCTAAATTTTCTCCATCCCAGTTGTATACAGAACTCCATATTGGTTTACCTGCTTTAATGGCATCTTTGTACCAATTTTCTGTCTTCGGGTCGTAGTCATCGTATACTGTTACTATTTCGGTGCGGTTGCCCTGGCTATCAGTCGCATAAGTATAGCTTTTCCATTGGGTAGCGGAGGAAAGTTCATCTATGGTAACTCCCTGTCCGGCTAAAAATTTTCCCGCACCCGCATATTCTCCTGTAGTCAGTGCATAAGCCATGTAAGACACATGTGGGTAAGCTTGTAGTTGTTTCCAAAAGTAATGTCCCGCTGTCTTAAAGTCTTTTAAGTTCAATAATCCTAGCGCGATCGCGTCGAGATTAATTTGGTTGATTTTCTGAGGAGTTTCTAAATAATTATCGAGATGTTTGGAAACTAGATTGCTGCTTTTGTCCATCAAGCGATCGGCAAGGTCGTTAACCGCCTCCTGTCCGTTTTTGAAAGAAAGATAGCCCACCAATCCCACTGCACCGACAACTTGCAGCACAAAAGGCAATACTAAGACTAAGCGTAGAGGTATGCCTCGGAATTGCTTAGCTTGCTCTTTTGGAGTCGCGATCGCCTTGGATAATTTCATGTCGCTCCACTGAAATGATAGGACTTAAGTAGCGTTTTAATTCTAGGTTTCCCCCAAATTTCTCTTAAATAACATTTGCTCGCCGACTTATACCATTTTTCATTCATTAATGACAGAGATGATCGATCGCCCTCACCCCCAACCCCTCTCCCAGTTTGGGAGAGGGGAAAAAGATGTCGATCGCGAAAACCTGAAAATTGGTATTAGTTGGTGGGGAAGCGGAAAATCAATCTCCTTCCCCCCACTTCCCCACCTCACCTTTGCTGGGTGCGTTGTACGAGGCCGATGAAAGCATCTTCGAGGGAGAAAGGAATCGATCGCAGCGAATGAATTTTAATTCCAGCAGTTTCTAGTAAAGATCGGACTTCAGGAACTTCTTTATCGGGATAATCGAGAACGAGGTGCAGACGATCGCCAAAAATTGATACCCGCCAAGACGATAAATGAGTTTTTAATAGATTAGAAGCCTCCTGAGTGCGGTTGGTGACAACCTCCAGCAACTGACCCGGTTGAGATGCTTTAATCTCGCTAGGCGAACCCTGTACCACGATTTCTCCTGCTACCATCAATCCCATGCGGTTGCATTGTTCCGCCTCCTCTAAATAGTGAGTTGTCACTAAAATTGCCATTCCTTGACGCGCGAACTCGTTAATCGATCGCCATAACTGACGACGCGCAAGCGGATCGACTCCCGAAGTCGGTTCGTCGAGAAAGAGGATTTCTGGTTCGTGCATTACTGAAGCGCCAAAGGCAACCCGCTGCTTCCATCCTCCCGGCAATTGACCCGTAATCATATTCTCTTTTCCCTCCAGACCGCAAGTTGCCAGGACCCAGTCGATTTTGGTGCGGCGCAAGCGGCGGGGAACACCATAAACCCCGCAGTAGAACTCTAGATTTTCAACGATACTCAAATCGTCGTAGAGGGTGAATTTCTGACTCATGTAACCGATGCGTTGGCGCACTTGAGTGCTGCGTAAATTCCTTGTTTCTCCTGCCACAGAGATCGCGCCTGCCGTCGGATCCAACAATCCGCACAGCATTTTAATTGTGGTCGTTTTCCCCGCGCCATTTGCTCCCAGCAACCCGTAAATTTCCCCATAGCGTACTTCTAAAGTCACTTCTTCAACTGCATGGAAGTCGCCAAACACTTTTTTGAGAGAACGCGCACCAATAGCTACATTCAAATGAGAAGGTAGATTTTCGCTTTTGCTGCGGGGAAAGGGAATCGATTCGGGATTGTCTCCATACTCTCGCAAGCGGGTTACGAAGACATTTTCTAGAGTTGGAGGGACAACTTGAATGCGATCCGGCGTTATTTGTTGCTGGCGAAATCTTTTTCTAACTTCTGCTTCACCTGCCGATGCATCTTTAACCAAAACATCCAAGCGATCGCCAAAGGTTTGTACATCTACGATAGAGGTAGCGCGATCGCGATTGGACGTTAAAACTGCCTCCGCCAATGCCAGTCGATCCGTCCTTACTTCTAATCGCTGCAATCCCAAACTCTCTCGCAACTGCGAAAGCGTTCCAATTTGCTTAATTTCTCCTTCGTGCATCAAGGCAATGCGATGGCAGCGTTCTGCTTCATCGAGGTAGGGCGTAGCGATGACAACCGTCACTCCCTCACTGGAAATGGCGGCGAGAACGTCCCAAAATTCTCGGCGAGAGATGGGATCGACTCCTGTAGTCGGTTCGTCCAAGAGTAAAATTTTCGGTTGGGAGATCAAGGCGCAACAGAGGGCTAATTTTTGCTTCATCCCCCCAGAAAGACGACCCGCCAAGCGATCGCTAAATCTCTCCAAATCCATCAATTTCAGGTATTTAGCGCGGCGCTGGTAAAACAATGGTTCGGGAACTTGGCGCAATCCCGCCGTATAGCGCAAATTTTCATCGATACTTAGGTCGAGATAGAGAGAGAATTGTTGCGTCAGATATCCTGTAGACAAACGCGCATCGCGAGGTAATTTTCCTAATATTTGGACGTTTCCCGATGTCGCCTCCATCACGCCAGCGAGGATGTGGAAAGTCGTTGTTTTTCCCGCACCATCGGGACCGATGAGACCAAAGATTTCTCCTTGCCGTACCGAAAAATCGATCCCTTTGACAGCGACTAGCTTGCCGTAGCGCTTCAATAAACCTTGGACTTGGATAACTTCATCATTCTCATGCATAGATAATTACAATCGCAATTTGCCTAGTTATTCTTTCTGAAGTCTTTCCGATGCTTGGGCTATATAAACGATTGTCTTGTATACCAAAGATACTTTGCTATTTTCATCGCCATAGCGATCGCATAATTTCCCTAAGCCGGAGACCAATCGCTGTTGTACAGACTCAGAAAGGGGGACAAACGATTGACTCCTTGCTAAACCAATCAGTCCAGATAGATCTAATTCCTGTTTGTAAGCAAACTCATAACTGCGGATACTAGCAAAATTGTACGAACGCAACAGGCGAAAGAGTTGCCAGTCGTACCAAGATTGAACCAACTTGGAAGGCAGCAGAATTACTTTTTTGACAAGGCGATCTAGTGGATTTGGGAACGATAGCCTAAAAATCAGGCGAGTGCAATCTACGGTAAATTTGTCCGATGCATCGTCTTGGTTCCAAACTAAAGCTAAGCGTCCGCCAGGTTTAAGAATGCGGCGAAACTCTGCCACAGTCGGTTGGCGATCGAACCAGTGAAACGATTGAAAGCAAGTCACCAAGTCAATTGATGCTTTCGCTATGCCAGTCTTTTCTGCCGTGCTATCGAAAAACTCCACCAATGGATGAGGCGCTGCTGCTTGTCTCATATCGGCATTTGGTTCGATCGCCAGTACGCGCACCCCATGTTCGGCAAGCAGGCGTGAGGAAATTCCCGTCCCCGCACCAATATCGGCAGCTACAAGAGGATTATTCAGTCCTTCTAGAATGCGATCGATGGCTGTTGCAGGATAGCTGGGTCGGTATTTGGCATAATCTGTTGCGCGATTGCAAAATCGTTCCAAAGAGTTCATTGGTTTAACTCACCAGTTATACGACTTCGCGAACTACTAAAAAAATTTGAAGTGAGTAAGTAAGGTGGCGAATAAGACTTTAACGAGGGTGAAAATCTCGACTAGACTATAACAAAGCTAACGGAGAGGGAGGGATTCGAACCCTCGGATGGGTCTTACGAGTCCATCAACAGATTAGCAATCTGCCGCTTTCGACCACTCAGCCACCTCTCCTCGGTGACAGAGTTCTAGTGTAGCAGATTTTTAATAAAGTAATGGCGATCTTGACCTAACTTTGTTTGTAGCAGAATTTAGTAACATACTGATACACTTTTTTACATACTGCCGTGTATAATATAAGCAAACTAGAGGTTATAAATGCGGATCTGTCAAGGAGGTAAAGACAAAAAAATCTCAAGGATTTTTAACGCAACTCTTGTTTTGAATTTAAAAGGAGGAAGCCGCTAAGGCGAATTCTGGGCTTCTCGATTTATGGAAGTGCCAGCAGAAAGGAAGGGAATCGAAGTCAAGGCAAATAACTGCCCCGAACTTACCCCAACCTTTGTTCCATTTGAGGTTTTAATTGTAAGAATGAATAACAAACCAACAAAGTCCATAGCACTTATCTCGGTTCACGGCGACCCCGCTGTGGAAATCGGTAAAGAAGAAGCGGGTGGACAGAATGTTTACGTGCGCCACGTGGGTGAGGAATTAGCACGACAAGGGTGGAAAGTAGATATGTTTACTCGTGCAAGTGGCGCTCATCAACCGAGAATTGTAGAACATGCTCCCAATTGTCGTACGATTCGTTTAGTAGCTGGACCGGAAGAATTTGTACCGCGCGATGAAATTTTTGGCTATCGCCATCAATTTGTAGAAGCACTGCTGAAGTTTAAAGAAAAAGAAGGACTCGATTACTCTTTAATACACACGAATTATTGGATTTCTGGGTGGGTAGGACTGGAGTTGAAGCGAAGATTATCCCTACCCGTGGTTCATACCTATCATTCTTTGGGTGCGGTCAAGTACAAATCAGTCTCTACTATTCCCATGATTGCCAGCACCCGATTGAAAGTAGAAAAAGATTGTTTAGAAACAGACGATTGCATTGTAGCCACCAGTCCCCAAGAACAAGAACACATGCGATCGCTGGTGTCTGCTAAGGGCAAAATTAAGATTATTCCCTGTGGAACCGATATCGAACATTTTGGCGGAATCGATCGAGAAGAAGCGAGAGTTCTTCTTGGTTTTGAGTCAGATGCAAAGGTCGTCCTCTATGTCGGACGTTTTGATAAGCGCAAGGGAATTGAAACGCTGGTTCGCGCCGTCAACGCATCTGAGTGGCGCGACGATCCTCGGCTAAAGCTAGTGATTGGTGGCGGTTCTCGTCCGGGTCAAAGTGACGGCATCGAACGGGAGAGAATAGAAAGAATCGTTAACGAACTGGGATTGGCAGAGAAGACCCTCTTCCCCGGACGGATCGGCGATCGCGAGTTGCCGATTTATTATGCGGCGGCTGATGTTTGCGTCGTTCCCAGTCATTACGAACCTTTTGGTTTAGTCGCCATCGAAGCGATGGCAAGCGGCACGCCTGTTATTGCTAGCGATGTGGGCGGATTGCAATTTACGGTCGTTTCTGAAGAGACGGGTTTACTTGCGCCGCCGAAGGATTTTGAGTCTTTTGCCGTGGCGATCGATCGCATCCTCTCAAATCCCGAATGGAGAGATTTCCTTGGCAGAAACGCCAGAAAGCGCGTTGAGAAAAAGTTTAGTTGGAAGGGGGTAGCTTCCCAACTTGGCACTTTGTATGCCCAACTAATTGAGGAAACTGAGGCGGTTCCTCTAGGTTCGGTCAGTGCTTAGGTAATACCACATTCGTAGCCTCATAACTCCCAGATTCTCCTCGCTTTATCGAAAAGACAGCGAGGAGTTTTTCTCGTCGATTGCTTCTAGTATCGATTCAGTCAATCCTTGCGGAATATTTATAACCGGAATTGAAGCTAGTCGATCGCTCTGTTTAATCGATTGCTACCATCACGTCAGATGACTTAATAACAGCGTATACTTTTTTTCCCTCTGAAAGTCCCAGACTATCAGCCGAAGCTTTAGTAATAATCGAAGTAATTGTAACGCCTGGAGCTACTTCGATGACAACTTCGGTATTCACCGCGCCGGGTACGACTGCTTTCACAGTCCCTTTGAGCGTATTGCGAGCGCTAATCTTCATAGTGCGTTCCTCAAGTTTTTATCAAACCATCCTAATAACATAAAGGAAGGCTTAGTCGATTAGCAATTTTTATTGTTAAAAGATGATGATTAAATGGCGATTAGACTAATACCATTTTTCATTCATTAATGACAGAGATAGTCGATCGCCCTCACCTCCAACCCCTCTCCCTATTTGGGAGAGGGGAGAAGAATGTCGATCGCGAAAACCTGAAAATTGGTATAATAATTAAAAATTTAGATTATTTCGAGTTTTTTGTGGGCGATCGCAGCGTACAATTTCATCACACAATTATTAAAAACGAAAACAGAGTCAGATTACTGTCTAACTAATGCAAGTCCAAACAGCCAATTATGCGACTTTAGTGGAACTTTTGTACGATAGAGCGCAATCTCAACCCAAGAAAACGGCTTTTACCTTTCTCAAAGATGGGGAAACGCAAGCAATTAATTTAACCTATCAAGAATTAGAGCAACAGGCAAAAGCGATCGCCCTCCAACTCAAGGAACTCAAAATTAAGCAAGGCGATCGCGCAGTATTAGTTTATCCTTACGACGGAGCATTAGAGTTCATCGCAGCTTTCTTTGGTTGTTTGTATGCAGGAGTCGTTGCCATTCCTTGCTATCCGCCGCAAAATAGCCTCGCACTGCGCGATCTTCAATCTCGTCTCCTCTCCTGTCAAGCCCAAATTATTCTAACGAGCAAATCCCTCTTAGCAAAACTCAAAAACCAACTCATTACGCCAGGATCGGATTCTATTTTCAACCAACTCGATTGGCTAGCCACAGACGATCTAGAAAAGTTGCCTGAAACATCTTTACTCGATTGGGCAAAACCCAACTGCGATCGCGATACCCTAGCCTTTCTACAATATACCTCCGGTTCTACCGGAATTCCCAAAGGAGTCATGGTCACTCACGCATGCATCCTGCACAATCAAAAAATGTTGCAGATGGCATTCGGTCATACGGAAGAAGCAAGCGGTGTTAGCTGGTTGCCCCTATTCCACGACATGGGATTGATTGGCACGGTCATCCAAGCGGTATATTTAGGAAGTCCTTGCATTTTTATGTCACCTATTGCCTTTATCCAAAAGCCGATTCGCTGGCTTGAGGCAATTTCGCGCTACAAGGCGACTACAAGCGGCGCACCCAATTTTGCCTACGATCTCCTATCGCGTCGGGCAACTCCCGCACAGGTAGCGAATCTCGATTTGAGCAGTTGGACGGTGGCTTTCTGCGGTGCCGAACCTATCAGAGTCGAAACTTTAGATCGGTTTTCGGCAAAATTTGCACCTTGCGGTTTCCGCCGCGAAGCATTTTATCCCTGCTATGGCATGGCTGAAGCCACTTTATTCGTCACTGGGGGAATACACACAGAACCGCCAGTGGTTAAGTATGTCGAAAAAGCCCCTCTAGAAAAGAATCGCGTCGTTATTGCTAATAGCCAGAAAGAGGGAGTTAGAGAAATTATCGGTTGCGGTCGTGCCTGGTTAGATAGCAAAATTATCATCGTCGATCCCGAATCGTTAACCCAATGTCCGAGCGATCGCGTCGGGGAAATTTGGGTATCTGGAATGGGGGTAGGTAAAGGATACTGGAATTTACACGAACAGACGGAACGCACCTTCTGTGCTTATCTCAAAGATACGGGAGAAGGTCCGTTCCTGAGAACGGGAGACTTGGGGTTTATGCAAGATGGCGAACTGTTCGTTACAGGTCGTCTAAACGATTTGATGGTCTTTTGGGGGTTTAATCACTATCCCCAACAGATCGAAGAGACTGTAGAAAAATGTCATCCCGCCTTGCGATCGGGTTGCGGTGCTGCCTTTGCAGTCGAAGTCGCCGGGGAAAATAGACTCGTTATTGCTCACGAGATAGAACGCAGTTATCGGCAAGGGTTAGTTATTGATGAGGTAGTAGAAGCGATTCGTTGGGCAATCTTTCAGGAACATTTGATCGATGTTTATGCGATCGTTCTGTTGAAGACGGGTAGTCTTCCCAAAACTTCTAGCGGTAAGGTGCAACGAAGGACCTGTCAGGCTAAGTTTCTCGAAGGAAGTTTGGATGTCGTAGGAGAATGGCGCTTAAAAGAGCAAAGCGATATAACTTCGTTGATTAATAGATATTTGAATCCTATGACTCACTTGAGGCGCTATTCGCTGTTGTTTGGGGGGCGATTGAGACGATTTTTTTATTTGTGGGCGAATGGGAAAAAAACTAAAATTAAATGACTATTTGAAATTTTTGGAAATAACTAAATATTCTGAATGCGTAGATTACGGTTTCTGTTACTGGCGATTTTTACGACTCTCTTAATCGTTTTACCGGTCAGCGCTGCCGATCGCATTCTTTTTAATTATGGTCCTTTAGGTTTCTCCATTTCGGTTGAGGCTTTAGCAACCTTTGCTCAAGAGGGCAGAATCGAGAAAGAATTAGCCTTTTTCCTCAACCGTTTGAGTCCGCAACAACAAGAGCGGGTGCAAAACTTTTTGCGATCGCGCTACCAAGTCAATCCTATGGTAATCTATCGTCTCTCTCACAGCGCTGTAGGAGAAGGGTTGCTAAAAGATGTGGGCGAGTTAATTAATATTCCCAAAAATCAAAATGGTTTTTATGGACTGCGAGGAGCGTTAATTCAAGCAGTTCTTGAATCTAAGAGTATTAATGCGATCGATCTGATGCGCAAGTTTCCTACTGATATCGAGCTCAATACTGAGAACATTATGGGATTCGTTCGGGAAATGTCTACCATGGTAGACAAAACTAAGACGCTCGTTGCAGAACTCGATCGCATGACTTCAGAACAAGCCAAGTCTGAATCGTCTATCGATCTCAAGCAACTTCGAGATATTAGAACGCCAGGTCAGTTTAACAGTTCCAGGCAAACCGTCGAATTATACGACTCCCAACGCGAACGCGAGTTAATTGTCGATCTCTACTTGCCAGAAACATCGCAGCAAAAACAATTTCCCATTATCGTTGTCTCAAATGGCATCGGTGCCAAACGCGATCGCTTTGATGACTTAGCTTATCATCTAGCCTCTTATGGATTTGCAGTTGCCATTCCCGATCATCCTGGCAGCAGCAGTCAGAGGCAGCGAGAATTTTATAAAGGATTATACAAAGATAACTTCGATGCGATGGAATTTCGCGATCGCCCTCTGGATGTAACTTTTTTACTCAACGAACTACAAAAGCGCAACCAATCTGAATATCAAGATCGACTAAACCTACAACAAGTTGGCCTATTTGGTTATTCCTTTGGCGGTGCCACTGCCCTATCATTAGCAGGTGCCGAACTAAATTTCGAGCAACTAGAAAGAGACTGCAATTCTCAAACTCGCTTGCTCAATATCTCCCTGTATTATCAATGTCGCGCCCTAGAGATCCCAAAACAGCCTCTCAATTTGCAAGATAGTCGAATTAAAGCCATCTATCTCTTCGTGCCTTTTAGTAAAAGTCTCTTCGGACAAGCGGGAATGAGTCGCGTTACCACTCCTGTCATGTGGCAAGCGGCAGCCGAAGATATCATCACTCCCCTCGTATCGGAGCAGATGCCCGCTTTTGATGAGTTAGTCGCTGCCGATAAATATCTCTCCGTCTCGACGGGATTGCCCCACGCCTGGGTGCTTTTACCTCTGATGCAAGGACTGACAAACCAAGAAATTTCTAAGGAGGAGGCAGCAGCGATCGCTCGCGATTATCAAAACATCCTCGCGCTATCCTTTTTCAAAGTCTATCTCGATGGCGATGAACAATACCGTTCCTATTTACAAGCTTCTTACATCAAAACCCTGAGCCAAGCTCCCTACAACCTCAGCTTAGTGCAGTCTCTACCGTCTCTAGCGAGTCAATGAAAAAGCTCAGCCTTTATATCCTATTCTGGAAAGGAAACAAGCAGATCGATAGGATTAGGGAGCGATAAAAATGCGAATTTTAATTATGGGAGGAACCCGCTTTATCGGGGTTTATTTAACAAAAATTTTGGTAGAACGAGGTCACGAAGTCGTTCTGTTCAACCGGGGCAATAATCCCGCACCCGTTGCAGGAGTAAAGCAAATTCAAGGCGATCGCACCGATGCTGCCCAATTAACCGAAAAATTTGCCTCAGAGTCCTTTGATGCTATTTTCGATAATAATGGTCGGGAACTGAGCGACACTCAGCCCTTGGCAGAAATCTTTAAAGATAAAATTAAACACTTTGTCTACGTCAGTTCGGCAGGCGTTTATCTCAAATCCGACCAAATGCCTCACCTCGAAGGCGATCTCGTCGATCCCAAAAGCCGTCATAAAGGCAAATTCCAAACAGAAGAATACTTAGCACAAGCCGGCTTGCCTTGGACTTCCATTCGCCCGACCTACATTTATGGTCCCCAGAATTATAACGACCTAGAAGCTTGGTTTTTCGATCGCATCGTGCGCGATCGTCCCATTCCCATTCCCGGCAATGGCTTGCACATCACCCAATTCGGTCATGTCAAAGATCTCGCTAGCGCTATGGCAGCCGTTTTGGGCAACGAACGAGCGATTGGAGAGATCTATAATATTTCCGGCGATCGCTACGTCACTTTTGATGGCTTAGCCCGCACCTGTGCCGCAGCAGCCGGAAAATCTCCCGACGACCTGAAATTAGTGCATTACGACCCCAAAAAGTTCGACTTTGGCAAGCGCAAAGGATTTCCCGTTCGAGTGCAGCATTTCTTTGCCGATATCCATAAAGCGATGGAACATCTCAACTGGAAACCAGAATACGATCTCTTATCTGGATTAAAAGATTCTTTCCAAAACGATTATCTCGCTTCGGGTCGCCACCAAGCAGAAATTGATTTCTCAATCGATGAAGAAATTCTCGCGGCTGTTTGAGGCGAAATATATAGCAGTCCTAAATCATTCGCGAACGTAGTGCGGAAAGCGAAGCGTGTTCGTAGGACTTATACCAATTTTCAGGTTTTCACGATCGACATTCTTCTCCCCTCTCCCCAATTGGGAGAGGGGTTGGGGGTGAGGGCGATCGACCATCTCTGTCATTAATGAATGAAAAATGGTATTACGTCCCGCTCGCGCTTCTCATGATGCCCGCACTACAATTTTTATGAATCAACTAGGATTGCTATAGACCGCTGTCTCAATCGGGCATGGCAGCGTCATGCCCGCAATAGGTATGTTGCAGAGATTTTAGAGATTCTCGATGCCTGCGCTACAAAATATAAATTTTCTCAAGACCTTCAATATTTCCCGATGTTTTTTTCTTAGTTTTAAGGAAGAGAACAGAAATTAATTATGCGATCGGAGAAAAATAATGTCTAATCCAAGAACAAGCATCACCAAAGCACCCAGTCGCGCTCCCCAACAAAAACAAGCTTTAGAAATAGATAAAATTAGAGAGATTATCGAAACTAAAGTTTTAGCTGCGGAAGCTAAAATTGCCTCTCAAGCCACAGAAGACCCTAAAATCATTCTGAAAGCCGTTCGGAATGCTATGTCGGAAGTTATTGCGCTATTGCCCGACCAACAGACAGAAATTAATCAGACCATTGCTGCTGCCATTGAAGGCTTGATTCACGGAATTATCATTCCCAAACGCTCGGCGATTAACAGAATCCAAAAACAAATTCAAGAGCTACAAGCGAAGGAGAAAGAAGAAGAACAAAAGCTCCAAGCACAAATCGATGGCATTCTTAAAGTAGTCGAAGATCTAGGTAACGCTGAATCAGATAATATTCATGACGCGATCGCATCGGCACTCAAAGCGATCGAAGACAAAAAAGAAATGGAGTTCTTCTTGGGTGCTTCTTGCTAAAGTCAAATCCGAACCTAGTCAGATGGGAGCCAAAAACTCAACATGACTTTCTCTAAGAGCTATAAAGCTCCCCAATCTACCTAGTAATCCCTTACAATCGGAAAGGAGTATTTTTAGGGTTAACTATGATCAAATTGCGCTTAAAGCGATACGGAAAGAAAAGAGAAGTTAGCTACAGAATCGTAGCCACACAAAGCACCAGTCGCCGACAAGGTCGTCCCCTCGAAGAACTGGGATTTTACAATCCGAGAACCGATGAAACTCGGTTGAACGTTCCCGCGATTGTCAAGCGACTCAAAGAAGGTGCTCAACCAACAGAGACAGTACGCAACATTCTAACAAAAGCCAAAGTTTTTGAACAAGTCAATGCTTAAGGCAACAAACTTGTCTAAAGATACTCAAACTTCTATTCCAGACTATTGTGGGTTGGTAAAGTTTCTCGTCAGTCCGTTTTTGGAGTCGCCAGAGTTACTCAGTATCGACTGCGAGCAATCTAACCAAAACAAACGAGTTTGGGTTCGATTGGCTTTTGAGGGAACGGATAAGGGACGAGTTTTCGGTCGTGGTGGCCGCAACCTACAAGCTATTCGCACGGTTCTAGAAACGGCGGCGGCGGCAGCAGGTCAATCTCTTTATTTAGATATTTATGAAAGTCAAAGCGAAAAGCCAAAGCGACGGGAAGGTCGAGACAATAATGGCTCTCTTAAATCTCTTAAAAGAGAAAGAGAGGGAAGAACTCGCGCTCGTCGCCCCCATTCCCCTAGAACTTCAGGCAAATCGCGCTTCTGATTGGCTTTAGAATCGGGAAGCAGATAATAGGTTTTGAGAAATCTCGAAACCTATAACAATCCAACAAAATGTAGCGGACCGTGACCGCTTATTAATTCAATAATCAAGGCAATAAAGCCAACCATGGCTAAGCGACCGTTCCAAACTTCGGCGGCGGTCGTCATTCCCCATTCCCATCTTTCCTGGGGATACATCTTCATATTCTTCTTCGGGCGGGGCACTTCAGCAAAGGTCTGAGGTGCTTTTTTTAGCGACTCAACCGTCAACTCAGCCAAAGCATCAATGAAAACTGGATGGGTGTTAAGGGCAGGAACTCGTTGGAAGTTTTTAATTCCTGCTTCTTCTGCCACTTCTCGATACTCGATATCGATTTCCTGTAAGGTCTCGATGTGTTCGGACACGAAACTAATGGGGATAACTAATAAATCTTCGATTCCCTTCTTCCCTAATTCTTTTAGAGCATCTTCGGTATATGGCTTGAGCCATTCTACCGGACCTACCCGACTTTGATAAGCTAGCGTATAGTCGTTGGAACGGTTAAGGGTTTTCATTATCAGGCGCGTACATTCCTCGATCTCCTGTTGGTAGGGATCGCCTGCTTCGTCAACGTAACTTTGTGGAACGCCGTGTGCGCTAAAGAAAATATGAACGCGATCGGGGTCGGAAAATTTTTCTAATTCTTGGACGATGAGATCGACCATTGCCTTGATGTATCCGGGACTGTCGTACCAGCAAGGAACGATCGTGTAATCAATCTGTCTGAGGGCAGGGTCTTTCTTCCACATCTCTTCGAGGACTCGGAAACTAGAGCCGCTAGTACTGATGGAAAATTGCGGATAGAGAGGGAGTATGACTAGCCGCTTGATGCGATCGCGTTTGATAGCTGCGATCGCTTCCTCCGTGAAAGGATGCCAGTAGCGCATCCCTATATAAACCCTTGCCTCCTGACCGATTTCCGCTAGCCGTTCTTCTAGCGCCTGCGCTTGAGCTTCCGTAATTCGGCGCAACGGGGAACCGCCGCCGATTTGCATGTAGTTTTCTTGCGATTTTTGGAATCTTAAGGTTGAAATCAACCAAGCAAGTGGCTTTTGCAGCCAAGAAAAAGGAAGGCGAATGATTTCCGGATCGGCAAACAAGTTAAATAGAAAAGGACGAACGTCTTCTAACTGCTCCGGACCACCTAGATTTAGTAGTAAAACCCCGACACGACCCATGATTATTACAGATCACTTACTTTTCATATTCTTTACCAAGTTTAACAATATATTGGTTTTTCAGTTAAAACAGGTAACGAATTATACGCTATCTTAAAGTCGATCGGTGGGATTTTCGGCTTTCTGTTAATTTTTGTAATTATTAACTTTTAACTTAGGTTGAGGGGAACAAGGGACAAGGGGTGTGGAGAGATAGGGGAGGAGATGGGGAAACAATTAACGACTAACGACTAACCACTAACTAATGACCAATCCCTAATCCTTTTATCCAACAACCGATCTAAATAACAATAACAGCAACCAAGCATAAGCTCCCAGCTTTTTTCCTCTCTTATCTCAATCATCCCTGGAGTTGTACTGAAATTTAGTTTCAGATACCTGGCTCCCTTTCTTTTTAGCTGAGGAAATACGAGTGCTTAAGTTGATTGCTGCTATTGTTGGTTAACGAGACAGATGCGAACTTAAACAGGTTTTTCTCCTATTAATTGAACTATCGAACCTTGCAAGTTTATCTGCCAGGGAAGCTTGTTTAGCTTCAATTTTTAATTTAGCATTCCATTCTTGTCGCTTCTAGAGATTGCAACTAAAGTTTACATTATGGGGATCGCTACAAAACAAAGAATAGGTAATTATTCGTGCGATCGTGGCTGGAGCGATCGAGCTAGCCAGCGTAAAAATCGAGAAATACAGTTAATAGAAAAGTCAATAGACCTGCCAAAATTAGTAAATAAAGCACAAATTTAGCTCGAAATGTTGATAGCATCAAAGGAATTGCTTTAAGATCGATAATCGAACTAAATAGCAAAAATGCCAGCAGCGCTCCTCTTAAAAAAGTAGCATTTAAAAAGCTAATAAAGAATACATCGGCTGTCGAACCAACTGAAAGAACGGTTCCAAGCAGCAGCATGACCAAAATTTGTGTAGCGGGAGTTTTTGCCCAATTCAGAAGCGCCTCTTGAGGAAAAAAAACTTGACAAATCGAGGCGATCGCACAGCCTAAAACCAGAAAAATGCTTAACTCTATCAATTCTCGCACGGTATTTTCTACAAAAAGGTTGGCAGCTAATTTTCGAGATTTTTTAGTTGTTGTCGCTGCGCGATCGCCCTCATCTAAATTTTCTATTTCCTGTAAAGGCTGGCTTGGTACGGGCGATAGCAAGAAAGTACCCGATCGCAGCAAGGGAGAGCGACTTTCGATCCCGTTGGCTTCTCCACCTGAAGGAAGCTTGTCGTTATAGGTACTAAAGATACAAGCAATGACGACTGCCATAACCCAGGCAAACAAAACCCGAAAGAAAATCATTCCCGGTTGCTCCGGAAAGGCTTTCCAAGTAATCCAGAGAACGATCGGATTAATCGTAGGTGCGGCAATCAGAAAACTCATCGCTACCGATTTAGGAATTCCCTGCAACAGCAGCCGTCGCGTTACGGGGATATTGCCGTACTGACCTACCGGGACTATCAATCCTAACCAACTACCGACGATCGCGCCTATAATCGGACGACGAGGAAACTTGGTAGCTAATCGATGCTCATCGGCAAATACTAGCAACCAACTAGACACAAAAATTCCCAACAACAGGAAGGGAAGCGCTTCTAAGAATAGGCTCAAAAACAAGGTAAAAGCGTAACTGAGCTGGATCATGTTACTAAAGCGGGCAAGTCGCTATATCGAGCATCGGGTTTGAAAAACAAGCTTATACCATTTCTAAAAAAGAATGCTACAGATGCTCAAGGAAAAAGCCTTACACAGAGGACAGTTGACTAATTGCGAACTGATAATTGCGAATTGAGAATTGGTAATACTTGGTTGTTATCTCAATTTCAAGTAGAGCTAGCATAGATCTACAACCCATCACCAAGTAAAAGTATGGCTCGCATCAATCCTTACAGCCTACGAATGCAAATCGGTCGCATGTTCGAGCAAGGACAATCGTTTTTCTGTACGATTAAAGTCCACGATTGGCTCAAAGAACGCAATCAAGATCCCAACGCCTACGACATTATTTTCCATCCACAACCCGCGCCACCAGGAGCGAATATGAGGACGATGGTTGAAATCGAACTGCGCCGCAAAGACGGACAACCCGTCGATCCTTGGTTGCAAGAAGAAATTAATCGCTACGCCTAAAATGTCATACCATTTTGGATGAAAGGATTTTGGTCGCCGTTGTGCTGGAAATCAATTCCAGCGGCGTGCGGCGACTGCTCAGACGCAGATTTTGGATTGGGAAACCCTTTCTACGATTGAATTGTGTAAATTCATCTGTCGCCTTCTTATTTCAAATTGGTATCATTTCCCTAATTTACGATTGTTGCAGCATCCGAGCAAATCTGGATCGAGCAGCGTTATCAAATCGATTTTAGTTTAGTTAACTGCTTCCATCCAAGCAAGACACTGTTGCATTTGTTGATGCATCGTTTCGGCATCGGCATGATAGCGGCGACCGTGACCGGGTAAAACCCACTCAAAGGTGTAGTTGGCTAATTGATGCATGGACTTGACCTGTTCTGACCAAGAGTACCAGCAATAGCGAGGAAACGCATAAAGATGCTTCAAATAGGGAGACCAAGCCAGATGATCGCCTGTAAACAAGAATTTTTGGCGATAGAGTAGAACCGTGTGACCTTTGGAATGTCCGGGAACGGGAATAATTAATACGTCTGGAGCTAATTCTATTGGTTTGGTTCCCGTCAGTTGAATTTCTATATCTTTGGTACTCGATGTAATGTCATCTGCGTGGAGAATGCGATCGCAGTTAAAATGCTCTCTAAATTTTCGATGATCGGCTACGTCATCTCGATGGGTTAGATACATGTAGCGCACTCCTCCCATTTCCTCTAGTCGTTTAACTAAAGGGGGCGCATAGCGAGGCGAATCGACCAAAATATTACCATCTGAACGCTGAATTAAGTAACTAGCCGCACCGTAGGAATGCTCAGAATGATAGCCGCAGTGATAAACATTCTCTTCGATAAGAATGGGAATGCTTTGCTGAGCAGCTTTGATATCTTTAGGTTTTTCTACCGTGCCAATAGAAGCTGTCGGACAGGACAACAGCGCTTGCATGGCATGCAATCGTTCTATTTCATTGGCGGGTTGATGATAGACAGCTGACTGTTCTCCCGAACGATTAAATATTTCTGGTGCTATCGAGCGACAAGTATCGCAGTCGATGCAGGTGGAATCGACATAAAAGTTACCATCGACGTTTTCAGAACGTCGCTGTTTGAGCTGAGCCATTATTTTCTCTAACCCTTTAAAAGTCTTGCGTCTATTCTAGCCCATAAATGTAGTCGTTATGAATACGGTTTATTTCATGAAGCAACAAAATTAAAGCGATCGCACTTCACAATCGAGAGCGATCGCCCCAGCCTAAACTCAACCTATGTCAACTTCAGTTATTGATTTTAATTCTTGCCATTTCGTTGTAGAGAAACAACGCGCTCTTCCATAGGAATATAAGATAGAGCGTGATCGCCAGTATAAATCTGCGTAGGACGGTAGATCCGGTTAACTTCTAATTGCTCTTTCCAATGGGCTAGCCAACCGGCAACTCGCGAGATGCCAAAGATAGGCGTAAACAGGTCGTTAGGAATTCCCAACTTGCGATAAACCAAACCGGAGTAGTAATCTACATTGGGATAAATTCCTCGTTCTCCAAACCCTTTCTCTTCTACAAGGACCTTTTCTAACTTGATAGCAACGTCGTAATACTCGTCGCGACCCTTCTTTTCAAAAAGCTCTTCTGCCCAATTTTGCAACATAATTGCGCGGGGATCTTTAACTTTCCAAACGCGATGTCCAAAACCCATAAATTTATGTTTGGGATTTTGCTTTAGGCACTTTTCTACATAAGGGCGGACATTATCTACCGAGCCGATTTCTTCAAGCATTTCGAGAACTTCTTCATTGGCTCCCCCATGCAGCGGTCCGGCTAGCGTTCCCACAGCAGAAGCAATCACGGCATAGGGGTCGGTTAAAGTCGAAGCCGTCACCCTTGCCGAGAAGGTAGAAGCATTCATGGTATGCTCGGCGTGGAGAATCAGACAACGGTCGAAAATCTCGGCTTCTTGAGGATCGGGAATCCGCTCGGTGAGCATGTATAAAAAGTTAGCAGAATAGTCCAGATTGTCGTTGGGTTGAATGGGATCGTTCCCCCGACGCATCATATGAAACGCTGCCACCATGGTTGGAATTTTAGCCAGCAGGCGCACGACTGCCGCTCGGATATAAGCTTGGTCATCTAAGGCTCGACGGGAGTAAAATAGTCCTAGCGCTGCCGCAGAGGTTTGCAGCGCATCCATCGGGTGTCCCGTTTCCGGGAAGCATTTCATCATGTCGCGAATGCGATACTTGATGCGTCGATGGTAGCGGATTTCTGTTTCAAACGCGGCGAGTTCCTCTTTAGTCGGTAGTTTACCCCAAATCAAGAGATAGGCTACTTCGAGAAAAGTACTTTTGACGGCGAGTTCCTCGATTGGAATCCCGCGATATTCAAGAATTCCCTTCTTTCCGTCTATATAACTGACGCTAGATTGAGCGGCTGGAATTCCTTCCAAGCCGGGTTTATATTCGCAAGCTGTTGTCATGGTTCTAATCGTGACGTGTTTCTACTACCTGAAGCTAACTTACCTCAAGATGCTCTAGTGTCTTCGGTTTTACCGAAATGCTTTAATGATTGTTTATTATCTAGAGCATTATTTGGAGCCTAGAGCAGCCATTTGGGCGAGGTCAGTAAAAATAATTCGCTGTTGCCTAGAGGGTTTTCTCCATCGGGCAGGAGCAAGCCGATAACACCTGCTTTTTTCACCACTAACTTTTCTTTCGGACTTCCCCACACTAAAATTTCTGCCCAATTTCCCAAGTCCGGTTGATGACCTACTAGAGCAAGACAGCTATTTCCTTTATTGTATCGAGATTCCAACCACCAGTTCGCCCAAACCCGTACATCGCCATCGGGAGCTAGGGCAGCAAATTCTTCTAGGCGATCGCACAAACCTGCTTTTTGCAAAATCTCAGCCGTTTGATACGCCCGCACTAGCGGACTGGTCAAAATTAAATCGAATCGCACCCCAATATCATACAAGCGTTGGGCGACTTGCTGCGTCCTTAGACGACCTTTATCCGTCAGGGGTCGTTCTTCATCGTTAGGATACTTAAGGGGATCGCGATCGCCAGCAATCCCGTGGCGGATGAGGTAGAGTTCCACGATCGGTTACCAGTGAGCAGGTACAAAGGACAGATGACTAATGACTAATAACAATTAAGTATGAATCACTTTATCGTCGGGGTTGACCAAGCGTAAGAATTTTTGCTTGATTTGATTGTCAAAGACTTCCCATTTAAGCTTAGTGTATTCGGCATTGTCGTTGCTGCCGCTCAAGAAGCCGATGGGAATTTCAAATCCTCCCGCCATATTGCGTCCGCCGCCATAATAGCGCCCCTGGCTGTCTTTACCGAGGGCTTGTTTGAGGAATTCGTCCGGATCGAGCGTCAGTTTGGTAGTTCTCAGGGAACCGATAATAACTTCTATGTCGTTGTCTTCATCGTGAACGATCCCATAGACGACGGCAGTGTGGACGTTTTCTTCGGTGGCGAGGAAATCAGCCGCCTGGGGAATAGCATCGCGATCGTCATAGCGCAAATAGCCCACCCCAGCGATAGAAAAGTTATTTTTGAGCTTGCGATTTTTTAGCGCTCGCTCGATCGCATCCATTACGTGTCGCGATCGCGCTGATTGTAGAACGGCACTGAGCAACTGGCAGTCGTAAAATCGGCTTAGATAGGCTGCTGCTAGTAAATCTTCTTCCTGCGCTTGTAGTAAACCATTGGTATCGGAGCGCACGCCGTGCATCAAAGCAGTGGCGCATTTAACGTGGGCTTTGTTGTTACTGTTAAAGGTTAACAGTCCCGCCTGGATGTATTGGGTCAAAATCGTAGCCGTAGCTCGGATTTGCGGGCGCACGTCGATAAATTCTGCCTCTATTTCTCCTTGCTGGGTGTGGTGATCGATGACGACAACAAAGGGGATTTTTGCCTGTTTTACCAAGGGGATAAGTTGGCTAGTCGTTCCTTGACTGTCTACCAAAACGCATCCTTGATAAACGGATAAGTCCCGATCTTTGAGAGTCTGTACGCCCCACCGTTTTGCCGGTAACTCCGTTAATTTTACCAAGGCAATATTCTCTTGATGGGAAAGGGTTCCTGCATAAACAATGTCGCATTGGATGTCGTACTGCTGGGCGATCAGTTGATACGCCCAAGCGCTAGAGAGGGCATCTGGATCGGGAAAATCTTGGATGACGACGATCTGATATTCGCCTCGATGCCTTTCTAGCGTCTGCTTCAGTTTTTCTGCGATCGGTCTGATAGATGCAGCATGGCTTTCTCGCTCGAAGGTCAAAGCAGCCGTTTCTTTGTGCCGATCGACAACTGCTGCATCTGCTTTGACTTCTGAATCGGTGGAATTGTTGCGATCGAGAGGAGTAAGTAAATTTGAAGTCATTTGAAAAGAATTTTAAAAAAGACTCAGCCGTTTTCCTGTAATAATTGAAGAATTATATAACCTGCTTCTAGTCTAAAACTAACTCACCTGTCGAGTGATGGATTTCATCGATTTATTTTCCTTGAGCGATAAGATTAAAGACAGCTCAAACTATTTACGATATAGTTTATACAAAAATTTCTGTAGAAAGGGAGTCGGGTTAACCGACACGACAGCCGGACGCGATCGGCAGCGCAGCACTCACACAAATTCAATATCGTTCGACTTCTGAGGCGATTGTTTTTATCATAGCCTAAACTCAATAGTTTGTTATTGTATTGGAGATTGGTAATATCAATTCGCCAGGATTGGTAATTTACCTTAATGTTGGCAGGAGGCGCCCGCCATAATCTTTGATTAAAATATAGTCAGGACATGAACTTGTCATGTAAAATTCACAATATTGTCACAGAAAGTTCATATCCCTCATCTACAGTAAGAAATGTCAGCTCAAGCGCTCTAGCCGTTTTCCTCAAACGACACTCCTCACACTGCTGAGCTGACATTTCTTCTCCTAGTGACCCGAAGCTATAGGGTATGCGAGACGATTCAAATACTATGAAACGAGCTTCTTTTGATTCGGAACTTCCCCATCAATCTTCTTTTTCTGGCTCTCGCTTCTCTCCCGCGAAGAGAATGGCAACCTACCTATCGCTGCTGCTGTTAGGAGCAGGAATGGGAGTAGGAGGAGTATATATTGCCGTCGGTTCGCCAATGTTGACGCGTACGCTGGGGACTTCAGCTTTAGCTCAGAATAATGAGAACTCTCAAGAAGATTCTACTCCCGCGATCGCCGCTCCCACTAACTTTGTGAGCGAGGTAGTCAATCGAGTCGGTCCGGCGGTAGTTAGAATTGATGCCTCGCGCACGGTACGAACACAAGTGCCAGAGATGTTCGACGACCCGTTTTTCCGTCGCTTCTTTGGGGATGCAATTCCTTCTTCTCCAGAGCGGCAGATTCAGAGAGGCATAGGTTCCGGCTTTATTGTTAGCGCCAACGGTCAGATTTTGACGAATGCCCACGTAGTCGATGGCGCGGATCGAGTTACCGTAACCCTCAAAGACGGTCGCACTCTAACGGGTAAAGTGTTGGGGACAGACGATCTGACGGATGTAGCGGTTGTCAAAGTAGAAGCAGAGAATTTGCCGACCGTGAAGTTGGGCGACTCAAACGCACTCCAAGTCGGAGAGTGGGCGATCGCGATCGGAAATCCTTTAGGATTAGATAACACTGTCACCACGGGGATTATTAGCGGTACGGGTCGCAATAGTTCCCAAATCGGCGTCGGCGATAAGCGAGTCAATTTCATTCAAACCGACGCGGCGATCAATCCCGGTAACTCTGGCGGTCCTCTACTGAATGCCAAGGGAGAAGTAGTGGGCATCAATACCGCAATTATTCGTGGCGCTCAAGGTCTCGGTTTTGCCATTCCCATCGATAGAGCAACGCAGATTGCCGAACAATTGATCGCCAAAGGGAAGGTCGAGCATGCGTATCTGGGCATTCAAATGGCAGAGATTACCCCAGAACTCAAGCAAACGTTACAAGAAAACGAGGGGTTGACCATCAATGCCGACCAAGGAGTATTGATTGTCAGAGTCGTTCGCAATTCTCCAGCTGCTCGTGCGGGATTGAGGGCAGGCGATGTTATCCAAACAATTAATGGTCAATCTGTCAGCACGCCCAGTCAAGTTCAAGATACTGTCGAGAAAACAGCAGTAGGCAATGAGTTGTCCATAGCAGTAGAACGCGATGGGAGAACGGTAAATTTGAATGCTAGAGTGGGAGTATTCCCAACTCGACAAGCTCAAGGTTAGTAGCTGGAAAAAGGAAGCACAGACAAAATTCCGATCTCCTCTAGGGACAAGGTATTGTCTTGTCCCTACGTCTAACTTCCAACCCTTAATTTCTCTCTATGCGACAAGTTCTCAGCGGATTTGGCTTCCTTTCGGGAGCTTCTTATCCTTTTCGCGCCCTGGCAGTTTTTCGACGCACGCCTCGTCTGTGGGGTTATTTAATCGTTCCAATTTTGCTCAATTTTTTTCTGGGCATTATTTTATATGCAGGCTCTCTATATTTAGGCTGGCAGGTAGTCCAGGATCTCATCACTTATCTCTCCAATTGGATCGATTTATTAATTGCTAATCTTCCCGCTTGGTTAGGGATTTTAGAGTATCTTATTGTTGGGTTGGGTTTTTTACTGCACCTGCTGTTGATTATCGTGTTATTCATCGTCACGGGCTTTTTGTTGATTCAAGTGGGGGTAACTTTGGGAGCACCTTGGTATGGAAAACTATCAGAAGAGTTAGAGAAAATCCGCACGGGTAAGCTACAGGTGATAGAGGTCGGAATTTTTCGGGATATTGGGCGGGCAATCTTGTTTGAATTGAAAAAACTGGTACTCCTCGTCTGCATAGGAATCCCTTTATTTTTATTAAATTTTCTGCCGGGAGTTGGTACGGCAATCTCTACAGTTGGTGGCATAATCCTGACGGGAACGATTGTTTGTCTCGATTTTTTGGACGCTCCCCTAGAACGCCGACGCTTGAGCTTTCGAGACAAGTTGAGCGTTGTTTTTGGCAGTTTGCCCGCCAGTGCTGGTTTTAGTTTAGTTTGTTTGGGATTGATTAGTATTCCCTTAGTCAATCTAGTAACGATTCCTTTGTGCGTTGCTTCGGGAACATTGTTTTTTTGCGATCGCATTTTGCCCAAGCGTTTTCGGTCTGTTGATAATGCTAAGGGCTAATTAGCTAATTTATGTTAAGTCAAACGATCTCGATTCCCAATACTCCAAATGTCAGTTTGGTAGCCTTTTATGGCACTAAACCAACTGCCTTAAAATCATTCACTGAATCCTTACAAACACGCATTTCAGAAGCGCTGGATAATAGTTTTGAATGTTATCCCCTCGAACAAGTACACGCCACAATTATTGGATGTGAAGGATTGAAAACAGAAAAAGGCATCCTAAGCAAGTGGTTTTTAGAGCATCGGGGTGAAGAAAGATATATTAAGTTAGCTGATTTTATCAATTATGTTCGTCAGAGCGATCGCTTGCCCATTCATGTGAAGATCGGTGGCTACGATCCAAAGATCGACTATGGTTTTTTAAGTCAAAATAAGCATCCCTTTGAACGTTCTTTTCAATTTCTAGGAAATATTGCCGTATCGATCGGATGGTCGTTGAGAGAAAGAAAAATTTCTCGCGATCTCGATTGCTTTCGTCTAGAATGCCAAAATTTTAACTTACTCCATAAATATCATAAGCACCCCAATTCAGTAGATAATGATTGCTATATGCGGATTGGCGTTATCAAAGGCAAAGTTGATGATAAAAAAATCAAAAAGATCGAACGAGAAATTCAGAATAGTTTGAGGAATATGTCGCCCGTTCATTTATCTATAGGTTTCGATAATCTCAAATTTATAAGGTATCAAGATCTAGCGCCTTCACCTGACAAAACTCAAGCAATTTCTCTAAAAAATGCTACTGAAGATAAAGTCGAAAAACTTTATCCATCTAGATTGTAAAAAACGTAAACGATCGAGCAAAGATTATTGAGTTAATAATGCAATGGCACAGTTACTAAAGGAAGCAAAACAAAAAATATCCAACTCCAATGCCACCAATTATAAGTCAGATAAGAACTATCTTCGCTAAGAATAAGATCGATTCGTTCTTTTAAACGGCTATGAGAAGTTGGATCGCTTAGAGCAGCACAAAAACTAGCTGATATATCTATGAATGAAGATTGACTAACTTGTTGGGCAACTAACAGGAGCGATTCCGCTAGAAGCAAAGAATCTACTTGTTGAATTGCTTGCCGATCTGCTCTTAGTTCTCTTAATAATAAAAGTTCTTGCCAAAGAGATTCTGTATTCGGCAACCAAAACGTTAGCGATCGCAACCAACCTAACCAGAAAAACCAAAAAGTATCTCGATTATTATAATGAGCTTGTTCGTGAGCTAATACAGCTATGATATGTTCGCGATCGAGGATATTTAAAAGTCCCTTACTTATAACTAATTCAGGATTTAAAAAACCAATTTGGGCACTGTAAGGAAAATTTGTCTCTAAAATTCTGGCTATTTTTCCTTCTACTATTTGCTGGGGATAGGCACAAATTTTTTGTCGAGATTGCCACGCTTGATAGGATAACTTAATAACTAAAATGCCTGCAAAAGTAACAAACCCTATAGCTAGAATATAGCTCAACCAGCTTGCTCTCCAGCCTAGCATTGTGCCTTTATATCCCATGCACGATACTGCTACAGCCGTCATCAGCAATAGTAAGGGAGGAAAAAGAAATAGAAATAGCGATCGCTGCCAGGATTTTCCCAAGTTTCTTAACAGCTTGAACGACAGTAATCTAATACTAAAAGCCAATCCCAAGGCCAACAAAATCATCAATGCATGCATTATTTTTGTTCCTCTCTTTGGCGACGAATTTTTTCTAAACGGGACGCAATCGCTTCTAGTTGTTCGAGACTGGCTGTATCCAGGCTATCGGCAAAAGAAGCTACAATATCGGGATTACTAACGGCTAAAAATTGATGCAACTGTTCGTAAGATTTAATTGCCCGCGCTTCTTCGCGAGATACCAAAGGTTCCCAATAAAAAACGCGCCCTTTTTTATAACAAGACAACCATCCTTTGTTAGTTAAACGATTGAGAACGGTGGTGACTGAGGTATAAGCTAATTCTCGGTCTGGATCGGATAAAATTCGCTCGTGAACTTCTTTGACAGTCGCGCAACCCAGTTCCCAAACAATGTTTAAAATTTCTGTTTCTAAAGGGCCCAGAGACAGTTGTCTGGGGCGATAATCAGGTAACGGAGACATATTTCTTGTTTTCGTTTGCTGTTTAATGATGCCTGGTTAAAGGCGATAAATCAGATCGTCGATCGCGCGATCGATTTCGTTAATCGATCGTTAAGCCAATTTAATTTTAGAGGGTTAACGTTCCTGATAGAATGGCTTCGTCCCTTTTAACTACACTAACATGTCTGCTGAAACCCAAGCATCGTCACAAAATACGACTGGCGCTGATGCGGTAGATGCCGCTATCGCCAAAGGAATCGATCTCGATGGCACTCCCATCCCGACTGAAAAACTAGAACTCTACAACAAAGTCATGGCACTAGAAGCTAACAGACAGCGTAGCGGCGTTAGCAATACAATGCGATCGCGAATCGTTAGAATTGGTTCCAAGCATATTGCTAAAGATGAATTAAATCAAATGTTAACTGATGCTGGTTTTGCCCCTCTAAAAGAGAAAGAAATCGCCTTTTTTTATGGCAATAAATAACCTATAAGATTGAGAGGAATCGCCTGAAGGGACGTTCGGCATTTAGGATCTTAAAGATGTGCTACTCAAACTCTGCGATCGCAATACCATGTCCGAACGTCGGTTCTTCCAATTCCCCCACCTAAATTTTAAAATCTGGATTCTTGCAGCCGGTCGATCGATCTCTCAAATTGGCACGGGTTTTACACTATTTTATGCGCCAATTTTTTTCGTCAATCAAGTTGGTTTATCTGCCACGACTGTCGGAATTGCTTTAGGAAGTGGCTCGATTTCTGGGATAGTCGGACGTTTTTTAGGGGGATCGTTTTCGGATTCTCAGTGGTGGGGACGCAGAAAGACTTTATTGCTTTCTGCCGCTATTTCTGCGATCGCAGATGTCGTTTTGGCGCTTACCTATAATTTTCCCATGCTAGTCATTGGCAATTTATTGATGGGGTTGGGAATCGGTTTATATTGGCCCGCTACGGAAGCCGCTGTTGCCGATTTAACCACCATCGAACAGCGAAATGAAGCGTTTGCCATTACTCGCTTAGCCGATAGTATTGGTTTGGGATTGGGAGTCGTTTTGGGCGGTGCCTCTATAGCTTTTTCAGGTAATTATCGCACTTTGTTTATTATCGATGGCATTTCTTTTCTTGTTTTTTTTGCTATCGTTTATGTTGCCATTTCTGAAACTTACCAATTTCACGAACGCCAACGCGATCCGAGTCGAGGATGGTTAGTTGCATTAAGCGATCGCCGTTTAATAATTTACTCTATTGTTAACGTTATTTTTACTACTTATGTCTCTCAAATACAGAGCACGATGCCTCTCTATTTCAAAAATTTTGTTTCGGGAAGAGGATTTTCTCCCACGATAATTAGTCTTATTTTTAGTTGGCATATCGTCTTTAGTGCCCTCTGTCAGTTACCCGTCGCGAGATTTCTTAACCGCTTTAGCCGCATCGAGGCTTTGATCTTTTCTCTTCTGTTTTGGGGAGTCGGATTTATCTTAGTTTGGCTGACAGGAATTTCCACAACTCATGCTTTAGTCTGGGCAATTTTAGCGCTAGGAGTTTTGGCAGTGGCTACGGTAGCCTATACGCCTTCTGCTTCTGCCCTCGTTGTCGATTTATCGCCTCCGTCTTTGAGAGGAATTTATTTATCCATTAATTCTCAATGCTGGGCAATTGGTTATTTAATTGGTCCACCACTGGGAGGATGGGCACTCGATCGCTCTCCCAGTTTTGCCCATGGTTTTTGGTTGGCTTCTGCTGCTAGTATTGGTATCGGCATCTTGATTTTGAGATCCCTCAACCGAATTTTAAAAAGCGAGCGCTAATTTTCTCAATTTTTTTTCTATATAATTTGCGCCCAATTTTTTGTAGCGTTTTGCTTTACTTTTTTGATTTTCTGTCTTATATTTTAAATAATGGGCATTTATGTGTTTTTATTGTGAGGCAAATTTTTCTATTATAAAAAATATCCTTTAAAAAATTATCTCAAAAGCTGCTAACAATTACAAGAAAATTTTCACGAATAGGACTTACGCACTCACCCGTCATGCAATAGCAATAGTGAAGCATCTCAAACCCCTAAGAGATTCTTCCCCTTCGCTATCGCTGAGGGCTACGCAGCGCTTCGGCTCACATCGCTCTCCAATGACAAATTTGGGTTTGAGTGCGTAACTTCTGTTACTAATTAATAATTAAGATTTTATCGTCGCCGTTCTTGTAACTTGCGATAAACATCTCTAAGATCGACCTGATGATAAGCCAAAGCGACCAGGGCATGATAAAACAGATCGGCTACTTCAGAAGCGATCGCGTCTTTATCGTCGTCCTTACATGCCATCACGACTTCTGACGCTTCTTCGCCAATTTTTTTGAGAATTTTATTATCTCCGCCTGCCAATAGCTGACAGGTATAAGATTTTTCAGTTGGATTATCCCTGCGATCGCAAATAACTTTAAACACTTCAGATAAAGTATCGGCAGGCGGAGCATCCTTGATACCATCTACTCGATGAAAACAACTCCTTTCCCCTGTATGACAAGCGATATCGCCTATTTGTTCGATGGTGAGTAATAGAGCATCGCTATCGCAGTCATAGCGAATGGATCGCACCTTTTGAATGTGTCCAGAAGTTTCTCCTTTGTGCCACAATTCTTGTCGCGAACGACTCCAATACCATGCCTCGCCGGTTTCTAGGGTTTTTTGGAGAGAGTCTCGATTCATCCATGCCATCATTAAAACCGTCCCATCGAGATAATCTTGAGCGATCGCGGGAACTAATCCTTGCTCGTTGTAGCGAATTTCATCGATAGGGAGGGCTTGGGTTAGCGAGGTTGGCTGAGTCGAAGACATAGTGTTGGTAAGCTCTCAACAAAGCTGTAGTGCTTTCCAAATTGTACTTTATAAAGACTCTTATCTTTGATATAGAGAGTGTCAATGAATGGCATGATAGTTTATGATACCCATTCAGAAGCTTTGCTGTTGAGATTATTGGCTTGGCAAACCGATCGCGCTGACATTGCTGTAGAAGACAATCTCTCTGTCAAAATAGCGTTTTATCCGTGCAGTCGGTTGGGAGTTACCGATATAAATCAACGCGCTTTTAGCCTGGGAAAATGCCTTGGCAATTATCTCTCACATTTTGTCCGAACGATCCGATTCAAAAACTAAAAGGAAAGAGTTCTGCTCCCAACTCTGGATCTGACGGTGCGATCGCTGCTCGCGAGAGACTAAATTCGATGAGTGCAAGCGTTTGAGAAGATGCCTCTAAAGTCGAGACAGCAAAGTTTGGAAGGGTACTGAGTTAAGTACGTACCATGAATGAACTAAATTCTTTCGGGAGAACAATGGTAAAAAGATTCATTTGGGTTGTTATAGCAACCGTATTTTTTGTATTTCAATTCCACGTTAGCGGTGCATCGGCTTTGGAATTCGATGAAGCCACGCGCACTATCACCTTAAACGAAGCCGGTGAAACCGTCACCCTGAGTTCTAAAGAAGTGACCGAAGGTCAGCGTCTATTTAACTCAACTTGTACGAAATGCCACCTCCAAGGCAAGACCAAGACCAATAACAACGTGAGTTTGGGTTTAGATGATTTGGCTGGTGCAGAACCTCCTCGCGATAATCTTTTAGCTTTAGTCGATTACCTCAAACATCCCACCAGCTACGATGGAGAAACCGATTTGTCTGAGGAGCATCCCAACGTCAGCAGACCCGATCTTTATCCAGAACTAAAAAATTTCACTGAAGATGACATCTATAACATCGCTGGCTATATGTTAGTCGCGCCGAAGTTAGATCCGAGATGGGGAGGAACGATTTATTTCTAACTCTTGAAAGTTGACGATTTCGGCGTTACAACGTTGACTCAAAAATTCCCCCTGGTTTTTCGCTGGGGGGATTTTATTATAATTTTCTAAAAATCTATAAATGTTAATGACCAATGACCAAATTTTAGAGAGCAATCGCGCGAGAAGCCTTTGGTGGGAGACTTGGCGGCGATTTCGTCGAGATGGGATGGCTATCTTGGGAACGGTCGTTCTGTTGAGTATTATCATTGCGATCGCCATTGGACCGCTGATTTATACTGCTCCTATCGATCGCATCGATTTCGGGCAAGCGGCCGCGCCTCCGAGTTGGCAACATCCTTTTGGCACTAACGATCTCGGTCAGGATTTACTAGCTAGGATATTGTTTGGCGGGCGCGTTTCTCTAACCGTTGCCCTCGCAGCCATGTTAGTGACCACCTTCTTGGGAACGTTTATCGGCGCGATCGCAGGATTTTATGGGGGAATTGTCGATAGCGTACTGATGCGCCTGACAGATTTATTTTTATCGCTGCCTCAGTTACCTTTATTGCTGTTGGTGGTGTATTTATTCCGAGACGCGATTCGGGCGGTCGCCGGCCCCGAAGTCGGGATTTTTCTGCTGGTTGTTGTGGTCATTGGCGGACTCAATTGGATGCCCGTGGCGCGATTGGTGCGAGCCAATTTCCTGAAACTGCGGGAGATGGAATTCGTCATGGCAGCTACTGCCATAGGCGCGCGTCCGAGTCGATTAATCTGGATGCATCTCTTTCCCAACGTTCTTAACGTCATTATCGTTGCCGCTACCCTAGCGGTTGGCAATGCCATCATTACCGAATCGACTCTCAGCTTTCTGGGATTGGGATTTCCGCCCGATGTCCCTACTTGGGGCAGAATGTTGTACGACGCTCAAAATTATCTGACCTCGGCTCCTCACATGGC
Source organism: Hydrococcus rivularis NIES-593 (assembly GCF_001904635.1). GTDB lineage: Bacteria > Cyanobacteriota > Cyanobacteriia > Cyanobacteriales > Microcystaceae > Hydrococcus > Hydrococcus rivularis. The sequence continues at coordinate 103,616 of NZ_MRCB01000015.1, forward strand.
ACTGTTTCCCGGTTTGGCAATCTTTTTGACCGTGCTGAGTATCAACTATATCGGCGACGGTTTGCGGGATGCCCTAGATCCAAAAACGCGATAATCTTTGATAACTTATTCGATATTTTTTAGGTTATTCTAGGGAATTCTGAGAATATATAAATTAAATAAACGCGACTTTGCCTATTTATGAGCGCTACCCCAGTAATCGTCCCTTTTGTCGATCTTTCCTGGCAACACGAACCGCTACAAACCGACATAGAACAAGCGATTAAAAGCGTCATCGAGCGAGGAGATTTTATCCTGGGTCATGCCTTGAGCGAGTTTGAAACGGCTTTTGCTCGTGCTTGCGGAGTCGAACATGGCATCGGGGTAGCATCGGGCACCGACGCGATCGCCCTTGGCTTGCAAGCTTGCGGCATCGGCGCAGGCGACGAAATTCTCGTTCCTGCCAATACATTTATTGCCACGATTCTGGGAGTTATCCAAGCGGGAGCAACCCCCATTTTAGTCGATTGCGACCCCGATACCGCCCTCATCGATTTAAATTTGGCTGCTAAGGCAATTACTGCCAAAACCAAAGCGATTATCCCCGTTCATTTATACGGGCAGATGGTTTCTCCAGGGCAGTTATTAGATTTTGCTAGCGCCTATAACCTACTGATTTTTGAAGATGCTGCCCAAGCGCATTTAGCGCAACGGGAAGGCTACACGGCTGGATCGGTAGGAATCGCAGCCGCCTTTAGCTTTTATCCGAGTAAAAATCTCGGCGCGTTTGGCAATGGCGGCATGTTAGTGACTCGCGACGAAGCGATCGCCAAAAAAGTCCGAACCCTGCGCAACTACGGCGCGCCCAGCAAATACTACCATGTCGAACTGGGCAAAAACAGCCGTCTCGATACGATCCAAGCCGCCATCCTTCAGGTTAAACTGCCCTATCTATCCAAGTGGAATCGCTTGCGCTATCAAGCTGCCCAAGAGTACGATCGCCGCTTGCAACCCCTACAGTCGTTCGGAATCTCTGCGATCGCCAATCAAAGCGGCGCGGGACACGTCTATCATCTCTACGTCATTCAAATTAGCGAAGCTTGCCCTTTAAACCGCAATGAAATTCAGAACCAACTGGCAGCTAGCGGCATTCAAACGGGCATTCACTACCCTCTTCCCTGCCATCTCCAACCTGCCTGCCGACATCTCGGCTATCAAATCGGCGATTTTCCCAGCAGCGAACGGCTGTGCGATCGCATTTTATCCTTGCCAATGTATCCGGGGTTGAGCCGCGAACCGATCGAATTTCTTAGCGACCAGTTGTCATCTCTCGCTAGAGTGGTTTCAATTTAAAAAGGTTGTTGTTAAATCTAAACGCGATCCAACTAGGAGCGTAACAATGCTCGCCAAACAAAAATTTCCGCTCGTCAGAGAACAAAACCTTTTTACCATCCTTATTATCGTTTTACTGGGCGTTCTCTACGCTCCGATCCTTCTCCACTGGTACGATGGCTGGTTAAACAAAAGTATCAGCACCGAACACGAATACTTTAGCCACGGGCTAATCGGTTTTCCCTATGCCGCCTATATTTGTTGGATGCAGCGTAAAAAGTGGCGGCGCTTAGAAAATCGCTCTCATCCCATCGGCGGATTTTTATTGCTATTAGCAGCAGTTTTTTACTCAACTGGCTCTGCCGAATTTGTCAATCTGTCCTTTCCCATGATTTTAACGGGAATCTGTCTCTGGCTCAAAGGACTGCCCGCTTTGAGGCTGCAAAAATTTCCTTTGCTTTTAATTTTACTAGCTACTCCCAATTCAGTTCCTTACCTAATTACGCCCTATACGTTACCCCTGCAAATGTTTATTGCGGGAGCCGCAGGTTTTCTTCTGATGCAATTAGGATTTAACGTTACGGTGGATGGAATTTATCTAGCCGTCGATGGAAAACTCGTAGAAGTCGCTCCCTATTGTGCTGGCTTAAAAATGTTGTTTACCAGCCTCTATGTTTCTTTACTTCTTTTACATTGGACGGGAAATTTAAGTAATAGAAAAAAAACAAATTTGTTATTAATAGGAGCCGTCGTCATTAGTATCGTTGCTAATATTATTCGCAATACGTTACTGAGCTTTTTTCACGGTAGAGGATACGACCAACTCTTTAAATGGCTCCACGATGGAATGGGCGGCGATCTGTATTCGACCGCTATGTTAGGTGCCATTGTCTTACTTCTAAATTTTTTAGGGAGGTTCGATCCAGTCATCGAGTCAGAAAAGTCGGAATCACTTTCTAAAACTCAAGAGTCATAATTTCTAAACATCGAGGGAGGGATAATTTGATGGCTGCGATGAACCTAATTAAAATCCAAAAATCACTTTCAATTACTCGGATGGCTTTAGTCTTGCTGCTGATTGCGATCGTCGCTATTGGAGCCATTCCCGGCTACTTGAAGGGTCAGTGGTCATGGGCAGATTTGCCAAAAGTGACCCAGATCGAGCGGCTCAAAAATCTACGCGACAATGGTTTAACGCTTCCTGGCTGGAAAACCATCGAACAACAACAAGTTTTGGTTGGAGGAAATCAATGGTCGTATCAAAAGCTCGAACGAGAGGGAAAAAATCCCGTCGAACTCTGGCTGATGCCCCAAGATTATTACAAAAACCATCCACAAGTTGAATGGACAGATCTTAACGGTTTCGAGCGCTGGCAGACAGATTCCCACAAAACCCTCAATCTAACCGATCGCGTCAGCGCTAGCTTTTTTAGAGCCTGGAATCGAAAAACCTATGCGGTAGTTCAGTGGTATGCTTGGACTGGCGGCGGGAATGCTTCTTCGCTGCAATGGTTTTTAGCCGACCAATGGGCACAGTTACATCGCCGCCGTGCTGCCTGGGTTGCCGCAAGTCTAAAAATTCAAATCGATCCGCTCTCAAGTGTAGAATCGACGGAAGCTTTCGCTCAATCCCTGGCTCAAACGGTTCGGACAACTTTAGAAAAAGAGATTTTTCACCCATCGTAAAGGCTAGCGATCGGGATTTACGAGCAGTTAAAGTAGGAAAATTGCTTTTTAAGCAATGAGGGGTAGATCTACAAGACGAACGCGAGCGAAATTTTCTCGTCTCGCGTTCAAGAGATTTAAATACCAACTTGCCGTAAGTACTGACGAGGATTGTAACTGCGAAGGTGGCGGAGTTTTTCGTAGTATTCCCGTTCGGTGGCGCTAAGATTTTTAGGCGTATCGATCGCGATCTTCACCAATAAATCGCTTCGTCTGTCTTTGGGATGAATCCATCCTTTGCCCCGCAGCCGGAGAGATTGACCGGAACGAATGCCGGGGGGCACTTTTACCGTTACCATGCCATCGGGAGTCGGAACCTCAATGGAGGCTCCTAAAACGGCTTCATCTGGTGCGATCGGCACCTCGCAAACTAAGTTATCTCCCTCAAACTGGAAAAAAGGGTGGGGTTCCAACTCCACCGTCAAGTACAAGTCGCCCCGTTGTTGCGTGTAGGGACTTACCGAACCTTTGCCGCGCACTCTTATACGACTGCCCGGTTTGGCGCCGGGAGGAATGCGGACATCTACAAGCTCATTGCCCAGATTAAGGCGTTTTTGAACGCCGCGAAATGCTTCGGAAAAGGTGAGGCGAATGCTGGCTTCCCGATCTGCGGCAGGTGCTTGAGTCCCAAAACCGCCAAAGTCGCTATATCCGCCAAAATCAGTATATCCACCCGGTCTACTACCGGTTGAAGTTCGGTAAGTGTAGGTTCGACCTTGAGTCCCGCCGGGACTAGAAACGCGACCGAGTAATTCGTTGATAAAATCTTCAAAATTGGCGAACTGGCTGAAGTCAAAGCCGCCAAAATCAACGCCAGCGCCACCGGGAGACCACCCTCCAGCTTGTTCCGCTTGTTTCCAGTACCGACCGAATTGGTCGTATTTTTGGCGCTTATTGGGGTCTGACAAGACTTCATAAGCTTCGCTGATTTCTTTAAAGCGTTCTTCGGCTTTTTTATCGCCGGGATTGCGATCGGGATGATACTTTACCGCTAGCCTGCGGAAGGCTTTTTTAATTTCTTCGGCGCTAGCATTTTTGCTGACCCCTAGAGTGGCATAATAGTCTTTGAAGTCAGTCGAAGCCATTATATAGATATCTCCTCTTCAATTACTGGTGGTTCGCGCTTGTTGGCGAGGATTTAACAGTTAATGAGTTAAGAATAATAACTTTTTCTGAGAGCTCCTCTTCATCTAGGTTAACAGAATGATTAACTGAAGTCAGTTCGGTTCTTACTCTCTACAGCAAGGGCAATTTCCGTACCAGTTGTACGGACAGGTTGAATTTTCAAAATTTCTAATCTGGTCTCCAATCTCTTCCGGCAAGCCTGCCTCGGCTTTCAGTTTCCGACGTTCCCGACCGTTGGGTTCGGACTCATTACTCCAAAATCGCACAAAAATGAAAAAAAAATGAGACTTTTTTGCGAGAAATTCAGTTAAAATTTTTAGAGGCGCGAATTAGTTACTAAATGGAATCTTTATCAACAGTATTAATGGCAGTAGGATTATCAGCAGATGCATTTGCTGTTGCTATGAGTAGTGGGTTGCTGATTAAGCATATCAAAATTAATAAAGCGCTAAAGATTGCTTTATTTTTCGGAGGATTTCAATCTCTCATGCCGCTGCTTGGATGGATGGCAGGGCTAACTTTTAGAGAGATTTTATCTTCATTCGACCATTGGATTGCTTTTGGCTTGTTGGGAATTATTGGAGGAAAAATGATCTATGAATCCCTGACAAGCGATGATGATGAAAGAAGATTTAATCCTTTAGATACCTACACGCTGACCGTTCTTGCTATAGCGACCAGTCTTGACGCTCTTGCAGCAGGACTGGGATTAGCAGTAATTAAAACTTCAATTGTTTTAGCAGTAACTACTATTGGGGCTATTACTTTTAGCTTGTGTTTTTTTGGCGTATTCATCGGTCATAGATTCGGAAACTTATTCAGTAAAAAAATTGAAATTATTGGTGGATCGATCTTAATTTTTATTGGAAGTAAAATTTTGTTTGAACATTTAACTATTTAGGAAATATTTAGCGATCGACTCTGGCAAGGGAAGAAATTATTTGCTTGCGATCGCCGTTCTCAAACCAACCAATTGCTGTTGGAGTCTATTTTCTACGATTGATGGTCGATTTCTGGCTCCGACCTGGATAAACTTTTGGGGCAAAAAGTTGGTAACATCTAAAATGCCCAGTCACCATTTGCCTTTCCTGAATTTTTGGTTGGCAAAGGTGTCTTTAAAAGAGAAAATGAGATTACAGTTTCTATGTCAGTCTGTCTTGTGGATAAGGTTCGTACTGTTTCAGACGCAAAGCGTGATTTCTATACTCATCACACCCGCCCGATCAACTCGATCTATCGCCGCTTCGTAGAAGAGTTGATAGTAGAGATGCATTTGCTCTCCGTCAATACGGACTTTCGTTACGATGCTATTTATGCCTTGGGAGTCGTCACCGCTTTCGAGCGTTTCATGCAGGGATATCAACCCGAACAAGATAAATCATCGATTTTTGCAGCACTGTGCCAAGCAACTGGCGGCAATTGGGAACAGTACCGTCAGGAAGCCGGAGAAATCTTATCCCAAGCCAAACAGATGTCGGTGCAGGAATTAATTGCTAAAATTAATTCCTCTGCCTCTACGGGCGGCGAAAATAGATTGGTAGAAACTTTACAGGCAATAGCTAATCGGTCGAACTACAAGTATAGCCGTCTGTTTGCCATCGGTCTGTATACGCTTTTAGCAGAAGCCGATCCAGACATACTCAGAGACCCAGAAAAACGCGATCGCACCCTCAAGGAAGTGACCGAAGCCTTACATCTCTCGCCAGAAAAGCTACAAAAAGATTTAGATCTCTATCGCTCAAACTTAGATAAAATGGATCAGCTTCTCAAGGTTCTTGAAGAAGCTTTGGAAGCCGAGCGCAAAAAGCGCCAACAGCAAAAACCAGAGCAAGGAACCGCTCAAATCAATAGCGACGAGAAAAATCCGTAAAGTTAAGTAAAATGTCGCAATAACGAAGACTCATGACAACCAAACCGAGATCGGGAATCAACGTCGAACGCCAACCCACTCAAGCACGCTTGAATGAATTAGGAGTGTTTGGCTGGTCGATTTGGACAAAAGAAGTATCGGAGTTTCCCTGGACGTATGATGTAGAAGAAACCTGCTATTTTCTCGAAGGCGATGTCGTCGTCACTCCCGATGGCGGCGAACCTGTAGAAATAGGAAAAGGAGATTTAGTGACTTTTCCCGCAGGAATGTCCTGCACTTGGAAAATTCGCCGCGACGTAAAAAAACATTATTCCTTTGGCTGAAAGATCGGTCAAGAAGAGTCTAAATTGCAGGGTTAAATTGGGAAATTTTTGTTCGATTGTTCGGATTAATCCCCTAAATCTAGCTAAAATGAAAGTACAGGCTGTCGTGGAGGGCACAATTGTGACAATTTCTTCCTATCTAGATAAAATCTTTTCCGAACTCGAACAACTCGATCGCGTCGATACAGTTACAGGTGCCATTTATCGCCAACAAGCGCAAGAGATTTTAGCCGATCCTTCTATTGCCTTGAAAGTTAAAGTTGCGATCGCCGATTTGCTCAGCCAAGCCAACCGACAACTTGCCATAGCATCGGCTGGAAACAATGAAGAAAGCTATTAACATTTCGTCGCTACACTGCAAAGCGGTGTAGTGGCGGATTGGCAAGGTCGAGAAGGAATCCTACTTAGTAGGATATTAGGTATATTAGATCTCTCGATTTCAATCACAAAATTTAATTCTCATGCCAAGAAAACATGTGGTTGGAGGTAAGGTGGAAAGGCTTCGTCTCGTACCTTACAGTAAGGGGCTTACCCCAATATTAAAGTTAAACTCGTAAAGTTATCAGTCATTGACACGAAAGCGCGAAAGGTTACACTGATAGCAAACAACTAATAACTAATAACTGATAACTGAATTCATGTGCGGCATTGTTGGTTATATTGGTACCCAAACAGCAATAGATATTTTATTAGAGGGATTAGAAAGGCTAGAATATCGAGGCTATGATTCTGCCGGAGTCGCTACGGTTTTAGAAGGAAAACTCCGCTGCGTTCGCGCCAAGGGCAAACTCTACAACCTGCGAGAAAAATTAGCTAGAGAAGACAATACCGCCCGCATCGGCATCGGACATACCCGTTGGGCAACCCACGGCAAACCAGAAGAACACAATGCCCATCCCCACATGGATACAGACGGAAGAGTTGCCGTCGTTCAAAACGGGATTGTAGAAAACCATCAGGAGTTGCGCGAAGAACTTAAAAGTCAAGGTCGCCAGTTCCTCTCGGAAACCGATACGGAAGTCATTCCTCATTTAATTGCCGATTTATTACCCGAAAAGACAGAAGAAGATTTAAGCCATCCCAGTCCTTTCTTAAAAGCCGTCCAACAAGCCGTCAATCGGTTAGAAGGGGCATTTGCGATCGCAGTTTTATGTGCGGACTACCCCGACGAACTGATCGTCGCCCGCCAACAAGCCCCCCTTATCGTAGGATTCGGTCAGGGGGAATTTTTCTGCGCTTCCGATGCCACCGCCTTAGTGTCCCATACCCGCGCCGTACTGCCTCTAGACAATGGAGAGATAGCCCGCCTCACGCAGCTGGGTGTAGAAGTCTACGACTTTACAGGCAAGCGCCTCAAAAAAATGCCCCATATCCTCGACTGGACTTCTACTACGGTAGAAAAACAGGGCTTCCGTCACTTCATGCTAAAAGAAATCCACGAGCAACCGGGGGTAGTACGCGCTTGTCTGGAAACCTATCTCAATCCCGATTGGCACGCACAAGATCGTCCTGCCTTTAGCCCGATCAATTTGGGCATCCCGCCAGAACTTTACGACAATCTCGAACACATCCAGATCCTCGCCTGCGGGACGAGTTGGCACGCCAGTCTAGTCGGCAAATACCTCATCGAACAGTTAGCCGACATTCCTACGATGGTACAATACGCCTCGGAATTTCGCTATGCACCAAGTCCAATTACTGCCAATACCCTTACCATCGGCGTTACTCAGTCGGGAGAAACGGCGGACACCCTAGCTGCCCTAGAAGCAGAAAAACAGCGTCGGGCTGGACTCGAACCTAAATATGCTCCTCAGCTGTTGGGAATTACCAATCGCCCGGAAAGTACGCTGGCTCGAATGGTCGATCGCATCGTGAACACCCAAGCAGGAATTGAAATCGGCGTGGCAGCAACAAAAAGCTTCATGGCACAGTTGATGGGATTCTATTTTCTCGCTCTCGATCTCGCCTATCGCCGTCAGAGTTTGCCCATAGAAAAGTTAGCGTTGATTGTAGAAGGGTTGCGCCAACTGCCCGGACAGATCGAGTTAGTGTTAGAAAAACAAGAACCCCTCATCGAAGAACTCGCTCACGAATTTGCCGAGACGCAAGATTTTATCTTTATCGGACGGGGCATTAACTTCCCAATCGCCTTAGAAGGGGCACTCAAACTCAAAGAAATCAGCTATATCCATGCAGAAGGCTATCCAGCCGGAGAGATGAAACACGGTCCCATCGCACTATTGGATTCAAAGGTGCCGGTAGTCGCGATCGCGGTTCCCGGTAGCGTCTATGAAAAAGTCCTCTCCAACGCCCAGGAGGCAAAAGCCCGCGATGCCCGTCTGATAGGAGTGACGGCAATGACCGACCGACAAGCCGAATCGATCTTTAACGATTTATTAGCCGTCCCAGCCGTAGATGAATTATTGTCTCCCGTTTTGACAGTGATTCCCTTGCAGTTATTGGCTTATCACATTGCAGCACGACGCGGTTTAGATGTAGATCAGCCAAGAAATCTGGCAAAGTCGGTGACGGTGGAATAGGGGTTAACCCAATTCACAATTCATAATTGGCAATTCGCAATTTTAGGAGTCGCAGACAAGCTAGGCGTAAGCGATCGCAAAAGGTTTTTACTACCAGCCGCAGCGATCGGAAACCAGAAAAATGTCTACCATGGTAAACAAATCGAGAGATTAATACTAATCGATCGCGGCTTTGAGGGACAAGAAGTCGTTGAAGCTCATCGCCATGCAGAAGAGAAAAAAAGACAGAAGGGGGTTCAAAGCGTCTGCCTAGCCATAAGCTGAGCAAACAGACCTTCTCGCTTGGCTAGTTGCTCAAAACTGCCCTGCTGCACCACTCGACCGTTTTGAAACACGTAGATACGATTGGCATTGCGAATCGTACTGAGTCGGTGAGCAATAACGATTCGCGTCACTTGTAGTCGGTCGAGGCTTTCACTGACAATCGCCTGCGTTTTATTATCCAAGGCGCTAGTCGCCTCGTCAAACAGCAAAATTCGAGGTTTTAACACCAACGCGCGAGCAATTAACAATCGCTGTCGTTGCCCGCCAGAGAGGTTAGTCCCGCCTTCGCTGACGACGGTATGCATTCCCATGGGCATGGATTCAACATCCTCGGCAAAGCCTGCCATCCGGGCTGCTTCCCAAGCTTCCTCCATTGTGACCCTAGCGCCGCTAGCAATATTCTCGAAGATAGAGGCAGACATCAGTCGGCTATTTTGCAGCACGACACCCAACTGTCGGCGCACGGCATGAACGTCTAGTCCTGCCAAATCCTGCCCGTCATAGTAAATGCTGCCAGATTCGGGGACATCAAACCCCAGTAGCAATCGGAACAAAGTTGATTTGCCACTCCCAGAAGTTCCCACTAGGGCGATAAACTCTCCAGGCTCAGCCCGAACGCTTACATCATCGAGCGTCAGGGGTCCATCATCACGGTAGCGGAAAACGATATGGTCTACAACCACTCTGCCCGAAAGCTTGCCGGGATCGGCTTTAGCGGAATCTACTTCTGGTTCGGCTTGCAAAATTGGCTGCGATCGCTTCCACAAAGGTACGATTTGTAAAACATCCACCACCGTACTGCTCAAGCTGGTTGCACCGCCAATAAAGGTGCCAAAAGCAGCGTTGAAGGCAAGGAAAGTACCAGTGGTCAGTCCTTGACCTCCGTCTTGGCGCAGCATGTTAGTCGCAAACCAAAAGAGAGCGCACGATGTTAGGGTAGGCAATACCTTATTAATAACCGTTAGGATGTCTTCAATGCCTTGGGTACTCAGCAGCAGTTTGACTTGTTGGCTATACTGTTTGCCCCAGTAGCCGAAGGCGCGTGCTTCAGCGCCAGCGACCCTCAGCTTGGCAACACCATTAATGAGCTGCACCATGACGCCAAAGATCTCTCCTTGCAACTCCAGTAGCGGGCGAACTTTACGAAGCGTAAGCATACCAGAGACAATCGTGACGGCAATATTGGCCATGGCTGCAACGATCGCGATCGCGGCGAGTACGCCATTGTAATAGATCAACAGTCCCAAGTTCAGCAGTGCAAACAAGCTGGTGAAAATAGTTTTGAGAACCGTGCCGCTCAGGAGTTGACGGATCTGACTGATGGCTTGTACCCTACTATCTAAGTCACCGATTGAGTACTGGCGAAAGAAAGATGCTTTTAACTTCAAAAGCCTATCCCAGACTGCCGCTTGGGTGGTTGAGTCGGCAAAAGTTTCCAGCCGCAGCAGGGCAAGTCCCTGAGCCAACTGAAAGATCGTTGCGCCAAAGGCAGTAGCAGAAAGACCCAAAGCAATTTGCAGCAATAAACCGCGATTAGCATCCGGGATAGCGTTGTCGATGAGGATAGCTGTGGCTTGGGGGGTCAACATTCCAAGCAGCGTCGCCGCAATGCCAGTTAGCAGAACCACCGCCAGTTCCTTCAAACGACCTCGCAGCGCAAATTGCAGTAACTCCCAAGTTTTTAGCGCTTTTTCGGGTAAAGGTCGATAAAATATGTAGGCAGAAGGGGCTAGCCGATCGGCACTGCGAGCATTGACAGGGGTGCGTTTGCGCGTCTTGGGGTCGAAAATCTCGTACTTGCCGTCAGAGATTGGCAATAGCGCCACCGGGCGCGTGTCTTCAAGAGTATAGGCAAGAATAGGACCGGAATCTTTTTTCCACCAGCTATCCGTTAACTGGATCTGGCGCATGCGAATTCGCGAGGCTCGCGCGATCGCTTCTAGGGGATCGGGAACCCGTTTGAGGTCTTCTGACTTGGCTGGCGGACGAATGGTAATTCCTAAAGACCGCCCGACTGCCCCAGCAGCGCTCAGTAAAAGGTCTTCTGGCTGGCTATCGGTTCTCGCCGGAGCGGGTTCGCTTCCCTTGGGTTGCAGCACGGATGACAGTGCCGCCAAGGTTTCATGCATTACTTGACGATTGAGGCGCTCTCTCTCCTCAAACCTAACTAATTCTTGATGCATCTCCTGCTGCTCTAGCAAGTCGATGTAGCGCAGGAAATAGATTTGCAATTGGGCGATACTGTTGATTAGTACATTGACATTTTGGATCTCCGAAGTGTGAAGGCTCTCAAGCTCAACTCTATCTTCTGCCTGCAACCACATCTCAGAACCTAATGGCAACATGCCAGAGGCAGGCTCCAAAGGCAGTTCTTCCAATCCCATCCAAAATGTGCGTCCTTGCTGGATTCGCGTCCAGGATACGCGGTTTGAAAGGGGTTGAAATATTTCCCCGCCCGCTAAAGAAAAGAATTGGATTCCTTCATGAGGTACGCTAAAGCTTGGAGCGGGCAGATCTGCCAGTCCGGAACTCAGTCGCTCGATCCAGCGCTCTACTAGCGCCACGGCTTTACCATTAGCCTTGACCATAAACTCCCCAAAGTCTTCTCTAGAGAGTTTAAGGAGTTCTGTCTCTTCAAGGGATACCGCTAGGATCTGGCGCCGTTCGCCTTGAGACGATGGAGGAGTGGGGAACATCGCCTCTTTGGCACCGACCTTAAATAGATAGCGACGCTTTCCGTCGGGCATGCCGTTTTTGAGAGCGATCGCAAATAGCGCTAAACTACCAGATTGTACTATCCAAACTGTATTCGGGTCATCCAACAATAAGGGTTCGTTACCTTTGAATCGATACCGCTCTATCTGTAAGCTCTTAGTTTTAGTTTGAATAAGCATTTTTTAGACCTCTTATTCGATTTTGGATTGGGGAGTAGTTAGTGGTTTTTCCTTCCCTGCCTTCTGAATTGCGACTTCCGACTTCTGCCTTCCAACTTCCGACTTCACGAAATCGCGCCTCCCTCGCTGCGGATCAATTGTAAGTATGGTCCCTCGACCTGCTGTAATTGTTCGTGGTTTCCTCGTTGCACGACTTTGCCCCGTTCGAGGACGATAATTTCATCGCAATCGCGGATAGTACTCAGGCGATGTGCCACGATAATGCAAGTACATCCTCGCTGGCGGAGATTTTGGTCGATGATTTTTTCCGTCTCGGTATCGAGGGCGCTAGTCGCTTCGTCCATGACCAAGATGGAAGGATTATTGACTAAGGCGCGAGCAATTTCTAGGCGCTGACGCTGACCGCCGCTCAAATTGGTAGCGCCTTCTAAGAGGTCGCCATTATAACCGCCCGGTAGCGAGAGAATAACGTCGTGGATAGCCGCATCTCGGCACGCCCGAATCAGATATTTGTCGGGCACCGTCGTATCCCAAAGCGTTAGATTATCTCTAACCGTGCCAGCAAATAGCAAAATATCCTGCTCGACCATGGCAATAGAATTAACGAGAACTTGACGGGAAATTTGCCGTCTGGGTTGACCGTCAAAACAAACTTCTCCTTCCCAAGGTTCGTACAGCCCGCACACCAGTTTGGCGACGGTTGACTTGCCAGAACCGCTTCCGCCCACCAAGGCAACGCGCTGTCCGGGTTTAACCGAGAAACTAAAATTTTCAATTAAGGGAGGAGCAACTCGGTTGTAGCCAAAGGTAACGTTGCGCAATTCAACATATCCTTGCAAGCGTACCGAAGGATGAATTGTTGGCGCGAGCGTCGCCTCACTTTTCTCCTCCTTAAGTTGCGGATCGATGGGGTTTCGCAAGACATCATCGAGTCGATTCACGTTGCCCTCCATTTCTTGGAGGCTACTGCCGAGGTTGACGAGATTATTCACGGGTGCGAGAAAAGCTTGCATCATGCCCTGAAAGGCGATTAGCATCCCAATGGTAAGATGCCCGTCCATCACCCGAAGACCGCCCACTACTAAAACCAACATGGACGTAATACTAGAGAGAAACGTAGGCAAAACGCCGAGAGTTTGGTTGGTAACACCCATTTCTTGCCGAGCGTTAATCGCCTTGGCATAGTAGCCCGCCCAGCGGGAAAAGAAATCTGACTCCAACCCAGATGCTTTCAAGGTTTCCATCGTTTGAAGACCAGAAATCGATACGCCGCTAACTTTTCCTTGCTCCTGTACTAATCGCATATTGGCATCCACGCGCCACCGAGATACTAACTGCAAGGCGGCGAGATTTATCGCAACGAAAACTATCCCAATCGAAGTCAACACCGCGTCATATTGCAACATGATCGCGGCATAGAATACGACCATAACGGCGGAAATGGCAGTGGTAGCTAAATTTCCCGAAAGAAGATTAGCCAAACTATCGTTGAGGCGGACGCGACTGCTAATTTCTCCGGCAAACCGTTGCGCATAAAAACCGACAGGCAGGCGTAGGATGTGCCACAGAAATCGGCTCGACATTCCCACCGAGAGCTTGATCTTCATTCGCCGCAGGAACCGCAACTGTAGCATGGTCAACAGCCCGCTAATTCCGGCTGTGAGGAGCATCCCCAACAACAGCGGACGCAACCATTCATTGCGGTTTTGAACGAGAATGTTGTCTACAAATACCTGAGAAAACACTGGAATTGCCAGTCCGGGAATCACCAGCAGAAATCCTGCTAGGATGCAGTAAGCGAGTACCCCGATCGATCCTTGCAACCGTTCCCATAGACTCCAAATGATGCTGGGTTTTGTGCCACCTCTTTTGAACTCCGGTCCTGGTTCTAGAACTAGGACAACCCCCGTATAGGCTTCGTCGAATTCTTGTATGGAGACGCTGCGCGGTCCGCTGGCGGGATCGTTGAGGTAGACTCGTTCCTTGCTAAATCCCTCGACAACCAAAAAATGGTTGAAGTTCCAAAATACGATGTAGGGACAGTCCAGTTTGCGCAGCTCGTTTAAATCCTTAATTTTCAGCCCTTTGCCCTTGAGTCCGAAACCTCTGGCAGCGCTGAGGACGTTGGAGGCTTTACTGCCGTCGCGGGATACGCCACAGTCCTGACGAAGTTGCGCTAGCGGTACGATGCGACCGTAGTAACCAAGAATAATACCCAAGGCGGCAGCGCCACATTCGACCGCTTCCATTTGCAACAACGTGGGAGTACGCCGCCGGATACCTTTACGCTTGAGTAGTTTTTGCAATTGCCACAACATAATTAATCTATGCCACTCCAAGATCTGAGGATGGGTAAGACAAAGGTGATGGGCGCGCGTTCTTCAACGGTGACTCGCACGGCGGTTGTGGTTCCCGGAGAAATTTTCACCTGTGGACCCTTGGAGGAAGACCACTGATAGCCGCTAAAGGTCGATTTGTCCGGTTGGAGTTCTGCAAATACTTGGATTTGAGGACCTTGAGACATCAGACTCTGCACGAGGTCTGGATTTCCTACCAAGCTCAAAGCGCCATCTTTAGTGACGGGGAAGGCTGAGACATTGGTAACAGTACCCACAATGCCGCCATATCGTTCTCGCTGCACCGTGGTAGGCGTAATTTGCATTTTCATGCCTTTTTGGATTTTTTTGCCTTCGCTCACTGGAAGAAAGGCGACACCAACTAGCTTGGCGGATGGAGCTTCTGCTGCGATAGAACCAAGTCGAGTTCCTTCGCTGAGAACTTGTCCGGGAGCCACTGCTAGTTCTAATATGCGTCCGCTGTATTTACTGGTAATTTGGCTTCCCTTGGCTTGTAGTTCCAATTGGCCGATAATCCGTTTTGTTTCGAGGATCTGATTTTGTCGGTTAATTGAAGCTTGAAAATCTTGTTCGGCGAGAGTTTTTTCTTGAGTGTCTAGATCTTTCAATTGTGCTTGGAGGCTGACGATCTGGTTGAGGTTTTGGCGATAGCTGGTTTCTGCCTCAACTTGCCTGACATCGAGTGCCTTTAACTGACTTTTAATATCGGCGATCCTCGCGAGACCATCTAGGTAAGTCTGTTGTGCTTCTAGTACGGTATCCTGTGAAATCGCCCCTTCATTCTGCAACCATTTGCGTCTCTCCAGCCTTTCCTTGAGAGTCGGAGCCAATGCCTGAGAGTCCTGCAAGCGTTGCCGTAGGTCTAGTCGCTGTTGTTCGAGTGCGAGCAGTCCTTTATCTCTAAGAATAGGACTCAGCTCCTGAGTGACTCGGAGGTTTTGCAAAATCCCTTGACGCTGCTGGGCGATCGCAACTTTTGCCAGTTGGGTGCGTTGGTATTGCAGCAGTTTAGCGTCCCGATCCTGGGCTTGTAGTTCCACTAGCTTGTCGCGCTGCTGCTGTAATTGCTTCTTGATGTCTGATTTGTCAATCGTTGCCAGCACCTGTCCTTTTTTTACGTAGTCGCCAACTTGTACGTTGACGGTCTGCAACTGCCCCGAACTAGATGATTGGAAAGACACGACTTTGCTCGGATAGACTAATACGCCTTGACCGGAAACCGCGATTGGAACTCGACCCAGAATACTCCAGCTTAGCCCTGCCGCTACCAAGGTGCCGAGGGCGGTCAACGGCAGCCAATGCTTGGGACTGACGACTTGCACGAGGCGGTCTAGCCGTTCGGGAGAAGCAGAACGTTCTAGAGCTTTTTGGCGAAACAGGTTGCTTTTTTCGGTAACCATAAGATTGCGAATTGTTAATTGCGAATTGGTCTTACCTGCCTTGAATCTTTTTGAGCATCCAATTAAATCTGGTACCAGCCAATGCTACTTGAGCTAAGAAATCGGAATTGATTTCGTTTTCATAGTTGCAGTCTTCATCTAGGGACTGACCCTTGCTATAGCTGAGCCTGCCATAGCCGAGGCGACTAATTATTCCCTGCTGTTTGTCGGCAAGCAAAATTGCCAGCACTCGATAAAACCGGGCAGCAAAACCCTCATCGTGTAACAGTTTTGCCGCTAACCGCCACCGAGGAATCGACAATACTAGCGAATCTTCGATCGCTGCGACAGCAACTCCAGGAGGACTCGCCTCTACAAAAGAGGTTTCTCCTACTAAGTCGCCTTTAGATAATCTGGCGAACTCCCGTCCCGAAATTTCGCTGCCTTCTAAGTTTGAAAAAGCCCGCATCAAGGGATTGCCATCATTCTCGGAGACGGAAAGGGTCAATTTTCCATCCAGTAGAATATACAGCGCCTCAATCGGTCTTCCTCCACGGACGAGAACCGTACCCGCAGGAATTCTCGTCGCACTTCCGGCAGAAATCATCCAATCGATGTCGCTATCGTGCAGTTCTGCAAATACAAAGAGGATTTCTCGCAACTGAGGTTGACCGAGAACGATGGTACTATGACCGATCTCGGAAACCATTTTTGCCTGTCTGTCTGCAAGTTGAATTGCGATCGCTCGATAGAGATGAGCGGCAAAACTAAGATCTTCTTGCAGTTTTTGGGTCAGTTGCTGCTGCGGCACTGACAAGATTAGCGACTTTTCGATCGCTTTGACGGTAGTAGCGGACAGGGAAGCCTCTAAGAAGGGCATTTCTCCCAGCATCTCTCCGCTTGATAATCTGGCGATCTCGCGCCCTGACATTTCGCCACCTTCTAAGGCAGCAAAAGCGCGACCCAAGGGATTGTTGTCAGCTTGAGAGACGGAAACTGTTAATGCACCATCTAATAAAATATATAGTGCCTCGACAGGTTGTCCTTGACGGAGTATTGTCGTACTGGGAGGAATTTCTTCCTGAGTCCCCGTCGCCAGCAACCAGTCAATATCGCTATTACTAAGTTCTTTGAGTAGAACGTCTGTCATAATATAACTCCCTTGTAGATGAGAAAATCGGGAAGTATTTTTCGAGGGACTCTTGGCTTGTGAGACTGTTGCGGTGAAAGCGACGCACTTTAATTAGCAGTAAAGCGTTACATCTTCGTTGCATATATCTGCAAGATAAGACAGAGACTTGAAACGAAGACCAACGATTTGCTCGTAAAGAGGATTTAGTTTGCACAACGGTGGAATGTAAAGGATTGTGCGACCAAACAATGAGATTTTCCGCTCAAAAGGACACTGCGCTGGGACGAGCTTGCAGATAAACCTAGCAACTTGAGGATCGCGAATATCTATATCTTCAAGCCACTGGCGCAACGGATGCAGTAGAGCGCTATCCAAAACAGTTTTAGCTATGCTTATCATGGTTAACTCGCCTCCATACAGTTAAACGCTCGTGCTAGCGACTATTTCGATTCCCACTCGGTATGCTGATACTCGCTACGATCGCCTTTTGGTAATTGCATCGATTTATAATCATCGAATGATGGCATCGGCGGCATCGGCGGCATTGACGGCATTGACGGCATTGCGTCCATTTTCCAGGGGTTGGGGTAATAATGCTCTCCCTCATAACCTCCTGCGATCGATTCCAACTCTTCCTTTTTAAGTTCGAGATCGTTGAATTTGCGTTCTTCAGACATTGTTAGTCTCCTTTTCGATTTGTTGTTTTTTGTTTGAACTGAAAGTTCAGCTTTCGTATCTTTGTTGATAGTCTTATCGTAGAGATTCAACTAAAAATAAACATCCGATCGATGTCACGAACTTACCCCTGACAAATGTCACGGTTTTTATTGATAGCGAAATAGATAGTTTTCTCTGACTTTCGTTGAGTGCGATCGCGAAAGTTATACCAGGTTGCAATCAAGTGCGAGCGTCTCGCTCGCATCTCGTCCGCTTTTAAGGAATTTGCGAGCAAGATGCTCGCACTACTCACAAATCAATTAAAATTGCTATAGAGAATTCTTCTATCTTTCATTGACTGCTTAAGCGTTTTTGGGTAGAGTGAAACCTAAAAGAAACCAGCCAGTTATCTCTACTAATAAAGTAGGTTACTGGCTGGGATGACAATCAACTCTCAGCAAAGCATTCATATCTTATTGGGTTATTCAATATTTATATAACTGTCCAGTGCGATCGCAATCTCTTTTATAAGAACAACCGCTGTTTCAGTCTATCTAGAAGAATTAATTTGCCACATTTTTTCTAAAAGTTCTTTCTGCTGATGTAAAGTAATAGGATAGTGTTGGGTGCGAAATTTTTGAAACAAAAACATTCCTAAAACTAGGCAAAGCGGCACTAGGAGGAAACTTGTTACTCCCAAGAAAAATTGAGGTTTGCTTTGACAGATTTGGTTTGAATAATTCTGCTGGGTAGCGATATATTCTGGATGCTTGAAAGAAGTGAAGTTGAGCGGCATAATGTCCTCATTGCGATCGAAACTTTTAACTAAAAACTCTTAAGAAAACAGTCAAGCTGAGCTGCTCAACTGCTATACCAAGCTGCAATTCTATCGACTTAACGTTTTTTGTTTAAGTCCGAACCTCCAATTTTAGGGATGTCATCTGCCGATCCAAGTCCCAAGCCAATAAATTGGAAAGCACCAGTGATTATGTGCAAAGACTTGAAAACAAATGATGATGAACTACCTTCAGGAGTCACAGTGGTTTGCCGAGCGATCGACGTGGCACTTTCCTCATAAAAAGAGCTAGAAAAAAATATATCTGCACCACCTGCAACAGCATCTAATTCTTCCTCGGATAATTCTTCAGCTTCACCACCCATGGGAGCGATTTCGTCTGACATAATTTCCTCCTTAATTTGTAGGATTTTCAAGTTTGGTCAAGCAGAGGTTAATCCCTCTTAGATTTCAGAAGAAAACCTCTGCTTGAGGTTGAGGTTAGATAGGTATTATCTAGCCAGCGCCGTTGATGAACTCAGTAATCTGATCGGCATCAGTTTTCACCGCATCAGCAGCGATTAGAGATACAGTTTCACTGCCATTGCGATTGGAAGAGACTTTCTGAGCGGCGACTAGCTGATTTTGAGCGAAGTCGGTAGAACCCTTCTGGAACAGTGCTTGAGGTCCTCCTCCGAGAATGAATACACCGCCTGCGACAGCATCCAATTCTTGCTCAGACATCTCTACAGAGGCATTGATTTTGTTGGTTGGTTCTGTCATGATTTACTCCTAAATTGGTTAAGTAACGTGTTTTAGTTTGAGCAAGCAGAGGTTTCTCTCCTGTAAGATTGATTGGTTTGGGGAACTTCTGCTTCGTTCCTTTTGGAACTATATTCATCGTAGAAATTTAAGCAAGAATCAACATCTGATAAATGTCACGAGCTTGTCCCTGACAAATGTCACGGTTCCTATTGATAACAAAATAAGTATTTTCTCTGATTCGGAATCCGAGCGATCGCTTTGCAATGAAATCTGTTTTTTATAGTTCGGAATAGCAAACTCATTCGCTATAAATGATTGATAGAAAGCCAGAGAATCAATTCTCTGTCTAATCCCTTAAGTCCTATAAGACGGACTTAAATTTTGAGCCAAGAAATTCATTTCTTGGTTAACTGCAATCAGAATGAAATAACCCTGTCTTAGATGAATGAAACACGAATAGGGATTGAGCTAGGCTCAGTCCCTACAGATTGCCGTATTCTACTTATCTGAAAATTGTTGTAAAATCGATGCAAGCATTGATGCTTGCTTGGTTAAGTGTTTTCAGTCTGAACAAGCAGAGGTCGATCGCTCACGATATTGATGAGCAAGACCTCTGCTTGGAGCGTCAGGTTAGAGCGGTGTTATTTAGCTAACGCCGTTGATGAACTTGGTGATCTGGTCGGCATCGGTTTTAACCGCATCAGCAGCGACCAGAGAGATGGTGTCGCTACCATCGCGATTGGAAGAGACTTTCTGAGCAGCTTGTAGCTGGTTTTGAGCGAAGTCGGTAGACCCATCTTGAAACAGAGCTTGAGGTACATTTCCGCCTAAAACGACGGTACCGCCTGCAACAGCATCTAATTCTTGTTCGGAAAGTTCCATCGAGGCATTGATTTTGTTGCTTGGTTCTGTCATGATTTACTCCTAAGTTGGTAAAGTGTTTTCAGTTTGGGCAAGCAAAGGTCGATCGCTTGCTATATTGGTAAGGACAACCTCTGCTTGGAGCGTCAGGTTAGAGCGGTATTATTTAGCTAACGCCGTTGATGAACTTGGTGATCTGGTCGGCATCGGTTTTAACTGCATCAGCAGCGATTAGAGATACAGTTTCACTGCCATTGCGATTGGAAGAGACTTTCTGAGCAGCTTGTAGCTGGTTTTGAGCGAAGTCGGTAGACCCATCTTGAAACAGAGCTTGAGGTACATTTCCGCCTAAAACGACGGTACCACCTGCAACAGCATCTAATTCTTGTTCGGAAAGTTCCATCGAGGCATTGATTTTGTTGCTTGGTTCTGTCATGATTTACTCCTAAGTTGGTAAAGTGTTTTCAGTTTGGGCAAGCAGAGGTTTCTCGAATACAAAATTGATTTGTTTTGGGAACTTCTGCTTCGTTTCTTTTTGAAACTATATTCATAGTAAAAATTCAACCAAGAACAAACATCTGATAAATGTCATGAGCCTACCCCTGATAAATGTCATGGTTGCTAACTCGCACTTATAGATAATTCTCTGTGACTTGCGTTAAGTGCGATCGCATAAATTCTTCTTAAACGTCTATTAACTTATGTCCTTTCAATCTCTTGCCAACGTTATTGACGATCGCGCTTATCGGCAGTCGATCTCCCGTCGTCTTTTTCTTGTGCAAATGTTATTGTTAACTGCTTGTGGAGCCAAAATAACGCCGACTCAAGTAGAGGAATTAGTCATTGGCGTTATAAGCTACGAGCAAGGAAAACAAATACTCGATCGCTTCGATCGCTTCAATCGCTATTTAGGCGAAAAAATGGGAGCGCGGATCGAGATAGAACCCGCTTTCAATGAAACCTTAGCTCTCGATCGCATCGAGGCAAGGGATTGGTCGTTAGTTTTTGCTCCTCCCGGCGTAGCTGCAAGCGCGATCGCTTATCGCCAATACACTCCTCTTTTCCCGCTACAAAACGATGGGAATTTAAGCTCTATCCTGGTCGTTCGCCAAGATAGCCCCGTCCGAGACTTGAAAGCGCTCAATGGTCAAACCATCGTCTTAGGCAAACAAGGTTCGGCAACGGGATATTATTTCCCTCTCTACAACCTTTATGGCTTGACGCTGGCTGAAATTATGTTTGCTCCCACGCCCAAAACCGTTCTTGAATGGGTGGCTCAAGGGAAAGCGACTGCTGGGGCAATTTCCGAGCAGGAATTCAATCTTTACAGTTCGCAGTTGGATTCTGTCCAATTGCGCGTGTTATTTACCGATCCTCGCAATGTTCCGTCTGGTTCGGTTTTGATTGCACCTACAATAGAACGCAACCGCGAAGACTACATCCGCCAAGTTATGAGCGATGCTCCCACTGCTTTGGCTCAAGAAGTGGGATATTTACCCGATCGCTCGCTACCGGATTACCAATATATGATTTCTGTAGTCAAGCGGGTGAGAGCGATCGCTACTCACGTTCGCGAAAAGCCCGCTCGTTTAATAGCAAGCGAACCATCTTGACATTTAACTGACAACATGTTTTGCGATCGCCTTGATTTCTTTCGACCAGAAATGGTCTGGATAGCGCAAGCAGAAGATGTCGCTGCTCCCTAGATGAAACATCTCTTCGCAAACGGGCAGGATGCCAGCGACTTTCGTATTGTAGGTCTTCTGCATTTCTTGCCGCAAAGCTCCAAAATCCAAAGCTGGCAATGCTTTATTGACCACCAGCAGCATTTTGGGAACCTCTAACTTGCGGGCAACATCTACAGCCACAGCAGTTCCTTGATAGTCCTGGCGATCCGGACGCAGGATAACGACTAAAACGTTAGAAATGATAATTGACAGCAGAGTTTCTTCGTTAATCCCAGGGTGAGTGTCAATCAACAAATAGTCTAGCTTCAAACGGCGCATCAGGTCTTGCAAGCCATCATTAAGCCGACGAGCGTCGTATCCTTCGCGCAAAATTCGAGAAATTTCGCCAGTTTTGATGCTAGAAGGAATCAAATAAATACTGCCCTTTCTGCCAAAAAGCGGTTGCTTGACTTTCAGATTGGGGGTAACGTCATAAGCAGCTTGCTCGACAGTACAACGCCTCCATAAATAATCATTGAGAGTATAATTAATTTTTTCTTCTTCGAGACCAAAAAGGACGTGGATTCCAGGCGATTGGATGTCGGTATCGACTATGCCAACCCGCCGCCCAGATCCAGCGATGATAGTTGCAATGTTGGCAGTGACATTTGATTTGCCAGTTCCACCACGGAACGAATGGACGGACACGACTTTAGACATAGTGCATTTCCTTAATAATTGGTAATTTGCGATTTTTAGTTGTTAGTTATCGATTGTTCTACTAACCACGAACCACTAACCATTACTCCTTTTCATCAGAGTCTTTCCATTTACCTCTAATATCTTTTGCTTCTTGCTGTAACTTCTGAAAGTAAGTATTGTCTGCGATCTCGTTTACCTGATGCCTTATTTTGGTTTGGTCGATCTCGATGCGAAGTGCCTGCACCTGTTGTCTTAGGCGTTGCTCGCGATCGCGGACTTCATGAGCCATTCGTTGGAAGACTCGTCCCAACTGTCCTAGCTCGTCCGAGCGCTTGGCGATCGCCGTTAACTTTCCAAGATCGATCTCTGGCTCCCCTTCCGCATCTGCTGTATCGTTACCAAGTTGTTGAGCTAGCCGAGCCATTGGTTTGATCGGCTGGATTACATTCTTCTTGAGCAAAAAATTAATCAGCAAAATGACTGCGGTAAAAATCGCAATAAAAATTGCGATGACTAAAGAAAAAGTAAGACGAGTATTTTCAAAAACTTGACTAGCTGGAACATAAATAATTTGGCTACCAATAATTTCATCAAGCTTCCACCCAAAACCATTTTCTGTTCCGTAGGTTTCTAATTGGCTCTTGGGAGCAATCTCTGGAGTGCTATGGCAGCGAAGACAGCTTGGTTGTTTGATGGCAAAAGGTCGAGCGCTATAATATAGTCTCTCTGCCAATAAATTTCGATAACCCGATAGAGTTTTTAACTCTGGGTTAGCGCGAAATTGCTCGATAATACTAATTTCAAATTCGTCAGCTTTATCGCGCAAATTTGTCGGGTTAAGCGTGGCATCTTTGTAAAAGTAATTTTTATCTTCTTTGTTGTTGCGAAATTTTTCAAAGATCTCTCTAGCAGCAAAGCTTGGTATTGCTTCAGGAATGAATTCTGGTTGAGTTTCCAGGCTAGGCGTTAAAAGGGGATTGATGTGGGTATTGGTATAATCCCTAATCGAGTTCACCATTTGGATGAGAACCTGTGCCCTATAATCTATTTCATCTTTAGCTCTGTGTTCGAGAGCCTCTGACAACGCTATTCCACTGACCGAGATCCCGCCTAAGAGAACCAGCAATAGAAATAAAGTAAATTTAGTAGCAAGCTTGAGATTCTTAAACATAGATTTTTCAGTTTCTATAGGCTCAATTCAAACCTCTCAAAGCAGACTTGCATCAAAACTTGGCACTGCGTTCAATGTTCGAGCATCTTTCAGGGAATAACAAGCGCAGTAGAGATTTCCTGCGCTTGCTGCGATCGCTATTTAGTTGCCTAACTATAAGAGTTACCACCAGCCAAGATTTAACTCTTTCATCTCTTGCGTTGCTTTAGTGTTCTCAATCATAAAAAGTTTTCCTTGGTTTGATTGTTTGTTTCTCTAAGTTATCCCTAGGAAATTTCTATCGACATCGAACAAATGTCATGTTCGGAGCGTTACATTTGTCATGGCTGGGAGCGAGATCTTTTTCTGATGCTTGCTACTGCTTCAATTTCTATGCTGGAGGAGGCATCAACGCCTAGAACTAAAGTTCTAGGCTCAAAGCTCAACTCGATTAAAATCGACTGAAATTTCTATCGGGTCTTCTAAAGAAAACTTTTTCGCTCGACCAGGAAATTAATCACAAGAACGGTTGTTGAGAATATTGCAAAATCTAAAATAAAACGATCTTTAGCCTCTTAGACAGAGAATTTATTCTCTAGCTACTTGTTGGGTTAAGGCGATTATCTCTTCAAAACAAAAGTTATTAACTAAATAGGTTAGGGTATTGGCTAAATAATCGTTGGGTTGAGGAAGTTGTTCGACGAGCGTGAGAATTTCCTTGCCATTAACTTTTAGGGCAGCTTGATGCAATTGTTCCACCCACTTAGGCGACATCGCAGCGAGAGCCTCTCTCAGCTCGTCTGGTTGAAGCCGCGACGGTTGGGACAAATCTAGCGAGTTCTCTTCTACCCCGTTACGCCATTGGGGAGAACTATAGAGGTAGCGCACTCCCAAATGTTTGGCGATCTTTTCAAAGATGACCTCGACTCGAAAAGGTTTGCGTACAAAGTCATCACAACCTGCCGACAGAGCAGCGATGCGGGTTGAGTCGATGAGGGATATTATTCCCCGCACCTCTCAGTTAGATCCGGACGT